>OZ244587.1:4800000-6350489 GCA_965218095.1 Candidatus Poribacteria bacterium | reverse complement strand
CTTGATCCAACCGAATGTCAATGCCTACAAAAGTCATGCGCCTTCTCCATGTTAGGAATTCACGGGCTTGTTTTTCATCGCCTCGTCTGCTATAATTATATCATAATTCACAGGAAAGAAAGCGGGGGAACCAGCGAGGGAAGCATGATGCGAGTGTATATGGACATCTGTTGTTTGAAACGACCTTACGATGACCAATTTGGTTGTCCGGCGCTTGCGCCCGCCTCCGGTGCGTCTTATCCGCCGTCGACCTTCTGTAACACGGCCGGCTCTCCAATTAGATGGATTCCAATTCACGCCGACCAATTCGGAGGGTACTTTCTGCCATGCCCGTCGCTTAGGACACAGTTTTTATGCCGCCCAAACCTGATGCATTGGCCTGTGCTACTCCCCACAAGCATCGAGTCCGTTCATCAAGCTCATCTTTCAGCGCATTGTATTTGGTTCGGATAGTATGAATACGTCACGATTTCGCATATCTAAAATCTACCAGATGAAGCGTCAAGTGTCAACCAAAACAATGAGTTATTTATTTACGATTCCTTATGTTGCGAAGAATAAAGCCGCCTCTCGGGATGGCAGAAATGATGAAGGGAGTACCAACCCCAGCGGCATCTATTTTCTATACGCTGGAAGCCAATGGCAAAAAGATAGAATTCCGCAAAATGATTATGCAGAAATAGCGAGAAAAACCTTGCGAAGGTTCTAAACTTTCGCAAGGTTTATGAGCCCCCAAATTTTGTGGGGGCAGGTAACATTAAATCGACTGGGAGGTGAAACATGCCTAAGTTTTATATAAGTCTTATACTTGCCTTTCTGATATTCACCACGATTTTCGGCTTCGTTGCGTGGGCGCAAAGGACGGAGAAAACAACCGAAGACGAAAGCATGACGCTGGCAGATCTCGGGGTGACGCCAGAACAAAAAAGTGCAGATCAAAGCCCTGTGGGAACTCAAACGTCAAAAACAGATTCAAGCAATCGAAAACCTGCGTCCCCTGAATCGGCTTGCTAAAGATACGATGGCACCCGATGATGAGATCCGAGAGACACTCAAAAAGCTTCGCCAGCAACGCCTGGAGCAAGAACAGAAGGTTGAGAAATCTGAGGATGAACTCATCAGATCTCTACCGCCACGTGCGCAGTTGCATTTAACAATCTTAGGCGTGTTAGATAACGGTTTAACTCCCCGGCGTGTGGGCACCTCCCCGAAAAAAGGGAAAAGAGATCAGAAAACCAGCAACAGTCAGAAATAGTCTGAAGGAAAACCGGGCGGTAAGGGAAAATCAGGCGGTGGGCACAAAAAAGGTGGAGGATATCGGACTTGAACCGATGACCTCTTGCATGCCATGCAAGCGCTCTCCCAACTGAGCTAATCCCCCACTTGATACGTTTATTTTAACATACTTACTGGTGAAGCGCAAGAAAAACTGGTGAAGCGCAAGAAAAAATTGAGCAGAAGAGAGGAGAAGGTGGAGACTACAAGTCAAAGGTCGCTGGTTTCCGCCGATGGATATGAAAAATATGGATGGGGATGCTTTTTTTCGAGCTCGCGCAATTAGAAAATGATCAGATTGACCTGGCTGAAAGCGCGCTTCTCATTGCCAAAGATGCCTACCCCGATCTTGAGATTAGGGTTTATTTGCAGCAGTTGGCTCAGATGGCTGTGGAGCTTCAGGCGCACATTGGTCCGGAATCGGACACACGTGAACAGATCAACCACCTGAACCGCTATCTATTTGAGGAACTAGGGTTTACGGGCAGCAGTCAAGATCATTATTATGATCCACAGAATAGCTATCTCAATGAGGTGCTTGAGCGCAAAATTGGCATTCCGATTACGCTTTCGATTGTGTACATGGAAGTCGGGAACCGGATCGGGTTGCCATTAGTGGGTGTTGGTTTCCCTGGGCATTTTATTGTCAAACACAAGAATTTAGAAACTTTTATTGATCCCTTCGAGGGCGGACGCATTTTGTCTGACGAGGTGCTCTCCGAGAGGTTAGCGCAAATTTTCCGTGAGTCCGTACCGATGCAGCCGCAGTTTCTGCAAGCGGTCCCGAATAAGCAGATCCTAGCGCGGATGCTACGAAACTTGAAACAGATCTACTTCAGGGAAAAAGAGTACGAAAAAGCGGTCAGAGCCGGCGAAAGGATTACATGGCTTGATCCTGAATCTGCACAAGACTATCGGGATCTCGGCTATCTGTACTACCAGGTCAATGCCCACGCGAAATCCCTGTCCGCTTTCAAGGCATACATCCGTTTATCAGATGAGCCACCAGATCAGGAAGAAATTGTCAAAAACATTCGCATTCTGATCCAACAGATTGCTCGCTTAAATTAGATAATACCTGATTTGTCACCTTTCACTCAATCAGCGCGTTCTCATTGACGGAGGCCTAAAGCTCCGATTTTAAGGCGGATGTCAACTTGGGGGTATCCCCCGATCTAAGGGGCTCGTCTCCCCAGAACCCTCGTCAAATCCGGCGTTCGGTCTATGCAACGGTCACCATCTCCATTTTATGCAACACTTCATTTTTTCTTGACCGAATAGACTTCTTGGCTTACAATTAAGGTTAGTAACGTTGAGAAATCTCGAAAAAGCGCAGTGATTTCTGTGTTTAGGTCTGTAGCTTCCATAAACCGAGAGTTTTTGCACCAAACGGTGCAATTCAAGATCGCCCCCTAAACCGATCTGGGCATTGGCATGCCCCATCCACAATAGAGAATCCCTGATTTCTGGGGGTTTTCCGGTTATGAGATGATGGTATATAAATTGCGCTTAATCCGCACATCAGGATGCACAAGTGTTTGCATAGCACGTGAGATGATGCAAGGGGCTATCCAATCAAAATACAAACTTAAATTCAATTGTTGGAGGTAACAAATGAGTGCCAAGAAGACCTCAGGAGCTTTCATGACTTCGTTGATTCTTCACGGAATCGCGGCGTTTATTGCGGGTGTATATCTCGTCACCCAGACACAGCAGTTCAAAGATCTCGTTGGGGCTGAAGTCCTTCAAGCGAAGGAACCCCCCAAACCCCAAGTGCGTAAACCGGTCATCAAGCCTGTTGTCAAGCCAACGGTTCCAACCACAAGTACCGTTGTTGTTGAGCAAGTTCAAGTTCAGCCAAGAGTAACGACGGCGGCTGTTGTTCGTCCCACCTCTGTCCAACCGCAGACGGTGCTTGAATTCTCGAATAAAGTTGTTAAGCTCGATGCACCCATCAATCCCAATATTCCGAAGGTAGTCAACCCCAATGTTCCGGTACCGCAGGTGGTGACGTACGCTGACCTGCCTGTTTCCGATGCGCCAGGTGCGCTGGCATTTTCCGCTCCCGTTGCGACAGCTCCAAGCGCTGCGCCGGCGAACATCGGTCGTGGTATTGGCGGTATCGTGCAGGTAAAGGTTGCTTTCGAGCGTCCGGCGGGGCTTGCGATGGTTGAGCATGTCGGGGCAACCCGCGACGCCTTGAGTGATGTGGTTGAGAACATCACGCTGGGTAATGTTGAAGTGCCGCCGCTGCCGCGTGGTGAACCGGGTGGTACAGTGATTGGCAAAGGTCGTGACATTCGTGGGGTGTTCCGCTTCACCCGTGTTCGTCACAACCTCTCTGACTGGTGGGCAGATTCTTCTTCGCTGAACGCCTTTACCAAGTGGCTCAATGAACGGACGAAAATCAGGACGGACATGAACGTTGAAGGCGGTGCGCTGAAGTTTAGCGACGCCAACCTGCAGAAATCTCCGTTACTCTTCATGACGGGGCATGATCCGAAACACGCTCGCTCAGTAAGGACTAGGAGCGGGGGGTTGGGTCACCTGGACACCCGATTTACCGAGCAAGAAGCTGCCGCAATGCGGCGGTATCTGGTCGAAAGGGGTGGCTTCCTCATCTTTGACGATTGCGGCATAGACCCCGGAGTCCAGGCGATGCCTCGTATTTTCCTCGCTCAGATGCGATATGTGATGCCAGAGTATCAGGTTGAGCGTATTTCCAATGACCACGAAATCTACAACAATTTCTATCAGATGGGTGGACCGCCGGTTGGGTTCGACATTTACTGGTGGGGTTCTAGACCAGGCAGGCGGAATTTCCTTGAAGGTTTTTCCGTTGGTGATAAACTTTCAGTCCTGCTCGTGCGCCGTGACTATATGTGTTCGATGGAATCGGTCAGTTTGCCGACCCGTTCTGTTAAATACTCTCCCGGCGTCTATCGTTTCATGACCAACGTTGCGGTCTACTCGCTGACACACGGCTCGATTTCAGACTACTCCCGCTATGTGCCGGAAGATCAGTTGGCCAAGCAGAATCTGCCGACCAGGGCGCCAGAAGCTGCAAAAATCGGGGCGGTTGAGTAGAATCTGCTGGTTTAGACAGACCGTCACATCTATTGAGCATAAAAAAAGCAGCCAACTATTTGGCTGCTTTTTTTATTGGCTCATTCTTTCTTCTATTACTCCCGCTGGCGTCCCGTTTGGGTGGAATAGACTGACCTTCTTGTGGGATGGGGATATAGGTGTTAGTATCGGAACCCCTGTGCCGACTTTACTGCGGACAAAGTACGGAGGCATTCTCTAGCAGTATCGCGGCGATAATCTTCCATGGTATAACGCATGATTAATCCATCCAATTGATAATTTCTGAACAAATGGTTGATAATTGAACTGGTATCTGCCGGTCGATTGCGAGATTGGCTCGCGTCATAGGCGACCTTCTCTTGCACCGCAGAAAACAGGTTCCATATTGCATTTTCTCTGCTTTGGGGATTTCGCGAAGATGGGGTTTTTTTTATAATCCGCAATGGAAATATTTACTCTTCTTGAGGTTCGATACCTAACACCCGCAACTGCACTGCCAGCCGTGCTGCCCGTTCCCGCTCTTGATTGGCGCGTTGTCGTGCATGGTCGCGTTGGCCGCTCAACTCCAGATAGGTAGCGAAACGTCCACTGTCAGAACGGTACAACATCAGTTCCCCCGGCTCAATCTCAAACCGCACCCCTAAACCCGGACTGACCCTGCGTTCCATGCGAGCGATTTCCCCCAGAAACTCCCCATGACGTTGCCACCTGTTCAACGCACCGCTGTCCGGGTCGCAGACGTAATACTCCTCCACACCGTACTCCGTGTAAAATGGAATTTGCGCAACGCCATCCTCCTCCCATTGCCGATAGGAGCCACGGTCTCCCTTCGGACGCCCAACAGCAACCATCGCATCGGGTGCCCGGCGAATATCCGGACGGTCTTCCACCGGGGACCACAGCAGGTCGCCAGCGACGAACACATCGGACCTGTCGGCGAAGGTGACATCTAACCGCCCTGCACGGTGACGATCCAGCGAAATTGTTTGGTATTGTCCGCCATCGGCTTTCCATCGCTTTCGGGATATGTGATTGGTTTTTGGGCGACAGATGTTTGTGGAACCATGATGCTCACTCCTTTTGCCATCCGATCGTGTATCTTGGTGAAGGTTTGCCAAATGGTAGCATACTGAAGAAAGTGTATCAATATGACTTTAGCAGACTTAGAAATCCCCTTTCATCGAATCACAGCCACCTTCGTCCCTTCCGTCTGCGATTCGCCATTCGCATTGGTCGCGGTGATCCGGAAGATGTAAACGCCAGGTACGACATGGTCAAAAACTCCCTTCCTTCCATCCCAGGTGAACGCATCATTCGCACCTAATCTCCCACCGTTGTCTCCCGCAGGAAATGTCTGCTCAAAGATCGGCGCACCGGAAACGTCGTAAATGGTAACCACGACCTCTGCATCACGACTCAGCACATAAGCCAGTTTGAGGGAAGCCCGCGGTTGGCCGAAACGGATCGGGTTCGGATATGCAGCAATGTTTTCGATTGCCACGCGGCTATCCCTCACCACCAACTCGGTTTCAATCCGATTGTTCCCGAAATCCGATTCGAAGACCCGCGCATCATTGTTTGCAAGGGCGCGGAGGGTGAATACCCCCCACGCCGTCGGTGTAAAGACGGTGCTGACCGTTTGTGATTGATCGACACCGAGCACTACGGTTTGTTCGGAGAGGGCTTCGGAGCGCCCGTCAGGGGTGCCGACGACAAACTGAATCGTGATGCCGGCGACAGAGACGGGGCCTGCGTTCTTCACATTGGCGCTGATCGTAATCTCACTCCCTCTAACGGGCGTCGGGTTAGAAATGCTGATTTCTCTCGATTCCCAAAAAATATCAACATTATCGGGCGCCACGATCGGGCGAGCGAGTTCAGCAAGCGTCGCTGTAGCCAATTGAATGGCGAGCTCACCTAACAGCGGCCGCGAGATCTTCGAGAGATCATCTTCGGGGCCGTGGATATATGCTGTCGATTCCTCTGGCGCGTCAAGGGATGATTCCTCCGCCACCATCACAGCAGGAATGCCGATGTCCCAAAATGGAGAGTGATCACTGAAGATGAAGCTCGGATCGTTCTTTTTGCGCAAATCGATCGGAATGTCGTATCGCTCCGCGGCTGTGCCAAAAGCGTTGACGAGCCACTGCGACTGTTCATCCCCAAGCACATGGATGTCCAAAATTCCGTCCTCATCGTGGCCGAGGAGATCTAAGTTTAAGACGCCCGCGATCTCATCCCCACGCTCCTGGACCAATTCGGCGTAATGCTTGCTGCCGAATAGAAACAGTTCTTCCCCTGAAAAAGCGATAAATCGAATCGTGAAGTCAAAATCCTGCTGGCTGAGAATACGTGCGGTTTCCAGCATTTCCGCGATGCCCGAAGCGTTATCGGATGCCCCCGGCGCAGGCAACGTCCGCCAACCCGTATCCCAACCGGGGCTTTGGGAGGCGATGCTGTCGTAATGTCCTGTCATCAGGTAGATTTTGTTCCTGTTTGGTCCCTTTCCCGGCAGTGTGGCGACGACATTCCGCATCACGTATTCCCCCGACAAATCCCCCAGCAATGCTCGACGACGGTGGTTAAACGGATTAAATTCGACCGCCAGACCGTAGCTGCGAAACTGCTCGGCGATGTAGTCCGCCGCGTTATCGCAGGCGTGGTCGGGCTTCGGTTTGTCATCAAATTGAACTGCGTCTCGTACCCGGAGGGAGTATCGGCTTTGGAAAAACTTCCCCGGTTGTTCCAGATCTTCATTTTCAACAAGCGCGATAATCTGCCAAAGCCATCGAAAGCCATCCGCTTGATTGAGCAAGCCTCGGATGATTGACTGCTGCTGGGGTGATGCACGTATGCTCGGGGCAAGCGCGGGGGAATCGAATTCGGGGATGATGATTTCGGCAGGCAGTTTAGCGCGGTGATGTGCCGGCAGGTCGAACAAAACCGGTTCTAAGTTGGTATGCAATTTGAGCAGTGCAAATCCACTAAACTGATCTAAAATCTCCCCATACCCTTCGACTGTCGTCCGCTCTTTTGCTGAATGGAACCAGATGATGTAATAGTTGAAATCGGAAGAGATCTCATCCAGGACCTGAACATCGGGTAGTTCAGGCAATACACGCCGATCTGCTTGAACAATGGCGAAATCCGGTGTGCGATAACGCAACTTGACCCCATATTGTGCTTGCAGAAAGCGGATTTGGTGATTGGCGTTTTCGGGAATTTTGATGAGTAGATTTTCTTGGGCAGAGAGTTGGATTGGAATTGAAATCGAAAAGATAAAAACAGAGATAAAATGCCTGTGCATTGATGTTGTGACTCCTTTTCATAAATTTGTTTTATCACTTCATGGTGGTTCCTTTTTTAAGTCTGTGCAGAGTTAGTAGACCTGATAGGTTTTTGAAACCTGTCAAGTCTGGCCCCCTAAACCTCATACGATTTTAAAAGATTAAGCGATAGTAGCGGGAAATTCTGCACGCCAACCCAGATTGAATCTTGAGCAACATAGTCCGCTTCGTCTTTAGGGAAATGTAACAAAACAAAGCTCAATACTACAACGAGAAATCGATCCAATTTGTTGAGGGGTGTGCATAAATATAGTTGACATAATCAAGCCAAAAGGGTTTCCTATTGTTATCATAGCAAAAGGAGCCCCAATATGGTACAAAGACCAATGTTGGCTGATTATGTCACTCTTATTATGCAACTCTTTGAGCAGTTTATGCAACACCGTATTGACAAACCAGGTGTCACACACGCAAAACCATTGACATATTCAACCACCTCGTTTATCATTTTCTTCATGTTGATGCAGTTTCACGGCATCTATGGCTTCAAAACGCAATGGCGGTGGCTAATCAATCACCCAGAAGTGTTACAAATGCTGGGGTGGCAACAGCCCCCTCATCGAACCACGATTGCACGTCGCTATAAGGCATTATATGAAGTGATAGAGGCATTTGTATTGTTTATCGGTCAGTATGCCACTGACTTGTCCCAACAATTCAACTTGGCTCATCTGGTAGCCGACAAAAGTTTATTTAAGGCACGAGGACCCGTCTGGCATCAAACTGACCGCAAAGCAGGAAAAGTACCTAAACATCTACGCAACCTCGACACCGATGCCACGTGGAGCAAGAGTGGTTATCATGGCTGGGTCTATGGCTACGGACTTCACATTATCTGCACACAAGGTGCGTTCCCAACACTGATAACTGTGCACCGTGCGTCGGTCTCCGAAAGTTGGGCGATAGATGCTAAAGCGTCTGAGATTCTGACACAACTTTCACCGCAGACACTCACTGCCGATGATGCCTATACCCAAGCAGACCGTATCCGTCGTTGGGCGAAAGCACAAGTCGCTTTGATTACCCCGGCACTTAGATGGACAAAGGGACGGTTTGCCAAGGCGTATCATCGATTTATCAACCAACCCAAGCAGCGTCTCTGTTTAAGCAAACGTCGCAGTTCGGTTGAACCGTTGTTTGACTTGATTGCTAAAGTGATAGGCACCACTCCTCAACAGAAGCAGTTACCGGTCAAGGGGTTTTTCAATGTACGCTGTTGTTTAGCTATCGGGGTGTTATCAGTGCAAGTGGCTATGATTGCCAATGCCATATGGAAGTTACCTGCTCGCAATATCTCTCATATGGCGGCTGTTTTCCAATGAACTACTATGCACACCCCTCAGTTTGTTGATGACTTTTTTATCTTTTTTGTTATAGAAGTCATATTGAGTAAAACATAAAGATGTGGTAAAATAGAGAAAGGAAGCTGGAAGGAGTTTGAGAAAAATGAAAGCGAAAAGAGGCACGATAAAATCTCTGTTGAACGGAGGAAGTGGAACAATGCACACGACATTTAAGCTTGTGGCGTTCGTTTGCCTATCCATTACTGCGTTCATGCTTTGCACCGGCTGTTTTGAAATGACTCAAGAACTTATCCCGAACAAACACAGAAGCGTTCATTATGTGGTGGCGCCGTCATCCACGCCTGCTTCGTTTCGCTCAAGGCAAGCTGCGCCGGCGTTCACATTGGCTGCCCTTGAGCGAAAGATAGCCCCCCTGTCTGACTTCAAAGACAAAGTGGTTGAAGTTGAAGTTGCACTCATCTCTACTGATGCGGATACTGGGACACTGATTATCCTTTTGAAAGAGAAAGAAGGCAATCCGAAATATATGTTGCCAATATGGATTGGACAACCAGAAGCCCTCGCGATTCAGTGGAAGCTCCAGGGCAAAGCGCCGCCTCGTCCAATGACGCATGATCTCATGAAAAACATCATCGAGCATCTCAACGCGACAGTTGATGCGGTTTATGTACATACCATCGAAGATTCAACCTATTTCGGACGAATCAATCTGAAATCCAATGGCAAGACGCTGGAGATTGATGCCCGCTCCAGTGATGCTATTGCGCTTGCATTGAGATTTGAAGCGCCTATCTATGTAGCAGAGCAGGTCATTCAGAAGACCGGTTTTCCTGAGACAGAGCTGAACACTGCTGAAGAACGACAGCCTGAAGAATCCAGACAGCATATTCCGAGCGCTCCCACTGCCCCACCGCTTGGCAGGCCCCCTGAGTTGTTGGTGGGTCGGCCTGCGCCAGCGTTCACGTTGACTGACCTTGAAGGGAAGTTGGTCTCGTTGTCTGACTTCAAGAAGAAAGCCATCCTCCTCGACTTCTGGGCGACGTGGTGCCCACCTTGTGTAAAAGAGATTCCGCATTTCATCACACTTTACGAGCAGTATAAAGACCAAGGATTTGAAGTGGTGGGTATCTCCGTGGATTGAGAAGGCGTTGAGGTTGTCAAGTCTTTCGCCGAACAGCACCGGATTAACTATCCCATCCTAATGAGCAATCAGCGCGTCATCCAACGTTACGGTGGCGTCCCTTCCATTCCCACCACTTTTCTTATCAATAACCCAAGTTGCGACCTATTCATCGAATATGTGAGTGAACTCAGAGCTGATTGATACTGCTAGCCAATACAAACAAGACCACTTTCAATTCAAATCCGTGTCGCGTTACTGCATGGATTGAACGTGGAAGCAGTTTGTTAATCAAACTGCCAGCCGTCTCAACAGACTTACGATGGTAATTAGCCAAGTAGGTCTCCCATGGTGGATACAGCCGCTTGGAATTCTTCTTGCGTACTGGCTTTAATTCGACTCCGACTGATGTAACAATATCTTCTATCTCATAATTATTGTATGCTTTGTCACCATAGCCCGGTGGCAAGTCGAAGTCAAACCACTGTAACCCTTCAACGTCCCCTGTACTGGCTGGGGTCACAAAAAATTCAACAGGGTGTCGACTCGCAGTCACTAGCAGATGAACTTTCAAGCCATAGAAATACCGACGTTTGGACGCTTGATAGCCTCGATATGCCTTATCGGTATAGATTTTTGACCGACGAATGCGGAACAAACAGCAATTGGTATGGTATCCAGTGCATAGATTTTCTGTTGATTAAGTTGCACATAGCTTCGTCCCAAGATTTTGAACAATGTGGTGAACATCGGTTTAATTCGATGAAGTCGTCGGTTGAATCGACTTTTTGAAAGCATCTTGGGTATATAGCCATGAGTCTTTAGAAAGTCACAAGTGGTTTGCAAGTTTGCCCCGAAGAACAACGCAGCGACGATGCCGGTGGTCATGACTTCGGCATCAGACATCTGCGTTTGTGGGTGTGGTTTTGAGTTGAGTGCTTCTAAGAGCTTGTCACAGAGATAGAAAATGGTTGCAATTTGGATGTCCATGGGTTTCTCCTTTGGTTTCTCCTTTGAGGTATTATGGTTTGGATTACCTCTACTTTAACGGAAAACCCATGGATTTTCAATTACTAGCAACTTGGGTTATCAATAAGGAAGGAAGAATTCAGAAGGAGTATGTCGGTTACAGAGATAAATCCGTCTTTGAAGCAGACCTCAAATTCCTCCTAGTGGGGAAGTAGTGCTGCACGGCAGAAATAATTCCCAAGTTATAAAGGGGATGCGTGAAATGTGAAGCATCCTACGCAATACGTTCTCGGCTGATGAAAGCACGACCACCGAGCGCACCACGCATGTAGTGATAGTACACCATCCCCAATATCAATTTAGAAATACAGCGCATCCCATCCGTCAGCAACGATTTATGAGATTGCGATCCGGAGTATATTCTACCATCTATATGCTGATTTTTCAGTTGGCAATCCCTACGACTTATGATAGGATGATTTACACGATCAGTTTGAAATTTTGATTAAATCCTCATATTTTAGGAGACATTTAGTTTGATTTATTTGTTCATCAATTCAAAAAAACAGTGGAGACTACGCAAAAAAGGGGTTCTTTATAATCTCAAGACTGCTCTCCCGCTTTATTGTTTGGGCGTGTTTCTCCTGTGTACATTGCATCTGGTTGGCTGCACCTCACCTGGCGACAATCGCGACATCCCGCAGATCCGGTTGACTATACAGAATACCTTACCAATCCAGCGTGATAATGTGCCGATTGTGTTGTCTCTCGCTGAACTGAAGCAGATTGCATCCGATTTTTCGTTTGACGCCTATCTGGTCGTCTCCGGCCAACCGCCGCGTGAAATCCCCAGCCAGGTGGATGACACAAACTATGACGGGCAGAAAGATCAACTGGCTTTTCTTGTGGATCTTGAGTCCCATGAGACAAAGGAAATTGCAATCCGATATTCATCCAACAACCAGATGGCCATCACACTTGGGTTTGCCAGGCGCACGCGGGCAGGGGTATTTCCGGAGTTGGGAGGCTTCGCTGCACTTGAATCGGAGTTCATTGCCTATCGTTTTCAGCCTGATGGTTCAATCCGCGCTTATGGAAAGAGAACGAAGGGGCTATTTATCGACCGATACGTTCACCAACTCACAGCGCCATCGGATGCCCCCAGCGCGATTATGATGCCACTCACCACAGCGGATGGGTTGATTGGTGAAGGCGGATTCATGGTTTGGGATACCGATAGTCAACGGCGGATTCCCTTTGATGGTCAAAGGGAGTATGTGCGGGTTCTTGCCGATGGCCCCGTTCGATCCATTGTGCAACGAATCATACCAGATTTGGTCTTGCAGTCACCTGTGACGATCTCTTTAACGTCGACATTTTCGATCTATGCGGGACATCGATCCGGAGAACATCGTATCGAAGCACAGGGTTTGGGCGATCAATATCGGATTGCTATCGGCATCCCGAGTCGTGGCGTAGCCCCGGTCAAAAATGAGGAAGAAGGCTGGCTATGGACCTGGGATGAACAAGGGACGGCATCAGCCCAGGTTGGCTTCGGCGTTATTTATCCAGTGGCTCAGTTTGATTCATTTCAAGATTCGGTTGCGCCGGATTCAAAAGCGGGTTACACGGTGTTGATGACCCCGGATAAACACGGTGAAATTGTCTACCGATTTTCCTCAGTTTGGGGGGAAGGAGAAGTTGGGATACAAACGAAGGAAGAGTTTGAGCAGTACGTTCAGGCGACAGCGACAAAAATCCAAACGCCTCCAATAATCAGATTCTTACCACAAACACCAGGAAAGTGAGGAATAGACAAAAATAAGAAAGTGAGAGGGAAGAGAAGGAAGGGGATGAATTATTTCAGGACGCATCACGCATTATAATTGTGAAACGCGCAGGAGGAGTCAAATATGCTTAATAAAGAGGAGTGTCTGAAAATCATTGCGAAGCACCGCACCGATGAAATTGTCATTACGACAATGGGGACGGCTGCACCCTGGGGAAAGATTTCAGATCATCCGTTGGATTACGCTTCTGTTGGGAGCGCAATGGGGCATGCAGCGGACTTCGCATTGGGCATTGCGCTGGCAAGACCGGACAAGAAAGTGCTCGTTCTCAACGGTGATGGTAGTATGTTGATGTGTTTGGGAACACTGGCAACTGTCGCAGGATTGAAGAAATCTGCACACAACTACTACCTCTTTGTATGTGAGAACGGATTGTATGAGGTGACGGGGAATCAGCCGATTCCTGGCGGAAAACCTTTCAATTTTACGACCATTGCGCATGGGGCCGGCTTTGAGCAATGCTATGAATTTGACCAGCCGGACACCCTTGATGATTGGCTGCCATCGATTTTAGAACAGGAAGGCCCCATCCTCGTCAACCTGAAAATTGCGCTTGCCAATGAGCCGCCGCCAAACCGACGTGTGGATAACCCCGTGCGTTACTTGCGCGGAACGCTCGCAGGATCGACGCACGAATTGCAGCAGGCGCTAAATCAGCGGTGAGCCCCCTGCGTCGTCATTGCTTCGCCAACCCTGATCTCTGATTGGGGTTGCAAACCTGATCTGCTACGGTTTTGGGCATGAAATGGTCAAATTTTTCGACGAACCCATCCCAAAATGAACCTTCCGAAGGGTTTCGCTGGACTTTTCAAACAGGCTTTAAGATTTACCGTATGCCAGGGCGCGTAAAACGCAGAATCGGTGATAGCTTCGGACAGAACTTTTCTTCATGAAAACACCCCAATTGAGAGGCAGACCGCCGGAGAACTCAATGGACTCGTTGACAAAGGCTATCTGCTCATGGTAAAATTTCAACCCACAATCGGATGGGCATAGCGACAGATATTTAAGGGGGAATCGTGGCTCAAAATACAGATTTACTTTTCAGCACCAGTGATTGGGTCGAAATCTGTCGTACAACAGATGAGTGGGAAGCGAAGTTGATTCAGGCAGCACTTGACAGTCAGCAGATGCGTTGTCGTCCCGACTACAAACGTGATTCTGAGAGACAACGTCAAATTATCCTCTTCGTTGCCCCTGAGGACCAAATTGAAGCCTTAGAAATCGTGAGTCGAACCGGTCTGGCTGTAACGAATAACGAATATGAAAATCAGCGTGGACATGAGGCGAGCAATAGCCACGCAGAACGAAATCAGGATTTTGAGTTGGAAGATAAACTCCCCAAAGCGACACCGACAGCAGTAAAGGAAATCACGATTGCCGAACGCGAAGGTATTGGCAAAATCGTTCATCATGTCGAACAGGGTTACGAACTGCAAGTCGGGGCAGAACCGTATTATATGGTCGAAGAAGGGTGCTGGGAAGAGTTTACCGATTTTAGCGCTCAACGTCAAGAATTCTCCATCCTCATCAGGCATGAATATCCTACCCTTTTTCGGTGGCTCAAACAAGGAAAATTGATGGCGGAATTTATTCGTTTGGTCGAATCCACCTATCGTGAAGTGCGTCCGCCTCGTCGTCGTAACCGAAAACAAAGCACGTCTGCTTCCGCAAATGATCCGGATTCAACCGGCGCCACCGATGCCCTTATCAGCAACCTCGCCAAGTTCAGTCTATGGGTGTCGTTGGTTTCACTGGTAGGGGTAATCCTCCATTTACCGTGGTACGCAAGTCTGACACTGGCATTACTTGCCGCCGCCACTGGATTTGTTGCAAAATACCGAATCGACATCAGTAATGGAACGCTCAACGGCAGTCTGATAGCCCTTCTGGCTATCATTATTGCCTGTATTGTGATTGCGATCACTTGGACACAACACCAGTCGAGCCAACGGGAATTGCTGAATTTGCGATCTGCACACCTTTCCCCTCCCACGTCGAGCGGGGTGGACGCTGATCCGGAATTAGACCCGACTTTTCTATAGATACACAACCAAGGGGTGAAATGTGGCAGCTTGCATCATTGTCTTTGTCAAAAACCCTGTTCCCGGTCAAGTTAAAACCCGCCTGATTCCTCATCTCTCGCCAGAGCAGGCAGCGTCACTGTATCAAGCCTTTCTCATCGATTGGTGCAATGCCCTCTCTGGCATCCCCACGGCTCGCCGCGTAATCGCCTATACGCCGCCCGAAAGCCTGAGTGCTTTGAAAATCTTGATTGGCAAAGATCTGATTTATATTCCCCAAAAAGGCATAGATCTCGGGGAACGCCTGATCACTGCTGCGCGTTGGGCATGCGATCAGAACTATACGAAATTCCTATTCGTGGGGTCAGATAGCCCGACGCTGCCGATTCAGTATGTCAAACTTGCGCTCAATCTGCTAGAATCGCGCGATGTCGTCATCGGTCCCAGTGTGGACGGTGGCTACTACCTGATTGGCTTTTCAAAGCACAGGGCGTCGTTGTTGATTCCTACCATCTTTGAAGAAATCACATGGAGCACCGATGTCGTCTTCCGACAGACGCTTGGGAAAATCGAATCTGTCAAGGCACAATTGGGGCTGCTACCGCCGTGGTATGATGTGGATACGCTCGCGGAATTGCAACTGCTGCGTGATCACCTGTTTGGGATGGACCTCGCGGGGGAAAGAATCCTCGCGCCTCAAACATATAGCAAGCTGACAGAGTGGCTGCAAGTCAACGAATCAACGAATTGACAACCAATCATCGTCAATCATCAACGAAACGCCTGCGTAAAATGAAAGGAGAATCCGATGGGCAAGTTAGATGGTAAAGTTGCTATCATCACAGGAGGTAACAGGGGAATTGGCAAAGGGATCGCACGGGGGCTCGCCGCTGAAGGCGCGAGCGTCGTATTAGCGGCACGCGGGGTCGAAGAATTGAATCAAACGGCTGAAGAATTAAGGGCAAACGGCGCAACGGTACTCACTATACCGACCGATGTCACCGATGAAGCACAGATTGAAGCGCTGTTTGAACGCACGATGGAACGCTTCAACCGGGTGGATATTCTGGTCAACAACTCTGGCGCCTTCGATGGGGGACCGCTGGATGAGCTCTCGACGGAGGCGTGGGACAACGTGATTGCCGTCAATCTTCGAGGGCCTTTCCTCTGTACCCGTGCCGCGATGCGCATTATGAAGAAGCAAGGTGGGGGACGCATCATCAACATCGGCAGTATCTCGGCACAGCGGGTCCGACTGAACTCTGCGCTTTATAGCGCGAGCAAATTTGGCATCTGGGGGTTGACCCAGGTGACCGCTTTGGAGGGACGCCGACACGGAATTGTCGCCAGTTGTTTGCATCCGGGCAATACGCTTGTCGAGCGCGTCAGCGATCGTCAAGAGTCCCCGTCTGAGCCGATGATGCAGGTGGATGAACTCGCACAAGCCGTGGTTCTCATAGCGACTCTACCACCGCACGTCAACATGCACCGCACGTCAACATGCTTGAAGCGATTGTGATGCCTGTCAATCAGCTTTACATTGGTCGTGGATAGTACATCGCGGAAAAATATTTAGCTAGGACGTGTTGACATTCATGGCATAATAACGATATGTCAACACTTACCTTATCCGATAATCAATGGTCAAAAATAGCAGCATTCCTGCAAACCTGTTCCGATGTCTACACCGGACAGCAAGCGAACTTAAAACGTTTTGTCCAAGCAGTGCTTTGGATAACTCGTAGTGGTAGTCAATGGCGACTCCTACCAAAAGAGTACGGCAGTTGGAACAGCGTCTATAAACAATTCGCTTGCTGGTGCGATAAAGGCATCTTCCAACGGCTGCATCAACACTTTGTCAACGACCTAGATATGGTGACAGTACCATCTGCCGCGCTCACCCCTGTGCTGCAGGGGGTTTGAAAACAAGTGGCGGTCAAGCCTCACAGGCACTCGGACGTAGTGTGGGTGGATTTTCAACCAAAATTCACATCACGGTTGATGGCTTAGGCAATCCATTACGTTTCGCGCTTATAAGGTTTAGGCTTGCAAGTTTTGTGTAAATTTGATACAATATAGGCATCAAACCCTTATGAATAAAGGAGTTGAGATGAATGAACTTGTTTGATGCTGTAGAACGATTTTCTGACCAAGAGAGTTGTATTAAACACTTAGAAACTATCCGCTGGGGTGGCAAACCTGAGTGTCCATATTGCGAAAGTAAAAAGGTTGCACCGAAGAATGAAGCTAGCATAATTGGTCGTTGGAATTGCCATACTTGTAAGTCAAGTTTCAATGTGTTACAGGGAACGATATTTCAAGGAACACAGATTCCACTTCAGAAGTGGTTTATGGCTATCCTGTTAATGAACGATGCGAAGAAAAGCCTATCAAGTTGTCAAATGGCTCGTCATTTGGACTTAACGCAACCCTCAGCTTGGTTCATGATGAAACGAATCAGGTCTGAGATGGGTAGAAAGGGCAAGGTTTTACTGAGAGGAATTATTGAATGCGATGAAACCTACGTGGGCGGTAAGCCCCGACGACGAAAAGACAAGGACGGGAACTTGCCTCCACCGAGCAAGCGAGGTAGAGGCACGAAGAAAACGCCCGTTATCGGTGCTGTTGAACGGGCTGGGAATGTTGTGGCGCGTGTGGCTACGAGTTTGAGTCGTAAGGGCGTTTTGGGGTTCATCAAAGGCGTTATTGAGAAGCCGAAGGATTCAGTTCTAATGACAGATGAGTTCTCATCGTATGAGGCGGTTGATGGGCTCATGCCTCACCATGTCATCAGACACAAGAACTGGCAGTACGTGGACGGTAATACCCACACAAACACGATTGAAGGGTTCTGGTCGCTGGTGAAACGTGCGTTTCATGGTACACATCACCACTACAAGCATGTTTCGCTCTACATCGCTGAGGCGTGTTACAAGTACAACAACCGGAAGAACCGGAACATCTTCAAGAAGTTTATCAGGGAATGCTTTGTGTAGGGTGGGAAAACCTCTGGAGACTCCATAGAAGGATTAGATTACACTATTTCCAACCTTTTGAAAATGGTTGTAATTAGTGTGTAGTCATTTTTAAGTAACTGAATTGCAACTCTTAAATCTTCTACGGTTGCAGTAGAGGTAAATAACCTCTCTTCAATTCGGTGGGTTTTATCAGCATGTTTTTGTAGATGTTCTTTAACACGTTGAATATCCACCTTCCTTTGTGATGACATAACATCTGCCTCCTTTCTGAGTCATATTTTCAGAGGTTTTCCCATAAGGGAGTGTCCGGTGGGAGCCGGACACTCTAGCAACAAAATATCAGGGAGTGCTTTGTGTAGCACCCCCTGATATTGCCTAAGAGTTATTGCTTAGGCGTAGCCGTATAAGGACTGCTATACGGCGTTTGATTACCCTTACGTTTAGCGATTTTGAGTACGATAAACGTAAAGGTTTTGCGTATTTTTATAAACACGATAATCCCTCCTTTCATTGGAATAAGTCGTGATGCAGAGGGTGTTATCAGCAGTTGTCCGTATATGTGGACTTACAAGCGTGCCGTCTTTACGCCTGTAAGACTTGATGTATTTGATGCGTGGCATGGGGGGTCTCCTTTGCCATGTTGTGGCGGTGGGGGTGCTATAACACCCCCTCGCCTGTTTTATGTCTATCTCATGTGCAATCTTCTAGCAACATTTCGGAGGGTTGTTTCGGTTTGCCCAAATCGTTCCTCCATTTGGGCATAACGCCCCTCTATACTATCTATTGACTTGATGACTGCTACATGAGTTGCAAGGGTAGTTGTCATGTACCTGTCCATTCTCGTTACTGACTGTTGAAAAGAATCAAGTTTCTTGTCAATATCTTCAACAGGTACGGTTTTCTTCGCAGTTGCATCTCTAGTTTTCAGATTCTCTGCGATGTTGGTAAGCTCTACCCTTCTTAAATTGACGACTTCTTCTTTCAGTTGTTTTGCTTCATCTCTGAAGTCTATGAAGGACTTTCTGATACTATACAAATCGTCACTACTGGGAATGTGTTTCCAAATGAACTTTCCAGCAGCAATGATAATGAGTATATCCGCTACTACACTAAGAAAATCACTCATTGGGGTGTCCTTTACTTTGGCGAGGAAAGGTAAAACAAGCCAACGATTTAATAAACTTCAGAATCACAGGCTTGTAACACCCCAATAATATCACATATTCAAAGAATCTGCAAGCCAATTATTTATAAATGCGTTACGTTTTGCGCTGACGGCTAGACAACGCCACGCCATGACTTGTGCAGAAGGGTATAGCAGTGAGTATGTGATAGCCGACTCAGCGTATGACGCGGATTCATTGGTGCAGTTGATAACCCGTATGGGTGCAGAGCCAGTGATTCGTCCCCGTATCAACCGCCGTGAGTCACGAGACTATGATACGCATCTGTACCGAGAGAGACATCGGGTGGAATGCTTCATCAACAAAATCAAGCACTATAGGCGTATCTTCAGTTGTTTTGATAAGTTGGCGGGTCGCTATTTGGGGTTTCTGAGTTTCGTTGCTGTGATTATCTGGTTACGATGAAATGTCAACAGAACCTAATCTCTACAGTCATTACTTTTTAATAATTAACGACTTGTGCTAGGTTCTGTTGACATTTCAAGGGAGCCATATAAGAGTGGAGACAAAGCTGAGAAATCCAAAATAACGGACAGCTAGCTTCTCAAACCGAGAGAAGATACGACGATACCATTTTATCTTGTTGATGAAACATTCAACCCGATGTCTCTCTTTGTATAAGTGTTTGTCATACGTTCTTTGGTCAACACGATGACTTTTTGGCGGTATCACTGCAATCGCTCCATTCGCCTCAATAACCGCGATAAAAGCGTCCGAATCGTACCCCTTGTCTCCAATCACATATTCACTGTTATATCCGATTATCAACCCTTCCGCCTCAGTTATGTCATGTCTCTGACCGGGTGTCAGATGAATTCTTAGGGGATTGCCTAGTCCGTCAACTGTGATGTGAATTTTTGTGCTGAAACCGCCCCGAGAGCGACCTAATGCTTGGTTTTCAGTGCCACCGTTTTTTTTAAGGCGCCCGCCGCAGACGGGTGAGCGCGGCAGATGGTACTGTCCACAATAAGCGACTCGATATCGGGGTCAGAGGCGAAGTGGTGGTGCATCTGTGTGAAGATACCTTTGTCGCACCATCGAGCAAACCGCTTGTAGCGGGTGTTCCATTTGCCATAGGTGTCTGGTAGAAGTCTCCATTGAGCGCCGCTACGAGTCACCCACAGGACGGCTTCGACGAAGCAGCGTGTAGCAGCTTCGTTGCCAACATAGATGGTGAGACAGCTAAGAAGAAACCGGTATATCTTATTCCATTGTTCATCAGGTAAGGTTATTGGCGTCATTCTTCTATTATGCCACAACCTTATACTCAAATGTCAACAGAACCTAGTATCCTTGAAAAGGTTCCAAACCTTTTCAAGGGTCTCTCTGCCCACTACGCCAAACAAATCCCGTTATTGCAAGGTTTATTGCCCCATTTTTCCGCTTGACGATGCTAGAGAGATGGGGTATTATTTTATCAAATTTTGGCAATCACATAGAGAAATGAGGGATTTCTGTGGGGCTCAAAGAACGATTGAATGACGAGATGAAGCGGGCGATGAAGGCGAAGGACAAAAATCGCCTGTCTGTGATTCGCATGGTACGCGGCGACATCCGGGATAAGGAGATTAATGATCGGGTTGAGTTCGACGATGATGGTGTGTTAGAGGCGATCGCCAGCCAAATCAAGAAACGGAAGGATGCACTAGGTTCTGTTGACATTTCAACGGAGCCATATAAGAGTGGCGACAAAGCTGAGAAATCCAAAATAACGGATAGCTAACTTCTCGAACCGAGAGAAGATGCGGCGATACCATTTTATCTTGTTAATGAAACATTCAACCAGATGTCTCTCTTTGTACAGATGTTTGTCGTAATCTCTTTGATCCACACGATGACTTTTTGGCGGTATCACCGCAATCGCTCCATTCGCCTCAATAACCGCGATAAAATTGTCGGAGTCATATCCCTTGTCTCCAATCACATACTCGCTTTTATATCCAAGTATCAACGCTTCTGCTTCCGCTATGTCGTTTCTTTGACCGGGTGTCAGATGTATTCTTAGTGGATTACCTAGCCGTCAACTGTGATGTGAATTTTTGTACTGAATCCCCCGCGAGAGCGACCTAACGCTTGGTTTTCAGTGCCACCCTTTTTTTTAAGGCGCCAGCTTTTTAAGGTGCCCGCCGCAGACGGGTGCGCTCGAATGATTGTACTGTCCACAATAAGCGACTCAATATCGGGGTCGGCGGCAAAGTGGTGGTGTATCTGTGTGAAGCCCCCTTTGTCGCACCACCGAGCAAAACGCTTATAGAGGGTGTTCGATTTACCATAGGTGTCTGGCAGAAGTCTCCATTGAGCACCGCTACGGGTTGCCTAGAGAACCGCTTCGATAAAGCGGCGTGTAGCAGCTTCGTTGCCAACATAGATGTTGGGACAAGTTAGAAGAAACGAGTATATCTTATTCCATTGGTCATCGGGTAAGGTTATTGGCATCATTCTTCTATTATGCCACAACCTTATACTCAAATGTCAACAGAACCTAGAACAGTTGCACAAATCGAACCGCGATGACCTCGTTGAAGCTGAAGCGGAACAGATCAAGATACTGCAAGAATTTCTCCCCGCCCAACTTTCAGAGGCAGAAATCGAAGCCGCTGTCGTACAGGCGATCGAGGTGTTAGGAGCGACATCGGTGCGAGATATGGGCAAAGTCATGGGAAAACTCGTTCCACAACGGAGAGGCAAAGCGGACAATTCGGTGGTCAGTCAAATTGTCAGGCAGAAATTGAGTTAGAAAGATGAACAACCAAACGACTATTCTCGTTGTTGAGCCCGATCAGCGACAGCGTGAAACAATTTGCCTTGCACTTGAGAGCGAAGGGCTACACGTCCTTGCCACTCGCACGATGTACGAGGCGTTAGATCGTATCGAACGCCTGAATATTGATGTTTTGATTGCTCCACTCAAGGAGGCGCGAATTGATGGACTGAAGCTCCTTGAAGCGGCTCATGATCGAAGCCCTGATGTCGGCGTGATCTTCATCGCGATGCCTAACGTCCTGGAGACAGATATTGGCATCAAAGCCATGGTTCACAGTGGCGCAAGTGATTTTCTCCATAAACCGATTCACCCCACCCGACTCACAGCTGTCCTCCGCAGGATACTCGAAAAACAGCGTCTCACCCTGGAAAACCGTCAGCTACAATCCCAGATTGATGAGAAGGTGGGGCTCATCCAACTGACAGGGCACTCGCAGAAAATCCAGGAGATTCGAGAACTCATCGCGCAAGTTGCCCCGACGAAAGCCACCGTCATGATCCGCGGGGAACGCGGTACCGGGAAAGAATTGGTTGCTCGTGCTATCCATCTCCGAAGTTTGGTCCGAGGGCAACTTGTTGTTTTTAATGGCGCCACATTGAACGAAAGCCTTGCAGAATCGGAACTTTTTGGACATGAGCGAGGGGCATTCACCGGAGCTTATCATACGCGAAAAGGGCGCTTTGAAGCGGCTCACGGGGGCACGTTGTTCCTCGATGAGGTGGGCCAGTTAAGTCTTTCAAACCAGGCCAGGCTCTTGCGTGTGCTTGCCGAAAGGGAGTTTGAACGAGTCGGTGGGAATGAAGCAATCGAGGTTGATGTTCGTGTGATTTGCGCAACGAATCACGATCTCGAGGAGGCGGTGGAAAGTGGGAGGTTTCTGGTCGATCTTTACGATCGGTTGAACGTCATTCGGATTACCTTACCACCTCTTCGCGAGCGTCGGGAGGATATTCCACTCTTGGTCAAAGTATTTACAGAGGAGTTTTGTCGGGAAAACCGGAAAATGACCAGGAGCATGATCTCTCGCGCCATGCGGACGTTGATGAAGTATGACTGGCCAGGGAATGTCCGAGAGTTAAAGAACTGCATTGAGGGCATGGTCATTATGTCGAATCGTTCAGAGTTCGATCTTAATGATATCCCAGAACATATCTTGGCATCCACCGGGGCAAGTTCCCCCATTATCTTCTCCGCGCCAGCGGCTACAGATACGAGCATGGCAGCATCGCTTTCATCACGATTGCATTTTGAAGTCGGAATGTCATTAGCAGAGATTGAGAAGGAAGCCATTCGGACGACACTCCAGTATGCCGGAAATAATAAAGCCAAAGCCTCGAAGATCTTGGGGATTTCAAAACGAACAATTTTCAGAAAGATCAAGGAATACGACTTGTGCGACGAATAATCAATTTGACTTCGGTATCAGTATTTGTCCAATTCACTTTGGACACCGCTGCCCTATTTGCAGCCAGCAACGGCTCCAACGGGAATGAATCCGGTTCAGGACTCATAAACGCAATTGTCGGCGTGTTTATCCTGATGTTGCTTGTGATTGTCATCGGGGGCGTTGTTTATGTCTTGCTGCGCCGGAACAAGGCTCACTTTGCTCGCTTCTTTTTGCTGCGAAAGACACCCACAAAGTGGGATGTATCGCAGTCTACGTATATGCCCCCTTCTCCATCACCTGTCACTTCCCGCAGGGCATCTTGGCCCGGCCGATCCGAAAGGAGGGCCGAACAAGAGCCCCCTTCGGAGCGAGAGGCGTATACGCTTGAGTCGATCTCACTCAAAGATCTGGAGCAAGTGTTGTCGCTGCGTGAAGCGGACCGCATCCAGGAATACTACGGGTTGATCGCGATGATTATCAAACGTTATGTGGGAGAAAAATATCAGATCAAGATCTTAGATGCGACAACCGGACAAATCTTATTGGCGCTCCCCGATGAGCTCACCGATAGCGTTACAGATCACGTTGGTGAGATTCTCCGGATGTGCGATATGATTCACTTTTCACGCCATCGCCCTTCCTGTTCAGAACTTGATCGGATTTATCAGACGGCAGAGGAGTTTCTCGAAAACCAAATTGCTGTGGCGCCTGTTGAAACGGATGAATCTGAAGAAGAAGTGGATGAAAACAGCGAAATCTATGAGCATTACAGGAGGAGGTTTTAAGGCTGAACCTCGGTGTTCGCCCAGAGTGAGGGCTCAGGCGCAAGGAAGCAAAGCAGTTGGAAGGGAAGGAAGAATGGGGTGCGGTATCTGGCAATCGTTTTCGTGCCAAAGCATCTGTCACCGAAAAAAACAGTAACCGCAAAAGGATGATACAGAAGGTCGTAAATCTCATCGTGGCGCAGAACCTGCTCCGATCCTTCGGAGTTGCCAATCTGCATCGCACTCCAGGCGGATTGGAAATGTAAGCGTCCAGGTGGTATGGATTGTATCTGGATCCCTCTTCGTTTTGGACTTGAACGGTTACTTGGAAATTTACCCCACAATCTGTCGTGTATCATTCTTTTGCCATCATTGAAAAAAATCACAGGGAGACCTTAAAGATGCCTCATGGAATTGACCAAGAAGCCGAAATTGAACTGCCATCTGTTAAAAAATGGGATAAACGAGAAAAAAAGTCCAGGTAAACCTAAAGACGAACAGCCAAGTAAACCAGAGCCCGAGCCTCGTATATGGCGAGCTATCTTCTCACCGATATATCAGCAAAAGATATTGTTTTCACAAAAGGTAAAAATCCGGACGGATAAGATGCCACGGCTGAAACCCCATATCACCATTGACCGACGCACACAGATGAGAGCAGAAGATGAGTGATGTTTGGTATGAGGTTGCCGAAGCAAATACAAGACATAAAGATGGTAAAGAAGAATTTGCCATCCGCATTGAAATCATTCTTGTCTTAGATAAACATGCAAGGATATGATCTTACAGCGTTGAACGAGCAGATTCAGGCGGAGAGCGCCTTCGTTGACGCGTTTTTTGAGGAGATTCGCAAAGTCATCATCGGACAGCAATATATGATTGAGCGGTTGTTTATCGGATTGCTCTGCAACGGTCATATCCTCTTAGAAGGCGTGCCCGGCCTCGCCAAAACGACCGCCGTTCAAACCCTTTCCCAAACGATTGCCGTCTCTTTCAAACGCCTCCAATTCACTCCTGACCTCCTGCCCGCTGATCTGATCGGGACGCAAATCTATAATCAACGATCGGGCGACTTTTATGTCAAAAAGGGTCCCATTTTTGCCAACCTTATTCTTGCAGACGAAATCAATCGGGCTCCCGCCAAAGTCCAAAGCGCACTCCTTGAAGCCATGCAAGAAGTCCAGGTCACGATTGGCGATGAAACCTATCCTCTCGATGATCCATTCCTCGTCTTAGCGACCCAAAATCCAATTGAGCAGGAAGGAACCTACCCGCTGCCAGAGGCACAGGTGGATCGGTTCATGCTCAAATTACGAGTGGCATATCCCTCACGCACGGAAGAACTCGCCATCTTGCGGCGAATGACACGCGAAGAAATCCAGCCGATTCAACCGGTCATATCCCCCCAGGAGATTATTCAACTCCGTACAACCGCTCGTGAGATCTACATGGACCAGAAGATTGAAAACTATATCGTTGATCTTGTCTGTGCCACTCGTGAACCAGCGAAGTACCAATTGGACGATCTCACAGATCTTATCGAATACGGGGCATCCCCGCGGGCGACGATCTTCCTCGCTATGGCTGCCAAAGCCCACGCCTTCCTCCGCCGCCGTGGTTATGTGACGCCGGAAGATGTTCACGCGGTTGGTATGGATGTTCTCAGACACCGTGTCATCGCCAGCTACGAAGCGGAAGCGGAGGAGATTACTTCTGAACAGATCATCAACAAGGTTTTTGAAGGCGTTGAGGTTCCGTAACCTGCATGGGATTGGCGTGACTTCTCCGTTTCTCTGACCACCAAGAAATCGCGCGGATCCGTGGTAGCGACTGGCAATCATGAGAAATTTCTCATGCTACGGTGAAAATTGAGAAGATCTGTGTTTATCGGCATTTGTGGTTAAGCCGGTTGAAACTTTTAACAGATGCAAAAGCAATACAAACTTTTTCGGCTTCCATTGTATTACTTTTGCTATGATTAACCTACGCCATTTACTAGGTTCTGTTGACATTTCAAGGGAGCCATATAAGAGTGGAGACAAAGCTGAGAAATCCAAAATAACGGATAGCTAACTTCTCGAACCGAGAGAAGATGCGGCGATACCATTTTATCTTGTTAATGAAACATTCAACCCGATGTCTCTCTTTGTACAGATGTTTGTCGTAATCTCTTTGATCCACACGATGACTTTTGGGCGGTATCACCGCAATCGCTCCATTCGCCTCAATAACAGCGATAAAACTGTCGGAGTCATATCCCTTGTCTCCAATCACATACTCGCTTTTATATCCAAGTATCAACGCTTCTGCTTCCGCTATGTCGTTTCTTTGACCGGGCGTCAGATGTATTCTTAGGGGATTACCCAGGCCGTCAACTGTGATGTGAATTTTTGTACTGAATCCCCCGCGAGAGCGACCTAACGCTTGGTTTTCAGTGCCACCCTTTTTTTTAAGGCGCCAGCTTTTTAAGGTGCCCGCCGCAGACGGGTGCGCTCGAATGATTGTACTGTCCACAATAAGCGACTCGATATCGGGGTCGGCGGCGAAGTGGGGGTGCATCTGTGTGAAGCCCCCTTTGTCGCACCACCGAGCAAAACGCTTATAGAGGGTGTTCCATTTACCATAGGTGTCTGGCAGAATCCGCCATTGAGCCCCGCTACGGGTCGCCCAGAGAACCGCTTCGATAAAGCGGCGTGTTGTCGCTTCGTTGCCAACATAGATGTTGGGACAAGTTAGAAGAAACGAGTATATCTTTTTCCATTGGTCATCGGGTAAGGTTATTGGCATCATTCTTCTATTATGCCACAACCTTATACTCAAATGTCAACAGAACCTAGTGTGAAAAGTTTCAACCGGTCCCATTACATTTAGAGCGTTTTTTACCGTGACTTCAGTAAACAACTGCTTGACGGTGTTAGCCGATCGTTGTATAATATGTCTGTTTTCACAAGGAACAAAAATCTTACACCAGGAGGAACTAATGACAATCCATAAGCAGTGGGGTACCAGTTTCTTAGTCGTGATTGGGCTGTTACTTATCTCTGTGGCGAACACCTTTTCATCAGAGAGAATCTGGACATCTATCCACGAATCCGAGTGGAAAACTCTACTATTAGATGTCTACTTCGTCGACCAGCAGCACGGCTGGGCTGTCGGTTCTCAATCGACAATTCTGCATACAAGCGACGGTGGGAAGACCTGGGAAAACCAGCCAAATCAACCATTTCCCTTCAAAATGGATTTCCACCAGGTGCGGTTTATCAATCCTACAACCGGCTGGATTGCCGGCGATAACGGTACAGTGTTGAAAACGGTAGATGGCGGCGCAACATGGATGAAGCTCACCACTGGCACACGCGCCGTGTTGTCGGCCATCTTTTTTGCCGATGACAAAAACGGTTGGGCCGGCGGCGATGGTGGGATTCTCATTCATACCACAAATGGCGGCGCCACCTGGACGCCACAAAAGACCGGTACGAATAACGAGATCACAGACATTCGCTTCACAACTCCTCAAGTCGGTTGGGCATCGGGAGGCGGTGGTACGATGCTCCATACCACGGATGGTGGGCAAACTTGGAAATCCCAAAGGACCAACTCTGCTGCCACGCTCGACGGTCTTTTTATGCTCAATGACCAGGAGGGTTGGTCATGCGGCGGCAATGGCGTACTTGTTCACACAGCCGATGGCGGAGAAACATGGGAAACTCAAGAGAGCAATGTGCCTTACTCCAACGGCATGCCCGAACCCATCTGGGGCATTCATTTTATCGACGCCAACCTCGGGCTCGCATCAGCAGAGTTTGGTGCCATTTTGAGAACGACTGATGGCGGAGCAAATTGGACGGCGCTTGACCCGAGACCTGTTGCGACCCGACTGACCGCCATCCAATTTGTCACCCCGCAGGAGGCGTGGGCCGTGGGACAATTCGCAACCATTCTGCATAGCCAAGATAGTGGTGCATCGTGGGAAGTTGTTTCAATTAACACCCATTTACAGAAAGTTTACTTCTATAATGATAAGCTGGGGTGGGCTGTTGGTTTATCCGGAGCTGTTTTGCACACCAGTGATGGTGGACAGACGTGGCAACCGCAAGACAGCAACAACGTGTTTGAGCTTTTCGGTATCGGTTTCGTTGATGAGAATAAAGGCTACATCGTTGGGAGTAACGGCACCTTAATCGAGACTGGTAGCGGAGGAGATGTTTGGCAGAGTGTCAGCGATCCGACGGATGAAGGACATGGTAAGGTTAAACGGATTCAGTTTGATCAGATGTCGATTTGGAAAGGCGCCCTTGGATTTTATGATCTCCACTTTCCAACCCCTCAACACGGCTGGGGGGTTGGCGAAGTTGGCAAGATTTTGCATACGAGCGATAGTGGAGAAACATGGATAGGGCAGGATGCCGGGGATCCGATGGTTGCTTTCAGCAACCTGTTTGGCGTCTATTTTGCCGACGATAAAGTGGGTTGGATTGTTGGACAAGGCGGAGCTGTTATCAAAACGGCTGATGGTGGACAAACGTGGTCCGTTCAGTCGGCGGGACCAGAGGATTTAAACACCGTTTTTGCCTTAGATGCCCAAACCGCTTGGATCTCCGGGTCTGGGGGCGCGATTTATGGGACAAAAGATGGCGGCGCCACATGGACTCGGCAAGAGCCCCCAACAGACAGCGAATTAAAAGGTGTGTGCTTCATTGACGATAAACAAGGCTGGGTTGTTGGAGAGAATGGAACCATCCTGCACACCACAGATGGCGGCGTGACATGGCTCGCCGAGCAAAGTCCTACCCAGAGCACCCTGACCGACATTACCCAATCCAAAGACGGAACCCTTTGGGCTGTTGGTGAGTGGAGCGCTATTCTGAGATATTAGACGACGGAACCTGCATCTTTGATTTGTAAACGTGCCTCTTGGCATATCCGCTCTAAACTGATTCTTTCGCCACTTCGAGGATTTACAAGTTAAGCAATCTAAAGAAAATTCGGATTATTTATTCAGGAGTGCAGAACCTGTCTTGTAGCGATGTGGCAAAACATGTTTTGCACTCCGAATTTACAGATTGAAACTCCCACCTTGACGTTCCCTCCCCGAAACATCTTTACCGTAACAACCTTGGCTTGTTGTTCCTACAAAATAGGGGGTGGTTGTTAATAACTCTCTCGTCGTGGTCAGTCATCTCAATGCCCTCAAAAGAGAAGTGCCGCGCGCAAATCTTGTGGCGGTGGTCGCAGGCCGATAATCATGATCGAAACGCTGCTCAACACAGCATTCTACGCTGGCCTGACGTTTTTGACATCGTTCCCACTGATCTTCCTGGTCTGCCTTGTGGACGGTCTGGGAAGGGCGTTGAAAGCGCCAGCATTAAGCACATTTTACCTCGACATCACCGCAGAACAGCACAAGTCGCGAGTTGTTGGCATCATGGAGTCTTCAGTGTCTTTGGGGGGTGTCGTCGTGCGGGCAACAACCGTGCGAGCCGCGCATAAGGTGGCATAGGCGAATGGCAGGCAAACTCAACCCTTTGGCCTATTATTAATTCGGAGGAATTGAATGTATTTGTCAAAAACTCGACAATATATCTTCGTCGGGATACTCTTGTTAGTTTGTTGGAATTGCACGGTATCGGCTCAAGAGCCAATAGTTCTGACACTGGAAGGCAGCATTGAAATCGCCCGACAAACCAATCTCTCGATCCAAACAATCCAGGAACGGGTGAAATCTGCGGAAGCACAGGTGCATTCTGCACGTGCTGTGCTGTTGCCAAATGTCTCGCTCACTAGTAGTTATCGATATGCCAAAGATCTCCCGAAATCCGTTCTTGAGGCAAGCGGGGCATTTGGCCCGCCGGGCGCAGGAGGAAATATGCCGCCTCCCCCCGATACGGGTGCCGACGACGCTGGCACGGCGTTGGATGTCATTGAATTGGAATTTGGGGCGCATCATAACCTTCAAGCGGAGTTGAGCCTGAGACAATCGATCTTTGCCTGGGGGCGTTACTATAATAACTATCAGAGTGCAAAATCGAGTTTGGAGGCTGCCAGGAGAGAATTGGCTGCGGCTTACAACGGGCTTGTGCTTGACGTTTCTGAAGCCTTTTACAATATTCTCCTTGCGATGGAGTTCGTAAAGGTCTCCCAACAAACGGTCGATCTTGTTGAGAAACAGTTGCAGATTGCTCAAAACTTCTTTGAGGCGGGCGCTTCAACCAACTTTGATGTCCTGCGGGCGGAGGTGCTGTTAGCCAATGCGAGGTCGAATCTTATTCGCGCCAAGAATCAGGCACGAATCGCCAAGGATACTTATAAAAATGTACTGAATATTGATCTGGCAGAGGCGGTAGTAGTTAAAGGCAGTTTAGACCGTTTATCAATCGAACTTGGCCTTAATTCCTTAATTCAAAGGGGGATGGAAAACCGGCCCGAGATGCAGCAATTTGAATTCAACGAGCAAGCCGCGAAAAAACAGGTTGATGTCGCCAAGACTGGGAATCGTCCTGACCTCTCCTTTTTTACAAACTATCAGATCGAAGGAAATGAAAGGCTTGAGAAGATGAATCGCATCTGGAACCTCGGTTTTGCGCTCAACTTCCCAATCTTCGATGGCTTTGCAACACGAGCTGCGGTGCAGCAAGCCGAATCCGGATTGAAGCGGACACAGCTTGGAAAGCAACAAGTAGCGGACACTATTGAGTTTGAGGTCAGGTCTGCCTATCTGAACCTGCTTGAGGCAAAGGCGTTAATCGAGGTCCAGAAGGAAACGGTTGAGCAAGCCCAAGAGAGCGTGCGGATTGCGAACTTACGCTATGAAAACGGGATGATTACCAGCGTTGAGCTCACCGACGCTCAACTTGCCCTATCGCAGGCAGAAGTCAATCGTCTCCAATCCTTGCACGATTATGCCATCGGACTCGCCCAATTGGAAAAGGCTATCGGGCAAAAACTACAAAATTAGGTTATGGAGATTAAAAAGTGAGAAGACCTTGGATTATCGCAATAATTATTCTGATCGTTATCATCGGAATTGTTTTCATTAGATTCACCACCAAAAAGCGAGAAAGTGAGACGGTAGCTGTGGCTTCAACGGTCAAGGTGGTGGAGGTGATTAAAGCCTCACGTGGAGAGATCCGATCTGAACTACAATTTTCTGGCACGATTGAAGCCGATTCACAGGTGACAGTTTTTCCGGAAGTTGCCGGAAAAATCATCAAGATGAACGTTGATGAAGGTGATCGGGTCGAAAAAGGCCAAACGTTGGTAGTCATTGAGCATGAAGAATTGGAACTTCAAGTGCGCCAAGCGGAGGCGGCGTATCAAGCCGCGGATACCACTTTTGATCAGGCGCAAAAGTTAGCCGAGGTTCGCATCAGATCGCAGATCTACCAGGCGCAGGCGCAGCTTGCATCTGCCGTGGCTTCGTTTCGTCAGGTAGAAGAGCTCGCCGAAACCCGCACGATTTCACAGCTTGAGCAGGCGAAAGCCGGACTTCAATCGCTCAAGGCGAATTTGGAAAAAATCAAGCGAGGAGCGAGGGACGAAGATCGGAGACAAGCCGAAGCTGCCGTCAATCAGGCGAATGCGAACCTTGCCAACGCCAAAAGCAACTATAACCGCATGAAAAAGCTGTTTGAAAATAATGCAGTCAGCGAGCAGTCGATTGAAGCCGCCGAAACCCAATTAGATGTCGCCAAAGCCCAATACGAGGTCGCACGTGAACAGATGCGCCTCATTGAAAACGGGGCGCGTGAGGAAGACATCCGCGCGCTGGAAGCGCAGGTCGCGGGCGCTGAAGCGGCGTTCAAACTTGCTTATGCTCAAGCAGACACGAAAACGTGGGAGAAAGATAGGAAGTTGGCCGAGGCTCAGGTGATGGCAGCTCGCGCGGTGTTAGAGGCTGCGGAAGCGTTAAAAACGGCCAGAAGCTGGGAAGCGGAAATCACTTCGGCGGAAACTACTGTGGCGCAAGCCGAAGCCGCGCTTAATCTCGCTCAAAAACGGTTGGCGGACGCGAGGGTCACCGCGCCAATTGCCGGCGTCGTGTCCATGCGCGCTCTAGATTTGGGAGGCATGGCTGTGCCGACCACGCCGATTTTCGAGATTGTGGATATGGACGCGGTGAAAGCAGTCGTCAGCGTAATTGAATCAGACCTGGGCAAGGTGAGACGCGGCGATTCGGCGTGGATTCAGGTAGATGCGGCGCCGCAGCCCGTCTCTGGAAAAATCTCTCACGTCAGTCCCACCCTTGACCGGACAAGCAGATCCGCGAAACTCGAAATCACAATCGACAACGCAGACCTGCGCTTGAAGCCGGGCATGTTTGCGAAGGTCAGCATCCCGGTGGAGATCCACGAAAACGCCATACTAATTCCGCGTTCTGCGGTGATTGAAGATAGCGTCAAAAACGTCCAGACCGTTTTTGTGGTTGCAGATGGACACGGCAAGCGCCGGCAGATCGAGTTCGGTTTGACTGAAGGTAGCAATGTCGAAATTACAAGCGGGCTCTCTGAAGGCGAGCAGGTGGTCATTGCCGGGCAGCATACTCTCAAGGATGGCGAAGAGGTGTCGGCGGTGAATCCATAGAGGATCCGGGTGAGATCACTACTTCAAGGTTCAAAGCATTGGCAAGGTTCGAGCGAGTCAGTACGGTTTATGCCAGTTGAACCGAGCTTCCGACTCTTTTGGTATGACAAACTGTTCGAGTAAGCGTCGAAAACGTGCGCCATAGATGCGCTGATACAATTCCATCTGATCCGGTATCAGTTCTTCTGCTTGAACCTGCGTCTGTTGAATGAGATCAAGAGTTTCCCACAATGTCAGGTTCCCCCATTGCAATTGCTCGCTCGTCCGATCAACAAGTCTTTTGAGTTGCGTAAGCAAGATGTCTTCTGATATATCGATGTTCATAGAAAAGCTCCTTGAGAATTCATACTCTCACGTTTCACGACTCAATATTCTACTTCCCAAGGTTTGCAATGAACAAGTATAAGATTGGTTGTCAGTTAATTATCTACGGCTCCCGTTCCAGTGAAGATCTCTCCGGCGTCCTCGCCGAGATTTCGGACGTGGGGTACGGTGGGATAGAAGCTGGAAATCTCAGTGAAGGTAGCCATTCAATCGATGAAACGAAGGTGCTGCTGGCATCGCACAATTTGGAATTGGCCGGCGTCCATACAGGTTATGGCAGTCTTGAGCAGTTCGATGAGATGATTAAATTCACCGACGCGATGGACTGCCGTTACTTGATGGTCTCTGGTGTTGGTGGAAACGATACCCTTGAGGACTACCAGCGCGCGGCAGAGATCTTCAACGAAGTTGGGCGTCGCTGTAACGATGTGGGAATCAAGTTCTGTTATCACAATCACAGTTGGGAATTCAAGGATTTCGGCGGGACAACTGGACTCGTCACGCTTTTTGAATCGACTGATCCGGAGTTCGTTCACGCCTGTGTGGACACCTATTGGGTCAAGCATGGCGGTGAAAACCCTGCTGCTTTTCTGGAGCAATATGCAGACCGTGTTGCCTATCTCCACTTCAAGGACATGAATTCGGATGGCTCCTTCGGAGAAGTTGGACACGGCATCCTCGATTGGGCAGGGATTATGAAAGTCGTCGAAGGGATTAGCGCCGAGTGGCTGACAGTCGAACAGGATTGGACGGATAAAACACCGAAAGAGAGCGTTACAATGAGTTGTCGATACATGCGAGAGACGCTCGAAATCTAACGAATCAACAAATCACGCATCACGTTTTTAAGGAGGTATCATGAGTTCAGCAACAATTACTAACGTTAACGAAGGTGAAGCACTCCAATTCCCTTGGGGCGCAATTAAGTGGCTCTGCAACGACCAGATCGATCCGGAGGCGGAAATGACCTTCGGGGTTGTTTACCTCAATGCCGGCGAGGGTAATCCGCTCCACTACCACCCTAACTGCGAGGAACTGATTTACGTACTTTCGGGGCAGTGCGATCACCAACTTGGTGACGAGGTTTTCCCCTTGAAAGAAGGGATGGTGTTACGCATCCCGCAAGGCATGAAACACAACGCCGTCAATACCGGTTGGCAGCCCGTAACGATGGTGATTTGCTATTCATCCGCGGATCGGCAGACGGTTTTTCTTAAGGACGAGTAATAATGACATATATGCCTGCATCCCAATCTATCGGGGAGAAACACTAAAGTAAAGCCTGCTGCTAGCTGGTTCCAAACGGCCCCCGCTACGCAGGAGGCAAGCACTGGCAATGCTCGTCCGATAAAATCGTACCCGCTCTACTCTCGGAACAAATTTGTATGACAAGAAATTATTGCAAGGTCAAGATCTGTGGCACAACTAGCGTCACCGACGCACAGATGGCAGCAGACGCCGGAGCGGATTACTCCGGCGTCGTCGTCAAAGTCCCTTTTTCAGAGCGATCTGTTCTGATTGATCACGCTGCCGAGATCGCGCGACAGACGCCAATTCCAACCGTTGTGCTCGTGTTTAATCGCCCGACAGAATGGGTGCGACAGGCAGCAGTGCAGATTCAGCCGTTTGCAATTCAGTTGCTCGGGCACGAGTCCCCTGCTGAAGTGGCAAGACTCAGGCGGTTTCTATCGTGTAAGATTTGGAAGTCGCTGTTTCTGCCAGCAGATGGCGATCAGCGTGTTGATGTCAAAACTATCTTCGCGCAAATGGGAGCGTATATCGACGCGGGTGCGGATGCACTCCTGTTTGACACCGCGGATTTCAGCAAGGGAAAAGCCCGATTTGGCGGCACTGGCAAGACCAGTGATTGGCGCTTTGCTTCCCAACTCATCCAGGCTTGTAAAGTTCCAACGTTCTTGTCCGGCGGTATTCGTTCTGAGAATGTCAGGGCGGCGATTGAAACCGTCCGTCCTTATGGCGTCGATCTCTGTTCGGGGGTTGAGTCTGCGAAAGGGGTCCGCGATCCGCGGAAGCTAAATTGGCTGATAGAACAGGCCCAGGCAGTTTTCTAGCGATTCTCGTAGTTTGGAACAAGGAAAAGCAAAATGTCGATCGAGACACGAAGGGATAAATTACAAATCACCAATTTGCTTTCGCCTTAACAGAATGAGCCAATTGCTTTAGAAATTTCCAAAGAGATTTGACAACTTGTGCTCTTCAATTCCCCCCTGCGATCCGATCAACATGCTCCCGCACGACATGTTTGGGGGAAAGTTTGATAAAAAGCCAAGCACCAGGGACCAAAATCAAGAACATTCCGATGAGTAGATCGTCACCTCGTCCAATGGGGAGAAAATCGGGAATTGCATCGAAGGGAAGGTAAAAGTAAGCCACCGCCAAGGCGATAGCGAGCATCCCAAATACCACGAGGATTGCTTTACGATAGATTGGGATGCGCGGATCCCAGAATAGCCGCCAAGCCAGTTTTACGAAATTTGGCAGGTGGTAAAGAAAGCGTAAAAATCGAAATATTCTAGGCATTTTTCCGAAAAAAGGTGACCTCATAAGCAAATCACACCTTTGAAAAAGGACAAGTTTTAGTTTTTATGCGGTTTCATATTCAAAACCTAGCAGTTTGACCTCCATCTCCAGATCAACGTCCTTCTCACGCTTGACCTGAGTCTGAATATGGCGCACGAGATCTAACACATTTTGGGCAGTTGCATTGTCGAGGTTGAGGATAAAGTTGCCGTGAATTTTGGACACCTCTGCCCCGCCAATCCGATATCCTTTCAGGCCACATTCATCGATCAGTTTCCCGGCAGAATGACCGGGTGGGTTCTTGAATATGCACCCCGCGTTTTCCTCCGCAAACGGTTGACTCGTGATTTTCTTGTTGTAGAAATTCTGCATGCGATTGGTAATTTCCTCTACATCACCGGGGATCAGATTGAGCATAGCCCGCGTGACGCAAAAGTAGCTGCTCAGTCCACTATGACGGTAACCAAACTTTGCGTCATCGTGGCTGAGATTGACTAACTTTCCTTTGTCTGTCATCACCTGAACGCACTCGGCCAGATCTCCGAAGCTGCTGCTCCATGCGCCTGCGTTCATAATCAACGCCCCGCCGACAGACCCCGGAATGCCGAGCGCAAACTCGACGCCGCTCAGTCCGTGACGCGCTACCGTTTTCGACAATCTTGGCAGGGAAACGCCTGCGCCTGTGTGAACACAGTTCCCGTCAAATTCGAGTTGATCAAATTCACCGATCAGTCGGACAACAATCCCAGGGTAGCCTGCATCGCTGACGAGCATGTTCGATCCTCGACCAATGATGGCACCTGGCACGTTCCAACGTTTTTTTAGTTGTGCCACGCTCGCCAATTCGTCGATTGTGCTCACTTCAAGATACGCTGCGGCGCCGCCGCCTATTCCAAAGTAGGTGTGTTTACGCAGTGGCTCATCGAATCGCAACTTTGAAGGGCTGTTTTGATTTTGCACGACTGAGAGGAGTTTTTCTTTCCAACCCATTTCAACTCCTTAAAAAGAAATTCATTGCCATCCATTTCCTTTCAGATATTCCAACTAGCTGAGGGGTGTGCATAAATATAGTTGACATAATCAAGCCAAAAGGGTTTCCTATTGTTATCATAGCAAAAGGAGCCCCAATATGGTACAAAGACCAATGTTGGCTGATTATGTCACTCTTATTATGCAACTCTTTGAGCAGTTTATGCAACACCGTATTGACAAACCAGGTGTCACACACGCAAAACCATTGACATATTCAACCACCTCGTTTATCATTTTCTTCATGTTGATGCAGTTTCACGGCATCTATGGCTTCAAAACGCAATGGCGGTGGCTAATCAATCACCCAGAAGTGTTACAAATGCTGGGGTGGCAACAGCCCCCTCATCGAACCACGATTGCACGTCGCTATAAGGCATTATATGAAGTGATAGAGGCATTTGTATTGTTTATCGGTCAGTATGCCACTGACTTGTCCCAACAATTCAACTTGGCTCATCTGGTAGCCGACAAAAGTTTATTTAAGGCACGAGGACCCGTCTGGCATCAAACTGACCGCAAAGCAGGAAAAGTACCTAAACATCTACGCAACCTCGACACCGATGCCACGTGGAGCAAGAGTGGTTATCATGGCTGGGTCTATGGCTACGGACTTCACATTATCTGCACACAAGGTGCGTTCCCAACACTGATAACTGTGCACCGTGCGTCGGTCTCCGAAAGTTGGGCGATAGATGCTAAAGCGTCTGAGATTCTGACACAACTTTCACCGCAGACACTCACTGCCGATGATGCCTATACCCAAGCAGACCGTATCCGTCGTTGGGCGAAGGCACAAGTCGCTTTGATTACCCCGGCACTTAGATGGACAAAGGGACGGTTTGCCAAGGCGTATCATCGATTTATCAACCAACCCAAGCAGCGTCTCTGTTTAAGCAAACGTCGCAGTTCGGTTGAACCGTTGTTTGACTTGATTGCTAAAGTGATAGGCACCACTCCTCAACAGAAGCAGTTACCGGTCAAGGGGTTTTTCAATGTACGCTGTTGTTTAGCTATCGGGGTGTTATCAGTGCAAGTGGCTATGATTGCCAATGCCATATGGAAGTTACCTGCTCGCAATATCTCTCATATGGCGGCTGTTTTCCAATGAACTACTATGCACACCCCTCAACTAGCTTTGATTCAGAAGATGAAAGAAAAAGAAAGGATAGTGAATTCCAAAACAACTTGACAAATCTCAGTACGACATATAAAATAACATGAAACAGGGCAAAGTTCAATGATGTTATAAAAAATTGGGCATTCGTGTCAAATTTTAATTTTTGCCAATCCATCACAGCCAATAATCCCGGCTCTCACAAAGTGTAACCCCCCGCTCATACCATATTGTCGCACTTAAGACGATGACCACCGACCAAAAGCTGATACGAATTGAGTTAACAAGGAGATTCTTCGCTGCGGTCTATTAGACTTCCAAGAAACTACCCGAAATTGGTATCACTATGAAAAGGGGCGGGAGTATTACCAGAATCGCCAATTTACCCAGGCGGTGCTTGAGTTTGGCAAAGTCCTGGAAATCGACCGGAACAACATGGCGGCATTATTACACTTAGGCCGTTGTGGCGATTTTCTCAGGGAGCCTCCCCCGGAGGACTGGGATGGCTCCTGGACACTCACAGAAAAATAGAGGTTTCAGGACATGGCAGTAGAAGGATTAGATTGCCGATGAGAGTGAACCTGAATGAGCAGGTCGCCATCGTCACCGGCGGCGCACACGGCATTGGACGCGCCATCGTGCAGGCGTTAGCCGATAACGACGCCCATGTCGTCATCGTAGATATTGACGCTGAAGCCGGCGAGCAGGCTGCACGTGAGGTCGTCGAAGGTGGTACGCAGTGCTTGTCGCTGGAGGGCGATGTATCCGACGCGGCGCAAATGGAGCATGTTGCCGAGCAGGTCATGGTCCACCTTGGACGGATTGACATACTGGTCAACAATGCCGGCATCAATACCCGCAGTGACCGTGTGCCAATCCATGAATACTTGCTGGAAGATTGGCGTAGCATCCTGCAAGTTGACTTGACCGGGGTCTTTGTGACCAGCCGTGCGATTATCCCCACGATGCTGAACAACGCTAACGGGGGACGCATCGTCAATATCAGTTCCATCGCCGGCCTGGTGCCCTTGCGGTTGCAGAGCGCCTACGTTGCTGCCAAGGCAGGTGTTGCCAATTTAACCCGGTCAATGGCACTGGAATTGGGGCCGCAGGGCATTCTCGTCAACGCTGTCGCGCCGGGGTCTACCCTGACTCGCGGTACTGAAGCGCTGTTCTATAGCCCAGATGGCGCCTATACTGAAAACGCGGCGAGCCTGCTATCGCACATCCCGCTGGGGCGACCGGGCGAACCAGAAGAGATGGCGCACGCCGTGCTATTTTTGGCGTCGCCGGAAGCAAGCTATATTAACGGAGCTGTCTTGGTCGTAGACGGCGGCTGGACTGCCGGCTACGTGCGCGATTGGTAACTCAAACGCAGATTGCGGATTTCAAATTATCGTGCGTTGTCGGAAAAACTGGTATGGTGGATGGAAGGCTCCTGCCCGCCGCCAGATTTGCTCGGTTGCTCAATCCGCCAATTTAGATGCTGTTTTTGCCCAATGTGGATATATCAGCGTCGCTTGTACCTGCGTCCAAGCTATGTCTCGCCGTTATTTTCCCCACACACGTCAACTGGGGAAATAATTGTGAGCAGATGGTAGACATAGAGGATGGAAAATGGTTGAATATCAGTTTAGACGTTTTTTTACCGAAACGGTTGAAACTTTTCACGCGAGTAAATGGCGTAGGTTAATCATAGCAAAAGCAATACCTTAACGGAATAAAGGAGGAATAAATGAAAGTTTTAGTCGTTGGAAGTGGCGGCAGGGAACACACAATCGTGTGGAAAATCGCCCAGAGCCCGCTTGTCGAAAAGGTGTACTGCGTGCCGGGGAATTCGGGTATCGCGCAAATCGCCGAATGCCGGTCAATTTCTCTGGGAAACAACTTCGCGGAACTTGCTGACTTTGCGGAAGCCGAAAAGATTGATCTGACCGTGGTTGGTCCCGAAGACCCGCTGGCGAACGGCTTGGTTGATGTCTTCCGTGAGCGCGGACTCAGAACATTTGGTCCAGATCGGAAAGCGGCGATCCTTGAAGCAAGCAAGGGTTTCGCAAAGCAGTTGATGATCCAAAATGGCATTCCAACAGCTGCGTATCGCAGATTCGACGAGCCGGATGCGGCAATCGCTTATCTCAAAGAGCTCAACACGCCGGTCTTCGTTAAAGCAGATGGGCTCGCCGCAGGCAAAGGCGCAATTCCCGGTTTGACGCTCGATGCAGCAACTAAAGCCATTCAGGAAATCATGGTGGATAGAGTGTTCGGTGGCGCCGGAGATCAAGTTGTAATCGAAGAAGCGTTATTTGGTGAAGAAGCTTCTTTCACCGTCTTGACAGACGGCATCCACTGTCTCCCGTTTGTGAGTTCGCAAGATCACAAACCCGCCTTGAATGGAGATCAAGGGAAAAACACCGGTGGCATAGGAGCATATTCACCAGCGCCGGTCATAACGCCTGAGCTCCGCGAATGGGCGATGAATACTGTTGTGTACCCGACCATTCGAGCAATGCAGGCCGAAGGTCGCCCTCTCAAAGGTGTGCTGTATGTTGCCTTGATGATCACGGAGTCCGGAGCCAAGGTGTTGGAATTCAACTGTCGTCTTGGCGACCCAGAAGCACAGGTATTGCTGACGCGCATGGAAAGTGATCTTGTGCCTTTGCTAGAAGCGTGCATTGACGGAACACTGGATGAGGTTGAATGCAAATGGAAACCCAATGCAGCAGCGTGTGTGGTCATGGCGTCGGGCGGATATCCCGATGATTACGAAACGGGCAAGGTAATCACCGGGCTAGATCGTGCCAGCGTGCTAGAAGGCGTGACCGTCTTTCATGCAGCGACGAAGGTAAAAGGTGGCGACCTCCTCACGGACGGTGGACGGGTGTTAGGTGTCACCGCGCTCGCCGGTGACATTAAATCTGCGATTGAACAGGCGTATCACGGGGTTGCGGAGATCCACTTTGAGCAATCCCACTTTCGGACGGACATCGGACACCGGGCGTTGGATCGGGAAGGGTAGAAAACCTAGCCTTTGAAAGGTTGAACTCCTGTGAGTTTTCGATTGATCTCGAATCCGTTTTGAGGTATACTACAGGTCAAGTTCCGATCCAGGGATCGGGATAAACTGCGTGAGATCCCGATTCGATCCCGTCAAAAGAAGAAAGAGATGAGCCGCGTATACATCAAGTTCCCAGAGGTCACGTGATGCTTGCCATAGAACAAACCACTCAAGAAACAATTCGCTCAGAATTAAGCAAACCCCCGGAAATTCGTTGGATTCAAAACCTTCGACACCCAGCTTACCAGCTTCGCCAAACGATTCCAATTGTGATTGAGAGACATAGTGATGTTGTGATAGCAACCTACGATGACATTGACCTATATGGTACGAGTGCGGATGTGTGAAGGACGATTTCGGACTTGTGTTCCGCGATTGTTAAGTATTATGAAAGATTGAAGAAAAATGCAGATCGTTTTGTCAATGATATGTCGCAGCTATGGGTTGGGGCTTGCCCCAACTCATTCTCCGCTGCCTTTGTGGGGCAAGCCCTACGCTACAAATCCGCATCTGCGTTTCCGAGTTTTCATCACTACGCAAGACACCGTTGACCAATACAAAAATGCAGATCGTTTGGGTGATATTCCAACTCGAGAGTTCGCCTTCTTGAAGCAGATTATTGTAGGGGTTCAATATCAGCGTTGCAACTGAAAAAAATCATCCATTGATTCCCTAACCCCGTTAAGCTGTGATGGTCAGGACTTACGCAATTATGGTAGATCTTAGAATTAATGGTACATTTGAATAATATCGTGAAGTGTGGTTTCGGGGTGATATTCTCGGTATCGCTTGATATTGGCAAAATCGTGTTCAATCGGATTGTAATCTGGAGAATAAGGCGGTAGGAACATCAGACTCGCTCCTGAAGCCTCTATCAACTCTCGGGTCCGAGGTGTTTTGTGAAGCCGCGCATTATCAAGGATTACAACCTGTTTTGAAGTCAAACGTGGACATAACTGTTCAGCTAACCAGTCATTGAAATCTACCGCTTTGCAGCTCCCTTTGAACACCCGTGCCGCAATAAGTGTCGCTGTCCGGGTGCGTTGGCTTGAGATAAGTCCAAAGACTTTTTCCCCTTTGGGTGCATACCCATAACGTCTATAACTTTCGTCTCGAAACCCACTCTCATCGACATAAACAAAAGACTTACCAGAGGCTTTCACTTGTGCGAGTTGCTGAAGATACGCTTGTCGTTTTTCAGCGCATTGCTCCTTATATCCGAGACTTTTTTTTCGGGTGCAACCGATATTTTTCAGCCCATACCCGATACAAGACTTTGACACACCAAAATGAGCTGCGCGCTCGGCGTAGGTCTGGTCTGGAAAATCAGCGACATGTTTTCTCAGCGCATCGGGGTCAAGGGTTCGCGGGCGACGGGGCCCTGGTTTCTGACGTTTGAGCGGGTCAGGCGCATTCAACCACTTATACAGTGTTGAGCGGGCGACGGAAAAACGGCGGCTCGCTTCGGTCTTGCCACCGCCAGCTACGATAAAATCTAAGACGCGTTTGCGTAAATCTAAAGAATAGGCCATAATAACTATAGGATACCAGCAATATAAGAAAATGTCTACTTATTTATAGGGTTCGCCATAAATCAGCTAATTATCCCCCAACCTCCTGTGCATTTTGCATCGGATTCGGGGTTCAAGATGCAGGATGCGGTCAAATCACAGGTTCTGTACATCGGCTGTGTAAGTCCTAATGGTATTAAATTACTTCATCACTTTCGTCAAGTTTTTACCCCGGCCATCGGGGTTTTTTTATTCTTTTCACGTTGTTTAATCGTCCACCGATTGAGGTATCCGATGAACGTCAAACAGATTCCAATCTTAAACGCTGATGACGCTGAACTGATGCACATCAGTCGTGAGGGGTTACTCTCGCTGAACCTTGCTGAAATGCAGGCGATCCAATCCTATTTTGCCAAATCGCAAAGAAACCCCACCGATGTTGAGCTTGAAACGTTAGCCCAAACGTGGTCAGAGCACTGCGTCCACAAAACCTTTAAGAGCGTGATTGAGTATGCTGAAAAAGGGCGTGAAACGGAAGTCATTGATGGGCTGTTCAAAACCTGCATCCAACGAGCGACGCAGGAGATCAACAAGGATTGGTGCGTCTCCGTGTTTTCCGACAACGCAGGCATCATTGAATTTGATGAGCAGTACAACGTCGTCTTTAAAGTCGAAACGCACAACCACCCCTCCGCAATCGAGCCTTACGGCGGGGCAGGCACAGGAATCGGCGGGGTGATTCGAGATTCGCTCGGCACGGGGCTTGGCGCAAAACCCATCCTGAATACGAACGTTTTCTGCTTTGGCCTGCCGAACCTCAGTTATGATGAACTTCCCAAAGGCGCACTCCATCCGAAGCGCATCTTCAAAGGCGTCGTCGCAGGCGTGCGCGACTACGGCAATCGCATGGGTATCCCGACCGCAAACGGTGCGATTCTGTTCGATCCGCGTTATACGGGGAATCCACTCGTCTATTGTGGCAACGTCGGCTTGATTCCAAAGAATCGGTGCGATAAGTGGGTGAAACCCGGCGATCTGATCGTCGCTGTCGGCGGGCGTACAGGGCGGGATGGCATCCACGGGGCAACGTTCTCCTCGCTGGAGTTGGACGATACTTCCGAAAGCCTCGGGAGCGTTGTGCAGATCGGCAACCCAATTATGGAGAAGAAAATCGTTGACATCCTGATGCAAGCCCGAGATCGCCGGCTCTATCGAAACATCACGGATTGTGGTGCCGGCGGATTCTCCTCTGCGGTTGGCGAGATGGGCGAGGAAATTGGTGTAGAGGTGCATCTGGAAAACATACCACTCAAGTACGAAGGACTAGAACCGTGGGAGATCTGGCTCTCGGAAGCACAAGAGCGGATGGTGATTGCTGTGCCGCCTGAGAATTTGGACGAGTTGATGATGCTCTGCGAAGCGGAATCGGTCGAAACTACCGTGCTTGGGGTGTTCACCGATACCCACAAACTTTGCGTCTTCTGCGATGGGGAAATCGCGGCTGACCTCGATATGGATTTCCTACACAATGGACTGCCACGCATCACGAAACAAGCGATCTGGGAACCACCACAGCATCCTGAACCTGAGTTTGATCCAAGAGTCACTCGTAGGGTGGGCAGTGCCCACCCTACTAATCTAACCGAAGATCTCTGCCGCATCCTCGCAAGTCCCAACGTCGCAAGCAAGGAGTGGGTCATCCGACAGTATGACCACGAAGTTCAAGGCGGACTTGTCCTCAAGCCGCTTGTCGGACGCGAGAATGATGGCCCCGGCGACGCTTGTATCACGACTCCTGTCCTCGGCTCTCGAAAAGGGGTCATTGTGGCAAACGGCATCAACCCAAAATATGGCGATATTGATCCGTATCACAGCGCATCCACGGCAATTGACGAAGCCTTGCGAAACGTCGTTGCTGTGGGTGGAAATCTTGAGCATACCGCACTGCTCGACAACTTCAGTTGGGGGAATCCCGACAAACCAGACCGTCTCGGCGGATTGGTGCGTGCGGCGAAGGCATGCTACGACATTGCTGTCGCCTACGGCACGCCCTTCATCTCTGGAAAGGACAGCCTCTACAACGAATACCGCGACACCACGACCGGCGAGCAGCTTGCGATTCCACCAACGCTGCTGATCTCTGCAATCTGTGTCATGCCCGATGTGAGTAAAGCGGTCTCGATGGACGCGAAATCGCCGGGGAACCTGATCTATGTCATCGGTAGGACTTATGCTGAGCTTGGCGGATCGCACTATTACGCGATTCATGGCTCCATCGGAAACAGCGTGCCGATTGTCCGCCCCGATGAAGGGAAGCAAACGATGAACGCACTGAATCATGCTATCGATCAAGATCTTGTTCGTTCATGCCACGACTGCTCCGAAGGCGGCATCGGCGTGGCTGCGGCGGAAATGGCGTTTGCTGGCGGACTTGGTATGCAACTTGAGCTCCCAAATGCCCCCTGTGACTCAGCGGTCACGGCAGATGATGTACTGCTTTTCTCGGAATCCAACAGCCGGTTCGTTGTGGAGATCGCGTCTGATAAACAGGAAGCGTTTGAGCAGTCCACGACAGGCGTCCCAATCGGTTGCATCGGTACGGTAATCGAAGGCACGGATTTCGTCATCAACGGCATGGATGGGCAGCCGATCATTCAGGCGACGATTGATCGGCTCAAGGAGAGTTGGCAAGGCACATTTCGATGGTAAGAGATACGGGGATCGGGAAGGGATTCATGCGCCAGCCAGATGACGACGTAATCGCTGACAAGGGCACCGTGGAGTGTATCTTAACGGAATAGGAGACAATTCAAATGAAACCGAAAGTTCTTATCCTTCGCACCGCAGGTACGAACTGCGATTATGAAACAGATCACGCCTTTCAACTCGCGGGGGCAGAGACGGCATTGATTCATGTCAATCAACTGATTGCCGGTAAGGTTGGCCTCATGGACTATCAGATTATGGCGATTCCCGGCGGTTTCTCCTACGGCGACGATGTTGCCGCTGGCATTCTGCTGGCAAATGAGATGAAGCACAAACTCGCCGATCCGCTCACGATGTTTGTTGATGACGGCAAACTGATTATCGGCATCTGCAACGGCTTTCAGGTGCTTGTGCGAGCCGGTTTGCTGCCGCGTCTCAATTCGCAAAACAAGCAGCAGTCAACCCTTGCCATGAACACCTCTGCAAAGTTCGAGTGCCGTTGGATCCACTTACAAACACAAGAGAGTCACTGCGTTTTTACACGAGGTTTGAAGCCGCGTGTTTACCTCCCCGTTGCCCATGCGGAGGGACGTTTCACGGCACCAGCATTGGTACTCGATCAGATTGAATTCAATGGACAGGTCGTGTTTCGTTATGCTTCAACCAACAGCAATGTGCCAAAATACCCCGATAACCCGAATGGATCGGATCGCCACATCGCGGGAATTTGCGACCCCACTGGCAGGATCTTCGGCATGATGCCCCATCCGGAACGCTTCCTCTCACGATTCAATCACCCGCGCTGGACGCGAGAAGAGCTGCCGGAGGAAGGGGACGGTCTGGCGATCTTTCGGAATGCTGTGGATAATGTAAAGTGGAATCTATGAAGAGAAGTTATAGCATCTCCATACCGGTGTGAAGGAGTGGATAAAAAATGAAAATACCCAAAGTCAAAAGACCATCTAAGGAAATTCTGGCAAAAGTTCACTCGTGAAAAAGGGCCAAAGGAATGTTAGCAATGATTGAACCTGAAACCGGAGAATGGTTTTTAGGCAATACTACGCTTGAAGCACTTAAAAAAGCAAAGGAAAAGTATCCCGATAAAATTTCCTACTGCATCCGTGTTGGATTTCCTGCCGTACATGAGCAGAGGGGGGCATCAGGAAAATATGAAAGTGATCTTCAAGGGATTTGAAATCCGATCGGCAAGATAAATCTCATCGTGTTTGATTATACACAGGAGGTTCGGCAAGAGCTCGCAGAAACAATTGCCAAACTCAAGTTCCACCGATACCCGGACCCAAGTTCAGACCTGCTGCGGATACAACTTTCAGTACAGTTGGGGGTTGATAAGGAACAGATCGTCATCGTCGCCGGCTCTGATGAGTTAATCGGTAATTTTATGTTGGGCATATTCATTTCATATCCTAACAATCCGACCAGAAATAACGCACAAACTTTTTTAAACTTGCTTACGCATTACGTTTTACGTTCACGTTTTACGCAAATGATTCCCAAAATATCAGGCATCATCCTCGCCGCGGGACTGTCTACCCGCATGGGTGAACCTAAGCAACTCCTTCCTTTCGGCGGTAGCACGATTATTGAAACCGTGATCGATAACCTGTTTGGATCGAAACTCGCTGAGGTGATCGTTGTCGTTGGACATGAAGCGGACAAGATCAAAGCACATATCCAGCATAAACCGATCAAAATCGCATTCAACCCTGATTATCAGGTGGGAATGCTGACCTCCGCGCAGTGCGGTGTGCGGTCGATTTCAGAATCCGCTGATGCGTTTGCGTTGACACTGGTAGATCTGCCGCTTATCACGTCGGATCTCATTGATCTGGTCATTGACGCATATACCCAAACAACAGCCGGGATTGTAGTGCCGAGTTATAACTATCGGCGCGGGCATCCTGTTGTCTTCAATCGACAGTATGTCGCCGATATCCTCGCACTCGATGAGAAAAGTAGGGGTATCAGGTCGCTTTTCCGAAGATATACAGATCACATTCAGTATGTAACTGTTGATACGGATCGCGTATTGAGGGACATCGATTATCGGGAAGATTACGAGCAGGCATTACAGGAATCAACACATTAAAGTAGGTAGGCATCAGGTTATCAGGTGTTTGCTTATTCCTGATGCCTAAGCCCTAAAATCACAAAAATATATAAGGAACAATAAATGGTTGAATCAATCGAAGAAGTGCAGAACGCATTTTCGGAACAGAATTACATTACAGATCGGGCGCTGGCGACGACGATTTACTTAGCGCATCACCTGAAAAAACCAATTTTCCTGGAGGGGGAACCCGGCGTCGGGAAAACAGAGGTTGCGAAAGTGTTGGCGGGTGCGACAGGGGGCAAGCTCATCCGTTTGCAGTGTTACGAAGGACTTGATGTCAATAGCGCGTTGTATGAATGGAATTATACGAAGCAAATTCTTCAACTGCGGATCGACGAAGCACGGGGCGTCGATAAGGAGCAGATCGGCGTGGACCTCTTCAGCGAGGCATTTCTGTTAAAACGTCCACTCCTCGAAGCCATTCAGAGTGATGGTGCAGCCCCTCCCGTGCTTCTCATTGACGAAGTGGATCGGAGTGATAGCGAATTTGAAGCGTTTCTTCTCGAAATTCTATCTGATTTTCAAATCACTATTCCAGAAATCGGGACCCTCCAGGCGAAACATATCCCTTATGTCGTGCTGACCTCAAATCGCACACGGGAAATTCACGAAGCCCTGAAACGTCGATGCCTCTATCAGTGGATCGATTATCCCTCTGTTGAGAGGGAGTTGTTGATCGTTAAAACCAAGCTCCCACATATCAACGAGGTGCTCGCTCAACAATTGTGCCAACTGATGCAGATGTTTAGGGGTGGGGATTACTACAAAAAACCGGGAGTCGCAGAGACGTTGGATTGGGGGTTAGCACTCATCGCACTGGGTAAGAATGGGTTAGATCCAGACCTCGTTGATGAAACACTCGGCTGCATTTTCAAGTATCAGGATGATATCCAGCGAGCACGAGAGGCAGACTTGGACAAGATGGTCGATGGAGCCAAGCGCGATTCTGAGGCAGATGACGCCGAAAAAACAGAGTCAGCAGATTGGCGGTATATGCGTGGATAAAATCAGGCTTAAAGGATTTTCCTGATTATCTGAAGCTGGTGATGGATAGCGTTTTTGGAATACGCAACTTCAGGAATGAGATAACATGGAAACGTACAACGTCTACGCAAAAAGGGTCCCAGCACGGCAGTTCACTGTGGGGCAACAACGCTGATATACTCCTGTATTATGCGGCATCTCCATCCGCATCATTGCGTCCAGAAAGACAACTGACAGAATCTGAAATCGCGAAGAAATTCAAGTACATTGACGAGAATGAGCATAGGTACTACAACGACTTCACCCATATTTGGAGGACACCAAGTATGAGCGATCGTCCGAACCTTTGCTATGAATGGCGTGGATTCGTGAATCCGCATCCATCCGGATGGCGATTGAGCAAAGAACGCTTGGAGGAGGAATACCAAAAAGGAAACATCGTTATTCGCTCTGATGAAAAATTGGAGCGGCGGATTGGTTGCAGCGGTGGTGAGTAGGTATTGGCATTTCACCAAAAGCAGCGGAGTTGGTCGTCAAGCGCATCAAGGATGATCAGGGGCTGTTCGAGGAGATTATCGCCCGCGACGATTATCCGAAGCGGACCGACATGGGCGACACACCACCCGCCTGAACCCATAAGCACACGCTGTTTGGACTGCAAGAGGGCTTGTGTAGGGACTGTAAGATTTTCTTCCCGTTTCGGAATCTGACGATTGATCACAAGATTCCGCGCAGTAAGGGGGGACGGATCGTTTTGAGAATTTGTGGCTGTTGTGTGGTACCTGCAATTCTGCGAAGGGGATGGGGACGGTTGCGGAGTTGCGGGCAAAGTTGAATCAGTAATGAGGTAGCTTTTAATTGAACCAGTAAAATGGAGAATCCTTATGCAACAGATAAGATCACATCAACAGTGGAGACGAGAGGTCAAACAGCGTGATGAAAATATTTGTCGCCAATGTGGATTTAATAAGAATCTCGAAGTCCACCACATCAAACTGTTAAACAAATATCCTGAATTTGCCACCGAACTTGACAACGGCTTGACACTCTGTGGAAACCACCACACACTTTTGAAAGGGAAAGAAGAAAGCACCAATCTTAAAACGATTCTACCTGATACGCAAACCACCGACCAGTTAAACCGGCTCAACGGTAAATTTTGCGACTATCTGCTATCAAAATTGGATAATCCAGACAAAAGGAACAACGTGGCTTTTCAGTTGTTTGGCCAACTCCAAATTTATCCTGATTCGCTTGACCAATTCCTTCCCCTTATTCGACACTTTCTAAACAGGGGAAATGGATCTGATGCGGGGCTTGCCGAGCAGATGATGGTCGAATTTCTTAAAGGTAACTCAAGCGGGGCGGCATCACAAATTGTTCGCGAATATCAAGAACGGATTGAAGCTGAAGAACACAGACGGTACGCGGAGCCGGACGAAGTAACGGAGTTGCGCCGACGTGCCGAGCAAGGCGATGACGCAGCCCAATACTATATCCGTGGCTGGTGCTACGCAAATGGCAGGGGCGTTATTCAAAACGACGAGAAAGCGGTCGAGTGGTATCAAAAAGCCGCTGAACAAGGACATGCCATAGCCCAATATGACCTGAGTTGGATGTATCATCATGGCAGGGGTGTTAGTCAGAACTCTAGCGAGGCACTCAAATGGTGTCGCAAAGCCGCTGAACAGGGGTATGCCGATGCACAGCATACTCTTGGCTGGAGGTATCAATATGTCAAAGGCGTTGGTGCTCAAGACTATGCGGAGGCAATCAAATAGTATCGAAAAGCGGCTGAACAAGGACACGCCGGTGCCCAGGCTAATCTTAGTGTGCTGTCTGCGAGGGTTGGTGTACCTCCTGCAAGAAGCCCGCAAATTGATACGGACGATGTGGAGGCAGTTAGGCTGGATTACAGAGCCACCGAACAAAACCAAATTCCTGCACAGAATAACATTGGCGGCTTTGGTCGGAACAATGTGAGAACGTTCTGGCATTATCAAGAAGCCGCTCAACGAGGTGATACCACTGCACAGAATAACATTGGCGTGATGTATGCAAATGGCATAGGTGTTGACCAAGACTATGACGAAGCAATCAACTGGTTTAGCCAAGCCGTCCAACAAGGTAGTACCACCGCACAGAATAACCTTTGCCAAGTGTATACTCACCGCGGTTGGATATATGCAAATGGTAGGGGCGTTGACCAAGACTATGCACAGGCGTTTAACTGGTTTAGTAAAGCGGCTGAACAAGGACATGCCGAGGCACAGTATAACCTCGGTGTGATGTATGCAAATGGTGATCAGGTCGTTCAGGACGATGTGGAGGCAGTTAAGTGGTTTCGCAAAGCGGCTGAACGAGGGAACATAGAGGCCCGGTCTGCTTTAAGGAGATTATTGAGGGACGGATGCGGTAATGGGAATGTCCTGTAAGGGGGCTTATCAGACTTTTACCCGAAAGGGGAGTAACAAATCTTAAACTAAAATGAAAGGTGTGTTTATATGATGACAGTATCCGAAAGTGTTCAGACGACCCTGAAAGCATTTGAGGCGTATGCTGTAAAAAACCTGGATCTCAGGTACAATGCGCCAACGGAACCCTGGACAAAGGGGGTTATGACTCGGCTCCGTTGTGTTGGGAAAAAGAACGGCTACTATGTTTGTGTGGCGAAAAAGTACAAAGGCGATCGTGGGGAATGGTTATATGATATGACTTGGATAAAGTATTGTGGAACTCAACCCGTAGATGTCGGACTTGTGCTTGAATATGAGAACGATATTGGACCTGAAAAAGCAGATAGGAAGTTCGATAAAGTCGATGATCGAAATCCAACCCGTCCAAAAGGCTATTGATGCCACCGTAACGGCACCCGGCTCTAAAAGCTACACCAATAGGGCGTTGCTGGTTGCCGCGCTCGCTGAAGGGCGTTCACGGCTGACAGGCGCACTTTTCAGCGACGACACTCGCTATATGTGTGAGGCTTTGCGGAAACTCGAGGTTGAGATCGATGCCGACGAAGAACGATGTACGTTTGAAGTTGTCGGCAATGGCGGCAAAATTCCCGTCAATCTCGCTGAACTTTACATCGGCAATTCAGGAACGACATCACGCTCGCTTGTGAGCTATGTCGCGCTTGGCGATGGCGAATACCTCATTGATGGGGACGAGCCGATGCGTCGTAGTCGTCCAATCGCTGATTTGCTTGACGCGCTCAGACAATTAGGAGTCAATGTTCGTTCAAAATTCGACAACGACTTCCTGCCGCTAATCGTTCGGGCAAACGGACTCAAAGGTGGGAAAACTCGACTGGACGCCAGCAAAAGTAGTCAGTTCTTGACCTCGCTGATGCTCGTCGCCCCATATGCGGAAGAAGGGATGGCGATTGACGTCGTCGGAGAAATGAAGACGCCGTACATTGACATCACGATGTCAGTGATGAAAGCGTTCGGCGTAGACGTGACCCACGATAACTACAAATCCTTTCATGTTGAGGGTGGACAACGTTACCAGCTGCGCGAGTACCCAATCGAGCCTGACGCTTCCAACGCCTCCTATTTCTTCGCCATCGCTGCCATCACCGGGGGGCGTGTCCGTGTGAACAATATCAGTATGGATTCCACGCAGGGCGACCTCCATTTTGTTGATGTGCTAGAACAGATGGGTTGTCAAGTCAACCGATACGATGATGGGATAGAAGTGATTGGGCCAAATCACCTCAAAGGAATTGACCTTGACATGAAAGCAATCTCTGACACCTCGTTGACCCTTGCCGCGATTGCCCCGTTTGCGGAGAGCAAGGTGATCATCCGAAATATCGAACACACTCGTCATCAGGAGACAGATCGTATCCACGCAATGGTTACGGAACTACGCAAACTTGGCGTCCCAGTTGTCGAGCGTCAGGACGGCGTCGAAATTTCACCGTCAAAGATCACGCCGGCGGAAATCGATACATATCAAGACCACCGCGTTGCCATGAGTTTTTCGCTGATTGGATTGAAGTCGCCGGGGATTCGGATTAAAGATCCGGGTTGTGTGAGCAAAACCTTCCCGACTTTCTACGGTGTTTTGGCGTCGTTAACAGAAGGGTGAGGCATCTACTATCCCTGATTTTGAACCAGGAAAGAGATATTTGGATATACAACAAACGATAGAAGACATTGTTGACACGCTGAAAAACGTAAAAATCGGGGACGAAAATGTACCCTGCTGATTGGGGCTGGGTGTTCCGTCAAGGCTGGAATTCCCACGGCTAACGATATTGTTGATATCGAAGAGGAATCTTCCCAGGCATATCATCGGGCAAAAGAAAAAACGTACGCAAATTGCATAGCTGAACTTGCGCCGGGGCAAAGACGGGACCTCATCGCTGACTATGTGGACCAGGCGAAGCTTAACTGGGCGCATATTAGGATCGCGCAACTCATGAAGGAAGGCTACATCGATCCGGTCCTGATGACCAATTTTGATTAGCTTGTTGCCAGGGCGTGTGCAATGGTCGAAGTGTTTCCTGCTATATACGACTTTGCAACCTCTCAGTATTTCAAGCCTGCTGACATTCCAGACCAGGCGGAGACCAAGACCGGTGAAGAAGCAGATTGGCTGCTCGCCGAAGCGGAAGAGAAACTTCTTCGCGCCGAAGAAATTTCGCCAGAAAGTGGCGTGTACAACCTTGCGTGCACACACGCTCTCCGTGACGAGGAAACCGAATGTCGGAAATGGTTGGAAAAGAACCGTGATCTTGGGACATTGCCTCCCCGTGGCCGTGAACATCTGGAAAACAATGCGGATCTGGACAGCGCTCGTGAACAGGAATGGTTTAAGGCATTTTTTGACAGCTTATGGGATGCAAAGGATTAAGGCGCTACGATAAAACCTATCTAAAATCCACTGCAAAGAGAAGTCTCTGAATAACCTTATGCGAAAATACTATCCAATTACTCAAACAATTAAGTCTATTATCTATCTCGCGTTCCTCGTCATGACGGTCAGCGGACTCATCGGCTGCGGCGTAGTGAGCCAAATCAACCTCTTTACCGATCAGGAAGAGATTCAGCTTGGCAAAAACTTTTCTGGACAGATTGAAAAAGAGATCCAGGTCTACCAGGACCCTGTCGTTACCACGTATATCGTTGAGCTCGGACAGTACTTGGCGAAGCATTCTAAGCGGAAGGGCATCACCTACCACTTCAAGGTCGTTGATACAGATGTGGTAAATGCTTTCGCACTGCCGGGCGGCTATCTCTACGTCAATCTAGGGCTTATTCGCGCTTCGGAAACTGAGTCCGAGTTGGCGGGGGTAATCGCACATGAAATTGGTCACGTTGTTGGGAAGCACGGCGCCGAGCAGTTGACCAAGCAGCTCGGGCTTTCGGCGATGGTGGAGCTCGTCTTAGGAAAAGATCAAAACCAAATAGAGAAAATAGTCGCCGGCATTGTCACAACGGGAACGCTAATAAAGTACAGTCGTGACGATGAGACGGAAGCCGATGAATACGCCGTTCAGGAGATGTACGACGCGGGCATCCATCCCGAAGGGATAGCGACATTTTTTGAAAAACTCCTCAAATTGCAGAAAAATCAACCGTCTCAAATCGAACAGATCTTTTCGACACATCCGCCGACTGATGAACGGATCATCAATGTCCGTTCGCGAATCGCAGCCCTGCCGCCCAAATCCAATCTGAGGAGGGATTCTTCTCGATTCCAGCAGATCAAGAGACGAATTCTACCGCCGAAGAAAAAGCAACAGTAGAAGTTTCACCAACCTTCTCAACTTGAAAAGGAGATTCGATGAAAGGGGTCGTTTTTTTAGGAGATCGAAAAGCAATAGTCAAAGACTTTCCTGATCCGGAACCGGGCTTTGGGGAAGTGCTTGTCCGTATGAAAACAACGGGCATCTGCGGGAGCGACCTGCACATCTATCGTCGCAGTGCTGAGCACTTCAAAGGACGAGAAAATCGCATCCCCGGTCATGAGCCAAGTGGTGTGGTTGAGGCAATCAGTGAGGGCGTGAACCGCATTAAAGTTGGCGACCGGGTTTGCATTAACCACTATCGTGGCTGTGGGCATTGCAAACACTGTGCGGCTGGATATTTTCAGTGGTGTCCTGAGACCAGAGGTTACGGTGGTCCCATTGACGGTTCACATGCCGATTTCATGCTCGCCGATGAGCGCAACTGTGTGGTCATGCCGAAGTCAGTGAGCTTCACCGATGGCGCATTTATTGCCTGTGCCGGCGGGACTGCTTATTCTGCCATGCGGAAACTCGATGTGTCGGGAAACACAACGCTCGCGGTTTTGGGCTGGGCCCTGTCGGGTTGAGCGGCGTGCTGCTGGCAACGGCGATGGGCGGATACGTTATCGGCGTAGACGTTATTGATGAGCGCGTCAATCTGGCAAAACAGATTGGCGCAGACGTCGGGATTAACGCACAGAAAGAGAATACGCACAATGTTATCCGTGACATCGCTGGAGCTGATGGGTGTGACCTCGCCTTCGAGGCGTCAGGCGGCCCATCGGGTCGAATAAATGCCGTGAAGTGCTTCCGACGTGGTGGGAAAGCTGCTTTTGTCGGCATCGGGAATGACGAGCGCGTAATCAATCCAACCGAGATTATCAATCGGGAATTGACACTGATGGGGTCTTTCGTCTTGCCGCTCCAGCAATCCTATGACCTTGTCAATTTCCTGGATCGACGAAAGCTTTCGTTTACACCAATCGTAACACATCCGTTCATCATTGCAGATGGCGCTGAAGCCTACCAGGTTGCTGACAGCTCACGAAGTGGCAAGGTTGTGTTTACATGGACAACGAGCTAGGAGTTAAGATTCTTCCTGAAGTTTTTTCTTTCGCTACGTTCAGGACAGGTTGACGCAGCGAAATCCTAATCTATTGGGCTCTTGAGCGAAGCGAAGGGGCCTCAGAATGACATAATGAAGTATTCCAGCGTAAATCTGATCTTGACGGTTGCGGTGGAGATTGGTATAATTCCAGAAAGTAGATTGACTATCAAGTTGTGCCGTCATAGAACATTGGAAATGACACAATACCCGACGCCGGTGAACGCCCAGAGACAGGAGGTTGAACGAAGCAAAATGCAGAACAACAGGGAGGAGATGAGTCAATACCACAAAAAGCTTATATGGGAAAGAGGTATGGCAACGATGAATGATCTTCCATATCGTGTGTCATTCGTCGCCACAAAAGGATAACGAAAACATGCATGCAAGAACTTGTTTAATTATGGTTGCTGCTGCAATCATGATGGCCGGTAGCACTGTGCTTGCAGATGGCTTTGACGCAGCCAAATGGCAATCTTTTACGGAATATTCCAAATACATCCACGTTGATCCTGGTGAATTTTACGGCTTTGGATCGCTCTCGTTCACCGAATGGTCAAATCCGCTCAACGAAGATTTCTATCTCAGATTTTCGATAAAAAATATCGGTTCAGCAGATGCGGAAACAGTTTCAGTGAAAGTGAAAAATAATCAAAGTGGCGTGCTGCTAATCGGTGTGGTCGACGGAAATAATCTGCAACGAAGGCATCCCCAATTCGCTAAGATTGCCGTAGATAAGCATGAGATGGTTACTTACCGCTTCTTCGTCAACACTGACTTTAAGGACCTATTATGGGGATATGCCGCTGCAATTTACGGTCACCGCAACGGAACGTTACAGGCTATTTGGTTTCCTGGAAACGAAAACGATGAAGATCGGCACGAAACTGGGGGAAGAAGGCAAAATTCAACCGGCGGGAACAGATGACAGGTAGATTGGAGGAGACACACAATGTTACGCGTTTCAATGTTATTGATCATGATTGCTGTTACACTTACGACTATCAGCGCCATAAGCGCGAAGGGGAAACAGATGGGAGTCTTCAAATCACTGAAAGTTGGCATGGCGGCGCCAGATTTCACACTGAACGATGGAAACCACGTCGAACATAGCCTGCGCGATTACCTCGGCCAGAAGAATGTCGTCCTAGCATTTTACCCCAAAGACTTCACCCGTGGCTGAACGGCAGAACTCCGTTCACTCCGGGATGAGTTGAGCCAGATTCAAGCCACTGACACGGTTGTTTTGGGCGTTAGTGTTGATGACGAGGCATCACATAAGAAGTTTCAAGAGCAAGAACAATTTGGCTTTCCACTGCTCGCCGACACAGAATTCGCTGTCAGCAAAATCTATAGCGGTATCAGGGAAGAAATCCAGGCTTCTAGCCGTGTGACATTCGTCATCGACAAGGTAGGATATATCCGTGCGATTGATCGTAGTGTGAATGTGCAAACACACGGCGAAGAGCTCGTCAAGCTAATCAAGGAGAGCGTTCCTAATCAGATGAGGCTCGCCGCGCATCAAACGGCGAGTTAGCTTGGCTGTATCTTTTTACCAATCTGCCGGCAAAGGCCTTGCCTGGGGATGTAATTCTGACTCCTGAGTATGCTTTTGTGCTCACTCACACCAACCAATCGCGTTCATACGCCTTTGAACGGAGGGAGTCGATTTCAGGGGTGCCTCCGATTGCCTCAAATTCAGGTAGACACACTATCTGCTCCTATAGAGTAACGAAAAGCGAGGAAAATGCTTTACAATCTCCCGCAACAAGTGTATACTTAATACCCTTGCAGGGGAGGGGGGAATACGTGCCGAACATTGTCCTGGTTGGCTTCATGGGAACGGGCAAAACCTCGGTTGGGCAGAAACTTGCTGAACGTCTAGAGATGCCACTGATTGATACGGATGCTGTAATCAAGCATGACAGTGGCATGACCATCGCTGAGACCTTCGCTCAACACGATGAATCCTACTTCCGGGATTTAGAGAGTGCAGCCATTTGCAAGGTGACAGCTTTAGACAATCACGTCATCTCAACTGGTGGCGGCGTTGTCCTTCGGAGATCCAATCTGGAGATGCTCAAATGTAGCAGCGTCGTCTTCTGCTTAACAGCGACGCCAGAGGAGATTTGGCGACGTGTTGGGCATGAACCCCACCGTCCACTGCTTCAAGCTCCCGACCCGTTAGGCAAGATTCAGCAGATGCTTACAGAACGCGCGCCATATTACGCTCGGGCCGATTATGACATCCCGACAACAGGAGTATCGATTGAAGAGGTCGTTGATAAAATTGTAGAGGTATTCCGGCATGCGATCCATTCACGTTGAACTTGGCGAAAATAGCTATCCGATCATTGTCGATCAAGGTCTCCTGAATCAGCTTGGAGGATTATTAAAGCCGAAAGCAAAATCGCCGAGGGTGATTATTGTTGCCGACACATTTGTGAGCAAACGCTACGGTGGAACGGTGTTGGGCAGCTTATCGAAGGCTGGATTTGATCCACGTATCGTTGAAGTTCCTGCTGGTGAGGAACATAAGTCCTTCGAGTGGTTTGCCAAACTGCATGATCAACTAATCGACTATCGCATGGATAGGGCTTCAACCCTGATCGCACTGGGCGGCGGGGTCATTGGAGACCTCGCCGGCTTCGTCGCTGCAACGTATATGCGCGGCATCTCGTATGTTCAGGTCCCAACGACGTTACAGGCTCAGGTCGATGCCAGCGTTGGCGGCAAAACGGCGATCAATCACCCGAAGGGCAAAAACCTTATCGGTGCGTTTCATCAACCCAGATTAGTTCTCATTGATGTAACGACTTTGCAGACATTGCCGCCGCCTGAAATTCGGTCGGGACTCGTCGAAATTATCAAGCACGGCGTAATTATGGATGCCCCGTTGTTCGAGCAGATAGAGGCAAATCTTGAGGAAATCCTTGATTTGGAGGCGTCGATCCTAATTGATATTGTTGCGCAATCGTGTGCGGACAAAGCGCGTGTCGTGGCGAGTGATGAGAAAGATAGCGGACTACGGGCGACACTGAACTATGGGCATACCTTCGGTCATGCGCTCGAAACGTTGACGGATTACAACACCTACCGACACGGTGAAGCGGTTGCAATCGGCATGAACTGTGCCGCGCAACTCGCTGTCAATTTGGGCATGCTAGATGCAGCGGATTGGGAACGGCAAAGAAATCTCTTGCAACGTGTGCCGCTCCCTGTGCATTTTCCGCCAGAGATTCAATCTGTGGAACTCATTGACACAATGTTCCTCGACAAGAAGGCAAAGGGCGGGAAGTTACAGCTCATCCTGCCGACACGGATCGGTGAAGTGGTTATCCTCGACGATGTGGCCGATGCAACAATCACCAAAGCGATTTCGCGGTGCATGAAAAGTGTCTAAAGTTGAAGTAGATCCAAGCGACGCGAGCATCAAGCGAGTAGTTTGAGGACAGTAAATGTCAACCAAGGTTCAGGAGAGTATAGCTATCATGCAGCAAGATGTACAACAATCATTTGATGAAATTCGGAAATTGTTTCGGGAGACAGACGAGAGACTCGCCAAAGAGCTCCGGGAAAGAGATGAAAGGATGAATCTACTTCATCAGGAAATGGTTGTGGGTTTCCAGAAGCTTCGAGAACTCTTTAAAGAGACCGATCAAAAAATCAGGGAGCTTGCTGATCTCTTTACAAGTCAATGGGGAAAACTGATTGAGGCGTTGGTTGAACCAGGTAGTGTAAGGATTTTTCAGGAAAGAGGAATAGGGGTGACAGGAAGCTGTCCGAGAATGAAACAGCCACGTAACGGTACGCAGATGGAAGTCGATCTTCTCTTGAAAAACGATGATGCCGTTGTTGTTATCGAAGTCAAAACCACCTTAAAAATTGATGATGTTCGTGATTTCTTTGATGAACTCAAGCGATCTGAGGAATTCTTCCCGGAATATAAAGGAAAACAGATCTATGCCGCTGTGGCAGGAGTGAGTTTCGATGAAGGGGCGGATCGATTTGCCTACCAACACAGGCTGTTCGTTGTTGGTTTGGGGGATGATAGGATGGTAAGAATCATGAACGATTCTAAATTCAAGCCGAAAGACTTTGCTCAAGGGGACTGAAAAGATGAAGATTCTACTGATTCACGGGCCGAACCTCCAACTTTTGGGTAAACGTCAACCCGAAATTTACGGTAATCAAACGCTGGGGGACATCAATTTACACCTGCGCGAAATTGCCTCGAAACGGGACGTTGAACTCAAGATCTGCCAATCAAACCACGAAGGGGAGATTGTCTCCGTCATTGGCGACAATATTGATTGGGCGGAGGGCATTCTGATCAACCCCGCGGCTTACACCCATACGAGCGTCGCGATTCGAGATGCTTTGTCCGCTGTTCATCTTCCTGTCGTTGAAATCCATCTTTCCAATATCTATGCGCGTGAGTCCTTCCGCTGCTACTCTTACGTTTCCCCCATCTCTGTCGGTGTGATTGGCGGTTTCGGCGTGTATAGTTATGATCTCGCGTTGGATGCGATGATTCACATTTTGCGGGAATCGGCATCTACTGAGTGATTTTGGGATGTATTCGGAGATCAAGGGCGCATCATGTCCGCTGTGGACGTTCTGCTGTATCCATCGTTCTTGCTCGGCGCACATAGGGCAATCGCCGCGATTCTAACGGCATAACCGAGAAGTGGCAGTCATTTCTGCCCACCTGGTACTGCCCTTCAAAGTGCAAAAATTCAGAAGTGATTCACATGAAAATAGCTGTTTTACTTTCGGGCGGGGTAGATAGCTCCGTTGCGCTTCATTTAATCAAAAATGAAGAAGGTCACGATGTCACGGCTTTTTACCTCAAAATATGGTTAGAGGATGAGCTCGCCTTTCTGGGTGAGTGCCCGTGGGAGACAGATCTGAAGTATGCCCGTGCCATTTGTGAACAGGCAGGTGTACCCCTAAAAATTGTTTCCCTTCAATCAGAATATCATAAAAAGGTCGTTACCTATGCCCTGAATGAACTGAAGGCTGGACGTACACCAAGTCCTGATATTTTCTGTAATCAGCGCATAAAATTTGGTGAGTTCTTGAATAAAATCGACGACAGTTATGACAAAGTGGCATCGGGACATTATGCGCAAGTTGAAGAAACTAACGGAAAATATGTCTTAAAAAGAGCCCCAGATCCGGTAAAAGACCAAACCTACTTTTTATTGGGTTTAAGCCAGGCGCAATTAAGCCGAATCCTTTTCCCCATTGGGCATCTGTGGAAAAAGGAGGTCAGGGTGCTGGCTCAAAAGTTCGATTTACCCAATAAAGACCGTAAAGACAGTCAAGGAATCTGTTTTTTGGGAAAAATAAAACACCCGGATTTCGTCAAATTTCATCTGGGCGAAAAGATAGGAGATATTATCGAACTGGAATCCGGGGCTGTCCTTGGACAACACCGCGGATTTTGGTTCTATACCATTGGTCAGCGTCAGGGGTTAGGATTAAGCGGTGGTCCGTGGTATGTGGTCAAGAAGGACACGGGAAATAGCATCGTTTATGTTTCTCATAAGGATTACCACGATTGGTGTGCCAGAAATCAATTTACTGTTGCCGATGTAAACTGGATTTCTGGAAAACCTGAGAAGCATGAACTCCATGTTAAAATTCGTCATGGTCCCTATCTGAATGACTGCGCGATCGAAACCATCGATGAAAAACTCCTGGCTGTAAGAATATCGACTAAAGATTCGGGGATTGCGCCGGGTCAATTTGCTGTATTTTATGACGGTGGAATCTGTTTAGGAGGTGGGGTGATTGAATAGCACAATCTGCCGACTGTCGTCCAAATTGCGTGCTGTTTCGATCTAATCGAGGACGAGTTGCTTCCAAAGACATTTCTCCATTTTTCCGTTAAACATTGATTAACCTTCTTGACTTTACTGCTCTTTTATGCCAAAATAATAGTGTAGCAAAAAAGGGAATTGAGGATAACTTAACGTAATTGCAGCAACTTCAAATTAAAAAAACATCCTACTGGAGCTAGGAAATGAGATTTGGAGATGACGTTTTTGACTTCTCGACCGATAATAGAGTTGCCATTGGACAGGAGGTTGTTCTCTCCTATGTAAGTGGTAGCGGCTTCAACTTTAACAACTTCACGGCGGACTCGTTCCCGGAACCAGCCACGATAGTGATGTGGTTGGTGGTTTACCGCCGCAGGATGCGAAGTTCTCAACGAAGATGATATAAAGCAATATCACTCTGAACGAAGCGGAGGGCTTTGTGACCGTGTTTGGTGAGATGCCTTGCTCAGAGTAGCAATTTATACTAAAGAGGGAGCAACAATGAAGATTCAAGGTTTGTTCTCGCAAATTGCCTGCCTACTCTTACTTTTGATTCTGTGGGGCAGTGCTCAAGCTCAATTGTCAGGAAGAAACGATTCTAATTCTGTCGCTCAACGAGCGCCACTCCCATTCGCTGTCGTGGAATTATTTACATCAGAAGGGTGATCCAGTTGTCCGCCGGCTGAGAAGTTTCTCAGCGAAATCGAGCAGGGCGCCCGTAAAGAAAATCAACAGATTTTTGCCTTGGCTTTTCATGTAGATTACTGGAATTATCTTGGATGGAAGGACCCATTTAGTGATAGCCGTTATTCAAACCGTCAAAGAAGATACGCTCAAGTTACGCATTCAGGACGGATTTACACGCCACAAATGATTGTCAATGGAACGCAAGCATTTGTGGGTTCCGATCGAAGACGAGGAACTTCGGCAATCAACTCAGCGTTGAAGCAATCCCGTTCGCACGACGGGGTCAATGTGATATTAAAACCGCGTGCAAAGCTTGACTCCGGTAAAGTGGTCGTTGAATTTAAGGTGTCCAAGGCTCCAGGGCAAAGTGTATTGCATGTCACTTTGGTTGAGCGCGAAATTACACAGCATATTCGAAGCGGCGAAAATAGCGGGCGTACATTAAAACATGAAAACGTCGTGCGGGCATTTGAAACGATTGAGTTCAGCAAAGCAGTCAATGGACAGGTCGAACTATCTGTGCCTTCTTCGGTCGTCATCAAAAACGCTTCTATTATTGGGTATGTACAAAATCCCAAAACGATGCTCATTATAGGCGCAACAGGCATCGATTTGTAAAATCCGTTCGATGTCGAAGGCGTTTGTTTGGCTTGCACACGTTATTAAATTATAATTGATTTAAGGAGAGTTTTATGGCAACGCTCAATGATTTACGAAATGGTTTAGTCATCAGGCTCAATAACGTTATTTACATCATCGTGAATTGTCAACATGTCAAGCCCGGCAAAGGCGGCGCATTCGCTCGCACCAAGCTCAAGCGGGTCACCGATGGAGCGGTGATCGATCGGACGTTCCGCTCAAAAGATACGATCGAAACCGTTCGTCTTGAAGATTGTGAAATGCAGTACATGTATAGTGATGGAAATCTATTGCATTTTATGGACAACGAGACTTTTGAGCAACACGCACTATCAGAAGATCTTGTTAGCGATGGGCTAAAGTTTCTCAAGGAAGGAGAAACGATTAAGGTCAAAGTTGACGGGAATACGCCAGTGACGATCGAATTGCCGACATTTGTAGAACTCAAAATTGTCGAAACAGACCCTGGTGTGCGCGGCGATACCGCTAGCGGCGGGTCAAAGCCAGCGACATTGGAAACAGGCGGCGTTGTCCAGGTTCCCCTGTTTGTCGGAAATGGGACGACAATCAAGGTTGATACCCGCACAGGAACGTATGTAGAGAGGGTTTAAGCCATGCCCGAAAATAAATCGTCATCCGCCATAGATCTGCTCCAGCAAGTCTGCGAAATCATGGAGGACCGGGATCTGATGGAGGTCTACCTGCACGAGGGCGAAATTACCTTGAAGGTTCGGCGCGACGGTAATTTCGTGCCTTCCTCCTTTCTCCATCAAACCAATGCGGTATCCTCGTCGGAAATACAGCAAACAGAGTCTTCTGTGTCCTCTTCAGCCGTGCAGCTACCACAGGAAGCGGGAGAAATCATTCGATCGCCGATGCCAGGCTTGTTTTATCAGTCGCCATCACCGGAAGAGCCACTCTATGTAGAGGTCGGGACGGTCGTCTCCGAAGAGGATACCTTATGCTTGATTGAAGCGATGAAAATCTTTAACCCGGTTACACCGGGCTTTCCGTGTGAAATCCTTGAGATCCTCGTTGAAAACGCCACTGCTGTTGAGTTTGATCAGCCGTTGTTCCGCGTGAAGCCGATATAACAAAGTGGTATCGTATTGCTTGAGTAGGTCTCCAACAAAGTTCTTGAAACCAGGAAAGGTTCAAGCATATTCAACTGTCGATCGGATTTTTATCAAGACTAGAGGCACAGGAAGCATTTCAATTACAAACTGATGAAACAAACGATCTGTTTTCTACGGTGGAGGGAGTCAAAACCAGCGATCTGCTCGACCAAACGCTCGCAAGAAATGTCTTCCCTGGCGCTGGCGATCAACACCGAAAAATCTCGATCGGAAATGATCGCTGCGCCAATTCTGCTCGAATTCCGAGACTTGGCAGTACCCTCGATTAGCCTGTTTTCTGGACGTCCATTCAATGTGGACAAAGAAAAAGGGTTGACCGGGGTGTGCGATTTTATCATCAGCCGATCGCCAGAGCAGCTCTTTATCAAAGCACCGGTGATTGTTGTTGCCGAAGCCAAAAATGAAAAATATCATTAGAGAAATTGGGCGATGTGTCGCGGAAATGGTTGCCGCAAAATTGTTCAATGAACAGGGGGAAAAAGGGATTTCTACAATCTATGGTGTTGTCACAACAGGAAACGTTTGGAAATTTCTGAAACTTGAAGATCAAATCGTCTATGTTGACATAGGGGAATATTATCTTGGTGATGTGGATAAAATTTTAGGGATTTTGTTGAGTATGATTGACTGAAATACACATAATTGGAGATACAGCAAAATATGAGAAATGAACTCAAACGCCAGAGCTATGCGATTACAGATGGACCAGATCGGGCGGCGGCGCGAGCGATGCTGATGTTTGGTGAGGACGGACTCAAGCCAGAAGATCTGGATAAGCCGATCATCGGTGTTGCCAACACATGGATCGAGATTGGTCCCTGTAACTACCACCTTCGCCATCTCGCTGCGAAGGTGAAGGAAGGAATCCGTGCGGCTGGAGGAACCCCTCTCGAATTTAACACGGTAAGTATTTCAGACGGAATCACGATGGGCACCGAGGGGATGAAGGCATCGCTCATCAGTCGGGAGATAATTGCGGATTCCATTGAGCTCGTCTGCCGCGGTAACATGTTTGATGCGGTTGTTGCGCTCTGTGGATGCGACAAAACCGTTCCCGGAACAATGATGGCGCTTGCCCGTTTGGATGTCCCCTCACTGACGCTTTACGGCGGGTCAATCATGCCTGGCCGCTTCCAGGGGAAAGATGTAACGATCATGGAGGTTTTCGAGGCGGTGGGGGTGCACGCTACGGGCAAAATCACCGTTGAAGCCCTCGACGACCTGATTAGCAAAGGCTGTCCCGGACCGGGGGCGTGCGGCGGACAATACACCGCCAACACGATGGCAACCGCTGTCGAAATCCTCGGCATGGCGCCAATGGGAAGCGGCAGTGTCCCAGCAGTGGATGGGAATAAAGACGACGTTGCATTCCAAGCTGGCGAGTTGGTTATGGACATGCTGGCGGCTGATCGACGACCAAGCCAGATTATCACCCGTCGTTCGCTCGAAAACGCGATTGCTTCAGTTGCAACAACAGGCGGCTCGACGAATGGCGTCCTTCATCTGCTCGCAATTGCACACGAAGCAAATATACCGCTGACAATCGACGACTTTGAAGAAATCAGATCGCGGACGCCGATTTTTGTAGACCTCAGACCCGGCGGTCGTTTTGTCGCCGCGGACCTGCACCGTGCGGGTGGCATTCAACTTGTCGCCAAACGGCTGATGGAAGCCGGACTTCTCTACACCGATGAACTCACCGTGACGGGAAAAACCATCGGTGAGGAAGCCACTCAGGCTCTCGAAGAGGAAGGACAGGAAGTTGTCCGTCCCATATCGAATCCAATCAAGCCAACCGGTGGGTTTGCGATTCTCAGAGGCAACCTCGCCCCCGACGGCTGTGTAATTAAGTTAGCCGGCCATGATAGGATTGTCCATAGAGGCCCCGCGCGTATCTTTGAACGTGAAGAAGACACCTTCGCGGCGATTAAGGGCGGAGCCATCCAGCCGGGTGATGTGGTTGTCATCCGCTATGAAGGCCCCGCCGGTGGCCCCGGTATGCGAGAAATGCTCGGTGTCACCGCCGCAATCGTCGGGGCTGGACTGGGTGAAGATGTCGCTCTCTTAACGGACGGCCGGTTTTCTGGCGCCACGCACGGCTTTATGGTTTGCCACATTGCGCCGGAAGCGGCACACGGTGGGCCAATCGCGATATTACGTGACGGCGACACCGTTGTAATTGACGCCGAAACGCTTCGAATCAACGTTGAACTTTCGGACGAGGAGATCCGAGCGCGACTCGACAACTGGACGTCGCCAGCCCCGCCTTACACTCGCGGCGTGATGGCGAAATACGCGCGTCTCGTCTCTTCAGCATCTGAAGGCGCTGTTACTGGATAAGGGTAAGCCTGAGAAAATAACAAATTCAATTAGGAGGAAGAAACCAAGATTTATGCCACGATCGAACAGTGGACCAACCATTGAACAGATCCGTCGCCGTGAAAAGATCAACAGATGGCTGAAGTGCCAACGTTAATTTAGACCAGAAATCATCAAAGTTAAGACAAGTGTTTTTGCTCAAATTCAACTGGCGTCAAATACCCTAACGCCGAGTGAGGTCGTTTCTGGTTATAAACCTGTCCAATAAAATGACCGATTCGCGCTCTGGCATCCATTATATCATCGTGGTCATTGAGATGGACCTCTTCCTCCTTGAGGGTTCTTATCAGCCTCTCAGCATAGCCGTTCTCCCACGGACACCCCCAATGCGCTAAGGAAATCTCAACCCCATGACCGATAAGCGTGGAAATATAGGCTGTCGGAAGATACTCAACTCCCTGGTCGCTATGATGAATTTCTGGAATGCTTTGGCTTAATGCCTGTTGCAACGGTCTTAATGTGAGAGGTTGTGTCAAGTGCCGACTCATCTGCCAACCTCTTATCATTCGGGTCAAGACATCGATTAACACCGAAACATAGACGAATTGTCCTTTGAGTCGGACATAGGTAATATCACCGACCCAAACTTGATTGCTTCGACAGATGTCAAGATTCTCAACCCGATTGACCGATTGACCAACACAGTCAAACGATTGGGTGGTTTGACTGCCACATTTTACGGCGACCCACAGATTATCCGCTTTCATCAATCGGGCGATGCGTCGGTAACCGACCGTGTATCCCATACGCAACAGCAACTGCGTGATACGCCTATAGCCATATTTCGGATAACGGGCAGATAGTTTTTCGATTTCATCTCGTAGCACTAGCTCTAAGGGGTCGCTTTTAGATTGATAATAGAGACTGCTCTGATTGAAGCCGAGAACCTCACAAATGTGTCGAACCGAGTAATCGGTCTGTAAAGCCTCAACCATCTGTCGCTTTTGAAACCGATTCAAGTCAGCCAAGTCGAGGCTTTTTTTGGATGTCTAATGCTAGGGTCAATCGACCGAGGAGTTGCTCCAGTTGAGCAATCCGCTCTTTAGAGTCGTTGGATTGCTTATCAGTGGATTCAAAGAGAATCGCTGCGTTGTCAAGGAGTTGGTGTTTCCACTTTGATAGTTGTTCTTCGCTGAGGTTATGTTGTCGACAGAGTTGCGCTTGTGAACTTTGGTTGGTAAGTGCCTCAATAACGACTTCCGCCTTAAATTGGGGTGTGAATCTTCTTCGTTTTGCCATCGGATTCTCCTTTCAATCTGACTGTCATTGTATCACAATCTTGGTTTAGACAATGGGCTAAATTTCCGATGGCAGTACAGCCCTCCGCTGCTAGCAAAAACATTTCCAAGTAGCCTGTCAAAGCAGAACACAACAGGCTCTTAAGTTCTGTTATTATATGACTTACTGCAGATTAGATTTCTTAATCCGATTGTAGATGTTGGATCCCATGTTGACCAATTTCTCGCGGATTTCATTCCAATCGCCCCGGTCTTCCTTTCCCTTATTAAGGACAGGGAATCTGACTGATACAGACTTTTTTGCTTTCCTATATTCGTAACTGTATTCCGATTTTGGGAATAACTTCATGACCTCATCCCGACGTTCCAATCTGTTTTCCATACGAAATACCAACTTAACATAGCAATCGTGATTGAGAACGTAGAGCTCCAGATGCACCTTCTTAATGTCTTTTCGAAGCCAATCGCAACTTATAGGCTCTCCTTTAAATAGTGGATCTTTTTTGCGGATCGGTGCCCAAAATTCGATATATTCCCTGTCACGGCTAATGCTGTCTTTGACATGGTTTTGTTCATCGGTTTTGGGTAACGATTCGGTTCCTTCACCATCGTCTTTAACAACGACCTTGCTTTCTGCATGCATCTTGCCAAGGCGATACTGTGCTTCAGGATGTCCTTGTTCAGCGGCTTTGCGAAACCATTTGGCCGCCTCTTCATCGTTTGGAACACCTTATACTTCCGGTTCCATGTTCCGTTTGTGTTTTTCGGCTTCAATCCGTTCTTCGTATTCGCAAACAATTTGTGACGCCGCCTTGCTTGAGTTGTATTTAAGAAATCCGACTATTATCTGTTCGGCAAGCGCTTCATCAGATTCATTTTCCTTGTTTAGGAAACGTTCGATAAGGGGAAGAAATTGATTAAGTGAATCAGGATAAATTTGGAGTTGAACCAACAGATCAAAAACTGCGTTATTCCTTGTGTCTGGATCATCTGATTTTAACAAAGGTTCCAGATAATCGCAAAATTTACCGTTGAGCTACTTTAACTGTTCATCGATTTGCGTATCAAGCACAATCGTTTTAAGATTGGTGCTTTCTTCTTTTCCTCTCAAACGCGTGTGGCAGTTCCCACAGAGTATGATGCCATTATCAAATTCAGTAGCAAAGTACGATATTTTTCTAACGGTTTGATATGGTGTACCTGGAGGTTAAGGGACGCCCCACATGCACGACATTTTCCATCACGTTCTTTGACCTTTCGTTTCCACTGATTATCTTCTGTGGATCCGCGAATCTTTTGGCTGTCTTGTGTCATAATCAACGCTCCTTTTGGGTTCGTTTAGCTTTTCGTTGTGCGTTTCAGAGCATTCTTCCTTTGTCAAAGTCTTCGTCAGCAAGGGCATGATCGCCTTTCTGCTGATAAACCAACCCACGCCTGCGATAGAGGGAGGCAGAATCAGGCTTCAGTTGTATTGCTTTAGTAAGGTCTTCAATGGCGTGGTCATAATCCCGCTTTAGAGAGTAATTATGCGCATGCAAGACGTAGGCTTCGGCATAATCGCGTTTCAATTCTATTACTTTGGTGAAGTCTTCGTCAGCAAGGGCAAGATCGCCTTTCTGCTGATAAGCTAACCCACGCTTGCGATAGAGGGAGGCAGAATCAGGCTTCAGTTGTATTGCTTTAGTAAGGTCTTCAATGGCGTGGTCATAATCCCGCTTTATGGCTTGTTTCTTGATTGCTCGCTGAATAGTGTCAACAACGGTATCAATATCGGAGTTAATTTCACTTCCTGTGAATCTTAATACAACCCAACCCAGTAACTGTAACTCCCTTGACTGTTCTCGATCCACACGAAACGCTTCTTTGTCTGAGTGATACTCATAAAGTGGACCCATTGTCGAGGCCAAAATACAGGAAAAATAAGTAAGATATTTGAGATAAACTGACACTGCTTTAGCTCAGATAGACCTCAGCCGGGGTAGCATAATTTAGACTCTGGTGAGGTCGCTGTTGATTATAGAAACGGATATATTGAGTTAATCCATCAAACAGGGCTTGCCCTGTTTGGTAAAGTTTGTGATAAACATCTTCATACTTGACGCTTCGCCAAAACCGCTCAATGTAAATGTTGTCAATGGCTCTCCCCACGCTGTCCATACTCATAGCAATACTAGCGGCTTCGACCGTATCGGTGAAAGCATTGGCTGTAAACTGGACACCTTGGTCAGTATTGAAGATGATGGGGGTTGCCCCAGATAATGCGTGATGCAAAGCGTCGAGACAGAACTGCCCTGATAGACTATTGGATAACTCCCAAGTGATGACGTAACGACTATACCAGTCGAGTATCGCCACCAGATACATAAACCCTTTATCCATCGGGATATAGGTAATGTCAGCCGACCAGACCTCATTGGCAGCGGTCACCTCATAGTCCCGTAATAGGTATGGGTAAATCCGATGCTCGCTGTTGATGGCTGAGGGTTTGGGATAAATCGCTTCTATACCCATCAAACGCATCAGTCGCTGGATGCGTTTGCGGTTCACACGGTAGCCAAGCCGCTTAAGATGTTGTGTCATTCGACGACTCCCATAGAAAGGGGTTTGCAGATAGTGCTCATCTATTTGTCTCATCAGATGCAGATTGTCTGCTGACTCTGTAGCCGGTTGACAGTAGAGGGTTGACCGGGAAAAACCGAGCAATTCACACTGACGACGGATACTCAGTTTCAGGTGGTCGGGTTCAACGAGTGCCCGTCTCTGTTCAGCGGCTTGAGGCAGCTTTTTTTTTCAACCAGTCGAGTTCCATATTCAACCGCCCCATTTGCTCATACAGGCTCGACTCCCTGTCATTTTGCTCACGCTGTCGCTGGGTCGGGTTGGTAGCGAAAATATCGCTACCTTGTTCAAGCAACTGTTTCTTCCATTGGCTGATTTGGCTTGGGTGCAACTGATGCTCGCTTGCCAATTGGTTGATAGTTTTATCGGGCTTGATGGCTTCAACGGCTATTTGAAACTTGAATTTGGCAGTATGCCGAATCCGTTTGGTTGACATATTCAGACCTCCATTGGTGGACGGGAGTTAGACGTTATTTCTTACTTAACTCCTGGCCCGAATATTGGGGACCATTATATCATATCCATCACAATAGATTGCCACTTTTCCCTTTAAGAATGCAAAATCAAGTCGTGTCCGTACACTTACACTGTCAATATAGTATTGTGCGACCAAGTCCTCACGCTCATGGGGTGCGAGAGAAGGATATAGATTCTGTAGTAGACGGCCTTCTATTGGCGATTCGCATTGTCCTAATAGTTTATCTAAAGTCATTGAGGGACTCCACTTCTCCATTTCACGCCCGGTTCAAGGGAGTAGTGTTTTCATCTTTTCTCGGTTTGGGTAGGTTGCATTTACTTAGAAGGGAACATTGCCTTTTGATCCATTGTTGTTGAAGAATGATTCGCCTTCAAATCCGTTTTGATAAATCTGTAACTAATCAGAGACACCGATACCATAAAACTATCCATAAGTAAACACTCTCGAACTACGATGTGAAATTTTTGGTACTCGCCTCGTTGATCAACATCCGGACCTGTTCATCCTAGCTGAGATAAAGTTTCTCGAAACGCCTTGACGTGCGCGGGGTTTGTACCACAACAGCCACCGATCAGATAAGTCCCCTCCTTGATCAACTCTGGTAGGTAAGGGGACATCTCCTCTGGCACTTGGGGCCAATATGTCCGTTGATTTTCGTCTAAACGCGCCATACCCGCATTGGGATAAGCCATCATCCGTTTAGAATTAACTCCCATCTCTTCCATCGCTTCACGCAACTGCCGGATTCCGTTTATCGCATAAGGCATTCCAGTGTGTTCATCCCGCCTTGATTCTGCGCCACAATTCAGACCTAAGATGTGAACGTCATCGATCAGATTGTCTCCGTTGGAAAATTCGCCTTCGGATAAGATTTCTAATAAAGATGCAGCCGAATGCCCCCAATCCGTTTTGTATATTACCTTTCCGGTGTGCCGATCCTTTGTATACTTGTACGTCATATTCACGGCAACTGGAAGCCCCGTTTTTCTTGCGACATCAACAGCGATTGCCGCCTCCTTTGCGGAGAACATGGTTTCAATACAAAAAAAGTCAATCCCTCGTTCTGCCAGGGCATTCATTACCCGTTCATGAGCATCTCTAACAACTGCATTCGGAATTCCAAAATCGACGCCGCCGCTGTCGGCTTCAATCGCACCGGGCGATGGCCCAATTGAACCCGCGATATATACTTCCTTGCCGCTTTTTTCAACGGCTGCTTTCGCATGTGTCACAGCCTGCCTTGCAATCTTCTCAGCTTCGGATGCATTTTTTCCTGCCATTTCGAGGTGCAGGGGAGAAGCGACAAATGTGTTCGTTCCGATTGCGTCAGCGCCCGCTTCAATGTAAGCCGAATGAATGTCGATGATAGTTTCCGGGTGCAATTCGTTTGCAAGGGCGCTGTTTGTCAACGCGATGCCCACAGTAAATAATTGTGAGCCAAACCCACCGTCATAAATCATTGGGGTGGGCTCTTTCAATCTATCCAAGAATGTCTTCATCTAAAATCCTCTGACGTTTCAAAAAAGTTTTCATCCTACTTCGATTCACTCCTTTCTTGCTAGATCTATCGAATCCAGCGAGGGGAATTTCTACTCCGTCGTCCAACGCTCCGGGTCGAGACCGAAGGCACGTGCCTCCTCACAGATAGATGCCCAAGTTGTCTCATCAATCTCAATACCCTCGACCTTCTTTCGCAAGGCGTTGCGGAACTCGGGTTCACCGGGACTCAGAATCTCCTGAAACCCAGGGGCGAGGCGGCTGGATTTGACGTGCCGGATGAAGGACCCTACCTCGTCGTAGTAGGCGTCGAGATCTGTGAAGTGCGTGATGTTATAGACCGTGAAGAGCACACCGTTGCTGACCATTGTGCGCTCGCCGGCAGCACACCCCTGACCACTGAGAGTTCCGGCCAGGAGTTCCACCACAAAGCTAAGTCCGTAACCTTTGTGCGCCACAACACCGCCCATTGGAAGGATTGCCCCCGGTGGATGCCCCTTAAAGTCGTTCGGATCCGTCGTGGGGTTGCCCTGCGAATCGATGATCCAGCCCTCAGGCACCTGCGCCCCCTGGTTGATAGCAACCCGGATCTTGCCTTCAGCAACCACGGAGGTGGTCATATCGACTAAGATTGGGTCACCGTTACGGCGCGGGGCAGAAAACGCGATCGGGTTTGTACTGAGGCGACCGTCAATGCCGCCGAAGGGTGCAATCTGGTAGCCGAGATGCCCGGCGTTGACGAAGGCAAGTCCTATCATCTCATTCCGAGCCGCCATCAAGGGATAGGCTCCCGCACGGCCGATATGACTCGTATTTCGCAATGCCACGGCGCCGGTGCCGTGTTGCTGTGCCTTTTCAATCGCAACCTTTATCGCAAAAGTCGCTCCGACCTGTCCCAAAGCGCCGTGGGCGTCTACTACCGCGGCGCAGGGGTTGTCGCTCACGACCTCGGGCGTGGCGCAGGACTGAAACCGGCCATCCCGAATCGCACGGGCGTATTCGTAGAACCGGATGGCACCGTGGGAGTCGTGTCCAAAGAGATTGGATTCGATCAGGTGATCAACCACTGCTCGGGTGTCTTCCGGTGTGCAACCGGTGGCTTCAAAGAGTTCGTAGCCAATTTGCCGGAGGGTATCGGGTTGGAACGTGGGCATGAGAATTCCTTTCTATTGTACCCTTGAGCTTAGGTCTATTCATCAAAAAAGCCGAAGCCCTCCATTGGGATTCGGCTTTTTCATCCGGTAAAAACAGGTCACGTTTGGCGAGAACAAGATTATCCCTTTCGTTTTCGTACCTTATCATCGTATTCCGTCTCAAGCTCCTGTAAGAGTGCGCTCAGAACTTCCTCCGGATCGCCGGGGCGTTCCATTTTTTTGGTCCATTGCCATTCATCCAGATAATCGTCGCTTCCGGCTAAACCCTCTTCCATCGCCATGCGATCGATGGCGACCTGAAAACGGTCGGGCATTTGTCGCGAGATTGGCTTTCTGCCTTCAAAGACTCTGATCTGAGCGGGAATATCTTTCCAGTACAGGATTTGATAGATTGCCATTGTCAGCTAACCTCCAATTCCCCCTTGCGGTAGGCACGCAGAAACTTCCGGCAAAAACGATCTTTACCTAGCAACACGTCCTCAGTTAGCCGATAGGATCTGGAATCTCGATCGATAGCGAAGACCTTTTGCGGATTGCTGGTCACCGGGTCGATAATTCCGCTATCCGTGCCGGCTTCAATCGCCAAAAGCATAAACACATCGTTAATCAGACGGCGGCATGGCATCTGGAAGGAGACATTGCTGAATCCACCGCTGATATGGATGTTGGGACCATACTTATCACGAAGCCGCCGGATGGCCTCAAAGGCGTGGTTGCCATTCTCCGTATCCACACCAATCGGGAAGAACAGGGGGTCAACAAAGATATCTTCAATCGCAATCCCCTTGTCCTGAGCAGCATTGATGATGCGTGAGGCGTTGTCGACTCGTTCTTCAGGAGTCTGTGGCATGCCGGATTCGCTGGCTGCTGTCACCATAACCTTGGTATCGTACTGTTTGGCCAAATCCAGTGCCTCCAGACGCTCCAGCGAGGCGGAGTTCAGCAACGCCCGCCCGACGCGATTATCATACACTTCAAGCCCCGCCGCGATAATCTCTGTGTTGGATGAATCGACCGACAAAGGCGTATCGGTCATCTGCTGGACAGTTTGTACTAGCCAGTGCATCGCTTCCTTCTGCTCCGCAAGGCGCCACGAAATTTCATCCACGTTCACATCAAGAAAATCAGTGTTGGCATCAACCTGCCGTTGGACGATTTTGCGTATGTATTCCAGACCTTCGCTGGCGTGGGGTTCTTCACCCGACATCGCCCCCTGAACAGCGATGATGACGTGTTTGACGCGCCCCTCCTCATACTCCTGGGATTTTTTGATAGATTCGGGGATGACAAGATAGCAACGTTTTTTGTTTGTGTCCAAGTAGCGGACAGATTCAACCCCTTCAGGGTTGTTCGTAACCAGTTTTCCTTTTCGACGTACCACGCGAGTCGTATGGACATTCTCGCCAATAATGATAAAATCTCGACCGTTTAGTTTCATCTTCAACTCCTCATGCGTAAAACGTAATACCAATTTTGATAAAGAGTAACGCGTTGTTGAAACGAGGGAACGAGTGAGCAGGTATGAAAGTGAGCAAAAGCAGAAGAAGCAACTCCCTGTCTTTGTCTTTTCTCACTTTCCTATTGTCTCTTCTTCCCTCACTTTCTCCCCCTCTCACTTTCTCATTGTCTCTGCGCTTTCTGTCCGAATCGTGCGGCAAATTATTCAGAAACGGTATAAGAAGAAAAGAGACCGAATCTCCTTTTACGCTTTACGTTACGATTTTTTCTGAGCATGATGGTCTCGCTTCAGAAAAGTATTTGCCCAGGCGCTGGTGCCTTTCAACGCGCCATTCTTGAAGATGACTGGGCCTTCCAGCATCTTCTCCTCTTCGCCGTAGGCTTTGAGGCGGTCATAAGCCCGCGCCCAGATGCAGTCCTTCTCCCCCACCTCGCACTTTCCCTGACGGGTGCCGCCGCAGGGACCGTTGCGCTGGTTCTTCACACACTGAGACTCAGGACAGAGAAACGCGATATCCGGCAACGAGCAGTCGCCGCAGTCCTGACAATCGAATGTCGCAATTTTAACCGCCTGCTCCAAACCGTGAGCGGCTTTCTGGACGCCTTCGCCAGCGTCTTCGACCGTCTGAGAGAATCGCTCTCCAATTTTGAACCCCAGGCCCCCCGCTTCAAAGAACTTATCGTGGACGACACGGTTAATTTTATAGCTCAAGGGGATTTCCTGCCTGGCTGCCTTCAAGGCTTGTGGGCGTTTTGAAAAAAGATAATCTCGATTAATCTGCGTTGAACTGAGCCTCGTCTCCGCCTCCGGTTCAAAGAAGAAAAATTCGTCGGGGTAGCAGAAGCAGATCTCCGCCGCGAAGTCTTTCCAGTCATCCTCGCCAAAACGTTCCGTCAGCTTCAGGATTTTCTCGTAGTCACGGTATCTCAGATGTCCGCCCAAGTAGACGCCGCGATAGCCTAGCCCCTTCGCTATTGCGCACTGCTTGGCGGCAAACTCCAGGAAGAACACTTTGCCCTTGTCTTTCGACCGCGCCTGTTTCTCAACCAGATCGAGCAACTCGTCGGTCACAGTGACGCCGGGGATATTCCCCCTGTTAAAATAACGCGCTGCAGTCCGGCTCAGGACATAGACGTTGCCAAGCACCGGTACGTTTAGATTGTGCATCGCCATATACTTGACCAACTCGTCCTGCTTGCGCGAATCGTAGCCGATCTGGTTGATGATAAACGCCGCGCCATTCTCGATCTTTTTCGCCAACTTGAAATACTGCGGCATCACCTCGCGTTCATAGCGTTTGTGGTTGTTGACCACCGCGCCCAGAAAGAAACGGGTGGACTTCAAAGTCTCCGCTTTCTTCCCGACCTCAACCTGCATACCGGCGTTCATGTCGGAGAACATCTTCAGAAGCCCAACCGAGTCAATGTCAAATACCGCGCCCGCCTGTCCTTCGTAACCGCTGACGGGGTAGTCGCCCGACAACGCCAGCACGTTGTTGAATCCTTCGCTGGCAAGCTGCCATCCACGACTCTGAAGGGCGTTGCGGTTCCAGTCTTTGCAGGAGAGGTGGATGATGACCTCCTGCCCACGGGAGATGAGATCTGTCCCCAGGATATCCGGACTCAGCATCGCATTTCCACCCGGATTGTCGGTGATGCTCAAGGCGTGGATATGCGGGTGTTCGGTCAGTTTGCGTGCGAGTTCCAGTACCCGTCGCCCATTGCGCTCAGTGATAATGCCGCGCGAGGTCACCAATTCCACACAAGTGACGAAGGTATTCGTCTCTTGGAGCAGATAACGCAATAGAGGCTTCTGCCAAGCGTCAAAGTTACGGCTTGTTTGGGTCGGGGATGTATTCATGGTTATACACTCGCTTGATGCTGTTCAAGTTTGAGATCTTTCTCGCTTACACCATATTTTGTAATAAACATTTTCTATTTCGCTCAGTGTTGCTTCCGACACATCTCCATATTTTCGAGATTCTTTTATTGCCTTAGATACGGAGTTGTTACACTGTTTCAGTTCTGAATCGGTCGGACTCACAATAGGCATGCGTTTCAAGTAGTTTGCTGAATTGTTGACCGTCGGGTTAATCTGACGAAACTGTTTCGTTGCAAGTTCGGTATTTAAGAATCCGAGAAGGTACATCAGGAGTCGTTCATCTTTGGGGAAAATACCAACGATACCTTGATCAAACAGTCGATACTCAAGTAACGCCGCCGTGAGCCGTGCTGAAGCAACCATTGGAACGCCAATTCCCTGCGAAAAATAGTACTGGGAATTCTGAAACCGAGCCGGGTTTTCCCCCGGTTTTCGATATTCAGAAACGGCATGTATGCTCCAATCAACGTACCATTGCGTCTGTCTTACGAAGCGAGCCGCTCCGCCTCGTAATATCGGAATGAAACAGCGCGGCACATCAATACCACAAAGCGGCGGTTTTGTGAGCGCGGAAACCCTGTCCGGGTGCACATCTTCAAAAGATTTTGAGCGCGGCACATCAGCGTTAGCGCGTCGTACCCAGTGACGGTCGTTGCCTGAGTAAAAGCCCGTGCGAACTTCAGCAACGTCGCCCAAAGCCAGGTTGGCCTCGCTACTGAGCATAATCCTACCGTTCTGCGATGGTCTTACAAGTTCCACATGGGAACGTGACAAGATCTCCTTCTGCCGAACATTTGTGATTAAACACCGTGCTTGTCGCTCATACCCCAGAGCAAGTTCCATCAAAATATGTTCATCCGCGAGGTTCTCAATTATTCGTATTCGATGTGTTTTTTGAGGAAACCGCTTGATTAAAGAGATAATACATAGCCCAGAATATCTAAAACTGATTCCTGGAAAGAACTTCGATGGGAACAATACAATCTCTTCGATGGTTGATTCACTGAGTAAAGTCCTGCGCAGAAAATCGTGGCGGTGAAGCCATAGAAACGTATCCGGGATAATGAACACCAAACGTCCTTCAGATTGTAGCAAACGAAAGCAGTGATAAAGGATAACACCATAGGTATCACGTACATAGAGCCCTGGATATTGCTTCTTGAGAACTGTTTTTCTCTGATGAGATTGATAGGCCCCATACGGCGGATTCGCGATTATGCAGGTGAAACTGATTTCTGGCTCAAATAAGGAGGTATGACCGAGTTCAAGCGCATCCTCGTGTACGACTTCAATGTTTTGGAATCTCTTGTATTTTCCCCTGAGAGTTGCCGATGCTTGCTGATCAAACTCAGACGCTCGAATTTGCGAATTTGGAACTAACTGAATGATTCCATCTATCAAGTGGCCAGCTCCTGCACAAGGTTCCCATATAGAATCAGCTTCGGTTGGTTTAAGCCGAGAAACCATATATGAAACAATATCGGGCGAAGCGGTATAGTGAGCCTGAAGCGTATCTTTATACCGTTGGGGTCTTGGAATCACCATGTCAAGTATCTAACTAAGTTGTTTTGTTCAAGGTGGTTTAGGAGTTGGAGGGTCACATCATCTGTCCAAGCGATGTTTTCTTGCATCCATGCACCTAAATCAAAGCCAGAATATTCCAACACCTTCGGATAGATTTCCGTGCCGCAATAGACTTCCCAGAGTCCTGACTTGTTCAATATTTGAAGATAGTGATTATTCTCATTTTCGGGTGCCCTTACCAGGAGAATACACCGATAATTTTCTGGCTCCATATTCTTGTATATACTGGCAACCAGAAATAAGCGATTGATGTTGCCTTTCTAATTTGAACTGAAACCACTCTTACAATCAACTACATGAGGGGTGTGCATAAATATAGTTGACATAATCAAGCCAAAAGGGTTTCCTATTGTTATCATAGCAAAAGGAGCCCCAATATGGTACAAAGACCAATGTTGGCTGATTATGTCACTCTTATTATGCAACTCTTTGAGCAGTTTATGCAACACCGTATTGACAAACCAGGTGTCACACACGCAAAACCATTGACATATTCAACCACCTCGTTTATCATTTTCTTCATGTTGATGCAGTTTCACGGCATCTATGGCTTCAAAACGCAATGGCGGTGGCTAATCAATCACCCAGAAGTGTTACAAATGCTGGGGTGGCAACAGCCCCCTCATCGAACCACGATTGCACGTCGCTATAAGGCATTATATGAAGTGATAGAGGCATTTGTATTGTTTATCGGTCAGTATGCCACTGACTTGTCCCAACAATTCAACTTGGCTCATCTGGTAGCCGACAAAAGTTTATTTAAGGCACGAGGACCCGTCTGGCATCAAACTGACCGCAAAGCAGGAAAAGTACCTAAACATCTACGCAACCTCGACACCGATGCCACGTGGAGCAAGAGTGGTTATCATGGCTGGGTCTATGGCTACGGACTTCACATTATCTGCACACAAGGTGCGTTCCCAACACTGATAACTGTGCACCGTGCGTCGGTCTCCGAAAGTTGGGCGATAGATGCTAAAGCGTCTGAGATTCTGACACAACTTTCACCGCAGACACTCACTGCCGATGATGCCTATACCCAAGCAGACCGTATCCGTCGTTGGGCGAAGGCACAAGTCGCTTTGATTACCCCGGCACTTAGATGGACAAAGGGACGGTTTGCCAAGGCGTATCATCGATTTATCAACCAACCCAAGCAGTGTCTCTGTTTAAGCAAACGTCGCAGTTCGGTTGAACCGTTGTTTGACTTGATTGCTAAAGTGATAGGCACCACTCCTCAACAGAAGCAGTTACCGGTCAAGGGGTTTTTCAATGTACGCTGTTGTTTAGCTATCGGGGTGTTATCAGTGCAAGTGGCTATGATTGCCAATGCCATATGGAAGTTACCTGCTCGCAATATCTCTCATATGGCGGCTGTTTTCCAATGAACTACTATGCACACCCCTCAACTACATACCGGATCCGTTCAATTGAGAAATGAAGATCCAATTCAAGCTTGATTTCGCCCGATGTAACGAGTTGCCAGATCTGGTCATAGTAGCGAAGCAGATGTTCTTTGTCATCCCTGCTAATGTTTAGCCGCTGAATAAAATCCCGAACCTCGTTGGTCAATCGCCTCTTGATGTCCTCAAATAAAGGGGGGATGAATAAGGTAACATCTTTCCGCACCGGGTAATCAAAGCAGGTTGTAACGAAGGGTTCCCAGAGTTCACCAATTCTGCGAGAAAAGGCCATATAGTCATAGGTCCATAGGTCATTCCGACTCTCAAGCATCACGATGTTAGTACAGTGCATTAGCAGGAGGTTGGCTCGAAGGGTTGTATCTGCCGACCAATCTTCTCGCCCGGCGTTTTGTCGTATAACAGCAGCTAACTGCTGTTTTTCCTTTACCAGCGCACGGTTAATTGCTGTCGCTCTTTCGCGCAATTGGTTTTCGCCGAACTGCTGTCTTATGTCGTTAAGATATTCGACAGCCCTTGACCTGAGATAAGAAAGTAATTCGGCTTTGTGTAAGTTGAAATCCTTGTCGACTGATATAGACATCTTGATTCGTAGTAGCAGCTTCGCGTAACAGCCACATCTTGATTTATCGCCTCTACTGGATGATGGTGCAATGGCTGGTAATCTCACACAAACAGCGGCGTCGACTTCGGTGGACCGAAACCGAGCTCCACCAGCCTTGAGACCATTCGCCGGAGCCGGGGACGGTCACTGTTGACAAGCTGTTCCGGCGGATGGAGTGAATAGTTTCAGCCTTCGTATAGCCCTCGGACGTAAGCAACCTCTTCGTCGGTCACCGGATTTGCCATAAAACTGATGGCGTGCTGAGAGCGTCCCGGTGGCCCACCAAATGCCGCATGCCATAGGGGCTCTGGAAAAATGACGACATCACCGGGTTGTGATTCGATGGCAACGCTGGGAGTGTCTGCGCCGGCAACCGCGAAGGGCATCACGGTCAGATCATCCTGCTGGGCGATTAACAGCTGTAGCAGTTTTCTAAATTCTGGCTGATGAGACCCCGGAATGAGACGCAGGGCACCCGTCTCTTTTGTGTTTGGCTCAAGATAGAGTGCGATTTTGATATGCGGCACCGGTTCGACTTCTGGACCGCCGCTATGCCACCGGGTATCACCGACATGGAGGTTGCCCTCGGTGGCGTTCAAGATAAAATCAGGTCCGAGGAGGTCTTCGTCCAGCGCGTAGATTCGGTCGTCTTCGATGAGCCATTGGAGTCGGGGACTCAACTCGAAGAAGGGAATCATCGCCTGACGCTTTTCGCCGGGGAAGGGCTTGCCCTGTCGATTTTCGCGCAATACTTCCTCGGAGTTACGGCGGATATTGTCGACCTTGTCCGGCGTAAACAACTGTCGCAGGACGAGGAACCCAAAGGTTTCATAGTATTGTTTCTGTTCAGTTGTTAGCATGGTGACCTCTTTTCCTGTTCAGAATTATGGATGCCGCTAAGTTGCTTTTCACATGCCATAAAAATAAAGTCAAGGATTCCAAATACCTTGGCAGGGTCGGTTATTGAGTAGGCCAGCGGATATTTCGCGAAAATATTTGTCTCCAACTTGCCAAACTCCCAGATGAGCCCTGTTGACACAATTCCATACACAGTAACCTTTTCATCCTGATTCGGTTTTTGGCACGCTATCAGTTCGGCCAAGCACTGTGCCTAACCTCCTTCAAAATCCTGCTTTTTCGCCTCCACCACTCACTGCCAGAAACGAACGATTCACCAGTTTATCAATCACGCCGTCAACCCACGCCGCCACAAAGTAGTCAGGTCCTCCATACAACTTGTTGTCAACATTCAAAGCACGATGGGACCATAATTTCAGCGTTCCATGACGTTTCCACGCCTGTTGCAAAAACGGAAAAATAAAACTCTTCCGTAAAAACGTTTCACTTTCCTGAATCGCGTGCCGGTCCAACAAGAAATCTAAGTTCTCAATAAACCAGCCAGGAAGTTCAAGTTGCAGGTCAGGCAAAAATCTTTCCGGACGAATTTGCAGGGGATATGTTTGAATAACCTGTTCGACACTTTTGAAGTCGCTGTATGCCATTTGACTTTCGCTCCGCTCTTGAAAACACAAAACGTAAAGATGACGCGCTGAATTACGTTTTACGTCTGCGGCATCGGCTTAAACTGACACCCCTCCACGAACACCTCGAAGAAGTCGAGCGTGGTCTCCAATTCCACATGTTCAATCCCTTTGACCAAACGCTCAATTCCCTCGCGCTTTTTCCGTGAAAGGAGGACTTCCCTCGCCCCTTGTACCGCTGCATTGCCAATTTTGACAATGCGCCTTTCCGCCACAGGCGCCAGAAACCCGATGTCAATGGCGTTGCGAACATCCACGTAATTGGCAAAGCCGCCCGCTAAATAGAGTGTCGTCACGTCGTCGGGATTGATACCAAACTGGCGCATGACGATGTATTGTCCGCAGTAATTGGCTGCCTTGGCTTGCGCTAGGTTACTGGCGTCTTCGCGGGAGAAGGTGATGCCGTATTCGGGAATAATCGTCATTTCGCGTTGTTTTCTTTCAGCGAAAACGCCCATCGGCGTCATCTGGTCGTGCCGGCAGAGCTCGGCCAATAGATCAATTAAGCCGGAACCGCAGATGCCTTGCGGCTCGACGTCGCCAATCGTGCTATATTCGATATGACCGTTGTTCCATCGAATCGACTCGATAGCGCCTTCGTAGCCCGGCATGCCGTACTTAATCCCCCCTCCTTCAAAAGCGGGACCCGCCGGACAGGACGCCGCTATCAGCCGTCCGGCGTGTCCCACGACTACTTCGGTGTTCGTTCCCACATCCACCAGCATGACCACCTTGTTTTGCGAAGCCATGTCAATTGCCGCCAAATCGGCGGCGACATCTGCGCCAACGTGACTTGCAATCAACGGCAGGCCATAGACCCACGCTTTCGGATTCGCTCGCAGCCCCAGACGCCGCGTTTTCTCAAGGAGCGAGGTGGTCTCACGCTCGCCCGCTAAATACGCGTGTTCAATCACCGACTTGTACGGTTTTTGACCGATGCTCTGCACGTCTAGCTTGAAGAAGATGTCGCGCATCGTCGAGTTGCCCGCCACGACAATCTCATAAATCTCCTGACGGACAAATCCAAGCTGTTTGCCCATCTCCATGATCTCGTGGTTCAGCGCGTCGATGACCGCCTTCCGCAACTCCCCGCCGAACTCCCCGTCATACGAGATGCGGTGCATTATATCACTGCCGCCGAAGCGTTGAGGGTTCTCAAAGGAACTGACGTGGACGCTTTTGCCGGTCTCCAGGTCCACCAGATCCATCACGACAGTCGTGGTACCCAAATCGATGGCAAGTCCATAAGCGTGACCCCGATATTTGTCAATCGCTTCCTCGTCATAATAAACCGTGTCGCCCCGGCGGGTGACCATCGCATCCAGTTCAACAGATTTCTCCTGCGTGAGGGTGAGGATCTTGGGCGTGCGTCTTAGGGGCGAGAACTGCACGTCAATATCGGCATTTTCAACAACCGCTTGGCAGGCGAGGCGATAGTTATCCCGCAAGAACGATTCCGCCTCGTTCCGAGGACCTAACGCCTCCATCCCTTGTTTGATCTCAACGATACACTCGTGGCACTGCCCGGTGCGAAAACAGGAGGTTGGCACCTGAACCGTCAATTCATCTGCGTAATCGAAAATGGTCTTCCCGGCTGATAGCTGACGCTTTTTGCCGTCATTCGTAATTATTCCGTTACCGTAGTTCATTTCGCTTTCGATGAAAGCCCCTTCGGCAGCTTCAGTTTCCCACGCACTACGATAGTCGATTTTATCGTCCCCACCGCACAAGAGTAAATCTCCCTTGACGGGTGGTTTCCGCTGGTTTCGACACCCAAACTTAGCGGTGCATTGATCGAAGCGGTTTTTGTAAGGGCAGCGATAGGTAGATTGCTCGTCAGCATGAGTCATCATGCCTGAGAACAATTCTGTGATTTTATCAAGACGTTTCTGATACTCGTCTTTGTCAATTTTCTGCATGTTGACCCACCTCGCGGCATTTAGAACTCTTCCTCATCCTCTTCTTCAAGAAATTTCTTTGACAGCGCCACGCATTCAAGGGCATCCTTACCGTACCCGTCGGCACCCATGTCATCAGCGAATTCCTGAGTCACTGGCGCACCACCCACCATAATTTTGACCTCCTCACGGAGATCGGCGTCGATAAAAGCTTCAATCGTCTTACCCATGTTAGGCATGGTGGTGGTCAGCAACGCCGACATCCCCAGTATGGGTGCCTCATACTCCTCGACCGCGTCAATGAACTCGTCATCCGACGTGTCCACGCCCAAGTCATGCACGACGAATCCCGCGCCACGTAGCATCATGATGCACAGGTTCTTGCCAATATCGTGCAGGTCGCCTTTCACGGTACCCATGATCACTGTTCCGACGGGATCGATTCCCGATGCAGACAGAATTGGTCCAATATAAGCCATGCCGGCTTTCATTGCCCGCGCGCAGGCGAGGACCTCCGGGACGAAAATGAAGTTCTCTCGAAACTTGATCCCCACAATCCCCATCCCTGCGATGAGGCCGTCGTCCATGATTTCCAGTGCTTCGGTGCCCGCCTCCAACGCCGCTTTGGTCAATTCGTCAACGGCGTCGTTGTCTCCGTCAATCAGCGCCGCGGCAATCGCCTGCATCTCAGGGGTGGCTTGGACGAAGGTGTTAATGGTACGCTCCCGTTCATCGGGACGCTCAATAAACTCCTCAATCTCATCTATGATAAATTCGTTTGCAATGTCGGTAATTTCTGCCATTATTCCTCTCTTTAACCTGTTTACAACTTCAGAGCTGTAGGCCTCGTAACCTCCCCGTTTGGGCTTGGCTGCAAGTGAGGCGTCAAAATCTGCTGCAATTATGACCACTCCTCACTTAGTTCAACCCCGCATGTTCCCTATGCCAATCACGCACCGCCTTGGGGATTTCTTTAAGATTTTCAATAGCTGTCTGTAGCGGGATGGCACACTCCGGTCCGACAAGTTGTACACTGGACTCTAGATTCTTGTAAACCTCCTGCCGAACATCTTCAGGCCCTTTCGAGAACAGCGTCTCCGGATTATTAATGTTCCCCACCAGAGAGATTCGATCCCTTATCATTTCCATGGACTCGCCGGGCTCGTTCTTAGAATCGTAATGGAAGGCAGCCATCCCCGTTTGAGCGATGTACTCCATCCGGTCCACCGTCCGTCCACAAATATGAAGAATCAGCGGGATAGGAATCCGCTCGACAAACTCGATGTGCAGGTCGCGTAGATACCGACGATAGTAGTCGCCGCTGACCAGGTCGCCGGTAGCGTGGTCGGGTAAGGTCAGGGCGTCTGCTCCCGCTTCAATCTGCGCCACGCCAAACTGCACGGTCGCTTCCTTCATCCTATCCAGCGCGAGTTTTGTCTTTTCCGGATCGTCCAGAGACAGGAGCAGGAAGGGTTCCACCCCGAAGCAGTGGTATCCCAGAGACCACGGCCCCATGGTCTTTCCAATGACAGCGACCTCATCGCCGTATTCCTTTTTGAGGATTTTAATTGCGTCGAGGACACACCTGGTATCCTGGTGGGTTAAAAGGTCCGAGGGGATCTTGATGTCATCGACATCCTCCCAGATCGGCTCACGCATTCTCACCGTGGGCCAATTGTCCTTCTGCTCCCACTGAATTTTGCAGCCGAGGGCGGATGACTCCTGGATAATCGTGAAGACCGGCATAATGGTATCAAAGCCTAACTCGGTATGCCCAGTGGCAGCTAAACGTGCCATTAACTCGGGCTGACGGTTGGCATCCGGAAATGGTGCGTCTACGAGATCCATCAACTCCACTGTGGCGACAGACGTCGGATTGCAAACCGGTGTTCGATCCACCGGCTCTCTGCGTAGCGCTGCAAGAACGCGTTCACGACTGGTCATCGGACTAATTGTTTGAGTTTCCATATTTTTCTCCTCATCAGCTATCCTTGAAAAGATTTCAAACCTTTTCAAGGTTGGAACAAGGCTAGATTATTTCTGTTGGCTCGGAGCCGAGAGGGTGCCCCGTGAAGCCACCATCTCCTGCTCCCGCATTATAGTCCGCACATTCGGGGCACGAACCAGCAGCAAACCGACCAGCGCATCGTGGGAGTGACCGCAAGGAAAAGCAACCTTATCAAGGCTTTGGTCTACCTCCACCATCTCTCCCAGTTTGATTAAACCGCCGGCAATTGCCGAGATGCGCCTTTCCGCGCGTTTCCCCTCGCCATCAACCGTCACCTGGTAAACCCCGTCCTCCAGACTGAGGACCGTGATGGTTAGCCCCGATTTTTTGTCTAGGATATTCAAGGGACGTGGTTCGACTGCGTCGTTTAAATCGAGCTTGCATGCTTCGAGAAAAGCCCGCCTGCAAGCCAATTCATGCGCTGACCCACAGGGAAACCGGAGCAGCCCATCCGGAGCCACTGCCATGTTTCCCAAAGTCTCCATCCCCTTGACAGCAAACTTAATACGGTGTTGGCCCCCGTCCATGCGACTGTAGGTGTGTATCAAAAACGCTGGTTCTTCCCTGCGCTCCTGTTGGTATAGGGCAATCGTGATGTCGTGGAAATGAGGGTCCATCGGGACCAATTCAATTCGCCTTCCAATATTGACTGTTTGACCCATGGCTATCTCCTCGTTCGGAAAGAACCGAGCAGGTTCGTGACACCTGGTTTACGATTCTTGATCCTTTTTGTGATTTTGCTTGACAGCAGAGAAATTTAGAAGCATAATTAACTGATGGTCTGACCTTTAAGGAATAAGTTTAACCCAAAACTGGAGAATTGTAAAGCGAAATTTTCATTTTGGAGGAATAATTTTCGGTGTGCCGTAGATGATGAGAGGTAACTTTGCATAAGCTATGAAAGTTCAAAGACAAGAAAACCTAGCGATGGAGGAGATGAAGCCTGTTACTCGTACCTCCGTGAGCGACGAGATTGTAGCACAGATTATTAATCTCATTTCCCGAGATGTGCTTAAGCCCGGTGAACGACTCCCTCCCGAAAGAGAGCTGTGTAAGCAATTTGGAGTGGGGCGTAGTTCCTTGAGGGAGGCGCTACGCTCTCTTGCTGTCATGGGAATTCTGGACGGGCGTGTTGGGGAAGGCACCTTTGTCTCCAATAATAACAGGAAGTACCTGGAGAAAACGCTGCAATGGGGCTTGCTGCTTGACCGTAAAAAGGTTCAGGATCTAATCGAAACCCGCCTCATGCTGGAATCCCAGACTGCTTTTTTGGCTGCACAAAGAGCCACAGCGGAAAACTTACAGGAGATTGAAGAAACGCTTCGGGGGATGGAGGCATCAATCGAGCAGCCCGAGAAATACCTGGGATTTGATTTACAGTTTCACCTGATGATCGCGCAAGCCACGCAGAATTCGATACTTTCCAGCCTCCTGAGCATGATACGGGGTTACCTGCAAGAGTGGATTAAAGGAAGCCTGGCTGAACCGTCAATGTCTAAAACGGAGATGCGAGCGAAATTGTCCTTGCAGGAACATAAAAAAATCCTTCAAGCCCTCCGAAATGGTGATGCCGAGGAAGCACGGGGGGCGATGACTGAGCACATTCTCTCTAGTAGTGTTGATCTCCAGATGCATGTCCAACTTCAATGATTTTAGTACTAAGGAGATTGGCATTACAATCCGCAAAAATGATTTGGATCAAGCACTATAGCTAAACCGAGGGAGATAGGAAGACAATGCTGAACGATCTAGAAATCGCCCAATCCGCAGCGATAAAGCCGATTGTTGAGATTGCCAGGAAGTTGGGGTTGGAAGATGATGATCTTGATGTCTACGGCAAATATAAAGCCAAAGTCCACTTAGATGTATTAGATCGGTTTAAAGACCGATCGAACGGAAAATACGTCGTGGTTACGGGCATCACGCCGACGCCGCTTGGGGAAGGCAAGACCGTTACAACCATCGGCCTTAGTCAAGCGCTAAAGACGATTGGTAAGCGGGCGTTCACGTGTATCCGGCAGCCCTCACTGGGCCCCACCTTCGGTATCAAAGGCGGCGCCGCGGGAGGCGGGCATGCACAGGTAGTACCGATGGAGGATTTCAACCTGCATTTAACTGGCGACATCCACGCGGTGGGGGCGGCGCACAATCTGCTGTCCGCAGTCATTGACGCCCGGATTATGCACGAGGATCGGTTGAGCGATGAACGGCTGGAGAAGCTGGAACTCCGGCGCCTCGCCATTGACCCTTATAGCGTCATCTGGAAGCGGGTGGTGGATGTGAACGACCGGGCCCTGCGGCACATCGTCATCGGCCTGGGGACTGAGGAGCACGGCCGGCCACGCGAGACCGGTTTCGACATCACCCCGGCTTCGGAGGTGATGGCAATACTGGCACTGGCTACTGATCTGGCCGATTTGAGGAGGCGTCTGAAGGGTATTATGGTGGCAACTAGCAGGACTAACCAGCCGGTGACAGCGGACGACCTGGGAGCCGGTGGAGCGATGGCTGTGTTGATGAAGGACGCGATTATGCCCAATCTAATGCAAACGTTGGCGCACACGCCGGTGTTTGTACACACAGGCCCCTTTGCCAATATTGCCCACGGTAACAGCTCTATCATCGCGGATCGGATCGGATTGAAGCTGGTCCCCGACGGTTACTTAGTCACAGAAAGTGGGTTTGGAGCCGATTGTGGCTTTGAGAAGTTTTGTGACATCAAGTGCCGCTACTCGGGGCTCACTCCCAACTGTGCGGTTATGGTGGTTTCTATACGCGCCTTGAAGATGCACGGTGGCGGACCTCGGGTTGTGCCTGGACGGGCATTGAGACAGGTCTATCGCAGGGAGAATTTGAGGCTTGTGGCAAAGGGGCTGGCGAACCTGGAGGCGATGATCCAGATTACCCAGCGGTTCGGGGTGCCTGTGATAGTGGCTCTGAACCGGTTTGCGACCGATACTGATGCAGAAATAGAGATGGTAAAGCAGGCTGCGGTTGAGGCCGGTGCGGAAGGCGCTTTTGTGAGTGACGTATGGGCCAAGGGCGGCGAGGGGGGCCAAGAACTGGCAGAGGCAGTGGTGGCGGCGTGTGAAAAACCGCCGAACTTCGAGTTCCTCTACCCGCTGGAAGCATCGATTAAGGAGAAGATCGAGATTATTGCCACGCAGATTTATGGGGCGGATGGTGTGGAGTACCTGCCAGAGGCAGAAAAAGAAATTAAACTCTATATGGATCTGGGCTACGACAAGCTGCCCATCAACATGGCCAAGACACATCTGTCCCTGTCGCACGAACCGAATTGGAAAGGGGTGCCGAAGGGTTACATGCTACCCATTCGGGATATCCGGCCATCGGTAGGAGCCGGATTCCTCTACCCGTTGTGCGGCGAGATGCGGACAATGCCGGGATTGCCGTCAGTACCGGCGTTGACAAGGGTGGATCTGGACGAAACCGGCAGGGTTGTCGGACTGTTTTAGCGTTTAATATTACTCCTTGATCTACGTTTGATAATCTGATACAATTACCTGTGACAGAAATCGCATAAAAACGAGGGGATCTCCGTTGACGCGAATCAAAATTTGCGGCACCATTAACTTGGACGATGCGTTGATGGCAATTGAGGCCGGCGCGGACGCACTCGGCTTCATATTTGTTCCCAACACGCCCCGATATATCCACCCCGATCAAGCGGCAAAGATTATAGAGGACCTCTCTCCTTTTATCACGGTTGTTGGGCTATTTGTCAACGCGGATCCAGAAGATATCGCGGCAACCGCCGATCAGTGCCATCTGGACATGATACAGTTGCACGGTGATGAGTCTCCCGGATTTTGTCAAGCGCTGAACCGGAGATTAATCAAAGCGTTTCGGGTCAAAGACGAATCGAGTTTGTCCCGCCTGTCTGATTACCGTGTCAGTGGGTATCTACTGGACACTTATGTCGAAGGAGCGATGGGAGGCACAGGAAAGGTTTTCGACTGGAATCTCGCTGTGAAAGCCAAACAGCATGGTCGGATTATCCTCGCGGGAGGCCTCAATCCCAATACTGTTCCTTCAGCCATCCGGCAGGTGCGTCCATATGGGGTTGATGTCAGTAGTGGTGTTGAGGCGGACCCAGGACGCAAAGATCCGGCCAAAGTCAAGGCATTTATCCGATCGGTGAGAGAGGTAGATCGCGAATGGGAACAATCGAACTGATTTACAAACGCCTACCGCACCGTGTGAACCACTTTCAACAAAATCTGCTCTACGAAGACGGAGATATCATTGTGACGGCGCAGCGGATCAAACCCTCCAGTCCGATCGTGATTGATGGTGTTACTGTGCTCGGGGACAACTTCACGGCGGTTTGGTTTGTCTTCGCCGATCGCTGGTATGACATTGGAAAAATTTATAATCTCGAAGATCAATTTACAGGATACTACTGTGACATCATCCTGCCGATGAAACGGACTGAAACCCATTTTGAAATCACCGATTTATTTTTGGATCTGTGGGTTTCACCCGATGGGCGTTATCAGATCCAAGATGAAGAAGAATTCGATGCGGCTATACAACACAATTGGATTCACACCGATTTGGCAAACCAGGCGAGGAAGACGCTTCAAGATCTGATCGCCGAGATTGAGTCGGGGGCTTTCCCGCCGGAGATTGTGAACTGCTGGTCATTGGAAAATCGGTGAATCAGTAACTCCATGCACTCTATTTAGCACTTTCAAGGAGGTTCAGCCATGTCCACGATAATCGACGGGGAAGTTCGGAGCGATTTCCATCTTTTTGCCGGGCGTGCCAATCCGGAATTGGCGAAGGAGATTGCTACGATTCTAGGGGTCGAATTGGGTAAAATTTCAATCAGCACATTTCCCGGAGATGAAACTCATGCTCAAATTGAAGAGAGCATCCGAGGGGCTGACATTTATATCGTGCAGCCAACATGCCCACCGACAAACGATAATTTGATAGAGTTGTTGGTCATGATTGACGCTGTGAAACGGGCTTCTGCCCGGCAAATCACTGCTGTCATCCCCTATTTTGGCTATGCACGACAGGACCACAAATCGACAGGGCGAGAGCCGATTAGCGCAAAACTCGTAGCTAACCTGCTAACAACTGCCGGCGCGAATCGGATTGTCGCCGTCGATCTGCATGCCGCGCAGATTCAAGGTTTTTTCGATATTCCCGCCGACCATCTAACCGCTCTGCCGACGCTGATGAGTTACTTTAAGGAAAAGCAGATTGAAGATGGCGTAATCGTGTCTCCCGATGTCGGACGAGCGAAGCTGGCGGACAAGTATGTCGATATGCTCAGCATGCCGCTAGTAATCATGCACAAACGGCGAAGCGGCGTTGGTGGGAGAGAGGTGAAGGTCGTGAATGAAATTATCGGTGACGTTGTAGACAAAACCCCAATTATCATTGACGACCTCATAACAAGCGGGAGTATTTATCAGCAGGCGGACGCCCTCGTCGAAACGGGTGCCAAGCCGGCGTATCTTAGCATTACGCACCCGGTGCTTGTCGGCCCCGCCCTTGAGCGCCTAAATCGCCCATCAATTCAAGAGGTTGTTGTCACCAACACAATTCCCGTTCCGGCTGAGAAACAACTCGGCGGCAAAGTAAAGGTCTTGTCCATCGCTCCACTCCTTGCCCAAGCGATTCTCAGAATTCACCAACGGCGTTCCGTCAGCCAGGTCTTCTTTGATCAGAAGTTAGTGTTTCCAGTGTAACAGACCAACCTTGCGAAAGTTTCAAACCTTCGCAAGATTCAATTTTAGACGGTTTTGGAGGTGTAAAATGAAATTCAAACGTGAAGACATTTTAGACCGATTGCAGGCAAACATTGAGGCCGGGAAACCGATTATTGGTGCAGGTGCAGGGACGGGCATCTCCGCAAAGTGTGAAGAAGCTGGCGGCGTGGATCTCATCGTGATCTATAATTCAGGGCGCTTCCGCATGGCGGGTCGGGGATCACTGGCGGGGATGATGCCCTACGGTGATGCCAATCAGATTGTCGTTGAAATGGCGAGCGAAGTGTTGCCGGTCGTTAAAAACGTGCCTGTGCTCGCAGGCGTTTGTGGGACAGATCCATTTCGCTTGATGGACGTATTCCTCAAACAACTCGATGCGATTGGTTTTTCAGGCGTCCAGAATTTCCCGACCGTGGGTCTGATTGATGGGGCTTATCGACAGAATCTCGAAGAGACAGGTATGGGCTACGGGCCAGAAGTAGGGATGATTCGTACCGCCCATAACCTCGGCATGCTGACGACACCTTACGCCTTCAACGAATCGGAGGCGGAGCAGATGGCAGATGCCGGCGCAGACATCCTCGTTGCCCACATGGGACTGACCACAAAGGGCTCCATTGGTGCGCAAACAGCATTGACACTCGAAGAGGCCGCCAAACGGGTGCAAGCGATTCACGATGCTGCGAAAATGGTCAGCCCTGAGCTCTTCGTCATTTGCCACGGCGGACCCATCGCAGAACCGGAAGATGCCCAGTATATCCTTGAGAACACAAAAGGCGTCGTCGGGTTCTACGGCGCATCGAGTGCTGAACGCCTGCCAACGGAGCGTGCAATTACAGCCCAAATCGAGTCGTTCAAGTCAATTCACTTGTGATGAGGAGATATTTATGCGAGCTCTAAAGCCTTCTTCGGCAGGCACGAAATATAAAGCGGATGGATTCTACCTTCTCCCAGAGCCGATTATTGATAAAGATCTCATTCAACGCGTAATCAAGGGCATGAATGCCGTCCGAGCGGGGGAATACGAAACCGGCGTGCCGCCGCGGCCATCGTTTTGGAATCCCGGAGATGATCCAAAAAAACTATGCAAGATTAAGATGTCCCAGATTGCTAACTGTGCAATTATGGAGCTGGTCAGCCATCCGGCGATTGGAAAACTCGCAGCCGAAATCACGGGCGCACAAATGGTGCAGGTTTGGTGGGTGCAACTCCTCTACAAGCCTCCCGTTGACCCAGATGGGGTTATTCCCACAAATGTTGCTGGCATCAAGACCGTCAGTATTGGGGGGTGTGGGAAGAAGGGAGCGAACTTTTCACCGCATGGGTTGCACTCAGCGATGTCACCGCGGAGGCCGGCCCCATGAAATTCGTTCGGGGTTCACACAAATGGGGGCTACTCAACCAGGGTGACTTCTATGAGCAAAACCACGATGCGCAACGGGAAGAAATTGAGGCACCTGATGATGAAAGTTGAGAGGAGGTCTCCGCGATTCTACCGTCCGGCGGGGTCAGTTTTCATCACAACCTCACCTATCATGGTAGCGGTCCCAACTTGTCAGGAGAGCCACGGCGGAGTTTTGCGGTTCATCTGCGCACGGAAAAGTCCAGACCGGTTGACGAACTCAGAAAGGGCTTAACCGCATTCATTGATGTCCCCGCGTACTGTCCTGTGATTTATCGGCTGCTCGAACCTTGAAAAGGTTTTAAACCTTTTCAAGGGTTTAAAACTCCCACCTTAACAACGTGACCCGATGGTGTAAAACAAGCATGCCGGTAATCGTCCCAACGGCTGCACCGCCAACGACATCAGAGACGTAATGCCTGCCCAGATAGATTCGGGAAACGCCAACCAGGCCTGCACCGATGTAGAGCGGGATACGCAATTTCGGATACCGGTCGGCAAGGATAGTCGCGCCGGCGAAAGCGAAAGCAGTATGCCCCGACGGAAAGGCCGGATCGCCGACCTGATCATCCAGCGGCCGCTTGCGTCGGATAATCTCCTTCATGCCGAGAACGACCATCCCTGTGCCGATGAAAGCCGATGACATCAATCTGCCCGTTTCACGGTGTGCATCATCTCCGTAAGCCATCAGGAGGATGGAAAGCCCCATAATCGCCTTGGAGTCGCCGAATTCGGTGCCCCATTCCATGATTGTGCCGAGTGGTTCACGCTGAGGCGGCGCGTCATAGATGGCATCGAAAATATCTTGATCCAGCCGTGTGAAAAAATTGCCATCTTCAGCGAACGCCGTGATAGATATGCAGCAGATGAACGGCACCCACAGTGAAGGTCGAAAGATTCGTGACATTTTTACAGAAAGGTAGTAAGTCAGGTCTTTGCCAACTCCGATAACATATTCTCATCTTTTTTCAATGGCTTTGACCCTTTCAAGTTAGCGAACCTGCTTCAACGCCTCAGCCACATATTCGCGTACCCACTCGCTATCATCTTGCAAAGCCTCAATCAATGCAGGCCCCGCCGTTTTCGCAGGCCTGCTGATTTTTCCTAACGCAATCACAGCGTTCAGACGAACGGCCCCGTTCTCATCGCTTAATGCCTCTATCAGTGCAGGCACCGCAGGTTCGCCAATCTTGCTTAACATGGAAACCGCTTTGGGACCAGCTTCAACATCTCCGTTTTTCATTACTTCTATCAATGCAGGCGCCGCAGGCTTACCCATTCTGACTAATGCTTTGACAGCTTGTTTGCCTATCTATTCCTTCTCATGGCTCAATGCACTTATCAATACGGAAACCACGATGTCTCGCTTGGACTCATCCACTTGATACAATGCTTTAGCAGCGGAAATACGAAGATTAACATGCTCGCGACTCAATATCTCCATTAAGACGGGCGTAACCAGATTCTGCTTGGATGGATCAAGTCGATAGAGCGCCGAAGCTGCCCTGATACGAACGACAGCGCTCCGCTTCTCATGTAATGCCCAAATCAACGCAGACATGACGGCGTCAGAGGCATCACCAATCCGACCCAACACCGAAATCACACCGGGGCGGAAATAGTTTTCCCCGTGACTCAGTGCTTTTACTAACTCCGGGACAACTGCGTGAGCTGCAGGACCGATCCTTCCCAACGCACTTACCGCACTGCCCTGAACCCCGACATGCTTACCCTTTAGTGCCCGTATCAACGCAGGAACTGCGTCCTTCGCAGGTTCACCGATCCACCCCAAGGCGAAAGCAGCTTGGCGACGAATCAGTATATTTTCATGATTTGATAATGCTTCTATCAAGGCAGGTATGGCCGGCTCGCCAATTTCTTGTAGCTGTTTCGCAGCGGCTTGAGATGGCCACAAACAGGCGTCTGGAGGCAAGCTTTCCCCAAGCTGCTCAATGAGAAGTGTGATCTGCTCGTCCAGTGCATCCACGACTTCGCCTTGAGGCTTAATTTCTCGATGCGATGCACAGGCGGCGATTATCAAACTCATCAGACACAAAGAACCAACGAGATACAGTTTACTTTTCATGGCAGTCACCCCAAATCGAAGGGATGCTTTTGGTTTTATTTAGCTGTTTTTCCGTCGACCTGTGCACGGTCCAGCCAGCCCGCCAGCTTGATCTTACCTGACAACTCCCAGGCCGTTAGGTAGAGAGCAGCCGTAAAACGTGTGGATTCACGAGCACGCTCCACCGCAAAGTCGACTATCTCAGGTACGCGCACCCAGTCTTTGTCTCGAAAAGACGGCAGGTTATCCCCTAGTTCATACACCCGGTTGATCAGGGAATACCCAGCATCAAACTCCTTCACAATACTGGCCATCAGATCATCGAGCGGCTCGATCTGCTGATCTTTTGCCAGGGACGACGGATCGAGGGTCAGATACTCGATAAGCGCATCCACTTTCTCATGGATACCTTTATGCAGGACGGATCCAGTCGGTTGTTTCCACCCATCAAAATGAATTGTCAGATGCAGGGGTTGGCACATATCCTGCGCATAGTGGGCGATAAAGCCCGCATAAACCAGGCATTTGCTTTGAATAAAGGGATTGTCGGGCCATTTTCGGTGTTCTGCAAACGCCACGGCAAGACGTTCTGTCCATTCGGCAACGGCGTAAGGCACAAACCCCACCTCTTCGGGCTTAACGTCCAGTTCAGCACACAACCGGGTAAATTCATACCGGCTTTTCGGCAGCGGGTGTCCTTGCAAGAGCTCCAGATCCAGGTAGTGCTCTGGATGCTCTACCCCCCGAACATAGGCCGCACCTCGATTTTTTGCTATATCCGGATCGTACGAACAGTGGGCAATCATTCGTTCTCCTGAACGGAAAAACTCCGGCGCGTCATTGGGCAGCGCTTTCACCGCTGCCCGCGTCAAAATGCCATGTCCTCCCGACCACCATCCCCAGGCAGTGCTTCCGACCACCAGCAAAATCACACACACAACAAACAAGAAACGTCTCATTTTCCTCTTGACTCCTCATCAGAAATGGGATATGCTTCATTTTGATCTATTATATCAGAGTCGTGAATGTATGCCAAGCAAATTTTTCTAAGGGTAATGTGCCGAAGAAACCGCAGAATGACTTGGAAAGCTCCGGTATTTACCCGCAAGAAGAAAGCCGCAAGTACTGATTTTGACCACCTGAACAGACTTCAAGCGAGGGAATCATGACAACCGAACCGAAACAGAACGTGCGTTGGGGGATTTTGAGCACTGCGAATATCGCGACAAAGGTGAGCCGCGCAATAAAACTGGGGTGCGGCGCCGAATTAGTGGTAGTCGCCAGTCGGACGGAGGAACGCGCCAAAAACTGGGCAGCCGAATACCAGATTGGACGTGCTTACGGCACCTATGAGGCGCTTCTCGATGATCCGGAAATTGACGCAATCTACATCCCGCTACCGCCATCAATGCACGCCGAATGGACCATCAAAGCGGCTGAACACGGCAAACATGTGCTCTGCGAAAAACCGTTGGCGGCAAACACGGAGGAAGCGTTGGCGATGGTAGACGCCTGCCGAAAAAACGATGTGCAACTGATGGATGGCGTCATGTGGATGCATCACAAACGCACCGCTGAAATGAAGTGGATGGTAGACGATGGAACCTTAGGGCGGCTGCGTCGAGTGACGGCGGCATTTACCGGTAGCTGGGACAAAATCCCCGAAGACAACATCCGCGTAAAAAAGGAGCTCGCTGGCGGCAGCCTCGGGGATTTGGGCTATTATTGCGTCCGCTGCATTCTCTGGGCTTTTGGCGACTTCCCAACGCAGGTTTTCGCCGCCGCGCGCTATTATCGTGGCATAGATCTCAGCTTGTCAGGCTTGCTCTGGTTTGAAGATGAACGGATGGCCTCGTTCGATTGCGGCTTCGATACAGGAAGTCGAAGGTGGTTCGAGGTAGCTGGCGCCCAAGCCTCCCTGGTATGCGACGATTTCACGATACCCTGGAAAGAAGATACGGCTCGTTTCTGGGTACATGGTGCTCAGGGGGTGGATGCAGAACATCGGGTCGAAGGCTGTATCCAAGAGGTACACATGATCGAACGGTTTTCAGATATTGTTCGATCCGGACAGCTTGAAACCCAATGGCCAACTGAAGCCGTCAATACCATGCGTGTCTGCGATGCGCTGCGTGAATCCGCACGGCGTCGCCAAATTATTGAGTTGATGGTTGACGATTGAACTATCCCAACTTCCGCGAAACTACAGGGAGAAATAGAAATGAGTTTCTTTCAAAAGTTAAAAGCACTATATGAAAAAGGGGTAGCCATTCTTTATCGTAAAAAACAGCAGGAAATCCAAACCATGCTTTTGCACATTGCAGTTTGGGTGATGCCTATGCGAAACAGGGGCAGTATGATGATACACTTGCTTCCTACAAGGCAGTCCTTGACATAGACCCAAAACTCTAAAAATATAGTACCGTGCTTTTGCAGCGTTTTAAAAGGGAAGGTATCAGGTCGTCGCTGCATGATTCTCCTTAAACCCCGCAGCGATGATGTTGTTGTTGCGCTCGAGTACGTTGTTGGGATCAATCCGGTAGGGATCATTCTCATCTCTGCCGACCGGACGCATCGCTGAGTCATGATAACCAAAACGGACAGACTTGCGCCATTGATCCGTCCTGTTGACATTGGACCAGTGAATCAGACAGTAGTTGAAGAAAATAACATCTCCCGCCTTCGCGGGGACAGCGATCGATTCGACCTTGTCCGGATGATACACGTCAGTCGGAAGGTGTGGCGCCGTATCTGGTCCCATGATGTGCTCCAGACCACCATTCTTGTGGCTGCCCGGTACGACGCAGAGACATCCGCTGTCAAGCGGCGTATCGTCGAGGTGAACCAGACAATCGACGAAATCCAGATCGTCGTGCGGATAGAAGGGATAGTCCTGGTGCATGGGGAAAGGCGTTCCTAATTCTGGCGGTTTCGCGTGTAGAACCGTATGATGCCATTGGACGCTCGGACCGATAAGACCTTGTACGCAACCGACCAGACGTTCGTGGAAAATCACCCGTCCCCAGGTCACCGAATAAAAATGGGGATTGTGCATGAGCACCGCCTTCGTATTTTGGCGTTCATCCTCAGCCAGGTATCGATCCCGCCATGGACCGCGCCAACCAATGGTCTCCTGCCCCCATTCTTCAATAATCCGAATCATTTCAGATCCGAGTTGTTTGACCTCTTCCGGTGTGAAAAGCCCTTCAACTTTGATGTAGCCATCTCGCTTATAGGCTGCAACTTGCTCCGTAGTTAGCATAAAAAGCCTCCTATAGTAATCGAATAATGTTTGGCGCAATGTGTTTTATCGACACTCGCTTCTGATTCAAAAATTGAATCGTCCTGAAACATGCATCATGAACTTGTCAAAAGCACACTTCTGTGTTAAGATATTGTTGTTTCTTAATTGTAGCATAGTTGTTGATGAACGTCAAAGTTGAATTGCCTTAAGTGGAGGGCATTCAGTTTTCCGAAATATTACTACCGACATTGAACATCGGTCTCTGACCGGAGGAAGAAAACCATCCATCCTTTCTCCCAGTGATATGATCAGGACTTACGCAAAATAAATAGACACAAGCGGTGAAAAGCAGTAGAATGAGCAGCATGGAGGTGAATATGGCCAAACCCACTCGACTCGACTACTGTCAGTATTTGCTCAGCAGCCCAATCAACTATACCTTAACCCATTTCGCTGATCATAGCAGAAGTTTCAGTCATGATATGATAAACCGTTATCTCGCCGGTGAGCGTATCCCGCCTCGCTTGGTATGGGAAAATGTCAAACCGCACATTGTGCAAACCCAACAGGAAAATGTCATCTTTGATGACACCGTTTTGGACAAGCGCTACGCCCGGAACATCGCGTTGGTGCGTCGTCAGTATAGTGGAAACGCGAAAGCAACGGTATCGGTGTGGTGACTTGTGTCTATGTCAATCCCGCCTTAGACCGTTTCTGTACGACCCACAGGGGGATGGCAAGAGCAAATTAGATTACGTTAAGGAGATGTTATCCCTACTAGGTTCTGTTGACATTTGAGCATAAGGTTGTGGCATAATAGAAGAATGACGCCAATAACCTTACCCGATGACCAATGGAATAAGATATACCGGTTTCTTCTAAGCTGTCCCACCATCTATGTTGGCGACGAAGTTGCTACACGCCGCTTCGTCGAAGCCGTCCTGTGGGTGACTCGTAGCGGGGCTCAATGGAGACTTCTACCAGACACCTATGGCAAATGGAACACCCGCTACAAGCGATTTGCTCGATGGTGCGACAAAGGGGGCTTCACACAGATCCACTACCACTTCGCCTCTGACCCCGATATCGAGTCGCTTATTGTGGACAGTACAATCTCCGCGCTCACCCGTCTGCGGCTGGCGCCTTAAAAAAAAGGGTGGCACTGAAAACCGAGCATTAGGTCGCTCTCGGGGCGGTTTCAGTACAAAAATTCACATCACAGTTGACGGACTAGGCAATCCCCTAAGAATACATCTGACCCCTGGTCAGAGACATGACATAACTGAGGCGGAAGGGTTGATAATCGGATATAACAGTGAATATGTGATTGGAGACAAGGGGTACGATTCGGACGCTTTTATCGCGGTTATTGAGGCGAATGGAGCGATTGCGGTGATACCGCCCAAAAGTCATCGTGTTGACCAAAGAACGTATGACAAACGCCTATACAAAGAGAGACATCAGGTTGAATGTTTCATCAACAAGATAAAATGGTATCGTCGTATCTTCTCTCGGTTTGAGAAGCTAGCTGTCCGTTATTTTGGATTTCTCAGCTTTGTCTCCACTCTTATATGGCTCCCTTGAAATGTCAACAGAACCTAGTCTATCAGAAGCAACTCTCCTTATGGATTGCTGGTATGCCACCAAAGATTTGATGATACACATTGAGCGGCTCCGAAAACATTACTATTGCCCGCTGAAATCCAATCGTCAGGTTGCTTCGAATCCCGATCTTATCGGGGTGGATGATTCCAATGCGCAAAAGCCTTACCCGCGTGTTGATCGATTGCAGTGGAGTGAGACCAAAATCCGACGCGGGAAACTTCTCAAAATCAGCGGATTTCCCAAGCATCACAAGGTGCTCTGAATCCCGATAAGATCGGGGGTGAAACTTTTCTGGGTCGCGTCTTCTAACAGACGCACGGATTATGTTGTGACCAACGACTTGGCTCAAAACGACACTTCGGTTGCACAACAGGCGTGTAACTGGCGCTGGAAGATTGAGCAATTTCACCGGCAAGCCAAACAGTTGACAGGAGTTGAAGGTTGTCAATGCCGAGTGGCACGGCTTGTTCGCAACCATATTGGTTGTGCATTATTCGTTTGGATTCGGCTCGAGCACGTGGCGTATCAGACCCAGCAAACCATTTATCAGGTCAAACACGGAGTGTTGGAGGAGTATTTACGACAACAACTCAAATCTCCTGCGATTCGCATGGAGCTTGCGTAAGTCCTAATAATAAAAAATCCCAGAAACCTTGATTCAAACAAGATGGAGTCTCTCTTCGGAAATGGCAAAGCGTAAGCGAAGAAAACGCACCGCGTCACCTCCAAAGATAACGACAGCCCAAACCGCAGATAGTTCCCCTCCAAACCATCACGAAGGACTTCTCCTCATTCGACTCTACGGCGATCCGGTATTGCGAGAAAAAGCACTCCCTGTTCAGGAAATCACAAACTTTGAACGAAAACTCGCAGAAGATATGCTCGCAACGATGTACGCTGGGCCGACGGGCGTGGGGTTATCGGCGCCACAGGTTGGAATTTTGAAGCGATTAGTTGTGATTGATGTGAGCCGAGATGACCCGGCGAGCAGTCCGTTGGTGCTGTTTAACCCTAAAATCCAAAACCTTGAAGGGGAGGTAACCGAGGAGGAAGGATGCTTGAGTGTTCCCGGTATTGCCGCTGAGGTCAAGCGGGCAGTGAAGGCGGTAGTAACAGCACAAAACATTGATGGAGAGCCGATTCGCGTTAAGGGGGAAGGCTTACTTGCTCGCGTCCTGCAGCATGAAATCGATCATCTCGATGGCATCCTATTCATCGATTACGTTAGCGGCCTGAAGCGACAACTCCTTCGTGGAAAACTCAGAAAACTTCAACAGCAATCGCAACAGTAAAAATCAGAAAGGTAAAACACATGCCCGAAGTAGTAAAACATCCAGATATTGATCAGAAGCTAGATCGGCTCGATAATTTATTAAAATCCTACGGAAAAGTGATCGTCGCATTCTCAGGTGGAGTCGATAGCACGTTTCTCGCCGAAGCCGCAAAACGGGCGTTGGGAGAAAACGCCCTTGCCGTGACAGCGGTTTCTGACTCTTACCCGGAGCGCGAAATGAAAGCGGCGCAGGACATTGCTAAACAGATTCGCATTCGTTATGAAACAATAAATACTGATGAATTGGAAACCGAGGGGTACGCGAGCAACCCGACCAACCGCTGCTATTTCTGCAAAACTGAGCTCTTTGAACAGATCCGTCCGATTGCCGAACAATATCAGATCGGCACGACCGTCTACGGGGCAATTCCTGACGATGTCGGTGATCACCGTCCTGGCATGGATGCCGCCAAACAGATGGGTATTCAGGCGCCACTCATTGATGTGAATCTTACAAAGGCGGAGATCCGTGAAGTTTCAAAGCGTTGGGGGCTGCCGACGTGGGACAAACCTGCCTTTGCCTGCCTCTCCTCCCGTTTTCCCTATGGCACACGGATTACCCGCGAAAACCTACGCCTAGTTGACCGGGCGGAACAGTTTCTGTACGATTTAGGGATTCGCCAATTCCGTGTGCGTCATCATGATGTGCTTGCGCGGATTGAGGTCGATCCGCAAGAAATCGAGCGCATTGCGACCAAACAGATCCGAACCCGGATTAACGAAAAGTTCAAATCACTTGGGTATAAATATGTCGCCCTTGATTTGCAGGGATATAGATCTGGAAGTTTGAATGAAGGGTTGCTGAAGATTTCAACGTCGAGAGACCATTAGAACAAGCTGCCAACTTGTTCCATTGAAGTATTTCACATTGTAAAACATGTCCCGTCTATCCACTTCAATCGCAATCAAAGCAAGCCCAAAAACGGTTTTCCAGATCCTTCAGGATATTACGAATTATCCGCGATATTTTCGGTACGTGCGTGATGCGAAAATTGTACGTCGAGAAGGGAATACAATCATCGCGGAAATTGATGAGGAGATTCACGGACTGGTTCAGCACTTACAAACTCGATTCCAATTCCTGCCACCAGACCGTGTGGAGGCAGAGCAGATTAAGGGTCCCTTTCAATCCGCTCGTGCCTGGTTTCTGCTTCAGAAAACAGCGGAGGGAACGCAGTTGGAGCATACCGCCGAATTTGAGATCGGAAAAGGAATACTGGGCAAGCTTATCCACCGTTTCATCGCCGATTCTTATGCACAAGGTCGAATGGCGGAGGAGGTTGTCGCAATTAAACGCGCCACTGAAGCAAAGGAACGTGAACTGTGATGTAATGCGTCGCCTTCATGGGTATCCACTCACGCCAAGGCTGGGGTGTATACATCTTCAATGTAACCGTAGCTTATCCATAGTCAGTAAGGACAAAAAATGCAACAGCCACAAACTCAACCAGATCAACAGACTAAACCCCTTATCGGGTCCGAATTTTTTAGCTGGAACAAATGGGATGCTTGTACCCATTGCGGGCTCTGCCTACCAACCTGTCCGACTTACCGCGAGTTAGGACTGGAGACAGATTCACCGCGTGGAAGGCTCTATCTGATGGGAGCGGCATTCAGGGATAACAATCCGATGCCGATCAACGACGATTGGGCAAAATATATCTACCGCTGTCTAGACTGCCGCGCCTGTGAAACCGCATGTCCTTCTGGTGTACATTTTGGCGAGGTTATCGAAGAAGCCCGCGCAATCTATGAACTGAATACCGAGCGCCCAACCGAACAGCGGTTTTGGAGGCGTTTGGCTTTTAAGGAGCTCTTACCCGACAAGGATCGCTTAGACCTCATCTTTGAACTGATGTGGCTATATCAACACCTTGGGATTCGCTGGCTGGTGCAAAAACTTGGGGTTCTCAAACTGATGGGAAAGCTGGGAGAGATGGAATCATTGCTGCCCGACATTCCCAATCCGTTCCTCAAGTACAGCATACGGGAATTTACCCCCGCCAAAGGAAAGGCGAAGCATCGCGTCGGATTTATCTCTGGCTGCGTCATGAATCAGGTGTTCACCGAGACCAATCTGGCGACCATCCGCGTATTGACCGAAAACGGTTGTGATGTGATTACACCGCATCAGCAGACATGCTGTGGCGCGCTGCATGTGCATAACGGTGTACGTGACACGGCGTTAGAGCTCGCTCGAAATAACATTGATGTCTTTGAAGCGGAAGATGTGGACGTGATCATCATTAATTCTGCAGGCTGTGGCGCGACACTCAAAGAGTACGAAGCCTTGATGGAACACGATCCAGTCTATGCCGAAAAAGCGAAAAAGTTCAGCAGCAAGATGCAGGATATTAGTGAGTTCCTCGCGGAAATTGAGATGATGTCGGCGGAAGGGGAGATCAACCGGCGTGTGACGTATGACGAACCGTGCCACCTCGTTCATGGGCAAAAGATCCAATTTCAACCGCGCATAGTCCTCCAATCGATTCCGGGGCTGGAGTTAATCGAGCTCACCGAATCGGAATGGTGCTGTGGAAGCGCCGGCATCTACAACATCACGCAGCCAGAGATGTCGCGTGAAATCTTGGCGCGCAAGATGAAGCACGTCGCCGAGGCAGACGCCGAAATTGTTGTAACAGGGAATCCAGGCTGTATTTTGCAAATCCAACTCGGCGTTAAAGAACGTGAACTGCCAATGAAAGTGATGCACCCAATCGAACTTCTCGATTGTGCGTACCGGAAAGTTGATCCACTTGAGTAAGCAACGAAATGAAAATGAAACACAACAATGAAAAATATCTTGGTCATCAAGCGTTAGAATTGTGGAACCAAGGCGATCTACAGGAGGCTGAAAGATATTTTATTAAAGCAATTCAAGAAGAACCCGATGCAAGCATAGCTTACCATTTTTTAAGATGTTCTGTTAGGTTCTGTTGACATTTCAAGGGAGCCATATAAGAGTGGCGACAAAGCTGAGAAATCCAAAATAACGGATAGCTAACTTCTCGAACCGAGAGAAGATGCGGCGATACCATTTTATCTTGTTAATGAAACATTCAACCCGATGTCTCTCTTTGTACAGATGTTTGTCGTAATCTCTTTGATCCACACGATGACTTTTTGGCGGTATCACCGCAATCGCTCCATTCGCCTCAATAACCGCGATAAAATTGTCGGAGTCATATCCCTTGTCTCCAATCACATACTCGCTTTTATATCCAAGTATCAACGCTTCTGCTTCCGCTATGTCGTTTCTTTGACCGGGCGTCAGATGTATTCTTAGGGGATTACCCAGGCCGTCAACGGTGATGTGAATTTTTGTACTGAATCCCCCGCGAGAGCAGCCTAACGCTTGGTTTTCAGTGCCACCCTTTTTTTTTCGGCACCCGCCGTACACGGGTGCGCGCGGCAGATTGTACTGTCCACAATAAGCGACTCGATATCGGGGTCGGCGGCGAAGTGGTAGTGGATCTGTGTGAAGCCCCCTTTGTCGCACCACCGAGCAAACCGCTTATAGAGGGTGTTCGATTTACCATAGGTGCCTGGTAGAAGTCTCCATTGAGCCCCGCTACGGGTCGCCCAGAGAACAGCTTCGATAAAGCGGCGTGTTGTCGCTTCGTTGCCAACATAGATGTTGGGACAAGTTAGAAGAAACGAGTATATCTTATTCCATTGGTCATCGGGTAAGGTTATTGGCATCATTCTTCTATTATGCCAATAACCTTATACTCAAATGTCAACAGAACCTAGAACAATTGCAGGAGAAATTTGCTCCCGTCCCCGAAACAACGGTTCAACGGGTTGAGGCAATCTCGTTCCTTGAGGATCTGCGTCGGTTACGTCGGCAGCTCATCCACGCAGACTCGCTTCAGGAGATGGGATTGGATGGAGTAAGGGAATAAAGGGAGCTTCCCGCTCTCGGTTTACGACCTCCGTCAACAGGCGATGGATGAATTGATGACAGAACTAAAATTAAGTTTTTCTTGAGGAGGATGCATGTATTTGACGCCATACCATCGACAACTCTTTTTCGATGATGCCCACATCAGCGATAGTCAACCTCTGACCCGTCGATTTCATCAAGCGGAGAAAGAGGAGATTCTTCGCTGCGCTCTATTAGACTTCCAAGAAACTACCTGCAATGAGTTCAGTGCTAATGCCGTGCTAATCCTTACGGGCCAAACACTATAGATAATACCCAATCCACATGGAGGTTTCGTTATGAGCGCCAGATCTTATCCCTACACGGTTACCCCAGAAACCGCCAAAGAAGTGAAGATGGAAGGATTAACAAGTGTTAAGATTTATATCGAAGAAGTCGGCGAGTTTTGTTATGGCGTTGCTATTTTCGGTTCAGGAGAGTTTGTCCCTCCGCATTACCACAACTTGGGCGAAATCATCACGATTGACCAGAGTTCCGACGGCCCCGGATTTGCCTTCGTTAATGGAATCTATCGTCGTGCAGACCCAGGAACTTCGACCTACATTCCAGGCGGTATAGGGAATACGCATGCTTGGTGTGCAGGGGAAAAGGGATTTATCATGCACTTTACCTACCCCGACACAGCAGAGCGAACCGGGCGCTACCTCGTAGAACAGAGTGACTTTCACCGGGTTACTCCAGGGGAGGAAGGCACTGCACAAATCTTGACACCTGAAGATTGGGCAGATGCGGTATCTAGCTAACGCCCGTAAACCCTGAGACAAAGCAGCAGGGCAAGCAAGTACGGATTGATGCCAATATTTAGCAGATTGGATGATTTTCACAGCAGGAGAAATTTATGGAGGCATGGAATACAAAACCGAGTTTCGTTCGGTCAGACTTGCCATTGATTGACTGTGACATTCACAACGAGGTCCCGTCACTCGAAACGCTTTACCTGTACCTACCGGACTTCTGGTGCGACTACTGCAACGAATCCGCCTTCGTGGGACCTGAAGCAAGTGACTATCCCAAGGGCGCACCCACTACGGCGCTGCCCGATACGACACCGCCTTCCGGTGGGCCTCCGGGATCAGATTTGGAGTTGCTGCGCGAGCAGATGCTTGACTTCTGGGAAGCTGAGTACGGTATTCTGACCTGCGCGTATCGGGTGCAAACCGTGCATAATGAAGACTTGGCGGCGGTGCTCGCTTCTGCAACCAACGACTGGCAAATCGAGCATTGGCTTGACCCGGAGCCTCGGCTTCGGGCTTCGCTGGTTGTATCGAGTCAGAACCCACCGTTGGCGGCGAGGGAGATTGAACGGCTGGGAGACCACCCCGGGTTTGTGCAGGCATTGCTGCCGGTGCGTTCGCTGATACCTTACGGGAATCGCCACTATGACCCCATTTTCGAAGCCGCTGTCCACCATGACCTTGCGATTGGCATTCACTACGGCGGGGCCCCAGGCATCCCCCCATCGCCAAGCGGCTGGTTTTCGACGTATCTGGAGGAGTACGCTGGTATGGGGCAGGTTTTCCAGGCACAGGTCATCAGTTTGGTCACGGAAGGTGCCTTCGACCGGTTTCCAGATCTGCGGGTTGTCTTAATCGAAGGCGGTTTTACGTGGATGCCGCCGGTCATGTGGCGGATTGATAAGGAGTGGAGAGGCCTGCGACATAATACGCCGTGGGTCAAACGGCTGCCATCGGAGTATATGCGCGAGCATATCCGCATGACGCTTCAGCCAATGGATGCGCCGCCAGATTCCAGCCAGTTCCTTCGGATGATTGGTCAACTCGATTCGGAAGACATGCTGATGTTCTCGACGGACTACCCACACTGGCAGTTTGATTCGCCAGAGGAGTCGCTGCCGATGGGGTTGCCGGAGTCACTGACAAAGAAGATCTTGGCTGAAAACGCACGGGCGTTTTATCGATTATGACTTCCACACGAGGTGTTTTTGTGTTTAATTGCTGATCGAATTGTGCTACAATCCTGGCAACTATAAATGGCGAGTTGGAAATCGCTTGAATTACCGGAAGAGTAACCCCTCCCTCCCCAGAAGACTGTAATCGCAGCGCCAGTCCTCCCAAGGTTGAAGGCGATCTCGTCGTTCCGGGCAACCAGGAACGAACCCATACGTACAACCTTTCAGTCGTGTATATATTGGATGCTACTGGTGAAAATTGTGATTATGATGGACAAGCAGTGACAGAGTGGTTTTTTCCGGATTTGCCGAACGGAGATCTGCAGACCGCTTGTGGACAATTTAACATTAGCACTTGCCCGTAAACTCAAACTCGGCGGTCTGTTGCCTTTACTCGCTCATCGCATGATCCATGCAAAATCAGGCAGGCCTGCTTTCCAAGAGGCCTGCCTGTTCGCTGCTAAAGGAGGAAAAATCAAAGTGAAAAAAGCCCTGTTCGTCACATTCATCGGGATGGGATTTGGTTTCCTCGGAGGATTCGGATTTCGAGCCAATCTTGCCTGGGGGTCGCAAATTGCCCTTGTATCAGACGAATTTAAACCTGGCAGGGAAATTATTATCATCAATTCGGATGGAACCGTTCCCCAGCAACTAAAAAGTCCGGCCGGTCCAATTTGGCCAACTTGGTCACCAGATGGAAAAAAGATTGCGTTCGTCGCCGCCAGCCCGCCTTCCTGGATTTATATGATGGATGCAGACGGCCGCCATCTGACACGCATAATACGTTCTCCTTCATTTTCACGTCCAACCTGGTCCGCTGACGGTGAGAAAATTGCCTTTACAAGTGTCCAAGTACTTACGGTTTTTGATCTCAAAACGAAAGAAGAAACCCCGCTGTTCTTCCATCCGATGGATAATGGTCTTGGTGCCCCAGCTTGGTCGCCAGGTGGAAGCCGGATTGCATTCACAATCAAGCATGAACGGCAACACGAAATCCATGTCATCGACGCCGATGGAACACGATTACGTCAGCTCACCAAGCATCCGGCAGATGATCACGCGCCCGCCTGGTCTCCCGATGGGCGTCAAATTGCCTTCTTCTCAAATCGGGATCGCAAACCTGGCATCTGCCTCATGGATGCGGATGGGGCAAACTTCAAACGCATCACCGATGGCGGCGAAAATGATCCTTCCTGGTCCCCAACAGGTACTCATATTGCCTTTTCCGTTCAGTTGATTCATAATATCAAAATCGGCGTGATGAAAGCCAATGGGACTGATCTGGAAATTCTGTTTGAAGGCAACCATCCATCTTGGAGACCTGATGGTTCAGCGGCATTAGATCCTGTGGGGAAATTGTCTTTAACTTGGGGGCAGGTCAAATTAGGCTTATGACTCCAAAAAGTGCTAAATAATACCCCAAAAGGAATTTTCACTTTGTCGCACCGTCGCCGATTTGTGCACAACCCCACGCTGACGCAAATGCGCCAAACCCACTGATCGTCTCGTTAAGTTGATGGCGGTTAAAATCACCCATCCGCGAATCACGCGAATGGGCCACAACTTCTCTGCGCGAAGATTCGCGTGAATTGGTGGATAAAAGAGAGCAAAATGGACCCGCTTTTAGAGCTTTGGGGAAACCGATTTTTCGGGAACAACCCGCCCCGACTTAACCAAGTGTTGACGCCGTTTGGGGTCGATTTTGTATCCGGCAAAGCTGCCGGTCCTGTTGTCAGGGCATGAAAGTGAAAAGAATAATGGTGGAATTATTTGAGGCTTGTCGGACAAAGCGCTGCGATACAGCGTGTGGGTGAGTTGATTCGCAAAATTGTCCCACGGCTGAAACGGTTCTGCTTGAGGGGGAAACGGGGACTGGAAAAGACCTCGCCGCACAACTGATTCATAAGGCAGGCGTCCGGCGACACAACCGTTCGTCTCGGTCAATTGCGCTGCTCTTCCCGGTACACTCATCAAGAACGAGCTCTTCGGCCACGCCAAAGGCGCGTTTACTAGAGCATCTGAGGTGCGGAAGGGCGTGTTTCAACAAGCTGAAGCTGGGACGCTCCTCCTGGATGAGATTGGGAAGATGCCGTTGGAACTTCAGGCCAAGTTGCTGCGGGTCTATTGAAACGAAAACTGTTTCGCCGCTAGGTGGAACAGTAGCAGTTGTTGATGTGAGGATTATCGCCGCGAGCAATCGTGATTTGAAAACAGCAGTACGTGACGGTGCCTTCAGGTCAGATCTGTTTTACCGGCTTAACACCATGCCGGTTTACCTACCTCCCTTGCGGGAACGACGCACTGATATCTCCCTGCTCGTCGATTATTTCTTGGAAGGATTCATCATTGAGTTTCGGCGACCTGTTGGACTCCAGACTAATGTTTATTCTTTATTGGAAAAATATGCGTGGCCGGGAAACGTGCGTAAACTCAAGTCGCCGCTTAAGCGGGTGTTTCTCCTGACGGAGAAGTCTGAGTTGAATGCCACTGATTTTGCACCCCATCTGGACGATGAGACAGAAGAAATCGGTGAAGACAACGTCTTGCCATTGAAAGAGGCATTGGCACGTTACGAACGACAGTATCTCCGTCACGCGTTGGAACAGACAGGTGGGGATAAGGCAGAAGCAGCGCGTCTCCTGAATATACCACTGCGAACTTTTTGCCGAAAATTAACAAAGTACAATTTATAAGCTAGGAATTTGCCAGAGATGGCATTTGGGTTGCCAAAATGGCAGAAACATCAAAGCCTGTGACCGCATAGGTTTCCTCATAGAGAAATGGCACAAGAATTGCCAATTATTGAGTTCATTCGTAAACTGTTTTAGGCTTGTTCTTCCAATGCTCAGTGGAAGGCAGATTGCAACCCTAAATCAATTATGGTTGAGTTTCGACACTGACCTTTCGATAATAACTTTCTTGCTGGCTCCACCGACCCCTTTTGTCGATCGTTTTGCAAACGATGGCGACGATAACGATGAGGGCGCCGCTAAGGGTGCCTGGGAGAAGGATAATTCTTATACTTCCTACAGAGATGGATTAGCAATACATTTCTGTTGATTTTACCTCTATTATGTGATGTACTATATGCCGACATATAATGGATACCCCGAAAGAAAAGCTTAAAGTTAAAGATGGCATAGTTTCCATGTTGGAACGATGCGAAACTGAAAAGGAAGGCTGTTTACCATGAAGTACAAAAGTAGCCATTTCTATTTCAAAAAGTTTTAATCAGTTTAAAGAGAGCGTTTCAGCCAACTATCTAATTCCATGATGACCAAATACAAGGAGGTCTAGACATGTTGAAGCAGGCTTCAGCACCTTTGAAACTTTTTTGGGCCACCACATTCCTACTTATGAGTTTATCTGTAGAAATTCTGTTCCACTTTCAGGTAGCATATGCAGATATCAGTTCAAAAGAATGGGTTTCTTACAATGCGTTGGTGTTTACTATCGAAAATCCCGTTGGTGAATTGTTTAAAGCGACTACACACCACTCGGTAAAGTACGATAATGATCACAGCCACAAGTTTGATGATACAAAACAGAAGGTGAAAGTCAAAGCCCAATGGACCGAGTTGCCCAACGGACCAACAGAAACTGAGACGGATAATATCGGTTTTACGGTCCATAAAAACACGATTGGTACTTTCACAACAACCCAGACTATTACCCACACCTTGGGTTCAGGTTCGAACTACAAAGCAGGTGCTTACACCAACTTGTTTTCCGGTGGTGTTCCCGGTGCTGAATGGGACAATGCCCTTGATGGTGCTGCCCAAAAATGGACCGCAGCATTCCATCCCGACCAGTTTGAGCAAGGCGTCACTCCTTCGACACCGACAACCCCAGCCACGAAAACTGCTGATTAAAGTTTTCAGTTGAGTTTTTTGAAGGTGATGGGCTAACCATCGCCTTCAAAAAACGTCAGATTTGTATGAGAGAAATGAGAGGAAGTTTGAAACGATGAAACCCAAATTATTTGTCATGTTTTTCTCCTTGACATTTTTCATCTGTTCGTTTTCTCTATTGACCTTCCAGTATGCCGCTGCGACGCCAAAAGGTACGATTGCGTTCCTGTCCAGTCGAAATAGTAAACCCCCAAATGAAGGCTTCGAGACAACGATTTATCTGATTGAGGCTGATGGCAGCAACGAACGGAAGTGGCTCGAAAACCCTGAAGCGTTTTTTGGCAGAGTAGATTGGTCGCCGGATGGCAAATTCGTTGCTCTCAATTGGGTTAACAATTTGGGATTCAGCCATATTTTTGTCATGAACCTCCGCACAGGGGAACAAAAAAATATAACTGCTCGGTGGGAAGCAGGCGGGGCGAGTTATGCGGAGGCAGCTTGGTCTAAGAATGGTAAGTGGTTAACGCTGACATGTTCTCCGCCATTTCCGGCTGAACATTCCGACATTTGCGTCATAGATGCAAAGGGAAGGAAGTTAGAGAATCTCACACGGTTTCCGGGGGGCTTAGATTACACTTCCTCTTGGTCTCCCGATGCGTCCAAAATTGTGTTTGTGTCGAATCGAAGTGGGAACACTGAAATCTATGTGATGAACCGCAATGGTAGAGAGATAGTGCAGTTGACTAACCATCCGGCACGCGATCTCCACCCGGATTGGTCTCCCGATGGCCAAAAAATTGCCTTCTATTCACGTCGATCAGGGCAGGATGATATCTATGTCATGAACCCTGATGGAACCAACGTCGTCAACCTCACTCGTCACCTGTCCCAAGACCGTGTTCCCGCGTGGTCCCCTGATGGGAAGTGGATTGCTTTCCAGTCGAATCGAGATAAAAACTGGAATATTTACATCATTGATGCCACTGGGAACAATCAAACGCGGGTGACGAATCATCCGGGACTAGACAGCAGCCCGGCCTGGGTGATTCCAGGCCCATCTCTTGCTGTGAATGCGCAGGGGAAATAGGTCACGCTGTGGGGCAGGCTTAAGGCAGAGAAGTAATGAAGATTTGAGTTGACCGATCGGAAAAAGTATCATGAAAGTCACGAAAGTTCAGAAAAGGGTGATTGGTTTTCTACTCTCTGTTTTCTGTGTCGGATTGATTGTAAAGGGTCTAAAATTATTGAAAGTTGAACCAACCGTCCGTCTTTTTTTTCTTTTCATTTTCGGATTTTCATGGAGCCTACTTGGAGAACAGGATTCCGCCGCCGCGCCGACCGGCACAATTGCATTTCTATCCAGTCGAGATAGCAAACCTCCTCATAAAGGCTTTGCTACAGCAGTGTATCTAGTTGATGCCGATGGAAGCAACGAACGCAAATGGATGGAGAATCCTCAAGCCAGCTTTAGTCCAATTGCCTGGTCTCCGGATGGAAAACATGTTGCCTTCCACATGCAAACCCAATTTACCATTCATATATTTTTGATGAATGTTCTTACGAAGAAGCGCAAAAACGTGACCAGACATTTTGGGGGGCGAGAGTATCTATCGCCAAAATGGTCTGGTGATGGAAAGTGGTTAGTCTTAACACACATTGCGCCAGATGGCATGAGTGGCGTTTACGTCATGGATGCCGGGGGAAACGAGTTGAAGAATTTAACACGGCAGGCGGGAATGGATGATGGTGGTTCTTGGTCTCCTGATTCCTCAAAAATCGTATTTTATTCGGGTCGGGATGGGAATGGGGAAATCTACGTGATGGACTCAAATGGTAGAAACCAGGTCAATTTGACGAATCATCCTGCATTCGATACTGCGCCCACATGGTCTCCCGATGGGAAAAAGATAGCGTTTGATTCTAGGCGAGAAGGAGGTCAGACCGATATCTATGTGATGAACCCCGATGGAACCGACGTCGTCAACCTGACCCGTCACCCATGGCAAGACTATGCACCCGCGTGGTCTCCCAATGGGAGGTGGATTGCATTCCACTCGTTTCGGAAGGGCCTCCAACCAGATATTTATGTCATGGATGCCAACGGGGATAATCGGACGCAGGTCACCCACCATCCGGGGTCGGATACTAGCCCGACTTGGGTAATTCCCGACCGTTCTCTGTCGGTGGAGGCGTCAGGTCATCAAGTCACCCTTTGGGGACGTATGAAGTTGGAGAATCGGTGACAATTTGAAACACCAACCATGGAAAAGGGTGATGAGAGTCGTGTGGTATCAAAAAAGGCAAGTGGTCCCTCTACTCTGTGTTTTTCTTCTCGGATTGATTGTGTTGACATCTGTTCACCAATTCCGTGAGGTAGCTTTGCCTGAAGCAGATCCGCAATTACCCGATAGAATCGATCATGCTTTTGCAGTCGATAAGGAAATCAGCTTAATACATTTCAGCGAATCCAATCAACAGAAGGCCCCCTTGATTGGAAAATCCCTTTTATCCGTTCTCTCTGAAAGCACGCTTGAGCCCAAACCAGCGAAGCGAAGGTTAATCACCGACCGGGAAAATTACGAGGTTGAGGCTGGAAAGAAGCATATTGTTTTTTATTACCACCAATTATCGCTTTCGCCGCCTTCTCTGCAAGATGAGGTCAATGCCCTCAGGTTCGAGTTATATTCAAATCCCTCTGTGGTACGCCAACGAGAAATTCGTACAGAAATGAATTCTGTCCTTAAACATGCGGAATTTACCAGAGTGATGCATGAGGTGATTTTATGTCCTCTTGACGATGCCTCCAGCGACCATGATGCCAGCCATCGCCGGGATCAACATGACCATAATCACCATTAGCTTACCCTAAAAAGATACACCCCCTCATTGTGGGAAAGAGTTGTACACTTTTTTCTTCCGTTTTCAGGTAAGGGTAAGAACTACCCGGCGGAAAACGACCGCCTTCTCGCCCGAAATCGAGTTTGATGAAAAGAGAAAGACGAAATCGAGTTTGATGAAAAGAGAAAGAGATGTTACGTTTTATCTTAGTCGCGTGTCTGAGCTGCGTCATGACTGTGGCAACCGCCCAAACGTCCCCGCAGATTGCCAAAAAAGCGTTAGACGCTACCGTGCTCTTGGTCATGGAAGATGCCAACGGTCAGCCGCTTGGATTTGGGAGCGGATTCTTTGTGCGCCCCAACCAGATCGCGACCAATCCAATACTATAATTTATCAGGGAAATCAAGCCCTAATCTACTTATAGCGTTGATTTTTATGGCACTTTATTTTCAAGAAAGAGTTTTCTCAGTCTGAAATTTGTGACAACCACATTTTGTAGGGGAAACATCGCAGGATGGATTGAAAACCCAAGCTGTCCTTAACCAAGAGGGAGGAAACACAGATGAAAGGAACACGAGAAACAGTACCTGTCATTGACGGTGATATTCACAACAACCTGCCATCGGAGGACGCGTTGGTTCCATACCTGTCTGAACGTTGGCAGAAGCATCACGAAACGATCGGCGGGCGTGGGCATGCGGGGGGATACTATCCACGGGCGATGCCGAATGCTGCTAGGCATGATTCTTGGCCGCCCTCCGGCCTGCCACCTGGTTCAGATCTCGCCTTCATGCAAGAGCAGTTACTCGACGCCTGGGACATAGAATACGGGATTCTGAACCCCCTGATGGGATGCGGCGGACAACTCAATCTGGAGTACGGCGCGGCGCTGTCACGGGCAATTAACGAGTGGCAGATTGCAGAATGGGTTGAGCCGGAACCGCGTCTGCGAGGGTCAATTGTCGTTCCTTATGAAGATGGCGAATTGGCGGCGAAAGAGATAGATCAGCGTGGCGGCGATTGGCAGTTTGTGCAGGTATTGTTGATTGCACGCACGAGCGAACCCTTGGGCCGACGTAAATATTGGAAAATGTACGAGGCCGCTGTGCGCAATGACCTGCCGATAGGGATTCACTTCGGCGGCTCGGGAGGCTACCCGATTAGCGGTGCCGGTTGGCCCTCCTATTACATCGAGGACCACGGCGGCATGCCCCAGGCGTTTCAGACGCAGGTGATTAGCCTCGTCTGTGAGAGCGTCTTTGAGCACTTCCCCACGCTCAAATTTGTCTTAATTGAAGGGGGCTTTGGCTGGCTGCCGCCGCTGATATGGCGACTCGACCAGAGTTGGCGGAAGTTGAAAGATGAAGTCCCGGATCTGAAACGCCTACCGTCGGAGTACATTCGAGAGCATTTCTGGCTCACTTCCCAGCCGGTGGAGGAGCCGCCCAAGCGGGAGTATTTCGACCTGTTGCTTGATCAGCTCAATGCTAAGGAAAAGCTGATGTTCGCCACTGACTATCCGCATTGGGACTTTGACGCACCTGATCGCGCCTTCCCGACAAATCTCGCGCCGGATTTGAAGCGAAGAATCATGGCTGAGAATGCGCGTGAGCTATATCGATTGTAGAAATCTGCAAATCAAGAATAGTTCAGGAGTTCATTGGTTCATGAGTACAGAAGTGCAGGGATTTAGTGAAGCCTGTACGCTTGTACCTCTGAACTTGGGTTACATATCACTCATCACGTTTCACATTTCAGAATCCTATGGCAAAACATGTCGTTGCAACTGTAGACGAGATTCAGCCGGGTGAACGCAAAATTGTTGACCTTGAAGGACGGTCCCTCGGTGTTTTCAACATTGATGGTGAGTTTTATGCCGTTCGGAATAGTTGTCCGCATCAGGGAGGCCCGCTGTGCAAGGGCCGTCTGACAGGCCTCCTGGAGTCCAACGCGCCTGGCGAGTACAGGTACACTCGCAAAGGTGAGATCCTACGCTGTGTCTGGCATGGTTGGGAGTTTGATATCAAAACGGGTCAGTCATGGTGGAACCCAACGCAGAGGCGCGTTAGAAAATACAAGGTGAGCGTAGAAGACGGTGATGCAGTCGCATCGTCAGGTTTGGAGAAGGGACCGTACACCGCCGAGACCTATCGTGTGGCGGTCGAACAGCGGTATGTGGTCGTTGAGATTCCCTAGTGGCACAAAACCTTCGGAAGGTTAAACCCGAAAACTAACACATCCCTGATTGCGTTTTTTCACCAAACATCAATCAGAATCTGTAAGCAGTGCCCCGTGTGCCTTGAGTGACACGGGCCTTTTTTGTTGATCTAGATCTGAACCTATGCGAAAATAGAATTGGCATCAATCATCTCCACTTTTTTGCAATTGTGATAAAAAAATCAGCAACCCATATTAGGTTTTGGTCATTTGCGGTTTCTATACTCATGAAAGCCTCAATCAGATAGGAGAAAAACCGTGCACACGGGAGACGGACACATCATCCGGAAATGTCTGGACGGTGATGCAGAAGCCTTCGACTTTCTCGTGGACAAGTACAAATCAAGCCTTTATGCATTTGTATACGCGAAGGTTGGCAATTTCCACGACGCCGAAGATCTGACCCAGGAGATGTTCCTCAACGCCTACGAGAAGCTAGGGACGTTGAAACGATGGGACAACTTCTTCGCATGGCTCTACTCAATTGCGTCGAATCGCTGCAAGAACTTTTGGCGCTCGCGATCTAGACGACCGGATACGGAATACGTTGAAGACCAGGACACGGCGTGCTTAGAGCGCCCCTCGCTGGACGCCTATCAGGAGGACTTGCGATATGAAGTGCTCCACGACGCCCTGGCTTCGCTCCCCGAGACGCATCGGCAAGTGTTGACCCTCTACTATCTGGGAGGCATGAGGAGCAAGGAGATTGCCCAGTTTCTAGGAACGTCTCCTGACACCATCAATATGCGACTTAGTCGCGCGAGATCGCAAATAAAAGAGGAGATGATTATTATGATGACCACAACCTTTGCGCAGCAAAGATTGCAACCTGCTTTTACCCTTCGTGTTATCGAGATGATCAAGGGAACAAAGATCCAGACCGCTCCGACCAAAACCTCGCTACCATGGGGCTTTCGGCTACCGGTGTGTTGATCGTTGCTTTTCTGAGTCTCACTGTCCCCCATAGCCCACTTTACCCAATCGAAAAGCTGATTGGCTCGGCGCTTCCGAGCAAGACGCAGGTCCCGGAGATTGGCGTGATTCCCGTCGATACGGTGGAGGTGACGGAGATCACGATTCTCTCCAACGAGAAGAGTGATGGGGATTTCGGTAAGAAACCGAAGCCGGATCATTCGATAGGAGCTTTTGGCGGCGGTCCGCTCAAATCGAATCAGTAATTGCTTGTATTTGTCCACCCAAGCAAAGCTTCGCTCAACGCAAAACCGCTTGGCATAAATTCCCGCATCGAACAGGCGCGGCCGTCCTCGTTTTTTCTGCTTGCGGTTTCTTCGATTCTCTGGCAAACGCCCCATGTGGCTTCGGCTACATGGGGCGTTTTTGTTTCCGTAGATTAGGAAGGTGTGACAATCCGTTGGGCTTTCAGTTCCTCAATCTCCTGATCGTGTTGGCTCAATTTTTCAAGCACCACCTGCAACTGGCGTTCAATACGATCTCCCATGTCTCGCATCTCCGCTCGGAAGTCTTGCACCTGTTATTGCATGTCCACCCGCGAGTTTTGAATCAGTTGTTGGATTTCCTGTCGTTCGCGTCGCGCATAAAGATAACCCAGCACTTGAGGCAACGCAATCGCCGCCAGGACCACCCCAATCAACGCACTCATCGCCCAGAACAGAGTATCGGTACGGGAAGTGAGACACTTGTCCAACTCATTAAATCTTGCCGGTTAGACGTTTATCCATCTCATCAATTCGTCCATTAACGGCTTTAATTTCGGTTGTCAGCCGTCTGTCCATTTCCTTCACCGTGATTTCGAGGCTGGTTTAAGCCCTTGTCTATGCCGTGGACAGTGTTTTCGACAGTGGACAGGCGTTGATAATTTTATTAACCGTTGTTTCGAGATTGGATAGTTTGGGTCTAACACTTGAATGTCCGCCTTTGTTACCTGTTGGGCGGAAGCAACGGTCAATAAAGAGAGAAAAAGGAGAAGCCAAAAAAGCATGCGTTTGAGCATCATGATGGATTCCTGATTTTGAAATGAAAGGAAGGCTGTCGGAGAGTATAGTATACTGTCCAGTGACTGTCAAGTTATCGCGTCCTGTAGACGACGCAGCTTGAGAACAAAAGAATCCTCGTCGAGCGTAACCATATCGTAGCGGATCGCCGTTCCTTTCGTCACATCGTGCTTCAGCTTAACCCCGGAAGCCAAGCCTAACGGAAGCAAATTTTCCGCACGGGCAATCTCCGCCTTTTCAATCAGTCCGTTGACCGTGTACCCACCGCCGCCATCCAAAATCTCGCCTTGCTTCAGATCTCGTTTCGCCACGGTAATTACATCTGCCACCGGCTCGGTCAACGGCGCACCGGTGGGTTGCCCGTAGAGCGCAGCATTTGCGATAGAGATCGGGGCTTCGACCGCCACCAGGTGGTACGGACGGTAGAGCAGAAAGTTTTTGCCATTACCCCCCGGATGGAGATGGTAGCCGGTCAGATCCTCCTGAATGAAGGGATGGTCGGTCCGGATGACCACAAAGACTCCCATCCGGAGCGGCGCATCCAGCATGATCTTACCATCTGCCGCTACACTATTGGCGAGTTCAACTACCCCATGCCGGCTAAGAATCCCCTCCTCTTCTCGCAGACTGAAGGTTCGGGCGATATCAGGGATATTAAGTGAAGGCTCGTGCATCCCCTGCACGTCTGGTGCCAACCCGGTCATGTTCGCCAGCGCCGTCATCTCGACCTGTGCCTTTGTGCCATCCCGGAATGAGTTGAACATCTTGAAGTTAATCGTCCGTCGCTTGATCAACTCCTCGCTGAAACCAAAACGCTCCGGCACTGTATCCGGCGTTCCCTCCCTATCATCACCGTAGAATACCGTGCCACGACCGGCAGCGACAATCTCAAACCCGAGCGCCTTCGCCCAATCGACGATGTTCATGGTCACGCCGGGCTGATCGCCGTCCACTAAGGTATAGACGACGCCGGCGGTATCGGCCAGGCGCTTTAGAAAAGGGCCCACGGTCACATCGGTCTCCACGTTGACCATGACCAGATGTTTGTTATGAGTCAAGGTGTGATACGCCATACGGGCGCCGACCTCTGGAATCCCGGTAGCTTCTACCACCACATCTACCAGATCAGAACGGGCAACGAGAAGTCCGTCCTCGGTTATTGCTCGTTTGCTGCTGTGGATGGCTTCGTTCATCTCCTCGACCTTCTGTACAACTTTTATGGCTTCCGCCGGTACGTCGCTTGCTGTGTAGGCATGCTTCGCATGGTCTAAGTTAATATCGGCGATGGCACAGGCTTCCATGCCTTGCATACGGGAAAGTTGTGCCACCAGACCGGCACCGAATTTCCCGGTGCCGATGATACCTACCCGGATGGGGTTATTTTCTGATGCACGTTTGGCTAGTAAAGAACTGAACATAGACCTCTCCTCACTTACATGTTTTTCTAATTATATCCGATTTCGCTGTTAACCCGCGAAAAAAATCCGCCGATCAAGTAAGAGTTGGAATGAAAAAGGGTGTTGGATCGGTGCGAATACCGATCCGATGTCACGTTTGGGTATCCCAAACAAAGGACAAATTAGAAATTCCCCACGAGAAAAAACAGGTTGAATTTCGGTGTTATCGGTCGTAAACTTTGCGATGAAATGATTCGGCGATACATTCACCCCAAAACTACCAATCGAAAGGAGGTGGTTCTACTCAGTTGTCGGCAAACCCGTGAGCATTTGCCGACGACTCATACTCGAAGTCTGTCTGTACCCGTTTTTTCTGGGTCAGCCCCTCGGTAAAATCGATTGAACCCATGCGTGGGGAATTTCTAAGGACAAATCTTTTCGCTTGACTTTTAGTTACGGTTAGCCTACAATTGACTGCTTAAGCGTTGGGGTTGTTCAAAGAAGTTGGTTGCATTAACAAACTGTAGCCATCATTGGCTTGTGAGAAACTGCTTGGGTTCGGAAGTTGGAACTGATAACTCCCCCTGCTAAAATTAAAGAAAGGAGTGTACAAAATGGCTGAAATAATTGCTGACTTCATACAGTGCGCGAGTGTCGCGGACATCCCTGAAGGTTCGATTATTGCTGTCAATATCAAGGGGCATTCGATTGCTTTGGCGAACAGTGAAGGTCAAATCCACGCAGTAGACAATCGATGTCCACACATGGGGTATCCTCTCAATCGCGGGACAATTCATAACGGCATTTTGATTTGTCACTGGCATTATGCCCGGTTCGATTTAGAGAGTGGCTGCACGTTTGACCCTTTTGCAGATGATGTGCAATCATATCCGGTCCAGGTCGATAACGGGCACGTCTATGTCAATATCCATTTAGACAGACACAACCCCATTGCTCGCTGGAAGCGACGTTTGGGTGAAGGACTTGAACAGAACATCAACTTGATTATCGCTAAAGCGGTGATTGCTCTCCGTGCAAATCGTGCGCCGGTGGATGATATCGTTGAGGTCGGTGCACTGTATGGCGCGCATGGGCGTCGTGCTGGTTGGGGCCCGGGGCTGACGATTCTCACGGCAATGGCAAATGTCGCTCCAAAACTTGCAGAAGCCGACCGAGTACTTGCACTCTATCAGGGATTACTCCACGTTTCACAGGAGGTAGCGGCTTCCCCGCCGCGTGTGGCACTTGCACCGCTTGAAACAGACCAACACTCGATCGAGCGCCTGAAAGAGTGGTTCCGATATTTCATCGAAGTCCGCAACGCCGACGGTGCGGAACGTGCAGTGTTGACCGCAATTTCGTCCGGCGGGACGCCTGCGCAGGTCTGTGATATGATGGTCGCCGCCGCGACAGATCACTTCTATCGTGATAGCGGACATACCCTTGATTTCATCAACAAGGGTTTTGAACTTCTGGAGCGCATCGGCTGGGAAAAAGCGAGTGAAATCTTGCCGACGCTCGCCAGTGGACTTGCAGCCTCACCACGCGCTGAAGAGCAAAACCGGTGGCGCAGTCCGATAGATTTTGTCCCCCTTCTTAACGACGCATTTGACGAACTAGAGACGCTTGTAGAACTTGGCGAAGGTAAACAGTGGCAGGAGACTGAAAAGTTAGTCGAAGTTTTGCTAGGAGATGATCCGCTTGCTACGATGGAAGCCCTCAAGGAGGCATTCAAGGAAGGAGCAACCCTAACAGAACTAACACAGACGCTCGCCTACGCGGCGGCGATGCGGATTGCTCGTTTCCACACAAAAAACGAGTTTGGCGATTGGATCGCTGTCCTACACACCTACACCTACGCCAATGCGCTTCATCAGTGTGCGAAACGTTCCCCGTCATTGGAACTTGCTCGCGGCGTCTTCCATGGGGCAATAGCGATCTACTTCGGTCGGTGGTTCAACATGCCGGCGGCGCGTCTACCACAAAATCGGCGAGATACCAATAACCTTTCAACGGAAGCTGATGAATTACTCAATGGCTTCGTCAATCTGCTCAATACCCAGGCGCAAGCGGATGAGGCAGGCATGTACGTCTATCGCTATCTGTCACTTGGTCATCCCCGTCAAGCCATCATCCAAAAGTTGGGGCACGCCCTGTTGCGTGAAGACGCAGAGTTTCACTCCTTCCAGATGCTTGAAGCGGCTTTGCATCAAATCGAGGAATTAGACGAAGCACGCGCTCGGATGACGCTTGTCGCGGCAGCACGGTACTTAGCCGCCCACGCTCCGACTGCACGTGCTTTGTACCAGACAGCGAATTTGGCGTTGCGTCTCCATCGTGGCGAAGACCTATCCGCTGATGACCCGGATGAAGCGGTCGATTAACGAAATAATACGTAATGCGTAAGAGCCCATTACGTATGACACTTTACGTTCTCATGCCCCTGATATTGACAATCAACGCAGGAAGTTCCTCTATTAAATATCAATGTTTTGAGATGACGCACGAAGTGTGCGTGGCGAAGGGGCAAGTCGATCGGTTGAATTCTCCGTCTCCAAATCTATTCTATGAGCGGCACGGTAGAGGTCAGACTGATGTCCCACAGATAGATTACGAACAGGTCTTCCACCTAATCGTTGCAGGACTCCTCGGCAAGAAGAAAGGCATCCTCCAAAATCTTGATGAGATTACCGCTGTTGGACATCGCGTCGTCCATGGCGGCAGCCGTTTTGCCGAATCCACGTTAATCACGCCCGAAGTTGAAACAGCGATTCATCAGTGTGTACCCCTAGCCCCCCTACACAGCCCGTATAATCTAGGTGGGATCCGCGCGTGTCGTGAAGCCCTACCGAATGTGCCACACGTTGCGGTATTCGACACAGCGTTCCACCAAACGGTGCCAGATTACGCTTATATGTACGCACTTCCCTATTGGCTTCACGAAGGGCACGGTGTTCGTCGGTACGGTTTTCATGGAACTTCGCATCGGTACGTCTCAGCGCGGGCAGCGGAGATCTGCGCACGCCCGTTGGCGTCGCTCAAGTTGATTACTTGCCATCTTGGAAACGGTTGTAGCATCACCGCTATTGACCAGGGAAAATCAATCGATACCAGCATGGGATTCACGCCCCTCGAAGGCCTGATGATGGGGACACGTTGTGGTGACATTGATCCTGCGATTATTTTTTACCTGATGGCTGAAGCCCAGATGTCCGCCGAAGCAATTCATGCAATGCTGAACCGTGAAAGCGGCCTGCTTGGCGTCTCAGGAGTGGGAGCAGATGTTCGCGATCTTTTCCAAGCCGTTTCGGAAGGCAATCCACAGGCGGCACTTGCGCTAAAAATGTTCTGCTACCGCGTGAGTCAATATATTGGGAAATATGCGGCTGTTCTCGGCGGTTTGGACGCGCTAATCTTCACCGCAGGGATTGGGGAAAACGCTCCGTCCATTCGCGCCAAAATTTGCGAAAAACTCGGGTTCCTGGGGATTCAGGTTGACGAAGAAAGGAACCATTCAAGCGGCGTTGAAAAGGCAATTCATCGAGAAGATTCCCCCGCACAGATTCTTGTCATCCCCACGAACGAGGAGTTGATGATTGCGCGTGATACCTTTGGCTTGATTGAAGGAGAGAAACCTACCGAATAAGTATCACAAGCCAATTTTACACGTCTTTCACCGATGGATGAAGTAGAATATGTCCGATTCTCGGACGAACATTGCGCGTTCTACTCAGCTAACTGAAAAATCCGCATCGGTTTGACAAATCCAAACGACAAAGGAGATCTCTAAAATATGAAAATTGGTTTATGTATACCGGGTGCAGGGCGGGAGATGCCCTTTGATGAGTTCTGCCGTTGGTGCGCAGATAACAGTTTTGACGCTGTCGATATCGGCGAAGTTACGCCCGAAATCGTACAGACGGCACGAGACGCTGGATTGGTCATCGGCAGCGCAGATCTGCCGGGCACCCGCGACCTGTTAAGCGTTGATAAATCGAAGCAGGAAGCAGGAGCAGAAGCCGCAAAAGCTGCCATCCAAGCGGCAGCCGATAACGGTGTTCATATCATGTTTTGCGTTTTCGCACCGGAAGACCCAAGCCTTGGACGGGCGAAAACCTTCGATCTGTGGAGGGAGACCGTTCCACCGATAGCCGAGTTTGCGACGGATAGAGGGGTTTCGATTTCCGTTGAAGGTTGGCCCGGTCCCGCCCCCTATTGTCCCTCGCTCGGTTGTACCCCGGAAACATTGCAGGCGATGTTCGCGGAATGCCCAAAAGGGCTCGGCGTGAACTATGACCCGTCACATCTCGTCCGCATCGGCGTCGATTACTTGCGTATGCTCAATGAATTTGCTTCTTACGTTGTGCATGTCCACGGCAAGGATACTGTCTTCGATCAAGAAGCGCTCTACCTCCACGGCAATTTGGGGCCGAGCTTTCACTCCCCACACGGTTTTGGTGAGGATTGGTGGCGGTATTGCATCCCTGGGGATGGCGTCGTTGATTGGCTCAAGGTGGTTCAACGGCTTGAGGACGAAGGCTTCGACGGAATTATCAGCGTCGAGTTGGAAGACTATCGTTACTGGAAAGATTGGGACGCGCAAGCCAATGGGCTACGGCGTTCACGGAAACATCTTGCACTGTATGTGCGGTAGAATGAATCAATACCCCAACGGTTGTTTATCTCGACAATATTAGATTTCCTTGTAGACTCACTATGTCCATCCAAAAATTCATCAATCTGTAAAAGCCACGAGACATCAGAAACAATTCGTAGGAGCAATATTCAATTACCGGTATGTGGCTTGGATCATCGCTCGGATGTAACCGACAGCAAAGGCTCTGCCCGCCCATTGAGCGTTTTCTTGAGGAAAGCCAGGGGTGTGATCCATCATGAACGGTCCCTCAAAGCCTACTTCCCGGTAGGTCTGCATAGTTTGATACATGTCCACATCTCCCTCATCCACGAAAACCTCCTGAAAGCTTTTTGGCGTCCCCCGAAGGTTTCGAAAATGGACGGCAGCAATTTTGTCTTGTGCCCCGATGCGCCGAATAGCGGAGGGTACGTCTTCTCCCATTTCACGAACGCATCCCTGGCAAAATAGCATCGTGTTCGCATCGCTCGGAACCATCTTGAACATGCGCTCAAAATCATCAAGGGTCGAGAGAATGCGAGCTGCGCCGCCAAGCGGCTCGGGGATGGGCGGATCATCCGGGTGCATCGTGAGCCGCACACCAGATTCTTCAGCCACCGGAACAATGCGCTCAAGGAAATACTTCAAATTCTCCCAGAGCTTCTCGTCGGAAATGTAATTCTCGGGGAAGTCCGGCTCTTCTTTCATGAATTCACCATAATCAAACGTGCTATAGTGCGCCCCGCCGCGGCCAACCGTCACCGTTGTCCGAAAATTCCCGATACCCCTGAAGTTGTAACCGAGCGTCGGGATGCCAGCCGCACCCAAATTCCTTATCAACATGCGCCAACCCTTGATGTGCTCGTCCTGGCCGGGCTTGCCGAGGATTAGTTCTTTCACAGGTCTCAGTCCCACGTTGTTCAGTTTCATCTCGTGAGATTCGACTTTTTTGCGTATATCGTTCCAGAAATCTGTGCAATCTTCGCCGGCTTTGGGCGGCGGTGGGTGCATAATCGCGACATAATCCACACCAATCGCTTTGAAAATGCTCAGGTTATCGTCATTAATACCCTCCAAGGATAGGTGCTCTTGAATTGTCATCGCAAGTGCCTCCAATTCTAAATTATTTCGATGATACGAGTACACTGTTAAACCTTACTTCACTGAAAGGCCTCGTGAGCACGCTGAACAATCTGTGCAGCACGATCACCCCAATCTGCCGAAGAAGCCTCAAGACGCCCCTTGACCCAAATCAGGTACTCAATGTTTCCCGCCGGCCCGCGAATCGGAGAGTGGGAGACCCCCATGACAGATCGATCCAGTCCATGAACAAATTGGATTAGATCGCGGAGGACCTGAACGTGAATGCCCGCATCCCTCACGACGCCGCCTTTGCCCACGTGCGCCCGTCCTGCCTCAAATTGCGGCTTGATCAGGGCAAGCACATCCCCCATGGGGTCAACGATTTGGGTGACGACCGGTAGGACTTTTTGAAGAGAGATAAACGATACATCAACCACGCCGATTTCGACCGGCGGCTCAAAGCGATTCATGTCAATCGTGCGGATATTGGTCCCCTCAATTACACACACCCGTGGGTCTTGACGGATTTTCCATGCAAGTTGGCCATGGCCCACGTCCACCGCATACACAAATTTCGCGCCGTGTTGTAGCAGGCAATCCGTGAACCCTCCGGTCGATGCCCCGACGTCGATCGCGACTTTTCCACGCACGTCGGCTTGGGAAACCTGCAACGCCTTCTCTAGCTTCAGCCCGCCCCGGCTGACGTACTGTGGTAGCTGTTTGACTGCAATTTCTGCATCCGCTGGGATGAGGTGCCCCGGCTTGGCGTGCGGCTTACCCGCAACGAGGACCTCGCCTGCGAGAATTAACCGCTTTGCTCGCTCACGGCTCTCGGCGAGCCCACGTTGGACAACGAGTGTATCAAGCCGCTGCTTGTTCTGACCGCATGATGCGTGAAACGTGAAACGTGAAACGTGAGACGTGCCGTTGTTATCCTTCCATCCTTTCATTCTTCCTTTCCTTCCAATCTCCTTGTTCCCTTCCATTTCTGTATCTCTCAGTTCTCCTCGTCTATTGACTTATTTGCTCATTTACAAATCTTAACCCCTCACGAACAATCGCGTCTACGTCTAAACCACAGTGTTCATACAAGGTTTTGACATCCCCGTGTTCAATGAACTGATCAGGAATACCGAGACGTTTCACCTGTACGCCCGCCAATCCGTTATCTGCGAACATTTCCAGGATGGCGCTGCCGAATCCGCCCATCAGCACACCATCCTCAACCGTGATAACCTTCCTTATCCGCTCGGCGAGAGGAAGGGTGAGTTCCTCATCAAGGGGCTTGACGAACCGTGCGTTCACCACCGTCGCCGAGACTTCCGAATCCGCCAACATTTCGGCCGCCTCCAGCGCCGGGTGGACACGATTCCCAATCGCCAGAATCAGCAGGTCGTCGCCGTCACGCAGCACTTCGCCTTTTCCGATTGGCAGGACTTGAGGCTGGCTCGCCATCGGGACGCCGATTCCCGTTCCACGAGGATAGCGGACGGCAATTGGTCCTCTTTCGTACTCAACGGCAGTTTTCACCATGTGCTGGAGTTCGTCTTCATCTTTTGGTGCCATCGCCACCATGTTTGGTAGAGAACGCAGGTACGCGAAATCGAAGACGCCGTGGTGGGTTGGCCCATCTGCGCCGACAAGTCCGGCACGGTCTAGCACGAAGGTTACCGGCAGATTCTGGATGCAGATATCATGAACCAACTGGTCGTAGCCGCGTTGCAGGAAGGTGGAATAAATTGCCGCGACCGGCTTGACGCCCTGGGTCGCCAACCCTGCCGCGAAGGTAACAGCACACTGCTCTGCCAGGCCAACGTCGAAGAAGCGGTTGGGAAACGCCTGCTGAAATTTATCTAACCCTGTGCCGTTTGGCATTGCGGCGGTAATAGCGACGATTCGGGAGTCCTGTTCGGCAAGTTCAATCAACGTGTTGCTGAAAATATTGGTATATGTCGGGATGGATAACTTGGGGACAAGCGACTTACCGGTTTCGAGGTCGAACTTGCCGCTGACGCTGTAGAACGTCTCTGAATCCGTTTCGGCGGGAGGATACCCTTTGCCCTTTTGGGTGACAACGTGAATCAGAATCGGCTGATGTAGCGATTTGACGCCTTTCAACACAGGCAACAGCGCCTCCAGATCGTTGCCGTTGAGGGGACCGAAATAGCGAAAGCCAAATTCCTCAAACAGTGTGCCGGGTTTGAGGGCAGCTTCGATCCGCTTGGCAACCGGCTTAACCTCCGGGGCAATTCGCTTCACGATCTCTTTGGCACTAGATCGGAGGGCATTGTAGGTTGGGTTGGCTAAGAGACGGTTCAAATATTTCGAGAATGCACCAACTGTCTGGGAAATCGACATCTGGTTGTCGTTGAGGATGACGATCATATCTTTTTTGAAATCGCCGGCTGCATTCAGTCCCTCAAACGCCATCCCCCCTGTCAAGCCGCCATCGCCGATGACAGCGACTACCTTGTAATCTTCGTTGTTGAAGTCACGAGCGGTGGTGACACCCAACGCGGCCGCAAGCGATGTGCTTGAATGACCGGCGCCAAACACATCGTACTCGCTTTCTGCCCGGCTGAGAAACCCACTGATGCCGCCATACTGGCGAAGCGTCGGGAACGCATCGCGGCGACCGGTGAGGAGTTTGTGTGGGTAAGCTTGGTGTCCGATGTCCCAGATGACCTGATCATGCGGGGTATCGAAAACGTAATGGAGGGCGATTGCAAGCTCAACCGTCCCTAAGTTCGGCGCAAAGTGTCCGGGGTGTTCTGATAGCACCGAAAGCAGATAGCCACGCATCTCCTCGGCAAGTTCTTTCAGTTCGTTGAAATTTAGCGATTGGAGATCTGCGGGTGTATCGATTTTTTCTAAAAGCATATTTATAAACTCCTGGTGATAATTAAGCAAATTTCAGTATTAAAGTTTATGTTCTGAATCCCCCAAATCGGTCGGAAAATTGGAAGATTGGGAAAAAGCAAACAAGGCGTTTTTTCCATCCTTCCTCAAAATGTAAAACTTATTTTCTAAAATTGCTTAGCGAAGATATCGTCTATAAAAATCTACCGAATCCAATAAAACTTCAATCTACCCGCTTTTTCGATTTCATCAAATTCATGATGACTGCTTGTCATCAATTCGGCATTTTTCACATCTGCCAAAGCAAGAGCGATAGAATCTGCAACTGAGACTTTATGCGTTATCGGCTCATGTTAAGAAATCGTGCACTTTCTTTTTACATGAGCCACGTTATCTTAAACTCAGCCGCTGTCTTCAGTCAGTCTAGATCCATTCTATCTTTCCTTTGACATTAGGAGACATTTTCCTCCACTTCAAACGGTGCCATTTCAAGCGTATCTTCATCGATTTCAACCAGTTGTTGCACACGCAATTCCGCCGCGTCAAGTTTCTGGCGGCAGAGTCGTGTCAGACGGATGCCTTCCTCAAAGGTTTGCAATGACTCATCCAGGGGCAATGCATCCCCCTGCTCAAGACGGTCAACTGCCTCTTCAAGTTTAATTAAGGTTTCCTCAAAGCTCATCTCTTCAGACATTTGTTTCTCCTTTCAGTACACGACATGATAACCTCCCCTGTGAAAGTCGGACGCCGATCTCATCGCCGACGCGGACTTGTGAGGCATCTGTAATTGTCTGACCATTTGAATTTTTGCAGACGCTATATCCACGAGCCAGCGTCGCTAGAGGACTCAACGTATCCAGCCGGGCTGAAGCAACTTGCCACACTCGCCGTTTCGCATTTAACTGTTGTGTGGCTGCCCGCTGTCCTCGGATTTCAAGCTGATCCATCGTCTGTCGAAGGCGATTGAGGACGTCGATCTGACGTGTAGGCGATAGACGATTCTGTGTATTTGCGAGCCTTGCCCGCACAGATTCAATCCGACCGGCTATAGCGCGCATCAAATTTGATTCGAGCACTGCTATCTGTCGTCGAAGTTCCTGTTGATCTGGAACGACATGTTCAATTGCTGCAGAAGGTGTTGGAGCGCGATAGTCTGCCACGAAGTCTGCAATCGTAAAATCAGTCTCGTGGCCCACAGCAGACACAATCGGAATTCGGGACGCAAAAATGGCGCGTGCGACAACCTCTTCGTTGAACGCCCAAAGATCTTCTATCGACCCGCCCCCTCGACCGACGATGAGGAGGTCGACCCCCGGCAGCCGATTCATACACGCAATGGCGTGGGTGATTTCCGCCGCCGCGTCCTCCCCTTGCACGAGGGTTGGAAACAGGAGGACCTCGACTCCGGGATACCGCTTTTGAAGCATTCGGAGAATATCGAGAATCGCTGCCCCTGTCGCCGAGGTGATGACCCCAATCTTCTGGGGAAATTTCGACAGCGGTTTTTTATGGACTGGATCGAACAACCCCTCTGCGGCGAGTTGTTCCTTGAGCCGCTCGAAAGCCAGTTGTAGCATTCCGACGCCGGCAGGAGCGACCCGATCCCCGATAATCTGATACTCACTTCGGGCATCGTAGATGCTGAGTCGTCCATGAACAAGCACAGCGTCGCCGTTTTTCAGTGGAAATCGCAGACGAGATGCGGCGGAACGAAAGATAGCACATCGAATCTGACTGTTGTTGTCCTTGAGGGTAAAGTAGACGTGTCCAGAAGTGTGGCGTACAAAATTTGAAATCTCTCCCTCAATCCAGAGGTCTTGCAAGGACGGCTCGGACTGCAAGATAGCTTGCAAGGTCTGTGTAATTTCGCGGACTTGGTAAACGTTGCGTGTTGGATGCATCATTAGTAAGCACCGTGTATAGGGTAAAACGTAAGAAGACAACCGCTCTTTTTACGTTTCACGTTTTACGCTTCATGAACGACTGAACTTTCAGTTACCCACTCAGAGGAAGGCGAATGCGTTGAATGGAGAGCGCCTTGCCGGTTTCATCATCCAACTCCAGAGCAACAGCACAGAGGATGACGTTGCCGCTCGCAACCTGGTAGCGGCGGGGCAGCATTGTCCGAAAGCGATGAAGCACATCCTCTTTTTTCACACCTATCACCGAATCATGAGGACCTGTCATGCCAACATCCGTGATGTAAGCGGTGCCTTGCGGGAGGATCTGTTCATCGGCGGTCTGCACATGGGTATGTGTGCCAACGACCACACTCACTTTTCCGTCCGCATACCAGCCCATCGCGCTCTTCTCTGCCGTTGCCTCTGCATGGAAATCGAACAGGATAAAATGTGTTTGTGCCTGAATTTGCGGTAGGATGGCATCAAGGGTGTGAAACGGGTTGTCGTAGTTCTCCATGTAAACTTGACCCGCGATATTGATCACGCCAATCTTCGCGCCTGAAGATGTGGTTGTGACAACCCAACCGCGTCCTGGGGCGCCTTTCGGAAAATTCGCCGGGCGGATGAGATTCGGCTCAGTATCGATGAACCCAAAGATCTCACGATTATCCCAGACATGATTTCCGGTCGTAATTACATCAACGCCCCAACTCAGAATCTCATCAAGGACCGGTCGGGTGAGTCCCTTGCCGCCGGCAGCGTTTTCACCGTTGACGATTACTGCATCGAATCCACCTGTGTTTTCGATTAGACGCGGAAGGAGGGCCGAAACAGCTTTCCGCCCAGGGTGTCCAACAATGTCTCCAATGAATAAAATTTTCAATGGCTCTCCCGCTTTCCGTTAATGTTTGTTTACTCCTCGTATTTCCACAACTTCAACCTGGCGGTTCACTTCTGTATATGCATATCCCCCTTCTCTCAAGGGCCCCGGGTTAATCACTTTTGTCTCTCCAATTGCGTCAATGCCTCGTCCTTCGTGGATATGCCCCGTAAAGCATACCATCGGCTGAACCTGCGTAATGAAAGTCCGGATTGACTGACTGCCGACATGTTGACCAATCCATGCGAAGTCAGCAATGGTGCAATAGGGTGGTTGATGGGAGACGAGAATCACGGGCATCGATGGATCGAGATTGGATGAAGCCTCGTCGAGAAATGCTTGCAACTCACCTTCCGTAAATTCATTCGGTGTTCTGGCGGGACAGGGCAGCGATCCGCCGACCCCCAGAAAGGCAATCCCATCCACGGTGACGCATTTTCGGTGAAGGCTTATCCCTTCGACGGTGAGAGAGGCATCCACTTCCGGGTAATCACAATTCCCTGGGATGGCAAGGATCCGATCATTATATTGTTGTACTGCATGCACCACCCGTGATGCATGCCTCCGCCGACCGAAGTTGGTCAGATCGCCGACCAGCAGAACAACATCCGCTACGGACAGATCGTGGGCAATTGCCCGTAGATGTTTTGTGTTACCGTGAATATCAGATAACGCAACAATAATCATGGCTGCACCTACGCCAAGCGCTCAAGTTCGTCCAAGGTAAAAACGGAATTCAATGCACACCCAATCTTCGCAAGATTCTCACGACCGCCTTGTTGCCGATCAATGACGCACACGGCATGTTCGACAATCAGTCCAAGCTCTCGCATCTGGCTCACCGATGTAGATATCTGTCCTCCGGTGGTGGCGACGTCCTCTATTACAACCGCTGTTTCACCCGTATGAAATCCACCCTCTACCAAATTGCAGGTGCCATAGGTTTTGGCTTCTTTGCGGACATATAGACAGGGCTTCCCTGTTTTGAAGGAAAGTCCGGTCGCCAGCGGAATGCCGCCTAACTCTAAACTGGCGAGTTTGTCGAAAGACGAGGGTAAAAGTTTCTGCAGCTCAGCCACAATTGCGTGCAACAAGATCGGATCGCTCTCAAAGCGGTATTTGTCCCAATAGAACGAACTGATTTTTCCTGACCGCAGCTTGAACTGTCCGGTTAGGTATGAAACGGCTTTAATCTGTTTTGCAAGCTCTGATCTGTCCATTTTTCTCCGCTTTCGTTCCTTCGATAATGAGTAGATGGGTAAATGACGCAAATGGCATACTCATTTACCCGGTCTTGATTTAGCTCAACTCCTCGATTACCGATTTCACATAAGCAACGCTTTTTCCATCGCCGTGGAATTGATCGCCGAGACGCATGCCTTCGATGGCGAGATAACCGCTGTAGCCTGCATCCAACATCGCCGAGATTGCGAATCGGTAGTCGATGTCCCCGTCGGGAAGCGGCGCTTGCAGTAAGATCGATTTTTCGAGCTCGGGGATATGGACGCGATAGAGGTTCTTGCAATGCCAATAGTTGCAGTGCGGTGCAAGAGTGGCAATCGCATCTTCACAGGATTCTTCGGGAATATCATAAGTCCAGTAAATGTTGCCGAGGTCGGGGTTGATACCGACATTGGGTTGGTCGATCAACTCCATCAGATGCAACGCAGACCAACTGTTGTCAACAATCGAGAGCTGATGGATCTCAATCGAAATCTCTAAACCGTGATCGGCGGCGATTTTCGCGGACTCCGAAATCCCCCGTGTTGTGCGTTCATAGTCTTCTTCCCTGGCGGTTCGGCTAGACCCTTGAGATATTCGTTCTCCCTGATATGTGCCGATGCTCCGTGGATCAGCGGCCGGCGCGCCGCCAACCGTTGAATTGACAATTCCGGCGCCAATCTGCGCGGCAAAGTGAATGATGTCCTCCCACCGCTTAACCATTCCAGCAGTAGTGCGTGGATTCGTAAAGCCGCCCCCACCGCGTATGGCGACGCACGGCATGCCGACGTCTTCCAGCTCTGCTCGAAGAGATTCGACGTCCGGGTAGTCGAGCACGCCAGCACCCAACTCAATACCATCAAAGCCGATCTCCTTCGCTTTTTTCAAGAATTTCCCGCGAAACTCTTTCGTAGCAAGATCTGTTCCTTGATGTGGATAAAGTACCCCTCGACGAAATGCATAAGCGACTTTCATTTGACCACCTCGTAAGAAACTTTGCAAATGCGCAAGCAAGCGAATGGTTCCCTGCATCTTGCACCTTGCAAACAGGATTCAAGATACAGGATTCAGGTGTTTGCACTCTCGTGTAACGGAGATACAGCATCCTGCTTATTGGCTCCCTTGCATCTTTGCATTCTTGATCAGGAACTGGTATAATGTATCGTTGATCCAAACTGACGAACGTACCAATAATAGCACAGATGGTGGGGAAATTCAATCGCAAATTGTTACAGAAAGGGAAAAGATCATGGCAACCATCGCAATCGGGGGCATCATGCACGAGTCCAACACATTCAGCACCGTGCCAACGGATTGGGCTGCATTTGAATCGGGCCGTCTGGTCTTTGGTGATGACATCCTCTATATTTGGGGGGAAGCGCATCATGAGGTTGGGGGTTTTATCGAAGGCGCATCAGCATACGACTGTGACTTACACCCAACCTTGATGGCTTCAGCAACGCCTGCGGGCAGAGTGACCGATGAGGTTTTTAACGAAATCGTCACTGAACTCATCCGGCGTATTCAGTCAGTGCCAAATCTCAATGGGGTATTACTTGCGCTGCACGGCGCGATGGTCGCCGAGAGCTATCCTGATGGAGATGGCGAGGTTTTACGCCGGATGCGTGAGGCGTTGGGAGCGCACTTTCCCATCGTCGCCACGCTCGACCATCATACGAATGTGTCCGAGCAGATGGTCGCGGAATCGACAGCGCTGGTGATTTACAAGACCAATCCCCACATCGATCAGCGTCAACGGGGACTTCACGCCGCGGACATCCTGATACGCACGATTCGCGGCAAGGCCAAGCCGACGCAAGCCCTCGCCAAGCCGCCGATGATTTTCAACATCTTGCATCAGTACACTCGTGTAGACCCGATGTGCTCGATCCTTCGAGAAGCAGAGCAACTGGAAAGCAGATCTGACGTTCTCGCAGCGAATGTCGCTGCCGGATACCCGTATGCTGATGTTCATGAGATTGGCCCCGCCGCCGTCGTTGTGACCGATAACGACCCACAGCTTGCCCAAATGGAGGCAGAACGGTTATCGAATCTGCTTTGGGAGGTACGCGATCGGTTGAACATCAATCTTCCAGATGCAGCGGCGGCGGTCGCGCAGGCAATACAAAGCGAGGCACACCCTGTCATACTGGTCGAGATGGGGGATAATATTGGGGGCGGTTCGCCAGGAGATAGCACGTTCATCCTGAGTGAACTCTTGCGGCAGAAAGCGGACAGGTTCGTCTGTATCCTCGACGCGCCGCAGGAGGTGGAGGTGTGTATTCGGGCAGGCGTTCGCGGGGATGTCGATCTGACTGTCGGCGGGAAATCGGACGACCTGCACGGTTCGCTGGTCCCGATCAGCGGGCGCGTTCGCCTCATTCATGACGGTTATTACGAGGAAACAGAGCCCCGACACGGGGGACAACGCTACCAGGATCAGGGCGTCACAGCGGTTGTGGAGATTGAGGAGAAGAGCCTAATCGTGCTGACCAGCAAACGTCAAGTGCCATTCAGCCTCCATCAGTTCTTGAGTTTGGGCATCGATCCGGAGCGGATGAAGTATATCGTCGTGAAGGCTGCCATTGCCTATCGTGCCGCTTACGAACCGATTGCGGAGAAGATTATCGAAGTCGATACGCCCGGCCTGACGGCGGTGAATCCGCTGCATTTTACGTATCGGAATGTGCGGCGTCCGCTGTTTCCGTTGGATATAGAACCGCAGATTTCGTAGAATTACGCGGATTTTTTCCCGCCAGCACCCAGACAGAATCCGCGAAATTCTGTTAATCCGTGGTTATAAAAGACATGTCTGTGCCCGGTTTCTACTACGGTTACGACAATCATTTCTACGATCTCAGTGGCGGATACTCTCCAGCATATGCGGATGCAGTTCCCCATTCGTCGCCAGGATGCCGCGATTGGCGGTCATCCGTCTCCCTTGCAAGAAATCGAGTAGACGTCCTTCGGCATCCGTCACCTTTCCACCCGCTTCCTCCACCACAATTATCCCGGTAGCGTGATCCCAGATGCACTCACGGTAATTCGGATTCGCCGGATGTGGCAAACGGATATAGACCGACGCTTCTCCCCGTGCGACCACGCCATACTTCGCTTGGCTGTCCATTCGAATCGGCGGTTCACTAATTCCAACCTGACGGGTAATCTCGGCGTGAGAATCAAGATCGCCGTGAGCAGACTCAACACTCTCTGCAAAACGGAGGACTGTCTGAGAAACGTGAATCTGTTCTGAGAAATCCTCATCTAACGAAAGCATACGTGTGCCTTCACCCCGAACCGCGACAAAAAGACAACCGCGTTTCGCCCCGATAGGATCGGGCGCTTCACTCCATGGGTCATCCAAGCTCTGCGGCAAATTGGGGCACCCAAGCACTCCAAGCCTCACCTCTCCATCAATGATCAACGCCAGCGCGATGGCGTATTGATCTTTTCTCAAGAACCCTTTCGTCCCATCAATCGGATCCAGCGTCCAGAAGCGTCCCCCGACTTCTCCGCCGCCCCAATCAATCCAATCGCAGACTGTTTGAGGCGAGGGGACGTCGGCAAAACGGTTGACATATCCTGTCACACGCTTCAGAAGCGATGTGTGTTCGCGTAACACCTGAGAATCTTCTTCAGCAACAATGACATCATCTGGGAAAGCATTGCTGATGGCTTGACAGATTAAAGCCTGTGACCCGAAGTCCGCTATTGTCACGGGGCTTCGATCTGCTTTCTCCATTGCATCCGTGTGTCCCATATCGGATTGTACCTGCTGACATAACTGTGCGGCTTTCAACACCGCGTCGATAGCAACCTGCTTCTCTGATACCATAAATACTCCTATGTGCGTAATGCGTGAAACGTGATGCGTATTACGTATTGCGTGCTGCGTAATTGTTGATTCGCCGATTCGCTTATTTACTCACTCATTCCTTTTGAAGCACACGGCGCAGGATACTTCGATGCCCGAGATCATTTTCGAGTCGGTAGATGACAGTGTATGTTCCCGGCATGGAGAAAAATTGGCTGACATCAATCGCAGAGGTAAATCTCACTGCATCTGAACCATCGTTGGGAATATCAAGGTGTTCTGTGAAGGGACCATAGCATCGCTCGCCCAGCGGGTTAAGCACCTTCCACGTAATTTTGAGCCATGTTGGGCGCGGGTTGCGACTGACATAAACGACAAGCTCATCTGCCTCCTGCGCGTCTCCATTGAAACCGAGCACGCCAAGCTCAGAGAGCATTTTGGCTGTCAGCATCGGCGGGATGTGCTCCAGATAGCCTTTGCCGGGGATTGCCCGCCAGGCGCCGCCCGTCCCCCAGGCAATCTGTCTAATAGGCAGGAAATCGAGTCCGATGACATCGACCTGGATGCCTTCACGCTGCAACGTTTCGATGACCTGATCAAGGCTGTACTCAGACCTGCCGTCGTAATCCGCATCGTGAAAGGTACCATCACTGGCAAGGACGAAAAACCGCTGTGCACCGCGTCGGAATTTGATTTTATTTAACGCAGCCATCAGTGCGTCCAGCCCCGATTCAGCGAGATCGCCCCCGCCTTCAAATTTGATTTTGTAAAGCCAATTTTTGAATTTGCCATGATTTGCCGTGACGCCACGAACCTTCGGCTTTTTGCGTGTTGCGTCGGCGAATGTGACCAAGCCAAAAGCGGCGTCGTGTCCTGCACGGGTGAAATGCTCAAAGAAGAGGTCAATGTACGCCCGGATGCCGCGCACATTGTCTTCCATACTCCCAGTCTTGTCAATGATAAAAACCAGGTCAATCTTGTGAGCGGTTGCTGCATCTATCAGGCTTCGAGCAAGTTCCGTCATCATCTGGACGTAATTCTCTCCTGCGGAGACGCCTGAAGCGCTACCGCCACCTGAAGCATTTCCGATGGGCATCCCGCCTAGCACTTCGCCTCGCCTGCGTCCAACCCGCAACTTCGCCATGCCGACATCAGGAGAGTTTTCGGCCAAATTGTCTCCTACTTCGGTCACATTAATGTCCTCATGTGCTGCCGAGGGCAAGACTTTTTCTGAACCTTCTCTCAGTAGATCTACTGCTGTGATGGCGAGTGCTCTGGAGTTTGGACGTGCTGTTGGGACGAATCGTGGTTGGGGAGCAAGCCCAACCCTGCCAGGGATGACAGGCGAATCAATTTTCGCTACAATTGCCATCCGCTGATTGATCTTGAGGGCATCAACCGTCAGCCAATCGGCGGCAGAAGCTAGCCTGGGTTTAGGGGCAGAAACTTCCTGAACAGCTTCCACAGGTTCAGCAGGCAGAGGTGGAGAAGTCGGCTTAACCTTGACGTGGGGGCGAACCGTTGGACGTGAAATGTGGGTAATGTCAAGCACAACGCTGCCATCAAAGGATGATATTTGACGCTGTTCAGACTGCATCTGAATCATGATGAGCGCAGCGATGAGGTGAATGATGAGTGAGCAAATTAAAAATGGACGAGAGCTTTTGCGGCCTAACATGGCATCATCTTCTTTGCTCTTGACAATATTTCGTCAACTTTGTATCTTGACTTTGTTAGATTAAAAGAACTCATCGGCAGATCCTCTGGTGGCTTGCCCCCCCGGTCCCTCAATGCTGGAGGGAGAATCGTAAAAACTCCCCCAGAATTGGGGGCCGGGGGGCGAATGTAACAAAGTCAAGGTATTATCTACCTAAATTTGAAAGGAGGTCATTGCGATGGCAGAATTGGTACAGTTTGATCAGGAAAGTCCAAAAGGAAAATTGCTTGGTCAGACAATCGAACGCTTATGCTAGGAAATTGGGAGAGTGGAAACACGCGAGTTTCTTCAACTTGTTCAAAGGGCAGATCCGCTCGTTCTTGAAGGCTTTGTCATGGATATGCTTGATTTCAAGGAAGCGGTAAAACAGTGGCAAACCAAGAAAGACTATCCAGATTGGGACAGGATCCTTTCCCAACGCGGGCGCAAACTATCACCCTCAGATTGATTCAGAGGCTGACTTCGCAATCCGGATCCCAACGTTATGCACCATCTCCATCGGTTCATACGCCGCACGGTTGGCACATCGCGCCGCGAATTCTCCACGCGCAACCCATGAGCCTCCTCGGATTACCTTGCGTCTTCCATCAACTGGGCCCTGAGGATTTTGTGCCGGTGCGTATTGATACGTCTGTGGGTGAGACCAATCGTTGCACCACTCGTAAACATTCCCTCCCATGTCGTAACAATCGTAAGGGCTGACGCCATCCGGATAGCTGCCGACAGGCGTAGGCTGTTTAAGGCGGCTTTCCGAGGTATTTGCTCTGGAAGCATCCCATTCATTCCCCCAAGGATACGCCCGACCATCCGTGCCTCGTGCTGCCTTTTCCCACTCCGCTTCCGTCGGCAGGCGATACGCTTCGCCCGTAAGTTCGTTGAGCCAATCCAGAAACGCCTGCGCATCGTGCCAACTCACCCCAACGACAGGGCAATTTGGCGCGTTGAAGCGCGGATCGGTATGAAAACGCGGCGGATAATATTGCCCCGCTTCCACAAATTGTACGTATTGGGCATTGGTCACGAGATACTTCCCAATATAGTAAGCGTCGAGCGCCACTTCGCGCTGCGGTTCTTCATGGTCAGTTTTTCGCAGCCCCGTCGGAATCGTTCCCATGATGAATGGCCCATCGGGGACATAAACCAATGAATAGTTTAGCGAAGGGATTGTCATTTCTTGCTGGGATGACATGGGAGAGAACCCTCTCGAGATAATCGAAGAAGCGTGGGAGATGAGGTATAATGTGTAAAATGTAGTGACATACTGAAATTAAGAACATTGTAACACCAAACCGCTGTATCGGTCAATCGCTTTTTCGGGATAAGCAGCGCGAAATGGACGGTGTGATTGTGGCTTCACCGCATACACTGCACTATGAGCATGCTCGCGTTGTACTTGAGAGGGGGTTGCACGTCATGTGTGAGAAATCCTGGAAGTTATCTGATAGATTCTGGCTTAAGGCGGGAACTCAGGTTGAACGGAATGCGGATGGTTCATTCAAAAAATTTGTTAGAATAAAGTGAAAGCCCCCGAAACGTAGAGGCAAATAAAGGACTCTCAACCGTTGGACAAACCGCTGGACAACTTCTGGCGAACAGTTTCCCAAACTTCATCGACAGTAATTAGTTTCATGCAGATGTTGTTTTTGCACTTGCCCGTGAACTGTTTGCACGGATTGCACGGCACATGATGGCGGATGGTCGTGTGCATCGGATCGAGCGGCTGAAAGCGGAGGTGGGCGCCCGGCCCAAACAGTGCAACGATCGGCGTGTGCATTGCTGCGGCAACGTGCATTGGTCCGGTGTCGTTCGTAATGAAGAGGTCACACTGCTCAATTAACGCTGCCAACTGACGCATGCGGAGATCTCCGGCAAACGAAATCGGCTTCGTCGTCATGAGGTTGGCAACCAGATCGACGAGCCCCCGCTCATTCGCCCCACCGAAAATCAGCACCTGTGCATCAAAGTGTTTCGTCACGAGGTCGCCGATTGCCGCAAAGCGATTCGGCATCCACTCCCGCAATTTCCACCCCGCCCCCGGAAACAGTCCGATCTTCACCTGATCGGAGTGAACTCCTTTGGTAGCAAGAGTATCACAGGCAAAAGCGCAGTCTGCCTCCGTAATGAACAACTCCAACGTCCGATCTGTCGCCGGAATCCCAATCGCGTGCAGCAGATCGAAGTAGCGATCGATAGCGTGCCCCGATGAACCGGGATCTTGCTTCGCTAGTTGCTCTGAGTCCCGATGCAATTCGGTTTCGATCCTCCGGTGCAGCACCGAGAGTCCCAGACCGATTCCATCGGGGCGGGGAGACTTGTTGACACGGTCCGGCACACGGACGGTACACAGCAACCCATTGGGTTGATGATAGCCAACACGGCGCTTCGCGCCGCTTAAATACGCGAGCAGACTTGTACGGAATTTGCGTTGGAAATCGATCGCGAGATCAAAATTCCGTTCCCGCAGAAGACGAATCACCCGCCGCATCTCGCCGGTATCCTTATTTTGGGCATTTCGGTCAAAGATGACCACTTCGTCGAGGTGCGGATTTTCTGTGAGTAGATCGGCGGACTGCTTCGCCACGAGCATAGCGATTCGGGCGTGCGGGAAGTGCTGCCGCACAGCGCGAATCGCTGGCGAGGTGAGGACAATATCGCCAAGCGAGCTGAGACGGATGAGGAGGATGTTTTTCATACTCAATGTTGTGCCAAAAGCTAGCGTAATCTTTCTAATTCAGACTCTAGTTCCGCGTGGGTTTCAGCTTCTGCCCGTGCCTTCGTTTCAGCTTCCACTGCTTCTCTCTTGAAACGATCCCGTTCCTGTTTGACTTCATCATAGGTGGGTAGGGGAGCGCCATCGGGATAATACGGACGCATCAATCTCACCTTATCTGGTTGATCTTCCGGCGCAAACCACAGATTTAGTACCTTGCTAAACAACCATCCCCACTCATCGGATTCGATTTCGATGATTTCCCCTTCTGCGGTCCGTCGGAACTCGCGAAACTCGGGTGGCTTGTTCCCTTCGGGTTGGTGAACAAAATACTCCTGCATCCCAATTTTCTGTAAATACAATTGTGTTTTTTTTGTAAGATCGCTGCTTTTCGTCTCATCCGATAGAAATTCAAAGGCAATCGCAGGAACCGCGCTTTCCGCCCAGGTGTAAAAACTTCGTCGTGCCGGAATCGCATCCACACCAAAGGCAACAAACACATCTAGCGCTACCTTTCTGGTGGGCTTGTCCTCTCGGTAATAGATAAAGCTATCAGTACCCACATAGACCCTTTCCTCCCAGCCGAAGAAAGCCTTCAGCTAGTAACTAAGGGGTACGATCTGCCGTACGTGGAATTTGGTCGCCGCCATTGGTTCGTCATCCTCCGATGGGTATCCTTCAATATAAATCGTTGCTCTGCCAGATGCTTTCGGATGTGAAGGTAGAATATATCCGTGTTTCCATTTGTCATTAGTCAATCTAGGCATTTTCTTCCCTCCTCAACATAACTCGGAATCGTCAATTGTCTGTTTTTCAACTGCTTCGATGGCTTGCGCCACAAGCGCATCGATTTCTAGTTCTGCCTCCGCCTCTCGGACAGCTTCAAGCGATGCGTTCGTTGCGGGGTGTTCCGGGACAAAAAGGGAACAGCAATCATCATGTGGGAGAATCGAGATTTCAAACGTTCCGATCTGCTGCGCCAGTTCCATAATTTCTGCTTTGTCGTCGCCGATGAGCGGACGCAAGATGGGAATCTCCGCGACATCTTCGATCACCCGGATGTTGCCCAACGTCTGTGAGGCAACCTGTCCAAGGCTTTCACCCGTGACGAGGGCATCCGCTTTTGCAGTGGCTGCGATTCGTTGTGCAATGCGCACCATCATTCGGCGGTAAAGGATCACCCGGAAGGAGGCAGGGGTTTTTGTGACAATCTCCCGCTGTACATCGGCGAATGGCACGAGGTAGACCTGTGTCCGATAATTCCAGATTGCCAGAATCTGCGCGAGCTCCTCCACCTTCTCAAGCGATGCTTTGTCGGTGTAGGGATAACTGTAAAAGTGAACGAAGAGCGCCTTGGCGCCCCGTTTCATCATCCGCCATGCGGCAACCGGTGAATCGATCCCACCAGAAAGCATGACGAGGACTTTCCCGCTAACGCCAATGGGCAGACCGCCTACCCCTCGAATCTTTTCCGCGTAGATGTACGCTGCATCTTCAACAATTTCAATGTTGCAGCGTAGGTCGGGATTGTGCATATTCGCTGTCGCGCCGGTGCCCTTGAGTAAATGCGCCCCCACTGCCGCGCTAATCTCCGGCGAAGTGAGCGGAAAACGCTTGTTAGCACGTTTTGTTTCAACCTTGAGCGTCTTAAACTGGCTGTCCTTAATTAGCTCTAATGCAGTCGCTTGAATCGCGTCCATGTTCTGCGCTGTCGCGCCAGCGGGCTCGAAATGAGCAATTCCCATGACTTTGCCCAATCGCTCTTGGATTGCCACGACATCCGCCTCCGGTCGTAGCGTCACTAGGATCCGACCGTATATACGTTGCACCTCTGCGTATCCCGTGTCTTTCAGAGAAAGCCGGATATTTTGAACGAGTTTTTTCTCAAAAAAAGACCTATTCTTGCCTTTTAATCCAACTTCGCCGTAGTGAACGAGAAATAGCTTTTCCATAATCGTTCCCACAACTCCTGTCAACTTGTGTGTTTCGCTAAGGGCCCCAGCCCTGTTGTTTGATTATTTGTTTGAGCTTGCACTCCAAAGCAGTGAAGGCAGATAATGCACGTAAGGGTGAAAAATCATGAATGAACTCAGTAACACGGCGGGCACGCTGACTCACCGGAAATCCCCTTAAACGCCGTCCTCTGAGATTGCTGGCTTGTTTGAGACGATTATGCAGTTTGGTCTTCGGATCGGGCAAGTCCTCTAGCCGATTGATTGGAGGAAGATTTAGTGATTGACGGTTAGAAGAGTTTCCAGCTGCACGCTTGATGGCTGTTTCGTCAAGTAGTAACCATGCCTCTTGCATACGAACAGGCACAACGCAAATCGCTGGTGGAACGAAGGTAACGACTTTTTCAATCGCTGTCGTTATCTCATTGACACGCTTCTCGCGCGGCTCTTTTTCTGCATCCCGATGAACGAAAAGGAGTTCACAAGGATAGAGTTCGAGACTCTAGCAGACTTTATCCTCTAATTTCATTTGCTTTGGACGGTGGACCTGGCGCAAGTCAGCCCATGTAGGTTGAATGGCATACGCAACGCCATTTGCCCTCAATAACCAGGTAAGAATCGGGATTAATGCGACGTCTGAACTACCATCCGTCACCACGGTATAACGTAGCTCTGTCATTCTGTATCACTAGAATCAAATAGTAGGAGTTGGAAGTAGGAGTTGGAGGCTCTCTATAACCCGCTGGGGCTTTTTCGGCTTCGATTTCGGCGGCGGGTCTATTGGCCTTGTAGACTCTAGGTAAGCCAACAGTTGACCTAGAGCTACAGGCTGGACATCCGGCAGGGTATCTTCTCGCCATGTATCGGGTAACCAACTAAAGCGCCCCCCCTTAAATCGCTGACCATCCTGTACCATCTCTCTTAATTCCGCAACCAAAAGCGTATCCTCAAGAACTTGCTGTACGACGGATGGGGAATGCGTATTGACAATCACCTGAGATAGTGGGTTATCTGATTTAACAGGGTTGGTCACATCGGTGGCGATATCCTGAAGCAGACGTAAGATCGAGGGAATTCGTGCTGGATGAATACCGCTTTCCGGTTCTTCCATGCAGATGAGGCCACTTGTTTTTGGGTCTAATTCTAAAACCGATAGTGCTAGAAAGCGCAAGGTCCCATCTGAGAGCGAGCGTGCTGGATGAACCGTGCCGCTATGGTCTGTGACTTCCAAAGTGAGCAGTTCCCGGCGTTCATTCCGATCAATCCTGACAGCGTAAACATCGTCAATCAGTTCTGATAGACGGGCAGCGACCTGGTCATATATCCAAGTCTCATCTTCCTCCTTAGAGGCTTGGTTTGTATTTTTTTGAGACCGTGCCAGTTGATATAAAGTTGCCGGCAAGTGAGAGCCATCGCTCTCTAAGCCGGGTGGCCTTGTGAACTCATCAGGTTCGCGCAATGAAGAAGACTCCAATTGGAGTAACCGCCAAGACTGCATTTCACGACGCGCTAAAAGTGCTGTCGGACTCTCTGTGGCGTTGACAGTAGAAAGCACGGTACGCGGGAGGTTTTTCGCCAGAATCGTCTGAGGTCTACCACTACTTCCTCCGTCTTGGTGTAACCTTATCACTCGGTTCCCCTCTTGATTTCCAGTTGAAATGAAGGGGACTACTCTTCTGCCTTTTAGTACAGAATCGCGCCAGGCTTTTCTTTTGTCAGCAAATTTTAGATGTTTTCTCCAATCGCCCAATTTTAAACGCTCAAGTTTCTCTTCAATAAGTTCGAGTGTCCCTAATGAAGGTAGGCTGTCATCCACGCGATACGCGAGGACAACACTGTAACGGAGAAACGTCGTCGTTGCTTTTGCCTGCTGTCCCAAATCATCTATCCCCTCTTCGGGAATTATCATCTCGGCTTCAAAGGACATCTCCTTGGTATGCGTATCGCCAATACGATGAAACAAGTTACGCACATTGCTTGTTCTTCCTTCCTCACTACGCACCGACCTTGCTGCATCAATCAATGTATGGCTAGCTAAGGCACTGAGAAACTGAATTGCATCAAACAAATTCGATTTGCCCGTGCCGTTCGCACCTGCAACACAGGTAAATGGCCCCAAGGGGACATCAACATCGACAAGGTTTTTGAAGCCAGAAACTTTTAAGCGAATCAACATAAGATTCTCCACGGTTCTATTGCTCTTCGAACTTGTTGCTTTCTTGAACCCCTAAAATATCCGTCGTCGTCCTAAAGTGCAGCTTGGCGACATGGCGTAAAGATTCTGCACCATGCAGTTCAACAAACTGCTTTCCTGCTTCAATCACTTGCGACGCGCCTTTGGGCAATCGGATCTGATACTTCCCAGAAAGCCGATCTAGCCGTCTGAGAAAAGCATCGCGGGCGATAATCGATGCAGCAGCGACAGCAATATCGCTTTCGGCCCTCGGGACTTGTATCAACTCGATTTTCGACCAAATCGTTCGCAACTGTGCAGCTAACACCTCCTGATTTGCGAAGCGGTCCACAAGGATGGAGCGGCAATCCACATGGTTGAGCAGGTTTTGAATCGCTCTAGCGTGAAGCCACGCCAGGAGATGGTTCAGGTTTTGCCCTTTTTCCGTGAATGAAGTATACAGCGCATTATATCGCAGCGGAGTGACCTCAATCAGTGAGACATAATGACCGCAGCGCATCCGGATCTCTTGCGCCAGCTTTCGGATCTGTGAATCAGAGATCTTCTTCCCATCCCGCACGTCTAATGCGCGTAACGCGTCGCTGGTTTTAGCATTGACGTATACACCTGCCGCCACCAACGGTCCAAAATAGTCCCCTTTGCCCGCTTCGTCTGTGCCGATCCAGGCGTCCCAGTTGTGGTGCTCGGTAGATATTTGTGTAGGTTTAGCCATATTTTCATTTGAACCTTTTCACGCATCACGCATCACGCATCACGCATCACGTCTTAGTATCTCTCCCGTTGCACGCCAGCGTCAGGTACAGGGGCAGTACGCGGATCCAAAACTTCGTCTACACCGTAGAATTGCCCACTATCCCGTCCCGTCCCACGATCTACGACATCCGGTCCAATCTCCTTGTTGCCACGTAGATAATTTTCGCGCAGTCGACCGCCATCATACACCGCCCAACCACCGTTGAGGGTAATGTTGTTGGAAACAATCTCTGGCGAAGCAGACGCGTAGCACACAATCGCATGTTGATAATTGGTGGAGATTTCGTTGTGATGAATCATCGGTCGAGAGTCATCATCACAGACAAGCCCGAATTCATTCGCCTGGATTGAATTCCGGGTGATTTCTGGGGACGCATTTTTGAGGCATTTGATTGCTGTGCCATTTTTATTGATCTCATTATCGCTTATCACTGGGGCCACATTGTCGCAAAGGATTGCCAGCTTGTTATCGATCAACAAGCAGTTTTCAATCTGCACCCCATCAGATTGGCAGGAGAGCCCCGTGTCGGCGTGCTGAATCCGACAGTAACTAAGACGCGAATTGAGACTCGTTTCTTCCAACCGGATGCCGATCCAATCGCCGGTTTTGGGACGTTCCGTGTCAGATCCGAGCGAACCAAATATAATCAAGCGGTCTGGCTCGCTTTCCGCGTACAGCGACCCACGTACAATCAACTGATGGACGCCGGTCATCGGGTCAAAGCCGACAACGGAGTCGGATCGAATGGTCAACGTTATCCCTTCCGGCACAATGACATCGCCGGTGATCAAGATCTTTCCTGCCCAGACTTCGCTTTTCGCCAACTCGCCCGATTTTTCGAGGGGATTCTCGCTTGTGCCGACCTCTCCGGTATTGAGTATTCCTGCTTGGCAGCCAATCCAGAGGCATACAGAGAATATCAAGATGGTAAAGTGTAACTTGTTATTTGAGTATTTCATGAAAACTCCTTTCGTCACGTTCCAACAATAATCTGCAAAGCTTTTTAACTCATTATTGATAATCATACTTTTCATTTTCACGTATCACGTTTCACGCATCACGTTTACGCATCACGACCAGATTATCCCGATGAATCACTTCGTCGTAATAGTGGTATCCGAGGATTTCTTCAATTTCGCCGGTCTGTTTGCCCATAATCTGCATCAGCTCTCGGGTATCATAATTGACAAGCCCTCTGGCAAACTCCTGCTCGTTCTCGTCCAGACAGGAGACGGTGTCCCCGTACTTAAAGTTCCCTTCCACCTTACGAATCCCTGACGGCAGGAGACTCCTACCATGATAGGCCACCGCACGACGCGCGCCGTTATCCATAAACACGCGACCTCTTGGGGCGCGGGAGTAGGCGATCCACCGTTTCCGCCCCGACATTCGTTCTTGGGGGAGGAACAATGTCCCGATTTTTTCCCCGGCCAGGATGCGGTTGACAACCTGGGGTTCGCCTCCATTTGCAAGCACCATCATCTCGCCAGATCCGGTCACAATTTCTGCGGCGCGTAACTTCGTGCTCATTCCACCGGTGCCACTTGCACTCCCAGCACTTCCCGCCGTGCGTTTTAACTCGTCCGTGACATCATAGACGAGGCTGATTAACTTGGCGTCCGCATCCCGGCGCGGATCTGCTGTATAAAACCCATCCTGATCCGATAAGATAATCAGCAGGTCCGCCTCTGCTAGATTGGTCACGTAAGCAGCCAGCGTGTCGTTGTCCCCAACCTTAATCTCTTCTACGGCGACCGTATCATTTTCGTTGATGATTGGGACAACGCCGAGCCGCAAGAGTGCGCGCAACGTATCGCTCATGTATGTGTAACGCTCGCGGGCATTGAAGTCATCTCGCGTCAGCAGCATCGTTCCCGTGATCAGATCATACTGCGAAAACCGATGTTCATAAGCATGCATCAAACGACTCTGTCCGACTGCCGCCGCCGCCTGCAATTCAGGAAGTATTTGTGGGCGTTGTGTAAGCCCCAACCTCCCTGTGCCCGCCGCGATTGCGCCGGAAGTCACCAAGATGACCTCTCTGCCGCTTTTCCGCACTGATGCCAGGTCCTGCACCAATGCATCCAAACGTTCTGGATTGAGATCAAAGTTCTGCGAGATAGTGGTGCTGCCAACCTTCACGGCGATCCGCTTTGCACGCGCTAACAGTTGACGGCGATTAATTTGTGTTGATTTCATTGGGGGTGAATGTAAACTCGAACGCATCAACCTGAACCGTATCTCCTTCTTTGACGCCGGCTTTGATCAACGCATTCATAACGCCCATTTTTTGGAGTTTTCGATGAAGCAAAACAAGCGCCTGATCGCTTTCCATATCGGTCATGAGGACGGCGCGACGTGGTTCTTCGCCACGTACGACAAAGCGATCCTTCCGTCTGATAAGTTCAAATCGCTCAGTTGGTTTGGGAATGTGGAACGTCGGTTGGAAAGGCTCAGTTTCTCGCCGCTCACGAATACGCTCGTTAATTCGTTGAAGGAGTCGATACACAGCTCTGATGAGCCGATCCACTCCCTCGCCGGTGACTGCGGAGATCGGGAACAAGCGGCGTCCCAATGCTCGGGATTTATCTTCGTTCAACTTACCGAAGTAATCTCTAATCCTCGGCAAATTGGCCTGGGCATCGGGGAGATCAATTTTATTGAGGACGATTAACTGGGGCAAACGCATGAGTCGCGGGTTGTATAACCCAAGCTCTTCGTTAAGTTGCTCATAATCCGCGATTGGATCACGCCCATCGACGGCGGCGGTATCGACCACATGAATGAGCATCTTCGTGCGCTCGATATGCCGCAGAAAGTCGTGCCCCAGCCCCGCTCCGTGGTGTGCGCCCTCGATTAGACCGGGAATATCTGCAAGCACAAAGTTATGTTCCGGGTCAATTCGGACAACACCTAAGTTGGGCGAGAGCGTTGTGAATGGATAGTTAGCAATCTTCGGTTTTGCGGCGGAGGTTCGCGCCAGCAGCGTCGATTTTCCAGCGTTTGGATAACCGACTAAGCCGACATCCGCAATGAGTTTGACCTCCAACGCGATAGTGCGCTCCTCGCCCGGTTCACCCTTTTCGGCGACACGCGGTGTTTGAAACGTGTTACTCTTGAAACGCGCATTTCCCTTACCGCCAATCCCACCGCGAGCGATAACGACGCGCTGGCTGGTCTTCCTCAGATCTGTGATAACTTCTCCCGCTTCATCCAACCGGACAATCGTACCGGCGGGCACTTTGACGATTCGATCCGCGGCGTCTGCTCCGTGCATCAGTTTTCCCATGCCGTGCTGACCGTTTTCTGCAACTTGATGCAGATTATGCCGCAAATCAATGAGGGTACTTATCCCTTCTACTGCTTCGAGGATGACGCTTCCGCCGCGCCCGCCATCCCCGCCGTTGGGACCGCCACGCGGCACAAATTTCTCCCGACGAAAACTGATGCAGCCGTTCCCTCCCCTGCCGCCTTTCGCGTAGATTTTGGCTGTGTCTATGTTCATTTCTGACACTCCTTCAAATACGAATCGACTGAAGTCCGGGGCTTCTTACCTTCTGCCTAACGGTTTGGTTCAGCGGCTGCGTGAAACGCCTTCAACTGCAAAGGGCGGTTAGTTCTCTATCTCCTTTATCCCTAGGCGGTAGTGCGTTTTAGACGCACCTGCTTGTAGGATTGCTTGTAGGATTCGCAAGTGTCCAAGCTCCGGATCATCACGTCGTAAGGCAAGGATTGTGTCTTTCAATTCTTTAGAACTGCGACACCCAAGGATTACGCCCATTATGCACTTGGGGGGCAATCGGAAGAGTTCCACAGGGGGTGTATTGGGCCTCTCGTGCCTGTTGTCCGCATCATTGAGAAACTTCAGATAACGCCACTCTTTCTCGTATTGCCAGTCAGAACCCTTAGTGAGAAAGATCTCTGGCACGGTTACTTCTTCAATTGTTGTGCTCGGACGTTCTAGTTTGTATTGAACAGGTTCAGGTTTTGCAAACCCTGGGAAAGGTTCGTTTCCCTCGAAGAACTTATGGGAACCGTCAAGCATAAGGACAAAGCCGGTGTGTTCTTTGGCATAATGCGACCACATGAGCAGATTATCGGGTGTCTCGGAAAGCGATAGGATGCCCACACTATTGAACCATCGTTCCACTCTTTTCCGTTCTTTAAGAAGGAGGTTCGGCAAACCAACGTTCTTATATAGCTGGTTAGCATAATCGGGATCTTCCTCAAGTTTGTCAGCGAATGCGTGCTGATCCAAGTTGGTTTGTGTCACTCTCCGGAAGTCCAGCCATACAACGGTAGGAGCCTGTCTGATCATATCTGCAAAGGCACTTGCAAACCCCTTTTTCGTCGCGAAGGCGTGGAAATGCGGCTTAGCTTCAAAGGGATCGTTCAGCGCGTTGGGCTGTGTGAACCGAATTAGGCGATTTTGAAGAATATCAATTCGTTCCGCGGAAACGTATTTATAGAGAACCACAATCAACGCACTCCCTTCATCAAAAACTGCTTCATCATTGTTTCACTTTCCAATGGCTTATTAGGCAGCATCATTCTACTATCTCGAAGTCAAGAATTCTGAGCCTCCACTTTTGTGTGGTATCACCGCTCCGCTAGTAGAGTTCCCGAATTGCCCGCTCAATTTTGGCTTTGAGACTCTCATCGCCTACCTGTTCCGCGAGTTTCAATGCCGTTTGGAAATCCCGCTTCGCCTCCCAGGTGCGACCCAGCCCGTACTTCGCCACGCCCCGATTGTAGTAGGCATTGGCATCATCAGGTTCAAGGCGGATAACGATGTCATAATCTGAGATGGCGGCAAAGTCTTGTCCTAAGCGAGCCTTCGCATTTCCCCGATTGTTGTAGGCTTTGGCATCATCGGGTTTGAGACGGATAGCGGTGTCATAATCGGCGATGGCGGCGAAGTGTTGTCCTAAGTCAGCCTTCGTCACGCCCCGATTGACGTAGGCTTTGACATAATCGGGTTTGAGACGGATAGCGGTGTCATAATCAGCGATAGCGGCAAAGTCTTGTCCTAAGTCAGCCTTCGCATTTCCCCGATTATAGTAGGCAGTGGCATCATCGGGTTTGAGACGGATAGCGGTGTCATAATCGGCGATGGCGGCGGTGTGTTGTCCTAAGCGAGCCTTCGCATTTCCCCGATTGTAGTAGGCATCGGCATCATCGGGTTTGAGACGGATAGCGGTGTCATAATCGGCGATGGCGGCGGTGTGTTGTCCTAAGCGAGCCTTCGCATTTCCCCGATTGTAGTAGGCATCGGCATCATCAGGTTTGAGACGGATAGCGGTGTCATAATCTGAGATGGCGGCGAAGTGTTGTCCTAAGTCAGCCTTCGCATTTCCCCGATTGTAGTAGGCATCGGCATCATCAGGTTTGAGACGGATAGCGGTGTCATAGTCGGCGATGGCGGCGGTGTGTTGTCCTAAGCGAGCCTTCGCATTTCCCCGATTGTAGTAGGCATCGGCATCATCGGGTTTGAGACGGATAGCGGTGTCATAATCGGCGATGGCGGCGGTGTGTTGTCCTAAGCGAGCCTTCGCATTTCCCCGATTGACGTAGGCTATGGCATAATCTGGTTTGAGTCGGATTGCCTGAGTATAGGCTGCGATGGCACCCTTATAGTCACCTAGCTCGCTGTTTACATAGCCTCGAATGAAGTAGGTATCAACAGATATCGATTGTTTCCCTTTCGACAACGGTTTCGCGGGCCCCAATCGAGCGAGCAGCCCCTTGAGATCGTTTGAAGGGATGGCGAAATTGAGATTCTGCCCGCCTTCAATCGTCATCACAGAAACGCCTATCACTTCACCCTCCCCGTTTAGCACGGGGCCGCCACTGCTCCCCGGAGAAATCGGCGCCGTCATCTGGAGCCGTTTTTCGGTCGAACCCCCTCGAACCCCACTGATAATGCCATCCGAGAATGTGCCCTCCAAGTATCCTTTCGGATTGCCCGCGACATAAACCGTCTCGCCAATCTCAACCGTGTCGCTGTCGCCGAGGGGAAGCGGCTGGACACCAGAAGCCGACACCTGCAAAATCGCCAGATCGTGGCTTTCATCCATCGCGGTGAAGCCTTCGATGGTGTACTCCGTTTTCTGACCCACGCGCTTTGCGGCGCCTCGTGCTGCACCTTCAATCACGTGAAAGTTGGTCGCGATCTGGTTAGATTGCACGAAGAATCCGCTCCCCAATCCAAGTGGCTTGCCGTTGGCATCTTCTATAACCAAGAGCACTGTAGCGTCTAACGCTTTTTTGGCAATCTGCTGGGGAGTCTGTGCATTTACCACCGGTATTCCGCAGAGCAGGAGAATCCCTAACGCCATGAAGAGGGTGCGCAAGACTTGCCCCAACAGTAACGATTTTTTCTTAATGTTCATAATGTTGTCCTTACTCTTTCGCGGGGCCACCCTTGGCGTCAAGTGCCTTGGGATCGGGGCCGAAACGGTTTGGACCGTTTGTGCCTTTGCTAATACGCCAACAGGCATTAAGGCTTCGTTGGCAGTTACTAAGCCCCCCACGAGCAAATGGAGACACGCTGCGAAAAAGGCATAAAGCCAAAACGTTGAACGGGAGATTCGACCTTTAAAGGGGAAGCAAAGTTATTTGAAACTCATCGGAATACCTCACTGGGGGTGGTTTTGTAAGTCACAGTGGTACTCGGTACTTCCGGTACTCCACCCATTTGATGACAGTCCAGAGTCAACAACTGATTCATCATTGTTTCACTTTCCAACAGCATCATTCCACTATCTCAAAGTCAAGAATTCTAAACTCCACCTTCGTATGTGGTTCATTTGAACCGTTGCGTGTGTTCGTTGTCAGTTCCTGTATGCTATTGTCAACTTCACTCGTCACCCGCTTTGCCAACCCTGCAGGTATCAGTCCCCGAAACTGTGCAACATCCATATCGATCGGGTCGCCTTGCATGTCGTAGAAAATCACGAAACAATAGACGTTCCGCACGTTTTCGCGTAGTCGATTCCGCAGGGAAAACGTGTACTCACCACCTGCCCCGAAAGGGTATTTCCAGATAAGCTTGCCACCGGTTACCCCTTCCACACTTCGACCACCGAGGTCAGCGAGGATGGAGCGTCTCGATCTGGCTGGTTTCGCTCGTGAGAATGGTTTCGCGGGGCCCACCTGTGCAACCAACTCCGTGAGATAATTTGAAGGAATAGCGAAATTGAGATTCTGCCCTCTGCGGAAGGTCGCCACTGAAACCCCTATCACTTCGCCCTTACCGTTTAGCACGGGCCCGCCACTACTCCCCGGGGAAATCGGGGCAGTGAGCTGGAGCAGCTTGTCTGTTCCAACCTCTCGGATGCTACTGATGATGCCCTGCGAAAACGTGCCCTCCAATCCTTGTGGGTTGCCCACGGCGTAAACAGGCTCGCCAGCCTGAAGGGCATCGCTGTCCCCAAGGGAAAGTGCTGGTACGCCCAAAGCCGAGACCTTTAGGATTACGAGATCCCGTTTCGCGTCAATCGCGGTGAGACCTTCGATGTCGTACTTTGTTTTCTGACCGACCAGTTTTGCGTATCCCCTTGCGGCACCTTCGACAACGTGAAGATTAGTCGCAACCTGACCGTTGCGGACGAAGAATCCGCTTCCTAATCCAATTGGTTGACCGTTGGCATCTTCCATGACCAAGAGCACCGTAGAGTTAAAGGCTTTTTTGGCAATCTGCTGGGGTGTTTGTGCACTTGTCACCGGTATTCCGCAGAGTATAAGAAGCCCTAACGCCATGAAGGACAGTAACGATTTTCTCTTATGTTCCATAACATTCTCCGAGTCATCTAAAAATATAAAAAAAGCCTCGCCTAATGACGAGGCTTTGATCTATCAGAATCGAATGGAATCGGAGGCTAGAAATCGGGACGTTCCGGGTAAACGCTAACTTTCCTGCGGAATTTATCCTTCCGCTCAAACCAGGCATAGCCATCAATTTTGGAAAAAAGCGTGTAGTCCCTGCCAACCCCAACGTTTTTGCCGGCGTGGATGTGTGTACCACGCTGCCGGACAAGGATGCTTCCAGCGGTCACAGCACTCCCAGAAAATCGCTTGACGCCAAGCCGCTTGCCAATGCTATCCCGTCCATTGCTCGTGCTGCCACCGCCCTTTTTATGCGCCATTTTCTTCTACCTCCTCAGATGTGTTTTCCTCAGATACGTCATTCCCATCTTGTATTTCAGTAATGCGTAATCGGGTAAATCGCTGGCGGTGTCCAAGTTTTCGCTTGTAGCCTTTGCGCCGTTTCGACTTGAAAACGATGATCTTTTTCCCTTTACCTTGTTGGACAACTTCACCAATAACGGCGACATTTTCGAGGTACGGCGCGCCAACTTGAACATTGCCGTCGCCGTCGCCTATCGCCAAGATTTCTGATAGGGTCACTTTTTCACCAACCGGCGCATCCAGCTTTTCAACGTCAATCAGCGTATCCACCTGAACACGATGCTGTTTTCCACCCGAGGCAAATACAGCATACATCTTTCTATCTCCTTAAAAAGACTGTTTATCGCTCGCGTTCCGCTGTTCAGAAGAAGCGGAGAGGCAAGCGAAAAGTATAACAAAAATCATCTCAACTGTCAATGTTATTTCAAGTAAATCTCACGACTAGAACCTTCTGCAAAGATCCGATAGTCTTCAAGGTGCACATCTGCATCCCCTTGCAGCTGAATCTTCAGATTCATCGATTTTTCAAGTTGTCCCAAACGATCTGTTTTATCATCAAGCAGATGAGACATGATGTGGTCATTTACAATCACCTTCAGCCTTCTTTTCCGTGATTTTCGATAGGCTTTCTTGATAGATCGCAGCAAACCGATCGTAATTGTGTCCATAGAGAGGACTGAGCCGTATCCATTGCAATAGGGGCAGGATTCAGTGAGCACCGTTGCAAGGCTTGGACGAGTTCGCTGCCTTGTCATCTCCACAAGCCCGAGCTCGGAGATGTGCAAAAGATTCGTTCGCGCTCGATCTTTGCTCAATGCCTGCTGCAACAGCTTAAAGACCATCCGCCGGTGATCAGAGTGATCCATATCGATGAAATCGATAACGAGAATTCCCCCGAGGTCCCTCAAGCGAATCTGCCGGACCACTTCCTCAACCGCCTCCAGGTTTGCGCTCAAAATTGTATTATCCGGGTCTCCCTTGCCAACAAATTTTCCCGTGTTGACATCAATCGAGACCATCGCCTCCGTTTGTTGAATAACAATATATCCGCCACACTTGAGCCAGATTTTTTCACTCAACGCCTTCTTGAGTTCTTTCTCAATCCCGTGGACTTCAAAGATGGGGGTTGATTTGTCATAGAGTTTGACCTGTGACGGCAATTCCGGGAAGGCAGATGAGAGATACTCAATCGCTTCCTGATACTGTTCTTTGGAATCGATGATAAACTGTGTGACATCATTTGTGAATGAATCTCGAATGACCCGAACGATGAAGCCGTGCTCCTTGTGTACAAGGCTGGGGGCAGGCACTTTCTCAGCTTGTTCGACAATCCCTTTCCATTGGTTAACGAGGTACTGAATCTCGGTTACAAATTCTGCCTCGCTCTTTCCTTCGGCGGAAGTCCGAATAATAAACCCGCCTTCAATATCAGCGCGTATTGCTTCAGCAATCTTCCTGAGACGCTGCCTTTCTTCCGCCGACTCGATCCGGCGAGAGACGCCGATGTTCGATGCGGTTGGCAGATAGACGACATAACGTCCGGGAAGCGTGATACAGGTGGTGGCGCGTGGCCCCTTCGTACCAATCGGCTCTTTACCAACCTGCACAAGGATCTCCTGGTTTGGGTGGATGAGATCGCTTATGGAATATGGATACCCCCTTCCGGGCTTTGGCGGGTCTGTTGAATTCGGTTTCAAATCGAGTTTCGCTGAATCTTTCTCAAGGTTACCCTCATTATCCTCTTCAAAATCGCGGATAATGTCCGAAATATGCAGGAAGGCGTGTTGTTCCAATCCAATATCGACGAAGGCAATCTGCATCCCGGGTAGAACATTTTCAACACGCCCTTTATAAGTGTTATTTAGAATATGTTCGTCATTTTTACGTTCAATATCAATTTCGGTCAGAACACCATCTTCAAGTATAGCACATCTCGTTTCATATTCATCATCAGAGATGATAATCTCTTTTTGCATTGTCGCCTCCGGTCTTATAGTTCCAGGGTAATTAAAATTCGACATCACAAGACTCACAATTGATTCATCTGTGGAGGCAACGAACAAAACAATCGGGTTCAGAGGGTATCAAAGAACAACCTTTCAATTGAGGGATGCAAGCACCTGCTCCCCTGTCCATCTGCTCTGTCTTTTTTGAGGCTTTGAAAGTGTAAACCTAAACCTTGCAGAAAATGAACCATCCTCTCCTCTTTGCTTCTTTCCTGCGTATCCTCAGTGTCAAAAACGCTTCTGCTGTATTGAAAGATTGTACAACTGTCTCGATAAATTCACTTCATAACTGGACTAAACTCACTTGAGACCTTAGCTTTGTTCGCGCGGAGTCATTGTGACAACTGGTATAATTAATTCCCCCGTCGAGATGCCCCCATGTTGGAAGCCACCTCGAAATTGTCGTGTATATTCATTAAATTGATTCGGATAAACAAAGTAATAATTTTCCTTTGCTATAATGTAGTTTTTGCTTGGGCTTTCTGCAGATAATCTATACTGCTTCGGCTTATCAATATAAACAGCTTGATTCATATCGCATCCTAAATTCATGCCAACCTTGAAACGAAGGCTTGTGGAAGTTTCGCGGTTCCCAAAAGCTCTCGACGGTCGGTTACAAAGGATGGAACCGTGATCTGATGTTAGGACGACGGTTGCGTTTTGATTGGCGATGATTTTCAAGATTTCGAAAAGCGCAGAGTGGGCAAACCACGATTTGGTCAGAGACTGAAAGGCGGATTCGTCCGGCGCAATCTGTTGAAGAATATCTGACTGCGAACGTTGATGCGTCAATATATCAATGAAATTAACGACCAAAGCCGATAAACTGATTCGATCAAAGGAAGAAACCTGGCGTATAAACTCGTTTCCGCCTTTGACATCGAAAATCTTAAAATACCTCAATCCCGGCTTGAGTTTGATCCCCGCACGTTGGAGTTTCAACCGAAGGAGGTGTCTTTCATACCGGTTGGTGCTGGTCTCATCCTCAGAGTCCTCCTGCCAATATTGTGGAAATCTTTCTGCAATCTCCTGTGGAAAGAGCCCGCTAAAAAGCGCATTACGCGAGTAAAGCGTCGCACTCGGCAAAATCGAAAAATAGTAATCCCGATCGATATAAAAATAGGGTTGAAGCAGTGGTTCAATTGCTATCCAATGATCGAGACGCAGACAATCGACGACAATAAAATACACCTGTCGTTTTTCACGTAGATGGGGAATGAGAAATCGATCTACCACATCAACAGACAGGATTGGAGAATCCTCGCCTTGTAACCAGCGTGTGTAGTTTTCGTGAACATAATCGGAAAATAAGGCATTACACTCTTTTTTCTGCTCTAAATGCGTCTCTTCGAGTCCAGTCTGTGCCAATTGATCAAACTCGAAATCCCATTCGAGTAATTTGACGTAAATTTCTATCCACTTCCGCCAGTCTGGCCCTGTCTCTTTGTCAGTTCGGATCTGATTAAAATCGCGGGTATAGTTACGTGGCACCTGTCCTTCAATAATTTTGGTTTGATCTAGCACACGCCTCAATGTTGAAGCAATCTGAGCAACGCCAATCGGCTTAACCAGAAAGTCGCTAATCCGTTTCGCCAATGCTTCAGTGATTAGTTGATCGTCACTGCTTTGCGTGACCATGATAACGGGTACGATAGGGTCAATTTCACGGATGTAATCGAGCGTGGTCATACCATCCTGGCCCGGCATAACCTGATCTAGCAGGATTGCGTCGTAATAGGAGTCCTTGAGTAGCGAAATTGCGTCGTCCCCATTGGAAACAGGCGTAACTTCGTAAGAATTTTCACGAAGGAGAAAGATGTGGGGCTTCAGTGCGTCGATTTCGTCGTCAATCCATAAGATTTTATGCGTTATGTTTTGCACGCCGCCCTCCTTTCTTTATCCCTTCTAATCCCACACGCAATGAATTATAAAATGAACTTTTCATCAAGGGGCCTTCTGCTCACCCTGCCATAACTGTTTCCACGGGCAACACAATTTCGAAGGTTGTCCCCTGCGGGCCGGTCTCAACTAACCGAATCCGTCCATGATGATACGCTTCAATAATTCGTTTAACAAGCGTCAAACCGAGTCCCCAGCCGTGTCTTTTCGTTGTCATGCCGGGCTGAAAGATTTTATTCCGGTCTTTTCGCGCAATCCCTTTCCCATCATCTTTGTACAGAATTGCGATTTGATACTTCTTCTGATCAAACCGCGCATCAATTTCGATGCAGCCGGTGTCTTTATCCATTGCGTCCAGCGAATTGCGAATCAGGTTTTCAAAGACCCATTGTAATAGGTCTGCATTTGCCAAAATCTCGGGCAGCTCATGGGAAACCACTCGGATTTCAACCTGTTTGCTTCGATTTGGCAAGCGCTTTTGAAAGTAGGCAACGACATCACCAATAACTGAGTTAATATTGATCCGAGTTTTCTGTGGATACGATCCAATTTTGCCGAAGCGTTCTGTAATGCTCTGGAGTCGAGCGAGATCGCTCTGCATATTTGCGTAAACTTCGGCAGTTGTTTCGTCTCCCTTTTGCTTGTTGAGCTCTGCTGATAACTCCACCCACCCCATCAGTGACGAGATCGGTGTGCCGAGTTGATGCGCGGTCTCCTTTGCAAGTCCGCCCCAGATCGATGCCTGCTCAAAGGTTTTAATCCGTCGATAACTCAAAAAGCCGACAATCAAGAACGTTGCAAAGACGGATACCAGTACGATAGGCATCACGATAAAGCGATAATCAGGGGTCGTCTCGTAATAGAGATATCCCTGATACAGCCCGGTTTGCAGTGGGGTGTAAAGCCCCAAGACTTTGGAATTGCGGACAAGCATCTCCGCTTGCGCTCGCTGTTTTGGCGTGGCGTTCTGTGCTGAGACTAACTCTCCCCAGATCTGCCACTTCCGAGGCTTGTCTTCTGAATCCGTGATGACAAAGGGCATCTGCTCAATCGCACTTGAATCCACCTCGCCATAATAGCAATACCCGGAGGTGTCCCGATAAAACTGTATCGGCTTACGTTCTCTGCGCTCCTTCATCCGCGCCAAAATCGCGTTAAGCTTCGATTCTTCAGCAGGAGAGAGCGGGAGGTCAGCTTCAATCTTGTGCTCAATCGCTTTATTGATGCGTCTCGCGATAATCACCTGCCCATCATTGGCATCTGTGATGATGAATGAGAGACGGCTTGCAGTCAACAACTCCCTGATGATCTGACTCAACTGGCTTTGGAGTCGCCTCTCGTTGACGCCCGGAAGTTCAGCCGCAAGGTCTGCCAACGGTACTACCTGTTCCTTCAAGTCTTGATTCAGTTGGAGGATTTGTCGGGTGTAATACACAAAGGCAAGCGAAAGGATCAGCAGCCCAATAATGAAGTAGGTGAGCAAGAAATTAGAGGCAGCGTAGCCGGTGGGAACGGTCCTTTGACGCTTGAAAAACATCTGTTTGCCCCAATCAAGTGCACCAAGAAACATCTGCGCGCGCGAAATATTTAATAGTATTGTATCAGACAACATATGGTAAAGTCAAGAACTCGTTTGGCTTGTTTCAAAAACAGGCTTGACATGGAATTCAGATTGCTTTATAATCAACTTCAGTTTTACCCAACCGGACTTTTACCGAAACTATAAGGAGGGAGAAATGAAAAAGATTGGTTTTTGGCTTCTAATTTCCAGCATCGTGGTGATGAACACAACGGCATCGGGACAAATTGTCGATTCTTTCAGTGACGGCGACTTTACGAACAATCCGACATGGGGAGGAGACACAGGCTCGTGGACAATCGTTGAGAACAGCACTTCTGGGCCAAACACTACCGGTTCGAACACGTTACGATTGAATGCACCTAATGATGGATCCACTTCACAGTTTTTAAGCCTTCAAAGAACCGATTCGTGGGACCGAACAATCGTGGGGAGTTTGGGTGGGTAGGAGATCGTCATCAGCCGCTACGACCACGAATCATAGCATTGTTTGGTTGTTTGCAAATGAAACAAACTTAGAATCGAATACGGTTGATGGCTATCGAATTATATTTGGGGATAGTAGTGGTGACGATGAAATCCGTTTACAAAAAGTGGATAACGGTGTTGCGACTGACATCCTAACACCCTCAGGGGCAGTGCCTAACGGGTTAGCGGATATCGGTTTTCTTGTCCGAGTGACCCGAACAAGCGCATCTGAGTGGACGCTTTTCACATCTACTTTACCGACGGCAAACGGAACCGTTGTAGCTGCAACGGATATTCCGAGTCAAACAAATACGGCTGTTAATCACGGAAGTGTGATAGATAGTACCTACACGAATTTTGATAATGGGTATTTTAGTTTTATGGCGATTCACACACCAGGTAGCACCGCCCGGAGTGGAGCCGAATTCAATCAATTCTATTTTGCTCCCAATAGCGATGCCTCCCTCCCCGTTGAATTGTCCCTGTTTACAGCAACAACTACCGAAGCAGGCATACTCCTGCACTGGAAAACCGAGTCAGAAACCAATAACCTTGGATTCCGGATCTACCGCAGCGACCAGCGTGATGGGGAATATGTTCGAGTCAATCCCGTCATGATTGGTGGCGCCGGCACATCAGGAACGTCACACACCTATGAACTTACAGATACTGACGTCGAAGCAGGGACTATCTATTACTACTATATTGAGGATGTTGCTTTCAATGGTTCAATGTCTCAATCTGCAATTATTCAGACACGAGGCACGATGACTCCCGAGGGTAAACGCCTTATCCTTTGGGGAGTGCTCAAGCGAAACTAAAAAGGTTTACGACGCAAACCGATCTCTCATAAAAGGAGTGCACGTCATGGATAACGACCGCATTCAGCAGCTTGAAGAACTACTTAAGATGCAGCCGGATGATGCGCTGTTACAGTATAGCCTCGGTCTGGAATACCTGAAGGGCGGCGATCCGGAGAGAGCAATTCCTCCCTTGCGCGAAGCGATTCGTCTGCAAGGGGACTATTCGGCAGCCTATCGTGAACTTGGGAAAGCGCTTGCGCAGGCAGGATTCACCGATGAAGCGACGCAGACCTATCGGCAAGGGATCGAAATTGCTAACGGACGGGGTGATCTGCAGACCGCGAAGGAGATGCAGGTTTTTCTGAGGAGAATCACGAAGGCAAAAGAAAAACAAGGCGATGGATAGTCGTACTAGGTTGAGGGACTCTGTTAATAATCCCTTAACTCACGGATTGTCCCGTTCACTGTGCTGTGTCTAGTTCACTCAGCAGCGAATCCAGATCAAGCGGTTCGACGGTCAGCAGAATGTTACCTTCTTGATCAATCCACTGACTCGGATCGCGATCAACGCAAAGCTCAACTCCATTGCCATCCGGATCGCTTAAGTAGACTGCCTCGCTGACCGTATGATCTGATGCCCCGTCAATCTTGACCCCGTGATTAATCACGCGCTTGACCACTTTTGCCAATTCCAGACGGTTCGGCAGCAAGATGGCGAAGTGGTACAGTCCCGTTGTCCCCGGCGGACGAAGTTTCGCGTCCTTGCCTTCCCACGTATTGATCGCAATGTGATGATGATACCCGCTTGCCGACCACCACCTCATCGCCGAAACGCGCCGTCACCTCAAAGCCGAGGATCTGTGTATAAAAACGCTCTGCCCGATCCAAGTCGGAGACATTGAGATGAACATGATCGATGGCTGTTTGTGGATGGATAGTCGGTTTCGTCACGCGTGGCTCTCCTTTCATCATTAAGGTGTGGGAAATACAGACGTTCAAATGAAAAACGAGCCTCAAAGAACGCATCTCTGAAGCTCATCTTGTGTTGTTTCTAAAGTCTTTTTGGAATTTCTGTATTGGGCAACAGCATGTTAAAGTGAAAAAAGTGTATTGGTCAACAACATGTTGAATACGGCGAGATTCACTGGAAATTATACGAATTATGGAGAACGTGACATTTCCATTATTCCCATAATCCACAGTGAATTGAGTTTATCAGTTCACTTTCCTGCAAGATGTATTTGACCATTACATCTTTTTGGAATTTTGGTCTAATTCAATTTATCGAGTTCACTCAGTACCTGATTTACCGCAAGCGTGTTATCCGGTGGTGCAGCTTCAGCATGCTTGAAAGCAATCTTGCCTGTCTTATCGATAATGATAACGCCGCGGTTGGTGATCCCCACCTCTTCAAGCGCCATTCCAAACTTCTTCGATACCTCAAGGTTCATATCAGACAAGAGCGGGAACTTAACACCGCCGAGATGTTCGCTCCAGGCTTTATGTGCAAACCCAGAGTCGCGGTTAATCGCGATGATGTCAGCATTTTTCGCCCGAATTTCATTGACCTTTTCGTTAAAATCGGGAATCTGTACCGAACATACCGGCGAGAAATCAAGCGGATAAAATACCACCACCAGATTCTTTCCCTCAAAGTCGCTCAAAGAGACCTCTGTATCCTCTGAGCTGATAGATCCTGTAAGTGTAAAATCAGGAGCAGAATTTCCTACATCTGCCATCAAGTAACCTCCTTAGAACATTTGATGTTGTGCTTCGATACACGCTTTTGGTTGATATAATTATGTTTGTGACGCAAAGTCTATCACAAATTCATAGGCGTGTCAAATCGAATTTGGCGAATCGATTGAGGACTCCTCAAAAGATCCAACCGATAGAAATCTGGTGCGTTCCGTCCAAGCTGGAGTGATTCACCCAAGCGTAATCAATCTCGATGGATTGGATGCGAAGCCCCCATCCTGCCGTAACTTCCCACGGCTGCTTCCCACGGCTGATTGTGCACCCCTGCCCGCAGCACAAAATACCGATCGATGGATAATTCGCCGCCGGCAAGTATCTGGACATCGACATTAGTCTCTCCCCGCAAGTCTACGAAAAGCAGTAAATCCGGCGTCACCTTCACCCCAACCCCAAAGGCAACATTTCGTGCTAGCGGGTTTGGGATTTTCGGGCGATTCAGCGAGTCAAATGTGATTCCCACCCGCAAGTTTGGGTTGACCTTCCATAAACCGCCGACGCTCACGCCCAACGCGGTTCGGCTGCCGAATCTATCGATTCCAAGTCCGAAAAGATCTAACCGCACGCCTGCACGCCCAATCCGATTCCCATAGCTAACAGCAGCGGATCGGCGATCTTCGTGATAACCGGTTGTACGAAAACGGCACCAACTCAACCCAAGCGAGCTGTCGTCCGTAACAGTGTGACTATAGTTCAGTATTCCCTCAGCGAGATCATCAATACCGAATGGCTGTGAGTAGGCTGTTAAGAGGGCTGCACGGGACGATACTTTCACCGCAGGATTCCAGAGGAAAGCGGCGTTCTCTTCCGGCCAGCCGACGCTTGTTCCACCCCTTGCCGAGATTTGTGGAACGAGTGGGGCTCGCTCAAATGCACTATTGGCATTCGGCAAGCACCAGAGGAAACCGAGAGGGGCAAAAAAAGGGTAAGGCAGATGAACTGTTTTTGGATCATTTATTTGACACCCATCCCTTATCTATAAAACGCTGACGCCACCGCCGCCACACCAGTTTTCGCTTAAGGACGCTCACATTGATCCGATGGACAAACAATCGTTTCCCTTCCATCTCAAGCGCAGGGATGAGATCTTTATATTTCGTAAACAGCCCCAGGTTCGCCGTGATGTCAATCTCCTCAATCTGTATCGGAAACTGTTCCCCGACTTGTTCAAGGACTTCCTTGGCTTTGTCGCAAAGAGAACATTCGGATTTGGTGTAAAGCTGGAGTTTTATTGGATTCATTGATAAGTCCGTAAGATAATAGGCTGTGCATCAGATACCTTGAGCGATGGAAAGACGACAATCATGGACGCATCTATTTTCGCAGAAGTCTGTGTTGGCGTCAAGCGTTTTGTGCTGTCATTCCGCTTGACATGGTGAAGGTCATACAGTATAATCATGACCTTCAAACGATTTTTCTCAGGGAGCTATCATGGATTTCATTTCACTGAAAAACTGGCCCACAGAAGATGTCATTGAGGTTGTCGAGCGTAGCATCGCGATCAAAAACAATCCAGAGCGATATGCAAATGCGCTGAATGGACGCAGCCTCGCCTTGCTTTTTCAGAAAACCTCTACTCGAACGCGTTGTTCCGGTGAAGTCGGTATGACGCAATTGGGAGGACATGCAATCTATCTCGACTGGCAAGCTACCAATTTTGCTCTGGCAGATTTACGGGATGAAATCCGAGTGCTGTCTTCTTATGTGGACGCCATCCTTGCACGTTTTCTAAAACATGCGGACGTGGTGTGTGCAGCCGAGGGGGCGACCGTTCCTGTCATCAATGGGTGTTGTGATCGCTATCACCCGACGCAGGTGTTGGGCGATCTGATGACCATACAGGAGAAGTTCGGACGTATGGAAGGGGTCAAACTCACCTATGTGAGCGTGCATAATAACGTTTGCAATTCGCTGATTGCGGCAGGACTGAAGACAGGTATGGAAGTGACTGTCGTTGCACCAGAGATTAATCCCGCAGCAGTCGATGAAGAACTCTATGAAGCGGCACGTAAAGCGGGCTCGTATAAGGTATCGGATCAGGTCCAAGAAGCTATTGCACAAAGTGATGTTGTTTATACAGACACATGGATCGATATGGAATTCTTCATGGATGCGGCTTTCAAGGCTGAAAAGGAGCGACGCATCAAAGTGTTTATGCCTTATCAGTTGAATAAGGAACTCTTAGCAGGACGAGATGTGCTGGTCATGCACGATCTCCCTGCCCACCGCGGCTACGAGATCACTGGAGATATTATTGAGGACCCACGGTCAATCGTGTTTGAACAGGCAGAAAACCGACTTCACAGCATGAAAGGGTTGATCCTGAAACTTTTGGGTAAACTATGAATTATTTGACCCACCTCGAATGCAGCCGCTGCGCCCAAACCTACGAACACGATGTCCCACAGAATCTGTGCGTGACGTGTGGTAAGCCCCTGTTTGCGCGTTATGATCTGGACAAAATTGCCCGAACATGGGATAGATCTTCTCTCTCGCAGCGTGAGGCATCAATGTGGCGGTACGCAGAACTCCTTCCGGTGATCGATCCGATCCATACTGTTTCCCTCAACGAGTTGATGACGCCACTCCTTCAAACCAAATGGATCGGCGATCTATTCGGACTGGAAGCCTTGTGGGTGAAGGATGAGTCCCGTCTGCCGACAGGGAGCTTTAAGGCGCGTGGACTGGCAATAGCGGTTTCCAAGGCGAAAGAATTCGGATTGACAAAACTCGCAATCCCTTCCGCTGGCAACGCAGCGACGGCGCTATCGATCTACGCGGCAAGGGCAGGAATGGAGGCGCACATTTTCATGCCCAAGGATGCCCCACCGTTCAATCGGAATACCTGCCAACTGGCAGGCGCCAACGTCACTCTCATTGATGGATTGATTACGGATGCAGGAAAAATTGTTGCCGAGCGCAAGGCGGAAGCAGGCTGGTTCGACATCTCCACACTCAAAGAACCTTACCGCGTTGAGGGAAAAAAGACAATGGGGTTCGAGCTCGCGGAACAATTCGGGTGGGAACTTCCGGACGTTATCATCTACCCAACGGGCGGCGGCACAGGGATTATCGGGATGTGGAAGGGATTTCAAGAGTTGGAAGCCATCGGGTGTATTGGTGGGAAACGTCCACGCATGATCTCCGTACAAGCGACCGGCTGCGCCCCAATCGTCAAGGCGTGGGAAGAAGGCAAGACAGAAGCCAATCCGTGGGAGAATGCGAAAACAGTGGCGGCAGGCTTGCGTGTGCCACAAGCTGTCGGCGATTTCCTAATCCTCGATGTCATTTATCAGAGCCGTGGGGCTGCGGTCGCCGTCACCGATGATGAAATCCGACAGGCAATGGGAACTTTGGCGACGTCTGAAGGCATCCTGCCGTGTCCTGAAGGGGCAGCAACTGTCGCGGGACTCCGCAAGTTTGTTGATGCCGGGGAGATCGATCCGGCGGAAAGGATTGTATTATTCAACACGGGCGGGTATCAGGCATAACTCCTGTATGATAAGTGATGAGTGACGAGTGATATATGTGTTCACTTCTCACGTATCACTCATCATGTTTCACGCTTTATTTCTCTCTGAAAGCCGTATCCAGCCACGACCGGGGTGATGTGCCCTTGTTCGATCGTAACGATCTCGAATTCTGCGGAATTCTTCGGCGCTGTGCACTTCGCGTTTTGGGTGTTCCGGGTCACGAAGGACAAAATCAGCTTCCGGAGGGTAACACGCCATTGTTACGGCATCCCGTTCAGGGGTATAGGACTCCGGCGCCTCGTCTACGTTGTTGGGCGCTTCGGCGTTTTGGTAGCGCAAGTCTACGCTCCAACGAACTTGATTCGTCCTATTTTCAAATGACGAATGCGGCGTTAGGTTTGTCATAAACAGCACACCACCCGCCTCCATCTCGATCGGAATTGACCCGGTATCTGGAAATTCATCCGTGGGGATTTCAAGATAGCCACTATGTCCGCCGGTATAATGGCGAAAAACCCGTTGCCTATGTGTCTTTGGCATCACATAAAGACAGCCATTCTCCCGCGTCGCATCAACAAGGGGAATCCAGCAGGTGACAAGTAGATGCTTGTCACAATGGGGAAGAAAATAACCAGAATCCTGATGCCACGGCACTTTTCCACGTTCCCAGTTTGGTAGCTTCGGACGAATTCGGTAAGCCGAAGCACCGACGATCGTTGGACCGATCAGGCTTTCAATGCAGGATAAAAGAGGCGGATGGGTGAGCATTTGAAAAAGTGCGGGACCACTAAAACCACCGCCGCCCCTCCCTATAATAGCCCTGACGATTTCTACCGCGGCCTCGATATTGGACTCCCTGATGCGCGCCAGGCGGGTTCCGAAAGGTACGTCGGAATAAATGTCTTCCAGCTTCCCCTCTGACTGTAGTCGTTTCGCTTCTGTATCAACGATGTCGCTGAGACCATCTTTGATCGGTTGCAAATCCACAGCCGAAAAAACTGCGGGCTTGACCACATAGCCTTTGTCATGGAACTGTCGTAATTCTACGTCGGTGAGACTCATTGTGTTTCCTCCAAACTTGCTCCGTCAGTTCTTAAGTAACCTTACTCCCAAAAGACCTCGACCCCCAATTCGCCCGCAAGCACCGCAAGCGAGTCCAGGTGTTGCCGATGCAGTGGGATGCCGTGACGCAGCGCCTCCTGCTGGTTCAACCACTCAATCTCGCCAGGGAGGTAGATGCGATCAACACCTTCAGCGCGTTTCGAGTTGCAAATGGTGCGGATTTCCTAATCAACGATTGCCGTAAATTCGTCTAGAATTGCCGTAAATTCGTCTAGCGGGCAGAAATTGCTCACCTTGATTGTGTAAAAGAAATGCCCACGCCTCGCCAGCTCTGGCGGTGTGTCCGGTGTCCGATTGCAAGCAGCAGGGCCTCCGGTCAACGCGCCGTCAAGTATGCTTGACACGATTGCCAATCCATGTCCCTTCGGTCCACCAATGGGCAGCATGACTTTCGCCTGACGCAGGTCTTGCGTTGGTTTACCATCCGCTGTCAGCACCCAACCGGGGGGGAGTTGTTTCCCTTCCATTGCATACGTGCCAACATGTCCCCACGCTGCCCACCCACACGCCATATCCAGCACGATCGGTGGCTCCTCTTTGGTGGGAATCGCATAGGCCAGCGGGTGATTACCTAGTACACCTTCAGTGCCGCCATACGTTGCCATGCTTGCGCTACCCGTCTTGGTCGTATTGAATCCGATCATCCCCTCTGACAATGCCATCATGGTGAAGCACGCCGATGCACCGTAGTGGTTGCTGTTGCGGACAGTTACGGCTGCGATACCGGTGGCGTGTGCCTTCTCGATAGCCAACTGCATGGCGCGAATGCTCGAAACATGCCCAAGGCTGTTATCGACATTGAGCAGGGCTGTGCTTGGCGCCTCAGTTAGCGCCTAGATGTTCGGCGTGGGATTGATATCTCCGTTGCGGATGCCGCGAACGTACCCGGGCAGTGCACGGGTGCCATGTGAATAAACACCTCGCTCGTCCGTTTCAACCTGCATCCGAGCGACAGCGTCGGCATCCGCTTTGGGGACACTAACTCGCTGGTAAAGCATGCTGGCAAATTGTCGCAACGTTTCAGATTGAACCCTGATTTTGTCGGTTTGTCCATCCATTGGTGCCTCCTAAAATTATGGTTAACGTTTCGAGTGTTTTACCGACAGGGAAATGGACTGCCTGTTCGCTATATTTTTGGCAGTATGTCAATGCTTTCTTACGCTTTGTCGGATTATCTTAAGAAAGGATTGCCCCGCCTTAAAGGTTACGCGATTGCTTCTTGGGAGATCGCGTAAGTATTTCCAACTTCTTCAGCCATCAGTTGCCCATTTTCGATTGCTTGATGGATTTTCCACACGGGAACATGCAACATCACAGCCAGTTGTTCAGGAGACCATGTTTCACCTTGTCTTGTTGGTTTTTCCAATTATACGCTACCACGCGAAAGCCAAAGGTATAGCAAGCAATGTAATGACGAAAACGAGCGGCAGCACGGACGCTGCATGCGCTCCGTCTACCGCGATACCACGAACCGCCGCGGACGACGTAATATTCACCGCTATCTGGTCCCCGTGGATCTCGGACGGGAGCATAATCATAGTAGTCCGTCGCAAACCAGTCATCGCACCATTCCCAAATGTTGCCAGCACAATCCATGACGCCATAAGGGGACGCACCTTGGGGGTAGTTCCCGACAGCCGTCGTTCCCTTTCCCGCAATGTTGCACTTCATTTCATCAAATTCATCGCCCCACGGCCAGAGACGTCCGTCGCTGCCTCGCGCCGCTTTCTCCCACTGTGCTTCGGTCGGCAAGCCGATCTGAATGCCCGTTTTTTCACTGAACCATTCGCAGTAGGCAAGGGCGTCCTTGCGAGTTACGCACACAACGGGGTGGTCGAGTCTTTCCTCGAGCGGGGCCTCTCGCAATTTGTACCAGATCGATTTGCCAAGTCCATCCAATTCGCGCTCTGTCTGATAACCGGACTCATCGACAAACGCCTTGAACTGCCGATTGGTGATGGTATATTTCGCAATCGTATACTCGGAAAGATAGATCTTTCGCTGCGGCTGCTCGCGCTCCAGCCATTCATCGGAAAACTCAGGGTCGATCCCTTTGACGCGGCGGATCTGCTCTTTGCTTGACCCCATGATGAATTCGCCGGCGGAGATGGTCACCCATTCCATTTTGTCCGGTTTTGTGATTATACTTTCCTGCATCGGAGTCCCCTCAAATAATTGCAACGATTCGTTGATTACTCTTTTTTCCGCACTTGAGAATCGTAAATCAGAAACTCGATAATCGGTACTGCAGTTTTCGGCGTCAATCCCGACCCCGGTTTTCTCATCATTTTGTAGACATATTTTCGCCACGCCTCCCCGACGAATTCTGAGTTAATTGGGCGGGCAAGGGTGTGGCAGCGACTACATTTTCGTTCAAAGATCTTATAGTATTCCTGCATTTCGGTCGAGTAGCTAGAAACGCTGATGAAGTTGGGGCCATTATCCGCCGGAAAAGTTTTCACAGTCGCTTGTGGCATCTTCACGAGTACAGCGGTTATAATTACTATCAAACCGATCACGAGTATAACAGAGATCCAAACGACGGATTGACGCATCTATAAATTCTCCCTAACGATAAAGGTCCAAATCAAAGTCGCGATTGCCCTATACTCTAATATGCGTCTTTGGTTTATGTCAACCCTTTTTTGCCGCGTCGGGTGATGAGTCATGCCAATTTCCCTTGGCGGGGAAAGTGGAGCATCACTTGGACAGTTACAAAAATCCGCGGGATGCTACCGGATCCGCGGTTCTAAAGTGAGAAAGATAAGTGAGGAATAGGAATGCCCGTAGATTCTATCTCAGTTTACTACTTCCAATACAAGCAGGTCAGCGGTCAGCGGGGCATCATCGGACGATTGTCCGAAACCGAAATTGTGAACCTGTTACCGCGTGTGGTAGAGGCAGCGACACCAGAAATCTACCCGCCGGGCAGTATTGTTTGGCATGCAGGCGAATTGACGCCTGAAGAAACCGGGATGTGTCAGTGGATAACCCTTCTGACACAGGTCAACAAACTGGAGCGGAGGGATGGGGAGGATTGGTCCGCCGATCGACGCAAGACGACAGCAGGTACGCTACGGAAGGATTACGACGCATTCCAAGCCTTTATCGCATCAGCATCGCATCAGCCGGTTCTCACGCTTGATAAAGACTGGGTTTCCACAATCGCTCCGCAGGCATTTGATTACCAATCTCCAGCGAGGCAGTCGCCGTACCTAATCCGTGCGATGATCAACTTGAGTTATAACGGGCATCCCATCGGTCGGGTGTTGGATCCAATGGGAGGGTATGGACAAGCCCTTTTCGAGTGCGTGCTAAGGGGAATTGATGGAGCGACGCTGGAGATTTCTCCGACAGCTTCGGAGCGGAGCGCGGAAAATCTTCGGAAACTCTTGCAGCGCCTTGAGGTGTCTTTTGAGGAATCCCTCGAAGGAAATCACCGCCTTTTCGTGACACAGGGCTCAACGCAAAACCAGTATCAGATCATTAACGGTGATACGCGAAAGGCGCACCAATACCTCCCGGATCAACAGTTTGATAGCTTAATCACGGATTTCCCTTACGGTGTTCGCGCCGGAAGTCGGACTGAAAAGCTGACGCCAATCGACTATGATGGGCTACTCGATGCCGCTCTGCCAAGCTGGAAACACCTGCTCAAAGCCAGCAGCACAATTGTAATAGCTTATAATTTGTACACACTTCCACGCGAGACCGTTCTGAGTCTCATTCGGAACCATGGGTTTCGCCAACGCTTCGCCGATGTTGACTTGAGTATGTGGATTTCTGATAAAATCCATCGGGATATTGTGGTGTTTAGCGCGAATGGGGAGCATGCCACAAGCGAGAAGTTCGTGGACTTTTGATAATCAATGGGATGGACGCGTGCTAATTCCCGTCAAAATCCATTGACGGACACTACATGCATCTGCAATCCGAAACGCAGACCTGACTTTGACCGCATCCTCCACATCTCGCAGGATAAAGATGAGCTCTATTTCGGGACGCTCAACCTGCTTGAGGAAATCTTTAGCGGTTTGCCACGTAACTGTTTCAAGATTCAATCTCCGTTACGTTTCACAGCTCCGTTCTGAGAGTCCCGATCAGAGATTGGGAATCCGCCACGTAAGACTAGGCTCTGCCCCAATCCATCGGGGTTTTACGCATCACGCTTTTACATCAGTTAATCCGGATCTTCCTTGTCTTTTCCCGCAATGTAGAGAAAGCAGATTGTCCCAATGATCGCGATGGCCATCCACAAAACGCCCCACACAACGGTTGGAGTGTGCATCAACTCAGCGAGCATACGGGCGTCGGAGCGAAGATAGGCACGGTCTAAAACGTCGCTCTTGATGTCGAGGATCGCATAGAGACAACTGGTCAAGCCGATCACTCGCAGAATCCAATCGTTGACTGACTCAGGAAGAAACCTGCCTGCAACCACGAGTCCCCCACCAAACGCAATCCCGAACATAAAACCAAAGGGGTTTCGCAGATAGAAAATCGAAATAAGGATCATGCCTGCCCCAATAACTGTGCTGAGAAATTTGTCGAGGTGCGTCCGTGCCGCGAGAACCAGAATGAGTCCACCCCACACGAGACTTCCAAGGTAACCGGCGGTGAGTGTCCAGAAACGCGAACCCCCAATCGTGATCGTGTGCCCACCTTGTTGGGAAACGACGACAATCTTTTTGATCCGGCCCCCTGTTACGATTGCCGCAAGGCCGTGGCTCAGTTCGTGCATAAAGACCACGAAGATTTTGAGCGGATAAACGACGGGCGTATTCCACAAAAAGACGATGAGGATGAAAATTGCGATCAGGCGAATGTCCAACCGCTTGAAGAATTCTTTAATCATGCTTGACACCTCCAGACCAATTCAATTATTGCCTCCGATTTCGTGCGCAATGCCTTTGCCGCTTTGACGCAAACTTTTCAGTTGATATTCAGGGAAGGATGTGCTATATTTGCTAGGTATCCACATCGATTCCTTTAAGCCTCAAATGGGAGTAGTAAGCCTCAAATGGGAGTAGGGTAATAGATCTTCACGGATTTGTCAAGAGGGATTTTGGACGATACGCGATGCGAAACTGAGTGGTCATTTCATATAGGGTTTGGACTTACGAAATGAATCACCGAGCTTGGGAGCAGCACAATGGGAAATACCTTTGGTCATCTCTTTCGGATTACAACATGGGGCGAATCACACGGTGTGGCAATCGGCGTCGTGATTGATGGATGCCCACCACGACTCAACATTGATATCGGCTCGATTCAGGCTGAACTGAATCGGCGGCACCCGGGGCAGAGCCGTCTCACAACGCAACGTAAAGAAGATGATCAGGTGGAGATTTTGTCCGGCGTTTTCGAGGGAAAGACACTTGGGACGCCAATCTCAATGTTAGTACGGAACAAGGACGCAAAACCCTCCGCCTACGAACACCTCAAGAACGTTTATCGCCCGTCACACGCCGACTTCACCTACCAGCAGAAGTACGGTATCCGTAATTGGCAAGGGGGTGGTCGGGCGAGTGCCCGCGAAACGATTGGGCGGGTGGCGGCGGGCGCAATTGCGAAGCAGATCTTGCGCGAGCAGTGTGGCACAGAGATCCTTGCCTACGTCAAGCAGATCCACACGATCATCGCTGAGGTCGATTCCGATACCGTGACGCTCGACGAGATTGAGTCCAGCCTCGTGCGATGTCCGGATGCCAGAGCCAGTGAACAGATGGAAGAACTGATCGAACAGACACGGCGAAATGGCGATTCACTCGGCGGGATCATCGAATCGGTCTCCCGGAACGTACCGGTTGGGCTCGGCGAACCGGTGTTTGACAAACTCAAGGCAGATTTGGCGAAGGCGATGATGTCCCTCCCCGCGACGATGGGGTTTCAGATCGGGTCAGGCTTTGGCGGCGTGACGGGTACCGGATCGCAGCACAACGACCCATTTTACAACGATGGCGGGCGTATCCGCACGCGGACGAACAACTCCGGCGGGACCCAGGGAGGCATCTCAACCGGCGAAAATATCCTGTTTCAAGTCGCTTTCAAGCCAACGGCGACGATTCGAAAGGAGCAGGAAACAGTGGATATTTACGGCAATGAAGTCACTCTATCGGCGCATGGACGACACGATCCGTGCGTTTTGCCCCGTGCGCCTGCGATTGTCGAAGCGATGGTTGCGCTGGTATTAGTGGATGGGCTTCTCCGTCAACGCGCGAAAACGTTGTAAATCTCAATCAGGATAGACGCTACAAAACCAAAACACTAAAAGGAGGCATTAAACATGGTCGATGTTGCCTCATTAAGATTCGATGTGATTTTCAAGAAAGCCTTTAGCCAACCTGAAGTGTTTCGTCAATTTGTCCACGACGTCTTGGGAATTTCTATCCATGTAGATGGGGTCATTCAAGGGTACCGGTATCCAGAGCAGTTTGGCTATGTCGATATTGAGTACGACCTATTTGCTGAAGACCTCGAAAATCGGATCATTGTCGAGATTCAGCATGTGCAAGAGGTGGACTTCTTTGATCGTTTTATGTACTATCACCTCATGGGTATCACTCAACAAGTCAAAAGTCATCGGGATTACCGTTTTCCCAAAGCGGTTTATACAGTGGTTGTCGTAATGGGCGCCTCGCGTCCTCGTAATGAGCCCGGTGTTCGTTTCAGCGTCGCCAGCAGTCAACTGGAAGCATTCAATGAGTTCAACCAACCGTTGGGCGTTTATCCGCACCGGTTGGTCTTCTTAAATCCCCGGATCCGGAATGAGCGGACGCCCGAAAACGTCATGGCATAGCTGGAGCTGATTGATGACTCGCTGGATGAGCGGGTGGATGAGACCCAATATACTCCACCTGTCTTTCAGCAAGTGATTGAAGAAATTAAGAGAGATAATGTCACACCACAGGAACTGGTGCGAATCAAGGATGAAGCCGTTGTGGAACGCTACTTTCGAGAATCCTTTGAGGATGGATACCAGGAAGTCCTTGGGCAGGGACTTGAGCAAGGGCGCAAGACGAGGGAGATAGAGATCGCGCGTTCCATGTTGGCGCGTGGCGTTGATGTGGCGCTCATCGCCGAGGTGACAGGACTTTCTCCAGAGGAGATTGCAGACCTCAGCAATTAAAATGTTAAAAAGTACAACGGGAAAGTCGCGCAAATGATCAACACACGAGACCGAGATGAAATCCTCATCTCAACAGTCATAAAACTCATAAAGCGTAAGGCGATACCAAACCTGAAAGTGGAATAACCGCCTTTGTCATCTTTACGATTATTCGCCGTGTGATGATTAACGTGCCAAATCCCGTCCAAGCCACGAAACGTTGGGCGCCGGGGTTTATTTTCTTCGTTTTTGGGATTTTGACCCTTGTGACACTATTTAAGGGGCTCAAGAACCTGAAACTCGATCTGAGTTTCTCACACGCATTGATGTATGCCGCCGGCGTCGGCCTGGTTGCTTCCGTGATCAGGGGATACCTCATAAGGCGCGTGCAGGTCCCATCAGTGAGCCAGGAAGGGACTGACTTTTCTCTCGCTGCGATGTCCATGGATCTAAGGGCGATGGTGAGATACCTCCGACGGATTCGTTCGATGGCGACGAAGGAAGTTGAAGGGAACATTGAGAGTATTCAGAAAAATCTGGACGTCTTAGGGAAAGAGGCTGGACCAAGCAAAGCCCAAATACACACGCGCCAAGATTTTCGCTTTGTTGAGCAGGTATTCGGTTATCTCCAGATCTTGAGCGCCTGCTTCGTTGCTTTTGCCCACGGCGCCAATGACGTAGCGAACTCGGTTGGGCCAGTTGCTGCGGTAGTCTCACTTGCGAGCGGAGGCGCTGAAGCGCTTACAGCGAAAACCGCCGTCCCTCCTTGGATCTTAGCGGTCGGTGGTGCGGGAATCGTAATCGGTTTAGCGACCTGGGGTTGGCGTGTTATCGAGACAATTGGAAGAAGAATCACTGAGCTAACGCCATCCCGTGGCTTTGCAGCAGAGTTAGCAGCTGCAACAACCATTGTCTTCGCCTCAAAATTCGGATGGCCCATCTCGACAACCCATACGTTTGTTGGTGCGGTGATGGGCGTTGGATTTGCGAGAGGAATAGCTAGCTTGAATCCGCGTGTTATCCGTGATATTATCACTTCGTGGGTTGTGACATTGCCTGTAGGATCCGCAATGGCGATTGTCTTCTTCTTCATCATCAAAACGGCCTTCAGCAGTTTCGGAGGGTAGGTCCGGGTATTATACTGCGGACGGCCACAAATAACGCTTCCGTATGGTAGTGATGTAAGTTATGACCTATCGTAGTATACATGCCCGATGCGTGTTGTCCGCGAACCAAAGTCGAAAGAAGATGACGAATAATCGGATAAATTTCAGATCTGCAATCAATCTCCCACACAACCAACAGATTGTATCCCTTATCTTCACCTGCTTCGCCTTTTATGGGATGATCGCCATCTTTTCATCGGCTCAGGATTCCTCCCTGATTGACGGAGGGGTAACGGTTGAGCGATTAAAAGATGTTTCCGGTCGGGATATTTCCGTACACAAGCAGAGTGGCATCGTCGATAATTGGATAGAACAAGATCTGTCTGTTGTCGTCAAAGGAGCCACAGGCAACCGCCTTGAAGGGGTCAAAGTCCATTTTGCGCTGGTCAGCCAACCCGCTAAGGCAAAACGCGCAAAGGTAGATCCAGTCATTGCGCTCACAGGTGCAAACGGGGTTGCGAGAACGAAGTTGCATTTGGGTTCTAAAGCCGGGGATTATGTTGTGACGGCGATAACCACTGACACAGTGGACTCACCTGTGACTTTTGAGGTGGATGCGAAACCGTCGAGTTGGTTAATCTTTTTAACCTTCGGATTGCTCGGTGGATTGGCGATTTTCCTCTACGGCATGGAGATAATGAGCAATGGCATGAAAAAAGCCGCAGGTGACCAGATGCGTGGCATTTTGGGGGCGTTGACAAATGTGCGAATTATCGGTGTGCTTGTTGGTGTATTTGTCACGATAGTGATTCAATCCAGCAGTGCAACCACTGTCATGCTTGTTGGCTTTGTGAACGCCCGACTGATGTCGCTCTCCCAATCGCTCGGCGTGATTCTTGGTGCGGACATCGGGACAACAGTCACGGCTCAATTAATTGCATTCAAGCTCACGCATTACGCGCTGCTGATTGTCGCTGTCGGTTTTATCATTCTCTTTGTATCAAAAACAGATGTTTACCGCGCAGCAGGGGAGGCGTTGTTGGGATTTGGCCTGGTGTTCTTTGGGATTTATATCATGTCAGAAGCCATGTATCCCTTCCGATCCTACCAGCCGTTCATCGACTTTTTACTCACGCTCAAAAACCCGCTCTTAGGCATTCTGGTTGGTGCAGCGTTCACTGCGTTAATCCAATCAAGCAGCGCATTTACAGGCATCCTGATTGCTCTGGCGCAGCAAGGCTTGTTGAGTCTGGAGGCGAGTATTCCGTTACTCTTCGGCGCAAACATTGGCACCTGTATTACCCCAATCCTTGCCTCACTTGGGGCTCCCTGCGAAGCAAGGCAGGTTGCCGCGGCGCATACATTTTTCAAAGTGGGAGGTGTTTTAATTTTTGTATGGCTCATTGGTCCGCTTGCTTCACTGGTTCGGCTGATTTCGCCGGAGGCGCCCGCCGGACTTACTGGGATGGCAGCCAATGCAGCGGTCGTCCCGAGACAGATTGCGAACACGCACACTGCATTCAACGCGGCGTTGACGATTATCTTCTTTCCATTGGTGCCGTTGATGGCGCGTTTTGTGGAATGGATAATGCCGGATAAGGGGGAGACTGCCGTGGAAGCGGCAACTCAACCCGTATGGTCAACCCAACATCTAAATACAGAACTGCTTTCTACGCCTGTTTTTGCGATTGAACGAGCACGGCGGGAGATTCTGAGAATGGCCAGGGTGGTTCGAGGAATGTTGGCTGACATCATGCCCGCCTTTATTGCCAACGACACGAAGGCTGCTAATGACATCTTGCAACAGGACAACCAGGTCGATTATCTCCAACGCCAAACAGCGGAATACCTCACACAAATCACCCGTGCCAACTTGAGCTTGCAACAGTCCGAACATGCTGTTCAACTGCTGTATGTCACCACTGAATTGGAACATATCGGTGATGTTATTGAGAAAAATCTGGTCACGCTTCTTATCAAGAAAGCGGAAGGAGATATCGTGTTTTCAGAGGAGGGGAGAGAAGAAATCGTTGCGTATCATCAACGGGTTCTAGAGAGTTATGATAATGCGATCAAGGCGTTTGAAAACGATGACGTGGCGCTCGCCCGAACAGTTTCCATCACCAAACCGGGGCTTGTTCAACTGGAACAGGTCTATCGGCGCACACACTACGATCGCCTGCGCCGTGAATTCCAAGCCTCAATCGATAGCAGCCAGATCCACTTGGATCTGATAGATAACCTGCGCCGTATCAATTCTTACTCGGAATCGATTGCTAGCATCGTATTGGAAGGGACATAATGCTGACTTCGTGGTCCATGTCACAAGTCCGTATGGGGTTGGTTCGTAGTCGGGCGATTCATCGCCCGTTAAAACGCGCAATGACCTCGATGGATCGCGATTTCGCTACGCTCAAATTGCGCGACTACAAACCCTCGTCGAATTTAAGCAATGAACTACTTAGGTTTGTCCATTGAGCGGAAGGAAGGGAAGGATTCGTTTTACGCATCACGTTTCACGTACCTTCGGAGTTCAGATCAATGCAAAAGAAACATAACAACCGCTATGCCGTGATTGACATCGGCACGAATTCTGTCCTGATGCTGATCTGCAAAATCGATGCGAAAAGACGGAAACATGACGTTGTGTTTGATGTTGCGGAGGTCACGCGGCTCGGTCAAGGGATGCACTCAACCTATCAACTCCAAAGAACCGCGATGGATCGAACCTGTGCGGCGATCCAGGGTTACCTCTCACAGGCGCGAACTTTTGGCGTTGAGGAGGTTATCGCTGTTGGGACAAGCGTGCTTCGGGAAGGGACCAACGCGGATGATTTTACCAGTCTTGTCAAAAATGGTCTTGATCTGGATATCGAAGTGATTTCAGGAAAGACGGAAGCGCGTTTCTCCTATCTGGCAATACGCACCGATAAAGATTTCCATGCTTTCGACACCGATGATCTCGTTTTGATTGACATTGGTGGCGGAAGTACAGAGTTTGTATTTGGTGGGAAGGAATTAGAGACACATTTGAGCGTTAACCTGGGGGCGGTTTATCTCACGGATCACTTCCTCAAAAGTGATTCGCCAACCGATGATGAGTTTGGTGCATTGAATGCTTTCGTTGAAGAAACCCTGTCAGCGCAGGTTCTTTTTCCGACAAATCCGATGCGAAAACCCTCTGTTCCTGTTGGGATTGGTGGCACACTGGTGAACCTGGCTTCCGTTAAACTTGGGTTGACCGAGCATGACCCCCAGCGGATACATAGGGAAACCCTCAGTCTACAGGAGATTGCAGGCCAGATTCAGCGATTTCGCGCCAGGTCCCTGGCCGATCGCCTACAGCTTCCGGGGCTGGAAGCAAAACGTGCCGACATCATCATCGCGGGGGCAGCCATCCTCCACAGTATCTTAAAGCACCTCGGCGTTGAGCATATCCACGTAAGTACCCGTGGAGTACGGTACGGCGTAATGTATGATCGTTTTGTGGAGGTCGGCAAATCTGCATAACTCCTACAATTTGAAAAATTCACGTTTCACGAATCACGCGCCCAAGAGGCTCGAATGAAAACATTGCTGATTTTACGGCATGCAAAGTCAAGTTGGAAAGAACCATTGCTGGCCGACCATGATCGGCCGCTCAATAAGCGTGGCAAACGGGATGCGCCGCGCATAGGAAAATTGCTGCGAAAGCAGGGATTGACGCCTGACAAGATCATCAGTTCAACCGCCAAGCGTGCGCGAAAAACAGCCCAGGCGGTAGCAAAAGCCGGTGGTTATGCAGGTGAGGTCGAATCAACGCCGGCGTTCTATCACGCTGGGCCAGAAGCGTACATCTCTGTTTTGTGTAACCTGTCAGACGATTGCCGGCGGGTTATGGTGGTAGGGCATAACCCTGGAATGGAAGAGTTGATCGGAAGATTGACCGGTCACGTAGAAACTATGCTGACGGCAGCAATTGCCCATATTTTGCTCCCCATCGGACGGTGGGAGGAATTGAATGATAAAGTGGAAGGGGAGTTGATAAATTTATGGTATCCCAAAGAACTGACACAATAATTTGATTTTGTTACATTCGCCCCCCGGCCCTCAATTCCTTATCTTTACCCAGATCTTTTCATCCGGGGATTGGTCACCAAGCAAACCCCCGTTCCGATTCGGAAAATCGGATGTTGGGGTGAAGGGGTGTTGGGATATAATTCCACCCCAATCTCCCAACACCCCCACTCCTCCTGTGCGCTGGAATCCGCTTGTGGCGCGCAATGGCGCGAAAATAAAAACTTGTGGGTAAAAGTAAGATTGAGGGGCGAGCCAGCAGTCGATCTGCCGATGAGCTCTTTTAATCTAACAAAGTCAAAATAATTTGAAGTGAATCGACAAATAAGTGAATTACGTTTTACGGATTACACTCACGTTTCACGCATGATGATAAAATCCACGATGTATAATCCACAATCTGAAAGGCGTCTATGGTATATCATTTCAGACATCCACGGCAACTACCAAGCTTTTCGTAACCTGCTTCTGCATGCACAGCTAATCGATGAAAGCAATCAGTGGATCGGTGGAGAGGCGCGTCTGTTTCTCCTGGGAGATTACGTCGCAAGCGCCCCCGATTCCAAGCGGGTCATCGATCTGATCCGAGCGCTGGAACGACAGATTCCTGACTAGGTTATTGCGCTTCTCGGAAACCACGAGATCCTCCTGCTGCACGCCATTCACGACAACCGTCATCGCCAGGAATGGTTGGCAAATCCCGAACACTGGCAGACGGTTGCTTCATGGGCGGTGGTAAGCGGGGAATTGGATAATCTGTTGCACTGTCTGCAAATTGCCCCAATCTCGACGCAGGCGATCGCAGGGATTTATCAGGCGGTAGCGAAATCAGATCACGATTCAGATTCACTGATTCGGCGCGCAACACAGCGATGGGGGTTTAACCAGCCCAACTTCACCCCAGACCTCTGGCGAGCATGGCGTGTGTTTCTTCGCACCATTGAGGAAGACGGAACGCTAGAATGGATTGAGCGACTGCCGGTTGCTTATCGGGAAGAGGAATGGGGCTTGTTCCACGCCGGGCCGCCAATCGGGTTTGATGGTGGCATCGACGACCTGAATGATCAGTTTGATACCCTCCGGCGGGCGGGACGATCTGATCGCCCGCTGTTAGAACCCTATCGCTCGCTAACAAGTCCGGTTGGTACGCGCCGCTGGTGGGAGGAAGCATCACAGGTGGAGCTACTATTCAATCAGTTTGAGATTGAGCGGTGTGCTTTCGGGCATGATCCGAAGGCGATTAAACCACGTGGGATACTTGGGAGTGTTTGGAACAAGGCGGTGAGTACCGATCCGTATATGCGTGCGGACATTGAAGGCATGGTTCGGATCCGTGGCTGTTGTGTCGATGCCATCTATACGGATTCAGCGATTTCAATCCTTCAGGACATCTACCCACAGCGGACATTTTTCACAGTGAACACGTTGATCAGATGATTCGTCAATATACCCCAAATTTAGAATTTGGAACAAAATCAAGGGAGTACGATACTTATGGATAATCTTCAAGCCATTCACAGGGTTGGCCCCGTTATTGGAGACAAACTACAGAAAGCTGGATATACATCCCGCGCACAGGTCGCATCAGCAACGTCCGAAGAGATCAACGAAAAAATCGGGCTCGTGGTGGGGAGAGCAAACCGAATTATTGAGTCTGCGAAGATGGCGATCAAACCTGAACAGATAGCCCCCCCCAAGCCAGGATCACAGGCTGTCGAAGTTTCTGACGATTCGCCAGAGTCCGGCGATACACGTCAACTCGCTCGCCAGTTTGCGGAAGTAATTCTCCAAAATCCAGACGTGACACAACAGATCGCTCAAGAGACTAACTCAGAACTTGCGAAAATCTTCGGGAAGAAATTGCGAAAAAAGGTTGCAAAGAAAGTATTGTCCAAGAAGAAATTCAGGAAAGCACTCATGTCTAGGCTTTCAGAGCACTGAAAAGGAGGTAAGGTTACGGGGCGGATATATCAGAGCCTGTTTGAGAAGTCTCATTAGAGCGGAGAAACCGAGTTTTTCATACCGCCCACAGGGGGGCTGCGCACTCGAAAACTGCCTTTCGGCACGCCTTGGGCTGCGGCACAACAAAAATCCGGTTTCTGCCTTTTCCACCTTTCAGACACAGTATCAGACGCGAGTTGGTAAACCCCAGATAAGGAAACATCCCAGATAATGATCGAAGTTGAAGCAAAATTTCAGGCAACATCGCCACAGGTATTCGATCAGATTCGATCGCAGAAACAAGTGGCAGGTTATACACTTTCGGATCAGACGAATATCCCACAACAGGATACCTATCTCGACACGACGACCGGAACCCTCTTACGGCATGGTGCCTCTTTGCGGCTCAGGAAGAGGGGGCTCGCATCCCGAGCCATCGGGGAAGGGACACAACTCGTTACATTCAAAACCCAAACCAAAGGGGTTTATATACGTACAGAGCTTGAAATGCCGATTACGGACCAACAGGCGCAAGCGCTCTTAAGTGGAAATCTTGAGAAGATTCATGTTGAGGCTATCGAAGCGGCTGTGAGTCATCTGAAGGGAGAGGACATATTTCCCGTCCTACATGTCGAAAATATCCGTGAAACGTGGCGCATAAATTCTGATGCGGGATGTGTCGAAGTTTGTCTTGACCCGGTGCGGTATGCAGATGTGGATAAAACGCAATCTGTTCAGGAGTATAGCATTGAGTTAGAACTCAAAGATGGTGAAGCTATGTTCCTACAACAGATCGCTGACGCATTATCTCAACAATACGATTTGATCCCGACTTCCCAATCGAAATATGAACGCGGCGTGGCGCTTCTGAATGTGTTTACGAGCGAGACGGGAAATTAGGAAATTGGGAGAGAAGGCGGCCAAAACCAGAACCTGAAGGAGTCTAAAGAATGGTAATGAATGACGATTATGTTGTCGGGGTAGATATGGGAGGTACGAAGATTCTTGCTGCTGTCATTAATGGCGAGGGAAAAGTCGTCTCCCAATCCAAAACAGCGACAAAGGCAAAGAAAGCTCCGGATAAAGTGATCAATCGGATTGCGCGATGTATCCGTGAAGCAATTGATCGCGCAGAACTTGAAACCTCCCAAATTCGTGCAATGGGCGTCGGATCGCCTGGCCCGCTCGATCCGGAGACAGGCATCATTATCTTCGCGCCCAATCTTGGTTGGTCAAACGTGCCCCTCAAAGCGAAACTTGAAGCCGATCTTGGTATCCCTACCTTTGTTGATAATGATGTCAATGTGGGAACGCTCGGCGAGTCCGCCTTAGGGGCCGGGCAAGGGGTTAAAAACATCGTCGGGATTTTCGTCGGCACGGGGATTGGTGGTGGAATTATCTTAGATGGCAAGCTTTTTCACGGCGCCAGCAAAACCGCGGGTGAAGTCGGTCATATCATTGTGAAAGCAAATGGTCCCCGGTGTGGCTGTGGCGCCTTCGGTTGTCTGGAAGCTGTCGCAAGCCGTACCGCGATTACTAGGCGCCTTCAGAAAGCCATTCTGAAAAAAGGGAAGAAGAGCATCCTTCCCAAACTGAATGGTGGAAAGCTAGATTTGATTCGGAGTCGCGCCTTAGCAGAAGCTGTCGAGCGAGGCGACAAACTGACGATTAAGGTTATGCAACAGGCTGGCAAATATTTAGGAATCGGTGTTGCCTCGATTGTCCACTTCCTGAACCCTGAGATGATTGTGCTTGGTGGAGGGGTCATCGAAGCGATGGGGGAGAGTTTCCTAGAGCTGATTTGCCAGGCCACAGCCGAATATGCTTTGCCTACGACGATGGAAGGCGTTCAGATTGTCATGGCGAAGCTCGGTGACAACGCTGGCGTCATCGGGGCATCAGTTTTAGCGCGTCAGAATCTGTGAATCGAAGAATCAACAAGTTACGCATTACGCATCACGTCTCATAAGTAGGTTCCAAAAAATCCAGAATGACAAAGTTGAAAAACTAAAAGGAGACACACAATGCTGACACCAGAACAGGAGTCATATTTCGACACCTTTGGTTTTCTCTTTCTGCGGGGTTATTTTCCGCCGGACGAGATGGAAGCGATTATCCGTGAGTTCGACAAAGTGATGACCGAAGAACGGGGCGGCAAACCTTTCGCGGGCGAAGAACAAGGCGTGACCACCATTGTCGAGCACAACCCTTTCTTTACGGAGCTTGTCGAAAATGACCGCATCTACAAAGTGGTTGAACAGTTGATGCCGATGGACTTTATCTGGTCCGGTTCTGAGGGCAACCTCACCACTCACGGCGAGCACCGCTGGCACGCCGACCGGCAAGGCGTAGCGGAGGTTGATTACATACGGATCAAGGTCATGATCTATCTCGATCCGGTGACGAAAGAACGAGGCTGCTTGCGCGTTATACCGGGCTCACATCGGTTGCCGCTTCATACAGATCTTCAGCCGCTCATCGCCCAGAAAGCGGATTCGTGCCCGAAGACCTTCGGCGTCACCGGCGCAGAGTTGCCGTGCTTCCCTCTCGAAGCCCAGCCGGGGGATGTTGTGTTCTTCAATCATTGTCTCTGGCACGGCATGTTCGGTGGTTTTGTGGGCCGCCGCTATATCGCCCTGAAATTCGCCGCGAAGCCGACGACCGATGCGCACATCGCCTCTCTGCAGCGTTGGTCGCCCTACACCCTGAAACCCAATCCGGCGTTTGTAAACAGTGACCGTCTGCGCATCCGGGGGATGGTGGAGGACATTACAGCGCTTGAATTGAAAGGCTAATTGCGTCGGGGTTGACAACTGAGCTGCCAAACGGCGAAAGGAACCAGGTACATGGGAACTACAAAAGCGTTAATTCTCGCAGGCGATAATTATCATGACGCAAACGATGCCTTTGAGGGTGTCGGATCCGTCCTGAGAAAAGAAGGGATAGAGGTTGAATACACAACTGACTTTGCCGCACTCGGTCGCGAAATGCTTGCTGATAAGGATCTCTTCGTCATTCTGCGCGACGGCATGGAATTTCCCAACGGTCAGGAAGCTGGGCCGGTGGCGTGGATGCAGCCGGAGCAAGAGGGTGCCATCGAGCAATTTGTCCTGGCCGGCGGGGGATTTATGCCGCTTCACAATTCAGGCTGGGGTTACCCCTGGAAGGGCAGCTATCGACGAACGATGGGCGGTTATTATGTCGGGCATCCGGCGATTGCCCAGTTCAAGGTAGAAGTGGTCAACAAGAGCCATCCTATCACGGCAGGGGTGGAGTCCTACGAGATCGTCGATGAGCAACACTTTCTCTGGTTCGATTACGACCGGGTGGAAGTGCTGCTGATCAGTCAAGGACAAGATGGGAGACAGTCAGTCGCAGGCTGGGCTTATGAATATGGAAAGGGGCGTGTGGTGTACCTTGCCAACGGACACACGTTGGAGGTCTTGCAACACTCGACTTATCAAAAGCTGCTTCACAATGCCACACGATGGTTGCTGCGCAGAACGTAAAAATTAGTGACATAAAACTTAGGAGAGTGTGCTCATGAAAGGTGGAGATATTCTTATTGAGTGTTTGAAGGCGCAAGGGATACGCTGCGTTTTTGGCATGCCGGGCACCCAAAACATACAGATCTATGACTCGCTGCTCCGCTGCGGGGCAGGTGTCATCGATCACTACCTTGTCCGGCACGAATACGCTTCCACACAGATGGCAGACGGTTACGCCCGTTCCACAGGAGAAGTGGGGGTTGCCCTGACGGTCCCTGGCCCCGGTGCGAGCAACGCATCGACCGGAATCCTGGAGGCATTCACAGATTGCGTGCCGGTGCTGCTGATTACCGGTCAGAGTGACTCCCAATTTTACATGAGACATCCGAGCAAGATGTTTCACGGCTTGGATCAGATGAGTTTCTTTGAATCTGTCACGAAGTATTGCGCGATTGCGCACACAATCGAGGAAATTCCTGAAGTCGTCGAAAATGCGTTCCGTGTGATGCGGACAGGTCGGCCCGGTCCCGTCGTGCTGGAATTTCCGATGGACGTGGTTACCGGAGAGGGAGAAGTCCCCATTCCACCGCATGTTGACCGACAACCCTCTGGGTTGCCCGACCCCGCTGACCTCCAATCCGCGATGGAAGCGCTCAATCAGGCAGAGATGCCGATCCTATTTGTTGGATCAGCGGTCATTCACTCCGATGCGCGTGAGGAATTGCAGCAACTTACTGAAAAACTCAACGCTCCTGTTGTTGTGGCGCGATGTGCGAAGGGCGCCCTGCCCGAAGACCACCCACTGGCGCTGCAGATTATTTATGGCTTCCAAGGACGCCAGGCGATGCAAATTGCGGATTGCACACTCGCCATTGGCCCTCGTTTCACATCGATTGATACGCGGAATTGGAGCCTCGAATTCCCGCGACCATTAATCCAGATCGATGAGAACGCGGCGGAAATTGGGCGGGAATACCCGTGCGATGTTGGCGTCGTCGGCGACCTCAAATTGACCTTGCGGGCGTTAATCGAAGCGGTCAAGGGGGGCAAAGATTCATGGAACCATCCGCTGGAACGGATTCAAGAAAAGTTTGCCGCCCAACCACCCTTGCCCCTGTTACCGGAGATACGCGCTGTCCTCCCGGACGATGGAATCTTCTCAGTCGATGTCCATGCAATCGGCTACGCTTCGTTCGCCGAATTCCCGGTCTTCGATCCGCGAACCTTCCTCTATCCAAATATTGGTGTTGCGCTGGGATACGCCTTTCCTGCTGCAATCGGTGCAAAGGTCGCGCATCCAGATAAGCCGGTCGTGTGCTTCAGCGGAGATGGCGGATTCATGATGGGGGCTGCTGAATTGGCAACGGCAATGATGTACGGGGTCAACGTCGTGGCAATCGTTGTGAATGACACTGCGTTGAGCGCAATCAAAGGATCACAGCAAAAGGGCTGCAACGGACGCACCATTGATACAGATCTAGTCAACCCAGATTTTGTCCAGTTTGCCAGGTCCTTCGGCGCTTATGCAACGCGGGTCGATGATCTGGCAAATTTCAAGGGTGTCCTACAAGACGCACTCGCTGCTGATCGTCCCGCAATCATCGAAATAGCGATGCAAGATCGGCAGGAAGAACTTATTGGCATGATCGGTTGGTTGCATTCGGAGCCGCTGCGTAGCAAATAGGAAAATCAGTGAATCAGTATGATCTTGCAGGACGGCATCGAATATCCTAACGGTTGGCTAGATCGGTGGCGTGGATGCAGCCAGAGCAAGAAAATGCCATTGAGCGTTTTGTTTTAAAAGGTGGGGGATTTATGCCGCTTCATAATTCGGGTTGGGCTTATCCCTGGAAAGGCGGCTATCGACGAACAATGGGTGGTTATTACGTCGGGCATCCGTCAATCGCTAAGTTCAAAGTGGAAGTGGTTAACACGAACCACCTCATCGCAGCAGGGATTGAATCCTACGAAATTGTCGATGGATGAGCAGCACTTTCTCTGGTTTGATCATGACCGGGTGGAGATGCTGCTGGTCAGTCAAGATCAAGATGGGAGACAATCGGTCGCCGGGTGGGCGTATGAGTATGGCAATGGACGTGTTGCGTGCCTTGCCAACGGACACACGCTGGAGATTCTGCAACACCCAACCTATCAGAAGTTACTTCGGAATGCCGCGCTTTGGTTGCTGCATAAAACGTGAAAGGAAGCCCACGTTTTATGTAATACGCACTACGGAATTGAAATCATGAAGGAGATTCGTGCCTTGCTGTTCGATTTTGGCGGAACGCTCGATGGAAACGGTATCCATTGGCGAGACCGAACCTACCGGTTCATCCAGCAGGAATATCCAGAGATTGATCGAAAGACGTTTGATCAGGTTGATCGTGTCTCTGTGGACCGGCTTATCGCTAGCGGAAGAGCACCCAAACTTACACTGCGCGAAACGATGGATGCCATTGCCACGGGCACTTACGATGCGCTCGGTCTGGGTTCGGACGTGAAAGACCGGTATGTAGATTTCTTCTGCGAAGGTGCGAAGGAGTTCCTTGATCGAAACCGTCGGTGGCTCGCAACGCTTCGAGAGCGATATCAACTTGGCGTCATCAGCAACAACTTTGGAAACACACAAGGCTGGTGTGACGAATATCACCTCACACCACTATTTGATGTTGTGATTGATTCAACTGTTGTTGGTGTATCGAAACCAGAGGCGGGAATTTTCCACACAGCGTTATCAGGATTAAGTGTCTCCCCTGAAGAAACGATCTATGTTGGGGATACATATTCGCAAGATATGGTTGGCGCAAAGAGTATGGGGATGTGGACCGCTTGGTTGGTGGGCGAGGAAGAAAAGGAGTGTCCGGATACGTCGATTGTTGATGTTCAACTCGCAGAAATTCAGGAGCTCGAACGGTTTCTGGGGTGGGGAAACCGCGCCTCAAGATTCTGACCTTCCGTTAAGAAAGATCTACATCCGAATGGATCGCTTTACTTTTACGAAACGTTTATTCCTTTTCGTTTTACCACCTGGACGGTTACAGTTTATGAAGGAGAAACAACATGCTCGGTGTTCAGTTTTTAGGCAACGAAAAAGTTATCATCAAAGAATACCCGGAACCGATGCTCGATGGGAACAAAGTGTTGATCCAGATCAAGGCGTCAGGCATCTGCGGCAGCGAAATGCACGTCTACCGAGGTCCCAGCCAGCACCCATTCAACGGTGGGCACGAAGTCACGGGCGTGGTGATCGATGCCGGAAAGTCAACGCGATTCAGGGTTGGCGATCGCGTTGGCGTCCACGCTGCTTGGGGGTGCGGCGATTGTCGATGGTGTGCAGTAGGGCAATATACCTTTTGCGACAACCGCACCTCTTGTCCGGGGACGCATGCTGAACGCATCGCTGCACCAGATCATGTGTGTCTCAAACTGCCTGAAGATGTCCCCTTTGACGTGGGTGTGCTCCTGACCGGCGATGGTTTAGGGGTCCCATATCATGTCAGCCGGCGACTCGACACAAAAGGCGGAGATTTCGTTTGTATTTTGGGAGCGGGTCCCGTCGGGCTTGGAAACACCATCGTGCAATCCTTTCTGGGCGCAGAAGTGATTGTCGTTGACATCAATGACTATCGTCTCTCTCTCGCGGAGTCGGTTGGTGCTGCACATACCATTAACCCGCAGAGAGTAGATCCCCTTGAAGTGCTCACGAAGATCACCCGCGGTATGCTCGCGGATAAGTGCATCGAAGCAGCTGGACGTGCGGAAACGCTAAAACTCGCCCTCAAGCTGGTTGGCAAGGCGGGGACCGTCATGTGCGTGGGCGAGCAGGGCGATGTGCCGATCAGCCCAAGCGGAGATCTAATCCGGCGGGACATTACCCTAATGGGGAGTTGGTTCTATCACTACTCGGAATATCCTGCGATGCTAGATTTGTATCGGCGTGGATTGCCAATCGGACGGATGATTACCGATCACTTCCCACTCGTTGAAGCGCAAGTGGCTTTCAAGAAATTCGCTAACGGTCAGGCAGGTAAAGCAATGCTTGAACCATAGTTGGCAGATTTGAAGTTGACATTATGGAGTGGCAATGATATATTTACTGAGATTTTTCACTCATCTGCTGATTCCGCTCACAGCAGACGGTTTGCCCACCTGAGCGGATGAAAAGGCTCACGCCAACCAGTTTTGCGGAAGAAGATATATCGATGTTACTATCCGTTATAATCCCTGCGTTTAATGAGGCAGCAACGATCCGCCAGGTCGTTAAAGAAGTTAAGGAATTACCAATCAACAAAGAAATCATCATCGTCAACGACGGTTCAACCGATGGGACATCTGAGATCTTGGAACAGATGCATGATGAACCGTGGTTGAAAATTGTCCAATGCAAAGAAAATCGTGGTAAGGGGTTTGCGATTCGGATCGGGCTTGAGCATATCACTGGTGATTTTGTTGTTATTCAAGATGCAGATTTGGAACTCCGTCCGAAAGACCTGCTGCCGATTTTTGATCTGCTGCGAAAAGGGGACGCCCAGGTGGTCTACGGTTCAAGATTTCTAAACGGAAGAAACCAGACAAGTTTGCAACACTACATTGCGAACCGCATGCTTACGGGGCTCGTGAATCTGCTGTACCAAATACATATCACCGATGAAGCAACATGTTACAAGGCATTTGATGCAGTCCTAATCACCAGCCTAGATCTCACCTGCGAAGGATTTGAATTTTGTCCCGAAGTAACGGCAAAGGTCCTGCGGGCTAGCTATCATATCCACGAAGTGCCAATCGCCTACTTCCCACGCACGAAAAAGGGCGGAAAAAAACTGCGATTCTGGCGTGAGGGAATGCTTGCGGTGTGGACACTGCTCAAATATCGCTTCACCTCCAGGACGAAGATCTTCAAGAAAAAAAAGGATTTGGGGTTAGCCCACAGCCCGTTTTTCGCACCAAAAGAGGGGATGAATGGATCACGACCAACTCAGCAAAACGATCTTAAAGGTGTTCTTCGCCGAATTCCTCAATCTTTTTCAACCGGAACTTGCGCAACACATCCACCCCGACACCGCCCGGTTTTCGGACAAAGAAACCTTTACTGGCCTCCCATTGGGGGAACAGAAAATTCTCGATGTGTTGGTGGAAGTTGAAACTGTCTCAGGGGATGCGCGGAAACTCTTAATCCACATCGAAGTGGAGTCGGGCTATCCTACCGACTTTCCAGAACGTATGTTCAATTACTACACGGCGTTGCGGCTACGCCATCATCTGCTGATTGTCTCAATTGTGGTCTATCTGGAAAAGTGGGGGTCAAGGAATCTGGCGGGAAGCGTATTACGAGGACGTGCTTGGCAAGTTGGTTGTTCGATTCGACTATGATGTCATATGATGTCATCGGCTCGCCCGGGCTTGATGCGGCGCCATATATAGCAACCGGAAATCCGTTTGCTTTTGCCTTCGCCGCTCAGATGAAACGAGGCGAGTGGTCGAAAGCGCGTTTGAAATATGAATACTTCTTTCGCATCGCTCGCTGTGAGGTGGACGAGGCAAGGAAATCGCTTGTGATTGATTGGGTCCAAACCTATTTGAGACTTTCCGACCCAGAACAACAGAAGTTTGAAGCGCTTCATGCCCCGCATACCAACCATGGACATTTATTTGACAGAGTATTCGCTCATTTGCGCATTTCAGAAAGGAGGCGATCCAATGAGCCGAAAAAGTCGAACAAAGGCGCAAAAGAAGAAAAAAGCTTTGAAAAAAAGATCAAGCGCTCAAACCTTCTCACCATTTCATGTCCTGAACGCTGAACTTCCAATTTATGGAACTTATGTTCTGGACGTTGATTTGAAAGAGCACGGTATGACAAACGTCATCATCGCGAGAAAAGTGATCAACGGGAACCTCGTGTTCTGCGTTTTTCTTATTGATGTGTGGGGCGTTGGCCTGAAAGATTGTTTCGGTGACATTGACACGCCTCCGAGAAGGTTTGAGCGCGAAGTGCTGAACAGACATGCCAATATGAGATACAAACCGTGCGATCTCGCATACGCACAACGTTTAATCTTGGGTGGTGTTGAGCACGCCAAAAAACATGGGTTTAAGCTCCCAAAAGAGTTTCAGGATTGGCGCAGAATCGTTGGTCCGCCGCCCGAAGATGCACCACCAATTGAATTTGGCAGAGACGGAGAACTGTTTGTTGTTGGAGAAATTGACGATATCGCCAGGCAAATGGGAACAACACCCGAAAAAGCGATGGAAAAAATCAGTCAACAAGGCGATTACCTTTTTGAAATGAATCCAGATGAATTCCCAGAAGATTTTGTGGCCCTTGATGAGGAAGCGGAGGCCCTCGAAGAAGCGGATGATTCGGATAGTGATGTGGGTATTGAACCGAGGTCACGACGAACCCTCTGGCTGCCGGGACGAGAGTAGATCTGAAGTGCTGCAACCGTTTCCGTAAACGTGAGGCATTCATATTGCGGGATCTGCCCATTCGCTGATTCACCGATTCCCCTTTTCCGTTGATTCATTCAAAATGCAGGTAGACTGAACATCCCGAGAGGAGGTAGATTAAAGTGCCAGATCAAGTCCGGCGTGAAGTGACGCTGATTATTCCGATGGCCCCCAATATGGAATTAGCGGCTGCCCAAACCGCCTCTATCCTTGCTGAAATTATGAATTTTGAAGAAAATCATATTGATGAGATTCAATTTGCTATCATCGAAACCTGCATCAATGCTCTTGAGCACAGCAAAAGCAAAGACAAGCGCATTACCATCAAGTTTATCATGAAAGATGATGAGTTGGAGCTAAAAATTACAGATCGGGGGCTTGGATTTCGCCTGGACCAGGTAAAGCCCTCGAATGTGGATGAAGCGATGATTGAAGGCGTGCGGAAACGGGGATGGGGCCTGGAGATTATCCAGAATATGATGGATGAAGTGAATATCGAAAGCAGCGATAAAGGGACAACCATCACAATGATCAAAAGGAAACTGACCTCAAAAGTGGAGGACACAACCACCGCCTGAAAAATTTGATGAAGGAGGAAACAAATGGCAAATGCTTTTAATGTCAACGTCCGTACCGAAGCCAGTTATGCCGTTATTCAAACCGATGGATACCTGAATGGCCCCATGGGTGAGAAACTTGCAGAAGCCGCAAAAGAACTTATGCGTAAAGGATACAACAAGCTCGTCATTAACCTTGAGAAAACACGACTCATTAACAGTATCGGTGTTTCTATCCTGATTGAGATTATTGAGTTGCTTGAAGAACGAGGGGGTGTATTGCACTTTTGCTGCTTGACGCCTGTAATCGAGCGGACTTTCAAAATGATGGGGCTGGCTCAACATGCAGCCATCTTTCCCGATGAGGATTCAGCAATTGCTAATTTATAACCCATGAAACGTGATTTCAAGTAATTTTCAAAAAGAAAGTAATGGTTTGTAGTAAGGCCTCCAGTGTAGCGAGATCCCGATCTATCGGAGCGATTCATCGCCGTACCAAACGCGCAATGTTTGCGCGACTACAAACAGAATGTAAAGTTTAATACTGAAAAATTGTTTCAAGAATTGAGTTATCATAAACTCATAAGCCTATCAGAGGTTAAGAGATGCAATCGGTTTCTGCTGAAGAGACAATACAACGGCTGATTTTTAGCCTGTCTGAGCTTGAAATACTTGGTGAAACAATTATCTCTGGACACGGCAACTTTAAAGTATCGAGCAGGACGTATCTGCGGATGATCCACGGCACATTGCAAGTGACCAAATGCGCGATTCTGCTCTTTCACCCAACCAGGAATTACCTTGCAATCGAATCATCGATTAATATCAATGATGAATCGCTGATCATTCCGGTAGCTCCCGATGAGATTGCCACACTGCTTCGGTTTTCGATTATTGATCTGTCCAGCCCTCCGCCGTCCCTGGAGCCGTTTTTGAATCAAATCCAACCCCAGTTGGAAGCACTCGGCGCGAATGTCTGGGCGCCCTTAAAGATACGTGATGAATTCCTGGGTGTTATCAGCCTCGGACGTTTTTTGACGAAGGGGGCGATAGAAGATTGGAACCGAGAGTTATTAAATGTGCTAGCCAACCAGATCTCAATTGCAATTGCTTATTCACGCCTGCTGGATGAGACTCGCGCTGAGAAGTTTCGCCTTTTCATGCTTTCTGACGCCGCCACCCAGATTTGCAAGCTGCTGGATGCGGAGGTTGTACAAGAAGAAGTGGTGAACCATGCGGTCACCCTTTTAGATGCTGGTACGGGTGGGCTGATGCTCATTAATCCATTCATACAACGGCTTGAGATGAAAAACCTGTTCACCCTTGATCCAAAATTCGATCCTGAACTGGAAAACCTATCGGTTCCCCTGAAAACGGATCAAGACGTGCCTCCGGCGCTATCCATGCTTGCTGAAGTGGGGCTGCAAGGCAACACATTAATCTGCAATGATGAAGAAACAGCCACACTGTTTGGCAGAAGAAACCTCATGGCTGTGCCCATGCGCGGACGTGAAAGTACGCTGGGGGTGTTAGTTGTCGCCGATAAGGAAGGAAGAGGTGGTGTTACCCTGGACTTTACCAGTGAAGATGGCGTTTTGCTCGAAGCCTTTGCCAATCAAGCTGGCGTGGCGATCGAAAATGTGCAGCTTTACCAGGAGGCGCTTGAGGGGCGTCGATTACAAGCGGAAATGGAAGAAGCAGCAAAAATCCAAAAAAATCTGATTCCTGACACCCTGCCAGAAATCCCCGGCTATGAGGTGGCGGGGCGTTACCAGCCCCGCGGTGGTGTTGGAGGAGATTACTACGATTACATTCAGAAGTCGGATGGTTCATGGGGGTTTGCGATTGCCGACGTCTCCGGCAAAGGCATGCAAGCCGCGCTGCTCATGGCGACATTACGGGCGGGTTTGCTATCAGAGGTGTCGAGACAAAGAGATCTGCCAAGTATGGCTGTGACACTCAACTCGCTGCTTTATGCGAGCAGTACAGTTGGTAAATTTGCAACTTTCTTCTATGCCCAGTTACAGCCGGAAACAGATCGACTGACATCAATCAACGCGGGACATAACTACCCGCTGGCGATCCGGAGCGATGGACGCTGTAAGTACTTGGAAAAGGGCGGTGTGATGTTAGGCATGTTTCCTGACGATATGATTCTTCAAATATCGGAATACGAACAGGAAATCACTGAACTTGGCAGTGGAGATGTTGTCGTGTTCTACACCGATGGCGTCACAGAAACTTTGAATATCCACGATGAACTGTATGGAGAAGATCGTTTAGAGGCGATAGCGAAACGTCTGCGCGCTGCAAGCGCCAACGAGATTTGCACAGGCATTTACAATCATGTCATCGAATTTCAGGGGGAAGCCGAGCAGTTTGATGATCTGACGTTGATGGTCTTGAAGAAGAAGTGATGGAAGGAAAGAAATGGAAGGAAGGGAACCGGCAAATGGGTTCACGAGTTCATCAGTCCATTGGTTCACTGGTCATTGGGGCATTGAACTCCTGAATTTTTGAACTCAGGTTTCACCCATCCCGTAATCGTTTGTGAATCTATCAGGATAAATTCAATGCAAGTTGAACGAAATAAAGTACCACGTAGCGAGGGTCAAGAAGGACGTCGTTATTTAGATCCCACCACATTAGCCAAAATCGGAAATCTGGAGCTCATTGCAAAATTTGTCGTCGAAGGATTTATCTCAGGACTCCACAAAAGCCCCCATCACGGCTTCAGCGTGGAGTTTGCGCAGTATCGCCAATACATGCCCGGAGACGACACCAAACACATCGATTGGAAGGTCTATGGACGGACAGACCGCTACTACATCAAACAGTTTGAGGAGGAAACGAACCTCAACTGTTATCTCCTTCTTGACACAAGCGAATCAATGACCTACGGTTCCGGCGATCTGGCGAAGTTGCAATACGCCAGCTACCTTATCGCTTCGATCGCGTATTTCATGGCAAAGCAACGGGATGCCGTCGGATTTGCCTGCTTTGACGAAAAACTCCACGAATACCTCCCCGCCCGAAGTTCCCCCGCCCATCTCCACTCGATTTTGCTGACACTTGAACGTCTCAAAACCAATAAACTCACGCACATGGGGGAACCCATCCACCAGATCGCCGAACGCCTCACCAAACGCGGATTGGTTATCCTGATTTCTGACCTCTACGAGGATGACCCCGACACGGTCGTGAAAGCCCTTGAACACCTCTGTTATGACGGACACGAGGTGATTGTTTTTCATATTTTAGACCGTCAGGAGTTAGAATTTGCATTTGAGCGCGTGGCGCGTTTCGTTGATGCCGAAACTGACGAAGAGATTATCGCAACGCCGCAGGCGATTCGTCAAAGCTACCTCAGCCATTTGCACGATTTCATTAATCACTACAAGTTGGAATTGAGCAGATCTAACATTGACTATAACACGATTGACACCGCAACGCCCGTTGATTACGCACTGTCCTCCTATCTTGCCAAACGGGAGGGGCTGATATGATATAATACCACTATGCGCCTAGAGCCAGATTTAGCCGATGCCTGCTACAATCAGCAGAAAGGCACTGCGCGAGTTCTGGAACCATTTCAATCATGGAAAAGTCTATGTTCGTCATGTATTGACTCACGCAGAATATGACAAAGGGGACTGGAAGAAATGAGCGTAATTACAGACGACATTCAGGCACACTGGCGTATTGTGCGTCCGCTTTTTTCAATTCGCAATGAAAACGAATACGATCTGGCAATTGAGCGGCTGAACGCGCTAATCGATGAAGTTGGTGATAATGAAGGACATCCTTTGTATGAACTCCTTGATACGCTGGGTGCGGTCATACATGCTTATGAAGAGAAACACTATCCAATGAGGTTAGAGACCTCATTAGGTTGATTGAAAAAGATGGCTGGGATGCAATACCTCGTTATTTTTGAAAAAGATGCGAATAGTTACAGTGCCTATGTGCCAGAGCTACCCGGCTGTGTCGCAATAGGCGAAACGATGGATGAAGTGCGCAGATTGATTGCAGAAGCGATTCAATTTCATATCGAAGGTCTGCGAGAAGATGGTTTTGTTGTTCCGTTGCCATCGTCAACAGTAGCGTTTATTGATGTGGCTGCTGTCTAACAATTGGTCGTTTGTAAACAACCGTTCTGGTGAAATGTAGTAAGAATGAAACTCTCAAATTTCCTTGAAAAATCGTGTATGACGAGCCTGAAGATTACTCCTTCTTTCTGGAATAAGAGGTAATCAGTGAATACGAACCAACTCTACTATGGCGACAATCTGGACATTTTACGAACCCACATCCCCGATGAAAGCGTCGATCTGATTTACATCGATCCGCCGTTCAACTCGAATCAAGCATACAACGTGATTTTCAGCGAAACGGATGGCTCGTCGTCGCAGGCACAGATTCAAGCCTTTGAAGATACATGGCGTTGGGGCGAAACCACCGAGCAAGCATATCATGAGTTGGTCGAGACCGCGCCACACCTTCTGGTTGAGACGATCAAGAGTTTTCGCGGCTTCCTCACAGAGACGAACCTGATGGCGTACCTCGTGATGATGGGGTTACGATTGGTGGAGCTCCACCGCGTCCTGAAGCTGACAGGGAATTTTTATCTCCATTGCGATCCCACGGCATCGCATTATCTGAAGATTATCCTTGATCAGGTTTTTGGAGTCCAGACTTTTCGGAATGAGATTATCTGGAAACGCACTCATGCACATGGTAACGCGGATTTTCAGTTTGGTGCAATTCATGATACTCTCTTTTTTTACAGTAAATCCAACAGACCTCAGTTTCATTCGCAATTTGAGCCTTATGCTGAAGGCGAAATTGAGAAACGTTTTCCTCATATTGAGGAAGGAACGGGACGCAGATTCGCTTCACAGAACTTGACTAATTATAACAAAGACCGCCCGAACTTAACGTATAAGTGGAATGGTCATACAAGGACGTGGTTATTTACCAAAGAAAAAATGGCTGAACTGGATAGACAGGATAAGATTTACTACTCTAGTACAGGCTATCCGAGATTAAAACAATACGTAGATGAGTCACAGGGTAGACCCATTGGTGATATTTGGCTGAATATACCATCCCTGAAACACGCAGGGAAAGAACGGCTTGGCTACCCTACCCAAAAACCTGAAGCATTGCTTGAGCGAATTATTGAAGCCAGTAGCGATGAAGGCGATGTTGTATTGGACGCCTTCTGCGGTTGCGGAACGGCTATCGCTGTTGCTCAGCGGCTTAACCGCCGATGGATTGGTATTGACATCACACACCTTGCCATCGCCTTATTGAAATACCGTCTCGCTGATGCCTTCGGTGACGATGTGAAATACGAAGTCATCGGTGAGCCAAAAGATGAGGCGAGCGCGAGGGCTTTAGCCAATCAGGATCGGTATCAATTCCAGTGGTGGGCGTTAAGTCTGATTCGGGCAAGACCTTATCAGGGCAAAAAGAAGGGAGCGGACGAAGGCGTGGATGGGGTAATCTATTATCAGGACGTTGATCCAGACAACCCGAAAAAGACGCTGACCCAGAAGATTGTCGTTCAGGTAAAAAGTGGGAAGGTCTCTGTCAAGGACATACGGGAACTGAAATCGGTTGTCGATAGTCAGGGCGCTGTGATCGGCGTCTTTATCACGCTGAGCCTGCCAACCCAGCTGATGGTTAAGGAAGCAGCGACGGCGGGTCGCTTTCAATGGCTTCACGTCACTCACAGGACGTATCCAAAGATTCAGATTCGGACGATTGAGGAACTGCTCGCAGGAGATGGGATCGAATATCCCCAGACCCCCGTTGATGTCACATTCCGCAGGACAGAACGTACAGCCCTCCAAAACCAGCAACTGGAAATAGAGGTCCGATAATGAAAGAATTTGGCTCATGTCAAAAATAAGTGCATCCAAGAAATGGGGTAATCACCTTGCCATTTCCTCCGTCACTATGTGACATTACGAGCGACAATCGGAGCACAATCAGATTCCAGATTCGCAGCAGGGTTTGATTGATCCATGGTTTTCGCTAAAATTAGTGACCCGCAGATAATGTCAAATTGGGCTGTTGCCGGTGCAAAAGGGGTAACTATGGCGGACGTGGAGGGGGCGCTGGAACACCCGAATCCCACTATCCAGCGGGCAGCCGCGTATCAACTCGCCCGCCTTGGGAACGCATTGGGCGTCCATCTGATTCAACCAGATCTGTATGCAAATGATGTTGAAACACGCCAGAGAGCAAGGGGCGTGCTTCTCAAGGCATGTCCCCAATAGGGCTCATAGACGACAATGGTTGCATCTTCGTTTACGACAGCCTTCGACGGCCGACCGAGCTCGCCGAGGTCTGAGCTCACGCCGAAGCCGTCAGTATCTACTATCTCCCTAACCATTACATAAGAAAGCCATATCCCAAAGACAAGGATCAACCTTATGTTTGGACTCCAATTCCTAACCTCCCTATTCCTCGTTGCCGGCGCGGCGGCTGCGTCGCTGCCCCTGATTATCCACCTCCTCAACCGGGAACGGGCGAGACGACTCGTTTTCAGCACGATCCGATTCATCAGGATGTCCCATCAGGTCAATGTTCAGCGGCATCGGTTGAAACAACTGATCCTGCTGTTGATGCGGATCCTGATCTTGGCGCTGCTCGGAATCGCGTTTGCACGTCCATTTTTCGCAGCGACGCCCGCCGCAACGGGGGAAATGGGAGGCAGGCGAAATGTCGTAATAATCCTGGATACCTCTTACAGCATGGGCTACCGCGATACCTTTGATCGAGCGAAAAAGGAGGCGATGAAGCTCGCTAATGAACTCTATCAAGGTGACACTTCTGCGCTGATTTTCACCGCCCACAAAGCAGAGGTCGTTAAACCACTCGGTTCAGAACACGAGCTGATCAGATCCGGGGTGATGAGTGCAAAGCTGACCAATCGCACCACCGATTACCTCGACGCAATCCAATCAGCGGATGAAATCCTTCAGGGTGCGAATATCGGGCAGAAGCAGATCTACTTCGTTAGCGATTTGCAGAGAATCGGGTGGGAGAACTTCGTTGACACCGATAAACTGCCCCCCGACGTTGAAATTGCCTTTGTCGATGTGAGCGCGAAAGAACCAGGCAATCTCGCAATTACCGGCATGAGCGTGCCGCAAGTGGTGCTGAATGAGCAGAAGCCGGCACAGGTGATTGTCCGCGTACAGAACTTCGGGGCTCAAGCAGTCGAAGAGCTACCGGTACAACTGTTTGTCGATAATAACCTCGTCGGCACAACTCAGATCGATATTGAGCCAAATGACGTGATGGATGCCCTGTTTCAGGTGTGGTTCAGAACAGAGAAGATTCATACCGGCTACGCCGCGCTGCCTGACGATGATTTGGAGATTGACGACACACGGTATTTCTTCCTGCAAAGCCTGAAATCGATTAAGGTGCATTGCGTCAACGGCGAACCGGGGAAGCGTGATTATGAAAATGAAACCTTCTTTTTGCAGATGGCGCTTGAACCTGCCCAACAGATTATCCCGATAGATTTTACGGAATCCCTTCGCCTGCCAAGTTCGACAGTCCTGAAAAAATATGATGTCCTGATTCTAGCAAACGTGAAACACCTGAGCGGCGCCGAAGCCGAAACCTTGCGGGCGTTTGTCGGCGTGGGCGGCGGCTTGATTGTCACCGCCGGCGATCGCCTCGATCTGGAGGCGTATCGGGGGGCACTTGCTTCAGGAGAAGAACCATTGATGCCGTGCAACTTTGTGCAGCCTGTCGGCGATGCGCTAGACCACGAAGAGTTTCGTGTAATCGCAACCCTCAACTACAACCACCCGATTTTTCGTCCGTTCAAAGATCCGAATCATGGTGATTTCGGAAAAGGCAGATTCTATCGATATCTTCAGGCTGTGCCGTTGGCAAATTCGGCTGTGTTGGCGAGTTTTGATGATGGAAGCCCTGCGCTGTTTGAGAAGATTTACGGAAGCGGGCGCGTCCTGTGCTTCACCTCGACAATCGACCGCGAGTGGACAGACCTACCGATTCACGGTGTCTATCTGCCATTCCTGCACGAAGCGATTAAATACCTTGCACTCAAGCGGACGGATGAGCGGACTGACTACCGCATCAGTGGACTGGTCGAGTTAAGCGGCTATGAGTTGCCAGCGGGAACAGAAGTCGCAATTTTCAATACAATCGGTGAGGAGACCCGGACAAAAATCAACGAAAGTGGCAGCGTTTTCTACGATGCCACCGACTATCCGGGAGTCTATTCGGCGCACGTCTCCGGAACACAACCGCGCTATTTTGCCGTCAATCCAGACACAATCGAATCCGATCTCACTGCCCGCGATCCGGAGGAGTTGACAAGCATGTTGACCGGCGACGCCGAAGCTGTCGCTTCAAACGTCGTCACGCCGGAGCAGATTACGCAGTATCACGAAAAGGTAGAGAAGAATCAGGGGATATGGTGGTATGTGATGCTTGGGCTGTTTCTGTTGGCGGTCACGGAAGTGTTTTTCGCGAATCGGATTTGAAGGATAGGTAGGAAGATAAGGAAGGATTCGTTTCACATTTCACCAACTATACTTCAAGTTTGTGAAAGGAGGTCGTTGCATTGCGAACTGTCGAACTTCAACTGGAGGATTGGATCCTAGAATCCGTGACTTCATTCGGCAATCTGGATGAAATCATGCATCTCGCGTTGAAAAAATACCTCATTGATAAGATTTTAGAGTGTATCGAGCCCCTAAAGCGTTCAAATCCAATATGGCATGCCCTATGATGCGTTTCATACCAAAGTTATTGATGATCAAGCCTTCCTACGTCACTTGAATCAGATCCATCCCATGTGGGAAGCCGATCTGCTAGAGTAGACATCTCAACAACAGGAATTTGATCGATAGCCGAAACAACTCGAACCTATTTTGAAGAATTAGGGCAAGCTATACGGACGGATTTTGAAAATGTGCAAATTGCAAGATTATCTTTCACAGAACAACGGGCTCCGTTGGATGTTTACTGTACATTCATTAGAGTTTTGGGATAAGCTCTAAACATACCCGGTATTAAAACAGAAGATCCGATTCAAACAGATACGACATTTTGGTCAACACCGCACGCTCCCCATTGATGCTATCGGCGAAGACAAAGAAGAGATGACTTTCAGGCGTAAACCGGTAATCAAAGACTGAGTTGAAATTGTATGTGACCTCGTTTTCAAGACGTTCATCTATTCTTTCCACATATATCTGCCAACCGATTTGCCGCGTAAATTGGTAATTGCTGCGGATACGGAAGATGAGCGTATTTCGATGTTCATGCCAGAAGAAATTATTGATGTTCAAATTAAGCGTGAGTTTGCTGAAGAGGTTGACATCAGCGGACAAGCTGGTGAACCGACTGAATTTCTCCTGACGCGGCCCAAATCGGTTGTAGAGCCGTAGATTTCCCCATTTGGGGCGATAGCCCATCCGTGAACCGACATACTTCCGATTAAAGAGCTTCCCGCTTTCACGTCGTACCCCAATCCCACTGAAGGTGTACAGGTCAAATTTTCCAATATTAACCCCTCCAGACAAACCGACACGACGGTCGCGTAACAGCTTTTGCCTATTGGTTTGATAGAGGTGGTAGCCTTTGACGTAAAATCCCTGGATTGAATTTCCTTCGGCGAACTGATGCCTGTACTGCAAGCGGCTAACGATCTTGCGAAACGCCTCATCTTCGAGTCCGGTTTCATTCGGACGAAAGCCATCTTGGATCTCTTCGAGGCGGATGCCCGCCCCCCAACCGCTTTCATTCTGCCAGTTCATCGACGTGTGGTATGCCCAGTGCACCTCGCCATTGATCGAGTCCGTCACAAATTGCGATCTAGCCATCCAGTCACGATGAGGGGAAAATCTGCCATCAAGTGAGAGTAGTATCACATCTCGATCTTCTTGATGCTTTTGAACCCCCATCGCCCCAATCATCGATCGCTCACCAATATTCCGGCTCACTCGCCCCGCAAAGAGGTTTGCTTGCTTCTTCTGATCGTCGTCGTAACGATCAATCATCGTGCCGTAAGTATCGATCACAGCAAAATTGTAACCCCCAACTTTGCCCGTTGATTTCACGCCGTAATCAATCTCTTGAACCCGGCGTGTGTAGAGCAAGTCGAGCGGAAGTTCAAACAACTCTGCTCCCTCGCGGAAAAATGGACGCCGCTCAGGGAGAAACAACTCCCGATTGCTCGATATGCTAATTCGAGTTGAATCACTCTCCAGTTGTGAAAAGTCAGGATTGAAAGTCAGGTTCGTGGTGATATTCGTTGAAACCGGGATAATGAGATCCACACCGGTATTCGTATCATGTGGTTGGTTTTCCACAGCGCGCTGCGTGACGTAGGGGAGAACACCGATTTTGCGATCCGTATTCACTTTGCTGAAATCCAGATCCGCTAACTTGCCAAATTCTGAGATGCGACCAAGATTATCCCCTGTGTCTGACCACGAATAGTGCTCGCCATCCATCGGGTGGGGTCTCCGAAAGTTGATGCCCCACGTGGTCACTCGCGGATCAAAACGGAGTTCGCTAAAGGGGATGGCCATTTCCGCTGTCCAGTGGTTGCCATTTTTCTTGACCTTTGCCTCCCATTTTGCGTCCCACCGCTGATCGAAGTTGCTCTCGTCGCTGATTTTCTGATCCATCTGTGTTCCCAATGTATTAACTGCGAAAACATAGCAACTGCGCTGATCGTTATAGGTATCGAGCAGCACCTGAACGGTATCATCCTGCCACACAGGCGCATCACGACGGGTTTGCGTCTCACGTAGGGCTTTCATATTCGGTTCATCACAATGCACCCCAACATAGAGTGTGTTTGCATCATACAATACCATCGCTTTAGTATTCAATTTTGCGGGGACACCGCGAGAGCTTCCCGCACGGAAAAAATTGTCAGCGATCTCCGCGTTCTGCCAAATGCCTTCCGAGAGCGCGCCGTCAATAACGGGCGGTTCGTCCAACCATTTGGCTCTGATTATGCGACCGTCATTTCGACTGTTGGCGAACAGCGGCGTGGATATGCACACCATTATGATGGAGAACCCCAAGCCTATCCATCGTTGTCGTTGAACATTTGCTCGTATCATTGTCTTTCCTTCATCTATTCCGACCAAGAAGAATCTTCAAGAGTCTCTGTCGTTTTGAACTGCTTCTCATACATATCCGCATACATCCCACCGGCATCCAACAATTGCTCATGCGTGCCAACCTCAACAATCTTACCGTCTTTCATGGCGACAATCATGTCGGCGCTCAAAATGGTTGAGAGACGATGAGCGATGACAAACGAGGTTCGTCTCTTCATCAGCCGATCCAGCGCCTGCTGAATCTGCGCTTCAGATTCTGTATCCAAAGCGGAGGTCGCTTCGTCCAAAATCAGGATACGTGGGTCTCGCAAAATGGTGCGCGCAATGGCGATGCGCTGCTTCTGCCCGCCAGAGAGCCGCATGCCTCGCTCACCGACCTCTGTCTCATAGCCTTCTGGCAGTTGATCAACGATGAACTCATGCGCGTTGGCGGCGAGAGCAGCACCCACCACTTCCTCATCCGTGGCGCCGAGCTTACCGAATTGGATGTTTTCTGCAATTGACCCGGCGAACAGGAAGTTATCCTGAAGCACAATCCCCATCTGGCTTCGCAGCGACTTGAGCGAAACGTCGCGGAGATCATGCTCATCGACGGAAATTGTTCCATCCGTCGGATCATAGAATCTGGAGATCAGGTTCGCAACGGTACTCTTACCGCACCCCGACGGTCCAACCAACGCCACCATCATTCCCGGCTTTGCTTCGAGGGTGATGTTGTGCAGTACCAGATTTTCAGGCTCGTAACTGAAGGAGACGTCCTCAAACTTGACGTGTCCACGAATTCTGGGGAGGTCTATCGCATCAGGCGACTCTTCGACGGTGGGTTCTGAATCGAGCAAACCGAAAACGCGCTCCGCGGATACCATCGCCTCTTGAATGGTTGTGTTGATGTTAATCAAGTTCATGATTGGCTTCTGAAGGCGCTCCATAAACAGGTAGAAAGCAATCATTGCCCCGAGGGTGAATTCGCCCTGAACCACCAGATAACCTCCGAAACAGAGGACAGCGGCTCTGCCGATCGCCCGGAAGAAAAGCGATATGCGGCTCATTGCTGTTTGATTTGCAGTAATTTTGATTCGCCAATCGAAGGTCTCGCGCATATTATGGAACAGTTGCCGCTCATGATAACGTTCCCGGTGAAAAGCCTTGACGACCTTGGCCCCCGCAACCGCTTCGTACATCCCCGTTGAAATGTCCGCCCATTTGTGCCGCAATTGATGCCATAGTGGACGCAGCCGTTTGATAAAGAAAAAATAGTTCCCGACGATCAGCGGAAACACCATCAGAGAGAAGAGGGTCAACTTCAAATTCCAGTGCAACATGAAGATGAGCATCGCAAGGAACGTCACTGCGTCAGTGATGATACTGATTGATGTGTCGGTAGTGAGGGTGCGGAGGGAGGCGACATCCTCTCTCACCCGTGAGAGGATTTGTCCTGTCCCCTGAACATCGTAGAAACGCATGGACAGCGTTTGGAGATGGGAAAATACCTGATTTCTCAAATCGAACAGGATGCGCTGGCTGACCCATGTCATCACGTAAGTACAGATGTATGAGAGTAGGCCGAAGATCGCGTAGTAGATGATAATCGTAAACAGGATAACTATCAGCCAGCCGACCGGCGTGTACTTAAATTCGCGCCCCAACAGGGAGTGCGTAATCGTTGCGACATAAATTTTGAGTTCACCTTCGTGCTGACTGATGCGGTATTTCTGACCCGTTTCTGTGTCGGTGAGCCTCCATTTTTGTCCCCTCTTTTCAATCGAGACGACGGTGCTTGAGGAGAGTGAAATCGCTTGTGCGTCAAGCTGTTGTCTCAGCGCGTTAGGAATTTTCATGTGACGGTCTAAATCAACCTGAAACGCCAAATCGACACTTGCGATCGGTTTGTTCGCAGGGGTTATCACATCATCAATGACGAACTTCTGAACAAGGGGCATAAATAGCGGCGACTGCCCGACAAGCACGACCAAGAAAAAACCGAGGATCAGTTTGGGCAGATAAGGCTTTGCGTATTTGAAGAGTCTGAAAAACTGTTTCATGATTTACCCCCGTTAATCGCTCTCGGATTTCGGATTCATTCGCTAAACAACTCAAGTCGTGGCTACAAATGCGAAGGAGAATTACATTTTCATCTTCTCGCTGAGTTGAAGAACCTCTTGAATCTCACTGATTGCGCTCCACTCCACACCGGCGGTCTTTTGGAGCAACTTAATCGCTGCACGGCATTTCGGTTTGAACTTTCTTACCACTTCTTGCTGGCTCTTCGCCCCCTGGTTAGGGGTTATCCACGAACGAATCTGAGAGAATCCCAAGCCAAGTTGGGACTTCGGTTTTGTATTTGTCGGCGTATCGAGATTGGGTTGCAACACTTCAGGTGAGGGTAAAACCATCTGAACGCCTTTTAGCAAGGCGACAACCTCCTGGTAGGCGACGATGGCTTTGTCCAGATGCTCCAGTTCCTCATCTTCAAAGTGTTCTTGGACCATCTGTAGATATTCCACCGCCGCCCCCCGGGCTTCGATACATTGCGTAAGCGGCCGCCCATTCCATTTCGCAATTTTATAGACGTCGCGTTCGGTCAGCTTCTTCTTTCGATTCAGCATGCCGCTCAAGTGTGCGATAAGTTCGTCATAAGCTGCGAGCCCAATCGCACAATCACGAATTTTGCGACGTGTCTGCATCAGTTTCCTCGCGCCTCGTAATGTCCCTAGTGCCGCATCGCGTTCTTTGGGTTCACGCTCCCGTTCACCAATCACGAATTGGTAGTAGCCATGTGGACCGAGCTCAAGGAAGCCTCCATTTGGTTCCCACTTCGTGCGGAGATCGGCGACTTTGATCTGATACCGATAGCCGTTTTGGCAGATGAAGGTTTCGGGGTGATTATCCTCCATGAGGAATGGGCAAGAGTCCTCAAACGGCAGTAACGTGGGTTTTCCGTCGCGTATATTCTCCCGGAGCCGCTCCGACGCGGCTTCGTACGTCTCATCGTACAAGACTTCAAATTTGAGGCCGAGTGTCCGGCAGGTTGCGCGCAGGGGGTTGTGGAAAAAGGTGTTCATTCCCGCTTCGGGGTCAGAGCGGTTGTAAAAGAAGCGAAAGGCTTCACCGGAGACGCCCATCAGATATGCGTATGAAACTTCTTCCTCGCAGTGTTTCAACGCTTCATGGACGGTATGGATGTAGTTAATCGGCTGCGAGGCTATTAGCGATTCAGTTGCTTGATTCATTGTTACCTTCTCCTAGCTTTTTCAATAATGGAATCATGGGGTAGGATGTTGGGGTGAAATATGGCTTTTACCATATCGCTTCGATTCGACGCTGCTATTGCGCATGAACTGTGCCAACTTCAGGATCTAGATCAATAAACGGAATAAACCCTTGCTATGATTGATCTTTAGACAGGATCATCCTTATAGCGGTGATAAGAACTGACGAATTGGATTGTAGCAGAATACAACAGTTAGGGGAAGCGGTGGAAGAGTTATCCGAAAGAGAAGCGTGTAATGAAACGTTTCTACGCAGGATATGGGGACAATAGGGAAGGATTGTTACATTTTGCAACGTGATACATCTTGCAACAGGACGAACTGAGGGCAGGAGAGATAATAACTAATGAATGGTGCTAGGTTCGTACCAAACTCAACGCCCACAAGTCTGGGACTCTCGCGCAGTGGAGGGGCTACGCTACGATGGGATGGGTCGTAGTTTAGGGCTTTATGTCCGTCATGCTTGGCTCGGTATTTCAAAACTAGCACCAAAAGTTAATAAGGGGTAATCAGGAGTAGGCAGGAATGACTTTGGCGATAAGCGAATCTGAGGAATAGTAGAGCATGTCCGAGAATCGGACAGGTTGAACGAAGTGAAATCCCGACTATCGGGGCTCTACTTTCTTTCAAGCAGATGATATTTTTCTTTCAAGCAGATGATATTTTTTCAATTTTCTATGAATGGTGACGCGATTAATACCCAAAGCTTCAGCAGCCTTTGTGATATTGTTGTCAGTCACTTCGAGCGCGTGGATAAGCGCCTGTTTTTCAACTTCTTCAAGGGGAAGGATTTCGGTTGCAGTTGGGACGATGGGTGGGGCGCCTGTGCTTTGGAAGGCAGGGAGATGGAATAGTTGCTTGTGAGCCGAATGCAGTCCACTGAAAGCGGGATTACCACTTTGTAACACATCTGATGTCTCCAACAAAATGGCACGCTCAACCGTATTCTCTAACTCCCGGACATTGCCGGGCCAGTCATAGCTCATCAACAATTGTACCACCCCGGTGGAAATTCCTGAAATCGATTTGTCAGCGTCTTCGGTATGTTGTTTCAAAAAATGTTCCGCCAACAAGGGTATGTCTTCGCGGCGTTCTTTGAGCGGTGGAATCGGGATGGGAAAGGCGGCAATGCGATAAAAAAGATCTTCGCGGAACTCACCAACTTTCACGGCAGCCTCCAGGTCCTTATTCGTTGCCGCAATGACCCGGACGTCGATGGGAATGTTCGCCGTTCCACCGACACGCTGAATTTCTCTTTCCTGGAGCACGCGCAGCAACTTGGCTTGAAGCAGCGGCTGCATGTCGGCGATTTCATCGAGGAAGATCGTCCCGCCGTTTGCACTCTCGAATTTTCCGATTCTTTGCATCGTCGCACCGGTAAAGGCGCCGCGCTCGTGTCCAAAAAGCTCGCTTTCAATGAGCGTCTCAGGAATGGCAGCGCAGTTGACGGCGACAAATGGGCCTGTTTTTTGCGGGCTGTTAAAGTGGATTGCTTTTGCGACGAGCTCTTTGCCAGTACCGCTCGTTCCCTGAATGAGGACGGTAATGTTGCTTTCAATCACCTGTTGCATCAGGGCGTACACCGCTTGCATCTTTTGACTCTTTCCGATAATCTTATCAAAGGAACATTTGATTTCGAGTTCAGCACGCAATCGGGAGACTTCGGCTTTCATCTGGCTAATTTCGATTTCTTTGGAGATGTCCCGAAAGACGATGATGCGACCGATGACCTTTTGTTCGGGGTCATGCACAGGCACCGTGAACCGGTAGAGCATCTTGCGTTGGGGTCGGCGAACCTCCGCGATTTCTTCAAACACCTTCTCAGGGTCTGCGAAAAATGAGACTTCCGTTTCTTCAAAGTGATCCGGTTCCTGGAAATATCGTTTAATATGCCTCCGTCGCTCATCCGGTGAGATCTGTTCCAGTTCTTTGGTCGTCAATTCAAACATATCTTCATACCACCGATTCGCAAACAGCAAATGTCCTGTGACATCGAACATGGCGATGGCATCCCCGGTGGAGTCGAGGACCGTCTCTAGTCTTTGGTTACTGATTGCGAGCTGCCGGCGTTTCTCCGCCAATTCGCTTTCGACATTCCACTTTTCGGCCAAAGAGAGCGTTATCTGCTGGATTTCCTCCCGTGCAAATGGCTTTCTGATATAAAGCAATTTGTGGAGCAGATCCATCTCACGAACAATCTCGGACAGCGATTTATCGGTGTACGCAGTCATGAGGACGATCTCAATATTTCTGTCGATCTTTCGGATGCGCCGCGTCGTTTCAATCCCATCCATGCCCGGCGGCATTCTGATGTCTATGTATGCAGCGGCAATTGGATGGACTGTTTCGAGCCCCCTTTTTATCGTTTCATAAGCTTCTGCCCCGCTTCTGGCATGGAGCAACTCAAAGTCTGGAAGGAAGCTCTCATCGACCTCTGATGCAAACGCTTCCGCCAAATCGTCAGTTGATGCTTCCGCTAAACCGGGCGTGAGCATCTCTTCAAAATCCTGGTGTATCTCTTCTTGATCATCGACAATCAGTACGCGATAGTTCCAGTCCTTTTTGAATTCCATGATTGATACTTTCCTGGTTAGTACGCCTATTCCGTATTGCGTGATGTGTAAATATGCAATCTCTTTCTTGCGAGAGATTTGTCCTTGCTACAGGCCATTTCTACCCATTTGCTTATTTGCTTGATTGCTCATTGTTACGGGGTGACTGAAGAGAGTGGGAGCATGACTCGCATCGTTGTCCCTTTGCCGAGACCATCGCTTAGGGGGTAAATCTTCCCGCTCCATCCATTGACGAAATTCGCGATCGAATGAAGCCCAAGCCCACTTCCTGATGCTTTGGTTGTATAATCTCCCCCGAAGATGATCTCGAATTTGTCCTTTTCGATGCCGATACCGTTATCAATTACCTCAAGGATCAAAGAACCCAATTTGACATAGCATCTGATTTTGATCAAAGGCGGCTCACTGAGGCTCATTGATGTGGTAAGTTGGTCGATAGCTTCAATCGAGTTTTTGACAAGATTGACCAACATTTGATGAAATTGACTTTCCTGTGTCCGAATCTCTTTCGGGGCATTATCGCAATCAATATGAATCTCAATATCCCTTTTCCTGATAGAATCACCCAACACCGTAATGGCATCGTTGATTGCGTACCTGAGGCTGACATCTTTGCGATACACGCTACTCCTGCCAAGCGACTTTTGCATTCGGACGATATCAGCGATATGTTCCGCTCTATTCCGCACGCGGCTGACTGTCTTTGCCAACTTTTCATCTTGTTGCATAAAATCCTCAGCGAGGGCGATAATAAATGGCGCGACTTTTTGTCCTTGCGGGTGGCTTTTGACATAATCGCTAAAATCGTCTTGATGGACTTTGATTGCATTTGCCAGAGCCGCGAGGCGATGTGTCATTCCATTCTTCACTAGCTTTTCGTGAATTGTCCCAATTCCTATTGTTACGCTGTTGATAGCATTGCCAATATTGTGGAGCAATGTATCGACAATCTCCAATCTGCCCTGTGTGTAAGCTCGAGCCAATGCTTCTTCCGTCCGCTTGCGCTCAGTCACATCACGGAAAACGGTAACGCCGCCCCTCAGGGCGCCCGATTCATCCTGTAACGGCCTACTGGTAACATCAACGTAAACGCCCTCCGGCACTTTCGGATTGCGTATGAAGATTTCAACATCGTCGGATGCTTCACCGCGGATTGCCCGCGTGAGGGGAAGTTCATCGGCCGGAAAAGATGTTACTGTATCAGGGAGGAAGGCGCCGTATTTTTCCGACCATTCATTGGGAATTGTATCCGTTGGCCGAATACCAAGGATTCGTTCCGCCTCCGGGTTGAAGAACAAAAATTTACCACTTGCATCAGCGACGACCACGCCATCGCCCATGCTGTCAAGAATAGATTGCAAGATTCGGGTTTGATTTTGTAACGCTTCTGCTGTTAGCCTCAACGCCTCCTCTGCCTCCCGACGCTTGGTGATGTCACGGAAGGCCAAAACGACGCCGGTGATGTTTTCGTTGTCATCTCTGATAGGCGCAGCACTGTAATCAATAGGGGTCTCTTTGCCATCTTGAGCAATGAGCATGGTATGGTCTGCCTGACCGACAATGATTCGCTCCTGGAGCGCCTTCATGATATGTCTTTTAGGCGGCGTATCTGTTTCTTCGCTGATGACATTGAATACTTCTGCCAAATCTTTTTCAAAGGCTTCCGCCTCACTTGAGCCCGTCAAGGTTTCGGCAACAGGATTCATAAATTGAACGAATCCATTTTTATCGGTGGCAATCACGGCATCGCCTATGCTTTTGAGGATTGTCGAAAGCCACTGTTCTCTCTCCTTAAATTTCCTTTCCATCTCATGCCTGTAAAGGGCAATCTCGATGTTAAGGTGTAATCTTCTTTCTGCAAACGGTTTGAGGACATAGCCAAAGGGCTCGGTTATCTTTGCCCGCTGCAATAGGGCTTTATCCGCATAAGTCGTCAGATATACGGTCGGAATATTAAAACGGTCACGCATCTGTTCAGCGAGCGCTATACCGTCCAGATCGCCTTTTAACATCATATCTATTAGTGCGAGATCCGGGTGCGTCTGTGCTGCTTTTTGAATCGCTTCTTCTCCTGAAGATACGACGGCACAAACCGTATATCCCAAACTTTTCAATAGATGTTCGATGTACCCAACGACATCGTTATCATCTTCAACAATTAGTATCTGTTTTGCCATTATGTTCGTCTTTTCCTTCTATATAATTGAGGGGTGTGCATAGTAGTTCATTGGAAAACAGCCGCCATATGAGAGATATTGCGAGCAGGTAACTTCCATATGGCATTGGCAATCATAGCCACTTGCACTGATAACACCCCGATAGCTAAACAACAGCGTACATTGAAAAACCCCTTGACCGGTAACTGCTTCTGTTGAGGAGTGGTGCCTATCACTTTAGCAATCAAGTCAAACAACGGTTCAACCGAACTGCGACGTTTGCTTAAACAGAGACGCTGCTTGGGTTGGTTGATAAATCGATGATACGCCTTGGCAAACCGTCCCTTTGTCCATCTAAGTGCCGGGGTAATCAAAGCGACTTGTGCCTTCGCCCAACGACGGATACGGTCTGCTTGGGTATAGGCATCATCGGCAGTGAGTGTCTGCGGTGAAAGTTGTGTCAGAATCTCAGACGCTTTAGCATCTATCGCCCAACTTTCGGAGACCGACGCACGGTGCACAGTTATCAGTGTTGGGAACGCACCTTGTGTGCAGATAATGTGAAGTCCGTAGCCATAGACCCAGCCATGATAACCACTCTTGCTCCACGTGGCATCGGTGTCGAGGTTGCGTAGATGTTTAGGTGCTTTTCCTGCTTTGCGGTCAGTTTGATGCCAGACGGGTCCTCGTGCCTTAAATAAACTTTTGTCGGCTACCAGATGAGCCAAGTTGAATTGTTGGGACAAGTCAGTGGCATACTGACCGATAAACAATACAAATACCTCTATCACTTCATATAATGCCTTATAGCGACGTGCAATCGTGGTTCGATGAGGGGGCTGTTGCCACCCCAGCATTTGTAACACTTCTGGGTGATTGATTAGCCACCGCCATTGCGTTTTGAAGCCATAGATGCCGTGAAACTGCATCAACATGAAGAAAATGATAAACGAGGTGGTTGAATATGTCAATGGTTTTGCGTGTGTGACACCTGGTTTGTCAATACGGTGTTGCATAAACTGCTCAAAGAGTTGCATAATAAGAGTGACATAATCAGCCAACATTGGTCTTTGTACCATATTGGGGCTCCTTTTGCTATGATAACAATAGGAAACCCTTTTGGCTTGATTATGTCAACTATATTTATGCACACCCCTCATATAATTGCGGGATCTGGTATCAAAAAAAAGGGGAATGCCGAAAACCAGTTCGACAGACTCCCCGTTGAATCAAGAGTATTCGTTATGAAACTGGATAAGGATAGTTAAATGATAGAGCGTAAAATTAAAATGATTGTTTCTCCAATGAAAGGCTGCATTCCGACTGCGAAGTTCATCAATATTATACTTCCGCTTTTAGACAGTATTCAAGGAAAAAGCGGTATCACGTCCAATTTTTTGGGTTTGTGTGTAGGGCTGTGTCGATCTCTACACGATCTCCCTTGAAATTTTTCTTGATACTTAACGTCTGTTATGTTATAATTATTACGTTATACTTGAATCAAGGATATCTAATTGCCCGAACAATTTTGGGCGATTTTTTTGTCGGATAATTGTAACACTTGTTAATCGGTGTATCACCAGAAAGGAAAGGTGAGTTATGGCGCCCCAAGAAGCAAATGTGAGCGAGGTTCCTGAAGGGGAAGCGAAAGCGGTTCAGATGGGTGAAGGGCGCAGTATTACGCTGTTCAACGTCAACGGGAAAATCTACGCGACTGACAATCAGTGCCCGCACATGGGCTACCCACTAACGTGAGGAGTAGTCCGAACGGCATCCTCACCTGTGATTGGCACGAGCGGAGTTTCGATCTGGAAGGAGGCGGCTGCTTCAATGTCGAGTGCGACGACTTGCAGACGTTCCCTGCCGAAACCCGAAATGGTGAAATCTGGATTAAGATTGGCGATTTTGCATACAAACGGAAAGACGAACACCTCCGCCTGCTCTGGGAGGGTTTGTTGAGCAAAGACCGCTGGACGATGTCGAAGGCGATTGCCTTGCTGCTCAAGGGCGGTGTGCTGGAAGAGGAGATTGTGGAACTTATCCTTCGGCATGTGGGTTGGCACATCGCAAGTTCACATGGTTCGGAAGGCGGTCATGATGTGGCTTGGTTGATTAACGGACTGAAGGTCGGACGCAGATACGAAGACGCAGGACTGGCGCAGACCATTGACATGATTGAAGCAATTCAAGTCAACGAAATTGGCAGGCAAACCCGCCAGTACCTCAATGCAGGTTTCTCTGGCGAGCGTCTTTTATCTGAGATCGGACAGTGTATCCTCAAGGACGATAACGGTTGGGATATTCTCCACACCTTGCGTGCCGTGTTCGACGAATGGAATCTGTGCGAAGGACACCCCGCGCGTAACCAGTTAATCGTTGGTCTTGCCCGCTGGACAACGGATGTCCGCAAACGTACAGGCAGCGACTCCGCGGCGAAGACCGCACAACATTTCGCGCAGGGGCAGACAGCGGTAGACCTGTATGAATAATGGGCGAAGAAACGCGACACTGCTAATTACCAATTCACAATAATTGGCCGACTCATTCCGGGTCGACTTTTTTTGTTGATTGTAAAAATTATTGACTGATTAAAAAGGTTGTGGTAGAATCAGCAATCAGTCATTCTCCTGATATCTATTTTATACTTTACCCGAAGTAAGGAGGTTCCAGTGTGTTTGATTTTAGCGGGTTGTCTGGCCTGGTACGTCGTTGGTCGCTTCTATGAGAATGACTCGGGCGAAGTATTCAACGTCGGGTGTTTTACGCATTTAGCAGGGATTGAGGGAAATCTAGGAAGGAAGAAACGAACCTCCTTCTTATCCTTCCACCTTGATAACATCATACGAAAAGTAGGCATAAATTGATATTGTAGGCTGATTAGACGGAAGGAAAATTCATGTCGAAACTAAGAGTCGCTATTATTGGCTGTGGTGGGCGAGGTCGAGGACATATACGAGTTCTCAAGGCGTTTGAGGATGTTGAATTGGCCGCCGTTTGCGATCCGGTGGAGGCGGCACGGGATGCCGCAGGCGATGAATTCAGCGTGGCACGACGTTATGCTGGTATTGAGGAGATGTTAGACGCCGAGTCGCTTGATGCAACGTTTGTCGCAACGCCGGCACATCTCAACGGACAAGTGGCATTGCCGTGTCTGGAGCGTGGGGTCAACACCCTGTTGGAGAAACCGCCGGGGATAAGCGTCGCAGAGACAATTGCCTTGCGTGATGCCGCCATCCGCACGGGCGCTAAGGGGATGGTCGGCTGGAATCGCCGCTTCCATTCCATCATCGTCCAGGCGCGAAAGATGGTCGAAGCGCGGGGGGCTGTGACACAATTGGTCGGCGAGTTTCACAAAAGCGTTACCGGATTCATAAAATCAGGTCGATTCCCCGAACACCTTATGGATAATCTGTTCCTCGAAACGCCCATCCATGCACTCGACATCGTTCGTGCCATCGCAGGGGCAGAGGTTGAGGAGGTGCATAGCGTCGTACGCCGCACAATCTCGAATTACAAAGACGTGCACGGCGCCCTCATCCTATTCGAGAACGGCTGCGTCGCGCACCTCATTGCCAACTACACCACCGATGCGCGTCTGGAACGGTACGAGATTCATGGGCGTGATATTTCTGCCTATCTCGAAGGTGTGTCGCGGGGAACGGTTTTCTGCGATGGAGGGCAGCACGAGTTGAGCAGCACAGGCACTGGCGGCACAGAGGAACAGAACCGCTACTTTCTCGATTGCATCAAATGGGATCGTCCTATCTCACTGCCTGCGGCGAATCTCGATGAGGCTATCAAGACGATGGAATTGGCGGAGGCGATTTTAGCGGGATTGCGGGCGTAGGCAACGCGTTACTATCTAAAAAATTCCTCGTGACAACGACCAAACAGCAAGTAGCCAACAAGAGGAGAAAAATGATGGCAACACAATACCGGGCATGTCTAATCGGCTGTGGGCGCATGGGCGCCACAATTGACGACGAAATGGAGGGAAGTCCCGAGAGTTTTCTCTGGATTCCATTTTCTCATGCAGCAGCAGCCGTGGCGTGCGATCGAACGGATCTAGTCGCGGTGTCGGACGTGATTGCCGAGAAAGCGAAAGCCGCTCGCCAACGCTACGGCGCGCAACACGTCTACACCGATTACCGTGAGATGATTGAAAAGGAACAGCCGGATATCGTGTGCATCGCCACCCGCCCGCCACAGCGCGCAGAGGTGACAATCTTCGCTGCCGAACATGGGGTCAAGGGCATCTACGCCGAAAAGCCGCTCTGCTGTTCAATGGGGGAAGCTGATGCGATGGTAGAGGCAGTCGAGCGGAACAGCGTCAAGTTCAACTACGGGACGCAACGGCGTTTCATGCCATTTTATCGGAAGATGCGCGAGTTGATTGACGCAGGCGAGATTGGTGACGTTCAGTGTGTCATTGCCCAATACGGCGTCAGCGCTGCGTTGTGGGGATTGACCCACGCCGCCGACATGCTGCTGTACATGGCAGGCGATTTAGAGATTGATTTCGTTCAGGGCACGATTATATGCAATGACGAAGATTGGGACGGAAATCGATTGAACACCGACCCCGACATCGCTGGCGGCTACGTTCGTTTTTCCAACGGCGTCCACGGCTACAACACAGCAGGCACAGGGCCCGAATTCGAGGTATGTGGAACAAAGGGAAAAATGCGCACGATCAACAACGGTATGACCTGTCAATTACGGAAGGCGGCGGACTCTTCCCAAATCTTAGAGGAGATGCCTTTTCCTGAAGTTCCCCGCAAAAGCGGCACCGAGATGGGCATCAGAAACGTTGCTGAAGCGCTGGACACCGGGGGCGAAACACAGGGACCGATTCAACTTGCTCGCCGCAGTCAGGAAATGCTCATGGGGATGATCGAGTCCCACCGTCTGGGCGGCGTGCATGTGCCGCTACCGATGGTCAATCGTGGGCTCTATGTTGGGCGACCGAATTGGTAGGAGAAAATCACGATGAATCTGAATCGAGCGTTACTGCACCTGAAAATTGATGGCTGGTGTGTTATCAAAGGGGTCATTCCTGAAAACGAGGTCGGCGCCGTGCGCGAGAGCGTGGAAGAATCAACTGTTGTGCATCGAGCCCCCAACGCTCCCGGCGGCATCGGGCATGTACCGGGGTTTATTCGCTACGATCAATCGATCGCCCCCTACCTAGTGGACCAACGCATTCTAGGTCTTGCCGAAGCGCTGTTGGGCGAGCATGTGCGGGTCTCTTTCACCACTGCCACAATCAACTATCCGGGAAATCAGCGTGGTGGATGGCACGGGGATTGGCCCTTCAATCAGAACAACGCCAGTCACATCCCCACCCCCTATCTCGATGTGACGATGCATCTCACGACACTGTGGATGCTCTCGCCGTTCACCCGTGAAAACGGGGGTACCTTCATCGTCCCCGGCAGCCATCGGGCGAACAACAACCCGACCGGAAACAACGGCGTCGATCCGTCCAAGCCTTACCCGACCGAAATGCAGACGATTGGCCCAGCGGGCAGTGTGCTGGTGATGGACAGCCGTATGTGGCACGCAACCGCACCGAATCGTACCGACCAACCGCGGACTTCAGTGGTGGTGCGCTACGCGCCGTGGTGGCTCAATCTGGATGTGCTGATGTCCGGTTCGGATGAGCGCGCCCGCATTGTAGACGAAGCTGGTAAAATGGAGAACAACGTTCCGCCCATCCCGCCGGACGTTTACGACGCATTCCCCAATGACGTGAAACCGTTGTTTAGGCATTGGGTGAGAGAGCACACCTCGTAAACCCATTTTTTGGACAATTGACGGATGAAGGGTAGTCCTATGACGCCTGAAGCCAGAACATGTCGAGATTATATCGTTCCGAAACTCAGAGCGGCAGGTTGGGATGAGTCTCCACACATCTTCACAGAGCAGGATACTTTTACGGATGGGCGTATTGTCGTTGATGGCGAAAAAGCGAGACGCGAAAAAAGGAAACGTTCCGATTACCTGCTCCGCTACACCCGTGACTTCGCCATCGCTGTCGTGGAAGCAAAGGCGGACTACAAATTACCGGGCGATGGCATGCAGCAGGCGAAGGAGTATGCGGAGATTCTCGGTCTGAAGTTCGCGTATGCGACCAACGGACTGGGCATCGTCGAGTCTGATTTTATCACCGGTCTGGAGCGGGAAATTGAGACGTTTCCAAAACCAAATGAACTCTGGTCGCGGCTGCGATCTTCGGAAGGGCTGACCGATGAAACTACGACGCAGCAACTTTTGACGCCTTTCAATCTCATTTCAGGCTTCAGGCCGCGTTACTATCAAGAAATCGCTATCAACCGGACCGTCGGTGCAATCCTGCAAGGAAAGCACCGTATCTTGATAACGATGGCGACAGGCACGGGCAAAACCTTCGTCGCATTCCAGATCTGTTGGAAACTCTGGCAGTCTCGCTGGAATCGGGCCGGGGCATACCGGCGTCCGAAAATTCTCTATCTCTCTGACCGCAACATCCTCATTGATGGCCCCAAGGACAGGACGTTTGCCGTTTTCGGCGACGCCCGCTGGAAGATTGAGGGTGGCGTGATTAACAAGAGCCGCGAGATCTACTTCGCCATTTATCAGGCAATCGCCAAAGATGAACGCCGGCCCGGCCTCTACAAGGACTACGCGCCCGACTTTTTCGACCTGATTATCATTGATGAGTGTCATCGCGGTAGTGCGCGTGATGATAGCAACTGGCGGGAGATCCTCGAATACTTTGAACCCGCCTATCAGCTTGGCATGACCGCGACGCCCTTGCGCGAGGATAACCGGGACACCTATGCCTATTTCGGCGACCCCATCTACACCTACTCGCTCAAGCAGGGGATTGAGGATGGCTTCCTCGCTCCCTATCGTGTGCATCGCATAATCACGACGTGGGATGCGACCGGTTGGCGGCCATCAAAAGCTGAACTCGACCGCTATGGTCGGGAGATTCCTGAAGGGGAATACCACACCCCTGATTTCGAGCGCATGGTCGCCTTAAAAGCACGCACAGAGGCCATCGCCCGTCATCTGACTGACTTCCTCAAGGGGACAGACTGTTTCGCCAAGACGATTGTTTTTTGCGTCGATCAGGAACACGCCGATGAAATGCGCCGTGCTATCAACAATCTGAACACGGACCTTACACAACAGTATCCCGATTATGTCTGTCGCGTTACGTCGGACGAGGGTGACATCGGGCGGACATATCTAAGCCGATTTCAGGAACTGGAAACGAAAATCCCTGCGATTCTGACCACGTCAAAGCTCCTTACCACCGGCGTTGATGTCCCCACCTGCAAGAATGTCGTCATTGTGCGTGTGATCAATTCAATGACGGAATTCAAACAGATTATCGGCAGAGGGACTCGTGTGCGCGATGACTACGGAAAGTTCTTCTTCAACATCATCGACTACACTGGTTCCGCAACACAACTGTTTGCCGACCCTGAATTCGATGGCGAGTCAGAATCTGCATCCGAGGAACGGATCGATGAAACTGGAAGGCCGGACGATTCATATCGGCCCCTTGAACAGATCGATGGAGACAAAGTCGCCGAGGCAGACGAAAACTCAAAACGCGCCGCTGAACCTCGAAAATACTACTACGACGGCGGTTATGTGGAAATCGCTTTCCATCTGGTTTATGATTTTGATGCAGATGGGGTTCAGCTTCGTATCGTCAAATTCACTGATTACGCCGGCGAGAAGGTGCGTACACTCATCCCTTCGGACACGGATCTTCGACAGAAGTGGGCCAATCCAGTACAGCGCGCGGAGATTGTCTCCATGCTTGCCGAGTATGGTATCAGCTTCACGGTGCTGGCATCTGCCGCCAATCAGCCGGAGGCGGACTTCTTCGACCTGCTCTGTTATGTTGCCTTTAACGCGCCGTTGTTGACTCGGCGGGAGCGTGCAAATCGACTCCGGAGAAAGGAAACAGATTTCTTCAATCAGTACGGCGAAACAGCAAGAACGATCCTTAACGCACTGCTGGACAAGTACGCAGAACACGGCGCGGATGGATTTGCGATTCCTGATGTACTCAAGGTGCCGCCAATTTCTGAATACGGAAATGTCATCGAAATCTCGAATCTTTTCGGCGGGGCAGCTAAGTTAAGAGAAGTAGTGGTTCAAATCCAACGTTTGTTGTATGCGGCATAGCATTCCACTCCGTATGTATAGACATTCTTGACATGAATATGGTATATTCAATGGGGCTCACCACAATTTAACCGTCCTGTGATTCCAAATTACCAAAGGGACTCAATATGGCAGAATTTGATTCGGCAGAGGAATTGAAAGCTACGGACTCCCCATCTATTCCAACGTTATCTACCTTCGTCCCGATGCTGGGCAGACCGATCCGGGGTAGTACATCCAAGACCGACTCGGATACCGTGTCGTTATCCAGTACAAAGTGATGAGGTTCATCGAGTTCGAAGGGCAAAAGGTTCTTGACACTCAGCTTGTAGGATTGATACCGTTTGCGCCTCTGATGAAGCCGCCGGAAGGCATGGTCGCCGTACAGTGGTTGCGGCGATGTGTTCAAACCGCAGATGGACCGCCGCTAGACCATCCCAGCAAGGCGAATTTTCTCACTGACCCGGCTATCCTCAGCGGGTTAGTTTATGAGTCTCAAACCATTATCAATATTATTTCGGAGGAAACCATGTACGAATCATCCATTGTCCAATACTTCACTGAAAGAGCCATTCTACAAGGCGAAAGAAAAAGCACCATCGAAGATTTGCAAAGCCTCAAGCAATTGCACCGCTCGGCAGTGCAGGTATCAAACCTTGACGAATTCAGACAAACCTTAGATTCAATGACCAATGAGAAATGAACCAGATACAAGGTTTAAAAGGCAGCGATCAGACGATGACAACCCCAAACGAAAGCCCACAACAACTCACACTGATCAATATGGCCAAAACCAAGAACGCACCGACAACCGCCCAACAACTTTCAAGCCTCATCAAATCGGCGCGGGACATCATGCGGAAGGACAAGGGACTCTCTGGCGACCTCGACCGCCTGCCCATGCTAACATGGATTATGTTCCTCAAGTTCCTCGACGACATGGAGCAGATTCGTGAAGCGGAAGCCGTTTTGGAAGGAAACCCGTTTCGCCCCGCGGTAGAGCCGCCCTACCGCTGGCGGGATTGGGCGGTTGAAAACGGGGTCACCGGCGACGACCTGATCGCATTTATCAACAACGATGAGGCAATGCGCCCCGATGGTAGGCGCGGTCCCGGTCTCTTTGCCTACCTGAAAGGTTTGCAGAGCGAAAACGGCGGCGATCGCCGCGACGTGATTGCGACCGTCTTTAACGATACGGTCAACCGGATGATTAACGGCTATCTCCTGCGTGACGTAATCAACAAGGTCAACGACATCCACTTCACAAGCAGCGAGGAGATCCACACGCTCGGTCATCTCTACGAGTCAATGCTCAAGGAGATGCGCGACGCTGCCGGAGATTCCGGCGAGTTTTACACACCGCGTCCGGTCGTCCGGCTCATGGTCGAGGTGATGGGCCCACATCTCGGCGAAACAGTTCTCGACCCCGCCTGCGGCACGGGCGGATTTCTCGCGGAAGCCTACGGGCATTTGGAGAAGCAGTGCAAGACCGTCGTAGACCGGGAGATCTTGCAGCAGCGGAGCATCTTCGGCGGCGAAGCGAAACCGCTGCCGTATCTGCTCTGTCAGATGAATCTGCTCCTGCACGGCGTTGAGTCGCCGCAGATTCACGCCACGAATAGTCTTGCGGCGAATATCATGCAAATCGGGGACAACGACCGCGTGGATATTGTTCTCACCAATCCCCCATTCGGTGGGGAGGAGGAGACAGGGATTCAGGGCAACTTCCCCGCCGACAAGCAGACGAGTGAGACGGCGCTCTTGTTTCTCCAACTGATTATGCGGAAGCTGAAGCGACCGGGGTACAGCAGTGTCAACGGCGGACGGGCGGCGGTAGTCGTCCCGAACGGCGTCCTATTCGGCGATGGCGTCTGCGCTTGCATCAAGGAGGAACTGTTGACGCAGTTTAATCTCCACACGATTGTGCGCCTTCCCAACGGCGTCTTCGCCCCTTACACTAACATCCCGACGAACCTGCTTTTTTTCGATCGTTCCGGCCCAACAAAGGAGATCTGGTACTATGAACACCCGCTGCCGGATAGACGGAAGAATTACACGAAGACCAAGCCGCTTCAATACGAAGAATTGGCGCCTATGCTCAAATGGTGGGAAGAACGTGAGGAAAACGAACGGGCGTGGAAGGTTTCGGTTGATGAGGTGTTGAAATATGACGGAGACAGGACGCTTGTTTCTGCGAACCTTGACATTAAGAATCCTCACAGTCAGAAAGCGTTGGAACATCTGCCGCCAGAGCAGTTGGTGGCGGACATCATAGAGAAAGAGCGGCGCATCGCCGAGATCATGGCAGAGATAAAGCAGGTGTTAGGGGAGGCAGCTTCATGAGTCTTCAGGAGATACCGCTTGGTGAAATCTGTGAACCCGTCTCTCGTCCAGTGCCCGTTGAGCCGGGAGTTCAGTATCGTACTATCGGCGTCAAATTGTGGGGAAAAGGCGCATACGAGCGAGAAACGATTGATGGGTTTCAAACACGGGCGAAAACACTCTACGCCGTGAAAGAAGGCGATTTAATCATAAACAAGATCTGGGTAAGACACGGATCGACAGCGATTGCTACAGCGGCGGTTGATGGTTGCGCGGCTTCCGGTGAATTCCCGATGTTTCGACTTAATTTGGACAGGATAGTTCCCAGATGGATGCATTGGCAAACAAAAACGCGCAAATTTTGGGGGAAATGCGCGGCACTCTCGCAGGGAACGAGTGGCAAAAACCGTATCAAGCCAGCCCTATTCCTCAACATTAAAATTCCCCTTCCCGTTCTCTCCGAGCAGCGGCGGATTGTAGCGCGGCTTGAGGCACTCGCCGCCAAGGTTGAGATGGCACGGGGACTGCAGCAGCAGGCAGCGAAGGGAGCAGAGGTACTTTCGGGGTCGGGTGCGGTGAAAGCATTTAGGGCTTTGGACGAGGCTAATACGTTGCCGATTAAGAAGATTGCAGAAGTCAGAGGAGGTCTCCAGAAGAGTCCGAAACGAATCCCACTCAACTATCCCGTCCGATATCTGACCGTTGCTCACGTCCAAAGAAACAGCATATTATTATCAGACCCTCGCTACTTCGAGATGCCGCCTGATGAGCTTGAGCAAAGGCGGCTTCGATCGGGCGATGTTCTAATCATCGAGGGCAATGGTAGCGCAGACCAAATCGGACGTACTGCCGTGTTTCGTGGTGAAATTGAGCCATGCGTTCACCAGAACCACGTTATTTGCATACGCCCAGACCAAGATAAAATTGATTCTGAATACCTGAATGTTTTTCTCAACAGTCCGGTAGGGCGAGATAAAGTTAAGTCACAAAGCCGAACAACTAGCGGCCTACTAAGCTTGAGCATGGGACGGATTAAAGAGATTCACATACCTGTTCCAAGTCTTTCCGAACAACGTCGCATCGTTGCCTATCTGGACGACCTACAGGCGAAAGTTGACTCGCTCAAAGATCTTCAGGCGGAGACCGCCGCCGAATTAGACGCTCTGCTGCCGTCTATCCTCGACAAGGCATTCAAGGGAAAGTTGTAGGGAATGGGCTGCAACGGAAAAAACGACGAAAGCGGTTAAAATGGAACGGCAAGATAACGACGACATCGTGTTCATGGCCAGCCGCGATGGACTCCACTTTGACCGCAGTTTCATAGAGGCGTTCGTCCGCCCTGGACTGGACGCGGACAATTGGCATGAGCGAGGAATCTACGGTGGAAAGCGCAGGTTTCGTTTGATTTGACCGACCGGTGTGCGATTGTTACTGGCGCATCGCGGGGGCTGGGTTGCCATTTCGCCCTGATACTGGCGCGAGCGGCAGCGCAGGTAACGCTGGCTGCCCGCGGGATGGACCGATTGCAGGAGGTCGTGAAGGAAATTAAAGCGTTCAATGGTCATGCGGTCGCAGTCCGAGTTGATGTGACCGACGGAAAGGGGGTTCATCCCCAACTTGACATCTACCTCAAACCCACAACCGGGTTGACACGTTCCGGCGCCCACTTTCGGAAATTTGCCAAAACCCCCGTTTCCGGCGGTCAAAACCGCCACCATTTGGGGCTTTATCCGCACCGGTCCGCGGCTGACGTGGCAGAAGCGTGGCAAATTTTCGTGTCAAGCTGGCGGCTCAAACCCCCACGAATGCTGGATCGCGTTTGCAACGGTCTCAACGTGTGAACGTTGTGAACCTGGTGAACTGTGTGTAGAGTGTATACTGATACTAGAGAGGCCGCCCACAGCGACCACAGGCATATCAAGCTGTTTTTCGCTTGACCTCTTTGAGCGTATCTGCTAAAATCTTCTCAACTCCAATCTCCAACTAATAAAATAGTCGGAGCGGAAAGAATATTTCTCTTTGTCATCTAACGCATAAAGAAAGGAGTGAAGCATGTTGAGCAGTTACTCGCTTCGACCTGAGAATTTCTGTTTCGTATTTGTTCTCATCATCGGTCTTGCTTTTACGAGCATGCCGGTGGTAGGTGTCGCAGAACCACCACAGCCGAGCGGAGATCCAACTATCATTTCACCTGATGCCAGATTGAAAAAATTGTTCAGCGATGCGTTTTTCACGGAAGGGCCTGCCGTGGCGCCGGACGGCACCGTCTACTTCAGCGACATTACCTTTACACATTCGTCAGAAATGCAGGCGGGACACATCTGGAAATATGACCCCAAGACCGGAACTGCTTCTGTTTTCCGATCACCAAGTGGGATGTCCAACGGCATCAAGTTTGACGCTCAAGGACGGATGATCGTCGCCGAAGGCGCAGACTTCGGTGGACGCCGTGTCACTCGGACGGACATGACAACAGGCAAGAGTGAGATCATCGCCGGTCTGTATGAGGGACGGCCATTTAATGCGCCCAACGACATCACGATTGATGAAAAAGGGCGAATCTATTTCAGCGACCCTCGGTATCTGGGGCATGAGCCGATCGACCAGCCCATCATGGCAGTATACCGAATTGATACGGATGGCTCGATTCACCACATTATCACCGATGCGGGAAAGCCGAACGGTGTGGCGGTGTCGCCCGACCAAAAGTCACTATACGTGGTCAGTAATGACAACGGGATGACCGGCATCGGTCGGATTCCCGAAGATACGCCGCTTCATAAAGGGCGCATGGCGTTGCTAGCGTATGATCTGGCCCCTGACGGAACTGCTAAGTTTCGGGAAGTGCTGGATGACTACACCCCGCAAGATGGACCGGACGGACTGGTTGTTGATGTGGACGGAAACCTTTATGTCGCCGTGCGTGATATCACTCGACCGGGAATCTGCATCTACTCGCCCGAAGGGAAAGAACTGGGGTATATCCCAACGACGCCGGAACTACCGACCAATGTTGCGTTTGGTCGCGGGGTTGAGAGCAAGACCTTGTACATCACATCAGGAAACAGCCTCTACCGGATCAGGATGATGAAAGACGGCTATCACCTGCCACCGAAATAAGAACAAGATGCAAGATTCAGGATTCTGCATCTTGAATCTTGCATCTTGTTTCTACTATCCTATACCAAACAGCTTCCCAATCAACCCCCAGCCACTAATCCCTGCGAAGATAATTAGAATCCCTGCCGACACGATTGCGCCAATCAACATCGGAAGCCGCGTCCGATAGACAGAGGGGAGTTTGAAATTCAAATACAGCGTGGCAAGCATCATGAGCGCGATTGAGAAATTCGCTAGGATGAAGCCAGCGATCTGCGTGAGGATGTCGAACGGGATGTTGAGCCAAATGATGATTATCGTGGTGAGGAAGATGTAGACGCAAATGATACGCTGGATTTTATGATAATCCCACTCGCGGTTGGGCCAGATTGCCTGAAAAAACTCCTGCGTCACACGGGCGTAGATTTCGGGCAGTGTTTGCAGAGTTCCCCAGAGTGCTGCGATGATGCAGATGTAATAGACCCAGACCAGCGAAGCGTGAATATTACTCCAGACGTGGGCTTGTTCGGTGAGCAAACTCCAACCTTTAAACTCGGTTTTGAGGGGATACAGAACGGCGGCTCCGGATACCATGAATGCCCCCGTTACAATAAACAGAACGATTGCCCCCATGCCGACATCCCACCGCAGCGGCGCAATAATTTTCCGTAATCGGCTCACCTGCTCCGGGTCGTCAGGCAGGTAGTCAATCCTATCGCGTGTGGAAGCGTGTTGTCGGATGGCGGAGATCTTTTCGTGCCCTGTCATCCCCCATCGGTGCAGTCCAATCCAGTTGGCATAAACGATGTATCCCATCACCGAACCGCCCACGTAAGCGAACGCTGTCGCCATCGTGAGCAACGGATTTTGACGAGTGTCTTCAGGCGTCCAAGCCGGAAAATCCGGACGTCCGACGCTGACGCTTCCAACAAGCGCTTCCCCGAAACTGGGACGCACCATCAATGTACCGATAATCGTTCCGGTGACAAGGATGCCGCAAATCACGAGCTGCTGTTTCTCTAATCTTTCAAACGAAAGCCGTAAGCCAAGCGTGAGAGCAACGGCGATGAAGGCGGAGGTGAAGATGTTTTCCCAGATCGGTTCTGGGATAGACCTTGGCATGCCTTTAAGTATAAAGTGGAACAGGTCCCCACACGGTTTCGCAATCGGCACCCACGCCAGCGGCGCGCCAATCATTTCCATTACCAAAATCGCAATCAGCAGCCAGCCGCGCGGTCCGGGCAGTCGCACGAGACGGTGCCCGATATGCTCGCCGCTGACCGCTGTGTAGCGCCCAAGCAGGTAGGTGACAAATACACCCTTGACAACGCAGCTTAGAAGCACAAGCCATAGCAGTCCATAGCCCGCCCATGCGCCTGCGCGGACGACGACAATGGTTTCACCAGCGCCAATGCTAGCTGATGCCACAATCGCGGCAGGCCCAAAAACGGCAAGCAGCCCAAATACCTTCTTCATTGACCACCGTTCAGCAAATACGCCGCTGACCGGTGGAACTTCAACTTTTCCTATCTCTTCCTCAGTCTCTTGAACTGTCTCTCTATTGTCCATTTCCTTCCTTTCATTTTAAGAAAATTTGCGATTGACAGGGTATTCGCAATTATCAATGGGCATGGTGTTCTATCACTAAACCTTTGAGAACCCGCATCGGAACTGGAAAATTGACGTCGAAAAAGTTCAAGAGTTCACTGAACCCTTGACTCAAATCCCTGGTCATTGGATCGATGCGCCAGAGCACACTGGGCATTTAGTGATAGTAAATGCGCTCATCTATTTTGGCATAATATACGCATAAAGTCAAGCGCATAAACGGAATTTAATCTCTCAAAAATACTCACGAAACGGTATTGACGGAACTACCCCAATCTGCTATAATGGCATTGATTCAATCACAATAAGGGGTTGAAAAGCAATGAAATTTGGCGTTGTGACCCATGCAGTCGGACATCACATGTCGTTTGAAAGGACGCTCGCCACGATTAAGCAGATCGGCTTCGACTCCATCTTGCTGCTGACGAGCCGCAATGCAGAGGCTGTCAATTCGGAAGGCACGAGCAAGAGCCCATTTCCCAACCTTCTCGACTCTGACCCTGAGCACCTCCGCAAGGCGATTTGCAACGCCGGACTGGAAATCGGTGCGCTTCATTTCTCTGGAAAAATTGATATCCAAAGCGATAGAGGCATCGAACCAACAATCGCAGCGTTGAAGGAATACGCAGTCTACGCGCTCGCGCTAGATTGCAGATACTTGACGCATCCCGTTCCGAACTGTGGCCGGTCTAAAATTCCCATACCGGAAAAGGCAGCAGAGATCAAACGGCTCGCTACCTGCATGAACGCGGTGGCAGAGACCTTTAGGGATGGGGGTCTCCGAATCGGCGTTGATATTCACCATAGGGCGTGGGTCGAAGGTTTGGACGATTGCCGACTGTTGCTCGATTCCATGCCATGCGAGAACGCCGGGGTTCTCCTCAATATTGGCCACATGACAAGCGCAGAGGGGTACGGTTGGCTGCTTGTGGATGAGTATCCAAATCGGATACCGGTTGTTGGGTGGAAAGACCATAGTCTGGCAAAGGACCGTCCTCGCCCCATGTGGTCGATTGAGTTGGGCGCCGGGCATAGCCCGTTTGAACTTTATATCAAGGCGTTCAAGCGGAATTCGACGGATCGCGTCCATCTGATTAACTGCGAAAATGTTCCGGACGAGAAGCGAGTCGTTGTCCTGCAAAGAAGCCACGAATACCTGATGAAGCTTTGGAATGAGGTCAAATGAACAGGAATAAGGAGTGTTTCAATGTTCAAAGTTGCTATTCTTGGCTATCGCCATCAGGGGAGCCGCCCATATGCACCAAGCTAACTTTTTCCGTTGCGTGAATCCTTGTCCCATAAGGCGTATCTCTGCGTCGCAGCAGGGGCAAAGGGGTGAGGGAGTCCGATGGGATCGGACGAGCACAGGGGTGCAAGGTTGTCCATTTTCCCGAGAGCGGAATGCCTCTGGCGCCCGAATTTCAAGAGTTTTCGGGCTAGCAAATTCCTTATTTTTTATAGATGAATTCAATATGTAATGCGTAAAGGAGGCGGTCATTCTTTCACACTTTACCGCTATGGAGGGAAAGGAGCAACATCAAATGGAGTATCGCAACTTCGGCACAGCGGGCGTGAAGATCTCGCCCATTTGTCTGGGGGTGGCTTTTCGTGGACGCCCCGATGATGCAACATGCCGGGCGACCATTGAACGCGCTATTGATCTTGGCGTCAATTTCATCGATTGCGCGAATATCTATCAGCGCGGACGTTCCGAGCGTATCCTTGGGGAGACGCTCAAAGGACGGCGCGATCAACTCGTCATTACGACCAAAGTCTGCAGCCCCGTCGGTGAGGGGCCTAATGACCATGGACTATCGCATTTCCACATCATGCGCGAGATTGACAAGAGCCTATCGCGCCTTCAGACGGACTACATTGACATCTACCTGCTCCACAGTTTCGACGCCACGACGCCGATTGAGGAAACGATGCGAACGTTGGATGGCCTTGTGTGTCAGGGAAAGGTGCGCTATATCGGCTGCTGCAATTTCGTAGCGTGGCAGGTGTGTAAGGCGCTGTGGGTGAGCGACCTCCGTAATCTCACACCATTTATCTGTGTTCAGAACTATTACAACCTGCTCGACCGCTCGCTGGAACTAGAGATGATGCCCTTCTGCCGTGCGGAGGGACTGGGGATGATGACGTATAGTCCGGTTGCCATCGGCTTGCTGACAGGGCGGTTTCGTCACAGCGCGCCGCCTCCGCCCGACACGCCATGGGGACAGGGACGGAGTGGGTTTGAGGAAATCATGTCGCCCGCTGCCGACCATGTGGTGGAAACGCTCATTCGCATCGGCGCGAAGCGAGAGAAGACACCTGCGCAGGTCGCTATTGCGTGGGTCTTATCACACCCCGAAATTTCAGCGGCGATGATTGGTCCTGATAGTCCAGAGCAAGTGGAGGAAAACGTGGGCAGTACAAGTTGGGAACTGACCGCCGATGAACAGAATGCGCTAGACGAAGCGTCGGCGTGGGCGGTCGCCGGCTGAGAACGCTGAACTCGTGGTTCAGCGTTGAGAAGCACGATGTGGGAGCAATGATACAATTTTGACATGTCTCATCGGAAAAAATTTGGGAAGTGAGGTACGTACATGAGCGATGATGCGACTTCTTCACGCGGTCTTGATGGATTAATCACGGTAGTAACCGGAGCCGCCCAGGGCTTAGGCTTGGGAATTGCCGAACAGCTCGCCCGTGACGGCGCAACGGTGATAATCGCCGACCTGCAACTTGAAAAAGCAGAGACGCAAGCCCGTCAATTGCAGGAAGATGGCTTGAAAGTACAGGCGGCTCACCTAGACATTACCGACAGCGCCGGGGTGACGGCGTTCTTTGATAGCGTGGTCAGCGAGCATGGGCAATTGGACATCCTGGTCAACAACGCCGGCGTCGGCCAGAAGGTGACGCCCGTCGTCGAGTTGAGCGATGAGGAGTGGGACCGTGTGTTGAAGGCCACGCTGACTGGGGCGTTCTACTGCTGTCGCGCCGCCGGAGGGATTATGGAGCGTCAGGAGTCGGGGTGTGTTGTCAATGTCGCATCGATCAACGGCCAGAATCCGGCCGCGCTGGTTGTGGCGTATAATGTGGCGAAGGCGGGCATCATCAGCCTAACCCGGACGCTGGCGTTGGAGTTAGCGGCTTACGGCGTCCGGGTGAATGCGGTAAGCCCGGGGCCTGTTTACACCGAGTTCAACAGAACGGGCATGGCGCAACGTTGCAAGACCCTTAACATCACCGAAGAGGAAATGATCGAGCGCATTCGTAGTTCCATTCCGATGGGGCGGTGGGGCGAGCCGATCGACATCGCCCGGGGCGTCGCTTTTCTCTGTAGCCCGGCGGCGTCGTGGATCACCGGCGAGGTCTTAAGAGTTAGTGGAGGGTTGGAAGGCGTGTCCACCACTCCACCCAAACGCACTAAGAATTGAGAATTAAGAAATTCATGCAATCCTTTGATGAAGCAGATAGGGAGATAAACAGATGACTGAAATCCAGAACGATGATCGTATTTTTCACAGAACGCTCAAGCGCAAATGGCAGCAGATTTCCCATGGCGAGGGCGTTTATCTGTTTGATACGGAGGGAAAGCGTTACCTTGATGCGTGCGCGGGGGTGCATGTCGTGAGCATCGGGCATGGCGTCAAAGAAATCGCCGATGTTATGCAGGAACAAGCCAGTAAGGTCTGTTTCACCTACAGCCGCTTCCTCACGCAGCCCCAGATCGATCTCGCGCAAAAAATCGACGACCTGACGCTAGATGGACTTTCAAAAGTATTTTTCGTCTCCGGTGGCTCGGAGGCGACAGAATCCGCGATGAAGATGGCGCGGAAATATCATCTTGAAACCGGGAATCCGAGAAAGTATAAGGTTATCTCCCGGTGGCAAAGCTGGCACGGCAATACGATCGGGGCGCTGTCGATGTCCGGACGGACCTCCTGGCGAGGTGATTATGTGCCCTACCTACTTGATTTCCCGCATATTCCAGCGCCCTACTGCTATCGATGTCCCTACGGACAGGAGTATCCCGAATGTCATCTCACTTGTGCCGAAGAGCTTGAGCGCGTGATTCATCAGGAGGGGAGTGAGTATATCTCCGCGTTCATCGCTGAACCGATCCTCGGCACCTCCGCGGCTGGCGTGGCGCCGCCGCCGGACTACTACCCCACCATTCGGGAGATCTGTGATCGGCATAACATCCTGATGCTCGTTGATGAAGTGGTGACCGGCTTCGGGCGGACCGGCGTCAACTTTGCCATTGAGCATTGGGACGTCGTCCCCGACATCATGACCACCGGCAAGGGATTGAGCAGCGGTTATACTCCGATTGCCGCGACAATTGCCCACGAGAGAGTCTACGACGCCATCTATAAAAAATCAACCAGTTTTACGCATGGACACACGTATGGCGGCAATCCCCTTTCGTGTGCTGTGGCGCTTGCCGTGCAGAATTATATCGAAAAACATGACCTTGTTGCGCAATGTGCACGGATGGGCGACCTGATGCTTGAACAGTTGATGCCGCTTCAGGAATTGCCAATTGTCGGAAACATTCGTGGAAAGGGGTTACTAATCGGTATCGAATTTGTTGCCGACAAAGAGAAAGGGACGCCATTCGACGTTTCAAAGGGCGTAACCTCCATGGTTGTGGATCTGGCTTTTGACAAAGGCGTATTGATTATGCCGGGTGCCCCCGGGCTGATTGACGGTGTGAGCGGCGATCACATTGCCATCAGTCCGCCGTTCACGATCAACGAGTCGGAAGTCCTTCAAATTGTCGATGTGCTGAAGGAAACGATTGAGGATGTTCCGAGGCGGTTGGGATATGAGAAGCAGGACACTTATCACTTTCACCGCGCGGGCTCGAACAATAAGATGGCAAAAAATGCTTGACATAATTAGCAACATGAACCACAAAACCAATAACCTTGGTGAATTCTTAAAAGCAACTCGTGAGCAAAAAGGTCTAGCACTGCGTGCTGTAGAAAGAACCACCGGCATCTCAAATGCGTATTTGAGCCAGTTGGAAGGCGGCAAGATTCAGCAACCATCACTAGTGATGCTGTACAAGTTAAGCGAACTGTATGAAGTCTCTTATGTGGTCCTTCTGAAACTCGCTAACTACCCGGTACCAGATCTCTCTCCCAATGCCTTGAGTAATGCCGAATTTGCTTCCCGCATCGGTCTAGTTACGGAAGAGGAGGAGGAAAAATCTCATTGAGTATCTCGACTTTTTACGGTCGAGGCGCAAGCGGGGAGGACAGTAATGATTTGGTCATTTTATGGCATCCGGATGTTCAGGACGTGTCAGCGGAAATGGTACTTCAAGACCTGTATGGCGAACGCCAAAGCAAAAAAGGATCCGTTGCGGCGGGAACTTTTTTGCTGTCCAAGCTTAAGAGCATTGCTGTATGGCGGGGAGATGTTGTTGATTATGTTATTAGCGAGCGGATTGTTCCAACTCTACGAAAGAACTATAATCTTAACCTGACAAGAATTATAGAGGACGCAGGGGAGATTTTCAACAAGCAACTGGAATTCGCAAGCCAACACCGCCTACGCGAACTGGAATTTACAACCGCCAAGGCTGGAGAAGCTTTATTGTCAAGCAAGGTAAATGATTCAGTGATAGAATTACACAGCTTGGGAGAAAATTGCAGTCAATGTTCTGCCAGTTACGCCTGAAGCCAATGAGGCGTTTCCAGAATGAAGGTTTCGACCTACCATCAACGAATTCAGATCCTCTGAGGAAAATGGCCTGTACAGCCAATACACATTGTCCAAATTCAGATCGATAGTGACTCAGAAGAAAAGGATGAAATCTTCCTTCCATTCCTTCCAATCTGGACGGCGCGGACTGAAACCTCAAGTTGCAACCTCCATGAGTATAATTGTATGACCAAGACGTTTTATACACACAGCCCCGAAGAAACTCAAGAAGTCGGTGTGCGGATCGGGCGGCAGCTTAAACCCGGTGATGTCGTCGCGCTTATCGGCGAGCTCGGGGTGGGCAAAACCTGCCTGACGCAGGGCATCGCTCGTGGCGCTGGCATCCACCCGCACGAGACCGTCAATAGCCCTTCGTACATTCTCATCAACGAATATAAAGGCAAGATGCCGATCTACCATATCGACCTCTATCGTCTCCAGCATCTAAAAGAGATCGTGGGCCTCGGTTTGGAGGAATATTTAGAGGGAGATGGCATCTGCGTCATCGAATGGGGCAATCGGATGCAGCAACTGCTTCCTGAAAACTACATCCAGATCAGAATCACTGGAGAGGATGAGTTCATGCGCACAATCGAAGTGACCGTTATTAGTAACGATACGACGAAAGATTAGGGAGATGAAATCCAGGCGACACGATATTTTGTACCTTGATAGCGGGAGTGGCATTGGCGGCGGGCAACGGAGCTTGCTGTTATTGCTCAAGCATCTGGATTCGACCCGATTTCGTCCATTCGTTGGGTGTTTGGGGGATAGCATGCTAGCAGCAAAGGCGTGGAAGGCAGGGCATACGGTCATCCCACTAGACCTCCCGGAACAGCACGACAAGCAGGATAAAGTCCGTCGTTTTACATTCGCTGATCTCGGGCGTAACCTGCGGCAGCTTAATGTGATATTTCAGCTTTTGCGTGTACTGAGAGAACATCGAATCGATCTAATCCATGCCAATTCTTTGGCTGCTGGATTAATCGGTGGGGTTGCCGCCAGGTTCAGCGGTGTCCCAATCATCATGCACAAACGTTACGCGACGTCATATGGGATTTTGGATCGGATCTGTGAGAAGTTGTTAGATCGCGTGATTCTGGTTTCGGAAGCGACGCGGTGGGATTTTGCGCCGAAATCGAAGCAGACACTGATTTATAACGGCGTCGAACTGGCGTCCCTTCGAGCGTCGCCGCAAGAAGTAGAGGCGATTCGGGCGGATTTGAACCTCAACCGTGATGCGTTATTGGTCGGGGTTGCGACGCGCATCACCCCGGAGAAGGGAATTCACCTGCTGATCGAGGCGATGGCGAAGCTCAAAGACTTACCACGGGTTAAACTGCTTGTCGTAGGCGGTCCCTACTTTCCCCAAGATGCGGAATATCTCGATTCTCTGAAGGCGCAGGCGAAGAAATTGGGGATTGCTGATCGCGTTATCTTCACTGGCTTTCTGGAAGACATCCGAGCGGTTATATCCCTCCTTGATATTGCCTTGCTTGCTTCAACCATCCCTGAAGCCTGCCCTCGCACAGTCATTGAGGCAATGGCAGCGGGTAAGCCAATTGTCGCCACACCACTGGGTGGGACCAAAGAGTTGGTCACGCCGGAAACAGGCATTTTGATTTCCCCTGAAAATCCCGAAGCTTTCGCCGAGGCAATTGTGCAACTTGCCATAGATGCAGAGCAGCGGCGCCGAATGGGAAACGCTGGGCGTGCAAGGGTAGCGCAACTTTTCAGCGCCAAACTAAATGCAAGGTTGACGGAGGCCCTTTATAGCGGTCTGTTAAACCCGAAGGGGTAGACAGACGCAATCGGATATATCTGGGTGTTGATTCAGACGGTGTATGGGTAAACCGTGTTTCAGCTTCAGGACAAATCCTGATGATTTTAGCATTCCGTAGGAATGACTATGACACTACCAGAACTGTTTTCACAAGAAAATTGGAATATTTACCGCATTTCAGATTATTTTAATCAGTTGCTTGCCGAAGCGGTTGTGGAAGTCAACACCAACTTCTCGCCCAAGCGCCTTGCCAAGTTACTACGTCAAATTGAACCGCTCCCAACCGATACGCGCCAATTGTCAAGCTATCGAACGCGAATTGGAATAATTCTTGAGTATGCCCTGAGTACGGCAATGACTCGTCTGCTCGGGGAAAGATATGACAATCAATACTTTTTAACCTTTGCTACCTCTCATGAATATCCTGACTTCTATTTACGCGATAATGCACTAACAGCACTACTCCGGATTGAGATGAAGTTGATGCAGATTCGGACGAACAAGCTGCACGCTTCAGTACGCCAACGATATGGATCGATGACGACAGGGATCTCTTGCTTTTAGTTGGCTGGGAATGGAAGGATTTAGTCTCCAACGATGGAAAAGTTGTCGGAGAATATCCACACATCTTTGCGAACCTCATTCTACCGGCAGGAGAAATCGCCAAAGAGCGTGATGCGTGCTTAACAATAACCGGTGGAAAAATCGAAGGCGAACGGGTATACGTGTACAGCAAGAGAAAGGGGAACTGGGCACCGGATCCGGGAAACTATGGTAAATTTTGGCGAATCGTCCATACAACACGCCAAGATTCAGAAGAACTCAGTGATACTATGCGCGAGTTTATGCAATTTCTTGAGCAAGTTGACGAACGCTCTCCAAGAGATCGGTTACGGCAGCGTAAACGTAGCAAAAGCGGAACGCCGCCCGCCTGAGTTTCCGGATTACTCTGATGTCGGGCAGAGTCTTTGACAAGTATGAGTATACGTTGTCCGCAAAGCCTCATCTCCCTCGCGTAATGCCGCCTTGCTTCGATTGCGGCATTCAAGATAGTGTTTCCACGCCACTTTGTATCCGGCAACAATTTCACGCTGCACGGGGAGAGGTGGCAACGGAATTTGTAGCCCAAGTATCGCGGATTGACTCACCCGAGGGCGCCCAACGCCAGTAATCTGATAAACCAATTGCCCGAAGACGATATCGCTACGCAGGATGAACGCCAGATATTCACGGTCTACCTGATGTTGCCGCATGAAATTTCTCTTACAGGTTACGTTCTGTAGCAGGGGATCGTGGATGGCGTCCACTAATGTGCAAAAGACTAAGCATTCAGATGAAGCAAAACCCTCGTCCTCATCTTCTCGGATTAAGGCACATTTCCGGAGTTCAGGACGCAATTTGGAAAACAGAATGTCCCCGGGGCGAAAAAGGCGAACTGTACTCTTGATTTGGCTTCCCATTACGCTGGAAACGGTATACTCACCTGTTTCGACAGTGATGTTTGCCAATCCAACATAGCGCCAAACTTCATCCGGGTCTTGTGTTGCTGGTACAGCGGTGATGTTGCGTGCAACAATTAGCTCTGCCAGCTTTGGTGTCGGGTAAATTGATCTATGTAGTGTATCTTCGGCGGTTTTACGAGAGGGGTGGTGAAATTGAACATCAAGCCTCATTCCGAAGCCTTCTTGGAATCGATCAGGCGGACAAACATAAATCTTAGGTGATAAGTGAGCAATTGTGTTTTCGCCTCCCGCGACATAAGTTTGCCAAGCATCAATGACATTTGGTAATTCATTCTGTAGCAAGGGGTGTCCGTTGTCATTCCTATCTGCGGTATAAAGTGGGTCACCATTCGGTTTTCGTCCGACCTGTTCCACGTTTGCCATAAAAATTGGAGGTTGTACACCCCGAGCATTAAGTCGCTTACGCAAGAAAAGTATGGACGTTTTTGCACTAGAGTAGGGCATAAACGTTACATCAGGCAAGCTGATAACTGCCTCTACTACACAACGCTTGAGGATAAAATCACGCACATCGGCGTTCGACGCGCCATTTAACACACTGTCTTCAATAACGATTCCTAAACGCCCCCCGGGTTTTAGCCAGCCAATGCACCGTTCAATGAAAAGGATTCCTCGACGCCGGGATGATTTTCCTTGACCAAGTTGATATTTCGGAAGGTGTTTAGCATCAGAAAAATCGCTCCCAAACGGCGGATTGGTCAAGATCAAGTCAAGGTTATTCGGCTGAACCAATGTATCAAGATGATTTGAAAACCCCAGAGAACCTCCATCATCCAAGTGGTAAGTGTTACCATGCCCATCACCGTGCATGATTAAATTCATCTGGGCGACCCAAGCCATACGCTTATCAATCTCTAATCCAACGATGTGATTGGATAGATACGCCCTGTTATCTTCCCCGCTATACGGGATTTCGCTTCGCTCAACCTGTGTCTGTGCTCCTGGAATTCTATGAACATGCTTCGATGCTTCTATCAGAAAGCCGCCGCTACCACAAGCCGGATCGCAGAGTGTTTGACCATATTGAGGGTTGAGAAACTGTACCATAAATTCAACGACGGGGCGTGGTGTAAAGAACTGTTGGTTGTCGGACTTCTCAAATGTGTTGCGGACCAACTCCTCATAGACCGTACCTTTTACATCTGTGGGAATATTGCTCAGACTGACCTCCTGTAAAATCTCGACAATTCGGACAATCGCCTTTTTGTCATCGCTCAATTCCCGATAGCCAGTCGTCAACACATCAGGTAAGAGATTTATTGCGTTATGATAAAGCACAGTGATTTTTCGATAAGTTTCATTAATAGATTCCTCACTTTGACGGTAGAAGCGTGCTTGGCACCTTGCTGACGTTTGAGATTGGCGTTCATCGTAAATCTTGCAGTATAATAGTTTTGAAATTTCTTCAAACCGCTCGAGCAAACCACCGCCCATTGAATCACGAAAGGCAGCACTCATTTGGCGAACCAACAATCGTAGAGCGCGTGTATCTAATGGCATCTTCTCATCAGAAGTAGGCGAGGTCAGTGGAAATAAGAGGGGCTGGATAGCTGTTGTAGCAGGAGAGTTAACTTGATAAACGCCACTCCTTTCACCCAATAAATTTGAGACATCTTCAATGGCATACAAACGATAGTCATTGGCAGGGTCGCGCCGAGCAATCAATTTACCCGATTTGTCCCAGTTACGCAGTGTCGTGGGTGTCACACCTAATAATTCAGCAGCCTCTTTGATTGTTAGATACTGAGGTTTAGTTTCCATCGGCAATTCCCATTTATATAGTTTATTAAAACTGAAACATTATAAAACATTATAACAGACAATCAATTAAACAGACAACCTAAAAAAGCCGAAAACCTCTTTTCGCTTGCTAATTTTTTCCTGTTCTGCTATAATCAGGAAGCTAAAATTTGAGAGAAAACCTTTCAAATCATCAGTCAAGTAAGGCTTTGACAAACACTTGAGAAAGGAAAAAAACTATGAAAAAATCTGTGTGCTATGTTGCGATGCTCGCAATCTTTGTGATGGTCGCGTTAACACCGTCAACATACGCTCAAAAAAAGTTAACTATTGCCTGGGCGCAATGGGATCCTGCTAATTATCTACAAGAACTGTCAACGGATTTTACAGCGGAGACAGAAATTGAAGTCGATGTGGTTCAGATCTCTTGGGACTTTTTTCAAGATCAGGTCTTCACGGCGTTTGTTGGCAAGAGTGATCGCTACGATATCGTTATCGGCGACAGCCAGTGGCTCGGCCGAAACTCTGTTGGCGGACACTACGTCGAGTTGACGGATTGGATCAAGAAGAATATCGATGTCGGTTCGATTTACGCGACAGCCATGGAGGCATTTGCTGAATATCCGAAAGGGAGTGCAAAATATTGGGCGCTCCCTGCAGAAGTGGACGCCAACGGTTTTCTCTATCGCACGGATCTCTTTGAGGATGCGAAGGAGAAAGCGGCATTCAAAGCCAAATACGGTTACGAACTAGCCCCTCCCGAGACATACAAGGAGTTGCGCGATATCGCCGAGTTCTTCACTCGGCCGCCAGTCCTCTACGGAATTGCGCCCTGGTACAGCAAAGCATACGACGGCATTACGATGGGCTTCCAGCAGGTGATGTGGTCGTTTGGTGGGTCTTATGGCGATGCCAAAACCTACAAAGTCAATGGCTATATTAACAGCGAAGATGCTGTGAAGGCATTGGCATATTACAAGGCGCTTAAGGCGTTTTCACCACCTGACTCGCCGAATTACTACTGGGCAGAATCCTTGGATGCATACAAGGCGGGGAAGGTGGCGATGGCGATGAACTATTTCGCCTTCTTTGCGGGGTCCGTTGATCAGAATAAAAACCCCAAATATTACGATAAAACCGGTTTCTTCATTGGACCTGCTGGACCGAAGGCACACGCCATCAGCATTGGTGGTCAAGGCATGTCCATTTCTTCTTACTCCAAGAACAAAAAGATTGCCAAACAGTACATGAAGTGGTTCATGCAGAAACCGGTACAGGAAAAATGGGCGAAGCTTGGTGGCTTCACGCCACATAAGGAAGTCTTAGAATCCGACGTCTTCCTGAATGCAACACCATTCAATAAGGCTTTTGCAGCAAGTTTCCCTTATTTGCGCGACTTTTGGGCGGTGCCTGAGTACGCCGAACTTTTGGAAGTGTGCCAAACGAAATGGAACCAAGTAATCATCGGATCGAAATCGCCGAAAGACGCGCTTGATGAGATCGCGCGGAAGCATGAGGAGATCTTCGAGGAGGCGGGCTACGACGACGAATAGATTCGAGTGTTCATAGATGGGCCAGGGCAGAGCGGTGTCTCTGCCCTTTTTGTTTCACCCGTGTGTAATGGCTCAAGGAATTGGGGAAAGAGTCTTTTTGGAATCGTCGTGAATTGGCGTTGATCCCCAAGAGGTGATTGAATTTTTTGGCGGCCCTGAGAGAGTTATTCAGTTAATTGTCCCTATGCTTGGAAAAGATCGGTTGAGGGAAATACTGGAGGCGTTACCTGACGAATAGCTTGGTTACTGTTGAGGGATACATGCAATCCATTCGTTTTTCTCGTGGTTTCAGTGACTACCAGATCAAGATGGCGTTTATCATGCCGACCATGATCTTGCTCATCTTGATGAATATTTTCCCGCTGCTATGGTCATTGTACTTGAGCTTTCATCGTTATAAGGCTTCCATGCCGAACCGTCCGGCAAAGTTTATCGGTGTCCAGAACTATGCACGGTTACTGACCGATCCGGAAATCTGGGGCTATTTTCAAACCACCGCTTACTTTGTCGTACTCGCCGTCATCACCCAATTTATCATCGGTTTCGGGTTAGCGTTGCTCCTCAATCGAGACTTTCGCTATAAGGGGTTCGTGACAACACTGATCCTGTTACCAATGATGCTCTCGCCGGTTGTCGTCGGTCTCTTCTGGCGATTCCTTTTTGCGTCCGATGCTTCGGGGTTGGTTAACTACTTCTTGAGTCCGCTGCTCGGAGCACCGATCGGCTGGACGACAGACCCAAAGATTGCTATGCTCGCTGTCGTGATTGTCGATACGTGGATGTGGTCGCCGTTCATGATACTGATCTCCTTGGCTGGCTTGTCCGCTATCCCCAAGTATCTCTACGAAGCTGCGGATGTAGACCGCGCCTCCCAATGGTTCAAGTTCCGTTGGATCACCCTGCCGTTGGTTTCCCCCCTGCTACTGATCGCACTCCTGTTCCGCACGATGGATGCCTTCAAGATGTTCGATATTGTTTATGTGCTGACTCGTGAAGGTGGGCCCGGCACGGCGACAGAAACCGTTTCGATGAACCTCTACAAACTCGCGTTTCGGAATTATAACACCGGCAAGGCGTGTGCAATGGCTTACATTCTCCTGATCATCATCGTTGCGCTGAGTAACATTTACGTCAAATATCTGAATAAAGTTAGGGGAGAGGCGTAAGATGATACATACAGGCCGCAGAGGATTTGGGCATTACCTGGCGCTCGCCACGATTGCAATTGCCGTGCTGGTCTATCTCACCCCGATCTATTGGATTGTTGCCACATCTCTGAAATCACCGGGCGATATTGTCACGCAGATTCCCAAATTCGTGTTTCGAGTGACACTTCAACACTATCAGAAGCTGATGCCCCCTGAAGTCCCCGGCTTTACTTATGCTTTCATTGTAGAAGGGTTGATTGGGATTCTCATCTTCTTTTTGCCGTTGCAACACATAGCCGTTGTGCGTCGGTTTGCACTGCTGTGGAATGGTTTGGTGATTCTAACCTGCCTTTATGGGCTTGCGACCACAACCAACTACAGCTTCCTGATGCTGGCGATTTATGCAATTGCCGCTTATCTGCTGATTTCCCCCTGGAAGACCAATGATGCAAGACGAATTCGTCTTTCCCTCGTCAGTGCTGGCATCTTGGCCATTGTTGCTGTCTGCGCATCGTTGGTGCACGGCGGATCGAAATACTTTCACCAACTGCTGAATAGCATCATCATTGGGTTCGGCAGCACCGTCCTCGCCATTGGGCTTGGAACACTATCTGCCTATGCGTTTTCACGCTTCAAAGTGGTAGGCAAGGAAGATCTTCTCTTTTTTATCCTCAGCACGCGCATGCTTCCCCCCGTCGTCGTTGTCATCCCAATCTACTTGATGTACAGCGCACTCGGACTGCGCGATACCCACCTTGGACTCATCCTGCTCTATACAACCTTCAACGTATCTTTCGCGGTCTGGCTCATGAAAGGCTTCATTGACGAAATCCCGGGAGAGTACGAAGACGCTGCCCTTGTTGATGGCTACACCCGCTTCCAGACCTTCATCAAAGTCGTTCTCCCGCAGTCGGTGACAGGCATCGCTGCGACAGCCGTTTTCTGTTTAATCACCGCGTGGAATGAGTTCGCGTTTGCGCTGGTGTTGACCGAAGTCGGCGGCAAAGCAGTGACCGCCCCGCCTTCGATCACGAGCGCAATCGGCTCTAGCGGCGTCGATTGGGGAAAAATCGCAGCTGCGACCTTTGTCTTCCTCTTACCCGTTGCGATTTTTACCTTTCTGATGCGGGGGCACCTGCTACGCGGCGTCACATTTGGCGCGGTGAAAAAATAGAAATGTGTTCCCAGGGCTGCTAGCTCCATCTACGTTTCGCTTTTCACAGGTAAGTTTCCGATAAAAATTAAAAGAACAAAGCAGGAAATCTAGTTCTGTTTTTTTGGCAGATAAAGCGATAATTACAGCATTTCCCAAATTTCTACAGCGAAGTATCAACCTACTTGCAAAAAAATCGTTGAAGGTTAAATCGGAATATGGTATATTGACAACGAAGTTATGTAGAATATAAATCTGGCGAGTGCCTATCTTTTGCTGAAAGGAACGCGATTCATTGCGCCTATGCACCAATAGATTAGTATCTTGTCATTACCTTTTGACGTAGCTTACAAGTTTCCAAAACTTGCTACGAAACACATCTTAAAATAAGGAGTGTTAACAATGTTAAAATTTCAGGTGGGTCTGATCGCCCTTTTAATCGGTTGCTTTGTCTTCATCTCCTGCGATATGCTACAGGACATGTTAGCACCGCCAATGCCGGAGGAGGATATGATGATGGGTCTGCCAATGTACATCTCAATGTATACCTCGTGGCTGCCGAAGGTTTCCTATCCCGGACCTACGGGCACCGGTGGAGTACACGGCGAGGGTGCCCGTACCGTTTACATAAATGACGTTGGGGCTATGGCGTTGGAAGATGAAAACATGACCGCTTACCCCGCCGGGACTATAATTGTCAAGGAAATCATGGATGACGCGAACACGTTTGTCCAGAAAGTCGCGACAATGATGAAAACGGACGATTCGCGCCATAACGGGTGGACATACAAGAAATATGCTCGCCCTGATGAAAACACTGACTACATGCAGGTTAAGGGGGATGGACTCCCAGACGCAGCCGAAGGGTGTCATGCCTGTCACACTGCAGCCCCCATGGACAGTGTCTTCGTCGATTTCTCGATGGATGCCACGACGACCGATGACGGTATGACGACTGACGACGGTATGATGACCGACGACATGATGGCCGACTACACCTCGTGGCTGAGTGCTACTCTTCCCACCGCTATTGGCTCCGGTGTAGTACACGGTCAGAACGCCCGCACCATTTACATCAACGATGTCGGGGTTATGGCGTTGCAAGATGGGATGACTACTTTCCCTGTCGGGACTATAGTTGTCAAGGATATCATGGATGCCACTAACACCGCTGTCGCGAAAACCGAGAGAATGGAGAAAACTGACGATTCGATGTATGATGCAGAGAACGGGTGGCTATACAACGAGGGTAACAGTCAAGCAGGTTGTCACGGCTGCCACGCTACGGCCGGCGTGGACCCTATACCCGGCATGGACAGTGTCTTTACCATCCAAGCGCTGATGCTTAGCCTAGCTGCCGCTGGCATGGATGACATGGCTGGCGAGGGTCAATAATACCACTCAACGCTTAACAACATGCCTAGCTCAATGAGAAACACCTAGCCTTGTTGCGCTATTGTTCCGGGCTGATTGAGCCAGATACTATAGCATGACAGTATTGGTATCTCTTGATAGACAATACGCTGGGTATTTTGGCTGACCTTGTTGATAGAAGAATTTCATACGCGAGAACGTGGGGGTTGGGCTACGAACTCCCACGCTTTAGCGTGTGGGAGTATGTCAACACTATGCCAACCGTTACACTTGAAAATCTAACAAAGCGTTTCGATGACATCATTGCGCTTGACGGGGTCAACCTTGATATCCACGATCAGGAATTCTTCGTCCTGCTCGGTCAGACTGGAGCAGGCAAAACGACCACCTTGCGCTGTATCGCCGGGCTAGACCTGCCCGAAAACGGCGCAATCTATTTGGATAATCAACAGATTAACCACCTCACACCAGCCGAGCGGGATGTCGCCTTCGTGTTTCAGGCGCATATCCTGTACCCCCACCTGACCGTCTACGAAAATATGGCGTTTCCGCTACATCCGCGTGGCCTATCGGAGAACGAGATTAATCGCCGCGTCACGGAGATTGCGTCAATGCTGCACATCGAACACCTCCTGCAACGCAAGCCGAATCAACTCAGTGGCGGGGAAACACAACGGGTTGGGCTCGGTAGGGCGATGGTGCGGCGTCCCCAACTCTTCCTGATGGACGAGCCAATTTCCAATCTGGACGCCAAACTCCGTACGGAGATGCGGGCAGAGATTAAGCGGCGGCAGCGTCAACTAGAAACCACGACGTTATACGTCACCCATGATCAGATCGAAGCGATGTCAATGGCGGACCGCGTTGCCGTGCTGGAAGCAGGGCGGGTTCAACAGGTTGGCACACCGACGGAGATTTACGACCACCCAGCGAATCTGTTCGTCGCCGGTTTCATCGGCAGCCCAAGCATGAACCTGATCCCCTGTCAACTCGCTGTTTCTGGGGAAAAGGTCTATCTGAAGTTGATTGGGGGACATCAGATCGAGGTCAAAGAGAGAAGCATCGCCCACACCTTAATCGAAGCCGGGGGAAGTCAAAATCTGGTTCTCGGTGTGCATCCCGAGGATCTGCTCGTGAGTCTTGAACAAACCCCCGAAAACATCTCCGTGGAAGTCTACAACTTTGAACCTCTCGGCGCGGAAACGATTGTCGATCTGAATCTCGGAAAAAACAAGGCGGATGAAGATGTGATCTTGAAATCGAGAGTTAATCCGATGCTTGAAGTCCGACTTGGACAGACGCTCTGGATAGGCTTTGCACCTGGGCGGATTCATATTTTTGACGGGGATACGGGCGAGGCACTTTGTTGATGCATAATGGGTGTCATGCTATACTTGTGTGTTATTTTCAGTTCTATAGGGCTGTGCTTACCTCACGAACTGCCAGTCTATGATACCGTCTCAATCACATGCACGTCCGGCAATCCATCCCGAACATCCGGGTCATTGCTCGTCACAATGACCTGATGCTCCTCGGCAAGCCGCTGAATGAAGACGATCATGGAATCTCTGCGCTCCGGATCAAGGTGGAGGGTGGGGTCATCGAAGACGAAGAAACCCGGGTTGCCCAATGCTTCCGATAACGCGGCTTTGAAGCACAGGTAGAGGATCATTTTTTCGCTGCCGCTGAGGAGCATCAGGTTGCGCTCGAAGCCTTCGACGTTGAGGGAGGGGAGCAGGTGCTGGTTTTTGAGATCGACCTGAGAAAATTGGGAAAGATTCATCCGCTTCAACCAACAGATGAGCCCTTCTTCGGCGGGTTGGAGAATCGTTCGCTGGAGGGAGGCGATCGTTTTTTCAACGCCATCGCAGGCGAGTTCAAAACTGAGGCGGGTTCGCAAGTTTTGGTTCGCTTGCCCTTGTGTGCGCTGTAGTTCTTCGAGCTTATGGGCGATAACCGCCTCTTCCTTGTTGAGCCCGACGAGCCGCCTGCGCAAATTGTCGATTCGATATTTGAGTTGGTGTCTGCGCTGGGCGATTTTTGCGGGATCGGAAGTCTCATCTGGCGGGGTGTCTGTTTGCGTGGGAGAAGTCGGCTGCAAGGCGTGTAACCGATCCGCGACGGTATCGAATTCACGTTGGAGCTCCGCGAGTTGCGCTTCAATGCGCTCAAGTTGTTCAACCTTGCTTTGCATCCGTTGATGCCGCTGCTTCAGTTCACGCAAGGCATTGATGTTCGCGGTGTGTTTGTCAAGGAGTTTCTGCTGCGTCTCAAGTTCCTGCTGGTGTGCAGCCTTTGCCGACTCTTTTTCTTCAATGATCTTCGCAATAATCTCTTGCTGCACCGGCTGATGGCAGGTTAGGCAGTGGCCCTGGTCGCTGTCAATAAGCTGGCGTAAAGTTTCGCATTCCGTCGTAAGCGTTTGGATCTGGTTGGTTAGACTGCCAATCTGCTGAATGATTTCCTCCCGCTGCCTCTCCAATCCACCGGCGTTAGCCGTTGTCGATTCGATTTCTTTGATTTTAGCGCGCAGGTGGTCAACATCATTGAAGCCGCTGAGAAGCGACACCTGCTCTTGAGTCAGCACGTCAATCTGCTTTTGAAACCGCGTGTGCGCCTGATTCAGTTCAGCGATGAGTGTTGCGTCACTGCTTTCATTGCCTTTGCTTGACAGAAGTTCGTGTTCACCCTCCAGATTCTTCAATTCCGCCTCAGCCTGTGCAATTTCTTCACGGTGGTTCTTGACGCTCGTGACTCGCACGCTGCGCTGATACTTCTGTATCCGCTTCTCCTCCCGCTTGGCAATCCGCCGCCCTTCAATGAAACGCTGCCGCACCTCCATCAACCGATCGATGCCGAGCAATGCGTAAAGCACATCCCGACGGTCTGCGGGCTGTCGCGCAAGGAACTCAAAGATTTCTCCTTCCCTGAGGAAGGTCGCCGCTGCAAGGTGATGATAGCTGAAATGGAACTTCTTTCTCAGGTCTTCGTCCGCTGAACGTTTGCCGGTGAAAAGGATACGCCATTTTTCACTATTTTCTTCTTTAAGACGGAGTTGCACTTCTCCGTGTGTCGATCGGAAAAGTTGATAACTTTGCTCTCCGTTGCAGAAGTTGAGCCCCGCCGTGCCACCCCGTGCGCCAGATTGAGTCATTGCAGACAAGCCCACTTTAGGGATAATCGGCTTGCCCGTCAGCGTGAAAAAAATCGCATTGACAAGGGTGCTCTTGCCGCTGAAATTGGGGCCAAAGATGAGATTCACTCCTTCGCTCAGGTCGAAATCCCTGCGGTTAAAACAGCCGAAAGATTTAAGGATGATACGCTCAAGTCGCATACGTCAATCTCCAGAACGGTCATCGATCACGTCGTAGAGCATCTGAACAGTAACCTTATCGACGCCGTGTTCGAGCGCGAAGCCAAATGCCCGAACGATAGCCGAAACCTCTGACGCTCCGAGTATCGAGTGATATTTGCTCTCGGCTTCGACCAGTTTTTCAACTTCCCGTTCATAGATTTCAACAAGTTCGTTGTCAAGCGTAGAGGACATGCTTCTGTTTGACTCCTATGGTTCCTAACGGATGGTTGATTCTAATTGAGGACGTATGGTATAATTCGCCAAACACAACTCGGATTAGTTTTACATTTCATCTGTCACACTTAAGTAATTTTCAAAAAGAAAGTAATGGTTTGTAGTGAGGCGATTCATCGCCGTCCCAAACACGCAATGAATTGCACTACTACAAACGGAATGTATAGTTTAATCCTGAAAATTACTTAATAGGAGTTTCAAACGTGAAGAATTCAGTTATTCTACTCCTCATCTGTACGGTTATACCTGCTTCGATCCGCGCTCAAGATGTTGATTACAAAATCCCAAAACAACTTGATGCCCAAGATTTTCAGTTGCCGAAGGACAGGGAATTTTTGAGGAAGTTTGATGAGGTAAAGATTCCGGCACTGATACGTCGAATGCTAAAGACGAAAGAAAAATATATCGTTCCGTGGTTACGCCAACATACTGCTGATGCCCAGGACTATGAATTGACTATCAAGATGATGCGTAAGGGGGTACTGGTGACAGAAAAACAGTTCACATGGGTCAAGACGGAGGTGAATGCCTGCGCGGAGATTTTACACATTTCGCCCCCACCACGTGTCTTCATTGTCGGCGGAGGGGGAATGAAGGCTCATGCAGTCAACTTCAAGGACCCTTTTATCATCCTACCCTCTGAGTTAATTGAAAAGTCAAATGCTCAAGCGCTGCGGTTCGCCATCGGACGCCAAATGGGGCATATTAAATGCGACCATGTATTTTACAAGAGCCTGACCTCCGGCGGAATCAGTTCACTTGAGTTCGTTTTGGGCAAATGGGGACAAGAACTGATTAACGCATTTTTGGGGAAGATTAGCGATTTGATTTTAGTGGATTGGATACTTGCTCGCGAGCTCTCCGCGGATCGCGCCGGTCTGATTGCTTGTCAAGACCTGAAAATAGTTCAGAAGACGTTGCTCAATTTCAAGCTGGCGATACCGTTTGAAATCGTCGAACTCAATGTCGAGGACTACCTTGAACAGACAAAAATCATACGAGAAAAACAGGAGTTGATTTTAGAAAATCTGCCGGGGCCTGTACAGAAAGGAATTAGCCGTTGGCAGCGATCGAACCGGTTAGCCTCCGATTACCCATTCATGTTGCAGCGAATCGCAGCTTTGCAAAAGTATGCAGAATCTGAAGCGTATCAAAAATTATTTGAGTAGGTGCCTAATTATCACACATTAATTTGATCCAAGATTTCTGCAATCTGAATCGCATTTAATGCTGCCCCCTTGCGGAGATTGTCTGCCACGACCCACAAGTTCAGTCCATTTTCGATAGAGCGGTCTTCGCGGATACGGCCGACGTATACCTCATCGTTGCCTGCAACATTGATAGCGAGTGGATATTTCCAATTTTTCGGGTCATCGACAACAGTAACGCCGGGGGCTTGGGAAAGAATCTGTCGAGCCTCATCAGCGGTGAGCTTGCTTTCCGTTTCAATGTTGATCGATTCGGAATGAGCGAAGAACACTGGCACACGAACCGTTGTCGCCGACACACCAATCGTATCATCTTCAAGGATTTTCTGTGTCTCGTTGACCATCTTCATCTCTTCTTCGCTGTAACCGTTATTAAGGAAGGCCCAATCGAAGGCGACGTTAAACGCCATCTGATGCGGAAACTTATCGCATGTGATTGGACGCCCTTCCAACGCAGCCGTTGTTTGATCAACCAGTTCAAGGACGGCGGAGCCGCTTTTCCCAGAAACACTTTGATACGTTGAAACAACAATACGCTTCATCCCTGCCACGTCGTAGAGAGGCTTGAGCGCAACAAGCATCTGGATGGTCGAACAGTTGGGGTTGGCAATCAAGCCCTGATGCCGCATTGCCGCGTGTATGTTCACTTCGGGGATGACCAGCGGTGTGTCAGGGTCCATCCGAAACGCACCCGTGTTGTCGATGACGAGACATCCGCTTCTCAGGGCAGTCGGCGTAAACTCACGGCTGACACCTGTTGGAGGTGAAGAAAGCACCAGATCCACATCGTCAAATGAATCATGTGTCAACTCTTCAATCACGATTGGTTCATCTTTGAACGTCAAAATTTCACCGGCAGAGCGGTGGGAAGCGAGCAACTTCAGCGAAGCAACGGGAAATGCACGTTCTTCTAAAATCTGCCGCATTGTCGTGCCAACTGCTCCTGTTGCCCCAACGATGGCGACACGGTAGCTCCTATCCATCTGATTACCCTCTTGAAAATAAAATGATACAAGTCTTGCACAATTTCTGAATTCTCAGGGGGATATTCTACCACACTTGCGGATGGATACGCAAGCAGTAACTCGTAAGTTCATTTACCCCCAGTTTTTCAAGGAGCGTGAGTTGACGGGATTTGACGCGCTATATCGGTGGGAAACATTGAGAATAACTGACCGAGACAATATCTCCGCTGCAAATCGATAACGAGAAAAAGGGAGAAAGACACAAGCCTCCCCACGCCTGAGAGATAACCCGCTTTATCACCCGAATCAACGAATGGGACTTTCTGGTCGTATTGAACCCTTTTGCCCATCGATATCCGGACTTCTGATAAGTGATAAACAACAATCCGTAAGTGAGACACCCCAACAACCATAACCGATTGATGCGAGATTTTGTCGGTTGTTTGAGGACAAGACTTCCAAATCCAAAGCCACTCTTGATGTCTCGAAACCCATGTTCAATCTGCATTCTTCGCTTAGCAACTATATATTTCCAATCCCCTGAGGTGGTTTGAAATCAGAGATGACGACATAGAGGTGAAAGTCGAATCTGCTCGGTTCGGTGGTAAAGAATCTGCGGGTAAAAACCGGTTGAATCCATCTGTTTCAGCGTTTTGACAACCCCATTGACCTCGAATCCAACATGGCGACAGACGCGCATCACAAACGGAATCTGGTGTGCTTTGAGGTACTTTATCACATACCTAGCGCGGGCAAAGCCCCGGTCAAATATCAACATCGGCTCACACCTTTTGGGTAAAGCGGCTTTTGCCTGTCGATAAACGGTGGTACAAAAGCGTTGGATAATCTGGTTATGACTTTTGTATTTCAGCGACCGAATCTCCGAGTCACTATAAATATGCCAATAGATGGGTATCGCCCGGTGTCGAAACGGGAGGGCAAATGAAATGGAGGGAAATGGGATACGAAGGATGGCAGCCTAAAGGGCCAAGTGGGGCAGGCAACGTCTATCTGACGTTCGATGATCCAACCCACGCCAAGCGGGACATGTATCTCATTCACATCCATTATACAGATAAGACAACAACGCGATTAACTGTCGAACGAAGATGAAAGGGAAAAGACCTCCACTCGGGCAAATGATATGGTTTTCGACGGGTGCTGGTTTGCTCACAGGCGGAGTCATCGGCTTTGTCGAAGCCTGTGTGCGAATAATCAGTCAAAATGTGCTTAATGCCCTAGCCTTCGTGCTTTTGTATGCAACCGTTCTTTACGGACTCGTAGGAGGTTGTTTGGGAGCATTTCTTGGACTCCTAACCTGGGGCACTCAAGTGAGAAAAAAACTAGCCCGAAACAGTTTCCTTTTCTACGGTTCTCCTATGTTGCTTACAGCCGGGGTTCTTGCCACTGTATCCCTTCATGGAACATTGACCGCCTCCAAAGTGGGTACGTCTTCTCCGAAAAGGGTGACGTGGGGAACAACGAAAGCACGGGGGCTTGAGAGTGTCGCCCTTCAATCGTCCTCAGAGAATGACGCTAACAGCCGGACTCTGAGTAGGGGCAAAAAGGGTTCGTCTCGACGTTGAGGGGACTTCTATGCACCATGAGAATGACGGCATCGAAAATCCTTCACCGAGGTTTTCGACATCGACAATTGTCGTGGCACGAGTTTGATGGGATTCTGAACGAATGGAACCTACTGACTGGAAAAACTTTCTTCTCAAGTACAAGTGGATGCCGACGAGCCAGCTTGTCAAGCGCTTTGGGATTCAGAAATACGACATAGATAATTTCCGCAGAACACCGGAGGTTCGTTCTGTTCTAAAGCCATGGCGTATTAGCGCAGAACAGTCGCCGGAACGGTTACGTGAGATTCTTAGAAGCGCCTGGGAGTATTATCTTAACCCAAGTTGCTAGTAATTGAAAATCCATGGGTTTTCCGTTAAAGTAGAGGTAATCCAAACCATAATACCTTAAAGGAGAAACCCATGGACATACAAATTGTAACCATTTTCTATCTCTGTGACAAGCGCTTAGAAGCACTCAACTCAAAACCACACCCACAAACGCAGATGTCTGATGCCGAAGTGATGACCACCGGCATCGTCGCTGCGTTGTTCTTCGGGGCAAACTTGCAAACCACTTGTGACTTTCTAAAGACTCATGGCTATATACCCAAGATGCTTTCAAAAAGTCGATTAAACCGATGTTCACCACATTGTTCAAAATCTTGGGACGAAGCTATGTGCAACTTAATCAACAGAAAATCTATGCACTGGATACCATACCAATTGCTGTTTGTTCCGCATTCGTCGGTCAAAAATCTACACCGATAAGGCATATCGAGGCTATCAAGCGTCCAAACGTCGGTATTTCTATGGCTTGAAAGTTCATCTGCTAGTGACTGCGAGTCGACACCCTGTTGAATTTTTTGTGACCCCAGCCAGTACAGGGGACGTTGAAGGGTTACAGTGGTTTGACTTCGACTTGCCACCGGGCTATGGTGACAAAGCATACAATAATTATGAGATAGAAGATATTGTTACATCAGTCGGAGTCGAATTAAAGCCAGTACGCAAGAAGAATTCCAAGCGGCTGTATCCACCATGGGAGACCTACTTGGCTAATTACCATCGTAAGTCTGTTGAGACGGCTGGCAGTTTGATTAACAAACTGCTTCCACGTTCAATCCATGCAGTAACGCAACACGGATTTGAATTGAAAGTGGTCTTGTTTGTATTGGCTAGCAGTATCAATCAGCTCTGAGTTCACTCACATATTCAGTTCACTCACATATTCGATGAATAGGTCGCAACTTGGGTTATCTTACGAAGCTAGTACCCATAGATTTCGATGGCAGCCCTAATTCTTGGGTTCCTGAACTATGGTAGATCTTAGAATTAATGGTACATTTGAATAATATCGTGAAGTGTGGTTTCGGGGTGATATTCTCGGTATCGCTTGATATTGGCAAAATCGTGTTCAATCGGATTGTAATCTGGAGAATAAGGCGGTAGGAACATCAGACTCGCTCCTGAAGCCTCTATCAACTCTCGGGTCCGAGGTGTTTTGTGAAGCCGCGCATTATCAAGGATTACAACCTGTTTTGAAGTCAAACGTGGACATAACTGTTCAGCTAACCAGTCATTGAAATCTACCGCTTTGCAGCTCCCTTTGAACACCCGTGCCGCAATAAGTGTCGCTGTCCGGGTGCGTTGGCTTGAGATAAGTCCAAAGACTTTTTCCCCTTTGGGTGCATACCCATAACGTCTATAACTTTCGTCTCGAAACCCACTCTCATCGACATAAACAAAAGACTTACCAGAGGCTTTCACTTGTGCGAGTTGCTGAAGATACGCTTGTCGTTTTTCAGCGCATTGCTCCTTATATCCGAGACTTTTTTTTCGGGTGCAACCGATATTTTTCAGCCCATACCCGATACAAGACTTTGACACACCAAAATGAGCTGCGCGCTCGGCGTAGGTCTAGTCTGGAAAATCAGCGACATGTTTTCTCAGCGCATCGGGGTCAAGGGTTCGCGGGCGACGGGTCCCTGGTTTCTGACGTTTGAGCGGGTCAGGCGCATTCAACCACTTATACAGTGTTGAGCGGGCGACGGAAAAACGGCGGCTCGCTTCGGTCTTGCCACCGCCAGCTGCGATAAAATCTAAGACGCGTTTGCGTAAATCTAAAGAATAGTCCATAATAACTATAGGATACCAGCAATATAAGAAAATGTCTACTTATTTATTAGGGTTCGCCATAGTTGCGATTGCCTGCGTCGTAGGATTTATAGGATTGATACTCTACGGCATACTTTCCGACATCTCTCATAACCAAAGTGCTAAAACAGAGCCAAGTGCTAAAAAAGGTGATGACAGCCAGACATATGTTGATCGGGGAAAAGCAAAAGCGAATAAAGGTCAATACTTTGAAGCCATAAGCGATTATGATATGGCGATAAGCCTTAACCCAGCTAATGCTAAATCCTACCACTATCGGGGTAAGGCGAAGGAAGAATTAGGACAACACGCCGCTGCGATTGTTGATTATGATAAGGCTATAAGCCTTGATCCTGATGCTATCTATGCCTACAACTCTCGGGGTTGGGCAAAATACAGGTTAGGACGACACGCTGCAGCGATTGCCGATTATGACACAGCGATAAGCCTTGATTTTGATGCTGCTTATCTCTACTCCAATCGGGCGTGTGTGAAGGCTGATTTGGGACAATATGATGCTGCTATTGCTGATCATGACACCGCTGTCCGACTTGCCCCAAATGCTGCCTATACCTATATCTGGCGGGGTTGGACAAAATACAACAAGGGACGATATTTCGCTGCGATTACCGATTATGACATCGCTGTCCGACTTGACCCAGACAATGCTCGTGCTTACTATTATCGAGGTTTGGCAAAGAAAAAGATAGGGAGATACAAAGGGGCTGAGGATTTTAGGAAGGCGTTAGAACTTGCAAAAAAAAGGGGCGACTGGAAGCTCCAGAGCGCGATTCGGGATGCAATGTATTGATAGCGCGATCCCATTTGAACTGAAAAAGTTCTTACCGAACATTAAAGGAGGAAAATCATGAATCAGTTAGCAACACGGAATCAGTCCTAGGGGCTTGAGATACCTGATGAAACCGCGTCTTTGATTCACTCAAGTATCGCACATCGATCGTAGGGTATTGTTCCGCCGGGTATTGAAGGGGGGCAAACCGATAACGGCACGGCTCACACCTGAAGCGATACGGGAGATCGTCAAAAAGCGCAGTAAAGGTATCCGTGGGGTAAAGGGGCGTGTATCGGGTCATTCACTACAGGTTGGCTCGGCAGTGTCGCTGGCTCGCGGGAATGCGTCGCTGGTGGAAATGCAAGTCGATGGTAGATGGAAGGATTCTCGGATGCCGAGTCACTACGCAAGCGCAGAAATCGCTCAAAATAGCGCGATGGCTCGGATTAAGTATGGAAAAGGGAAATCATAATGGACAAGTGGAAATATACAGTGAAATGGTTTTTGATGATGGGATTGTTAGGGCGAGCCCTGACAAGTCCCAGAGGTTGGACTATCCTTCTGTTTGCGGTCGTGGTGATGGGAGGCTGCGATCGTGAGGTGATAGTTATTGATGACACGCCGGCGCAGTTTGTCGAAGCGAATAATGATGGGCGAAATTGGGAGGTTTACTTCGACAAACAGCCAAAAGATTTGAGTGTCGATGGCGCTGAAGCATATACTCTGTCAGGCACAAAACTGCTGATAACAGGTAAGAGCTGTCGTGTCGATATAATTGTTTTGTGGCAAGGGGGGAAAAGGACATTGGATTATGCCTGCCCAGAATATATACCTCCGAACCAACGCACGCCCGAAACTGTCCCTTCCGCAAAGATACATTCGGTAGAGCCTCCCCCCGGTGCCACAATCCCGTCAAACCAGGAGTTCTCAGTGACATTTGATAAGGGTATCATGGCAGCGACGATCAATGGCTCCGCAGCGTCGGGATCAGGTCGCAACTGGGGAGCATCTCCCGCCTTGGCAGAAGGGTCCGCAATACTGAACATCCAGTGGACAAACCGAGACGGCTCCACCGGTTCTCAATCGGTTGGCCCCTATACTGTTCGTGATGAATAGGAGAAAAAAACCGCATATAAAACAGGGGTGGGTAAGAGATACAACAGGACTTTATAAGCAAAGTAGGGCAAGGAAATTGAGTGAGGCTGATAGGTGAAGCCTAATAGGAACACTGCTGTCATATGCGACAGCTACGAGTATCATTTCAGTAATGCACCATCACACCTTTACCATATCCTTGTTGACAAAATCGGTGAGTAATTTATTTAATGTTTCACGCGATATATTAGGTTCTGTTGACATTTGAGTATAAGGTTGTGGCATAATAGAAGAATGACGCCAATAACCTTACCTGATGAACAATGGAATAAGATATACCGGTTTCTTCTAAGCTGTCCCACCATCTATGTTGGCGACGAAGCTGCTACACGCCGCTTCGTCGAAGCCGTTCTGTGGGTGACTCGTAGCGGCGCTCAATGGAGACTTCTACCAGACACCTATGGCAAATGGAACACCCGCTACAAGCGGTTTGCTCGATGGTGCGACAAAGGTATCTTCACACAGATGCACCCCCACTTCGCCTCTGACCCCGATATCGAGTCGCTTATTGTGGACAGTACCATCTGCCGCGCTCACCCGTCTGCGGCGGGCGCCTTAAAAAAACGGTGGGACTGAAAACCAAGCATTAGGTCGGTCTCGGGGCGGTTTCAGTACAAAAAATCACATCACAGTCGACGGACTAGGCAATCCCCTAAGAATTCATCTGACACCCGGTCAGAGACATGACATAACTGAGGCGGAAGGGTTGATAATCGGATATAACAGTGAATATGTGATTGGAGACAAGGGGTACGATTCGGACGCTTTTATCGCGGTTATTGAGGCGAATGGAGCGATTGCGGTGATACCGCCAAAAAGTCATCGTGTTGACCAAAGAACGTATGACAAACACTTATACAAAGAAAGACATCGGGTTGAATGTTTCATCAACAAGATAAAATGGTATCGTCGTATCTTCTCTCGGTTTGAGAAGTTAGCTGTCCGTTATTTTGGATTTCTCAGCTTTGTCTCCACTCTTATATGGCTCCGTTGAAATGTCAACAGAACCTAGCACTATTAGTTATTAACCGAATGCGCATAAAATACACTGGTGTCTATCTTAGCGACCCCGTTAGACGTTCCAATCCAAGCGGCGCCTTCACCAAGTGCGATGCAACTCACGACAAGCACACCGAGCCGATCCGCAGGAAATCCAATCGGACCTTCCCAACTTCCCGAATGTTTTATGTACACACCATCGTTTGTCGCAAGCCACAGCGTAGATGGCTTCTCCATCTCCCTCGGAGGAGATTCTTCCATTTCCTCCGGGAGAGATTCCTCTATCTTGTCTGCATTTTTGCTGACGGCAACGTAAATGTTTTGATGTGGCACCAGATCGCCACTAATAACCTTTTGCACTTGACTCTTTAACGTGTCCAGTTGGATAACACCATACCCGTTGGATTTGTCCTCATCATGATACCATGTAAAGAAAATTTGATTGCGGCCTACATCAAAGCTCACGATTGCGCTGTCCGGTCTCAGTTTAAGGTCGTCAAGGGGACCGCCGAAGTTTTGCCAATAGTTGAGCTTTTGGTCGTAGACTGCCATACCGCCTTCAGAAGTACCAATCCAAACCCTTTCCGGTGTGACAGCCAGTGCAACGATATCGGCGGCGGGTAAAAGGTCGTCCTTTTTGTTGTACACTGTCCACTGCTCTGTTGACCGATGATAATGTGCAACCCCAGAAAAGGTTCCAATCCAGACCTCATCTTTATCTTTGTCGATTTTGATATCGTATATTGTGTTATGTGGAAGCCCGTCTCGTGTACCGTAAGTTTGGGAAATTTGCGTTAGCTTGTTATAACGAATCACGCCGTTATTCAATGTTCCAATCCACAGTTCCTGTTCATCAACAGCCAGCGCCCGAACATTAATGGGATTTGTTTCGTCGAACATGGTGTTGATGAAACCGACAATGTTTGTCATCGGCTGCCACGATTCCATGCTGACATCAATCTGTGCCAGGCCCTTTGGTGTACCGATCCACAGGGTTTCCCCATCCACAGCAATCGCCTGGATTTGATTGCTCGGCAGATCATCAGAAACCCTATAAATCGTCCATGCACTTTCGTCGCGTTTCTTCCGCGCTTCGTGTTTCATCTTGAGATTCGCTGTGTGCTCATAAACAAAGTTAAAGTCTGCGATTGCGTCTTTGTTTTGCCTTAACTGCAAATATGCATCGCCCCGCGCCAGATAAGCCTCGGCGAGCCATTGACTTCCGGGATAATTCAGAATAAAGCTTCTTAACGTCTCCACCGCCATCTCCCCCTGCCCCAATTCGGTTTGTAACAAGCCAATGAGATACAAGGCGCGTTCTAGGTATTCGCTGATCGGGAATTCTGTCACAGCTTTCTGAAGTCCCGCCAGTCCTTCCTCGGGTTCATCCAACTTCTCTGTCAATAGAAATCCGGCTGTATAAGCTGCTTGCTCCGCGGATTGATGGTATGGATAGTTATGAAATAGCAACAGATAGGCGTCGACTGCCTTGCTGTATTCTTCAGCAGCGAGGTAAGCATCACTAGCTTCCTTGAACTGAGTCGCCATATTGTATGCTTCGGGGTTGATCTTTGCAACGCGACTAAAGTATTTCAGCGCCTCATCGTTATTCCCCTCTGCCTGGAAGAGGAGTCCAAGTTGATAATGCGCGTCAGCATATCTGGGAAACGCTTCAATTGCAGCCATAAAATGATTTTTGGCTTTCTCGCGCATCCCCAACTGCAAGAAAGCTTCACCGTCACGAAAGTGCTTTGCAGCAATCGCATCGGGGATGAGACGTAAATCATCGAAGGGCGTGATGTTTATAATCTCACGGAATGGAATTGATAATCTCTGGTTATAAACTTCAATGCGAGCGGATTTTTCATCGGCGCCCAACCAACGCCCTCTGAGGCGATCGCCGTTTTTCAGGTAAATCGAGGCGTACTGCTGGCTATAACCGACGCCTGCACATAAAATCAAGATAAGCCAGATTAGTACTTGCTTGAAGTTAAATGTGTTTTGCATGTTTATTTCCCTCATGCGATTGCAGAAATGAGTCAATGGTTTGGTTTCTTGAAAGAGTTTACCAAGTTATGATGAAGTTGTCGAGCTGTTTGCTTCCTTAGTGGCTGAGGCGATGTAATCCGCCATCGCTTGTTGGGCATCATTGTTTTGCCATCCAACCCAACCCACCAGAGTTCGCAGCCGACTTCATGTCCGCTGCGTGTCCGCTTACATCGGACTGTCTTGGCGAGAGCCAGGATTGGCGCCGGAAACTGATCAGACTCCAATTCAAGCGCCAACATCGTATCCTCTTTGATCTCTTTTTCAGCCATAAGGCAGATCCCTCCACCGCTGATGTTCACTGTATACTGACGCATAGGATCATTGGCAAATTGATCTTTATGCAAAACACGGTAGCTCAGGTTCCATTCTTCGGCTAAACGAGGCAACTTCCGCCTTTCTAGCATAATGAACCTCCGCTTGTAAAATTGATCAGGTTTCCCAGATTAAAGGGGATTCATCTCTCCCAATGAAATTTGGCACGAAACGCCTATTAACTCACCCAAAAAGTCTTGTGGGCTGTTGTGAGGGGTTGCACCTTCGGACAAAGCTCATCGGCGGTACAACCTCCTTTGAACTAAACTCCTCAGAATATGGCATCAGGTAAAGTCTATTGAATACAGCAGACAGCACCGGTGATGGATAGTATACAATAGCTTTTAAGAAACTGTCAAGAGCGGGATTAAATGATTCCTTACTATTCCTTTGACAAACTGGTGTGGTTTTGATAACATCTTGGAAGGAAATAGCATCAAATTCATCAAACGGTAAGTCATAGCGCAGGACGGTGCCTACTCTATTTCTGAATTTCCAATACCCGATATGCAAACATTATCAATGTTGCTCAAAGCCAGTTGGCAAGGCTGGATAAATAGCATTCGATACGCCTCAGAAGAGAGGCGAAAAAAGATTGCGGAGTTTCTCGGCTTTCTTGTCCTGATCGCCGCACTATACTTGATGGGGCGTGCTTTCTTCAGAATCGTGGAACAACAGGGCGACGCTCATGGACAAACCATACTATTACGCGCAATCAACATCTGCATGGGGCTCGGTGTGTTTATTCTAGCGAAAGACGCGATGGAGGACACAATTAAGCAGTTTTACGAAGCCACAGACACATCACTCCTTTTGTCGTCGCCCCTGCCTCCCTCGACCATTTTTGGCTTTAAGTTAATCCAGCTTATCGCCTCAAATTTATTGAGTATGGTGATTTGGCTGTTTCCGCCGTGGATTGCATTCGGACAACTTTTCGATTTACCCTGGCATTTCTACCTTGCACTGATACCAATCTGCTTCTGTTTACTGGTCATCATCGTGAGTGAGATTGTCATTGTGATGATGTTTATTGTGCGCTTTTTTTCTTCGCGGCGGATGATACAGTTCTTAAAAATCATTGGCGCAATAATCGGTGTGGCTGTCGGATTTCTCCTGACGGCAAGTTTCCTTGCACTCGGGCGGTCAGATGAGATTGCCCAATTTCTCCTTGCTCGATTGAAAGCCCCCGCCTCTGACTGGTATCCTCACTTATGGGCTGCGAAGTTAATGATGAACTGGCTTCCCGAATTGGGGCTTCAACCGCTGCGGTGGGCAATCCAATTGGTTGTTGTCAGTGGGGGGGTACCGGTTCTGGGTGTGTTGTTGGCTTCCAAAATCTACCATCGGAGTTGGGAATGCGCTAGGCGCGTGGAAGTAAATACCAAATGGAGAGGCAGGAAACGTGCGAAATCTGCCATTCTGGGTCGGGGCAAAATTCGTTCGATGATGGCAAAGGATTTTCTGGTCTTCATCAGGCACAAAGGGCGAGCGGCAATGGTTATCATGCTAATCCTTATCCAGTTGATACTAGTATTTGCCGCAGCTTATGAAATACGGACAGATGGCGGAAGCGGTCACGGGATACATCTGCCCTTGTTAGGAATCGCCGTTCAGATCATGATCTACAGTGTGATGGCGACGGCCGGCCTAACATGGGGAGGCTGCAAGGCGGAAGCGAAAACATGGTGGCTGTTAAAATCGAGCCCGATTTCGCCGGCATTGCTTTTCAATAGCAAATTTCTTATCGGCACACTCTGCGCCGTGACTTACGTAAACGTGTGGTTTCTTTTGGGATTAATTCTGTTCAGGATATCGCCATGGCTCTGGACGCCAATTCTGATAATGACTACGGTGATCACGGCTGCGGCAACTGCGTTCAACACGGCAGTCGGCGCGTTGCCCTGGGTGGCGGAAATCGGAGAAACGGGGCGGGATTCCGGCAGGCGGCCAGTCCTGCGGCTTGCGACAATTCTGGTCACGATGACTGTTAACCTGATACTGCTCATTGTCCCAATCATGGTCATGGAAATTGTCGTTCTTAGCGAAATACACCCCTTTGGGGGAAAACCGAACTTTTCAATGTCTACTGTGCAACAGATCTCGATTGCTGCCACCTTCAGCGTTCTCATTGGCGTGTGGGGCATATCATATCTGCTAGGCAGACGATCGCTGAAAAGGTTGCTCTACAGATAGAGTTTCTGTACTATCACTAAACCTGTGAGAAATCTGCGCCGTGACCTTCTCGTGCCATGAAAACGAAAAAATGAAACGTAATGCGTGAAACATCTTGCCTCCTACGCAGTGCGCAATACGTTCTCGGCTGATGAAACCACCACGTATTTAGTGATAGAGTTCAAATGAACCATCCCAGTTTGGATAACATGATTTACGACACAAATATTGGAGGAAACTGAATGGCACTTACTGACAGAGTACGAGTCGCAGTTGTTGGTATGGGCATCGGTAGAGCGAATGGACGCGCCCTGGCAAGAAATCCGCGCGGACAAGTCATTGCGCTCTGCGATCTGCTGGAAGATCGCATGAAAGCATTTGCGAAAGAATTGCCAGAGGAAGTCAAATTTTACACTGACTATAAGAATATGTGCAAAGATCCGGAAATCGACGCCATTTTTGTAGGGACGCCGAATCAATGGCATGTCCCTGTTGCGTTGGAGGCCGTGCGAAATGGGAAGCATGTTCTGGTGACCAAACCGCTCGCTGATTCGGAGGAAGCTGCAAAAAAGCTTGTTGCGGAGGCAGAGGCAGCAGGGGTTGTGAACATGATGTCTCTTTCCACCCGCTTTGGCTCCGATTGTCAATATCTTGGGAATTTGGAACGTCAGGAGTATTTCGGTGAACTGTACTACGCAAGGGCCCGTAGCGTCCGAAGAAACGGGATTCCAGCTCGGAGCCTGGGGTTCATTCAGAAGGGCGGTGGTGCCTTCCGGGATATGGGCGTCCATGTTCTCGACGCTGTGTGGTGGATGCTGGGCATGCCCAAACCCATTGGCGTGTTAGGCGCTGCCGGAGCGAAGTTTGGTCTCCGAGGATTAGGTTATTCGACTGGCACCACTCCCTCTAAAAAGTTCTATGAGCAGTACGCCGCGGATGACTATGCCGGTGGTTTTATCCGTTTCGAGAAGGGCATTGGCGTACAGGTTGAGAGTTTTTGGGCTTCGCACCAAGCGGGCGAGTTTCAGATTGAGTTGTTTGGCACAGAAGCAGGTGCCAAACTCAATCCGCTGACGCTCTACCGCACAGAAAACGGTGCGTTGCAGGACGTCAGCGTTGAGCCCCCCAAAGGCCTCGAATCCTGGGATAACATTGCTGCGCATTTTATCGACAGCATTTTGGATGATAAACCGTGTGCAGCACCACTCCGCCACGGTCTCATCGTGCAGCAGATGATGGAAGCTCTGCTCCAGAGCGCGGAGACAGAGAAGGAAGTACGTATCGAAGTAGAGGAATAGTTCCTGACCAAAGATCGTTTTTTAGAAATGCTTGTCACGGGATTGGCGCTGTGGTATAATTTGCGTGCCCAAATTTTCCGAAACAGTAGACAACGCAAAAGATTAGATGTGTCTGAGGAGAGATAGAACATGGCTTACGTGATTGCCGAGCCTTGCGTTGATGTCATGGACACGGCGTGTGTTGATGTGTGTCCGGTTGATTGTATTCATACGAAAGAAGGGGAAAAGCAACTTTATATTAACCCCGCCGAATGTATCGACTGCGCCGCATGCGAACCAGCGTGTCCGGTCTCCGCAATTTTCATACTTGACGACGTACCAGAGCAGTGGACTTCCTATGTTGAGTTAAATGAGAAATTCTTTGAGGATTTTGTTAAGCCCACAAAAGCAGGCGCCGCAGCAGGAGAAGGTGGAGAAGGCGCTGAAGCGGATGAGAACAGAATTGGCATTGAAGAGTTTGTGCAAACGATCGAGGCGCCCAAATCTTCGATCCGTCCTGCATTGCGCCCGTTCGTGATGCTCTCTCAACCCTTGCTGGGGGCATTCGATGCGAAATTTAAGCGTGAACTCGAGGAGATGGCTGCCAATCCAGTCATCTTTAGTTCAGCAATCTCAACAGGGATTAACAGCCTCATTAATTTGACGCTCTATCCGCTTCTGTTTTTCCTGCTTGCCGTCAAGGTGTGGAATATTAACCTGTTTAGCAGCGGAGGAAATCTTGCGATTCTCCTCGGCGTTGCGCTTGCAATTGTTGAGGGAATCTACCGATTCAAGAGTAATCTCACTACAATGGAGAGCGAAGAGCAATCTCGATATGGCGCAGCGCTATACGGTTGGATTCCATCGCTTATCACGCGTCTATTATTATTGCCAGTGTTGAGGAATGTAATTACAATTGAACCGACTGCGCCACGTTCAACCATGCCGGGAGCCGTCCCTACTGTTGATGAGGAGGGCCATCCTGATGGTCCTATCTATGCAGAGGATGTCCGTGAACGCTATCGTCGTTACGGAATGGTCAATCGGATGGAAGAAAAAGTAGATCGCTATATCATTGAAATTGAGTTTTCGCGCTGGGTACCTGAGTGCGTGTATAAGAAGAGGTACAATCTGCCGGATCGGATGCCTGATTACGCATATCAGGTGAATCTTGGGGAGGGCGCTGTCGTTGTGGAAACGAAGCTGGAAGATCCCCGGTTTGCTGAGGTGGCTGGACGTGCAAGCTCGTTCCCCATCGGATTCAGGAATGTTTTTCACATCGAAGGGTGCCCCGAAAACTTCCAGGCAACGTGTCGCGACAAAGTCCTCCAGATCATCGTCCCGAAATCCGGGAAGGTCGGAGATCTCGTGATTGAACGTCCGGTCCACTATGCGAAAATCAAGGGGTAGTTGCAACAAATCTGAATTCGGACAGCGGAATCTGGAGTGGCTCTCCGGGTTCCGCTTTTTTATTTTGGAGGGAAGAACGCTATGCCAACGGTCAAAAAAGCCCCCCCCCCCAAGATCGCCCTTGATGTGCTGGAAATCGATAAAATGCTCATGGACGAGTTTGGTACGAAAGCCCCTAAGCAAGCTCTGGAATCAGCTACTCACTGAGCGGCTGGCACCTACGGCATCCTGCAGATGGCGGGCAAATTCAAAATGGAGGGATCCGATGAGGAGGGACATCTCAAGGACGATTTTGTGTTCTATTACCTAGGTACTAAACCTTTGAGAACCCCCATCGGAACGACAACATTTACATCCCAAAAGTGCAGAGGTTCATGATTAACCTACGCCATTTACTAGCGTGAAAAGTTTCAACCGGTTCGAGTTCAAGGGTTCATTGAACCCCTGAATTCATTGAACTCAAATCTCTGACAGTCTTATCGATACGCCAACCAGAACAGATTTTTTCACGGGTTATGTGATAGAACACCACCCCCACGTATCACTTGTCACGCATGATGTATTCCCTAAAGCGTAATATGTCCGAACCGCACAGAATTCCCAAGTGGGAAACAGAAGGATTCAACCACATCTGGCTGCCCTACACGCAGATGCAGACTGTACCTTTGCCCCTGCCGGTTGTCTCGGCAAGCGGTGTTCGTATGACGCTGGCGGATGGTCAGGAATTGATTGACGGAATTGCGTCATGGTGGTGTGCTTGTCACGGCTACCAACACCCTCATATTATGAAACAGGTTTCAAGACAGCTTGATACTTTGTCACATATTATGTTTGCGGGGCTTGCCCATGAACCTGCTTACACACTTGCCAGTAGACTCGTCTCTATCGCTCCACCGGGATTAAATCGTGTATTCTTTTCTGACTCAGGCTCAACTGCTGTTGAAGTGGCTATGAAAATAGCTGTCCAGTTTTGGTCCAACCGGAAGGAGCTGTATAAGAACAAGTTTGTCTGCTTTCGGAACAGCTATCACGGTGATACCATGGGCTGCATGTCACTTTCCGACCCTGAAAAGGGTATGCACCGGGCGTTTAATAATTATATGCCCAAACAGTATATCTTCGACCTTCCCAATGACAAATCTGATTTTTCTGCGTTTGAAGAATCGCTGGAGGGGATTAAAGACACGGTGGCTGGCCTCATTATCGAACCCCTTGTTCAGGCAGCGGGAGGAATGAAATTCCATTCCGCTGAGATTCTCGCTGAAATTTATCGACACTGTAAGAAGTATGATCTCCTGTTCATCGCCGACGAAATTGCTACAGGGTTTGGTCGTACCGGCTCGATGTTTGCGTGCAATCAAGCCGGCATTACACCTGATATGATGTGCCTGGGTAAGGCGCTTACCGGTGGTACGATGGGGCTGGCTGCAACGTTAGCCACGGAAGCGGTGTTTGAGAGCTTCCTCTCGGACACGCTAGAGACTGTTTTTATGCACGGGCCCACATTCATGGCGAATCCACTCGCCTGCACAGCCGCCAATGCCTCGTTGGATCTGTTTGAACAGGAACCCCGGATAGCACAAATCCAAGCGATTGGAGCGCAGTTACGGGAGGAACTAAAGCCCTGCCGCAAATTAGATAATGTTGCGGATGTAAGAGTGAAGGGGGCTGTTGGTGTAGTTCAGTTGTTCAACCCGAGCTGGGAATATATATTTGAACTCCAGCAAAGATTTATAAAGGAAGGCGTATGGCTCAGGCCGTTTAACGATGTTGTTTATATCATGTCTGCTTTTACAATCTCATCAGAAGAATTAACCCGGTTGACTGATGCCGTGTTTAAGGTTTTAGCAGCGGCCTAATTTAGTAAAGCCCTCTTGCAAAGATGTGAAGTGTGATGCGTAAAACGTCATACGTGGTGGGTGGTGCGCAAAAGTGAAGCCGTATCGAGTTGTCAAGCCTTCAAGGGAAGAAATTTCATGAAAATACCTTTGGCGATTGGACTGATTCTTCTTTTGATAATACAATAGATTCAAGCCGAGTTGACGCAGGCAGACCTCCGCGAAATCGAAGCTATCGTCCAAAAAAGCTAGGCGTAGCTTCGGGAGTACATGGACGCAAAATTCGCTGCTCACGAAGCGAGAATCAACGCATTGGAAAGGAAAATCACTGTCTTAGAAGCAAAAATGGAGACCCGATTCGAGGCGATAGACAAACGGCTGCAAAGGTTAATGGCGTTTGTGATTGCCCCCATCGCTCTTATCACAGTACTCGTTGGCGTTCCACAGATTATCATTGCCTTTAGGGAACCCAGGGAAGCGGATTGGCAAGAGGAGATTGAGCGCCTCAAAGCGGAGATCAAAACGCTCAAGCAGAGTCGGATTATCCAGCCTTAAAAGCAAAGTGCATCAGCGAATGGACGAATTACGGTGAATCTAACGACAAATAATCGAAGAACAGATCAAAATGCGCAAGGCATGCGGCGTCTGGATACTTCACACCGTAAGCAGTCGCTGTAATCCCCAATTGCAGATCTGGGTATTTCCGACGCAGATGATTAGCAAAATCGAAAATCCAACGATAGATTACGCCAATTGACTCTGCACGTGTATAATGCTCATGTCCGAACGCATCGCAGCCTTTTAGCAGGCCGCCTGTCGGACTTAATATCGCGCCATCAAAGATGAGCAGATCTGCTTCCGTTTCTTCAAGGAGCGTTTTCACTGCTTGAGAGAGGTAGTAACCGTAATCACTCAAAACACAATAAATAACCCGATTCGCCGCGCGAATTTCGGATCTCGACTCGATTGTGGATTGTTGTGTTTCCTTCCCTCCTTCCCTTTGTTCCCTTATCTCCTCATCTCTCCTTTTTGACATCGGCTGGAGCACAGGCACTGGCGTGAGTCGCCACTCAGGGCGATCCAAAACGTCCGTGCGAATGTCAGCTACTGGAAGATGAATACCGGCCTTTCCCCCGCTTTCGTGAACTTGTTGACTGACTCGCTTCAGTCGCTCCAGTTCTTCAACGTTCCAGTCGTAATCAAACACAACGAGATCGCCTTGTCGGAGCGATTTTCCTAGCATGTTCCATTCAGAACCCAACTGTGCCCATCTAATTGCAGGCATTTGGGAGCTTGGCTCTTTAGAATATGGCGAACCATGCGCCACAACATCTTCGATTACCTCTTCAACGGCAGTTTGGGGAGGTCCTTGAAAGAGCATCGTCCAGACTTTAGGGGTGTTCATCGACCGTTTTGGAGGAACCCGGATTTCAATTCCGTTCATAGCAGTTGTCGGGGTTAAGCCGATCAACATGGTATCCCGATCCGAACAGACTCCGTAGTATTTGAGGATACCTGCGCTTTCATTGCCTAACACCACACCGCCATTGATACCGGGGTCTTGCACGAGAACAAACGTCTCCGCTGTGCCCCCCTCCCAAGGAGGAGATTGCGCTTCCTCCGGCTGTCCCGACATCTCACAACCCCAGATTTGAAGACGGTCTACCCGTGCCGCGAAAAAAGATAGGGACTCGACGGCTATATCTTCCAGATAAAAGTCCGAATCCGTCAGATTCTGAATCGTTAGCCACTTATGGATGATTGGCAGATCCGGATAAATCTCGTAGTGAACCTGCAGATGAAAAATCGGTTTCGATTCCTCCTCTGGAGTATATGTGAACTGAATCGTGACCTGCTTGACACCGCCAATTTTCTGGGAGATCTGATAAGTATCGTAAGTCAGCAGGCGGCTATCCCCGGAAAAGACGAGCTTCCCAATCCGAAACCGAAATTCCTCGCTTAGCAGATCGACGTAGTTCTGTCCCGAAGGTTTGTAGGTGTAGCGGATTGTTTGGATCGGTTGAGAATCCTTGTTCAAATAGATCCACCGATCGATGAGGGCATTCCCCATATAAAGCATATCCGTCTTCTGATCAAACCCCACATAGGTCCCAATTGTTGTCAGCGGCTGAAGGTGAGCTCTCAGTTCAACCATCAAGATTGTGGCTTGACGCCTACTGCTGCCTCCTGCGCAGCCGATACATATTAGAAGTGAGAGTATATAACCCAATCGTTTTAGCGGGTTCTTTGGATTACGCAGAATGTGAAACGTGAAACGTGGAGAGAACATATCTTTTGGAAACACATTTCTGGTTTTCTGTTTCGCTGACAGCTTGTCAACAGAACCTATTAAGAGGTTCGTTGGCCTTCTCACACACGCCCTAATACGTCGCTCTGCCGCCACTGACATCGTAACACTGCCCAGTCACGAAACTGGCATCGTCTGTCGCTAAGAAATGCACCACCGCAGCGACCTCCTCCGGTTTGCCAACGCGCCCGAGCGGAATTTTGCTCACCATGTAATCAACAGTCTTTGGAGCCACAGTCTTCAAGATTGGAGTTTCAATGACCGCCGGTGAAACACAGTTGACGTTTATATTGTGCTCTGTGACCTCCTTTGCCAGGGCTTTGGTCAGGCAGATGACGCCGGCTTTGGAAGCTGAATAAGGGATGAGCGTTGGATTCCCTTCCTTGCCAGCAATCGAGGTGATGCTCACGATCTTGCCGTACCGCCTTTGGATCATGTGATCGATGACCGCTTTGCAGCAGAGGAAGACGCCCTTCAGATTCACATCAAGGACCACATCCCAGTCCGGTTCGTCCAATTCTGTTAACGGCGCGGTTTTCCCGACGATTCCTGCGTTGTTCACCAAAATGTCGATCTGGTTGAAGGTCTCCAATGTTTGCTGGACTGCGCTTTTCACCTGATCAAACTTCGAGACATCTGCCTGAATTGCGAGGGCTTTGCGTCCCAACACTTCAATCTCTTGCACAACCGTCCCGATGGAATCGGGATTCAGGTCCACGACAGCGAGCTCTGCGCCTACGCCTGCAAGCCGCAAAGCGATTGCTTGACCAATTCCCTGTCCTGCGCCCGTCACAATAGCAACCTTACCGCTTAAGTCCATATGAAGTACCTCCTTGTGTGTATACTGTGCTTTATGTGGCTGAACGAATGATATTTCTGAACTTATAGCGAGTAAAACGCGCTCTTCTCCCGTCATCCTGAACGAAGGGAAGGATCTCCTGCACCTTAACAAGAAGATTCTTCGCTGCGCTCTATTAAACTTCCAAGAAATCACCTACAATGAGTTCGATTGGAACTTCCCTTGAATATTTCCAAAAATATCGTTTATGCCAATGTTTGAGAACATGGCCTTAACAGCTTTTGAACTTGGATTTCCCCCGGTATTACTAGGTTCTGTTGACATTTCAACGGAGCCATATAAGAGTGGAGACAAAGCTGAGAAATCCAAAATAACGGACAGCTAGCTTCTCAAACCGAGAGAAGATACGACGATACCATTTTATCTTGTTAATGAAACATTCAACCCGATGTCTCTCTTTGTATAAGCGTTTGTCATACGTTCTTTGGTCAACACGATGACTTTTTGGCGGTATCACCGCAATCGCTCCATTCGCCTCAATAACCGCGATAAAAGCGTCCGAATCGTACCCCTTGTCTCCAATCACATATTCACTGTTATATCCGATTATTAACCCTTCCGCCTCAGTTATGTCATGTCTCTGACCGGGTGTCAGATGAATTCTTAGGGGATTGCCTAGTCCGTCAACTGTGATGTGATTTTTTGTACTGAAACCGCCCCGAGACCGACCTAATGCTTGGTTTTCAGTGCCACCCTTTTTTTTAAGGTGCCCGCCGCACACGGGTGAGCGCAGCAGATGGTACTGTCCACAATAAGCGACTCGATATCGGGGTCAGAGGCGAAGTGGGGGTGCATCTGTGTGAAGATACCTTTGTCGCACCATCGAGCAAACCGCTTGTAGCGGGTGTTCGATTTGCCATAGGTGTCTGGTAGAAGTTTCCATTGAGCGCCACTACGAGTCACCCAGAGAACCGCTTCGACGAAGCGGCGTGTAGCAGCTTAGATGGTGGGACAGCTTAGAAGAAACCGGTATATCTTATTCCATTGTTCATCAGGTAAGGTTATTGGCGTCATTCTTCTATTATGCCACAACCTTATACTCAAATGTCAACAGAACCTAAACGCTTCGGGGTCAATTAAACCAGAAATAATCAACCTGCACGCATCATCAATACCTGATAGCCGATCAACTCCTGTTCCCGCAGATCCCCGGCGCGCGTTTGGACTCAGTATCAGCAGGAGTTAATCCGCGAAACTACCGTCGCGATTATCTCACATTGCGCACGACCCAGTTTGGACGGCCCCAACATCGAGACCTTGTACAGATTAATAAATGTCTACAGGTTTTCCGGCTTGATGCTGGATAACTTGACGATGTTATAAACCCGCCCGGTGCGTTTGGTTCCTGCCTCATATTCTTCCTTAACAACCCCCATTGCCTCTGATTCGGGGACTGTTCAGATCCATGCTATTTTCATCTCCTGACAAGATTTTCACGCTTACGTCGCTTTTCTAATTGCCACAAGCTGTTTGAGTTCCATCAAATCTATGGAAATCAAGTTGACATTCAAAAAGTCCGAATGCTATAATGGCATATCTATGGACAGTTGTCAAGGTAAAATCGGAGGGCAAGCGTACACAATGGGAAAGCCGCAATTCATCGAACCCAAAACCATCCGTATCCCCGAAGGCGATTTTCTCATGGGCAGCGAAAATGGTGCAGCGAATGAAAGGCCGGTCCGTCGCATATGGGTAAATGTATTCGCCGTTGCTAAATACCCCGTGACCAACCGGGAGTATGAGATCTTTATGGAGATAACAGAACATCGGCCGCCGCCGTTTTGGGGGGACTCCAAGTTTCAACATCCAGCCCAACCAGTCGTTGGTCCAAACTGGTACGATGCCGTGTCATATTGCGATTGGTTGAAAGAATTGACCGGCAAAGCGTATCGCCTGCCCACAGAGGCAGAGCGCGAAAAGGCTGCGCGGGGCGGATTGGAAGGGCACGAATATCCATGGGGCGACGAATTGCCGGCGGATCATCTGGGCGGACGGAATGCCCCGCATTTTCCGGTAGGGATCGAAGGTCCCAATGGCTACGGACTGTACAATATGTCAGAGGGCGTCCACGAATGGTGCGCTGATAAATATGACCCATCCTACTACGAAATCTCGCCGGATCGGAATCCGACAGGTCCAAGGCACAGCAACCGTCATGTGGCACGCGGTGGTTCATGGCGACACCGCATCCGATTTGCTCGTTGCGCGGCGCGGAGTAGTCTCGGTCCTGAGAAACAATTTAGCGATTTCGGATTCCGATGTGCAATGACGATTGATTGAAGGTATGTCGATTAAAGTCCTTAATTTTCAGTAGTTAACGTTTTTTTGAATCAACGGATTTCAGGATGTTTCGGCTTTAGCCGGAAAGCCAGTTTGAAAGCACCGGTTAAAGCTCCCCAATAGATTGGGATGCAAGCATCGGCATCCTGAGCAGATGAAGAAATGTACGAGAAATTAAAAAGTGTTAGTTACTGAACCCAAGTTGCTAGTAATTGAAAATCCATGGGTTTTCCGTTAAAGTAGAGGTAATCCAAACCATAATACCTCAAAGGAGAAACCCATGGACATCCAAATTGCAACCATTTTCTATCTCTGTGACAAGTTCTTAGAAGCACTCAACTCAAAACCACACCCACAAACGCAGATGTCTGATGCCGAAGTCATGACCACCGGCATCGTCGCTGCGTTGTTCTTCGGGGCAAACTTGCAAACCACTTGTGACTTTCTAAAGACTCATGGCTATATACCCAAGATGCTTTCAAAAAGTCGATTAAACCGATGTTCACCACATTGTTCAAAATCTTGGGACGAAGCTATGTGCAACTTAATCAACAGAAAATCTATGCACTGGATACCATACCAATTGCTGTTTGTTCCGCATTCGTCGGTCAAAAATCTACACCGATAAGGCATATCGAGGCTATCAAGCGTCCAAACGTCGGTATTTCTATGGCTTGAAAGTTCATCTGCTAGTGACTGCGAGTCGACACCCTGTTGAATTTTTTGTGACCCCAGCCAGTACAGGGGACGTTGAAGGGTTACAGTGGTTTGACTTCGACTTGCCACCGGGCTATGGTGACAAAGCATACAATAATTATGAGATAGAAGATATTGTTACATCAGTCGGAGTCGAATTAAAGCCAGTACGCAAGAAGAATTCCAAGCGGCTGTATCCACCATGGGAGACCTACTTGGCTAATTACCATCGTAAGTCTGTTGAGACGGCTGGCAGTTTGATTAACAAACTGCTTTCACGTTCAATCCATGCAGTAACGCGACACGGATTTGAATTGAAAGTGGTCTTGTTTGTATTGGCTAGCAGTATCAATCAGCTCTGAGTTCACTCACATATTCGATGAATAGGTCGCAACTTGGGTTAGTTACTGAAGTCTTTAAAAACCATAAAGTGAGGTGAATGAAATGCCGATCGCAAAAAAAATGGAAGACTATACCTTGCCCCCTCCACGTCCGCAACGGCACGTTGAAAATGCCAAGTGGGGTCGTGAGCATATTGATGAATTAGTTCAGAAATATACGGATATGTGGGTTGCAATCCTTGATAAGGAGGTTGTCATTGCGAGCAAGGATCTGGAGAAAGTTTTCAGAATGGCTGAACAGAAAGAAAACGAAGTTGGCAGGGGACCCTGCGTCTACAAGTTCATTGAGAATTTCAGGCGGTTTCGTCATCCGGGTGGCGTATCAGACTCAAGTTGATCTTGATTACTTTCAACGGGGTATTCTGGTTCGGTATATTCGCGTCATTGCAGATGTTTCCTTAAGAAAAGCAGTGAGTTACGCAATACGCATTACGTTTCGCGCATCACGCTATGAAATCTCCACTGATTTGCATCGTCGGCCCAACCGCTGTCGGTAAAACAGAAATTGCTATTCGGCTTGCACAACGACTCGACGCCGAAATTGTCTCGTTAGATTCGCGGCAGATTTATCGGGAGATGGACATCGGCGCCGCCAAACCAACGCTGGCGCAGCAACGAGCTGTGCGCCACCACGTCATTGATTGCGTAGATGTAGACCAACCCTTCTCCGCCGCAGCATATCAACGGTTGGCGGACGCGGCGATTGTGGAAATCAGCGGGCGAGGGAAGCAGGCAACGATTGTCGGCGGGGCGGGGTTATACTTTCGTACGCTAATTGACGGGCTTTTCGAGGGCCCGTCCGCGGATGCGAAAATTCGAGCGAGGCTCAAGCAGGAAGCGGAGGTACATGGTGCAGCCGTGTTGCATGAACGCCTGCGTCAATGCGATCCGGACGCCGCGGATCGGGTTCACCCCAACAATCTTGTGCGGGTGATTCGCGCCTTGGAGGTTTATGAGTTGACGGGAAAGCCAATTTCGGCCCTCCAACAGCAGTGGAAGGGGGGCAAGCCGCGTTATCCGTTCCGCGCATCCGGCCTCGATATGCCACGGGAAACGCTTTATCAACGGATTGAAAGACGGGGTGATGAGATGATCTTGTCTGGCTTAATTGAAGAGGTCAAAGGGCTATTAGATCAAGGCTATCCACGTAATTGTGTTGCAATGCAGAGCTTTGGGTATAAAGAGCTCATTGATTACCTCGACGGAAAGCGGACGCTCGACGATGCAATTGCGACCTTAAAACAGAACACTCGACGGTTCGCTAAACGACAGTTGACATGGTTCCGTAACGATTCACGAGTTGAGTGGGTGGATGTCTCTCAGTTTTCATCAATGGATGGGATTGTAGATAACCTTCTGGCAAAGAACCCCGTCTAACAGCTTAAATGTCGATGTTTAGAAGCGGATTGGGTATTTAGAGCAAGCATGAATAGAAATGAACTTCAGAAGATATCCCGGCTTAGAGTGAAAGAAGCAAAGGTACTGCTAGACAATGGCTACGCTCCGGGGGCATATTGCTTGATGGGCTATGCGGTCGAATGTGTGTTGAAAGCCTGTATTGCCAAGAAAACCAAGCGCTATGACTGCCCCGATCACAAGCAAGTTCAGGTGGCGTCTTATTCTTGCGTTCCCCGGTGTGGAGAAGGAGGGGCTGCGAAAGAGTTATGGGAAAATAGGGTCTGTACTCGATCAAATCCCTGACGAGCTACTGGGTGTCCGCCTATCTAATATCGGCATTGTTAGACCAGATGACCGTCTGATCTCCGCACTGCGAAATGGGAGGCGGAGAAAGTTGCCGACACATGTTTAGAGCGCGGGGGGACACGCCTACTATGTTGAGGAAGCATATATCTATCGGCTGATTTAGAGTGATTTTCTTGGAAGGAGATTATTGTTATGGCAATTGAAACTTCACTACACACAGCAGAAACGTCCTTAGCAAAGCAATTGGGGGTGGATGCCGATTACGTCGAAAAACTGTGCTTCGACATCTACGACGCAATAGTTATTGAGGAACGAAAGAACGCATCCGCGCTAACGTAATGATGCAATGGTTCAAAGAATATCAAGGTACATCCAATTGATTATCAACCGTATAAACAGAGGTGGACAAATGGCAACAAGAGAAGGCTACACCAAATTACAAGCAAAAGTATTAGAAACACGCCGCGTCTGGAAGCGGACACTGTTTTGGACTGGCTGTGCAATTATCATCGTCGGACTGATTGCAATTCTCGCTGGGGAAGCGATCGTTGATTTATTGATGCCGCTGCCGAGTAGCCTCCGCATTGCGCTGCTCATCGGCGGCATCGGGGCGGCCGGATACCTGCTTTACAAATATCTCATCCAACCCCTTCGTGCGCAACTCACGCTGCACGATGTCGCGCTTAACGTTGAGCAGAAGCACCCCGACCTTGAGGACCGGCTCGTCAGTGCGCTCCAGTTTGGGGAGTGGGAAACCGATGATCCAATCGAAGCGCATTTGCTGGATAGGCTCGTCACTGATGCTGCGGGGCGTGCGGAAAACATTGATTTCAAAGCGACTGTTAATAAAAGCAAAAAGCGCAAGCACATCGGTATTGCGTTTGTCGCCATTGCCGGCTGTGCGCTGCTCGCCTTGATTTTCCCCGCTGAGATTGGCATTACGCTGGACCGTTTGTTGACCCCGTGGGAAAAGACGGATCCGGTGTTGACGACAAAGCTGACGGTCGAGCCGGGTAATGCTCGCATCTTGCGTGGCCGAAGTCTTGCGATCAATGTCGAAGTCACCGGCAAATTCGCAGACAAGGTGAGACTTGTCTATACAAAGGCGACTCTAGCCGCCGATACAGAATCGCAAGTTGAGCCCCAATCCAAAGATTGGGATAAACTGCGCGAAATCCCCGATCAGAGATCGGGGGAACAGCAGATCGATATGGTGCGAATCGCAGGTGAAAAACATCTCTTCGGTTATGAAATCTTCAATATCAATGAAAACATGAAATACTACGTAGTGGCGAATGAAGCCGAATCGGAGCGTTACACCGTTGAAGTGTTTGACATGCCCAAAGTTAGTGCAATCGAGGTCGCCTACACCTATCCTGAACATACGCAATTGAAACCGATCGTGCAGCAGGGGGATGGGGACATCCGCGCTGTCGCTGGATCTGAGGCAGAAGTCCGTATCGCGACGAACAAAGCCATTCAGTCCACGACGCTCACGGTAGCGGGAAAGGATTTGACCGCTATGATCATCTCTGATGGCCGCACACTGACGACAACCCTCGATGTTCTGGAAGATGGGAGGTACAGCGTTGAACTCCTTTGCGTTGATGGTTTCAAAAACCAGACGCCGATCGAATATTCGATTACCGCGATTCCTGATGAACCGCCTGAGATTGTCATCAAAGAGCCGGGACGGGATATCAAAGCCACGAAGCTAGAAGAGGTTAAAATTGTCGCCGAGGCGATAGATGACTACGGTATTGAAAAAATGGCATTGAAGTACAGCATTGGATCCGGTGAAACGCAAGCGTTGCCGGTGGAAACCGTCGAAGTTGAAGAGCGCAAGATAATCTCTGGTGCCTACATCTTCTACCTTGAGGAGATTGATGTGGAACCGGGGGAAGTCATCTCCTACTACGCTGAAGCCACTGACAACAATTCACGAACAGGACCGGGGGTGAGTGCCTCTCAAATTTATTTCATCGAAGTGCGCCCGTTTAGTGAAAGATATGTGGAGGTGCAAACACAAGGTGGGCAAAATGTGTGTCATAAGCTAATCGCAATTCAAAAGCAGATTATCAGGGAAACATGGCGCCATATCAATTCTCGTCCATCTCCGCTTACAGATGCCTACAAACTTGCCGTCAAGAAAACCGGCGAGAAGCAATCCAAGCTGAAAGATATGGCGCAACGGTTCGTCGATGAGATTAGCTCGTTCATGCGTACCGGCTTTGTTGATCCGGAGATTCTAATGAACATGGAAGAAGCCATTGATAAGATGGGTCAAGCTAGTGATGCACTCTATGCAATTCAGTCACGAGAGGCAATGCCTTATGAGCAAGACGCACTTGAATTGCTTATCAAAGTCGCACAGGAGATGGATAAAGTGTTGAGGCGGATGCGAGAAAGCGGGAATCAAGAAGTCGCTGATAACATAGAGATGGAGATGGACGATCTGCAGAGCGTGTTTGAGGAAGATGAGGATGAGTTGGATGAGGAGATGCGTGAGCAGACGCAGGAGATGCTAGACCATGCACGAGAAATGCTCGCTCAACAGCAACAACTCACGCAGCAGAGCCAGCAGTTGGGACGTGAGGGGCGCCCTTCGCAGCGCGAGATGCAGGAGGTTAGCCAACAACAGGGGCAGTTGGCGCAACAAGCGCAACAGATGGGACAACAGACCCAACAGATGGGACAGCAACCGGGGCAGGACGCTGGACAGAACAATACAGGACAGCGCATGGAGCAAGCAGGCGAAGCATTGCAGCAGGCGTCTGAGAATATGCAGCAGGCTGCGCAAAATATGGGAAAACAACGCCCGCAGGTGAGCGCCGCGAAGGGGCAAAAAGCCGAAGAAAACCTTCAGCGAGCAATCGAAGAGCTTGAGAAGGTTGCTGCACAGTTCACGGATCAAGCCCTTGAGGATGCGACCCAACAGCTAGATCAACTTATGGCAGAGCAATCGGAAGTTCAACAGCAGACGGAGGCGCTTCAGGAGCGGACTCAGCAAAATGGAATGCGTCCCGAAGATCTGCGGCAAGCCTCTCAGTTAGCGAATCAACAACGAACCCTTCGTCAAGATCTCGGCCACCTGCAACGCAACCTCTCTAATCTGCAAGATGCGCTTAACGAGAATAATCCGCAAGCCACGCGAAATGTTGCAGATGCAAGGCGCCGTCTCGTTGAAGAGGGTGCGCCTGAAAATATGGCAGATGCGCAACGGGCGTTGCAGTGGCGCAACTTCCTAGCGTCCGAGCAGAATCAGCGGGTGGTTCTTGATACCCTCTTGCAGGCACGAGATGATTTGCAGCAAGCCCGGTCGAATATGGCGGCCACCGAGGAGGAACAACTCGAAGCCACATTGGAGCAAATCGAAAGTTGGGAAGACCAGATGCAGGACATCCAGCGCGAACTTGAGGCGATGGATAATCAGGAAACGCCGTTGACGCCTGAGCAGGAACAACGTCAGCGACAGTTGTCCGAGCAGCAGACGCGGATCCAGCAGCGTGCGCAGGATGCAATGCAGGCACAACAGGCGCGAGCCGGAGGCGCGGAATCGGATCGGGAGATCAAAGAACTGTGGCTTGGGGCAATTAATGCGATGAGCAGTCGTCGAGGCAATCGTAGGACACCGTTCCCCAACTACGATTTTGCCCTGCATGAACTCAGGAAACTTGAGGGCGCCCTTGAGGACTGGCTTGTAGAGATTCAAGAGAAGAAGCGCCTGGCACAGGTCCTGAAGGAAGACGTGCCGCCGGAATATCGCACGTTGGTCGATCGGTATTATGAGTCTTTGGCAAAGTGAAAACCAGGAGGGTATATCATGTCTTTTTTAATCGAAACCGAACTAATCCCGCTAGAGATGGACACTGGTGGTGTTATTCGTGTTGGCGGGACTCGTATAACGCTCGATACAATTGTGGCGGCGTTTAATGAAGGTGCAACCGCTGGAGAGATTGCGCATCAGTATCCCTCCCTCCATCTAGCCGATGTGTATGCTGTGATTGCACACTATCTGCGGCGACATAAGGAGGTAGAAGCTTATTTGCGACAGCGACAAAAGCAAGCAGATAGCATACGCAAGCAGAATGAGTTTCGATTTGACCTGAACGGCGTGTGTGACTGTCTGTTAGCTCGGCGTACCAAGCAGGAGGCTGTGAGTCATGCTACGGCTAGCTGCTGACGAGAATTTCAATAATTGGAGGGTACAAATTGAGGGAGAGCCACACAGGATATTATGAAAGGATTCATGAGTATGGAAAACACCGAAACAGTTAGTCTTACACCGGCGCAACGCCTACACTTCGACATCTACGGTTTTGTCTTGCTGGAGAACGTCCTGACGCCTGATGAAGGGTCCCGAATGAAGGACGCACTCTATCGCATGAAAGCCGATCCTACTCTGAAATCCAAGCGGGTTTACACTCACAAGCGGGGCGACCACCATATACTTTTGGGCAACCTGGTTGAGTACGATCCCGCTTTGCTGGAATATGCTACCCATCCCAAATTGGTACCGCTTGTTGAGGACATTGTCGGTGGCAAGGTGCGCCTTGAGGAGACCGAAGCAATCATCAACCACCGAGATCCAAATGCAGACCTCAAAGAACTCTACAAGCAACGTTACAATCCCACCGGGTTTCATCGCGGGACACAGCACGGTTGGGGGACTTACATTGAGCAAAACAAATTCCATTGCATCTTCGTGAAGACGTTGGCTTATCTTACCAATGTGGGCCCCGACGATGGCGGCACCTGCGTTATTCCGGGTAGTCACCGGCTCACCTGGCCTCGAGAGGAGATGATTGAAGCCGCGCTATCAGACGACAAGCTGATTTATCAAGTTGAAGCGACCGCTGGCTCTGTACTCCTCTTCGCAGAAGCCCTTATCCACAGCACGACCGCCATCCGTAGCGACAAGGAACGCACCATCCTGGTCGCCGGATATACACCACCGATGCTGCGCGAGTGGCCCGGAAATGAAATCAGTCCTGAATTTATCGAAACCTTGCCTGAGGAGATTCAGCCGTTAATCTCTGGAAACGATAGCTGGCGTTGGGAAAGACGGTACTGATACCCCAGAAATTTCCAAATTAACCTTAGGTACATGAAAGGATCTCATAAATGCCACATATCAGAATATACACGACTGATTTTTGCTCATACTGTGATCGGGCAAAATATATCCTTGAAAGTAAAGGACTCGAATTTGAAGAGATCAACATCTACGGAAACCCCTCAATGCGCGATGAAATCCAACAGTTGACGGAAAGACGTGATGTGCCGCAAATCTTCATCGATGATCAGCATATTGGCGATGATGATGATCTGGCAGAACTTGCGAATTCGGGCGAATTGGATGAGATATTTCGACAAGGAGGAGAAACGCAAGTGACAGAACCCCAAAAAAACGATGGCGATGGTTTAGAAGAACGTAACGTCATTATCATTGGTGGAGGGATAGCTGGTTTCGCCGCAGGTGTCTACACTTCACGGGCGATGCTCGAACCACTGCTCATCACCGGGGACGCGCTTGGTGGGCAACTCTCACTAACACTCGACCTCGAAAACTATCCGGGCTTCTTTGGCACCGAAGCTGCCGAGTTCATCAAGGGGATGCAAGAGCAAGCCGAGCGTTTCGGGACAGAGGTGCGGTTTGACATGGTGGCGGAGGTTGATTTCAATCGCCACCCGTTCTACTTGAAAACCTACGAAAAGGAATATCTTGCCAAAGCCGTCATTATCTGCACCGGTGCTTCGCCACGTACACTCGACATTCGCGGTGAGGAAGAATACGGTGGGCGTGGCGTTTCCTACTGCGCGACCTGTGATGGGTTCTTCTTTCAGAACCAACGCCTCATCGTTGTCGGTGGCGGCGACGCTGCCCTTGAGGAGGGGATATTTCTGACAAAGTATGCCTCAGAGGTTTATGTCGTTCACCGTCGAGATCAGCTTCGTGCTAGCCAAATTATGCAAGAACGCGCCTTCAAAAACGACAAGATTCGGTTCATTTGGGATACGGTCGTTGAAGACATCCGCGGCGATGGTGAAAAGGTCACCGGCGCGCTGCTCAGAAATGTGAAGACCGACGAAAAGCAGGTGTTCCCGATTGATGGGGTGTTTATTTTCATTGGACACATCCCGAATACTGAGCTATTCAAAGGGGTTATCGACATGGATGAGCAAGAATACATTATCGCTGACAAACTCCAGCGTACAAACATTGAGGGCGTCTTTGCAGCGGGTGATGTACACGATCACGTCTTCCGACAGGCGATTACTGCCGGCGGCGCCGGCGCCGCAGCGGCAATTTCGGCGGAGAAGTTTATCGCGGAGTTGGAAAACCGGGCGTATCCGGGGCAGTAAGGGTTCTTCACTAAGCATAGGGAGCAGCGAAGTGTCGTCGCAGATACAAAGATGTGGAGAATTATTGATATAGGGATGTGAGGATACATTTGTATTTCCGCATTCCTGTATCAATGACCACGCTTCGCGCACAAGGAGCACAACGATTTTGACGAATTACATACAGGCGGCTTTAGGTCATGCCAGAAATGCCTCGCTCTGGTCCGATTAAGCGCGGAGACTTGATTCGTTATTTACGGAAAAAATATACGTGGGAACGCAGTGCTGGGCTTTGGACACCTCGTACGCCGTTTCAGTCAGTTGGATGAAAAACGGGTCAAGCCTGTGATTGAAACTGCTTTGCACAACCCAAGCGATTACGTCAGAGGGCACGCTGACTCGGCGGCGAGTGACGTCACGCAGTTTCTAAACTGGCAGCTAGAAGGATACGCATGAGATGGAGAAATATGATTATTGAAGTAGAAATCAAGGAGAGAATGCATGACATATCTCATCGGAATTGATGTTGGAACAACAGGTGCAAAAACCATCCTCGTTGATGAAGCGGGTAAACTCCACGCGAGTGCGTTAGAGGAGTATCCGCTGCACACGCCTCAACCGAAATGGGCGGAACAAGACTCCGAGGACTGGTGGCAGGCAATAGTGAAATCCATCCAAAGGGTGCTTGCCGAATCGCAGGTTTTGCCTGACGAGATCAAGGGATTGGGGCTTTCCGGGCAGATGCACGGCCTGGTGCTGATGGACGGCGAACGTCGCGTGCTGCGTCCGGCGATCCTCTGGTGCGATGTGAGAACAACTGAGCAATGCCGCTACATCACAGGGACTGTCGGCGAAAACCTGTTGGTACAAAGCACATGCAACCCTGCACTCGAGGGATTTACTGCGCCGAAAGCGATCTGGGTTCGAGATAATGAGCCGGAAGTCCTGGACAAAACCACAACGATACTCCTCCCAAAAGATTACGTCCGCTTCTGCTTGACGGGAGAAATCGCCGCGGAGGTTTCTGATGCCGCAGGGACGCTCCTGTTTGATGTGCGGAATCGCCGCTGGTCTGAGGAAGTGCTGCGTAAACTCGATATCGATTCGGACCTCCTGCCGCCCGTGTACGAATCGGTTGATGTCTGCGGAAAGATTACCGCCGAGGTCGCCGAATTGACGGGACTCAGGGCGGAAACGTCAGTCGTTGGGGGCGGGGCGGACAACGCTTGCAGCGCTGTCGGCAACGGGATTGTCAAAGCAGGACGGGTTTCAGCGAGTGTTGGGACATCAGGGGCAATCGTTGCGCATACCGATGAAGCCAAGGTTGACTTGAACTTGCGAGCGCACAGCTTTTGCCATTCCGCGCCGCATAAATGGTATTTGATGGGCGTGGTGCTTTCAGCCGGGGGGGCATTTCGCTGGTTCCGCGATAGTTTAGGTGACCATGAGGTTGCAGCGGCAAAAATCGAGGGCGTCGATCCGTATGAGATTTTGACCAGAGAAGCAGCGGAAGCGCCCGTCGGCAGCGAGGGCTTAATTTTCTTGCCGTACCTCACCGGCGAACGGACGCCGCACGCGGATGCGAATGCCAAAGCGACGTTCTTCGGTATGACACTACGGCACGGCAAGCCGCACCTGGTTCGATCGGTGATGGAGGGCGTCGCCTACGTCTTGCGGGACTCATTGGAGATTATTCGTGAACTGGATGTTCCGATCGAGCAGATCTGCGCCACCGGCGGTGGGGCGCGGAGTCCGCTTTGGCGGCAGATCCAAGCCGATGTCTATAACGCCGAGTTGGTCACAATCAACATCGCCGAAGGCCCCGCATTTGGCGCGGCAATTCTCGCGGGCGTCGGCACGGGAGTTTACGACAGTGTTGAGAGCGCGGCGAATGAGATCGTCAAGATTACGTCAACGACGCAACCGATTCCTGACAACGTAAAGATCTACGCATTTATAAATAATTGGCTTGCAGATTCTTTGAATATGTGATATTATTGGGGTGTTACAAGCCTGTGATTCTGAAGTTTATTAAATCGTTGGCTTGTTTTACCTTTCCTCGCCAAAGTAAAGGACACCCCAATGAGTGATTTTCTTAGTGTAGTAGCGGATATACTCATTATCATTGCTGCTGGAAAGTTCATTTGGAAACACATTCCCAGTAGTGACGATTTGTATAGTATCAGAAAGTCCTTCATAGACTTCAGAGATGAAGCAAAACAACTGAAAGAAGAAGTCGTCAATTTAAGAAGGGTAGAGCTTACCAACATCGCAGAGAATCTGAAAACTAGAGATGCAACTGCGAAGAAAACCGTACCTGTTGAAGATATTGACAAGAAACTTGATTCTTTTCAACAGTCAGTAACGAGAATGGACAGGTACATGACAACTACCCTTGCAACTCATGTAGCAGTCATCAAGTCAATAGATAGTATAGAGGGGCGTTATGCCCAAATGGAGGAACGATTTGGGCAAACCGAAACAACCCTCCGAAATGTTGCTAGAAGATTGCACATGAGATAGACATAAAACAGGCGAGGGGGTGTTATAGCACCCCCACCGCCACAACATGGCAAAGGAGACCCCCCATGCCACGCATCAAATACATCAAGTCTTACAGGCGTAAAGACGGCACGCTTGTAAGTCCACATATACGGACAACTGCTGATAACACCCTCTGCATCACGACTTATTCCAATGAAAGGAGGGATTATCGTGTTTATAAAAATACGCAAAACCTTTACGTTTATCGTACTCAAAATCGCTAAACGTAAGGGTAATCAAACGCCGTATAGCAGTCCTTATACGGCTACGCCTAAGCAATAACTCTTAGGCAATATCAGGGGGTGCTACACAAAGCACTCCCTGATATTTTGTTGCTAGAGTGTCCGGCTCCCACCGGACACTCCCTTATGGGAAAACCTCTGAAAATATGACTCAGAAAGGAGGCAGATGTTATGTCATCACAAAGGAAGGTGGATATTCAACGTGTTAAAGAACATCTACAAAAACATGCTGATAAAACCCACCGAATTGAAGAGAGGTTATTTACCTCTACTGCAACCGTAGAAGATTTAAGAGTTGCAATTCAGTTACTTAAAAATGACTACACACTAATTACAACCATTTTCAAAAGGTTGGAAATAGTGTAATCTAATCCTTCTATGGAGTCTCCAGAGGTTTTCCCACCCTACACAAAGCATTCCCTGATAAACTTCTTGAAGATGTTCCGGTTCTTCCGGTTGTTGTACTTGTAACACGCCTCAGCGATGTAGAGCGAAACATGCTTGTAGTGGTGATGTGTACCATGAAACGCACGTTTCACCAGCGACCAGAACCCTTCAATCGTGTTTGTGTGGGTATTACCGTCCACGTACTGCCAGTTCTTGTGTCTGATGACATGGTGAGGCATGAGCCCATCAACCGCCTCATACGATGAGAACTCATCTGTCATTAGAACTGAATCCTTCGGCTTCTCAATAACGCCTTTGATGAACCCCAAAACGCCCTTACGACTCAAACTCGTAGCTACACGCGCCACAACATTCCCAGCCCGTTCAACAGCACCGATAACGGGCGTTTTCTTCGTGCCTCTACCTCGCTTGCTCGGTGGAGGCAAGTTCCCGTCCTTGTCTTTTCGTCGTCGGGGCTTACCGCCCACGTAGGTTTCATCGCATTCAATAATTCCTCTCAGTAAAACCTTGCCCTTTCTACCCATCTCAGACCTGATTCGTTTCATCATGAACCAAGCTGAGGGTTGCGTTAAGTCCAAATGACGAGCCATTTGACAACTTGATAGGCTTTTCTTCGCATCGTTCATTAACAGGATAGCCATAAACCACTTCTGAAGTGGAATCTGTGTTCCTTGAAATATCGTTCCCTGTAACACATTGAAACTTGACTTACAAGTATGGCAATTCCAACGACCAATTATGCTAGCTTCATTCTTCGGTGCAACCTTTTTACTTTCGCAATATGGACACTCAGGTTTGCCACCCCAGCGGATAGTTTCTAAGTGTTTAATACAACTCTCTTGGTCAGAAAATCGTTCTACAGCATCAAACAAGTTCATTCATCTCAACTCCTTTATTCATAAGGGTTTGATGCCTATATTGTATCAAATTTACACAAAACTTGCAAGCCTAAACCTTATAAGCGCGAAGATCTATGAGGAATACTATCAGATTTATCGAAATCTTTATCCCGCGCTTAAGCCGCAGTTTGATTGGGTGACGGCGGTGGTTGAGGAGGTAGAGTCTGATGAAAATTACAGTAATCCATAATCACCATGAACATTGGTCTATTATTCAATCCATGAGTCAGACAAACTCTTCATTGGGTGTGAGGAAAGGCTTTTTGTGGTCGACGTTCCTCTGAATGATTCGGTTGTGGAGAGAAAGCAAAAATGAATAAACTCACACATTTTGACGAAAAAGGACATACCCGTATGGCTGATGTGACACCAAAAGCGGAAACACTGCGGGTTGCAGTGGCACGCGGGCATGTGTCCGCAAAACCAGAAACGATCCGTTTAATCGCCGAGCGTGGGTTCACAAAAGGCGATGTCCTCGAAGTGGCTCGACTCGCTGGCATCATGGGGCCTAAGCGCACCGGGGATCTCATCCCCCTCTGTCATCCGCTTGCGCTTACCTCGGTCAAAGTCGATCTGTCAATCAACGAAGCGGAACATCGCGTCGAAATCGAGGCAGAGGTGCAGACCGTCGGACGGACCGGTGTGGAGATGGAAGCCTTGACCGCCGTCTCCGTCGCTGGTTTGACTGTCTACGATATGTGTAAGGCCGTGGATCGGGAGATGGTGATTTCGGATATTCGACTAGTCAAAAAGACGGGCGGCAAAAGTGGAACGTTTGTGAGGGAAGAGTAAACACCAAAACACAGAAAACAGAATATGTAAATTCTATATCCCTTGTGGAGACTACATCCCCACCAATTAGCACCAAAGGTTAATAAAGGCATTCTCGCGATGCGAGACAACTCAACCTGTACAATCGCCGAGGTGCAACAACACATTATAGCTGAGTATACTCATTGGATTAACCATTTTAAAGTTGGGGTGGGGTTATCCGATCCGTTAAGCGCGCTCTTTGCCGCCGATTTAGTTGACAATCTTGATGCGCTCGAGCTATTTGGCGACGACCACGCAACTCTTTAGCCGGCGAGGTGGTGGAAAATGATATACATGAGTGATCTAGGCGACGGCAAGCGGGTGTACACCGAAAACACAGGGGCTCAAACCGTGGTTGCTATCATTGTCAACGAATCGGGTAAGCCGGAAAGTCTGCGACGGACTTTTGAGACCGGCCCCTGGCGTGTGCCGCCAATCCTGCTCCGAACAGCGACGGATCTGATTCTACAGATTGCCTCCGACCGTGCCCATATCTTTTTGCGTCTACAGGATAATGATATAGGTGTGCTGCGTATTCCCCCCTTACTCATCGGTGCCGAGATACTACCACTTCAACAGGTTGCCGCTCAAGCTGAAGCAGACTTTAAGGCGAATGGGTGATTCGCCAATTTCAAAGGAGTTGACTGATATGATAAGGACGCTTTTCGTTTGCATACTTTTGACCTGCATTCTGGTCATCGCACTGGAAACCTTCGCCGAAGATTACGCCCTGATTGTCGGCGGCGTGGGTGGAGAGAAATCCTTTTACGATGAATTTTGGAGCGCAACATCACGAATGCACAACCTGTTGACAGAGGAATACGGTTATTCGCCAGAGCATATCAGCTTCCTGTTTGAAGATGACGGAGAGGCGCTGGGTTTGGTTGATGGGAAGTCGACGAAAGCGGGTGTTGAGAGTGCTTTCGCTGAGATTGCACAGAAAGTACAACCGGGGGATCGATTTGTCTTCTTTATGATCGGGCATGCGACCAAAACTGGAGCCGGACTAAAATTTAACCTCCCCGGACGGGATCTCAACGGCACGGAATATGCCGATTTCATCAATCAGATCTCCGCTGAACAGACCATCCTGATTTTCGGATTTCCTTACAGTGCCCGCATGGTACCACAAGTCAGCAAGGAGGGGCGAACGATTATCACGTCATGTTCACCGCATGAAGGGTATATGCAATCGGGATTCGGCAATATTTTCATCGATGCCTTTTCCGATGCCGCTGCGGATACAGACAGAGACGGTGCAATCTCTCTGTTAGAAGCATTTTTGTATACCCAAGATCGGGTGAAAACGTGGTACGAAAACGATGGTTCCGTTCAATCGGAACACCCACACCTCGACGACAATGGGGATGGCATCCCCTCTCGCAAGGAGCTCCCCAATGATGGATTGCTCGCTCAAGGGACATTCTTCGGGAAACGGCGTTCATCGCTCGTTGTTGCTACTGCACTTTCTTATGATTTCGTTTCGGAAGCAGAAGAGCAACAGATCAAAGCGTTGATCGCTGACGCACCGAAGGCAGACGACTTTCCATATGCCGGTGCTGTCGTATTGTGGGAAACTGAAGTGCTGGACGTTGACGAAGACAGCAGTTACATCTATTCAATGCGACGGGTCGTGAAAATCTTGAATGAGAAAGGAAGAAAGTTTGGCGAAGTCAGCATTCCCTATACCCGCGGAAACGATGATATTACCATTCATTACGCCCGAACGATTACATCGGATGGCCGAACGATTATGCTTAATCAGCGTAAAATTATCAAGGATATTCCGCCGCCGAGCGCGGTTCAAGCCGGCTTGTTCGTCGATGCTCGGCTTATGCACTTTACAATGCCTGAGATGTCCGATGGTTGTATCATTGACTACGCTTACTCGTCTAGAAATCGGGAACACCTTATGCGCGGCGAATTTTGGCGTCAGGTCTTCCTCCAAACTTCGGAGCCTGTGCGGCACTACCGCTTTACCATTCATGTCCCGAAAAAGAAGGAACTCCACTATCAGATCAATGGCCCACAAATCGAACCGACGGTTACAGAGACGAACTACACGCGCACCTATACGTTTAAGGCGCAAGATGTTCCTGCGTTACGTGAAGAAGCCTTTATGCCCGCCATCGAAGATCTTGCCTATAGTATCAGTATCACATCGCTTGACTCGTGGGAAAGCCTTGTTGAATGGTACGTGACGCTCATCCGCGAACAAGATTATATCACGCCGGAAATCGAGCAGAGGACGAAAGTGTTGCTCAAGGGAGCCTGGATTCGGAAGGAGAAGATCAAGCGGCTCTACGAATACGTCGCAGCGAATATCGATTATGTTGGCATTGAGCTCGGCATCTGGGCGATTAAGCCACACGCAGCGCCCCAGATCTTCAAAGAAGGCTATGGGGACTGCAAGGATAAAGCGACATTGCTGAGTACGATGCTCTCCGTAGCAGGGATTAAGTCCTATCCTGTGTTAATCTCCGCTGGCGAATCCAGCAGAGTCGTCCACGAAATTCCGTCACTCGCCTACTTCAATCACATGATTCTCGCTGTGGAGGAAAATAACGATGGCGATCTCATCTGGCTGGATGCGACCGCGGAAACCTGCGCTTTTGGCGACCTCCCCGCAAGCGATCAGGATCGGTGGACACTGATTGTCAATCCTGATTTTCTTACCGGAAAAAAAGGTGAGATGGGCAAAGGGATGCACAATCGTTTGTATCAATTTGCAAAGAGCCCGACAATTCCGGCGGATGGCAATCTGAAGCGCGTGGTTACACGGATTCAGGTAGAGAGAAATCTTTCGGTGAAGGTCGATCAGGAGCTCATTGTCACCGGTGAATTCAACACGAAACTCCGAAGCCAATTGAAATACAGAAACCCTGATGAGCGCGCGAAATTTCTGCGAGAGCATATTGAGCTTGACGATCGCGCGAAGTTAGATCAGTTTAAGATTTCAGATTTGGATACAATGGGAAACGAATTGGAAATTTCGCTGTCATGGCATTGTGCGGATTATCTTTTCGCAATTGGTCGGCAGTATGTTCTCAAATTGCCGATTGTCAAGCACCCTTATGCGGCGCTGCTGAGTGAAGGCAGCCGTACACACCCGGTCCTCCTCGGCAAAGCGCTTACCTTTGAAGATGAGCTCATCGTCAATTTAACGTCTCCATTTGTAATTAACTCTGTACCTGAAGATGGTGAGATTCGCAACAGCGTTGGATCTATCCAACTCAAATACACGAAATCTAAGCGAAAAATGGCGATGAAGCAGACCATCCACTTTCATGTTCCAACCGTTGGCGTTGATGAGATTCCTGACCTTAAAACACTCGTCCGAACGGCCTCAAATAAGGGAACGAAGCGGGTGTTATTAATCCAACGATAAAACATAAAAGGAAAGAAGATAGAAAATTGATGCGAAAAAAAGACTACTATCAAATACTTGGCGTGAGTCGAAATGCCACCTTTGAAGAAATAAAAAAAGCCTATCGAAAAATTGCGCTGCGATATCATCCGGACAAAAATCCGGGCGATAAGCGGGCAGAGGAAAAATTCAAGGAAGCATCAATGGCTTATCAGGCATTGAGCGAGCCGAATCCGCGGCACACCTACGATCAGTCATCAGGTACAGATACAAAGAACCAGGGATTCGGCGGATTTAAGCGTTCTGAGGATGGTGGTTCCAGATTTAGCGCTATTTTTGATAATCTGTTTAAGACCCAGCAGCACACTGAGGCAAAGGGAAAGCGTGGTGCTGATATACGAACGAATCTGGCCATCCCGTTCACAGAAGCTATGTCGGGGGTGGAGAAAACTATCCGTATTCAACGCAATGAGGCATGCGAAAATTGTGGGGGCGCTGGTAAGCGAAAGGGCTCACCGCAATCAACCTGTCCCAAATGTACGGGCAGCGGCGAGGCCTCCAATCAATCACCGCTCGGTGGTGCATCGTACAATAAACCGTGTAACCGCTGTCAGGGGACAGGCGTGCTGATCCACCATCCGTGTCAGACTTGTCGGGGGACAAGCGTCCGTCGCAAGGAGCGGTCTTTACTGGTGAAGATTCCTCCGGGAATTGAGAGTGGGAAATCATTGCGCTTGCCTAGTCAGGGGGAATGCGGCTTACGCGGAGGAGAAAGTGGCGATCTGTTTGTGGAGGTTCGTGTTGAGCCACACCCTGTCCTGCGGCGTGATGGGTATGATTTGCAATGTCAAATCTCGATTGGCTTTGCAAGGGCAGCGCTGGGTGGAGAAATTCATGTCCCAACGCTTTCCAGTTCCGTCACGTTGAACATTCCCCGAGGAACACAGTCCAATCAGACTTTCCGTTTGAAAAGACGGGGGATTCAGAAATCTGAAAATGAGTATGGAGATCTCCTCGTCACGGTGATTATTGAAGTTCCGACCACCCTGACGTGGCAACAGGAGCAACTACTAAAAGAGTACGCCGAGTTGGAAGAAAGGGCAGCCGCATGGGAATCACGACAAACAACCACTTCATCGCCGGAACATCAATCAGAGAGGACAATGTGTAATGGCAAACACTGAATCAGGCATGATATTCCCTGAAGCACTCTTTGATTATGAATGCTTTGAACATAAGGCGTTATTTGAAGGCATTAACTATGTGTGGGAAGTACTTACGCGGTTGGAAGGGTATATTGCCGCTCATACTCTGGAACGGCGGCATCAACCGAATGTCAACATTATGCCGGGAGCCATCGTAAGCCCTGATGTTGTCCTGGGGGCAGATGTCGTTGTAGAACCTCATGCATACATCAAAGGGCCGGCGATCATTGGTGATAGAACGGTTGTCCGGCACAATGCGTACATTCGTGAAAATGTCCTGATTGGAAGTGAGTGTGTAGTTGGAAACACGACGGAGATTAAGCATTCGATCCTCATGGATGGGGTAAGAGCAAGCCATTGGAACTACATCGGCGATTCAATCGTCGGTTTTGGAGTCAATCTAGGCGCCGGTGTCAAACTCTCAAATAAAAAAATAACGGGCGCTGAAGTGATTCTCCGGGATATCGACAAGAAAACTTATGCAACCGGACTCCAAAAATTTGGTGGAATAATCGGAGATCACACGCAGATGGGGTGTAATGCTGTGCTGAATCCGGGCACGGTGCTTGGGAAACGCTGCTTGGTGTATCCGCTAGTTTCCGTTCGAGGCACATATCCTCATGATCAGGTGATTAAATCTCAGTGACGGAAGAAGTCCGAGCCACATACTCTGTACAGTTGGCGCCTTGCACACCTCGACAAAGCAGTTAGAATTAACCGATGATCAATCATAAAGCCCCCCTCTCTCGTTTTACAGTTCTTGATTTAACCCGGGTCCGAGCCGGACCGACGGCTGTACGCCAGCTTGCCGATTGGGGTGCCAACGTCATAAAAATCGAACTGCCTGAAAATATCGACAAGTCCAAGGATCTCGGCGGCGCCCGCCATGGCTTTGATTTTCAGAATCTCCAGCGAAACAAACGCAGTCTCACACTGAACCTCAAGGCTAAAGCCGGACGGGCGGCATTCATGCGCATGGTAAAGCGAGCGGATGTGGTGGTGGAGAACTTTCGCCCCGACGTCAAAGGCAGACTCAACATCAATTACGAAGCGTGCCGCTCGGAAAACCCGTGCATTGTCTATGCCAGCATTTCCGGTTTCGGGCAGGACGGTCCCTACCGGATGCGACCGGGTTTCGATCAGATCGCTCAAGGGATGGGCGGTTTAATGTGGATCACCGGGGCGCCGGGCCAGGGCCCCATGCGAGTCGGCGTGCCTATCGCAGACCTCGCCTCCGGGATGTACGCTGCCCTCGGAATTCTGACCGCGTTGCTGCAACGTGAGGAAACCGGCGAAGGGCAATGGGTGCACACATCGCTGCTCGAAGCGCAGATCGCCATGCTCGATTTCCAAGCGGCGCGCTGGCTCATCGGAAACGAGGTGCCTGGGCAGGCAGGCAACAATCACCCCACGAGCATTCCAACCGGTGTATTTCAGACCACCAACGGCTACATCAACATTGCGGCCAGCGGCGACGTGATGTGGCAGCGGCTCTGTGACGTGCTTTCGGCCGACGAACTTCGCAACCATCCCGACTATGCCGACGATGGGGCAAGGTCATGGAATCGAGATGCGTTGAACGACAAGCTGGGTGACTATTTCTCAAAAGGAAGCAGCGGCGAATGGATTGATTTGCTCAACGAAGCAGGTGTGCCTTGTGGTCCGATCTACCATATGGACGAGATGTGGGCAGATCCGCAGGTGGAACATCTCGAAATGTCACGCCCCGTGGAGCACCCGGCGCTCGGCATACTGAATGTGCTGCGTCATGCGACGAACCTGAGTGGGACCCCAAAGATGACGTATCGTCCCGCTCCCGAGCTGGGGGAACACACAGATGAAGTCTTGAGGGAGTTTGAATTCTCTGATGACGAGATTGAGGCACTGCGAAAGGGGAACATCGTATGAACGATACAGCGACAGGTTCGAGAAACAACATGACGGAAACGCTCATCGTCGAAAGGAAGAAAGGAGTCGGTTATCTCGGCCTGAATCGGCCCGAAAAGCACAACGCCATTTCTTACGAAATGTGGCAGGGCATCTCCCAGGTTATGGACGATTTCGAGTCCGACGATAGCGTCCGCGTGATTGTCGTTTCGGGCGAGGGAGGCAGGGCATTTTCCGCCGGCGCGGATATATCACAATTCGAGGAAAAGCGAGCGTCGGCGGATGCCGTTGAGATCTACAACACGGCGAGCGGACTCGCTAACCAGAAACTTACCAACGTTTCTAAGCCCACCATCGCCAAGATTACGGGGTATTGCATTGGCGGTGGACTGGCAACATCACTCTGTTGTGACCTGCGTTTCGCCACCGACGATTCAAAATTCGGTATTCCTGCGGCCAAGCTCGGGCTCGGCTATGGCTATGGCGGGTTAAGACCGTTGGTCGCCCTCGTCGGCCCGATCTGCGCCAAGGAGATTCTGTTCACCGCTAGACAATTTAGCGCGGCGGAAGCCTACGACATGGGGCTCATAAACCATGTGCTGACCAGGGACGAACTGGATGGCTTTGTGAATGAATACACGGAGACCATCGCCAACAATGCACCTCTTACCATCAAAGCCTGCAAGCAGATCATCGCGGAGATTTGCAAAGATCCGGACGACCGGAATCTCGATCTTTGCAGACGCCTCGTAGATGACTGCTACGCCAGCGAGGATTATAAAGAGGGACGTCGGGCGTTCATGGAAAAGCGAAGACCGACGTTTCGAGGGAAATAGCGACATGGCGTCGTGCTGAAACGGGATATTATGGGCGTGGCCGATATTATGCCGCTCTCCAAGGCGGGATATAGTCAGATAACAGCCCGCTCAGACCTGCACCGTTTTTTCAAACATGTCTCCCTGATACCAGGAAGCTGTTCAGGAGGTGGCTATGGCTCAATGGAGTCGTCTGGAGGGCAATGCGCTCTCCGTTATCCTGGTTGGCGATGTCAATCTCAGAAATATGACAGACCCGAATCTGCCTTTCGTGTTGGTGCAGGAGGTTTTCGACGCGGCAGACCTGCAGTTCGGAAATTGCGAGGGGTGTTTTGCTGATCCATCAGTTGAGATTCCATACAAGCCAGGGTGGTTTCATCCGGCTCGCTCGACGATCACAGGGGTGGTGGTCGCCGGATTCGATGGGGGGGGGTGTGCGAACAACGTCACTTACGGTGCAGAAGCGATTGTGGAGTCGCTACAGCATCTAGATCGGCACGGAATCGCCTACACCGGCGCCGGAAAAGACCGGGAGTCAGCGCGAGAGCCAATAGTGCTGGAGCGAAAGGGAACGCGGTTCGGATTTTTAGCGTATACCTCGGTGTTCTCGCCCGTGGGGTATGCGGCGGGTCCGGGACAACCGGGGGTAGCGACCATCAAAGGGCATACCGCCTATCGTCCCCATCACCGTGTGCTGGAGATGCCCGGCGCACCGGCGATTGTGGTCTCATGGGCTGACCCTGAAGAACTTGGCGCGATGCAGCAAGACGTAAGGGCGCTGAGAGAATGTGTCGATGTGCTGGTGGTTTCTTGTCATTGGGGTGTATCGGGAAGTGAGGAGATTGTCGACTATCAGGTGGAAATCGGACATGCGGCGATCGACGCCGGTGCAAATTTGGTCATGGGTCATCACCCGCATGTACCGCAAAGAGTCGAGGTCTACAACGAACGTGTCATTTTTTACAGTCTCGGAAACTTCATCTTCGGCTAGGAAGGCATGACGGGCTGCCGGGATGGGCTGCTGGTCCATTGCGCGGTGCGGGAAAAGGAACTGGTGAAGGTTTCTTTTGCGCTAGTGTGGAGAAACGAGACAGGACAACCACAACTAGTGTTGCCACAAAGCCCCAAAGGGCAAGGCGTGGTCCACACCGTCGAGCAGCTATCGCGCCCGTTAGGAGCGAAATTCAAGGTGGTGGGCGAGGAGGTCGTAGTGTGGCGCAATAGCTGATTACGGGTGTGACAGCCAGTAACCAAGATGTCCCTGATTTTTGATGCTGACGAGACTATCTCATTTTCTCCTGCATCTTCCCCATTTTCCGTGTTATAATACCTTGATTTTGGTACGTCCCCCGGCCCCCAATAATGGATCGGGGCAGGCTTCAGGAATTTTTGCGATTCTTCCCTCCCCCTCAAAGTTGGAGGGATTGAGGGAAGGTGGGGGCCGGGGGGCAAGCTACCAGTGGATCTGCCGATGAGCTCTTTTAATCTAACAAAGTCAAGATACAACTCCAAGTAAGGATGGTTAAAGCCTGATGCTGTCTACTACATTTGAGGCAGGTTTTGACCACAATCTACTATCGAAAGGAAGATATCAATGAGACGAAGCCTTATTCTTGAAAAACTGAAGCGGGACGAGTATGTTGTCATCGTTCAATCCTGGATTGTGCCTCATTGGAAGGTTGTGGACCTTATGGGTGTGCTTGGGTTTGATGGGGTCTGGATAGAACACGAGCACAGCGACTTCAGCTATGGAGAATTATCTCAGATGATTCTGGCAGCCAGAGCGCACGATATGGATTCCCTGGTTCGTGTTGCACGTACGGGATACACTGGTATCTTGAAGCTCCTTGAAGCCGGCGTCACCGGCATCATCGTCCCGCACTGTATGGGGGCTGAGGACGCGAAATCCATCGTCCGCGACGCCAAGTATGCACCATTGGGAATGCGTGGGGCGGGTGGGAGCGTTGACGCGGACTATGGTACATCAGACCGAATGGAATATTTCCAGCACGCTAATCGCGAGACCCTGGTCGCAGTTATTATTGAGGACAAAGAAGCGGTCGACGAGGTTGACACCATCGCTGCGACAGAAGGGATCGACGCCTTGTTGCTTGGCCCAGGCGATCTGTCTCAGAGCTATGGTTTGATAGGACAGTTGGACCATCCGGTGATACATCAGGCGACAGATGCTATGGCTGAAGCCTGCGCGAGGCATGGTAAGTGGTGGGGAGCGCCTGTTGAGAGTCGGGACCACGCCGAGGCACTACTTCGGCGCGGCGCACGCCTTTTGCAATCTGGTAACGATCAAGCCGTCCTAGTCTCAGGTTTTCGCCAAATGAAGGAGATGTTGCAAGACCTCAAGATCTAAGTTGAGGACTCAGCCAGATGACAACGAAATCAGGGGCTCATTTCGGGTTTTGCAGACATTGCCTGAGTAACTGATAAGGCGGAAACAAAGGAGGTCTAACAAGGTGACATGTAGAGTCCATATAATGGTGGATGAGCTGACTCAGGAGGCGCTTGGCTACCTGGTAGAAAATGGTTGCCAGGTAAGCCATCGCAAATGGGATGGCGTCCTCGAAGAAGAGGCGGTGATCCGTGAAATCCAAGGTGTAGATGCTGTCATCGCCGGCAATGAGCCGTATACTGCCAAAGTGTTCGACGCGGCGGACAGGCTCAGAATCGTTGCCCGCGCCGGCGCTGGCTTCGACGCCATCAACCTAGCGGCGGCGACCAAGCATGGCGTGTGGGTGACAAATGCTCCAGGCGCCAACGGCCCGGCCGTGGCGGTGGCTGACTTCACGATTGGCTTGATCCTCTGTTTGGTACGCAATATCCATGGTATGGCACGGGATACACAGCAGGGCAAGTGGAAAAAGTTCCGGGGGCGGGAGTTGAACAGCCTGACCCTAGGCATCCTCGGCGCCGGCAGCATTGGCCGGCGGGTCATCAAAAGAGCAAGAGGCTTTGGAATGAAAGTTCTCGCCTACGACGTACAGCCGGACAATGCTTTTGCGGCAGCGTGGCAGGTCAAATATGTACCGCTCGACGATCTGCTGGCCCGGTCGGACGTTGTCAGCGTCCACGTGCTACTCGACAGGAACACGCGGAAGCTAATCAACGAGCATAGGCTGAAACTGATGAAGAAAACAGCATATCTGATCGACACCAGCCGGCCCGCCGTGGTGGACAAGGCAGCCTTGGCAAAAGTGTTGCAGGCGAGAGGGATTGCCGGTGCCGCGCTCGACGTGCACGATCCGATACCTTTAGCGCCGGAGGATCCGCTCGGACAACTGGATAATGTCCTGTTGACACCGTGGTCGGCTGCCTATACAGAGGAATCTGTCAGCAAGATGTCCATGACCGCTGCCAGGAACGCGGCAGAAGTCCTGCAAGGGCGCGCTCCTCCGAATTCTTTGAACCAGGTGGTGGTACCAGCGAACGTCCGACCTCTTTAGTATAACAGTGAACTCGACACGCCCTATGGCCTCCCCGGTCCTGTCTCCACAGCCTCCGACGGCAGCGCTGTCCCCGATTAACCGAACCGGAAGTCAAGGTATTCTCCCCCATCACCGTTCTTAACTGGAGGGTGTTCCCATGACAATTCACTGGGAACCTGGCGACCCGATTGGTTGTGCATAGCGCCACGCGCGCCCTCTACTGGGTGTGGCATCGCAGCCTGACGTGCGCCGACGGCAAACTAAAGGTGAACCTGCTCCTGAATCGTGCCTCGCAGTGGGCTGACGTGGGCAGTTACATTCCATATCAGGGGCGTGTTGATATCAAGGTAAAGCAGCCCGTCGAGCTTTCGGTCCGCATTCCGGAGTGGGTATTGCCGAATGACGTTCGAGTGCAGGTGAACGGAGCGGATCGGAATCCCGGCTGGAGCGGCAGGTACGCCGAGGTGGGGGAGGTCCGGCCAGAGGATACGGCTACCCTGACGTTCCTGATCGGCGAGCGGACGGACGAAGTGTGGATTCAAAAGCGAAAATACACCCTTGTCAGGAGAGGCGCCAATGTGGTGGCCATCTATCCACGCACCAGGTATTACCCCTTCTACCAGGGCGACCACTACCGCAGCGGCCGGACCCGCTGGCTCAAGGGGATGCGCTTCATCCCTGGAAAGGAAGTTGATTGGTGAAAATCGGATGAAAACATCCTCGATCTCTGCGCTTGACGAACAACTCACGATGCCACAGTTCTTGCAGAATCCATATTCGACCTACCGCGAGCTGCGCAAGGCACATCCCGTGCACTGGTCAGATACGTAGCAGTGCTGGCTGCTGACACGTTATGACGACGTAGCGGCGACGCTACGAGACTTTCGGTCCTTCTCAAGCGTCGGCACAACCACTTGATACCTGGATCAACTTCCCCCGAAAACCTTGGATAAGGTGCGGCCACTGTACGAGCATTTCACCGCCGGTCAGGTGCGTCTTGACCCGCCAGACCACACGCGCGTCCGCACCATTACGAGCAAAGCCTTCACGCCGCGCGTTGTCAAGGCGATACACCCGCACATCGAGCAGATTGTTGATGACCTGATCAACGCGGTCATCCCAACGGGGCGTATCGATCTGATTGGCGATTTTGGGAACCCGTTGCCGGCGATGGTTGTCGCGGACATGTTTGGTTTCCCTCAGGAGGATCGCGCGCAGTTCAAAACCTGGTCCGATCAGATTGCAGCGTTTCATGGCACGGGCAGGGCGGATTCAGCAACCGCGTTGAGAAAAGCCAGGAAGCGCTGCTCGAAGCGCGGACCTGGCTGGGCGGCCTCATCGATCAGCGTCGTAAACAACCACGCAATGACCTTCTGTCACGCTTGGCGAATGCCCAAGAGCAAGGCACGCAACTTACCGAAACCGAGTTGTTCTCAACCTGCATCATGTTCGTGATCGGTGGCCACGAGACCACAACTAACCTGATCGGTAACGGCATGTTCGCGCTGCTGCAACGTCCGGATCAATCACAACGCCTCAAAGACGACCCGCAATTAATTGGTAGCACCGTAGAAGAAATGTTGCGCTATGACGCCCCCACACAACGCGCTCACCGTATCGCGACCACAGACATCGATCTTCGCGGTCAGACGATCTGAAAAGGTGACTTCGTCCAACAGGTGCTCGCCGCGGCCAACCGCGATCCGGACCAGTTTGATGAGCCCAACGAATTCAACATTGGCCACCAAAACAACAAGCACGTGTCGTTCGGCCTGGGCCCACATTTCTGTCCCGGCACGCCGCTGGCACGGCTCAAAGCGCAAATCGCCATCCCCTCGCTGCTGCGACGCCTACCCAATCTGCGACTTGCGGACAACACCAACATTGAGTTTGGACCCAACAACTTCTTCCGTAGACTGACGGCACTTCCGCTGGAGTCCGATGTGGGAGGATGAAGCGAGGCGAACTTGGTGAAGGCACCGCCTGGGTTGGAACGTCTAATGGGGTCGCTAAGATAGACACCAGCGTGTTTTACACGCATGAGGAATAGGGCAGTACAGGGCATGGCCGATAAAATGTGACATGGTTATCGGACATCTTTTTTGCGAATTAAGTCTCAATAAGAAACGGTGGAATGCGGGTTTGGGGCGTTGCAATTTCAATAAAAGCGTGGATAAATCCCAAAAACTGTACTGGTCAGGAAGATGGTAGACATCATTCCTTGCGGTCAAGAACCTTCCGAGAATTCAAGCGACGGCTGATAATCTCATCTAATTCGTCAATTATAGCAAGACGAACAGATACATCTTCAGCCTTTAGCCGATTGATTAAAGCGTCTATTTTGTCTTCCCAAACATGATTTCCTACCACAAGCCACACTAAGAGGGTGTGTGAAAATAATCCGTGTTCTCGGTTCTGTGTGTAAAATTTCTGTCCATAGACTATCCCTCCTTATTTGTCCTGTAAGCCTATCGTTTCAACTTGTCAAGGGTTAGACACTCCTGAAAATCTCACGAGTTGTGCCGTTTCGCCCGTGATTCCGCCGCTCTGGGCATCGTGATGACTTTCTGATTGGACGTTTTATAAGTTTTGTCTACTTCGGCACGGATTATTTCTTATTTTCCTGCCGTGCCTTTGGTTTCGAGGGTTTGCGAAGCGTTACAATTTTAGGACTGGACGTTTTACGCTTTACGTTTCACGCTTCACTCCTCCGCTTTCGCTTTCAAATGGTAGATCAGGTTCAACGCATCCATCGGTGTCATCTGGTTGAGCTCAAGATTCCGAAGTTCCTCGACAATGGGGTGCGTCTTCGGCGTGAACAGGGCAAGCTGTAGAGAATCACTCTCGAAGGTGGACCGCGAGATTCGACGACGCGGACGTGGAACTCTGGGCGCAGCTTTCGGTAGGAGCTGGTCTGATTCGCCGCCTTCAATGCTCAGGTTGTGTTGTTCGAGCACCTCCAAGATCTGGTTTGCCCGCTCAATCACAGGCTGTGGCAATCCGGCGAGCCGTGCAACGTGAATGCCGTAGCTCTGATCTGTTCCCCCCTCCACAACTTTTCGCAGGAATGTCACGGTCTCCCCATCTTCATGGACAGCGACATTGTAATTTTTGACATGCTTGTACTTTCCAGCTAGCTCGATCAGTTCGTGGTAATGGGTCGCAAACAGCGTTTTCGCGCCAATCTTCTTCTCATCCAGAATGTACTCCGCCACCGCCCACGCGATACTCAGTCCATCAAACGTGCTGGTGCCGCGACCAATCTCGTCAAGAATGATCAGGCTCTTGCAGGTCGCATTGTTCAGGATATTCGCGGTTTCGTTCATCTCAACGAGGAAAGTGCTCTGCCCCATCACAAGATTGTCTGACGCACCGACACGGGTAAAGATCCGGTCCACGATCCCAATCTTTGCTGCGGAGGCGGGAACGAAGCTGCCTATCTGCGCCATAAGGGTGACGAGCGCAGTCTGGCGCAGGAACGTACTTTTCCCGGACATGTTGGGGCCTGTGATAACGTGCATCTGGTGGTCACGACAATTCAACTCTGTATTGTTGGGAACGAAGCCCTCCCGCGTAAAGAGCCGCTCGACGACAGGGTGACGTCCGCTGCGAACGATGAGCTCGTCGCTCTCATCAATAATCGGCTTCCCGTAATCGTATTTGGAGGCGATATAAGCGAGGTTGGCGATAACGTCGATCGTGGCAATTACCGCAGCAGCTTTCTGAACCGGCTCGGTTTCCTGCGCGACCTGGGCGCGAATTTCACAAAAGAGGTCGTACTCAAGTGTCTGGATCTGATCTTGCGCGTTCAAAATCTGCGATTCGCGCTCCTTGAGCTCCGGCGTGATGAACCGTTCGGCGTTGGTCAGCGTCTGCTTGCGGATATAATGTTCTGGCACAAGATGAAGATTCGCCTTGGTAACCTCGATGTAGTACCCGAAGACCTGGTTGAAGCCGATCTTTAGCGACGAGATGCCTGCCTGCTTGCGTTCTTTCTGCTGGAGTTCTGCGATCCAGTTTTTTCCTTCGCTGGTGATGGCGCGAAGTTCATCCAACTGTTCGTTGTAGCCATCGTTGATAAGCCTGCCTTCACGCACGGTCACAGGGGGTTCAAGGTGGATGGCTGTCTCGATCAGATTCGCTAAATCGGTCAGGGGATCGAGGGTTTCGTTTAAGGTCTGCAATAACGAAGTTTCACAGTCCTTGAGTTGCTCCTTGATCCCTGGAAGCAAGCGCAACGAATCTTTCAGGGCGAGGAGATTTCGGGCGTTTGCCGACCCCAGACTGATGCGCGAAATCAACCGTTCCATATCGTACATCTTACTCAACCGTTCACGTAATTCTTCCTGCAATCCAATTCGATTCTTCAACTCATCGACCGCGTTCAGGCGGGCATCGATCTCCGCAGGTTGCAGCAGAGGCTGTAAGATGCACTGACGGAGTTTGCGCGCCCCCATCGGCGTTATTGTTTCGTCCATCACCTCCAACAGCGTTCCCTTCGATGAGCCATCGCGAATCGATGCTGTCAACTCTAAATTCCGCTGCGTATCTGCGTCCAGGAGCATGAAGTCCGAAATGGCGTAGGTGTGGAGAGAGACAATATGTTTCACCTCCTGCTTCTGGGTTTCGTAAAGGTAGTAGATCAGCGCCCCCGCTGGGCAGATTGCGGCGTGCAGATGTTCACACCCAAAGCCATCCAAAGAGAGTGTGTTGAAGTGTTGAAGGAGTTCAGACCTTGCTGTATCAAATGCGAAACGCCAATCCGGAAGGAAATTCACCGTTGCCTTCAGATTGATCCGGATCTGTTCCAGCATCTCCTGATCATCGAATTCCTCAGAAAAAAGGCATTCCTTCGGAGCAAGCCGATGAATCTCTGACCAGAGCTTTGGCAAATTTTCCAATTCTGTCACCGCGAATTCTCCCGTAGAAAGATCCACGGACGCTAGGCCATAATTGCCTTTGAGGACATAGATTGCGATAAGGTAGTTATTCAGTTTCTGATCAAGTACCTTCGGATCTGTTACGGTACCTGGCGTCACAATACGAACAAGATCGCGTTTGACAAGTCTATACTCCTCCTTCGCTTTTTTCGCGTCTTCCACCTGTTCCAAGATTGCAACTTTATAGCCTGCCTTTACCAGCTTGTAGAGATACGAGTCGAGCGCGTGATGTGGTACGCCTGCCATGGGAATCACTCCCCCCTGGCTATCCTTATCTCTGGACGTTAGCGCAATCTCTAGGACACGAGCAATCAACTCCGCGTCTTCGTAAAACGCTTCGTAGAAATCCCCGACGCGACAAAGCAGAATTGCATCCGGATGTTGATCTTTTAATCGCTTGTACTGCTCCATCAAAGGGGAAAGTTTCGATTTTTTTGCCATTATACCCCCTCTACTCCACTTAGGAATCTACGTCCAATGTCGAAGTCGAAAATAATTGCCTGCAAGCGAGGATTCATCTGTTTTTGTCTCCGTGTTACGTTTCAAGCACCGAAATCCCAACTTCCGCAGCCGTTTCCTGAATCTGTCGCCAAGTTTCGTCATCAATCGGAATACCCTCGCGCGAACGAAGCCTCTCTTGACGCAACTCGATTTCGCCCGGCACCAGGATCTCATTGAAACCGGGAGCAATCGGCGAAGATTTCACATGCGCCACAAGCGCATCAACTCGGGAGTAAAAATCCTCAATCGGGGTGAATTTTGCGATGTCAATCGTGATCATCAGTACCCCATTTTGGATTCGTGTGGTGCCTGAACCGCTGCATCCAGCACCGGATAGTGCCCCACCTAGCACGTCAATCATCAAGCCAAGGGCGAACCCCTTGTGTCCAGCAATTCCGCCGAGTGGCAACAAAGCACCGGGGGGCGGCCCATTAAGGTCATGCGGATCTGTCGTCGGTTCACCCTTACCGTTAATCAGCCAGCCGAGGGGGATACTCTCGCCGCGATTCACCGCAACACGAATCTTTCCCTGCGCCACGACGCTGCTCGTGATGTCCAGCACTATCGGTTCGTCATTCCGTGTCGGCGCCGCAATCGAGATGGGATTGGTCGCCAGCCGCCCGTCGCTGCCGCCGAATGGCGCGACGTAAAGTGCTGCACCTCCTGCGTTCACCGTCACCATGCCAATCAACCCCTCATCCGCTGCCATCATCGTATAGCTGCCGAGCCTTCCGATGTGGTTGCAGTTATAAATGCTGATTGCACTGACGGTACTTGCTTTCGCCTTGCGGATTGCCAACGCCATCGCCCGTTTGGCGATGACCTGTCCGAATCCCCAGTTACCATTAATCAGAGCATGCGACGGGGATTCCCGTTCAACATTCATTGGAGCGCCGGGGTTGATTTGTCCCGACTTTATGAAGCCGATATACTGTGGGATGCGAATCACTCCGTGTGAATCGTGTCCCGCGAGATTGGCATCCACGAACAATTGACTAACGATATGCGCTTCTTCGCCCGGCACATTTGCGGCTTCAAAAATGTTCGCCGTGATTTTGCGCAACTGCTGCGGCGTAAAATTTGGCATTTCCGCTCTCCCTAACATGTTGAATTGTGTTCAATTCATTCTCTCCTCCGCCTCGCCGGTTCAAGGAAATCAGCATCGAAGCCAACAACAACCTCCTCACATGCTCTTCTAAATCATTCAGGTCGTTTGGATCGTACATGGGCATGACAAACTTGCCAGGGTTATCCCGATAATTCATATAAGAGGTCAAACCGACATATTTTACTATCACCGCCGTATAGAACTTTACCGTTAACACATTCGTCGCCACATCCCGAATCTCTAACCTCCAGTCAGGATTCTTGTAAACGATTTTTACGTCTCCCAAACTGCGTAATTCCCGACTTATGTAGCTCCTTACTTACTTTTCTAAGGCCACGTCCTCGGTGATCTCTTGAACTTGAAAGGGTGTAGAGACCTGTGAAACACTTATCTCCTTGGCAATAGACATTGCCTCAAGCGCCTCAAGTGTGCTCAAATTGGTAAAGCGAGTACCTACCAGATTCAGCCAGCTTACATTAAGTGGACGGAGATTCTAAAGTGGACCCATTGTCGAGGCCAAAATACAGGAAAAATAAGTAAGATATTTGAGATAAACTGACACTGCTTTAGCTCAGATAGACCTCAGCCGGGGTAGCATAATTTAGACTCTGGTGAGGTCGCTGTTGATTATAGAAACGGATATATTGAGTTAATCCATCAAACAGGGCTTGCCCTGTTTGGTAAAGTTTGTGATAAACATCTTCATACTTGACGCTTCGCCAAAACCGCTCAATGTAAATGTTGTCAATGGCTCTCCCCACGCTGTCCATACTCATAGCAATACCATCGGCTTCGACCGTATCGGTGAAAGCATTGGCTGTAAACTGGACACCTTGGTCAGTATTGAAGATGATGGGGGTTGCCCCAGATAATGCGTGATGCAAAGCGTCGAGACAGAACTGCCCTGATAGACTATTGGATAACTCCCAAGTGATGACGTAACGACTATACCAGTCGAGTATCGCCACCAGATACATAAACCCTTTATCCATCGGGATATAGGTAATGTCAGCCGACCAGACCTCATTGGCAGCGGTCACCTCATAGTCCCGTAATAGGTATGGGTAAATCCGATGCTCGCTGTTGATGGCTGAGGGTTTGGGATAAATCGCTTCTATACCCATCAAACGCATCAGTCGCTGGATGCGTTTGCGGTTCACACGGTAGCCAAGCCGCTTAAGATGTTGTGTCATTCGACGACTCCCATAGAAAGGGGTTTGCAGATAGTGCTCATCTATTTGTCTCATCAGATGCAGATTGTCTGCTGACTCTGTAGCCGGTTGACAGTAGAGGGTTGACCGGGAAAAACCGAGCAATTCACACTGACGACGGATACTCAGTTTCAGGTGGTCGGGTTCAACGAGTGCCCGTCTCTGTTCAGCGGCTTGAGGCAGCTTTTTTTTTCAACCAGTCGAGTTCCATATTCAACCGCCCCATTTGCTCATACAGGCTCGACTCCCTGTCATTTTGCTCACGCTGTCGCTGGGTCGGGTTGGTAGCGAAAATATCGCTACCTTGTTCAAGCAACTGTTTCTTCCATTGGCTGATTTGGCTTGGGTGCAACTGATGCTCGCTTGCCAATTGGTTGATAGTTTTATCGGGCTTGATGGCTTCAACGGCTATTTGAAACTTGAATTTGGCAGTATGCCGAATCCGTTTGGTTGACATATTCAGACCTCCATTGGTGGACGGGAGTTAGACGTTATTTCTTACTTAACTCCTGGCCCGAATATTGGGGACCATTATATTCTTAACGTCAGTGTTCCTCAGTTTCAGGTCATTCACCTGTAAATTTGCAAGTGGACTAAGATCGCTAATGTTAGTGCCAGTCAGATCCAGGATGCGCAACTGTGTTAAATTTGCAAGTGAACTGATGTCAGTAATAAGATTGGATAAAAGGGTAAGACAGGTTGAGTCAGATTAGCAAGTGCAGTTATGTCAGAAATCCCACAGTTTGCCAACCAAACGTCTTTCAAGTTGGTCAAGTTTGCAAGCAGTGAGAGGTCAGATAGTGAATCCCCCCCAGCAGACTCAAATCCAACGTCTTTAATCTCAGCATGTCCTTCCGTAAAATAAAACGTCCTTCAGGAATGCCAAGTGCTTTTCTAATCGTCTGTTGTAGGATTGGGTCGGGTATCTTCACAATCTACGCGGTAAGTCCTGACGGAACAAAATCATCTAACAAACCTTTCGTCTCAGAGATCGATGCAGTAACCCCTACCGTAAGAAACAAACACACCAGCAACAGGAAAACAGAACGCAACATCATAAAAACCTCCTTCGTCAGCTTTCTTCGACTCGTTTAGCCTCATCGTAACGTTGAACGGTTGCTCTTAGCTGTTCGGCGTACTTGTAAATATCGTCTATGCGACCGAGTTCAATCCGCTCGTGCACTTTTTCCTCATTGAATAAACCTAAGTATTTTGTAGGACGGTTGAAGTGGAGGCGGCATATAGGCTTTCGCCTATCATTATCCAGCACAACTGACATATACCTTATGGTGTCTCGGTGTACAATTCGGTCTGAGTCAACCACTTCACGCACAATAGACTTGACGGTAAAGTATCCCTCTAATTCTTCTTCGGTTGTCATGATACAATTCTTAATTTCTTCGTCGCTCAACTCTTCGGAATCTTCCGCATCTTTTTCAACATTCGACGTGAGACGTAAAACGTAGCAGGACATACAGATCAACTGCATACAAAAATATAGTATACCATCGTTACCGCAAACTGTCACTATAATTTCTTAAATGAGAGAGTTAATTTCTTAAATGAGAGAGTTTCAAGCATTGAAAATCTGTGGAAGTATAGGTTATAATTTTGAAAGGTTGTGTTAAATTGCGTTTTGTGCAATGGGGATAAGGTCGAACTTCACAGAGCCTCACACGCGAGCAGAAGACTGAAAATTGCAGACGGTCAAAATTGGGACGATTGGCTGTGGCAACCTTTCGTCGAAGCGTATTTCGTACAGGACTTACGCAATTGCATAAGTTGATTAACCCCCAACCTCTTGTGTCCCCTGTATCTTGAATCTTGCATCAGATTCAGGAGTCATGATTCAAGATCCTGTAAAATTGCACGTTCTGCATATCGGCTGCGTAAGTCCTATCGTATTATTTTGTACTTAATATGCAATACATTCTACGCAACATGCTCGTTGAACCAACCGAAGTGTTAACCGAATTGTGAACTATCCCGAAATGATATACTATGAATGAGGCAAGATCAAGGAAATTCACGCTCCAAACTTTTCGATGGTAGGGGCCGATTTTCTGATCGAGACAGGGTTCGCAGGTGAATTTGTCGAATTTGTCGATGCCATCCGTGACGGACGCCAGCCTGAATCGCGCATCGAAAGCGCCTACCAAACCATGTGCCACTATGAAGCAATTCGTGATTCAAACGGGGAGCGAATTGAGATCAGTAATTAAGAAACCAATCTCCTGCAAAGTTTTTTGATAATCTCCGAGAGAACTTCCGCGCCTTTCAACCTTATACATCATACGAAGACTACTAGTCTATTTTTTAAATTCATATAGGGTTTGGAGACCTGACAAGTTTTGGAAACCTGTCGGGTCTACCCTACACGGATTTACGAAATGAGCCACTACAACTCCAAAAAGGTAATAATTCACTATGTCAAACGTCCATCCTCTTGAATTTCTGAGAGCAACAAAGGAGGAGATCGATGCGTATATCGTTGATTTTCTACCCGGAGGGCACGAGCGACCTGAAATTCGTCAATTCTACGAGATGATGCTAGATTACCCACTTCGAGCCGGCAAAGGATTGCGCCCGGCAATTTGCCTGCTTATTTGCGAAGCATTCGGTGGAAATCCGCAGGATGCATTCAATACCGCTGCTGCGCTTGAGCTCTTGCAAAACTGGACCTTGATTCACGATGATATTGAAGATGGCTCAGATCTGCGTCGTGGGCAACCGTGCCTCCATCGAAAACACGGAATTCCGATCGCTATTAACGTAGGCGACGCACTCCACTGCAAAATGTGGGAAATGCTAAATCGGAATGCGGATGTGCTCGGCTATGAACTTGCATCTGAAATCGCATCGGAATTTTCACAACTCAGCAATCAGGTTGTCCAGGGGCAACACATCGAGTTGAGCTGGGTTGATAACAACCGCTGGGATTTAACCGAAGAAGACTATTGGGCGATGTGTGTCCAGAAAACCGCTTCTTACACCTGCGTTACCCCCTGTCGTGTCGGCGCACTGATTGCTGGTGCGTCCAAAGACGAAATCAATCGATTTATCGATATCGGCATGAACCTTGGTGTCGCCTTCCAGATTCAGGACGATGTCCTTAACCTCATTGGTAAAGAGAGCAAGTATGGGAAAGAAATTGGTGGAGACATCAGCGAAGGGAAGCGCACGCTCATTCTCATCTACCTGCTTAACGTTTGCTCGAAGACGGAAGCGTCATGTATCATTGAAATCATGAATCAGCCGCGAGCGGAAAAACGTCAGGATGAGATTCAAGAGGTATTGGAGTTAATGGCGAAATATGAGTCGATTCAGTATGCCCAACGACGCTCCAGGGAACTTGCGCAGAAGACATATACGCAGTTTAATCAGGAGTTTTCTTATTTGCCGGCAAGCCAAGCCAAGGATATATTTCTACACCTGGTTCATTTTTTCATTGAGCGGGAATATTAACTTGACTTTGGCACCCAATTCTTCGATGGATCGGGATGCTTCACACCGTGGATTCTCGGTGCAAAGCACCGGAACTTCAGGAGTTTTTGCGATTCTCCCCTTCCCCCCAAAGTTGGCGGGATTGAGGGGGGGGCCGGGGGGCAAGTCAAAGACTCTCAATCGGAGATCCCGACCGAAGGTCAAGGTCTCGGACTCTCGGTCGAAGATTCTTTTAATTCATCAAAGTCAAATTAACCGCGAAGCATAACGTAAGGTGTCATTAGACTTCACAAATCGAAAGGAGTATACGGTCATGATAAAACATGAACTCGAATCTGTTGCTCAAGCCCTTGTTCCGAAAGGCAAAGGCATCCTGGCTGCTGATGAGAGTGATCGGGCTATCAAAAGGCAGTTCGGTACCATCAACCTAGCATCTACTGAGGAGAATCGCCAATCCTACCGCGATATGTTGTTCACAACGTCAGGTGTGGAAGCATTTATCAGCGGAGTAATTCTGTTCGACGAGACTATCCGCCAGAAGTCCCTGGGCGGCATGCCTTTTCTCGAACTGCTTTCAAAGAAGGGTATCATACCCGGCATCAAGGCCGACACAGGCGTCAAGGACCTGGCAGGCTTCCCTGGAGAAACAATTACGGAAGGGCTCGATGGCCTTCGCGAAAATCTTACCGAGTACCGTGAACTTGGGGCACAATTCGCCAAGTGGCGGGCAGTAATCAACATCGGTGAGGGCCTCCCAACACAATTTTGTATCGACGCCAATGCACACGCGCTTGCGCGTTACGCCGCCCTATGTCAGGAGGTTGGACTGGTTCCTATCGTTGAACCGGAGGTGTTGATGGATGGCACTCACGACATCGAACGCTGTGAGACAGTGACAGAAGCTACGCTACAGCGCGTTTATTCAGAGCTCTATACACATCGTGTGGTGCTTGAGGGAACGTTGCTCAAGGCCAACATGGTTCTCTCCGGCAAGGCGTGCCCGAAGCAGGCAAGCGTCGACGAAGTGGCGGAAGCGACCGTACACTGTTTCCGCCGAACTATACCTGCGGCGGTGCCTGGTATCGTCTTCCTTTCCGGCGGGCAAGGTGCAAAACTGGCAACCGAACACCTCAATGCTATGAACGCAATAGACAACCATCCGTGGGAACTTAGCTTCTCGTATGGACGGGCACTGCAAGGACCATCGCTTAAGGCGTGGGGTGGGAAAGCCGCCAATGTTCCTGCGGCGCAGAAGATCTTCTACCACCGAGCTAGATGCAATGGCGCCGCGCGCTGCGGCAAGTATTCAAAACAGATGGAAGCAGTTACTGCATAGCTTCGATAGATTGGGATTCTGGCCCGCTCAATCTCGCAACACCTGCGAGTGATTCATTGGTGTTTTCTCAACCACCGTGGGAGGGTGAGACTCTCCGATGCTCGGAGCAGGCTCTGCCAAACATCACTATTGGGTTCGACGGAAGCCTCACCCTCCCAAAATTTGTAAAACTAACTTAACAGGGTACTACAAAGTAAAGAGATTCTGCTCCTACCAAAGCATCCGCGTTTTAATATAACCCAAGTTGCTAGTAATTGAAAATCCATGGGTTTTCCGTTAAAATTGAGGTAGTCAACCATAACACCTCAAAGGAGAAACCCATGGACATACAAATTGCAACCATTTTCTATCTCTGTGACAAGCTCTTAGAAGCCTTTAACCCGAGACCGCACCCACAAACTCAGATGTCTGATGCCGAGGTGATGACCACCGGCGGCGTCGCTGCCCTGTTTTTTGGGGCAAACTTTCAAACAACTCGAGACTTTCTCCACACTCATGGCTATATCCCAAAGATGCTCTCAAAGAGTCGATTCAATCGACGACTTCATCGAATTAAACCGATGTTCATCACATTGTTCAAAATCTTGGCACAAAGCTATGTACAACTCAATCAACAGAAAATCTATGTGATGGATACTATGCCGATTGCGGTCTGTGACAATATTCGTATTTGTCGGTCGAAACTCTACACCGATGAGGCATTTCGGGGCTATCAAGCGTCCAAACGTCGGTATTTCTATGGCTTGAAGGTTCATCTGCTAGTGACCGCGAGCCAACAACCGGTTGAATTCTTTGTGACCTCAGCGGGCACAGGCGACGTTGAAGGGTTACAGTGGTTTGATTTCGACTTGCCACCGGGGAGTCGAGTCTACGGTGACAAAGCGTACAATAACTATGAGATAGAAGATATAGTTGCAACAGTCGAAGTGGAATTAAAGCCGATACGCAAGCAGAATTCCAAGCGTGCCTACCCGCCATGGGAGACCTATTTGGCTAATTACTATCGTAAGTCTGTTGAGACGGTTGGGAGTTTAATTGAGAGATTGCTCCCCCGTTGTATCCATGCGGTGACACGACAGGGATTTGAATTGAAAGTGGTCTTGTTTGTATTAGCCAGCAGTATCAATCAACTCTGAGTTCAATCGCCTATTCGATAATAGGTGGCAACTTGGGTTAAGATAATATTGTCAAACTACACCTTTGTTCTGTCTCCGTATTTCTAATCGCTATCGGCACGCCTTCAAAAACGCCGTAAACAGATTCAGCGACTCGGGGTGTCGTTTCCACATCATCTCCGGGTGACATTGGACTCCAAGTGCGAAACGATGCGTCGGATCTTCAATCGCCTCAATGACGCCATCTGTTGCTTTGGCTGTTACGGTAAACCCTTCGCCGACATCCCGCACCGCTTGATGATGGAACGAGTTGACGCGGGCTGTTGTGCTGCCAATGATTTGGTGAAGACGGCTGTCGGACAGAATGTCGATTGTATGTGAAGCATACCAGCCAGCCCCCGCCTGTGAATGGCGCAAAGTTGGCTGGGACATTTCCGATGCAATATCCTGGTACACCGTTCCGTCCGCAGCAACATTTAGCATCTGGATGCCGCGACAAATTGCGAAAATCGGCAAGTCTTGATCCAATGCCTTTTGAGTAAGTTGAATCTCCATCTCATCGCGCACCCTGTCAATACTGCCAATGTTTTGATGAGGTTCTTGACCAAACAGTAACGGATCGATGTCACCGCCGCCGGAGAGGACAAGCCCATCGAGCATCCCCATGTATTGGTCAATGCACGCTGAATCCTCAACGTGTGGCAAAAGAAGAGGAGCACCGCCAACATATTCGATGGCACGAGCATAATCACGAGCGATGGTGTTACGCTCTAAAGTATACATTGAACCATTGATAGCACTCACTGTTAAACTGCAAGTGATGCCGATAACCGGGCGCATTGGCGATTCCTTTCTTTCAACTAGCAGTTAAACCTTCCAAAGGTTGGATTCATTTTCAAGAAAACCGTCAAATTTATCTGGGTGAGATAACAGTGTTAATTTTACCGGCAATCGATCTCCGAAATGGCAAATGTGTGAATTTGCTGCAAGGGCGTGCAGAGGAAGAAACGGTCTTCTCTGATCAGCCTGTGGAAATAGCGGAGCAATGGCAGAGAGATGGGGCTGAATACCTCCATCTTGTAGACCTTGATGGTGCGTTTCAAGGCACAGCGGACAATCTTCCCATCGTTAAGGAAATTGCCGATACGATTCACATCCCCATCCAGTTGGGGGGCGGCATCCGCACGATGGACAGGCTGGAAAGGGTTTTGGAGCTTGGCGTAACACGGGCGATTCTTGGTACGGCGGCGCTCAAAAACTCGCCATTGGTCGAAGCAGCGTGCAAGAGATATGGTGACCGGATCGCTGTTGGTATTGATGCCAGAGAGGGCATGGTCGCCACAGAAGGCTGGCTTGATGTGTCTGAAAAACCCGCCCTTGCGTTTGCCAGAGAGATGGAAACCCTTGGCGTCCAAACCATCATCTACACAGACATCAAAAGCGACGGCATGCTCAAGGGGCCTAACCTGGAAACCACCCAAGCGATTGCTAAAGCTGTATCAATTAACCTCATTGCCTCCGGCGGCGTCACGTCAATTCAAGATATTGAAGCCCTCAGAACAATCGGCGTTTACGGTGCAATCATCGGGCGAGCGCTTTATACGGGCACCTTGGATCTGAAAGCCGCGATTTCCTCCGCCTCAGATTGATTACTCGTCCGGACGGATCCAGCTTGCCACATCTTCTGCGTCGCCGGTTCCTCCCTCGCGTCCATCCCTGCCGAAGGAGATTAAATCGTAGCCGTATCGATCATGGACACCGGGACGAATATAGATGTAATCGTTCCCCCAAGGATCCTTTGTGATAGGAACCTTCAAGTAAGGCCCCTTCCAGTCGATGGAAATTGGTGGCTTCTCAGGTTTTTCCCAGAGTGCTGCCAGCCCTTGTTCGGTCGATGGATAATCCCCATTGTCTTTCGCGTAGGCGTCAAGTGCGATGCCAATCGTTTCGATCTCTTCAGCCGCCTGGGCTTGGAGTGCCTTGCCCGCTTGACCGAGTATGCGTGGTGCTAAGACGACCGCTGCTGCAATGCCGATGACAATGACCACGACGAGGAGCTGCGTGGATGTCAAACCGGACTGTTGATTGACAATTTTTCTCAAACGGTAACCTCCTTCAATAAAAAATGTGCCTCATTGTAGCACAATCTCTATTGTGTATGCAAGTACAATTTGATAGGCTTAGAAGTTCCCCATGAGTCTCACCTATTTCTTATGCGTGGGGAATTTCTACGATAGGCTTAGAAGTTTCCAAAGTTGCAAACAAGAAGGAGAACAAGTGGCTCAAGTGGGAGCACTTCACCTCCAGCATGTTCCCGTAACGTACCGAGAAATGGTCGCGCATGCCTGTAGTTATCTGTTGGAACACTATATTGATATCCAGGCAATTGTGATCATTGGAAGTATTGCAGCAGGGGATTTTGGACCCGAAAGCGATGTGGATGTGCTCTACGTGAAAGAAACTGCTGTTCGCCCCAAAGAGCAGTGGGGAATGCAAAAACAACTGGATGAAAAAGTACAATTAATCTTCTTTGATGTGGCTCGATTCAAAGAACATATCGCGCAACGCACCACCATGGCACATTCAGTAGCCAGAGGAATCGCGCTTTACGAGGAGTTTTTGGGGCGTCATTGCATTTTTTCCTCCACAACTTTCCGTTGACTGCGGTTTAGAAAGATTGTATAATTTCGTCAACCGTTTGGTTTCTATTTTATCAAGTTTTGGAAATTGATTCAAGTGAGAAATTCTGGGGAAAATTTTATACGGAAAAAATCTAGCATAAAGGATTATAATGAGCATAATCAAAAGTTAGGTGTGTATTAGAGATCGGTTTTCACGATGCACAGAAGAGGGGAAAACCGTAATGGAACAACCATCTAGAGCGAGTCATATCGCAAGGTGCGCGTTATTCTTGACCATTTCATGTCTCATTGGTTGCATAGGTACGAGCCACCAAACCACTCGTGAAGCAGAAGCTATTGATGTTCCCAAAATGACGATTCCAGCCGAGCTTGCACCTCAGATTGAGCTTGCCGTCAACTTAGAATCTGCGATCTACCTTCAGGACAAGGTTTCGGCAATTGGAGCGGATGTTCTACAACATGAACTCGGATCTTTCTAAGACGATTGTGACACGCCACACTCATGCAGATAAAGGAAGTCAGCCCAAAATCCCTGCTAAAGGATACCGGTTTTGGTGTCTAGAAAAATTGAGGCAGGTCACAAAGGAGACCAGGGCACCGAACTAGGCACTACACTGGAAGCTGACAACGCTACGCGACGAGTTGAGGAGGAAACGCAATGACGGTCACGATTAGCAAACTGGAAGAGCACATCGGCGCGGAAATTCAGGACATTGACATCACATCGCCCATTGATGACGAGACATTTGAACAACTTCGCGATGCCTTTTACAAATACTCCGTCCTTGTCTTCCAGGATCAGGACATCACGGACGAACAGCACGTCGCCTTCAGCAAGCGCTTCGGTCAACTCGAAATGACGATGGTGAATGACCCCATCGGCAACGGGGGGCCGATCGGCATCATTTCCAACCTCGATGAGAATGGCGAAATCATTCCGCCAGAAGATCCTCGGATGCTGTATACCGTTGCCAACACGCTCTGGCACTCCGATGGTTCGTTCAAGCGTGTACCTTTGCGAGGCTCGCTGCTCTCGGCTAAGGTCGTGCCGCCTGAAGGCGGTGAGACCGAATTCGCCAGCCTCTGCGCCGCTTATGCATCCCTACCCGAGGAGAAAAAGGCTGGCCTGGAGGGCCTGGTCGTCGAGCATAGCCTTGCCAACTCACGGGCTCAGATCGCTCCGAACTTGATGAGCGAAGCATTCCAGAAAGAGACACCTCCGGTCAATCAGGTCCTCGTACGCGTGATTCCCGAGACCGGGAAGAAGGCACTCTTTGTTGGCTCTTACACATCTCGCGTCATCGGCTGGCCGATCGAGAAGGACAAAGCCTTGTTGAAGGAACTGCTGGAGTGGTCGACACAGCCGCAATTCGTCTACTGCCACCAATGGCGAGTGAATGACTTCGTTGTTTATGACAACCGCTGCTGTCTGCACCGGGGACGCCCCTGGGACAGTGGAAATCACAAGCGCATTCTGCACCGCACCACCCTTGCCGGTGATGGTCCCACGATAGAATAAGGTCGAAGTCAAAGTGGTCCATCACGCACGGTAGGTAATGTTCCAGTTAGGCGAGGTGTCTGATCCAACTCGCGACTTCTTCTATCAGATCCATCATATAGCGCCAGCGATAAGCCTTAATATTAAGCGGATCTCGTGAGTTTTCTAAGAGGACAAACAATGCGGTTTCAAGCATTTGATATTTCCCAACTTCCTTCCGGAGAAAAAGCGACCGGCTGGCTCGATGTCGCCCCTCGGGCAGACGGCAGCGCTTGGCGATTGCCTTTGCTCTACGTCACGAGCGCCACAACCGGCCCGACGCTCGTCGTCACCGCCGCTGTCCACGGCAATGAATATGAGGGGGTTGAAGCGATACCCCGCATTTTTGAACAGGTGCAACTCGACGTTTTGCGCGGCGCACTGGTGATGATCCCCGTCTGCAACATGCCTGCTTACGAGGCCGGCATTCGCAACAGCCCCATTGACGGACTCAATCTGGCTCGTGTCTTTCCCGGCGATGTTCGGGGCACGATCACCCAGCGCATCGCCTATTGGCTCGCTCACAAGCTCATCAAACCAGCCGACTTTTTTATCGACCTTCACAGCGGTGGCGTTGAGTCCAACATCCCGACCCTGATCGGCTATCTGCACAGCGACGATGCGTTGGGCCAACAATCCCAAGCTGCCGCCAAAGCTTTTGGCGCACCGGTATTGTGGGGGCACCCACCGCCTGTGTCACTGGGCCGCAGCGTCAGCGCCGCCACTGCGTTTGGCGTCCCCTGGCTTTATACCGAAACTCCGGGCGGAGGTCGGGCCACGCCGGATGATGTGGACTGTTATATTGAGGGGGTGCTCAACGTCATGAAACATTTGGGGATGGCGCCGGGTGAGCCGCAGCCCCGACCGACCATCTATCACCTAGTAGGGGACGGCAATCTGGATGTGGTGATCTCTGCCCCGGCGGCAGGTTTCTTCCGGCCTGATGTTGGCTTGCTAGATGAGGTCAGTGTCGGTCAACGCCTGGGGACTATTGAAGATTTCTTCGGCCAGGTGACAGATGAGGTCACTGCCGAGCAGGATGGGGTGGTGATATTTCTACGCCGACTGCCCCGAGTGAATGTTGGGACGGGGTTGGTCCAGGTGACGGGACAACACGTAAAAAGGTGAGGCGTATTTTGATCTGATAGGAATTTTGATATCACGCTCCGAGCGCTCATAAGCGTGATTTCGCTTTATACCGATATGCTCATTGCTTGGTCGATCTCCGGATTTGACGACACATTGTCTCGGAGCTCCTTAATAGTAAACAAGAGCTTAGAGTCAAGGGCCTTCAAGCTCTCGCGGCGAGGTTTCATGTCTCACCAGCAGTATTTGTCTGAGATCCTAACAGTCGTTTTACGGTTGACGGCGGCCCTCTTGGGTTTTCAAGCGTCAGTCGGCAAACAACCGTTTTCGGTTTGTCGGATGTGGAAGGAATTGGCGCAGATGGGTTTATTTATGCTGTATAGCACTAGAATGGTATAACCCTTATGCGGCTCCAATCGCGAAACAGAGGCTTTCTAATGCACCTGGTGTATTGGTGGTGACAAATCACGGAGAGGAGGAACAACGGATGTTCAAAGTCGAATTCAGCATTGTTCACAACAACTGTCCGACAAACCAGATGTCGCGCGCTTTGCCACACATTCGGTTTGTTTCGCCGGGTGGTTTCGTGGTTGAGCAATCGATGGTCGAAGAGGTCGCGGCCATCCACAACCCCAGTGACGACGATGTACAAGCCGTGTTGACCTACCTGGGCAGCACACCCGGCTATGACGAGTTCGAGCTGCTTGAGCGCACACCGCAGTGGGCATTCATTCGCTGGAAAGCAAGATGCTCGCCGCAGGGGTTCTGCTCGCAGGTTGTCGAAAAAAACCGCTGCTTCAAAATCGGCATGGAAACGCAGCACGATGGCTTGGAGCGCTGGACGGTTGGCTGCGCAACGCGGGAGCAGGCGGAGCAATTGCTCGAAGATCTCACACAACTCGGCGATGTCAACTTTGCAAGCGTGACGGAAACAACGTGGAAGCATGTGTTTGACCCGGTACAGCTTTAAGCGGCGACCCATTTCATGATCATGGCAAGCACGCCAGACGCAGCGAGACATGACAAGAAGCGTTTTCCGCGGCTCGCGGTTTTTGCGGATGAATTCGATCTCGATCTCGTTAGCTTTGGCGATTTCTCTGGTAGGGAGTGGAGTTGTCCTTGTGTCATAGGAAGTGAAACGCGATGCATGAAACCAAAACGTAATGCGTAATAGGAGAAGAAGAATGAGCTCGTGTATGGAGTTGAAACCAAAGGACTTCTGGTGGGTAGCTGTGTCGCTCAAGAACCTCTCGCTGCACGATGGTGAGGCAAGGGTGTCACTGAACGTCACTCAGCCAAACGGTTACCGCCAGAGTATGGAACGTGCGGTGGAGATTCAGGATGGCGGGGTCGAGTTTGATGTACTCTACCCGCTGCTGGACGATGGGCAGTGGGAAGGCCCCGAAAAAGCCGGCACCACCGAAGATTTCACGCCTGAATGGGACAAACGGTGGATACAGGGGGACTATATTTTTACGGCTTGCTTTGAGCAGCAGGGCGTTTCGCCTCAAGCGATTTCCACCCGGCTGGACGTTTACGACTTTTATCGCGTGCGAAGCGGCGATCCACCCGCAACGCATTCGGATCGCCAGTTTCTGGAATGCTCGCCATTGAGGCCGATTTACATTGACGCAGATCACGCTGCCTTTCATGTGTGTACGGTGCCGGATCGGGTGTCCGAATGCGAACTTGAGGCAGACGTTGTGCTCGCGGGAACCGATGAGCCGCTTGCTGGGCCCTGGCGCATGTGCGTAGATGGTCGCCGCTCGCAAAAGACTTTCTCTACGAAAGGTTGGGGGCGCGCCGACTACTGGATCCGTTTGCGTGTGCTGCACGACGGCGAGTCCGTGGGCGCCTACTGCGTGCGACTCTTTACGAAGGAGGCCAGCAACTCGCTTCAGCTTTCCACCTCGACCATGCCTTCCACGCCGATGGATCTTGGAACGGGCACGGTTTTTCTGACAGACGAAACATTCTTTGAAAGCGTTGAGAACATCCGCTTTTGTCCTGATCCGGCTCCCAGGGTTCCCGACCGCCCGCTGATTGAATCGGATCGACCTTGGGAGTTGGATGGTTTGAGCGTCCATGAGATCTCCTACGACGAAGAAAGGCAGGAGTTCCGCCTCATCTATAGAACCTCGACGTATCGTCCTGAGCGGGCGGAAGAAGCAGCCGCGCTTCGCTTCGCGGATCTTCTGGCGGTGTCAAAAGATGGGTTGGAGTGGGAGAAGCCCAATCTGGGACGCGTCGAGTTTCAGGGGAGCAAGGCGAACAACATTCTTTCAAACGCGCCGACAAAGTACCTCTCTGGCAAGTTTGGCGAAAATTCCGAGGAGGCGCGTCGGGCTATCGAAAACGCAAACTTCCGCTTCTACGATCCGGATCGCGATGGACCGATCGACCTCAGCGAGATCCTCATACCTGCCTGGAAGCGAGGGTTTCCGGAGGAGTGCCAGCGTATCATTGAGGCTCGCGCCATCCCCGAACATCCCGAGGGTGACAGCATCTTTCGCGGTCGACCGCGCGGCTACAGTCCGATGATCGAGCGTGACGGTGACTTCGTCGTACTCACCCGTGAGCCCATTATGTATGGTGGGGTCGGACAAAACCTCTGGCACTGCACCGAGACCGTCCGCGGACATGCGAATCTCGACGGATCGCAAAGGCTTTTCTACTTCTTTCGGCCGACGCCCCCTGGCTACCCGCCGCACTGGGCGCCCAGCGACAACCTCTGTCACGCAAGGCGCTGCATCGCTGTTCTCTGGACGAACGACGGCTTTACTTGGGAGCGTCGCTTTGCGCTGAGTCCAGACGAATTCGACGTGGACGGAACTGTGTACTACGCGATGTGCGCAATCGGGCCCATCGGAAGCAAGCTTGTGGGCAAAGAAGCGCCCACGGGGTTCAAGCGTTCCCTCTACCCGCAATGTGCGCTTGCGAAGAGCCCGATGTATCTCGGAAGCGTGCTGCACTACGAACTTTGGAGTGGGCGCCTGTGGCACGAACTCACCTGGAGTCGAGATCTCATTCGCTGGCATCGATTCACGAAGGAACGCCATCCTTTTATTGAACTTACCACCCCTGGGACCTACTGCGGTGGCTGGGCACGCGCCCAGGACGCGCAGGCTTACCAGTTTGGCGAAGAGTGGTGGTTTCCCTTCAGCGCGTCGCCGTCCCTTCACTACTCGGGAAAGGCGTCGAGCTTCAAGGGGAGCCTTGATCAGTTCAAGAAACGTTTCTCCCACTACAAGGACATGAGTGGCTTCGAGACATGGGAGGAGGTTTTCGAGCAGCGCGAGTCCTTCCGCACATATCCTGCGATGGCTCGCTGCAAGATCGGCCGCTTAGCACACGCGGAACCGGTGGATACCATAGCCCATCTAACGTCCCGGCGCCTCCTCGCTGGAGAGAATGGCATCGTGATCAACGCAGCGGTTGAGGGGGGAGGGAGCGTCCGGATGGAGGTTCGGGACGGCGCGAACGTGGTGATCCCCGGCTACGCGCTGAGCGACTGTGTTCCTTTTTCTGGGGACGATACAGCACATACGGTGACCTGGAAGTCTAGGGATCGCGAGCATCTCGTCGGCCGGGCTGTGCAACTGCACTTTGCGCTCGACCGGGCAAAGTTGTATACCTTCCGTTTTGCCCACTGACACCTGATGCAATCTCCTATAAACTAGTGGTGCTAGTTCGTACCAAACTCAACGCCCACAAGGGACTCGACTACGACACCACTCTCCGTAGTCCAGGGCTTTATGCCTGTCGTTATTGAATCCGCATTCCAAAACTAGCACCAAAGATTATAATATTTGCAGGCTATTTAAAGCTACTACCCCAAAAAGCGCTCCCCAGATTTTACTTGAATATTCACGTTGAGCCAAGTTACAATATTCCGAAATCCGCAATTTCTCGTCAGCCATGGGGTTTAAGGGAGGAAAAATAACGATGAAGCTTACGCAATCTCAAATCGACAAATTTCACGAGGAGGGTTACCTCCAACTCGATAACGTCCTGGCCCCTGAGGATCTAAACCCCGTCATCTGGGAGTTCGAAGGTATCATAGATCGGAGAGCGCGCAAATTGTACGCCGAGGGCAAAATCACCTCCCTTCACGAGCGTGAGCCTTTCGACCGTCGCATCGCCCTCCTGGCTGAGGAGGCGAAATCCCTCACCGATGGGCTCAGCCCTAGCTTTACTAAGGGGGCGGCTATCTTCTACCTGATGCGCAATCCTAAGATACTTAATTTTATCGAGTCTTTAGTTGGCCCGGAGATTCTATGTCATCCCACACATGTGGTTCGTCCGCGGATGCGTGATGATACCCACATGCACGGTTACCGGTACAGTGGTAGAAGAATTCCCTGGCATCAAGACGCCGGCGTCTTACGGCCAGAGGGTGACAATACCCTGCTTGTAACAGCCTGGATACCGTTTACCGAGGCTACTATGAAGAACAGTTGCTTGGCAGTGATACCTAGCAGCCACAAACATGGCCTGTGCTACCACGAAACCGTCAACAAACCGCCCATTGTTTCCGCCTACACCATCCCGGAGGAGAAGTTGCCCTTGGGCAAACCGAAACCACTCCCTATCAAGCCGGGTGGCCTTCTCCTATTCAATAACTTTATCTGCCACTCAAGCATGCCAAACGCCTCGGATAGCATCCGTTGGAGCGTAGACCTGCGCTACCAGGACCTGTCCAAGCCGACCGGCCATCCGTACTTTGAAGGTTTTATTGTTCGAAGCCGAAAGGCCCCTGAGGGTGAGTTTACATATCCTGAGTGGGTTAGCATGTGGGAAAAACAATTGGTCCATTCAGAGCCGTGGCCCCCGATTGCACGCTGGCCTAACCCGATCTGATCTCGTATCATAGAGATTCAAATAGGAGGAAAAATAACGATGAAGCTTACGCAATCTCAGATCGACAAATTTCACGAGGAGGGTTACCTCCAACTCGATAACCTCCTGGCCCCTGAGGATCTAAATCCCGTCATCTGGGAGTTCGAAGGTATTATAGATCGAAGGGCGCGCAAATTGTACGCCGAGGGCAAAATCACCTCCCTTCACGAGCGTGAGCCTTTCGATCGTCGCATTGCCCTTCTGGCTGAGGAGGCAAAGTCCATTACCGATGGGCTGGGCCCTATTCAGACTAAGGGTCCAGCCATGTTTCACCTGATGCGCAATCCCAAGCTACTTGATGTTATTGAGTCCCTGGTTGGCCCGGAGATTCTGTGTCATCCCACTCAAGTGGTCCGCCCGCGGATGCGCGATAATACGCATATGGATGGTTACCGATACGGTGGTAGGAGAGTGCCCTGGCATCAAGATGCAGGTGTATTCCGTCCAGAGGCCGATAACACTCTGCTTCTGACAGCTTGGATCCCCTTTACCGAGGCTAATATGGAGAACGGTTGCCTGTCTGTGATACCGGGCAGCCATAAGCATGGTCTGTGCCTCCACCAAAGCGTTAACAAAGCGCCCTTTTTCTTTACTTACATCATTCCGGATGAGGAGCTTCCCCCAGGCGAACCAAAACCACTTCCTACAAAGCCGGGCGGTCTTATCATATTCCACAACTTCACCTGCCACTCAAGCATTCCAAACATCTCGGACCGCACCCGCTGGAGCATAGATCTGCGCTACCAGGATCCATCCAAGCCGACCGGCCATCCGTATTATGAAGGATTTATCGTAAGAAGCCGAAGTCAACCTGAGAGCGAGCTTACCCATCCTGAATGGGTAAGTATGTGGGAGAAGCAGTTGGTACATTCAAAACCACACCCGCTGATCCCACGTTGGCCTAACCCAATCTGATCTAGATAGAAAATAGCGAACACCGGAGATTCCGATCCATCGGAATAAGTCTGGCGAAATCCCGATCTGTCAGGGATGCAAAATGTCGTGGTATAAGTTATGACCTATAATGGTATAAAATACATTGACACAAAGGAGATTTGAAATGGCTGGATTTGATATCGACCAACACGTGAATGAACTGGAAAGAGAAGGCTACACCATCATTCGGGACGTATTGCCGCCAGAGGAGATCGAAAAGACGAAGCAGGCGATTAACCTGGTGCTGGACGCCGAGCGAGAAACCGCGACGAAGTACGGCCTACAAAACGAAGATTTGCAGATGTGCTACAACGCTCAGGGTAAGCACCCGTACTTTTATGGGCTTGCCCTGCGTCATCAGACGCCAGTGCAGGTCATCCGCCGTGTCCTTGGCGACGACATGTTCGCTCACAACGTGGCGATTCGTAAGCCGCTGCCGACGGGCAAAAAGGACTGGACGAAACTCGGCGGGTACCTGCACGCCGACTGGCATCACTTCACCATTGACCCGTTTATTGGCGGAAAGCATTATGCGATGGCGATCCAATCGGTATGGGCGATCGCCGAGTTTACGGAAAAGACGGGGGCCACGTATCTGTGGCCAGGCTCGCACCTGAAAAACGAGATTCCGCCGGAACAGCCCGAGACACTACCACTTGGCTACATCCGCGCTGAAGCCCCCGCCGGATCGGTCATCCTTTGGGACTCGGCCCTGTGGCACACGAGCGGTGCCAACTGTGGCGACAGCCCTCGGTACTCTCTGGTTTATTACTTCCATCGCTGGTGGCTGAAAGGATTCAACGATTCGTATCGCCTCGTGCCAGCAGAAATTCGCCAGCAAATGACGCTGGAGGAGCGCACGTTCTGGGGGCTAGAGGCCAAGGTGCCGCCGAATACGCATTTCCGCGAGATGAGCAAGGGGCAGATCGCGGCGCTGACTCCACAGGAAAAGACAGTCCTCAATATTGCGGCGTTTTAACGTCGTGCCTGTGCCTGGCGACCTTGAAGCGCGATTACGCCGGAAACGCTGCCGCGACGACATCCCCCTCAAGGGCGACATCTGGCAAACACTGATCGAAGTGGTGGAACCGTTTTACGCCGAGGTAAAGATCATGGCATCGAAAAGTTTCTGTCAACCACATTCCACAGCATTACATGTAGTGCACTACCGTTGCCAGAAAACAAGGGAATCCAATCGTATTTGTTTAGGGATGAAGCGTGCAAAAAAAAACTCCTCAGGAACCAGGAGTCACCTAGCGTGCCATTCTAATTTCTCTCCTACTGATCCCACCGAATGTTTTTTGGGTCATTGAAGTCGAGTGTGTCTGGCATTCCGGACACCCAACCACAATTTCCCTTTTCTGGAATGTCGTTCTCAACCTATTTATTCTGATCTTGATTAATCTGTTCATCAAGCGGATCGCCCCGAACACAGCCCTCACACAGGGGGAGATGATCACGATCTATGTGATGCTCTCGATCGCATCCGGATTGGCTGGACACGATAGCCTGGCTTTGACCATTCCCGCTATTCCGCATGCCTTCTGGTTTGCAACGCCTGAAAACGATTGGGCGGGTCTGTTTCACGCTTATATTCCCAAACATCTCGTTGTTTCTGACAAGGACATTATCCGCGGGTTCTATGAAGGAGATACACCATTCTACACGCAGACGATTCTGGGAGCATGGATCGGTCCGACGTTATGGTAGACGGCTTTTATCCTTGCGCTCGGAACGATCATGATCTGTCTTAACGTGATCGTTCGGAAGCAGTGGACTGAGCATGAAAAACTCGCCTATCCAATCATTCAACTACCCATGGCGATCACAGAGCGGGGCGGCACGTCCAGCTTTTTCCAAAATCGTCTGTTATGGTACGGCTTCATCATCGCCGCTGCGCTCGACATCTGGCACGGCTTAGCGCATTTCTATCCCATCCTGCCGGATTTCAGCGTCCGGCATAATGCCCGGAATTGGGGGAGCCTCTTTACGGAGAAACCCTGGAACGCTGTTGGCGCCGTACCCGTCCCTTTTTATCCTTTTCTGATCGGGCTTGGATTTTTGCTACCCCTTGATCTCTCCTTCTCAATCTAGTTTTTCTTCATTGTCAATCGACTCCAGCGTGTTTTCGGCAGCGCCGTGGGCATTCCATCTCCCTTCCCTTACCCCAGTGAGCAATCCATCGGCGCGTGGATGGCGATCTTCATGTCCGCACTGATCGTTACACGCAGACACCTGTTTAACGTTGCCCGTACAATTTTCGGCAGTCCAAATGGGATCGACGATTCCCAGGAACCGATCCGCTACCGAACGGCTCTCCTCCTGATCATTCTCTCCAGTTTGTTCATCATCTGGTTCTGCCTCCAAGCCGGTATGACGCTCCCGATTATTGCCCCCTTCTTCGGGTTCTTCTATGCGATCTCTTTAGCCATTACGCGAGTTCGTGCGGAAGTGGGGCCCCCGGCACATGAAATGGCGGGCATGGTCAATGCCCAACAGTTCCTGATCAATATCCTGGGAACACGCCCCATTGGCTCGAATAACCTGACGGTCTTTCCCTATTTTTGGTTCTTTAGTGGACGCGGTTATCGTGAACACATTATGCCCCATCAATTGGAAGCATTCAAAATGGCGGAGCGGGGGCGAATGAATACCAGGAAGCTTGGGCTGGCGATGGTTATCGCCGTTGTGATGGGATCGCTCGCGTTCTTCTGGGCAATCGTAACCGAGCTTTACCGCTTAGGCGGTGCGGTGACGGGTGCAGGCGGCGGCATTGGACCTTCCGTCGGACATGTTCGCGGTCAGTTTCGCTGGCTTGCTGGACTTTTCGCCTTTCCCCGGGAGGCCGACGTTCCCGCGATTAGTTTCATGGGGGGCGGCATGATCTTCACTTTCATACTAATGATTATGCGCATGTGATTTATCTGGTGGCCCCTGCACCCCGCTGGTTATGCTATCTCGATGACTTTCGGTGTCGAGTATTTCTGGACTTGCCTGGTGATTAGCACAATTATCAAATGGATTATCTTGAAATATGGAGGTCCTGCGCGGTATCGGAAAGGAATCTTCTTTTTCTTTGGTGTGATTTTGGGTGAGTACTGCGTGGGTGCGTTCTGGAGCGTGTTGAGCGTTATTATTCGTGCGCCGATCTACGACTTTGCACCGGGCTAGGTGCTCTGTGAAATTAGTCTTGACAAGTCATTTATCAGGATTTATTTTACAGTATACTAGGCTCTGTTGACGAACTGATTCGTCGATCCAATTGTAGTCCAAGTTTCTAACTTGGTTCTGCTGCAAAGGCCAAGATATAGAATCTTAGGCTACGAGCGCATTTTCCCGATATCTGACAGATTGCGCGAGGGCGCTACAGACAGATTGTGCTTGTCACGCAAATTTTTTGGCATTTTTATGCTTGACATAAAATAGAAAGAGTGCTAAAATCCCGCTTTGAAAATGGCAGCAGAAATTGCTGCGAATTTAATTTTTGCCGTTAGTCTCATAAAATCGTTACACGTCACGGACGACTTCGGCCAAAATTGATACGCTTTCGATCCCCAAAATCGAAATCGTATAATTCGTAAAGCAATGAGGCAGCCGGAAACTCCGACAACTTCCCGGCTGGCGACCCGCCACCGGAGGATATACTCCATTAATTTACACGGTACCGGTTGAGCAGTCGCAGTGGCCCATTTCTAGGTGTCGGCTCGTATGACGATCCGACGCCCGTGGCATTGACAGCAGGCGATCATACGTTTTACCTCATCGTTCGACTCGACTCTGCAACAACCGTTATCGGTCAAGGATGGCTGCATGTCACCGGCACTTGGGATGGGGCGAAGTTAAGTATTTTATAAATAGTTTGTTCAACTTTCAGTCTAGGCATTCCGCTCCTGGCGCGGATCCATGTGGATGGGGTTGAGCAAATACTGTTTTCAATCAAAGCTATGGGTACTTATGCCTTAGATGGTTTTAACTATACATTCACAACATTAACAGCAGAGTCTCCTTTTGGAGACGACACAGCAAACACCGTGGAAAAAGTAGTAAAGATGGGGATGTGGGTTAGAGAAGGGGATACGCTAACACTCAATGATGATGATGGAAGTGTCATTGTATTTAAGGTATTTAAGAAAGCTTCTCAAGATGTGGCACCGCCGGTAATCGTCAGTAGTACGGTGATTGATGGGGACATGGTTGACCCCGCGCCGATCAATGCCGGCGGCTTCCGGTTTGATTTCAGTGAGGATGTCACTGGAAGTATCAGACTCATTGATGAAGCTGGGACTGACTTCAATTGGATTGGACAGGTGCAGGGAAATACAGCAATGCTAACTGCGGTTGCAGGCTTGGAACTCATCCATGAGGGCGCATACGCGGTTGAAATCGATGTTGCAGATGCTGCCGGTAATCCGTTAAAAGAAACGATTTATTTTGTTACTACTGGGCAATAGCCCTGACTCCCAAAAATAAGGAGCAGATTATGATGAGCCGACATACGAAGGTTTTGTTGTTTGTGATTGGTGTGGTTTCCCTGATTCCCTTGAGTGCCTTTTCCCACAGTGGCGGAACTGACAGCTCGGGAGGGCATTACAATCGGAAGACAGGACTGGATGAGATCTTTGAGGGCTGGAATTTATTGATAGCGGAGAACCCTGATAATCCTGATTTATTAAAGCAAGCGCAACTAGGCAAACTGGCAGCTCTGCAAAAGGCATCCGGCATTGAGGAAACAGACTTCCAGAAATTTCTGCGGGAATTGGAGGACATCAATAACTATGCTGGCGACGACGACCTGAAAGATCAACTAAGGAACATCGCAATAAATCAGTATAAGGCAGAGCTCAACGCTAAGCTCCCGAAGAAAGAGGATATTGAGCCGGATTTATCGCATGCGCCTACAGCAGTGCAAGGCGGCTTCAATGTTGCAACAGCGGGCACAAAGACGCAGAAAGAGGCGTACACGATGGGCCACAGGTTGATTAAGGCAATAAACCAAGACAAGGAACGGGGAGATGGCAAATATACGAAGACCAAATCGATATTGCGGAACATCGGGATGACGAATGTCACCACAAAAATGCGGGAGCAAGAAGATAGTCGATGGAAGATGCTGTCAGCGACGAAGCGATTGAAGAGTATTTTGGTTAAAATGCGAAAAAAAGGGGTAGATATGGGAACAACTTCTGATCCGCTGCTGGCTGAGTACCGCACTGTTTGGAGTCAAGTAATTACTGAATACCTCGCATCGTTATCGGTTGCAGAGAGCGATAAAAAAGCATACGAGCGGGTGTTTTCCGATATCAGTCGGAGTCGGAGCTGGACGGTGAACCTTCGCAACCTCAAGGCGTTCGAAGATTCGGCGAAAACGAACCAGAAAAACTTTTACAAAAATGTGTTTGGCGTGGCAAACGCGAGCTTCCTGGACGATGTAAAGCCAGAGTTCGGTTTGAGTTCGGAGTTTGAAGTGCCAGAGATATTTAAAGAGGAATGGGACAAGCCACCTGAAACTGACTCAGAAAAACTTTCAGGAATTAACGTGGTTACAGATCCGATTGAGATTTTTATCCGGGACACGCTAGCAGACGGATACAGTCGTTCTGAGATAGAGGAGTATCTTACTAAGGAATACGGAGAACAGGATCAGCGATACCTGGACACACTTTTTGAGAGGATCTTAGGGAGGCGGTAGCGATGAAAGAGAGAAGAAAATCGCTTGACGTATGGAGATATTGCTGCTGGCGGGTTTGCTGCTGGCTATGAGTGTGACCTTGACGGGTGCCCAATTCCAATTGTTTCAGCGGGCGGGCACTTATCCCAATTTATCAGATTTCAACTCTTTTAAGATATATGTAAAAGGTAGGCATCAATCCTTTAATTCCGATGATGGACTTGAAACAGACTCGATTGACAGATCATTTTTAAATGGTGGACCAAGGTTTATTATAAAAGAGAATGAACAAGTTGGCAAGGCATCAATAACAGGTAATCTGGGCACTAGGTTCTGTTGACATTTCAAGGGAGCCATATAAGAGTGGCGACAAAGCTGAGAAATCCAAAATAACGGACAGCTAGCTTCTCAAACCGAGAGAAGATACGACGATACCATTTTATCTTGTTGATGAAACATTCAACCCGATGTCTCTCTTTGTATAAGTGTTTGTCATACGTTCTTTGGTCAACACGATGACTTTTTGGCGGTATCACCGCAATCGCTCCATTCGCCCCAATAACCGCGATAAAAGCGTCCGAATCGTACCCCTTGTCTCCAATCACATATTCACTGTTATATCCGATTATCAACCCTTCCGCCTCAGTTATGTCATGTCTCTGACCGGGTGTCAGATGAATTCTTAGGGGATTGCCTAGTCCGTCAACTGTGATGTGATTTTTTGTACTGAAACCGCCCCGAGACCGACCTAATGCTTGGTTTTCAGTGCCACCCTTTTTTTTAAGGCGCCCGCCGCACACGGGTGAGCGCGGCAGATGGTACTGTCCACAATAAGCGACTCGATATCGGGGTCAGAGGCGAAGTGGGAGTGCATCTGTGTGAAGATACCTTTGTCGCACCATCGAGCAAAACGCTTGTAGAGGGTGTTCCATTTGCCATAGGTGTCTGGTAGAAGTCTCCATTGAGCCCCGCTACGAGTCACCCACAGAACTGCTTCGACGAAGCGGCGTGTAGCAGCTTCGTCGCCAACATAGATGGTGGGACAGCTAAGAAGAAACCGGTATATCTTATTCCATTGTTCATCAGGTAAGGTTATTGGCGTCATTCTTCTATTATGCCACAACCTTATACTCAAATGTCAACAGAACCTAATACAAATTTTACGAGTTTTTCACTTAAAGTCCGGAGGTTTTGAGACCCCCGCATGAGGAAACGGATGTGAATAGAGTAAAATATAAAATCGCTGAGACTTCCGGCAACGCGTTTGTCGGGTCGATCAACGGTGCAGAAAGTAGCACCGGTTCCTGGTTCAAGTATTCGTTTCGTGTTGGGCGATCCACCCCCGGAAAAGGTGGTGCACGGTTGGACGTGGTACCGGTCGAGTAGTCACAGTGGGCCATTTGAAGGCATCGGTGATGCGACGCCCCTAAAGTTGACGGCTGGCAAACATACGTTCTACCTTATTCAGCAAGAGGATGGGGCCTATATGGATGCCATCTTTGCAACGTGGAGGCAGGGGTTTGACGCCAACAAGACGCCTTCCGGAGCCAACCTGGCCGTCGAACCGCAAGAGAAATTACCGATAATCTGGGGGGATGTCAAACGCCGATTTTGACTCGCACGTTGTATTGAAAAGGACGTGTTCTCCGAGTGGATAATGTTCGGCGGTGAGGATTTGGTGGCTCGTGTGCGGCACAAATCGGACAGCAAGGAATTCTACCTCGGAATTGTTGAAATCGAGAATGGAGGATATTGGTTATGGTAGCTATGAACAGACCATTACGGATGGCATTCGTAGGATTGGGTAGTTGCCTACATACGATGTTCGGTGCGGTACTCCGCTTTGTGGAAGGTCTTGACGTGGTCGCCGTGGTGGATTCCCGGGATGACGGGCTCGCCGCGGCCCGGGACGCGTATGGCTTCAGCAACGGCTACCATACGTTGGAGGAGTGCCTCGACAAGGAAAACTTAGACGTGGCATTGATTGCGACCCCTGTTTACGAACATGCGGCCCACGCGGTCGCTTGTGCAGAACGAGGGGTCCACGTCCTGTTGGAAAAACCGATGGCGCGAACGCCGAGCGAATGCGACGCGATTCTCGCAGCTCATCAGAAGGCTAGCACGATTCTGATGGTCGCTTTCATGAAGCGCTTCAACCGGTCAATGAGAAAAGTCGCGGCACTGATAGAAACGGGCGCCATTGGCCAGGTGATGGGCATCCGCCATAACTGGGATTGGGGACCGGATGAAAGCGGCTGGATCGATCCTCGGTGGCGAGGGTCGCTTCAAACCTGGGGCGGCCAATGGCAGGACCACGGCGCCCACAGCGTGAACTTGGTGCAGTGGTGGGCCGGCCCGATCCGCGCTGTGATCGCCACCTTCGACATCACCGGGCCCTACCCGGAGGTCGAAAACGACTACATCGTGATATGTACCCACGAGTCGGGTGCCAGAAGCGTCCATCAAGCCACCCGGTACTTTCACCGTGAGGGCGAGGAACACTACCTGATCTTCGGGGAGACAGGAACAATTGAGACGAGGCACGCCTCGGAGGTGTGGCGCTACACGACGCCCCACGAGATATACCTGCATCGCTACGGGCGTCTGCGGGAGAACCACCAGCCCAAACACAGCCGTAACTGGCTGGGAGAAGGGGTGCAATTTGGCCAGTACAAGGTCGAGCTGGATCACTTCGTGGATTGCGTGCGGTCTGGAAAGCGCCCGATTACAGATGGGGAGATGGGGCGCGCTGCGGTTGAGGTGACCAGTGCGACGTATTTATCCGCCCAGGAAAAGCGAGAGGTGACGCTGCCGCTGACGAAAGAGCCGGATTATGAGCGTTTCTTCCGCAGCATGGCGCCCCGCCGTACCCCCTCTCGATATCTGAGGAAGGGGTAAATCGAGATGTCACACATGCGGCGCCAGAAAAATGCTTGAGGCAGTCCATGGATTGACCAATCGCGTGGCCGGCCTCCTCATGGGCGACCCACGCTGCAGGATCAGCAGCGGTTATACTGCGCACAGGCATAGATTGCGCTTTTCAAAATGTGGTTTGTACATACCCTGTGGAAATTGTGAACTCAAAAGCTCAGTTTGTGACCGTGTTGAGTATAGCTGTTATTTTCCTTGGATCATGCTTCAAAATCGATCCAGGAGTTCTTAAAATGCGCAACCGCATTCTCAGCTTTGACCGGCTCAGCGATGGCTGGCAATTTGCCGAACCCAATGGGATTCGGATCTGTTTTACGAGGAGGTAAAGATCATGGCATCGAAAAGTTTCAAAAAGGTCAAGTTAGCCGATGTTCGTCATGTACGCATCTTCTACGACGACAATATGTACGCCGCCCACACCAACCGGGGAGGGATCTGGAACTTCGGCGCCGGTGAGATCGCCGTGGCGCATTTGCTCAAGCCCATCAACTACACGACGGGTGAGGGTGTCGACCACGGATATTCGAACAATCCCGGTGCAGGCGTCATGCTGAACCGCTCCTATGACAGCGGCGAGACCTGGCCGGAAGACAAGAAGCACTGGATCTGGAATAACAACAGATCCATCGAGGAGATTCGCTCCTGGCTGTACGACGATCCGGACCAGCATGATGAGATTGACATGACGCACTCGGACGCGATTATGCACTTCGGCCAGACACAATACATCCGGAGGGCTGAGTCCGGACCGGATCCGATCAATCACGGGATAAGCTTCTGCCTGCGCAGCCAAGATAAAGGCCATACCTGGGACAGCAAGCCCTCGCTGGTTCCGGCACCGCCGTTCCTTAACGGCGGTACCGTCGCGAATCTCGGTTATATCAGGTTTCCCAACGGTGTACTAGGCATCGCCCCCAGCGGCTGCTACTACTATGTCAGTTACGACCAGGGGCTGACCTGGGATTGCGTCAGTACGGTTGCATACGATCCCCTGGGCCGCTACGACTACACCTATGGGGGTGTACATCAACTGCCGGACGGCCGCTTGTTTTTCTGCATGCACCGGCTCCTGAGACCCCTGGGTGATTACCCTTGCGTGGCATTCTCCGATGACGGCGGGATGACCTGGAGCGAGCCCAGATACATCGTCCGTCCGGACCATGTCCCGGCGGCGGCTCTGCCCAAACCCGGGAGTTTCGAACTGCCCAAGCAGCGTCATCACTGGTTCAATGATAACGGCAAGCCAATCGGCTCGTGGTACAACGCCTACCGGTCGCCCTGCGCATTGGTTACCCGAGACGGACGGATCGTGATTATTTTCGGCAGGCGGCGGCCCCCGTATGGCATAGGTGGCGTGGTCAGCGACGATCTGGGTGAGACGTGGAGCCAGGAGTTCGTGCTTAGGGATGATGGCTGTTGTGGTGACCTCGGCTATCCGGTGGTGACCGAGTTAGACGACGGACGTATCTTCACGGCGTACTACATCTCGGTGGCCGACCGGGAGGGTCGCATCCCAAGCGTAAACCAGGACCGAGGTGCTGGGCAGTTGGCATGGTCGGCCATACGCCATGTTGCCGGTACCTCCTTCAGACTTGAGTAAGAAGGGAAGAATCCCTGGCTCATGTTAAAAACTTGTGCAAAGGAAAAATCCAGATCAGTGATTTCGATGCTTCTCTGATGCTTTTGCATTTTCTTTTGACATGAGCCATTTGGTTTTATTTAGCTTTGACCATGAGTGGCAGGCAACTAATTGAGATTAACCATTACTTTGATAATTAAACCCAAGTTGCTACCTATTGAGCTTCGGGAATTCGGAACTCGGAGCTAAGGGCTAGGAACTGGGCACACACTGCAATCATCACTGATTGCCAAAATAATACTGAGGTAAACATGGACAGACTAAGTACGTCCAGAAAAATAAGCATCCCAAATGCTCCCGTTCTGGCTGGCTTCAATTCCCCGGCGGCAGCGGAAGATCCACACGGCCGTTTCCACGCTCTTGTGACTTGAGGAATCCAACGATGATCTCAATCACTTTCTTACCTTCGGATCCGGGAGAAAGCAGCTCACCGCCATTCTCCATCACACGGATGAGTTCCTCAATGCAAGCGGTGATACCTTCTTTCATGTACGGCAGCGTGTCGAGCTGTTCACATTTGCCCCCTTCCGTCCACAAAGTCACGGTGTTTCCCACCTCCACACGCCCTTCCTCGCCGATGACTTCGATGCGAAAGCCGCCTACCTGTCCTTTCGAGCCGTTGATGAAAGCTCGCACTCCGTTTTGAAAATGAATATATCCGCTGCCGCCGGGGTCGCCTTCTGGACTACGTCCACCATCCCCACGGTAGGAGAAATAGTCCTCAAAGCCTTCGTCCAACTCTGCAAACACCCACCCCGGCGCCGATTCGGCGAAGAAACAGACACCGTCAATCAGGTGGGTGCCATTGCGGAACAACATCGCTCTGGGACCGGCCATGTGACCCACGATGCGACGGACGCCGCCTATCCACCCTTCATGGATTGCCTGACGCCCGCGGTGGTAGGCAGGACGCCACCTTCGCGTATGATCGACTGAAAGCGGAACGTCATTCTCCTCGCAAGCCGCTATCATGCGGTTGCAGTCGTCCACGGTCGTGGCGAGCGGCTTTTCGCAAATGATGCCCTTGACGCCTGCGTTTGCGGCGTCAACCACAATATCCGCGTGGCGATTGTCGGAGGTAACGACACTAAGGATGTCCAAGTTCTCTTTTCCCAGCATTTCGCGATAGTCCGTATAGGTTCGCACATCGGGGCAAACATCGCCCCACCGTTCCTTAAACTGGTTAAACAGTTCTGTTTTCAACTCGCAGACGGAGACCAAATCCGTGTGCGGCAGGGCCGCATAAGACGCGATGTGCGATCCCGGCATCGGTGTGTTCAGGACTGACCGTGCATCTGCACTCAGTCGATTCGCTGCAATACCCGTTAGGCCGACCACGCCGACTCTGTATGTCTTCTCTGCCATTGATGATGCTCCTTAATGAAATTTGACATTCAAGATTAGCGAAAATATCGATTCGCCTCTACCATTATCCTACTCTAGTCCACTATCAGATAAATTTAGTTTTGACTATTGGAGTAGAGCGGGCGGCTCGCCCGTTCATCTGCGGTTGAACGAACTGCAGATGAACCAGCCAGCGGCAGGCTCTACTAACCCTTCATGACTAGTGGTGCTTCCTTCCATTCATTATACGCAATCGGGAAATGTTGTCAATATAAAAAGATTAGGACTTACGCAGTTGATTCTACGGACTCAAGCTATGTCTGCCTGTGTCTTGCATCTTGTCCTGGATTCAGGATTCAAAATGTAGGCACAACACGGTTTGTTCAATTTGAAGTGCGTAACTCTAAAGATAACTCCGATCTGAGATCGGGGCTTGACTGTCCAGCGAATTTTGGGTACACTTACGTCAATTTTTGAATATCTTCAGAATCTCATCATCAACCAATATTGAAAATTGGAGGAAACAACCATGAGCTTTGCTATTTATGACTACCGAACCGACATCCGCAACGTCCTTGTTACCCCACAGATACGTTCCCGCTTTATGCGAATGGAGCCTGGTCAAACTGCCCAGATCCATAGCCACGACCTGGGACATGAGATTTTTCTTGTCCTGGAAGGGAGGGTAGAGTTTGAGATTGATGGCGAAACCCAGGAACTTGGCTCCGGTCAGATGTGCGTCGCGTTAGCCGACCAGATCCACCTTCTGCGTGCTGTCGGAGATGCACCGATGACGCTGTATCTCTCGGTTACCCCCCATATTCAGCCAACCCACACCATGCGCGCCGAGGACGGGCAGCGACTCCCGATCCGGTTCATGCCGTCTAGCGCCTACGACATAGAGGAAGACACAAGTACGCCTGTTGAGGAGCTCATCGAGCGCCACGTCAATGCCAGCGAAGCCGTTGCTCAAGCTGCCCAGGCCTGTGCCCGGGTTCAGCAAGAGATAGACGCCAAACTCAAGCGGGCTATCGCTGAAGGAGACAATCACGCTGCCACTGATGCACGGAATGCCATGTGGGACGGAATCTACACGATGTTCAAACAGGTTTATGATCTAGGAGACGTGTGGAATGAACTCGCCCCACGGACGGTGGAGAACGAATCTGGATAAAGTGAAACGTAATATTTTTAGTTTCAAATGTGACGATTTGCCGGAGGCAAACAGGTGTTTGGGTATTGGGGGAATGGGGTGCATAAACCCCAACACGCCACTCCTCCAACACCCCCATAGTCGCATCTAGAAGTCCAAATGGTATAAAGCCGATTCGTCGATTCGTTAATCTTCTGTGTCAACTTAACCTTCGGGAGTGAATTTTCTGTCTCGTGTCAGTCTATTTGCCCTGATAGATTGCTTGATTGCGAATTCCTAAACTCGTCTTTGATTTCTTTGACATTTTCTAACACCTTTGATAGAATATCTGCATTGAATTTTTTTGAGCCCGACGGCTAAATCTTCCCAAATAAGGAGAATGATATGAACAAAGTTGCTTCCACTGAATAGGAGTCAACTGTTGATGAACTGAATGAGGATACGGAAACGACCATCGCACCTTCAAACGGCTGCGTAAGTCCTAACCAATTCCAGATTTAAAGGTTACTAAAGGATCTGCGTAATCAGGAGATCAAGATGGCAAAAGTATACTATGACGATGATGCAAACATCGCACATATCTCAGATGAGACCGTTGCGGTCATCGGCTACGGCATCCAGGGACGCGCGCAATCCCTGAATTTGAGAGATTCGGGACTTTCCGTCATTGTCGGTAATCAAGACGATGATTATCGCAAACGCGCTAAGTCTGATGGATTCAAGATCTTCGATATCGACGCGGCTGCCAAACGGGGGGACATCCTCCTCCTGCTCATCCCGGATGAGATTCAAGCGGAAGTTTATCGGGAGGGCATCCAAGATGGTCTTAAGGACGGAAATGCCCTTGTTTTCGCGCACGGTTTCGCCATCCGCTACGGGTTGATTCAGCCACCCGATTTCGTTGATTGCCTTCTTGTCGCTCCACGCATGCCGGGTGGATATGTGCGGGATTTTTTTCTGCGCGGCGATGGCGTTCCAGCATTCGTTGATGTGCGGCACGATGCCACAGGCAAAGCGTGGCAGCGAACGCTCGCTCTCGCGAAGGCGATTGGCGCGACACGCGTCGGCGCCATGGAGATTTCCTTCGCTGAGGAAACCGAATTGGATCACTTTTCTGAACACTTCGTCTACCCACTCGTGATTGGCGCGTTACAACTCGCCTACGATGTCCTGATCGAAAACAGCTACACGCCCGAAGCAGCGGTGATGGAACTCTACGGGTCACGGGAGCTCGGCGAAGTGCTTATCGAAGGGGCGAAGATTGGGCTGTTCCAGATGGTTGAAAAACACGCTTCACCTGCGTGTCAATACGGCATTCACTCCTATTCACGCAAGCTGTTCTCTGATCAAACACGCACGCAGATCCAAGAAATCATTGACGAAATTAAGGAGGGCAGTTTTGCTGCTGAACTCCTTGAGGAACGGCGCACTGGTTACAAAAAGCTCAAACGGATGATGACAGAGGCCCAGGGCGGGGCACTGTCAGCCACGGAGGCGAAACTTCGAGAAATCATTAAGTCCAAGGATTGATAGAAAGCCAACATGCAATTAAATCAAGCCCGCAATGATCCGCTTGCATTTCAGGTGAAGAAATGATATAATGCCGCCCATAGTTGTTAAGTAATTTTCAAAAAGAAAGTAATGGTTTGTAGTGAGGCGATTCATCACTGTTCCAAACGCGCAATGAATTGCGCTAGTACAAACGGGATGTATAGTTTAATCCTGAAAATTACTTGAAATGGATTCAAAGGAAGTTTTGCAAGCAACGTGAGGAGCAAAACGTAAGCGATATGATAAACAGAACGCAAATCGCGTCTTTCTCCAGCTTCGGTTTGTACCTTAACGCTTCAAATTCCATGAAACATTTGTAGCACAGAACACCTAGGCGAAAGGAGGTCCCAAGCCGATGGCAACGGGTCGTGTTAAATGGTTTAGTAACCAAAAAGGTTATGGATTTTTGACCACTGATGCAGGGGAAGACGTTTTCGTTCATTACTCTGCGATTGAGGGAGGAGGTTTCAAAACCCTCAGAGAAGATGAAGAAGTTGAATTTGAAATCGTAGAAGGCCCCAAGGGGTATCAAGCACAGAGTGTCGTTAAACTCCAGGGAGATGAGCTCCAGGGAGATGAACCCCAGGGAGATGAACCCCAGGGAGATGAGGAGTAAACCTCAACAGCGCAATTTTTTTGAAAACGAATTCTAACAAGCTCCTAAATTTTTGGGAGTTTTTTTCCCTCGTTTGAAAGTTTTTCCCTCCTTTCTGCCGGCTTGCTTTTACCCACAAATTTTCAACGTCCCCGATAGATCGGGATTTCGCGCGGTTGCTCGCATCCCGATTGCAAATCAGGGTTACCCTCGATTTTTGATCGGGGCTCAACTTGTGGAACGTGGCTTTGCGTTCGATGAATCGGGCTTTTCAGATTCCCCGAAAGTCCGATTCATCGGACGCCGTTTTCTGTAGCTCGGCGACTTCATCGCCGAGCGAAAGGATCTGGGTAAAAGTAAGGCGCCAGAGAAGAGCTGGGGAAGAGGTCCAGTGAGCAATAAACGGTTTGACAAAGGATTAGTTGGGATTATAAAATCTGATTGCTGGTGAATCATTCCATGAATTTGGACAGTCAAACCTTTTCAAAGTTTAGGCAACAGATCTTCAAGAAGGCGAAATGTACAATCAACTGACAGAGGCGAAACTCAAAACAGGCGAGCGGATTGAGGTTGGCGTTATTATCACCCCGGATGAAGAGTATGCGGAAAAAATCAAACCCTTCTTAACACACAAAGGTGGAGGCTTCAAGTGGCATCTTGGGCGATCTGTTGTGGAACCGCTTGATGCCTTGGAGACACGCTTCTATGTCGGTAAATTGAATGGAGAGATTATCACAAATATTATGATAGTTGAACACCGGCACGTTGGCATCCTTGGGCATGTCTTTACGACACCAGCGCAGCGTCGCAAAGGCGCCTGTAAATCGGTGATGGCATCCCAAATGGAGGATTTCCGTCAGCGCAGCGGTGAAGCCCTCTATCTTGGAACGGGGTACAATAGCCATCCGTATTATATCTATAAGCGTTTCGGCTTTGAAAGTGTTTATCCCCGTTCGGGCTTCATGAAATATCGCGCGGTTGACGATTTTGATGCGCGGTATTTTGCCCTGAACGACGTTCATGTGAAAGACGTGGAATGGCATGATTGGTCCAAAATGACCGCCTTAACAGGAATCGTCGAAGGGGATTATCTCCGCAGCATCGCGTTTGGTATCTATGGACCAACCAACTTTGAGGGCGGTTTCCCCGGATTCAAACACGAACTGGAAAATGGTGACAGCTATCACGACGCAAAGCTGCTCGAATCGGACGCTCACGCAATCGTCGGTGTGGCAACTGTCTCATGGGATCTGCGATGGCAGCCTCACACAGCAGTGCTGGATCTTTTCGTTCACCCTGACTTCTGGGAGGCATCATCTGTTTTGCTGGAGGCGATTAATCTCCCAGACGCCAAAGTCCAGTGTTATGTTGAATCAACAGCGAAAGGTAAAGCCGACGTCCTTGAAAACGCCGGCTTTCACCACGAAGCAACTTTGAAAAACCAAATCCAACATCAGGATAAGGGCGTGGATGTATTGGTTTTTGCACGCGATTAAGCTCCGTAGTGATCGATAGGATGGAAAATACCGCTTAGCTTGGATTGGCCTAAGTTGCTTTGAATCCCGATCCATCGGGATCAGTACATGTCTCCTATCTTCCTGACCAGCACAAAATGGAAAGGAGCGCATCCGTTCAAATGAATATCAATATAAAAACCCGGTTTCTCACAGTCTGTCATCGTTATTGGTTGCTCTGCCTGCTATTGATAATAGCAGTATATGGTTCAGCTTCATCCGGCTATGCGCAAAACTATTATCCAGACGAATTCGGAAATATGTGGTTTTTACGTAGCACGGATGGGATTGATGAGAGGGTTATCACAATTCAGGGACCTCAGATAATCAACGGCGAATCGCTGAAAATCATTGTGGAACGAACAAACGACAATATCAATCAGTTCTTTATCAAGAGCGAATCAGACGGCGTTAAACTGTTTCGGGCGGTGACATCGGTACCGGTGTTTGGGAACGTTACGTTTGACTATTCACCGCCCCAGACCTTCCTCCCATCTCCAATCGGTTTGGGCTCAGAATGGAAGGTAGTGAGCGAGGGCGGACTACCGCTGGGAATAAAGGTCCAATTGACCAACCATGCTAAAATTGTCGTCATCGAAGATGTCACCGTGCCGGCGGGAACATTCCGAAACTGTCTAAAAATCCAGCAGGATATTCAAATTCGTGTTCCAGGTATCACTGACCTGTCTCCGCAAAGCAACGTGATGTGGCTTGCCCCGGATATCGGTTTGGTGAAAACCATCACCACAAATGATATTACTTTTGAGCTCATCCGCTTTGATGTAACCATCGATGGGACTGTAGTCGCTGTGGAACCAAAAGATAAATTGGCAACAACTTGGGCAGCATTGAAGAAAAAATGAATGAGTAGGGGAATCTGCGAATGAGCGTATGGACAAATAAGCGAATGAGTTCATGGGTTCATGAGTTCATTATAACACGCAAGACATGATACGCATGACGTTTCACGTCTTATACCTTTTTCTGCTTTTTGCGCCGCTCGTATCTGCACACTAGCGCCTCCTGCCGAAAGCATGGGGATTTGCGTTTATCGCACGCCCCGCGGGTCGGGAGTGATACCACGCTCATCCTGTCAATTCGTTCACTTCTACTGAAGACAGCACAAGCCGAGATCTGGTTTCGCTTTCCACACAGCATTACTCCTCGCTCACCGGACCGATTTGAACAGGTCTACTTTCCTCCTGATGCCCCCAATCAGCAGTATTCCGTTCGCCTTCATGTTGACAAACCGGGGAACTACCCTCTGCAAGCGTCAATTTACGCGATGCTCGCCGATGGCGAGACCGTGATACAGCATTTCTAGCCTACCTTTTGGTCACGCCAGGCGGCTCCCATGTTTCCTCCGAACCGTTTGACGAGCAGATAGGTGATTTTCCCTTAGAAACGAGGGTGAGGTTTCGTAGATTTCGTGCAAATGCAGGTGAGGTAACGGTTCGCGGGACTGTCGTCTATTTTGATGATAATGAGCAGATGGAACTTCCGATTCGCCGTCCACAGGTTGTCTTGTTCCTCGAAACACCAACCGGTGAGGATATTGAAATTGCCTCAACCTTCGCTGATGCGCGCGACGAATACATCCTTGAAAATCTTACCAACCCTGAGTTGAACGATGGAAGTCCTCGCGATCTCTACGTCCTGGTGCGGTTTAAGAATGATGTGTTGTCAATCATGGATCGACGCAGAAACCTGTATGAGCTGCGGTCGAATACGGTGCGCAACGTCCCTGATGGCGAAACGATAATTGATCTTTCGCTTGATAAGTTCGATAAGAATCGCGGGGTTGGACATATCTTCAATGCGGGTCAACGCGCACACCAATTCCTGCGCGATTAGGTCGGCTGGGAACGCGATCGCCCCGTGCAGGCGATCTGGCCTGGTATTGGGAGTGTGTCATACTATTTGCCGCAGGCATTCGGCGGGCAGGTGTCGAGCGAAACCATTACAATTGCGTCCGGTGAAGAACAGTGGCGGGCCATTACAATGTATTTGGCAGCCAGCGCATTGAGGGTCGGCGTGAGAATCCGTTCATGTGCCATCTCCCCTATCAGAGGACCAGGCCAATGATCGGTGCAGATGAGCAGTACGTTTGGTTGCGTCATAGGTTCGTTCTCCTTGTATTGGAGTTCAATCCGATAACATCGTCGCAAGTTCAGCTTGGATTTGTTCCTGGATGGCCGCTACATGCTCGTCAGTCGTAAAGCCCTTCACTCGGGTCTCAAATCCGTGAAGCCCGAACCCCGGCACGATCTCCTCTCGAACCCGTTTTTCAGGGTCGTTGAAGTAGTAAGGATGCGTTCCCTTCAGAATGGCGGGAAGATCATCGCCCTCGGTGCGGTAAATGGCAGGGTTTGCCAGAATCACTTGCGGTTTCTCGTCGCCAAAGTCGGGCGGCTTGCTTGGGATAATCATATCGCCCATGAGCGCCTGTTCTTTCAGCTCGGGCACCCAGTGCGCAATCTTGTAAGTCGGACCCGGGGTCACCCACTCGCGTATCCGTCGTCTGACGACAACAAATTCGTACCACTTCTTCAGTTCGGGGAAGTGATGTGCAGGAAGGGTGCTATCTGCTTCGTATTTGGAGCCATCACCCTCCGCCCGAATATCGTTGAACACCATGAACCAGTTGACTAGATCCCTCACGCCGCGCGGGAACTTCGTGTAATGCTCCGTTCTTCTCGGACTGCATTCGTCAACGATCACGACATGCGGCATCTGTTCGCTCAATTGCCTCATAAACTCCGGCGGAAAGCCGTTTCGCTGGAATCGTTCCAGGTAATGTGGTACTGTCAGCCGCATCGATCCGTGGGAGGGAACGCGGTCGTAGCGGACCTCGAATCGCCCTTTCAGGTACGCCTCAAGCGGTTCGACGACCCAATGTCGCCCGTAGCGTTCGTTTCCAACTACCACAATCGGTCTATCGGTCTGTGAGCGAAATTCCATCAGAAACTCAAGGAATACCTTCGCCTCATAAGCGGCTCGCTTTGCCTCAACCCGATCCTGCGAGGTCAATTGGAATTCATCCTCATGCAGCGGCGGCAGTGTGGTCAGCGCATTAAACGCCGCGCGCTGCGCATTGGGGGCCTTTGGCCAGTCACGTTGGCGGTTTGCCTCCGATGTGTATCGCCTGTATTCCAATTCTTTTTGTAGAAGGTTGTTGATGTCGAACCTGCCGTTGCGAGTGTCTTGGCGCAGATGGTCCAGCGTGTTCAGGAGCGCATCGAAGTCCGAACCCCCAGCCAGATAGTTTATGATCGCCGGTGTCAGTACCACGCCATCGTGGTTCTGTGAGTTCACCTGCGCCATCCACCCTGCCAGTTTCTCGAAGCGTTGCGTCGCCTCGTCTGTGGAATGGTTTTTGATGAATGGCTCAATCTGCTTGGGGGTGAGACCGAGACCAAGCTGCTCTGCGGCAGCCGCTAAATCTGTCATCTCAGGCATGTCTTGTAATACCAATTGTAAATCTCGCTCAAATATTATATTCGCGTCGGCATAAATTGAAGTTTCATGATGACCAGAGGTCAAGTTCGGAAGAAAAGGGAGGAAGGGAAGAAAGATAAGATAGAAGTCCGCTTCCTTCTTTTCCTTCGTCTGCGATCAGATTTATTCTTCAAAAGCCGGTATTACTCAAAGATTATAGCACAATTCCTAAAGAATGGGACAACAAAAAAGTGAGGAATTTGATGACACAAAGGGGATTTACACACGGGTATCACCTTCATTCCGAATTGACAGCACTTCAGATTTTTGGTAAAATCCACCCAACCGATCCGGATCTGATATGCCAGAAACCGGAATCGTGCATTATAAATAGAGTATGCTACCCTTTCGGACATCTTAATATGATCGGATTCCGTTAATATAGAATTCGATACGGGAGGACACACTATGAGTAACTGTTTCGGCTTTGGTGCACCAAAGCACCACCCCCTTGAGGACTCAATTCGCTGGGCTGCCAAAAACGGTTTTGATTACATTGATTTTCAGGCAGATCTTCCACCGAATGACACTGCCTCGTTCGACACGGCGCGCATAGCCAGGGTACGCGATTTATGTGAAACCCACGGTGTCGCCATCGGTATCCATCCATCGTCTGCGATTAATAACGCCGAATATGTTCCCATCATGGCTGATGCGGTGGATGACTACCTTTTCGCCAACCTCGACCTTGCCGCTCGCCTCGGCTGTGGCTGGCTCATTGGACATGGGGGTTATCATTTCGGCGATGTGCGACGACGACGCACGGCAGCTATTGAACGCATTCAGCGGTTGGTAGAGCGAGCAGAGCAGACAGACGTGATGATCTTCTTTGAGAACCATAACAAGGAACCCAATCTCGCCGAAATCCACTACCTTCCACACAACGTCGAAGAGACGCACTGGTTCTTTGACGCGGTTGACTCGCCGCACTTTAAGTGGGCGTTCAACGTCGCGCACGGTCACCTGGTACCCGAAGGATGACAGGGCTTTCTTGATGCTTTCGGGGTGGCGAACATCGGACAGGTACGCCTCAATGATAACAGCGGTGATTACGAAATCCATCTGGTTCCAGGGGAGGGAACCATTGACTTCCGTGCGTTGTTTGGGCAGCTTTCGGCGCTAAGTTATACCGGCTGGTTCAGTTTGGGATTCGGCGACGAAGCCGATAAGTTGCGGGTACGGGATTGGTTTGAGACGCTGCTGTGAGGAATGGATAAAGGGCATTGACATTATTGGTTATTGGTAGCGAAAGATGTCAGAAACGGATTTGCTTGATGCAGCAACACCATAGTTTTCCAGCTTGGCGCACGGCGTTCCCATCCTTTGTGTGGGAATGGCCCGTTGACGTTCTGTATTCTAAACCTGCCCAACAATTGGCAAGAGCTCCAAAACCCTGTCGCCTCGGACCAGCGCAAAGGTATCAGGTTTCAAACCTTCGCAAGGTTGGAGACGTATTCACTCTCTCAAAAACAGATCCCGCCCCTTCACGAGGTTCTCCAATTTCCCCAAGGTGACGCTACGCGGCAGCATCCACAAGCCACAGTCGGGGACAACATGCAGCCGATCTACCCCAATAATACTTGCGCCGATTTCGATCCGTTTGGCGACGAGATCTGGCGTTTCGATTTGCAGATCTTTTATATCAATGACGCCCAATCCAATCTCGATCTGGGAGTCGTATTTCGCAAAATGCTTGAGTTCATCATAGCCGCGTCGAGCAAATTCGAGGACAAACCCATCCACGTCGAGTTCCAACAACTTCGGGAGTAACACTTCGTAATTTCCTTCCTGGACGGTCTGACCACCGTAGTTTCCGTAACAGATGTGGATGCCGGACCTGCCGGGGATTGCTTTCGCAACGACGTTAATTGCCTCAACTGCCCACTCGATATCCTGTGGATGCCCGCCAATTGACGCCTCATCAATCTGGACGGAGTCCGCGTGAATACCGCATACCTGCTCACTTAGCACCCTTGCAATCGCCATTGCCAACGACCGGTGATCGGTGTAGTAATCATTAATCAAAACCCGCGATAGCATGTGCGGGCCCGTAAACGTGAATTTGAGTGGGTGTTTTGTCAATTGGCGGGACCGCTCAAACTCTCCACGCAAATCCAGGAGACCGTGATCGATTTCCCTAACGACAACCCCTGCCGGTTCATCGCGGTATACCAATTCCGGATCGTTGCGCACCCGTTCAGTCAGCGAACGTAGGCATTCCGTCGAAATGCCGGCGAGCCGTTGGGTGTAGTGATCGATCATGCCGTTTGTTTTCTCGTGACAGTACAAGCTGCGGTAAATCTCGCCATCGGAGATGAGGTCTAAGCCAACATTCTCCTGATCTTTGATTGTTGCCTTGATTGCATCGAGGATGGCTTCTTGACTTGCGGACTGAGTCAACCATTTCGGCAATGGGAAGCTGCCGACAACGCTGGTTTCGATGTTGGGCCTATCGAGATTGTGGCTTTCGATGCTCATAATCAACCCTGCGAATGTTCGTTCATCAATTCAAATAAAAAATCAATGCTCCACTTTGTGAGCGAGGCGGCTTGACAGAATCATTGTAACAGAACGTCAAGCTTTTCTCAAGATCAAAATGCTTTCTTTTCATGCCACAACTGTCACGCTTATAATTTTTAGCCGACAACACACCCCGAAACCTATTTCAAGACATCTTCGCCGGTTTAACAGGACTTAAAATCCCGTTGCGAAATCCTATCATCATGTGGTATTTCATTAATGAAGATGCTGTTTATACATCACGGATTGCACATCATGTTACAAGAATCGTGAAAGGGCATTATGAGCGACAATACAAACATAATCATTCGTTCTCTGAACGATGCAGATATCTCCATTTATCTCTGGTCAAGGAGTGCACAAGCGTTTCTATAACTTCGTGTCGAGAACTGGCTGAAACGCGTAGCGTCGATTCGTCTCACAAGCATTCTCGTCGTAGGGGTCCGATCGGATCGGACTTATAGCACGGTTGAACAGAATGAACGAATCAAACATTTACCCAGATTTCTTGAGTATGGGGTGCCTTATCACTGCCTCAAAACTCGAAAGGAAGATCATATGGAAAAACGACTCGCAAAAAAAGTCCTGCTCATCGGCTGGGACACCGCCGATTGGAAAGTCATCAATCCTTTAATTGACGACGGCAAGATGCCCGTCCTTGAGCGTTTCGTCAACGAAGGAGTGATGGGCAACCTCGCCATCCTCAACCCCATCCTTTCGCCGATGCTCTGGACGTCAATTGCCACGGAGATGTGGACCTTCAAGCACGGGGTCTACGGCTTCACGGAGTTAGACCCCAACACAGGCAACGTCCGTCCCGTCACCAACACTACGCGGGAGGTCAAGGCACTGGAAGTTGACCTGTCTCAGAATCCGAATTTCGCCGAAACGCATCACCGTCTAGCTTACATCTATGAACATCAGCTCGACAATCCAGATTGGGCAGAACACCATCGGGGGCAGGCAAAGGAGATCCGCCAGCGCCGGCGAGAAGTACGTTTGGCAGCGTCTGCTGATGCTCCAAGCGTACCGAAGCCGCGCGAGGAGATGCCTCCGACGCCTGTCAAGCCAGTACCCGCTCTGGTGCCCCAACCGGCGCCCCAACCGGCACCCGAAGTCCCATCTCCAGCTACGGCGGCACCGGCAACCGATCTCTCGCCGACCAAAGCCACACTAGACGGCGATGATGAATTCATCACAGTGGTGTCGGGGCTGCCGCGGTCTGGCACCTCGATGATGATGCAGATGCTCCACGCCAGCGGACACCCGTGCCTGGCCGACGGTCAGCGTGAGGCGGACACCGACAATCCGCGGGGCTACTTTGAGTATGAAAAGGTCAAACAGCTCAGGCGAGACTGTTCGTGGCTGCCGGAAGCGAAAGGCAAAGCGGTGAAAATCATTGTGCAACTGCTGCCCTTTCTGCCTCCGCAACACAACTATCGCGTCGTGTTCATGGAGCGCGATATTGACGAAGTGCTTGCGTCTCAGCGGCGGATGCTCGACCGTCAGGGTCGTCAAGGTGGTGCCCTGTCAGATGAACGCCTGCGGCAGGTCTTCGAGCGGCAGGTGAGTCAGGTCAAACAGATGCTCGCCGCCCGCAATATCCCGACCCTCTATGTGGAACACAAAGATGCCTTTCAGCGTCCAATGGAGATTGCGGAACAGGTGCGGAATTTCCTCGGTGGGGATTTGGATGCGCAGGCAATGGCGGGTGTTGTTGATTCTGACCTCTATCGTCAACGGCGTCAATAGCGGATTGGTGGGGCCTTGCCCCACCAAAATGAGCACCCCTCAGGAGATCTATCATGGCCAATTACAGACGTGTCTATGTTCCAGGCGGCGCCTATTTCTTCACCGTTGTTGTCTTTGAGCGCAGACCCTTTCTGACCACGGATCTTGCTCACCGATGTTTACACGAGGCTTGGAAAACCGTGCAGACGGAGCAACCGTTTCAAGTGGAAGCTGTTTGCCTCTTGCCGAATCATTTGCATTGCATTTGGAGCCTTCCCAAAGACGACGCAGACTATTCTCAAAGATGGAATATGATCAAAGGGGTGTTCTCCAAACGCTATCTTGCGGCAGGCGGTCAAGATGGCGCACGAAATGCTTCACGGCAGCGGACCGGAGGGGCAGCATTGTGGCAGCGGCGATTTTGGGAACACTACGTTCGGGACGAAGAAAATTTTCAGCAGCACATTGACTATATCCACTTCAATCTGGTGAAACGCGGCTATGTCGTCCGACCTGCGGATTAGCGGTGGTCGAGTTTTCATCGTTATGTGCAAAAGGGCTGGTATGAACCGAATTGGGGAGAACAAGAACCGAGCACCATTAAGGGGTTCACATGTGTAGGCGAGTGAGTCCGATGGTCGTAGTCGTAGGGTGGAACAGGGTCCTACCCTACGGCATCGAATTCCCCACACAACCCACGACCCAAACGCGATCTACAACTGCCTCACCAAAATGGAGGACAAATCAGCGGTGGGGCATGGCCCCACCCTACTCCGCTAGTCGCCGCTGAAGAAAGGACAACGGGGTTCTCATTGGGGCTCAAGGTTGTTGGCGGGCATAGAAAAGCCCCAACGAAACGGAAAATCCGAATCACCGGGGCAAATGCAATTTCAGTTTTCTTTCAATCCGTGCTCGTCCGAATCCTATCGGACAATCCGCATTCTGAAATCCGCAATCGAGGGAGCCAGGTATCGGGAAACCCCGACATGGCTGCCATCGCGCAGACCTTTGTCTCAGCTAACCGATCTGCAGCGGTGTTTGGATGATTCTGCAGATTTGCTAGCTCATCATCAAATCGTCGTCGGCGTTTTCGGCTTCCTTTTTCGCTTTCTCTGCCTGCTTCTAGCGATGTGTGCGCCAGGCCAACAATCCGGCTGCGCCCAGCGCCAGCATCGCTAGCGAGCTCGGTTTGGGGACGGGGCCACCGCCGCCAGGGGGCGAACCGAAATCAGGAACATGCACATTCACATTCGTGGTTTCGTAAGCAAAATCGCTTATTTTTGTTTGGGTGCCGTCGTGCTTCCATCGCAGCCAACTCAGCCAATCTGGCTTTCCAGTCCCCGGAGCATTTGATTGCTAAACAGCAAGACCAAATTCCTCTCAATTGATAAACAACCTGATAATCGTGTCATGCATCAGGACAGATTTCGAAAAACAGATGGATTTTCGAGCCAACCCCTTGATTCGGGTGCGAAGCGTTAGGTATTTCCGTTCAGTCTTCTGCGTGAGAATCTTCCCAATTCGATTTCCATTGAGCGACATAGAGATAATCTGGGCTTTGGTTTCAGGTAAGCGTCCTTTGTGAGCATTGTCTGTGACAAATGTCTGACCGTTACATTTCGGATTCTGACAACGCAAGCGTTGCTTACCGGTTTCAGTTTTTCCGTGTTTAACCACATCCTCCCCGCGGCAGGTTGGACAGGAAATCGGTTTTAAGACCCTGTTACCCTCTCTATTCTAATGATCTGCTTTTAACATTTGAGGTGCGATAACATAGTTCGATGGCCAAATCAACAGATTTAGAACACTACCGCCGCATGAATATTGGATTCTTTGTTAGCCTTTGTACCAAAAAGTACATATTTTTGTAAACGTTTATTTTTACGACTGACCTTTCGCACAAATGGGAAAAATGCCATATACCCAACCCGTCAACACTTTTTTGTTGACACCGATAGGGAATTTTGCTACGATGGCATCCATCCCGGTACAAAAAAGAGGTGTAAGGAGAACCAAGAGTTGGAAACTCGCCCTGATAAAGGAGAGCATCTTCATCGGCATGTGGGGCTCACTTGCGCTTTTCCTGGTTCATTTTAGGCTGATGTAACCACGAGGAAGTATTCATTCTGAAGCCAGTACCAGCTTTTTTGGAATAAAACTGGCTCAGGAAGGCTACAAGTTGGGCTACGGCGCCTACGAGAGAGGTTTTATTATGCAATCACTGCAACAATCTGTTCAATCTGTTATTGATGACGGGCGAATTGGCAGCCCTGTGTTTTTACGTTGTATGGTCCATTTGCACAGCGAGAGTGGAACCCTTGCCAAGGAAATGGCATCGCTGACAACGCTTGCAAATACTTGGATGCCATCCTCGCCAGAACAAATTTACGCCCTAGAAAGTGAGGATACGACTCAAACCAGCGCAATGATTAAGTACGTTGGTGGGCAGAGTGCCCTTCTCAGCATCAATCGCGTTCCAGACAATCAGGAGGCATCTGTTGACCTGATGTTGGTTGGAAACAAGGGTGTTATCTACCATGAAACACCTGTTGGACAACATCGCTTGATGAAGCAACCAATAGAACTCAATGGTGGAGGGAATCTGATAGATTTAGTGAATCAGGCGTTGAAAACAGGAAAACCAGTAGAGACGATGGAGGACTAAAATGACAGCGAAAGGCAAATACGGCGTATTGTTACTTGGTGGGCTGCGGACGCATCAAGAGGGCTACGCGAGTGGTTTTGCGGCAGAGCCACGGTGTCGGCTGGTTGCAGTTTCCGATGAACGTGACGCACCGCCTGAACGCATCGAACCAGGCCAGCGTCTCGCCGAAGAACTTGGGATCGCTTACTTGCCTGACCTAGACGAGGCGTTAGCGCGTGATGATGTCCATATTGTCAGCTTGTGCGTGGAAAATGAACGGCGTGGGCGTGTCGGTGTTCGGTGTGCTGAGGCGGGGAAACACCTCTTCCTGGACAAACCGCTGGCACTGAATGTCCAGGACGCGCAAGCAATTGTGCGCGCCGTGAAAAAAGCCGGTGTTCGGAGTCATATGTTAACCAATATATATAGCTCCTGGGCGGAAGCCGCGAAACAAGCACTTGACAGCGGCCAGATTGGCGAACTCCGTGCCATCCATTGCGACGTTCTGTTTGCCAAAGGTCCTGCAGGCACCGCTCCGATTGGTCAAAAAAGAGTAGAAAAGCCAGAGGTTGGGAGATATACTTTCGTCGAGGCGAAGCGGGAAATGTTTGATATTGCCGTGTATGCAGTGACACTGGTAAATTGGCTCAGTCGCAAATCAGTCAAAACCGTTTTTGGAACGACCGGCAACTACTTTTTCAAGGAGCATGTCGCGTGTGACATTGAGGATTTCGGTGCGTTGGTGTTGACCTTGGAGAACGGCACCATCGCAACGATTACGGGCGGGCGGATGGGTTGGATGAGTCATCCACAGGGGGGGGTTCGACGTGTCCAACTGATTGGGACTCACGACACGTTGATGTTCGACGCCTCGCAGCCACGGCTTGAGGTCTTCGCTAACGAAGCACCCTTCCAACCGCCGCCGCCCCATCCGCTGGATCCAATGGGGATGTGGGGCAGCACCAATGCCGAATCTGGTGTTCCACCCAAACGTCTGTGGTCCACCGTTGGCGAAGAGGAGGGGAGATCGGATATAGGAATGTTTGTCGATTGTATTGAAGCCAACAAAGAAAGCGAAATGAGCGCAGAAATCGCGGCTGAATCCGTGGCTGTAATTGCGGCGGGATATCGATCTGCAGCCACCCGTGAGGTGGTATCCATTTCGTGAGACGTGAAAGATTCACACGCCGAATGTGGGCCTGCTGGAAGGGGGGACGCGGATTACCATCACCGGAACGGGGTTTCTCTCTGGGACAGTTGACGCTCCTCTTTGGCCCAGGTGATGAGTATTTCTTTGGACAGGGTCGATCGTCCGGTGAGGACGAAACGTTGCGCCTCATCGATTAACAGCCAGATCCGTACACTGAGATCTAAGACATTAATGGCAAACGGGTCAAGGATCTCCGATAAATCGTTCTCGGCGACGGAAAACAGGTCCCAGCCCTGTGCCATTTCCAAGCGATTGACCAGGGCTCCCCTAGTACGATCCTGACTGCGAGAATCCTCCCGGACCTGCTCGATGAGGCCGTGAATGCTAAGGAAGGAAGAATCTGTGGAATGAGGTGATGGAGATTCAACTGTGTGAATTGAGCTATAGTCCTTGAACCGTGGGCTACGATCGGGTAGCGGTGCCCAAGATCTTGGAAATCGAAACTCAAGCAAAACTCCTCCTCGAACTTGACAGTTACGACGGCAGTGATGTCCACGTAATCCCTGGGAAAACGATTGCCGAACAAATCGAGTAGCTGAAGGCCAAAATCGAGGAAGAAAAAATCGACTTGGACAATGCGCACGCCGAGCACGAAGCACTCTTAAAGTGGCGAGAGGGCAAAATCAAGAGAATGGTGGTTGCACTCAACAATTCTCCCGAAGAACAGCGGCGGATTCTCGAAGATCTTGACAAGCAAGTTACCGCCTGTGAAACAGAGGTGAAAGCACTTGATCTTGAACTCAGCGATCTTGAGATCGAGGTCTATATCGTCACAGGTTACAGGCATGTGTTGTTCCTCCTAAAATAACCCAAGTTGCGACCTATTCATCGAATATGTGAGTGAACTGAATATGTGAGTGAACTCAGAGCTGATTGATACTGCTAGCCAATACAAACAAGACCACTTTCAATTCAAATCCGTGTTGCGTTACTGCATGGATTGAACGTGGAAGCAGTTTGTTAATCAAACTGCCAGCCGTCTCAACAGACTTACGATGGTAATTAGCCAAGTAGGTCTCCCATGGTGGATACAGCCGCTTGGAATTCTTCTTGCGTACTGGCTTTAATTCGACTCCGACTGATGTAACAATATCTTCTATCTCATAATTATTGTATGCTTTGTCACCATAGCCCGGTGGCAAGTCGAAGTCAAACCACTGTAACCCTTCAACGTCCCCTGTACTGGCTGGGGTCACAAAAAATTCAACAGGGTGTCGACTCGCAGTCACTAGCAGATGAACTTTCAAGCCATAGAAATACCGACGTTTGGACGCTTGATAGCCTCGATATGCCTTATCGGTATAGATTTTTGACCGACGAATGCGGAACAAACAGCAATTGGTATGGTATCCAGTGCATAGATTTTCTGTTGATTAAGTTGCACATAGCTTCGTCCCAAGATTTTGAACAATGTGGTGAACATCGGTTTAATCGACTTTTTGAAAGCATCTTGGGTATATAGCCATGAGTCTTTAGAAAGTCACAAGTGGTTTGCAAGTTTGCCCCGAAGAACAACGCAGCGACGATGCCGGTGGTCATGACTTCGGCATCAGACATCTGCGTTTGTGGGTGTGGTTTTGAGTTGAGTGCTTCTAAGAGCTTGTCACAGAGATAGAAAATGGTTGCAATTTGGATGTCCATGGGTTTCTCCTTTGAGGTATTATGGTTTGGATTACCTCTACTTTAACGGAAAACCCATGGATTTTCAATTACTAGCAACTTGGGTTAAAATATGAGAGTTGAACTTTGTCAGAGTACCTTGACCATGGACCTATCGATCGCATCGAAGTCGACTTCCAGGCCGAGCCCGGGTGCCTTTGGTGCATGCACGTACTCCTTCTCGTCGATCCTTATTACGTCCTTGGAGACTTGATCCATTATGCCCTCTGGGACTGGCAGTTCGAAGAAGTCGCAGTTCTCCATGGCGAGCATAGCATGGAGAACTGCGACTTGATCCAGAGTGCACCCCCAGCTATGAGGCTCGCACTTCATGTTGAAAGCCTCAGCCAAGTGCCCGGCCTTCATGACGCCGGTTATCCCTCCTTCCAGGCTGCACCTGAGGATATCGGTTGCATCTCTCCGGATATACTCAGCCAAGGTGTGTAGACCCATCCCCTCTGCTTCTGTTATGGCTACGTCGAGGGACTTGCACAGATTTGCGTAAGCCGTCAGGTCTGTTTTGGATATCGGGTCTTCGTACCAGTAGAAATTCAGTTTGTCGATTGCTCTACCTACCTTCATGGCGCTCCAACGATCATATGCCTGAACTGGATCCAACATGAGGATCATCTCGTCCCCTACCGCTTCTCTGATCGCCGTGCACAGGGCGATGTCTCTTTTCCAGTCGCTGCCCCAGTAAGGGTGGATCTTGATGGCTTTGTAGCCATTCCTTTTACACTCCAACGCTATCTGCAGGTAGGCCTTTTCTGTGGGGAGTTGGATAAAACTGGCGTAGGCGAGGATTTTTTCCCGATATGCTCCTAAGAACTTGTAAATGGGAAGCCCGAGGGCCTGTCCGGCTATGTCCCAGAGATATATATCCAGGGCGGTAACCACATCATTTGTCCATCTAAACGACTTCTCCAATTTGAGCCTGTCAAAAGGGTCGACGTTATCCAACTCAGATTTATTCATGACCATGTATTCAGCCGTATCCGGGCTTGTTTTGGAATGCCCTACCACCCCTTCGTCTGTGAAGATTCTGACCAGGGCAGAATCTCCCATTCCCCACGCCAACCTGGACCAATCTATCAGCGAAAACGGCCCCGTATTCCGCGAAATCAACTTCATCGGTGTGAATATGTGGGCTTTCACATCCGTTATTCTCATGTCAATTCTCCTTAACCAATTCCAGACCGGGGGCAGACCTCAGCATCTTTCAGAATAAACCAGGAAGGCTAAGTTGATGAGATTTATTAATGATTTGCCGAGGTATGTGTACGACAAAAATGAACGTTTTTTCCACGATTGTTGTGGACGAAAAGAGCCGAGCTATTTCTACGCATAATGTAGAAAATATCTACAGCATTTCGACCTTTTCTTCTGCAGCCACGTTTTTTCCTGAAACCGGTTCTTTGTTCGGATTCGTATTCAGATCGGCCTCAGTTAAGCCTTTTCTTTGTCAAGTCCTGAGGTGCCTACCCAACCCGTCTCTGAAACATCGATAATCACGCCATCCGGCCCGCCATACTTAACCTCTACATTCGCGTGACGCTGGTCTCCCATCCCAATACCAAGGGCTTGATTAATTTCTTCCCTGGGCGCAGAGTCAGCAGTCACTAGCTTCGTGACTATTTCATCTAGACTCTCTACCTGGAATCCAATATGGTGGAGTCCACTGTAATCCTTGCCGTATTCTTTACCCGTTACCTGGTCATTCTTGAAATTCAGAATAGCCAGGTTTATGTTGCCGTCACTGAGATAATACCCAGACGCATTAGGGCCATCGAGCTTGTCAATTTCCCTTAAGCCAAACACATCAATATAGAATCTGGCCGTCTCGTCTGCATCCTGCGTTGCAATTGCGATGTGCTTTATCTTTGCCACGTTGTTCCCTCCTAGGTTCTGTTGACATTTCAAGGGAGCCATATAAGAGTGGCGACAAAGCTGAGAAATCCAAAATAACGGATAGCTAACTTCTCGAACCGAGAGAAGATGCGGCGATACCATTTTATCTTGTTAATGAAACATTCAACCCGATGTCTCTCTTTGTACAGATGTTTGTCGTAATCTCTTTGATCCACACGATGACTTTTGGGCGGTATCACCGCAATCGCTCCATTCGCCTCAATAACCGCGATAAAATTGTCGGAGTCATATCCCTTGTCTCCAATCACATACTCGCTTTTATATCCAAGTATCAACCCTTCTGCTTCCGCTATGTCGTTTCTTTGACCGGGCGTCAGATGTATTCTTAGGGGATTACCCAGGCCGTCAACTGTGATGTGAATTTTTGTACTGAATCCCCCGCGAGAGCAGCCTAACGCTTGATTTTCAGTGCCACCCTTTTTTTTTCGGCACCCGCCGCACACGGGTGCGCTCGAATGATTGTACTGTCCACAATAAGCGACTCGATATCGGGGTCGGCGGCGAAGTGGGGGTGGATCTGTGTGAAGACCCCTTTGTCGCACCACCGAGCAAACCGCTTATAGAGGGTGTTCGATTTACCATAGGTGTCTGGCAGAAGTCTCCATTGAGCACCGCTACGGGTCGCCCAGAGAACAGTTTCGATAAAGCGGCGTGTTGTCGCTTCGTTGCCAACATAGATGTTGGGACAAGTTAGAAGAAACGAGTATATCTTTTTCCATTGGTCATCGGGTAAGGTTATTGGCATCATTCTTCTATTATGCCACAACCTTATACTCAAATGTCAACAGAACCTAATAGGTTTCATTTTGGGTTTAATTTAAACTCTGGAATTTCGATTGCAGGCAACAAAAAAACAGCAGTGAGGTGTACCGCTCTTTCGGATTGAGCCGTCAACCATGCAAGCGACTACGACAAAAGAATAGGTGCGAATTGACAGAGGGAATTCAGCAGTCAACGCCATCACCCGACCATTGACCGTGACGGCGATTATTATCTGGCGCCATTGGCTCGGAACGGGAAATCCCTCCAACTCAAGCAACAACTGATGACCGAGTTTCTCGCCGGTAAACACAACTGGACAAAGATGGAGTCTGAGAAAAGAGTTCGCATGGGGTGGCGACTGTACGCCACCAATGCACTCCAATAGAGGCGCTGAGCCAGGCCATACGATGCCGCTTCAAATGAATTACCCCGACATAACGCACACAACATAGACGATGAACACACCCTCCTCAGGGTTTGAGTAATACTTTGATGGCCGCATCGGGCCGGTCTTGAATGGCAAACGCCTTTGGCGCCTCCGCTAGGGGTAAGACATGAGAAATGAGCGGTTTGCGATCAACACGGCCGCTCTGTACCAGGGCGATTGCCTGACGATAGTCATCACCGGTCCACGTCCACGAGCCCTGGATGGTCACGTGCTTACGCACCACCTGGTTGAAATCCAGCTCCGGCTGCTGCTCGAACAGCGCAACAAACACCAAGCGGCCATAGAGCTGCTTCAGCATGGTGAGGCCTTGATTCGGCGACGCCTTGGCGCCTGCACAATCGATGACAACATCGGCGTTTCCACCTCGAACCCCAAAACGCTCAACCGGCTGCGCACCCCCCGTGAGCTGGATCACTGCCTCGACAGGATTGGCCTCGGTCAGATTCACCGTCGCATTGGCCCCCAACTGCTGCGCCATCTGAAGGCGTTTTTGAGAGGCATCAACCACAATGATGCGGCAATCGACGGTCGCCCGAATCGCTTGCACACAGCCCAACCCGATGATGCCAACTCCCAGGATGACGATCGTTTCCTCCCGAGCCGGTTGCGCCAATCCGGCGGCATGCAGCGAGGTCGCAAGCGGCTCTAGCGTCGCTCCCTCTTCAAAACTGATATTGTCGGGCAGTGGATGGGGACTACGTTCACTGATTTGCACGGGCACATATTCGGCAAACCCGCCTGTGGCCACACCCGTAATGCGGTCTCCAACGCGGAATCCCTTGACCTTCAGGCCAACTTCCACAATCTCACCGCTCAACTCGTGCCCCATGATGCGGCCGTTGTCGATCGGCCGCCCTAACACTTCGAACATCCCCAGGCGGTACAGATGCAGATCCGACCCGCAAATACCGCAGGCCTGCACCCGCACCAACATTTCATCCTCAGCGATCTTCGGATTGCTCACATCTGCCACGCGGATGTCGCGTAGTCCGTGATAAACGGCTGCTTTCATCCAAAACCCTCCTGATACGGTTTAGACGCTGGCTGCCCGGTTTCTTGGCGCCCATAACCGGGTGTAACAGCTTCCCAATTGGCAATCAACCATTGGCTATAGTGATAGAAAAACCATAGATGTCGATATGCTGGTACAATTCGTATGTGGTCGCGGGAAGCACGGCGACGCGCTCGTGGCGGTCTCCTTGATCTTGTACCAAATCATTTCGGCGGATCGGTATTTCATCAAGGTCACTTCCTGTCGATCGCACGAATTACAGGCCGTCGGCGCCGTTGGTCAACCAGCTAACATCGAAACGGGCCAGGACGACTCCCGCCCTGGTTTCGTACAGGCAGAGGATGGTATCATCCGCTGTCACAGCCAGGTCGGAGTACCCCGCGCGGCCTTCGGTGACTACTTTGGCTACAGGCCAGCTTCGACATTCGTCGTAGCTCATGCGTACCGTCAGCCGACAGCACTTTTCTCTGTCGGACAGGTGTGCCAGCAGGATTCGATTCCTGTCTTGTTTGTCCTCGCTTGTGAAGCGCACCAGGCTCCCCTGGCACTCCGGCTCGGGTTGTCCCGGATCGAACTCGACTTCCGACCACTCGTTGACCAATACATAAAATCCCTGTTTTTGGACAAAAAATGACATATAATCAAAATTGGTCGCAAGTATTAAATGCAACTTTTTGAGGCAGAGTTCAATCCGTAGTCGGACAATTTTTAGGTGCTTTGGGGGCTTCAACTCCCCGTCAACATTGGCTTAAAGGCAAAGTTTGATTTTGTACGTTCTTTACTTTAGGGTATCCTACGAGATGGCGAAAGCATTTGCGTTGTAGACAAAGACATCGGGAGTGTCGCCTTCTGTATAAAACTACGTCAATCACAAATTTCTTAACCTTAAAACTCCAGTGTTTAAGCCACTAGAGTTTTTGCATATTGCGTCGTGGTGGCGTTTCATGGTATGATGTCGGACATACTTCCTTGTGGATCGGCACATACTTTGAACACGCAATCCTACGCCCCTGATGCGGGCACGGGCTATTTCTCCATGAAGGTCTCAGGCCATTTCGGCTCGTAGTTGCTCTCGAAGAGCCAGTCGAAGTCTTGGGGCACGATGTGAGCCCGCTCGGGACGCAGTTTCTGGCGCAGCCGGGGGAAGAACGCCATCATCGCATCGCGCTGGTTCTTCGGCAACCCGCAGGACACACCGGCGGCGACCCATGACGTCCCTATTGCCTTGCGGGGCACAGTGTCTTCATTCTGCCAGGCAGAGTGTAGTCCCGCGCTACACAGGACCAGGATCTGCCCCCGGCGTGCGACAGCGGCAACCGGCTCCTGCTCGATCCAGGGTGCCTCTCCCAGCTCCGGCACGTGCTCGGGATAGGCCGGCGCAGTGTCCGCCGGATGCGGGCGCAACCCGTGGACGCGGGGCAGCATCGCTTTGTGCTCCGGCGTCAGAACCCGGCTAAAGTGTTTCATGATCGGGCGATGGCTGCCCGACAGGATGCGCATGGCCCCCCGATGCTCAGGCACGTCATTGACCCAGAACCACAACTCAGCGCGCATCCGGCGGGGCGTCGCTTGGAAATCCTCCCATGTTGCTTGGATGTCTATGTGGCATCCGCTGGTCCATTGGTCACGATGGCTCGCGAAAGGAGCTTTGGCTGGTGCGCGCTCGTGGGGCGCCAGCCCCCACCACAGGTGCACCGCATCAGCACGTAGCAGCTTTTTGGCTACCTCCTCGAAGTAGGGATGCTGGACGACGTCGACGTAGTCCGGGTCTTCGTATGGAGGATTGCTAGACCATCCTTCTGCGCGGCCACTCTCCTTTAACCGGTCCCACGCCGCTTCGGCCCGGTCCAACTCTTCAGTGGTGAAAGGACTGTCGATAATGACTGCCCCCTCCTTCTCGTATTGTCTTAGTTCCGCATCGGTAAATTGCATGGTGTTTCTCCTCTGGATTGGAAAAGTTTCCCAAGGTGCCTGGCCGTCATTTCACCACGGTATCCACCGCGTCCGACTGGACTCCTCCGCGGTAAGCTGGTAGGAATAGACGCCACTGGCGATAGGCTCACCTATGTTGTCCGTCCCATCCCAATAGACCGCTCGCTCCCGACGGGTGTAGATACCCGCCGACTGCATTCCCACGTCCAACGTCTACACCAACTCCCCACGGAGACGGTATATCCGAATCGTCACCGCCGCCTTCCCTGCCAAGACGAAAGGCATCCACGTCTCCGGGTTGAACGGGTTAGGGTAGTTCTGCAAGAGCACTATCCACTTGATTTCACCGAGTGTGGTCAGCCACTTGTCTTGTGGTTTAACGGTAAAGGGGTCGAAGTAGATGTATGTACGTCGTTTCATGTGATCCCGCCCCCCTCTGATGACACGGACATATTACGAAAGCCGAATTATGCAGTGAGTTGTTCACACTTTTGCCACGAACAATTGACTTGCTTCAAACGTCTCAATCCATTTTATGTTAAACCAATTCCTATCCCCTGTCAATACCCAAATCCAGTGCCGGCATCAGGGATTGATGTTTCATCGGCAATACCTCAAAATAATTGTTCGAGGTGGTGCTCCAGCGCCGAGTTAACGACAGTGACGAATCGCCGCAAACCCGCATGGATAAAGACGTTTGACGACTTCACCATATTGATTCGTATTCAACCCCAAAGTAGACGATTACGAAAGGGAGCATAAATGCAATCTCCAAAGAAGAATACCAATGAATTGTGTCTATGATAACCTACCTCCAACAATCAATCAAGAATTTTCCGACCTGTTTGATGAAGCTGAAACGCTCGGTATCGAACCGAAAATCCTTTCTGCATTACTCATTGCTCCGCTGGTAAGCGACCACCTTTCTGAAGCCGAATCGATTATCGATCAACGATTGGATATCTTACGAGAGACACTAACGACAAACGCCACTCCAATTATGAGACTACAAAGAAAGAAACGTGCGATATTTCGGACTTTGGTTTAGACCAATGAAGACAGGCATTTGAGCCGCCTTTCTGCTGTCATTTTTGCCCTTTCTGAGTTTGAAATTTCTGTCGAAAAATTGCATCTAATACTGGCGTCCAAAGTCAATGGGATGATACAATAGGGTGCCCAAGGAAGACATCCTTTTATTCCTTCCCGCTAAAAATGGCAATTTCCTCTCTCGGATTCAAAGAAAGATCCTTTGAACAAACGGCATCCAATACAAAATGCTTAAAAAAGTAACGGAAGGGTGGTTGATCCCACCCACCCTGGAATTTTGCCCGAGTGAAAGGGCATGCCTTATACATCTAGAGGTAACGATATGATTTTCGACGGACATGCCTACTGTTTTCCGTCCCTGAGAGACAACGCCGGCTTCGATAATCCGCAGACCCTCCGTCGCCACCTCCAGCACGGAATGGCTACCCACCACCAACCGGTGTGGCGCGCACGGGACAGGACGCTGGGCGACGCTAGCGCTCTGATCGACCAGCGCCGGTGGCCCACCTTGGACGCCCTCAAGGACTCCGATTTCAGAGCTGCATCACATGGCCGGTTCGAGTGGACGGCAGTCGGAGAGACCTGTGTCAAACAATACTTCCCACCGTCGGTTACCGACATGGCCTACCCTGCTGACAGACTCGTGGCGGAGATGGACTACGCGGGTGTGGATAAGGCCCTGTTGCATCGAACGCCGTACCTCGGCGTTGGAAACGACTTCATCGCCGACTGCGTACGGCGTTTCCCAGACCGCTTGTTCGGCCTGGCTCATGTGCAGGAATGGCTCATCGTAGGCGACCCAGACGCCGCCGCCGAGCAGACACGGGTCGCTGTTGAGGAGATGGGATTGTCGGGCCTCCACTTCCTGCCGCCACAGCTTGACCTCTACGGCCAGACGGGGCCCTGGGATGGCCCCGGCCTTTGCCCTTTCTGGGATCGCGTGGCAGAAATGAAGATTCCCGTGTTCCTTTCGCTGAGGGAACGCCAGGAACCTCGTCTGGACAGCTATCTGACGGAGCTTGAGACTTTGATGCGCTGGATGGACCGCTATCCAGAGGTGAACGTCGTCCACACGCACGGCTTCCCCTGGCGGCTGTTCATTGATGGCGACACACTTCAGTTGCCTGAGCCGGTGTGGGTGCCGTTCGAGAATCCCAACCTGCACTTGCAGCTCCTTTTTCCGATAACGCTGGGGAATGTCTGGGACTATCCAATGCCCCAGGTGCGGTCGACTATTGATGAGTGTGTGAGGCGCATCGGCGCTGACCGCCTCATGTGGGGAACTGACATGCCTATAGTCACAAGGTTCTGGACGTACCAACAAAACATAGACTTCATCCGCCTTTACTGTGATTTCCTGGCTCCCAACGACCTTGACCTTATCTCCGGTGGCACGGTCGCACGCCTCATTGGACTGACGTCTTCCTCATGAGCCCGTGAGAAGATCTGTTCCGGTTGGTGTATTGAGAACACGACACGGGATTTGAGTTCAAGGGTTCAAAAGTTCAATGAACCCATGAACTGTTGCGGGTTTAATTTCCAGTTCCGATGCAGAGCCTTTGAGGTTTAGCGATAGCACACTTGAAAGAAAAATCTCAAATATGTTACCATTATTCTAGGGTGGGCGCAAGGTCTGTTAATTTGGGGAAAATTTAGGTGCTTAGATTTCGTCCACAAGGAGATTTTAACCATGAGCAAAATCCGAATATTTTTCGATGAGAAGGGCTATTACCTGGCAAAGGGCGTTTTCTCAGCAGATGAGATGAGCTCACTTGAAAACGAGTTTAATCGAATTGTGCGACAGTTCAACCAACCCAATGACAGCGACGGCTCGAACCATAACGGCGTTATCTCAACGCGTAATGTGCAGCAGTATTCAGGTCTGTGGCTGGCAACCCTGCTTCACAAGGGGTTCCTCGACATTGTTGAACAGCTCATCGGCCCCAACATCGTCCTCAACCATTCGACGCTCTTTGAGAAGCGCATAACAACTGCAGAAACACCCTTCAAGATGCACCAGGACTGGAGTTACCTGCCAACCCAAAGGAACACCATGATCGCGGGAATGATTCACGTCAGCGAAGCGACGGAAGAAACAGGTTGTCTCAGAGTCTATCCTAGCTCACACAAGCGCGGGCGGATGGAGAGCTCAAAGGCGGTTGATGCTGCATTTCACAAACAGTTTCCATTTGAAGGCGCCACGGTGATTGAAGCCGAGCCCGGTGACGTCACCTTCTTCGATTATTTTATCGTACACGGTTCGATGTCCAACCGCTCTGAGAAGCCAAGAAAGGTGGTGATTGCGCGGATGTTTTCCGGCAGGGATAGAAAGGAGGACATCTATCAGTTCAGTGAGAATTTGGTGTTGCGCGGCTGGAATTACCATACGAGCGACGCGACGGCCAGGAAAGCCGTTATGAAACCCTAATAGATCCAGCAGGAACTCTTTATCGCTGGGACGTACCCAGTGATTCGCGTCAGACCTGCTGTGCCTTTGGTGTACACAAGCCGGGGCTGGGACTTTGGCTGGCTGATAGTGCGGACGGACGGATGGGTTGTGTGCCGGCGTTGTGACCCTTACACGTTGGCGTTCGAGGATATCGCGGGACACTACCCTGTCCGCTGGTTCGTGCGCTGACAGGAAAGGTGTGGCCTCGTCTCTTATCGAAAGGGCAGACCGGCGAATCGATGTCCGTACTTTCACCTCAAAAAATCTCATCAGAAGGTGCCATGGAACAACCCACCAAACCATTCGATTCAGAAAGGACAAAAGAAATGTACGTAGGCGCACAGTACTTTGGCACTTCGAAGCAAGAGATGGAATTCCTGGTCCGTCATGGCGTGATCCATTTTGACGCTTCGGTCGACAACATGGAAGCGGACACGCTGATCCGACATCGCGAAGAGGCCGCCGCTTATGGGGTGGAACTGGAGATGGTCCATATTACCCCAATGGACAGCATTCCACTAGCCAAAGATCCGCAACGTGACCAGGATATCGAGAAGTTCCACCGGTATATTGAGAACGCCAGTAAGGCGGGACTCCGCGGTCTGAACTACAACTTCTGCGTGTTGCGTGCCGAAGGGGCAGGCGGCTTGGTGCAGCGTACCGGCAGCCGGCCGGGTCGGGGTGGCACGTCTTATAGCTCGTTTGTGCTCTCCGAATATGATAATGAGAAATTACACGAAGCCGGCGTCGTCAGTCGCGAGGAGGCATTTGAGCGGGCGGCCTACTTTTTGGAGCGGTTGATTCCTGTTGCTGACGAATATAAGATCCAGATGGCGTGTCACCTGAACGATCCGCCCGCGCCCGTGCTCAACAGCGTAGAAAAGTGGAATTGGCCGGTCTTTGAGGGACTGAAGCGATTCAGTGAGCTGGTGGACAGCCCATACCATGGGTTCAATTTCTGCTGCGGGGTAGCGGCGGAAGGCTTGGAGAATCCGGACGAGGAACTGCCGCCCATCGTGAAATATTTCGCGGAACACAGGAAGATCTTCAACATACACTTCCGGAATATCCGGGGCGGCCTACACGACTTCTGCGAGACGTGGCCAGATGAAGGCGACGTCAATATGTATGAGATCGCCAAAACGCTGTATGAAGCCGACTATCCTTATATGCTGATGCCCGATCACGCGCCGCACCATCCGGACGATAGGGCGCCGGCTGGCGTCTCGAGCCGCGTGACCCAGGCTTGGGCGTTCCAGTTCGGCTATATCATTGCGCTGATACAGGGGTTGGAAAACGAAAGACCACGAAAAGCCAAAAACCAATAAGTAGGACGATGATGGAGTCAATATGAATCTCAGAGGCTTATTCGTCAACCAAAGTTCTGGCACGATGAGGACCATCGCCGGCGTCGGAATGCGGGAAGGCATTCTAGCCCGAGATGCCGATGCGGGTTGGCCTCGCGGCGTCGTTCGATGGCTAAAGACAAACGAGTTGATCATCGCTAACTACCACTTCCACGTCCTGTGGCGGATCGACGCCAATGGAATACTGCACCGATTCGCTGGCACGGGAGTCCCAGGGTATACTGGGGATGGCGGTCCAGCCCTCAAGGCTCAACTTGACGGCCCCCATGATCTCGCCCAGGACGCAACGGGCACCCTCTACTTCTCCGACCTCCATAATCAGGTCTACCGTAAGATCGACGCCAAAACCGGCATCATCACGACTTTGGCAGGCTCAGGTCAGATTGGACGAGGCGGCGATGGCGGTCCGGCGATTGAAGCCGAGATGGACACCCATTGTGGGATCGCAATTGCCGACAACGGCGATATCTTTATCTCCAGCGAGTGGGCAAACAACATCCGCCGAATTGATGGGAAGACCGGCGTCGTCGAACTTTTTGCCGGTCAAGATGCCCGCTACCACCCCTCCGAACAAGGAAACAGCCGACCGGCGCACGGGGAGTGGTTGAGCCTAGGGGGCTACTCAGGAGACGGCGGCCGCAAAGATGAGGTGGGATTCTATCATCCGGAGCATCTGGCCCTCGACTCTAAGGAGAACCTTTACGTCTGCGACAACTCTAACGACCGCATCCGCAAAATCGACATGGAGACCGGCATCGTTACCACCGTGCTTGGAAATGGACAACATGCGTCCAACGGTGATGGCGGCCCTGCCGCCGAGGCCAGCACGCTGATGCCCGATGCCATATTCATTGATATCCATGACAACCTCTATGTCGGCGAGAAATATGGCTTCCGGGTGCGTAAGATTGACGCCGAAACGGGCTTCGTGACAACCATCGCCGGAACCGGCGTGCCTGGCATGGGTGACGAGGACGTTCCGGCGACCAAGACCAAGTGCAATTCCGTCGAGGTGGGGCTATGGGCGGATGCGGACGGGACAGTCTTCTTCAGTGACTGCGGCGGTCGTCTCCGCCGAATCGACGGCCAGACCGGCATCGTTACCACCGCGCTTGGGGGAACAAGTGTTCATGACGGTGAGGTTGCCACGCGAGCGTTCCTTTGCGGCCCGTGGGGCTTGAGCGTCGGGCCCGACGGATACATTTATGTAGCAGATCAATGGAACCAGCGCATTCGCGCGATTGACCCCGAAGACCGGAGTCATCAGGACTGTCGCCGGCAATGGCGCCAGGGCTTACGGGGGCGATAGTGGGCTAGCGACTGAGGCGTACCTTGGTAATCCGTCCGGCGTATCGGTCGACGCAGAAGGTCGCATCGTTATCGCCGATGGTCGACACGGGCACGTCCGGCGCATCGACGAGGTAGGGATAATCTATAATGTTGCAGGCGCCGCATTTCAGTGGGACAAGGGCGACAGGGGCCCTGCGATATGCGCGAATCTCATCAATCCAATTTCCGTAGCGCACGACGCCGACGACAACATCTACGTTGGCGACGCAGGCGCAGCACGCATTCGTAGAATTGATGCTAAGACTGGCATCATTGACACGGTAGCCGGCATCGGCCTCCACGGCTATTCTGGCGATGGAGGCCCGGCGACGCAGGCCCGAATTGGTAGCCCGACGTCGATCGGCTTTGACCCGAAGGGAAACCTGTACTTCTCGGACGCAATGGCTCATGCGATTCGTCGCGTTGACAGGACTGGAACCATCACGACGGTCGTTGGGTCCGGTGATCCGGGATTTTCACTCGACTGGACCCCGGCGCGGGCGGCGAGATTGGACAGCCCGCAAGGCGTTGCTATCGCTAACAACGGTGCGGTATATGTTTCCGACACCGGCAACAACTGTGTGCGCCGAATCTGCCCTGATGGAGTGCTGCAGACCGTGGCTGGAGCCGACGAAGCCGGATACTCCGGAGATGATGGCGTCGCTGTCGGAGCGGGCCTCAACTCGCCTCGTGGGCTCTGCTTCTACGGCGATGACGTGCTGCTAATCGCCGATCACTTCAACCACTGCATCCGGGCGGTCAAGCTGACGAGTCTCTAGCAAGGCGAGAGATGACAACGATTGGTGTGAAATTCCCGATTGAGCCATCAGGGCGTTGAACCTTTCTACTATCGCCCACACGGCAGCTATGCAAATCTGCACCGCGTTGATAAATCACACTTTGCCCGTCTTTGTGAAACGACGGATTGGCTCTACGCCGTATATGATGGGGATTTATAGCGAAGCCGGTAATTACTGATACGGTTTGATAATTTCATCCAGTGTTTGATGTTCGTTGTACTCTCTTTTTGATATTGGCAAAATTCTTCTCAATCGGATTGAGGTCAAGGGAGTACGGGAACAGAAACAGCAGCATTGCTCCTGTATCAGCAGTCCGCTCTCGCGTTTGAACCGATTTGTGGAATGGTACATTGTCCATTGTCACCAGATGATTTTCACTCAGCAACGGGCACAGCATTTTTGCGGGCCAACTGACGGGGCACAGATTGAAATGATGTTCAGGCACACGATGGAAGCATTCAACCGCCTGGATACTCTGGTCAACAATTTCCTGTTCCTTTTTCCCAGATGGCGGACAGCTAAACGCCATCGCTCAATTCAGTCATTATCCATTAAAACTTCAAACTTTTCGTAACGCTGGCATACAAACGATAGATGGCGTTCAAAATCGTAATTCTATTGAGTCGACAGTATCAGAGATGCGATTCAGTGATGCAACTTCTCATAACATCGGATTTACGCTGCAGGGCAAAAGCCCCTTGGTCATTCGGGCAAGCCGCCGCTTCGCTCCAGGTTCGTAAATCCAAGAGGTGTTATGAAAAATACCAAAGCAGAACATGAATTGATTGTCAAACAGTAAAAGGAGAATGGCGATGTCTACCCCGAGTTTGAAGCATGTCGCGCCCCTGACGGCAAATCAGATTGCCCAGTTCAAGTGCGAGGGATTCCTGGTTCTCCCAGCAGTGCTCGACCCTGTGCTCTGCCGCCAGGCCCGTGACGAAATGTGGAAGGTGATTAAGACCCACCTCCCCTGGATGAAAAGGAACGCCCCCTCCACGTGGAGGCCCATCACAGATGAGGAGAGCGCCAGGCTAAAGGCGCAAAGACCGGAGGGCGGAGGAGATCCGTATTTCAGCGGCAATGGACACCAGTTCACAGTCCGCAATGGGGCTGAAGAACTCCTTCTCAACTTAGCGCCCCGAGCGCTATGGCAAGTCGCTGAGCAGCTTCTTGGGGAGGGGGCGGTGGTGTGGCCCGCTGGGCTCGATGCGTCGGGCACCACGACGGGCCCATGTTTCATGTGCGACGACGCAGTGGGAGGTCTTGTCAGCCATGTGGGGCACAAGATGGGCTGGCCATCGAAGGGGGCCTTCACGACGGAGGAGGCGTTGCGGTTGCCTAAGACCGGACCCGTGTGGCTCAATGGGCAAGGGACGCGTGGATTATATTGCACACTACCGAAAAGCCCGTCTCCTGGGCCCGATTACCGCAGCGCCCACTCCGACGGTGCGTGCTACGGCCGATGGCGGCTACAGATGTCAGCATACATTGACGATGTACCGCCCAACTCCGGCGGCTTTACCGTGTGGCCTGGAAGCCACATGAGGATCTGGAGGGAACAGTGGAAGGCCTTCCAAACCGGTGAGAAGCACACAGACAAGCATCTGGCGGTGCGCAATGTGGGAGGTTATACCGATCCCGTCATTGGGCAGATCAAGGCCGATACCCAACCGTTCGATTGCCACGGACCCGCCGGTACCGTGGTGTTGTGGCACACCAAAATTCTGCATATCGCGGGGCAGAACTCTTCTTCTGACGTCATCCGCCAGGCGACAATCTATGGTTTCCTCAAAACGCCCGCGGCCCTCCCCGACGCACTCGTGGTAGACAACACAAACGGCGACGTATGGCGGGATTGGTCCGATGAAGTACGCGCGTAACCGTTGACGGTACCCGAATAAAGCAGGCAGTAAGGAGGCCGGTCTCGTGCCTTGGAAAGAAGCCCGTACTGCCTGCTGGACCACTTGACACATACGCATGCCCGTTCTGACAATACGTCGGTACGACTGGGATACGTTATCTGCTTGGATTGAAAACATGGATTTTGTCATTCGTTTTAAGGACCACACAGCCTTTACAAATTAACCAAGCAGGAGCTCGGATGCAACGTTCAACGAAAGGGCATAACCAGTTGTTGAAGGGGTTTTTTGCCCGTCCCCCCGAAAAGGGGGATTAGCGTACAAATCCATCGAAAGTCTTAATCGGAAAACTGTGTAACCATAAGTGTTTCATAATTTCTACGGCAATTTGAGAATCGAATTATGAGACATGTTTTGAGACACAGAAATTGGAGTGTCTCAGAAGGTACACTTTCTGAGACACGTGTGAATTGGCAAGGGTTTGAGGCGATAGCCCCAACTGCCTAATCCCCTTATTCCACTGTTTCGAGGTGTTGGGAAAAAATCCCTGTATTGCTTTTGCTATGATTAACCTACGCCATTTACTCGCGTGAAAAGTTTTAACCGGTTCATAAAGTCAAAAAGAGTTAGCGATCACATGGAGGATCCATGAACATGCAAACAATCATCTACGGTGAAACCCTCGGCGCGGGGCTTCTTGCCGATATAGCCCTTTCTTCTAATACGCCTCCCTTTCCAGTCATCCTCGGTGTTCACGGCGGGCGCTGGCACTACAGCAATCGGAGTAATCTGGGCGCGGCCATCGATGTCCAACAGTGGGCGGCGCTCGGTTTCTTTGCCATGTCTATCGATTACCGCTTGGTTACATGTACGCCAGCACCGGCCTGTTATCAGGACACCCTTTGCGCGATTCGCTGGGTCCACGCAAATGCGGATGAGTATCAACTTGATCGCGATCGAATCTTTCTCACCGGCATGTCTGCAGGCGGGCACCTCGTCTCTCTCGCCGCAACCCTAGGTGAAGGGCCGTTTATCAAAACCGGTGGCTGGGAGGACCAGCCGTGTGATTTCCGCGCCGCGATCAGCGTTTCGGGCGCGTATGATCTCCTTAAACTAGACTGGGCATGCGGCTGGATTACACCGGGTGTCCCCTGGGACGAGGCCCGACGTCTGGCCTCCCCCATCGAACACGTTTCAGCAACCAGCAAACCGATGCTCGTTTTTCATTCCGACGACGACCGCTCAATCCCGGTCGTTCAGGCAGAACGAATGGCTGCCGCCCTGACCGAGCGCACGGTCCACCATCGCTTTCTGCACTACACCAATCGCGGCCACATCGGACTGACCCGTGACTTCGTCATTGAGGAAAGCCTTAACTTCATCCGCGAGGTCGAGCGGGAACTGTAGTCGCGCCCCTGCCTTCCACCGTCGGCGATAATTCCTTGCGCCCACTTGTGGGTACTGTACACATTCGAGCGTAAATGGGCGCTTCTCAGCAACGGAAGCCGCCTTACCTTTCCCGGAAATCGAGTTAGCGATTAGCACAAAGTCTCGGTGTGTGTATTGTCCTTCCGCTTGGATAGTGATTAGATCCTAGCGTGAATTCTAGATGTGGATAATCTCTCCTGCGCGCACAGTGAGAATCGGCCCCCAGCAGCCTCCCGGACGCTCAGCGCCCGTGACGTCTTGCAGGGGCAGCGCATCCGGATTCCAGCGCAATACAGCGAGGTCAGCGCACGCACCAGGGCATCTGCCTCAGGCACTCCGGCAGCTATTAGCTTGGAAAGGGTACGAGGCAAGTCATGTTGAGGGACGGAGCCAACATGACAGAGGTGCTGATCCGTCGAGATGGTGTCCGGCAGAAATCCCTCGGTAATTGCTGCCTCCGCCACATCAAGGTTAAATGGATTCACATCGTGCCCCACATCGAACAAGACGCCCCTCTCGCGGGCTTCCCAAACCTCGTTCCGGATATGACCGTCCTTCACAATGCAGTCAACATTGCTCTGGAAACAGTAGGTGACGACGTCGCCGGGCCGCAGCAACACCAGTTGCTCGTCCAAGGTGCAGCCGGACACCCAACATAAACCTACTTAATCGATCCCCTTAAGTGTCGCTGTTATTGGGGAAATGAATCGCTTATCTAGCTCATTTATTGCGTGTTGACATAGCCAAACATTCCCATTTTCTTAATCAAGGAGCAAATGAATCGCCCTGTTGATAGTGGGATAAAGCGTGAAACGCCCCGGCTTTTTTTCGCCACTTTTAATGAGAGATATTTCGTTGATTGGAACTGTCCCTATAAAAGCCTCGTCTGGGTCGATGTGCCAATGAACTTGCCAGACCCGCCCATTGCGTGTGTCAAGTAAAAGAAACAGCCAGAAATTTTCAGTCTGAAAGAGTTGAAAAGGAGCATCCATTCGTTGTATCCGAGTGAGATTTTTTTGCAGGCGAAGAAGGTGATTCCAATTCAGATCTGAAAAACTATCAGCATAAATCCTTTCACCTGTTGGTGAAGGAAAACGATATAACCAGAAGGCAAAAATGCTAAGAACCAATGCTAACATCTGCAAGCGTTTCATTTGAATCTCCTTATAGTTGATGTGAAAAAAAGCTGATAATCAGCAGATTCAAATAAGTCGCTCCGGATTCAAAAAAGGTTTAATCCATTTTTAGGCTTTTTGTGTATTTTTTGGGCTTCTAGGCAAATTTATCTCGGAGCGTCAAGCCTAAATTACTCATTGCGTTTTATTTTGTTCGGATTCGTTTCCATCGCTTTACTGGAAGCATATCAGATTTGACCTTGGAAGCAAGAGGTCTACTTTCCACAGCACCGTATACGACAGGTAAAATGACAGGAGTTTCGCATCTTCTCAGCAATTTTTGATAGTACACCATCCCGTTCTATCCACCCAACGTCCATGTATCTGCGGCCACCGAAGAGCACGTCCTCAATTGTCCTTCCCTACGGACGCCTTCTCAACCGGTCTTCATCCACCGGCTAGCCCCGCCGATCAGCGCCAGCGATAAAAAAAGCCCAATTGCGCTCACGGCTACAATCCCTGCTTCTGCAAACACAGCGCCTGTCCCCAGACTGCCCATCCCCGCTGCCAGGGCCACCATCATCTCACTCGCGCCTTGTGCCCGCCCCCGCTCGAAGGGCAAAAGGGCGTCAGACAACAGCGCTGAACCTGCGATAAAACAGAAATTCCAGCCAAGCCCCATCAGGAATAGGGCGAAAGCGAGCATGGAAACCTGATTGGAAATCGGTGTTAACAAGGCAGATACGGCCAGTACCAGCGCACCGGCGCCCACTATCTTGACCCGACCGAAGCGGTCCGACAGACGGCTTGTTATACTCGAAAGCCCGTACATCCCCAGCGTATGTGCCATAATCACCCACGAAATCGCCTGTACTCCATGGGCGTGATGAGCCATGTGCAGGGGCGTAATCACCATAATCAGCGTCATAATTAACTGCCCGATTACCATGGCTGCCACACCAAGCCTCACGGTCCCTAAGGAAAAAATCTGTCTCAATGTTCGCCCGGCCGCTCTGTTCCGAGCGTCCTTCTCCCCGAGGCCGTTCAGATCTCCCGCTAGGGCCTTCCCAACCCTCATGGGATCTGGCCGCAGCAGCGAAAAGGTCAACACTAGGGCCAGGGCGGCAAACGCTGCTGAGGCCAAATAGGGTCCTACGTGGACGTGCAGACCAAAGGACGCCGCTAGCTGACCCGAGGGATGGACCAGTATAGGGCCGCCCACCGCGCCCACAGTTCCCGCAAACACAATCAGACCGATCACTCCAGCCCGCCTGCCCGGGGGATAGACCTCGGCCGCAATAAACCGCGCCTGTTCGCTCACTCCTCGCCCCATTCCGATCAACAACACGCCCGCGCAGAGCCCTGCAAACGACTCCCACGTACTGATCGACAGCACGCTCAACATCGCTCCGACCAAGGCGAACAAATACCCCAGCGACAGCCCCGGCCGCCGCCCCACGCGGTCCATCAGCCACCCCATGGGATAGGCCGCTATGGCCCGCCCCAACATCATCATTGTGGGCGACGCCCCTGCAGCGCGATCGGTCCCACTCAGGCGCGCAGAAATAATCGGCAAGAGTATGAACGACATAATCATCAATGCGCTGAACAGACTCTGCGAGACAAACAGCGTTGCCGTTATCCGCTGCTGCACCGACCGGGGAATCATTGTAGACATAGGCACCTTGGTCATTCAGGATGCTTCCAAGCTCGAAGAGCACATGCCGCCTAGGTCCCCTTCACTGACTCAAGTGGAACGAGTAGAGCCGTGCGTTTTGAAGGGAGAAGCGAATCCTAGTAGGCTGACCCGCGCGGGCCGAGAAGTCAGGATTTCCCTTCCAGGTGACTATGTGGTCGGTCGTGTCCTCCCTAATGACATCGCACGTCTCACGCGAAAAGCCCTCTGCGATATTGCCATCTTCATCCAGTAGCTCCACCCAGGTGTTGCCAAAGTCGGACTTGAGGTTGAGATGGAGCCGCTTCCCGTCTAACCACAGCGGCTTAGTGGTCAGGCTACCGCCGAGGGCATCTGCGTCCACGGACACGAAGCCATCTACCCGGAGGGTTGCCAGCCCGATCGCGACGCTGGGCAATATCTGAGCTGGCCCCCCCTGCCCATCATGGCGATAGGTTCGACCGCTATAATAGATGTACAGTTGGTCCCCGCCCTGAATCGGGGCGGAAGCGGCCACGTCGTTGTTGTAACGGTCCCAAGAACCATCCGGGCCGACAGAAAGGATGTATTCGCGGTTGCCAGCCCGTCGCCAGTTGATTCCGTCACGGCTGGAGATTAGTTGGATTTCGCAGACGTTGCGTGCCGGCGTATCGTAGAAGGTTTTCAAGAAACCAAGGTACATGGTCTCGTACCAGAAGCCGACGTTCTTGTACAGGTGAAGCGGCTCGGGGTCCTAGTCATCAACGGCCAGGATGAGACGGGGTTTGGTCCAATCTAGGAAGTCGTTGCTCTCGCAGATGTAGCGGGCCCGCCGCTCGCTGACGTGGTCGCTTTTGGTGAAGTCCACGTACTTTTTGCGCCGCGGGTCATACATCAACGACAGTGCATCAAAGGCCCGGTCACCTCGATAGGTCAGAACAGGCTCCTCCGACAAAGTCCAGTGGATGCCATCCGGTGACCAGCCGATATAGTGTCCGCCGGCCCCGGGGCCGATTGGCGGCGCGGAGGCATCGTTGGGCACTGCCACCCAGACCAACAGCTTATAGCGACGGTTTTCGTCCGGTTCATCAAAATCTTTTATGACCGTGGCGCTTTTCATCCGCTCCTCAGCCAACAGCAGTACATTGTTGTCTGTTGAGCCTTCAAACTCAATAAGCCCTACATTGGGCCGCTCCCAGTGGATACCGTCGGAGGAGGTGGCGTAGTTAAGCGTCTCCTTTTCCCAGCCGGCGCCGTACCACATCTTGAAGACTTGCTCCTGATCGTCGTAAAGAACCGAGCCGCCTAGGACCACGCCGCTGCTCTCCCATGGCTTCTCCGGGGGGAAAAGGGGGTTGTCCGGATGCTTCTGGTCCGGGTTGAGCCGGCGTGTGACGTTATCTTGGCTCTCAACCAGGTAGTCGTCAACGAAAACCTGGTGGTCATTGTTCACCTCAATAGGCTGGGCAATACCTGTCTCCCCAAGCAAAATAAGCGGTATTGTCATTGCTGGTAGTGAGTAGAGCATCAACTTAACCTCTCCCAGCCGGCATTTATCTCACGGAATTTCTCATTGAGATGCTTACCTGTTGTCGCAACCCTTGCTCAAGACACGAACTCCTTCCCACGCCGGCTGTGGATGTGGAAAGGACATGGATTTGCAGGTTGAATTGAGACTTTTTTCTTGGGTTTCTGCACTATCAAGTGACATGTTACGCACATCTGGGCATCCTCCCTTTTTCCTCATGTATCGTGGGCAGAAATGTCTATGACCAAGCCTCGTTTAATAATTTGTATAGATAACCTCCGTGAATAGATCTATCCGCTATCAACGCAGGCACAGTGCTTGGTAAGACACCAATGCCATTGTCAATCACAACAAACGACAAAAACTCAACCCTAATAAACATTGAGTTTCCGATACTTAGCAAAGTCGAAGTGTCGCCTTTGTACACACTCAACGTCGAGACATTTCTACCTGGTGCTCTTATCGACTGCGGCGCCGTCAAAGTCCAGCCTGTTGTCTGAAAGGTGGCGCAACGTGCATCATGTTTCAGACCTGATTCACTAGCCCCTTCAGCGGCACATCTTCGTCCTCGGGCAGATAATAGCTCAACGGGTCGCTGACGACGCCGAGCAGTTGCTTCTGTATCGGAGTCGTGCACTTGGCAATCAATTTGTCTGGCATTGCAATATAGTCCACCGGTTTGACCCACCGGTAAGCGTAGCCCATGAAAATGGTTTTTCTCGGTTTTCCAGACCAGTTGTGCCCTGGGCCATGCCTGTCTCCGAATCTACGGCGAGGGTGCCGGTGAGTCGATTGCTGCCAGGGACAAGCACGGTTGCCCCCGACGCCGTATCTGACTGATCGCTGATAGCGTAAGCAATCTTGAGAAGGATTCTCGGATGGGGCTCCTGCATCTCGCGGGGAGAGGTTCCACCATCGCGGTGCAGCCCAATCTTGTTTTTGACCTCCGGCGGCGGCTCCTCCTTTGAGGGGAGCACGAGTAAATGCGAGGTGATCATCTGGATATTCCAATTGAGGATGCCCCACGCGAGCGGTGCGGTGCTGGGCCAATCGAGCAACTGGAAAAAGGCGTCGTGTTGCGTAATGCAGTTGCGCACATTCAGTTGTCCGCTCGGTTCAAGGTGTCCAGCCTTTTCTTCCCGTTCATGAATCTCGTCAATGGCCGCGTCAATTTCAGCGACCACGTCTTGAGGCAGCGCGTTTTCGATTGCGAGGTATCCGTTGGTGTCGAAGAACTCTCGTTGTTCCGGGGTGAGGATCGCGCACTGATTCAAATCGGTTTGAACAGACATTTCTGCCCCCAGCTTTTGAATTTGCAAACAAGGAACCAATAAGAGACTGAGTTTTTCAGTCTGAGCAATTTGGGTTTCTCTGCATATCCCTCTTTTTTGTGCTAAGATGGATGCCATCGTAGCAAAATTGCCCCTTGGTGTCAACGAAAAAGTGTTGACGGTAGGGGTGAAATCTGCTATTCTATATCATAAAGTCAATTTTGTTATATAGATATTCCGCCCCAAACGGAAGGGTTGAAATGGAAAATCTCAGTCATTTGCCGAACAACCGGAAGATCACACAACCGATTTACCAGTTGGATGAAAACATCGTTGAGAAGCTCTCTCATCAAAACAAGAAAATGGGCTTTCACAAAACTCAAAGGCAACGTATCGATCGGTTATCCGGGACTACAATCGATTTTTGGCCGCTCATGGCTTGCATGTCTTGCAAGGGGCGCTTTCTTTGTATTTTGATGAGATTCGGCCACGGTTAAGAGCCGCCACGTTAAACGTGCGAAAATCGGCATTGATGAAGTCCATCAAGGCCGCACTAGGGGAAAACAATATCTGGTTGAACATGGCCATTGAGAAAGTTTTTGAGCAGATACCGTCTTATCATCTCGATAATGTCATTTTCCCCGACCAATACTTGACAGAAGATAAAGTCAAGCAAATTATCGATGCCGCTCAGTCGCGCAAAACGAAGTTAATCATCCAATTCCTCTTTAAAACGAGTTGTCGCGTTTCTGAAATGTCAATATTCGCCTAGCAGACTGTGAACTGACCATCAGGAGTATTTGGACAGTTAAATGGACAATGGTTGATCCCGAATCTTCGATCGGGATCTAGGGCAACTGCCCGAGTATTTATGCTTCAAAGCACTTGGTACTTATGACAACCATTTAGAGGCACAAAATGGGTGCCACCTTATTCACCTGGTAACAAAGGAGCGTGGCGCGTTCCTATGCGTAAAGCAGGGCTTTCGCCGCGAGGATTTTAATGAAAATAACCAATGTCGAACTGATCGAAGTGTTCATCCCGTATATTGCCCCCATCCGCAATGTTGGCCACAGCGATTTCGAACATACCATTGTACAGGTCCATACCGACGAGGGTCTGATTGGTATGGGGGAAATCTGGCAACCGCGCGATGCAATTGAGCGGGATGTAGATGGATTCATCGGCAAAGATCCATTGACAATAGAACTGGAAAGCGCGAGTGCTCCATGGCAGTCCGCCTTGTACGACATCGTCGCGCAGGCAAAGGACATACCGGTCTGGCGGCTGCTTGGCGACAAAGTGCGCGACAAAGTACCGGTCGCCTACTGGTCATGCCACATGGCGCCCGAGGAGACAGCAAAGGAAGCGGAAAAGGCAGCAGCGCGCGGATTCACCGTTCACAAACTCAAAGCACACTCCGACGACATCGTGCGGCAGGCAGAACTGATGACTAAAGCAACGGAGGGAGTGGATTACGCAATTCGCGTGGATCCCAACTGCGGGTTCAAATATCCCGCCACGGTGGTTCGCTTGGCCCGGGAACTTGCGCCTTACAATATAGAATGCTTTGAAGATCCGGTGGAGAAAGAAAACTTCAATGTGGCGTGGTATTCGTTGTTGCGCCACAAGACTGACATCCCGCAGGCGCTGCACCTCCTCAATCCCCATGCTGTGCTCCGTGCGGTCAAGGGGGAGGCAGTAGACCGCTTCAATATCAGCGGCAACGTCGCAACGATCAAAAAATGCGCTGCCATTGCCGAGGCGGCCGGATGCCCGATCTGGCTGCAAACCGGTGGATTGTGTTTGGGGATTCAGGCAGCGTTCTCAACACATCTGCAGGCCACCTTGACCAACGACCTTTTGCCATGCGACGAACTGCCATTCGTGCGCGATAATGACTTAATTGGCGGCTCACTAGAATTCGAGGCGGGACACTTTATTGTTCCGACGGGAAATGGGTTAGGAATCACGCTGGACACAGACGCAATTGCCCATTATCGCACGCGGTGAAAGCATGGTTACTATCCCTAAATTCTTGATAAAATTTAGCCTTGTAGGGGATAGTTCAAAATGAGACTGATATTTTTTCACCTTCAATGAATCTGAGATTCGCAACACCTCAATGTCTAACGCAAGCTCCAATCGGGAGTCTAATTCCCAGATTGCTTACTAACCTTCACTGCAAATCCCTTATTAACAGATATCAAGCCCCCTTTCGAAATTAAGGGACTTGTATTCTCAACACGACCAGAGAAAATTAAGTAGGGCTTACGCAATTGAACCGTCCGATGATGTCCCTAACCTCCTGTGCATCTTGTATCCGGTTCAGGATTCAAGATGCACAGGATACAGTGAAATCGCAGGTTCTGCACATCGGTTGCGTAAATCTTAATCAATTTAACAGCGTAGTATAACTAGATTCACTGGAAATTATGCAGATTATGGAAAGTCATATCGCGATAATCCCCAGAATTGCCTTCGTCACATTAGAAATGCGATCTAGCTGGAGAGACGTTCAATTGAACGCTGATACCCTATCAAGACGTTGTGGAACCGAGACAAAATGTGGATGCACGGCAAATATGACAGCGTCAAGGTCATACGAATAAAAATCTAAATAACTCCCCTTGAGAAGCTGTTTGAAACTCGGAGGTCAACAGGAGGGCAACATCATGAATGATCTTCAAATGCAGCAGTACCTCTTCGATTTGCAAGGCTACTTGGTGATTGAAAATGTCTTGAGTCCAGAACAAATCGCAACATTCAACCAGCTAATCGACCAGCAAGAACTACCCGCGCCAGGAAAGATTCAAAGATTTGGCAGTGCACCAGAGGGATCGGGTTTTCTACAATGGGGAAAACCCTTTTGTGATTTACTAACTCATCAAAAGATTATGCCAATTCTTCGATTCCGGTTGGGCGACTGCTTTCGCCTGGATCGGCTTTACGGGATATATATGCGTGAGGGGATGCCGGCAGGGCGGCTGCATGCCGACTACGGTGCCACTTCCCCAACCGCGGGATCTCGGCCAGGGGAATACTATCCTTTTCGCGATAACCAGATTTCCAGCGGGTTTGTCGTCGTGGCATGGAATCTGTCTGCCACAGGGCCAGACTTTGGCGGGTTTTGCTGTATTGCAGGCAGCCATAAAAGCCATTTTAAGTTACCGCAACAGATATATGATGCCCCCAACAAGGTTAAGTGTGTGGTCATCCCAAATGCGCCGGCAGGTTCAGTAATTCTATTTACCGAGGCCCTGACACATGGAACGACAGCTTGGCTAGGAAAGCATGAGAGACGGTCTCTGCTGTATAAATATTGTGTGTCACAGATGGCGTGGACTTCGCGGCGCGTTGTACCGCCTGAGAATGTGGAACTGACACCACGTCAGCAGATTCTCTTCGGTGAGCCTGGAGATCCATATCGCCACTTCTCATCCCTGTTTGAAGGAGTTGAAAGTTAGAGGTTGTATCGATCCAATTTTTTCCAGAATGGGTCGAAATTACACGTATCCCGAAATTGATCGGACTTTAGGTGCCAGACGGTGGGTCTATCTGTTCTAACGCAGCAATTGCATACTCGCGGATAATCGCATATTCATCGTTATACATCACCTCCGACAGCGCACGCACAGCCGCATCAATCCTGCCATCAGCCACGTTGCACGCCGGGTATAACCGCTGTCGGGCCCATATCTTCAGTTGCCTCCTGCAGATAATATCACGCCCAAACTGACCGAAAGCAATGATGCTGTCTCCATTCAAAAAGCCATCCGTGGTCTTTCGTTGTGAACTTTTTCGACCGACCGTCTTGATGCCAGGCGCCGCCTTTTTGTCCTGGCCGCTTGATATGTGCATGGCAATGTAGATGCATGACGTAATTCGCTCTCAGAAGGTTGGTCAAGGCGCCACGAATAATCTGGTGGGCAAAGGCTTGGTACAGCGCAGGAACTTTCTGAAGGATATGGTTCTGCAGATCGCCCTCTGTCTCAAATATAGCTTCGGTCTCGCGGTAGATTTCCTCGTGGACATCGGGTAAATCGGGATGAACGGTGACATACCCGTTTTTGATGAAGTTCCGCATCTCCTCATCATTGAGGAGGTATTGTTGATCGATCATGATAGAACTCCTTTCGTTCGTCTTTTTGACGGTCCCACAATCCGGACCGATTCAGCCTACGGCATGCCGCCGTATTGCCGCTAATCGACATAGCTACTCCTGTGCAGATCGCATTTCATTTTGCCGTCCATTCGCATGGTGGACATTATAGCAAGAATTGCTCAAAAAAAAGATCGAAAAAGGATCTTGTTTATCATCGTTAGTGGAAAGACGCCGGACAGTATTGATAGTTCGCCCTGCTAACGATACAGGCGTTTTCTTGACTTTCACCACGCATCATGGCAAAATAGATGGCTGTTGGTATTGGACGAAAAACCCCGTACTTTCGTGTCACGCAGGGTAATGGGTTAGAATCCCTCCTTACCCCTTATACCGATTTAGGTTTTTGATTTCTCCAAAAACATGACCCAAAGGTAATCCAGTCATGGGAGAATGGCACTGACTTAAGGTGAAATAGCTCTAGGTGAAATTGGTTGTTGCTTTTTTTGAAAAGTTCGTTTACAATGTTTCAGGGCACAATCGACAGGCATCAATTCGAGGGAGGCCCCACCAGAGATCCGATCTCCTGATGGCATCTTAATCCTCCAAAAGGAAAAGTATGAGAAGTATGGCTGGCCTACTCTCATGGCGTGGGCGTGGGAGGGAGCTCCGCGATTAACGGCATGCTCGCCCTCCGGGGGATGCCCGAGGACTTTGATATCTGGGCGAAGCTCGGCTGCATCGGTTGGTCAAGCGAGGAGGTTTTACCATCCTTCATCCGTCTGGAGGACGATCTCGATTTCGGAGATGAGCCCTACCACGGCCATGGCGGCCCCATCCCTGTCTCTCGGACACCACTTGAGAAATGGGGGGCCGTAGATCTTTCGCTCCGAGAAGCTACCCTTGACCTTGGCTATGGCTGGTCAGACGACTACAACGCGCCAGGGAGTACAGGGGTTTCACCCGCCGCCATGACCATCCGGGATAACGTCCGCGTCTCTACAAATGACGCTCACCTTGAACCGGCACGAGGTCGTGACAATCTTGAAATCATTGGAGATGTGCTAGTCGACCGTGTCGAATTTGATGGCCAACGTGCGACTGGGGTACGCGTCCGGATCTCTGGGGAATCAACACATATCCACGGCAATGAGATTATACTCAGCGCGGGCGCGATTCCATTCTCCAGCAATTTTGATGCGTTCAGGCATCGGGCAAGCTCCGGAGCTGAGCAGGCTTAGTATCGACGCGATCTTGGATGCGCCGGAGGTCGGGCAGAACCTCTGTGAGCACCCCCTCATATGGATGACGATTCATCTGCTGCCGGAGTCGCGTTCCTCATCTGTACACGTGCGGTGGGGCAACTGCTATGTTCGGTATAGCTCCGGTCTCGCGGGTGCAGGTCCCAATGACATGATCTTCAACTGTGTCAACATGTCTCCTTTTGCAGAGAACCAACTCTCCTAGGGTATTATCCTTGGAGCAGCGGTTCAGTCCTTCTCACACGGTAGGTTGCGCATCACGACGCCGGACCCTGAAACGGCCCCCGAGGTCGAATTTCGACTGCTCTCCGATGAGCAGGACCTTCTGCGATTGCGCGACTGCGTCCGATGGCTGTTTGAGATCTGCCGACATCCTGCTGTTTTGGAGATTTCGGATAAGGTTCTCGTCGGCAGGACCGGCCAAGGAATCGATGCCTTCACTGAGGAGAGCCGGATCGACGAATGGATGTTCAGAGAGTGTTTCACATGGGTCCATGCTGCCGGCACCTGTCGAATGGGACCTGTCGGTCACTCGGATTCTGTTGTGGATGCGGATTGTCACGTTATTGGTGTGGAGGGATTGCGCGTGGTTGATGCATCGATTATGCCCGAGGTTCCACGTGCAAATACGCATCTGACCACGGTGATGATCGCCGAGCACATCGCAGATCGGATCAAGAGGGGGTAGTATAATTCCGATGTTACGAATTGTTCTCTGAAAGGAGTGTAACGTGGATGCTATGGCCACATGGCCTTCAGAAACTGACCCGATACGCGAACAACCCTAGTGGGTGATCGCCCAGGAGGAGCCGGGGCGGGCAACCTGGACACCAAAGCTGGTGCAACTCAAGAACGGCGATCTGTTGTGCGTGTACTACTCGCAGCGATGGAATCCGCAGCTCGCCGAACACATCGACCGGCCCGGAGTTGACTTACCCAGGGGCGGCTGGATCGAATACGTACGATCCACGGATCACAGCGTCACCTGGGGCCAACCCCACCTGCTCGCCGACACGCCCTATGACGACCGGGGGCCCAGTGTCACACAGCTTCAGGATGGCTCGCTCCTCGCGATATGGTTTGTGATCTGGCATTGGCCGGCACGTGAATATATTACGCCGCCGGGCAAGACAACGCATTGCGCGGCATTTCAGGCGAAATCCGGCGACAACGGCAAGACTTGGAGCAAACCCTGGCGGGTGAAGGCATGCGACCAATTCGGCATGGGCTCTGCCTGCTTTTCGCCCCCGCGTCTTTTGCCCAACGGAGCCGTCATCATGCCCTACTATCTATATACCATCGAAGCTGGGAGGGCATCGTTTGGCGCAACCGTCATATCGCACGACAGCGGCGAGACCTGGATGCACTCGGCCACGATTGGCAAGGATGCCGGTTTTAACAGTTCCGAACCCGACATCATTGTCCTCAAGGACGGTAGGCTGCTGTGCATTATAGAAGGCACCTCCAAACCCAATCACTGGTTTAGGGCATACTCCTCCTATTCCAACGACTACGGCAGAACCTGGAGCGGGTTACAGCGATTGCCATTCACGGTTCACGCGCCATTCCTGCTACGGGCGAAATCAGGTGTGATCGTTATGACTGAGCACGGGCCCAGGATACGTCTGAGCAGTGACGAAGGCCGCACATGGTCGGAACCGTTCGAACTGAATGAGGGCGGCGGCCACTCAAGCGTCGTTGAACTGCCGGATGGCACATTCCTTTGCGCCTATAATACCAATGGCCCCGGGGCCAGGATTATCGGGAATCGTTTTCACCTCACGAACAAAGGTGTAGAAGCGTTGCCGCCGCCGCTGGGCGCCACTATTAGTGAGTCCCGCGTAACGATTTTTCCCCTTCAGCGACAATCGCCCGAAATAGCGCAAGAGATTTTGACTTTTCATGGATTTTTTGATGGTTGGCAACCCCTGCCTGGTCCCGAGTGTGACTTGATTCAACAGGACGGACTGTGTTTCGACGTCGGCAGGGACGGGCTTTTTGGGCCGCGCGACAAATCATTTTCGTTAGCCAAACGCGGAAAGGTTGCAGGGTGGCAATTGCCGACCATGCAAAACTCATTTAATATGATTGAGTTTGAGATCAGCATGTTCAATGAAGCACTGTCTTTCGGCGAATTCACACCCCGGCTGGCGCTGGAATTGCACGTGGAGGATCAACTTGTTTTCACCGTTCCCGGCTTCTCCGCCCCTCACCGGATGCAGGAACACGTTACCTATCGAGTTTTTCTGCCCAATCGGAGCCGAGGACCGGTCAAGTTCATGATGAATAATATCAAGGACGGTGCCTCTGAAAACGATGCGCAGATTCATCGGGTGATATTAACAACGGTAGAACCGCAAGGCACGGCGTTGCGTATTGAGAGCAACGTCCTTCGATGAGCCAATACCCCTACTTGTGTGGCATTCTGCCTTCTTCACTTGTGTTCACACGGCTTGTAGTACACCCACATGATCTCAAAATTTCAAAAAAGCTGACTCGCCTTTATTCGTAGTAGCCAACGTGCATGATCTTACAGGTTTTGTCCGACAGGTTCGGGCTGACACAGTACCAAGTGGCTGTGCACCACAGCGCCACAGTCCCTGGTGGCAGCCTGAGTTCGACCGCCTCGGAGGCATCTACCCTGCGCTGCATCTCCCGCAGTTCTTATGGGGGGCGCTTGTGGCTGCCCGGTACGAACTAGAGGTTACCACAATTGGATTCACTCAGATTCGAGAAGACGTAGAATACCTTGATCTCCATGAAAGGCAGCCGTCTGTTGAGCGAAGGTGCCTCGAAGAGGAAATCGCTCGCCAGGTCCGGATGCCAGGCGAGGTTGCGGTAGCCGGCTTGATGGTCTGCTCCATTCCCAACGCCAACATCGCCAGCCTGCAGGTCTTTTGGATAAGGTGGCCGATAGTCGAGGTGAGTGGTTCGAATCTGGATGTTCCAGCCGATGGCGTCAACGACTAACGGCAGCATTCTGGAATGGTCAATCAGGTCGAGGAACGCCTCGTGATGGGCTAACGCATTGCGGATGGCAAAGGGGCCATTGGGCCCGATACCTTCGGCGCGACAGGCCTTAACGCCCGCCTCATCGACAGCTGCTAGTAATCGGTCTAACTCCTCTTGGGTCAAAAAGTTATCAAGGACGATGTATCCCATTTCCTCGAAATCTTTCCCCTGCTGTTGCGTCATTGCTATTGACATCGATTTCTGTCCTTTCTATAAATTCGTACTGGATATTGTGTATTGAGTGAGGAGCACATTTTTGACGTTTCACACCTCACCTAAAAAGGAGAGACAATGACAACAAAGAACACAGCAACAGATATTTGGGAACAGCAAAAGAAGGTGATACCGGGGGGCGTTGTTTCGCTGAATCGGGTCATCGATCCGATGCGCGTTTTTGTGAAGGCAAAGGGGGCTTATCTCTGGGATGGCGACGGCAAGCGATACATCGATTATCACGCCGCCTTTTCCCCCTATTTGCTTGGTTACAGCGATCCGGATGTTGATGTTGCGGTGACTCAAGCGATAAAGAAAGAAAAGTCCCTCATAGGTGCGGGGACGACCCCCTGGGAAGGGGAGTTGGCGCATTTACTGGTAGAATGTATTCCTACGCTAGATCAGGTGCAGATAACCAATACCGGATCGGAAGCGACTTTTTGCGCCTTACGGATTGCTCGCGCTGTCACTGACCGTGACGAAGTGATTATTATGCAGGGCGGATATAACGGCTGGCATAATGATGTAGCTTTTAATTTGATGGACAGCTATGAAAGAATCGCAGGTTATCAAGCGGGCCAGGAATTACCCCTTCATCCAATTACCGCAGGCATGCCGAAATCCGCTTCTCACCATGTTCATGTGGTGCAATTCAATGACCTGGAAGCCGTCGGGAACCTGATGAAGACAGGAAATATCGCGTGCATCATCCTGGAACCGATTTTACAGAACATCGGTGTTGTCAAGCTCAACCCAGGATACCTTGAGGGGCTTCGTCACCTTTGCGATCAATATAGCGCCCTGCTCATCTTTGACGAGGTGAAAACGGGATTCCGCTATGCCCTAGGAGGCTATCAGTCTCTGTGTGGAGTACAGCCGGACCTGTCCGCTTTCGGAAAGGCAGTTGCCAACGGATACCCATTGGGCGTAATCGGGGGCAAAAGGGAATATATGGAATACTTTAACCATTCAGAGCCCGCTAAGAAAGTGATGATCGCGGGAACCTATAACGCCCATCCGGTTCCAACGGCAGCAGCAATCGCGACCCTCAAGAAATTGAAGATACGGCAGCAGGAGATTTACGGTCATCTGGAACGCCTCGGCCAGATGATGGAAGATGGTTTAAATCCGTTATTGGCAAGAACAGGCTTCCCATCGACGGTTGCCCGACAGGGTTCGGCGTTTGTCGTTTACTTCATGGAAAGAGCCCCCACCAATTGGCTGGCCATTGCAAAATCCCACGATATGGATAGGGATAAAAAATACAGGACGGTCTTAATTGAAGAAGGTGTCTTTCATTTCCCGCTTCCCACAAAGCAAGGGAGCATTTCTGTTGCCCATACGGAAGAAGATATTGAACGCACTTTAGACATAACGGAAAAGGTTTTAGAAAAATTATAGGGAAAGGGTTCATTTCCCCAGAGAGTTAAGTTGACATTTTGTCTTCGCTTTGGAAATGCAGCTCCGATGTGCTGCGTATTGCGTAGCGCGTAGAAGATACGCAATACGAAATACCAACACCCCCTTTAATCAGTGACGATATTCGGCGTCGATTAAGTTGTTTGCAGCATGGACAGGGCGGAAAAGAGTCTGGCGTTTAGGTGGCATGGAGGCGAGCAGTTTTGGATGTGGGTCCCAGTCGTGCCACTTGCTGCTAACCGTGTTATAGCAACTAAAGATAGCAACCCGATCGTTCTCCCTGTTGATCCACTGTGTACCGCTATGCGTGATCGCCTCTGTGAAAAAGATCAATGAACCGGCAGGACAGGAATAGGTTTCCCAAAGTAGTGAGTTCGCACCCCGAACACTCTCAGGCGCGGTATATACCGACTTATGGCTGGCAGTGATGAACAGTGTCCCGCCCTGTCCTTTCTTCACCAGATTCAGCTCCCAGGCAACACGGGTTAGGCCACTGTGTGCCTTGCCGGGGATGCATCGGTAGAGGTGCGAATCGCCTGGAAACCGCAACATCTCGTTTCCGTTGTGCGGGCCGAATGCCCCATCACCGACCGTGCGATAGAATAGGCGGCAAGATTCCATCCGGAAGCCATAGCAATTCTGGCTTGCCAGCGGCGGATGCGCCACAAATTCGTTCATAAAGCCGACGGCGAGCAGGTGATCTGCCAATCTCTGTAGGGGACCTCTGAGGGCCGATCGTTCGTGTTCAGAAATGGAGTCCGGGTCCTGCTGCAGACGGCAGCAGAAATCCCGCATCTCCTCGATCTCATCCCCCGTCAGCACGCCTGGAATCACAAGCCACCCTCTAGTATCGAATATGTATTTCTGTTCCTGGGTGAGTTCGATGACCGGTTTACCATCTGCGTTGGTTCGGGTTAAGTCTGCGTTGGTTCGGGTTAAGTCCGCTGAGTCCAGGTCAAAACTAGGTTCTGTTGACATTTGAGTATAAGGTTGTGGCATAATAGAAGAATGACGCCAATAACCTTACCTGATGACCAATGGAATAAGATATACCGGTTTCTTCTTAGCTGTCCCACCATCTATGTTGGCGACGAAGCTGCTACACGCCGCTTCGTCGAAGCCGTCCTGTGGGTGACTCGTAGCGGTGCTCAATGGAGACTTCTACCAGACACCTATGGCAAATGGAACACCCGCTACAAGCGTTTTGCTCGATGGTGCGACAAAGGTATCTTCACACAGATGCACCCCCACTTCGCCTCTGACCCCGATATCGAGTCGCTTATTGTGGACAGTACCATCTGCCGCGCTCACCCGTCTGCGGCTGGTGCCTTAAAAAAACGGTGGCACTGAAAACCAAGCATTAGGTCGGTCTCGGGGCGGTTTCAGTACAAAAATTCACATCACCGTTGACGGACTAGGCAATCCCCTAAGAATTCATCTGACACCCGGTCAGAGACATGACATAACTGAGGCGGAAGGGTTGATAATCGGATATAACAGTGAATATGTGATTGGAGACAAGGGGTACGATTCGGACGCTTTTATCGCGGTTATTGAGGCGAATGGAGCGATTGCGGTGATACCGCCAAAAAGTCATCGTGTTGACCAAAGAACGTATGACAAACACTTATACAAAGAGAGACATCGGGTTGAATGTTTCATCAACAAGATAAAATGGTATCGTCGTATCTTCTCTCGGTTTGAGAAGCTAGCTGTCCGTTATTTTGGATTTCTCAGCTTTGTCTCCACTCTTATATGGCTCCCTTGAAATGTCAACAGAACCTAGAGCCCAAATTCTTATCAACGATGAACGGTGTTGCGTGGGTAATTTCTTTTAATGCCATAGAAAAAATACCTCCTCAAACGATGTTTCGTTGCCAGCAAATTCGACCAATTCTGATAGGAAGATCAGGACCCTGACCTGACTCACGGAGCTCAAACTATTGACTCTAAGAATTTCTGTCCAAAGGTTAGCGTCATTAAGATACTCCGCCGCGAGATCTTGGATGTGTTGTCCTTCCTTGACAACGACTGTTATCATTTTGCCCTGCTGGCCAAGAACTGGAATGGAAAGGGCGCAAAAAGCACTAATAGGGAAGTTGAATGGGAAGTAGGGGAGTAGAAAAGTAGAGAAATACCCCACTACCACTCACTACTCACGCATCATTCACGAGCCGAGTGGAGGGTTGCCGTACCCCTTGAATCCACGTAGAGCCATTTTTTGTAGATCTTCTGTTGAGTATATGATAGCATAGCCCAAACAAATGTGGAATTGCAAAGATGATAATTGCAAAAAGTCGGTATTACAGAACCTGTTCTCAAGAAGTAAATTTTAGATGGGAGTTAATTTCAATGAAACTTGATGTCGTTCAACTGACTAAGGATATTGTGGCGATCAACTCTGTCAGCCAGCGGAGTAATGCAGCGGTCTCTGATCTTCTCGAAGAGACGCTAAAGCAGTGTGCATTTGAGGTAGAGCGTTTGGAATTCATTGATGACAACGGCGAGCGAAAGGTGAGTCTGGTAGGGAAGAAAGGGGAGGGCGCCGATGGTTTCGGACTTTTCTCCCACTCAGATACCGTCCCCGGCCTGGAGGGAGATTGGAATCCGTTCGATCCAGTGGTCGAGGATGGTCGCCTTTTCGGTCGTGGGAGTTGTGACATGAAGGGACCACTGGCTGCCACAATCGTCGCAGGGGCTTCCATCGACGCCGCTAAGTTGAAGAAGCCGTTCTTCATCATCGCCACAGCGGACGAGGAAATCAGCGGTTTTGGGGCACGCCAAGTTGCGGAAGAGTCAGACCTCTTTAACACGGAACGCCCCAAACACGGCGTAATTGCAGAGCCGACACGCTTGACGCCTGTCTACGCCCACAAGGGTGGCGGGCGAGTCATCGTGACTGCACACGGTCGGGCGGCGCATACGAGCACGGATAAGGGGATTTCGGCGAACTTCCTCATCGCGCCCTTTCTCGCTGAGATGGCAGAGTTGGCGAAACGCTTTAAGACCAATGAGTCGTTCATGAATCACGAATTCCATCCACCGACGAATGGATTCAACATGATCCTTGATGACGGTGGCTGCAGACCGAATGTTTCCGCAGCCAAAACGGTCTGCACCCTCGGCTTCAGGTCAATGCCAAATGATCGCAGCGACGATGTCATTGCAATGGTAACAGAAAGGGCGGAGAAGTACGGTTTTGAAGTGTCAGCGCGCAAAGGGGCGCCATTCTACATCTTACCCGATGCCGAGATTGTTCAGGCGGGGCTTAAAGCCACCGGCACCACGAAACCGGGGACGGTGCCCTTCGGCACGGACGCACACGCTTTCAAAGATGACCTTCAGCTCGTGATCTTGGGCCCCGGCGACATCGCCCAGGCGCACACAGTCGGTGAATGGATTGAGATTTCGCAGCTTTCAGAAGCCGTCGGTGTGTACCAGCGGATGATCGCGATGTTCTGCATGTAGTTCTCAGGATACATGATACGACTTTTTCCACTTAGATCCTAATTGCGCCGGTCAAGTAGGAGCTCCGATAAGATTGGGATAAACGGCGTGACGTATCGAGACCAAGCTGTGCGTCTGTTCACTTGGTTTTGATATGCTTCGCTACTCAACCGGCAATCGCTTCCGGTGATACCTGAAAAACTCTGAGGTGGTGAGAAAATCGAACTCCCCCTGGCCGACCGGAGCCTGAAGATTGGTTAGACGGGTCATTGACGCTACAAAAGTCCTTGACATCCCCATGATTCGTGCTATAATGAAATCTGTTAGGAGCCACGCCGTTGGCTTTCTGTAATTCAAACAGGCTATTTTCTTGTCACTATCACGAACGATTGAAAGGAAGGAACAAGATGAAACTTGCCTTTTTCAACGACTACCAACTGGGTGTAATTAGCGGTAATCAGATTGTTGATGTCGCATCTGCGCTGGAGGGGATTTCCTACCATAGCCCTCAGGAACTTATCGAAATGCTCATCAAAGACTGGAGCGACCTACAGCCCAAAATCGAGCAGGCTGTCGAAGGAGTTGACGGCGTGTCACTCGACAATGTTCGTCTCAGGCCACCGGTCCCCAGACCTAGTCAATTGGTCTGTCTCGCAGGCAATTACATAGAGCCTGCATATCCGGATCGGGGGGAATTCAACGCCTTCCTCAAGTCCCCTACTGGAACCATCGGCAAAGGTGACACCGTTGAACTCCCGACGGCAGACGTCACTGTTTTCCACTTTGAACCGGAGTTGAGCGTGGTCATCGGCAAAACTGCCACCCACGTTTCACAAGCTGAAGCGATGGATCACGTTTTCGGCTATACCCAATTCATAGACGTTTCAGCCCGCGGCCTTCCCGGCGGCTTTTTCCTGGGGAAAAGCTGGCACACTTTTGCTCCGATGGGACCAGCGCTGGTCACGGCTGATGATGTCCCCGACCCAAACCAGCTTGGGATACGCCTCTGGGTCAACGATGACCTCCGACACGACTTCTCCACCAACTCAATGGGTCGCTTCATACCCGAAGTGCTGGAGGAAGTTACAAAAGTCTTGACGCTTGAACCAGGAGACGTCGTCTCCACCGGAACGCATCACCACGCACTGGCGCCCATCTATGACGGTGATAATCTGCGCTTGGAGATCGAAGGCCTCGGGCCTTCCCTGACGATTGATGTCCATGACCCGCTGAAGCGGACATCTTGGCGGGCTTAATGGTTTTAAGTCCGTGCAGGGTTTCTTTCTATGAGATCAAGAAAGCTTGACTCAAACCTTTGGAAGATTGTTTCTGGTCTTCGAAGAAAGGGTTTGATCCTTGCGAAGGTTCCAAATCTTCGCAAGGTTTTTTTTTGAAAATTACTTAATTGGTACGCAGACACGGGGTGAATGTATGGAATATACGATCAAAAATTGCCAAAAGCTGGTTGATGAATGGATTAACACGGTTGGGGTGAGCTATTTTTCAGAGTTGACGAACACCGCAATCTTGATGGAAGAGGTTGGGGAAATGGCGAGGATTATGGCACGCCGGTATGGCGACCAGAGTTTTAAGGCATCGGACAAGGCGGTAGACCTGGCGGAAGAGATGGCGGACGTGCTATTTGTGCTGATCTGTCTAGCGAATCAGTCCAGGGTAGATCTGGAGGATGCCTTTCGGAAGTCAATTGAGAAGAAAACGAAGCGGGATCGACAGCGGCATCAGGAGAATCCGAAGCTGTGATTCAGTGGTAGTGATACAACTTTTTCAGTTTGCATCGTAGAGCGTGCAGCTTGCTCGTTCTGTGTATGGGATGATCGCAAGAACAAGCCCCGATAGATCGGGATTCAAAGCAACTTGGCAGCATGCTCTACTTCACCCACAAAAACTCGTGTGGTGATGTTTTTTCAAGTGACACTGAGTGCGGTGCAATTGAATTTTTATGGAGATTACGGAGAGTACGAGGCTACCGATGATGAGGAAGTTGCTGTCAATGAGGGTGTATATAAGGAAGATAATTCCACCTGAAATTCACCGCCCCATCAGAGTAAACCTATGGCAGACTAACCTCAGTTTCCACAGCTTCGTCATAATTGACGCCGTCAACCTCAAAGCCGAACAGATTGCGAAAACGGCGCTTCAAACCGTCGTAGTCGGAGAGATTACGGAAATTATCGGTGTTAATCTGCCGCCATCGCTCCATCACTTCAGCAGTAACGTCGGAGCGGAGTTCTCGGTCATCGAGCCGGATGCGGCGCTCAGGGTCGAGCGTTGGGGATTGATCTGGTCCCAGGTGTTCCGTGAAAAGTCGCCCCATCTGCGCAATCGGATCTTCGTTAATCCCTTTTGCGTCCATAATATCATTGAGAATGCTCATGTAAAGCGGAACAACAGGGATCGCCATTGAAGCCTGTGAAGTGATCGCTTTGTTGATGGATAAATAAGCGTGTCCCCCAAGCCCATCCGCGAGGCGTTCATTGAGCGCGTTGACGCGGGCTTGCAAATCCTCTTTCGCTTTGCCGATTGTGCCGCTGCGATATATTGGCCATGTTACCTCAGGCCCAATGTAGGAGTAAGTGACCACCGTCAATTCTTGAGCGAGAAGGTCCTCAGCGAGCAGCGCATTGACCCAAAATTCCAAATCTTCCCCGCCCATCACGGCGACGGTATCGGCAATCTCCTTTTCGTTCGCCGGTTCAATGACGGTCTCGGCGACAATCTCCCGGTTCAGATCGATTGTCTGGCTGGTATAGGATTGACCGATCGGCTTCAACACGGAATTATGTTCCGCTTCTGCGCGGGGGTGGATGCGCCGTGGCGCCGCGATGCTATAAACTAGCAGATTGATCTTCCCCATGCCCCGTTTGATGCGATCGATTGTTTCTTCCTTGATTTCATCAGAAAAGGCATCGCCGTTGATGCTCTCGGCGAAAAAGCCATCCTGTTGCGCCAGTTGGTGGAGGGCGGCCGAGTTATAGTAGCCCGCAGTAGCGGTACGTCTCTCGTCAGCCGGGCGTTCATAGAAAATCCCGATTGATGTCGCGCCGTAAGCCCATGTGAGGGCAATACGGGAGGCGAGTCCGTATCCGGTCGATGCACCGACCACGAGGACGTTGAGATCTGTTTGTTTCGTTGGGACGTTTTCTTTGATATAATTAATCTGGTTCTGCACATTTTTGTGACACCCGACCGGGTGCGCACTGGTGCAGATGAAGCCTCGAATCCGAGGTTTAACGACTTGAACTGCCATAGTATTCCTCTCTACCTGAATAATTTGTATAGTTCGTAGTGAATCCGTTAGTTGGCTCTCGACTCTCAGGGTGCTATATTCAAGGGGTTAAAAAATGCAAGTGAATCCAGAAATCTTCAAGGCATACGATATTCGGGGGATTTACCCCGATCAGCTGGACGAAGCGGTTGGCTACGCGATTGGTCGTGCTTTTGTCACATTTCTCAAAATTGATCAGGTCATTGTTGGGCGAGACATGCGTCTTTCCAGTCCTCAAATATTCGATGCGCTGACGCGTGGGCTGATGGAAAGCGATACGGACGTGATTAATATCGGCATGGTCAGCACCGATCAATACTACTATGCCTGTGCAACCCTCGAACAAGCAGGCATCATGGTGACGGCCTCCCACAACCCCGCCCAATACAGCGGCTTCAAAATGGTGAAACGGATGCCCCAACTCCTCAATAGCGACGAAGGCATTCAAGATCTGCGTCACATCGTCGAAAAAGACGATTTCGCAAAACCAACCCGTCAGGGAAAAATGACCGAAAAAGATCTGACCGAAGATTTTGTCGAGATGGTTTTGAGCTTAATTGATGTGGACGCTTTAGCGCCACTGAAGGTGATTGCGGATACCGGCAACGGCATGGTCGGTCCCATCCTCAGACGCATCTATGCCCGTCTTCTCACTGTAGACCTGACAGGTATGTATTTGGATCCGGATGGGAGTCTGCCCAACCACGGTCTAGATCCGCTGCAACCAGAGAACCGGGCGGAGTTACAACAGCGTGTTGTCGGCCAAGGCGCTGATGTCGGTTTCGCCTTTGATGGTGATGGGGATCGCTTCTTTGCCATTGATGACCGTGGGCAGTTCGTATCCGGCGATTTTATGACGGTGCTGATAGGGCGACACCTCTTGGAACGATTCCCCGGCCCTAAAATCCTGTACGATGTTCGCGCTTCGTGGGTTGTGCGAGATCTTATCACCGCCGACGGGGGCACGCCATTAGTGGAGCGGGTGGGGCACGCCCTTATGAAACAGCGCATGGCGAAAGAAGGCGCCGTTTTCGCCGGAGAGGTGACTGGGCATTACTATTTCAAGGATTTCTTTTTTGCAGACTCTGGGATTCTTCCCTCTCTTGTCATTATGGAGATGCTCTCCAAAAAGCGGACGAAACTTTCCGATCTGCTGAAGCCTTTGGAATCTACCTATTTTATCTCCGGTGAAATTAACACACACATCTCCTAGGACCCGAAAGCCAAGATGCAAAAAATCGCGGAGATCTTTAGTATAGGGGGCAAAGTTGAACGGTTAGATGGCGTCTCCATCAGCTTTGACGATTGGCACTTTAATGTGCGTCCCTCCAACACTGAACCGCTGCTCCGTCTTAACCTTGAAGCGAAATTAAAGGCGCTAATGGAACAAAAACGGGATGAGGTGTTGGCGGTTATTAGGGATTAGGCATTAGGGGCCAGGATACCGCCTGATGCCTAACGATATTACCCTTCAATCTCCACAACCAATTCGATTTCAACCGGAATACTGCCGGGCAACTGCACCATCCCGACAGCCGACCGAGCGTGTTTACCCTTATCGCCGAACACTTCCCCAAACAGATCCGACGCCCCGTTGACCACGGCGGGCTGCTCGGTGAAAGTCAGCGCGGAATTGACAAAGCCGACCACTTTTACGATCCGTTTGATTCGATCTAGATCGCCGAGGGCGTTCTTGAGCGTGCTGAGGAGGCAGAGCCCAACTTGTCTTGCGGATTGATACCCTTCCGCAACCGTCAGATCGGTGCCCACCTGACCTTCATAAAGTTTGCCCTTGCCCCTACCGGGACCATGCCCCGAGGTAAATACCAGATTTCCTGTTTGCACCGTCGTCACATAATTCCCAGCCGGTGTCGCTGGCGGCGGCAACTCAATCCCGAGTTCCTCAAGTCGCTTTTCTATTTGCATAACAAATCTTTCCTCCTGAAAATGCGATAAATCTCACGAGTTTTTCACTTCGCTCGGTCTAGATTGTCAAGTCCTGACCCACTATCGGATTTGGCAATCCGACGGGAGCGGTTGGAGGCATGATATACCTGATTTTTACCTCTAACTGAAAAAGTCGTATAAATCTGATGCTGATAATGCAGTATAGCATAGTCTGCCTAGACAGTCAATGAAAGATTTCCTTTTATCTTGTCCATCAGTCATTTGTGTGCTAAAATTTCGTACATCACGAAGAGATGGTTCATTTGATTTCCCAAAATAGAGGGAGGAACAAATAAAGTTGTAATCTTATGCTGAAACCTGACATAGCTACTTTTGCCAGTTACACTCATAGTACCGATTGGGCCTGGGACGAACGATACCATCGAGGCATCAATCAATTTGTCGGTGTTGAGCAGTGCCTGGTTCGCAAGGGAGTTGCGCAACGCAATCATATTGGACTAGGATTGCGAGTGGTTTGAAGCGAAAATCTTGATTATCGGAGAAGCGGTTCGTGCCTATCTGGCTCAACCGCTTTACACTTTAACACCAACTGCGTAACTCCTATCAGAAAAGGGAAAATCAATGGAAGAATTCTCAAATGTCAAGGCGCTTACGTTTGATCTGTTCGGTACCATCCTCGACCTCGGCGGCAGCCTAACGCCTTTCATCGCCCGATCGGTTTTGGGAGCAGTGGCGGGCGCGGCAGCGCATTGAGCAGTATCAGGACACATTGATGATGCTCGGTCACAGTGGCTACCTGGAGACAGTACGCCGCGCATTTGTTTACACCCTCAACCTCAATGGCGTGCAAGCCTCAAGCAACGAGGTGAAGGATTTTATGCGTGCGTGGCAGGAGCTATCTCCCTTTCCTGAAGTCCTTTCCGCAGTGGAGCGGCTCAGATCCCGATACCAGTTGGTTATTCTCTCCAACGGCGATCCGGATTTCCTTGACCACCTTGTGAAAAACCGCGTCCAATGGGACTTTGATGACGTGATCTCCGTTACGGACATCGGTGCCTTCAAGCCACACCCCGGCGTCTACCGCTACGCTGCCATCAGCAGACTCCGCCTTGAGGTCGGCGAATGCCTGATGGTCTCCGCGAATTCATTCGACGTGATGGGGGCAAGAGCTTGCGGTTACAGAGCCGCATTTGTCAATCGCTACGCGCTGCCGTATGAGGACTCGCCGTACCTGCCGGATGTGACAGTCAAGGATTTCACAGAATTGGCGGATACGTTGCTCTGAGCTCTCCATTCCGCTGCAAAATGGTATTACTGAAATCGTAAAGGATATTGGATACATGCACAAAGAACTATTTGATAAACTCGTCCAGGTTGTCGCCACGTTGAGGGGTGAAAACGGCTGTCCGTGGGACAAAGCACAGACTCACGAAACACTGAAGTCAGATCTCATCGAAGAAACCTACGAAGTGATCGAAGCGATCGATGCCAAAGAACCGGGAAAGTTGCAGGAGGAACTTGGCGATCTCCTCATGCAGGTCATGCTGCACGCGCAAATTGCAAAAGATCAGGAGGATTTCAGTATCAACGAAGTTATGCAATCCATCACGGATAAGCTCATCCGCCGCCATCCCCACGTTTTCGGAGATGTCGATGTGAACGATACGGAGGAGGTTCTTAAAATTTGGGAGGCAATCAAACGGAGCGAAGCAGGCTATGAAGATCGGAAATCTGTCCTCGACGGGGTTGTGGACGGTCTGCCGAGTCTGCTGAGAGCGCAGAAGATTCAGAGCAAAGCTGCCCGCGTTGGCTTCGATTGGGATAGGGTTGCCGATGTGCTGCCTAAGGTGGAAGAGGAGATTGAGGAGATTAAAGCGAGTGTGGCAAAGGGGGATACGGAGGAGATGGAGATGGAGATTGGCGATTTGCTGTTTTCAGTGGTGAACCTGTGCCGCTTTCTAAATCTGCAGGCGGAGGAGGCGCTGCGCAAAGCGGTTCGCAAGTTTATTGACCGCTTCCAAAAAATGGAGGTGGAACTTGAAAAGCGCGGCAAAACTTTCAAAGACTATGATCTGGCAGGGCTGGATCTGATTTGGGAAGAAGCGAAACGGGAGGAGAAATAGAGTGCATACAGATCATTTAAGGCAAGCGAACGCCGGTTGAGTCGGAGGGCAGCGACATATTGAAACTCAGTGAGCGACATATGCCTGGTTCTTGGTTTCGAACACCTGCGGTTACTCAATCAGCACTCACTCCGGCTAGTCTTGAACGGTTGCTCTCAGTTCACTGAACCCATGAACGTAACCGTTCACCCCAGGCAAAGAAACCGAGTTTTTCACACGGAGAAATAAATTGCGGCACAACAGAAAACGATCTGAGGTCGAGCTTCCGGCTCATGGCTTAAAAAACTCGGTTTCTGGTCTACCCTCTGAAGGCTTACCCATGAACTTCTGAACACATTGGTTCATAATCTTCACTATCGCTGTCTCAAATGAATGCTTCCATTCAAGTTCCGCAGTTTGACAAGCGCCTCGCCGCCTTCACCAATTTTGCCTTCGAGCCGGTTTTTGATCTTCCCGGCAACAAGGATGGGGAAATCGGAATGGACCCTCCCGTTATTGGTTTTAGCGTCGAGGCGCCCAGCGAAATCTGCAGGGAGCGTCAGATCAATAGAGCCGTTAGTCGTGGTTGCGATCACAGGGGCGACGCCGGCGTGCACCTTCACATCGATCGATCCATTGGTGGTCGAAAACTTTGCGTTGTTGATGAGCAGCCCGATGTCCGTCTCAATCTCCCCGTTGGTGGTATGCGCATGAATGGGGCCTGTCTCCCCTTCCAATTTGATTGGGCCGTTGACGGTCGTCGCATCAATCGCACCATCAATGCCGCTGATTTGGACCTTATCGTTGACGGTGCGAAGGTTCACATCTACTGTCCGCGGGCTCTCGATTTCATAACGCACAATGACATTGACCCCTTTCGGGGGCTTGGGGTGTTCGTGGTAAATCCGAATCTCGTCTCCGATCTGCTCGACACAAACTTCGACCTCCTGGGCAAATTCCTCTGCACCGAATCTTTTTCCGCGAACCTTCTTCCATGCACGCACGATGACCTGATCATGGTCTGAGCCTTTGAGCGAGATTGAGCCGTTGACGGTTTGCGCATCGATCCTTGAAACGCCGGCGCCATCAAACGTCCAGTCCAGTTGTTCCCGGACCTTCCGTTTTCCATCCCCTTCTTCCGTTATGTCGATAGCGTCAGAGACAGATGACTTCACCTGCTCAACCACCTCGTTGACGATCTTCCCAACATCAAACCGCTGTACCGATTCAACCGCCTTACTCACCTCACCCTCAATCTCTCGCCCAACCCCCTGAAAGATCTTTGTTACTTCTTGAAAGATCTCTTCTCCCTCTTTGGATTTTTCATCTTCGGTGTCAGGTTGTTTGCGTGCATCGGCAGTTTCACTGAGAGCACGCAGCAGCATCTCTGCTTCCTTGACGTTGATTTTCTCCTCTGCAAGCATTCTCAAGATTTCCCGTCTTTCTTCATTATTCATCGCTTTCTCCTCCTGTTTCTTCTTGTTCAACTATCTCTTGATCATCTGCCGTAATCACCGCGCCACGCCGACGGAGGTTGATTCGCCCGTGATGGTCAGTGATCTCAAGGTTTGCCCCGCTGTCGTTCGGGGTTGCCGTAAATTGTTGATCATGTTTCTTCTTGATGAGATCACCCTCGAATTCTGAGGAGATACTCCCATGATGGGTTGATGCCTGAATCAATGCGAACGCATTTGCGGGCGCGATCAGATCCACTTGTGCGTGATGCCCTTTGATTAAGCAATCTCCGCTCAAAGGTGAGGTCACATTGAGGTGGAGGTTTGCGTGATGCGCATTGATGTGGAATGTATCGCGTACCCCTTTCAGTTCAATATGCCCATGGTGCTTGTCGATCCGGATCACGCCATGCACTGCATCTGCTTCGGCATGTCCATGGCGATGCGTCAGCGTAAGATCACCTTGGATTCCGTGAAGCTCCAGGTTGCCATGTGCGCGATCGCCTTCAAGGCTACCTCCGACTTTACCGAAATCGGCATTTCCATGCCCGCCCTTAAATTGCACATTTCCTTGAATCGAGTCAACCTCAACGTTTCCATGGCACGTGTCCAGGTTCAGATCGCCATCAATTGCATGGACGGAGACATCGCCGTGTTGGTTGCCAACGGTGGTTGTCCCGCGCAGATCGCGTACGGAGACATTACCGTGCTGATTATCGATTTGCAGGTTCGTCTGCTGTGGGACTTGCAGCCAATAATTGACTCGCGCCCGGCGCCGATTATCTCGCCACAATTCCCGGTCTTCCGGATAGTCCGTCGTGATCGACACCCGCGTTCCCGTGTTTGAAGAAGCTTCATCGTGGTCAATCTGGATTTCAATCGCCGAAGCGATTTCTTTAGCGGTTTCCTCATCCTCCGCCCACACTATCTTCTGATACATAATTTCGAGGTCGTTTCCTGCCCATGACGCCACCTCGATATCCCCGTGTCGATGATCAATTTCTAGATCGACCCTTTCACCTGTTTCAATACGATGCCGTATTCTCGGCTCCTCGTGACGGGTTCTACGGCTTTCACCATGATCGCGATCTCGATGCTTTTCCCGCTGCACTTCTCTAAGCGAATTTCTCAAAGCGCGTTTCTGATTACGCAGAAACTTATGCTGGCTTTTCAACACTTCCGCTTTAATGCTTAAGGCTTGATCTCTGAGGACTTCAGCGCCAGCCTTCAGCAACTCAACCACACCCGCTTGCTGATTGCCGGGGGATGATTGTTCCGATACACCGCGTTTCGATTCATCTATGTCTTCAAGGGTTTGCAGAAGCGACTCCGCTTCCTCTGCTGTGATTGTTCCTTCAGCCACCATTTTGAGAATAAGCATTCTTTCCTCGTTCATTGCTATTTCCTCCTCATAAGCGCCAGCTATCTCTTGAGCTGATTTATTAATTTAGCTGCCTCTGTTGCAGAAATTTCCTCTTCATTCAGGCGCTTGAGGATGTCGCGACGTTTTTCTGCAACCTCCTCCGAGTGCAGTGACTCCGGCTTGACCTTATAGCCAAGCTCGTCAATGACAGCGTTCAAACGGCTGCGAACCGTTGGATAGGAGATTCCGAGTTCTCGTTCCATCTCTTTAATATTCCCTCGATTCTTGACAAAGATCTCAATGAAATCGAGGCTGTTCTGTGATAGACGGCAAAAGCGGCAGGTCGAATACTGACTTTCAACCCTAGTGTGGCAGGAGCGACAGTGTAACCCGGTTATCGTCAGTTCGCCGCCGCATGTTGGACATTTCTCTAATACCTTTCGCAAGGTTATCTCACTCCTTTGGATAAACGTAAAAATTAGTGGTCTTCTAAGCAAATTTATATTTCCTCCGAGTCAATCCAAGCATTCGGATTCACACCGGACGGAGATTAATTGAAAATATATCACATGATGAATAAATTGTCAACATATTTTATCCAAAATTCTATTGAATTCCTGGATTTTCCCTTAAAATTGAAAAATTTGCGTAAATTTTAACAACACATTTGGATCCTTCACTAAATAAGGTGAAGTGATTACTTTTTGGGGCTTTTTTGTTTTCAGCTTGATCTTTGTGGGCGCGTCGCATATAATTGAGGGTGGTTCATAATTAAATTTAACGAAATAGAATAATGATGTGGGTCACATTTCTCAAAGGTAACCTCCAGATGGAATTCATCAACATCGCCAGTTGCAGCAGCATCACACCTAGTACTAAAAAGGTGACCCCATTCGCTTTGCCACTGACCGGCAGTTGCTTGTGGTTACTGGGTGTCGATAACAGCATCTTCAGCAAATCAAATATTGGCTCGATAGCCACCTAGCGTTGGCTCTGGTAGGCTTGCAACTCAGGTAGATTGAGATATTCAACGTAACGACTCCCTTTGTCACCGATTGCCCCAATCACCGGGGTGATTAGCAACACCCCCGCTTGTGCCAATGCCTCGGTTCGCCTCAAGTCGGTGTACCCGGCATCGGCAACCAGATACCTGATATTCCGTTGAAGAAGTAGCACCGTTGTTTGGTCGAGAACTGCTTTTTCACTCACTGACGCCGTATCGGCTATACCCATTATTGGAAATCCGTATGCGGTCACGGTGGTATGAAGTCCATAGCCGTAAACCCACCCGTGATACCCGCTCTTAGACCACGTGGCATCTCGGTCGAGATTTCTCACCCTCTCTGGCACTCGGTTTTGTTCTCGGTCTTTGTGGTGCCAAACAGGCCCTTTTAAACAAGTTCTTATCTTGATAAACCACTTCTCGGCTAAAGTCGTTCCCCAGAGGCGTCGCCCAATCCCCAAGGAAAGTGATAAATTCGGCGAGTTTGGGGGAAAGGGCTTTGTATCGCCGCAAAAGGGTCATCCGAGACGGGATTTTTTTGAGCTTGAGTGTGCAAAGCGCCAGCGGGTGGGCAATAAGCCACCGGTGTTGGACTCGAAATTCATTAAGTCCCTTGAGCGTCATGATGGCAAAAAAGACAATCAATGAGGCATCGGTATAGGCTTTGGAGCGCCCGGGCTTGTTGGGTTGCTTCGAGTCGGTTGCCACCTCAAAATCTTGTAGCCTTTGAAACAGAAATTGGATATAATCTGATTCGTCAGGATAACACATGTTAATCTCCTTTGATTTAGATTAGACTCTATCAAAGGATAACCGTTATCCTGACTCAATTGCAATTATGTTCCACCCTCATATAATTGAGGGGTGTGCATAAGTCCCCTTATCGAAAGAGTGTAATCAGATGTGTTACATTTCTCAGGGGTCTTCCCCAAATAGAATTGACTAACATAGCCAGTTGCAGTAAAACCACCCCCAGCATCAAAAAGGTAGAGACATTCGCTTTTCGACTCACCGGCAATTGCTTATGATTGGTATGGGTCGATAGTAATTGGCTCAACAATCCAAAGATAGGTTCAATAGCAACCTTGCGCTTGTGTTGATAGGTCTGCAACTGCGCCGATTGATTCACCGCTTCAACATAACGCCGTGCCCGCTGACTCTTTGCGCCTCTGACGGGAGTGATTAGCAACAGTCCCTGGTTCGCCAAGTGTTGGGTACGTTTCAAGTCGGTATAGCCGGCATCAGCGACTAAATACCCGATGTTCTGTTCAAGCAGTGTGTCGAGTTGTCGGTCAAGGACGGCTTTTTCACTCACACACGCGGTGTCAATGGCACTCATACGAGGCAATCCCTCTATAGAGACGGTCAGATGAAGCCCATAGCCGTAAACCCAACCGTGATAGTGACTCTTTGACCAACTGGCGTCTGTGTCAATGGCACGGATGCCAGTTGGGATGCGATTGGCATTTCTATCCTTCTGATGCCAGACGCTTCCTTTTGCCTTAAACAGACTTTTGTCTTGGTAAACCACCTCTGGAGGTGAGTCAGGTATCAAAGTCATTCCCACATCACCGAGATACCCGATGAACGCCTCTAGCTGGTAAGCGAGTTGTTTGTAGCGTCGGCAAAGGGTTGCCCGAGACGGAACACATGCCAGTTTAAGACGACACAGCCACTGCGGGTGTAGCTTGAGCCATCTGTGTTGTGCCTTAAAGCGATGGAGGCCTTTGAGCGTTAAGATGGCAAAAAGGACAATCAAGCAGTCGTCTGTATACGATTTCGGACGTCCATGGCTCTCAGGTGGCGGTGCATGGCTGGAAGCGTTGAAATGGTCAAGTTGTTCAAACAAAAATGTGATATAATACGTACTGTCAGGATAACCCATGTTATAATCCTCTCTTTCTTGCACGTTAGATTAGATTATAACCGTTATCCTGACTCAAGTCTACTTATGAGCACCCCTCATATAATTGACAGGTGCAATCGAAACAGCAAAAATCCTTCAGGATAGGGAAATAGTTCCAAGGTTGAGGTGGAACTTCTGATTGCCAGACGGGATTCGACATGAAACGTGATCGGAGATACAACGATTTAGGGATTCAGTCAGGTATCCTTGCATCTATGCATCGTCGCATATTTGCAGCATGATTTTTAAGGAGAGCAACTGTTGGGATTTCTTAACCCGCTTTTTCTATTTGGCATGCTAGCGGCTGCTGTGCCGCTGTTGATTCACCTCTGGAGTCGTCGTCAAGCGAAGACTGTGGACTTTAGCAGCTTGATGTTTTTGTTGGTAGCGCATCGGCAAAATGTCCGACGCATTCAACTCAAAAATCTGCTAATCTTGTTTCTGCGGATAATGATCATTATACTGATTGCCCTGGCCTTGGCTCGCCCACTGCTCAAGAACCAATTCTCCTTCGCCGGTGCAAGAGCGAAAACCAGTGTTGTCATCGTTCTGGATAATTCCTACAGCATGGCGTATCAAGGCATTCAAGGACAGTGGTTTGAGAAAGCGAAGGAGATAGCGCTTGAAGTCGCTCAATCCCTTCGACGCGGCGATAGCGCCGCCGTGATTTTGATGTCTGATGTTCCCGATCCGATCTTCCGAAAATTGACGAAGGACCTGGAGCAGGTCAAAGACGCGATACGCAACGCCCAGATCTCTTACCGTTCGACGCTTGTCCAGCCGAGTCTCGAAATGGCGCACGAAATCCTCGAAGCGTCCAATGATCCGAACAAAGAGATCTACCTCATCTCGGATTTCAATCGAAACGGTTGGGAAAGCTGGGATCGCATACCGAATAGATCGGGCGCAAGGATTTTCCTGCTTCCCGTTGATGATGAAGTCGCAGACAATATAAGCATTGAAGAAGTTCGAGCATCCAGCCAACTAATTGGTATACACCTCCCCATTCAGTTGAGGGTACAGGTGAGTAACCATTCGGATGCCCCGTTGGAAGAAACGACACTGACACTATTTATCGGTGATCGGAAACGGAGATCTATCAGCCTGCGAGGGGAAGTACATGAGTCCATCACATCGACTTTTACGCACCAATTTGAGGCCCCCGGCACGTACACCGGTTATCTAGAATTGACCCCGGATCGGCTGACTATCGACAACCGGCGTTACTTTGCACTTAATGCCTACGGCCAAATTCATGTCCTTTGCGTGGGGGCTCAAACGGTGTACCTGACCCTCGCATTAAACCCAGCGATCCGGCAGCAACCAAACGCCGATTATACCATTTTGCCTGCAACTGCTTCCCCGGCGGAGTTGGAAAATCTACCGCTAACAGACTATGACATCCTGATTTTAGCGGATGTGCCGATACTCTCAGTCCGCGTTCAGCAACAACTGCAAGCGTTTATGCGTGAAGGAAAAAGCGTAATCTACTTTGTGAGTGCTGACGTTGATACAGCGAGTTACAACTCGTTCGACGATTGGGTGCCCGCAAGTGTCGGACAACCGACAACGTGGCAGCCACCGCTAAGGTTGTCAAGCTACCAGGCAGATTATCCGGTTTTTGAGGTGTTTAAGCCAGAAGATTTTGCGGGACAGTATGCCCCGCAGTTTTATCGTGGGTTGATCTTAAAGCCTGCTGAAGATGCGAGGGTCGTTGCACAACTGAGTGATGGTACGCCTTTCCTGATTGAACGCCCAACTGACCTGGGGATAGCGATACTATTTAATGTATCTGCAACCCGGTTAAGTGCATCGAATCTGCTTGTCAATCCGCATTTCCTCCCCCTGTTGCAACAAACTGTCCTATACGCAAAGGCAATTCAGTCAACGCACCAGAGAAACTTAATCGTCGGTCAATCTCACACCGCAAACTACCGTCAGAGTGGTGCGGTAACTGCACGGGTGGAGCGCGTTGGGGACACGACCTATTCGCCGGAGACTATCTTGCTTGGAGAAGATGGTTCACTCGTGTTTAGTGGAACAAATGCCCCCGGTATTTATCAGGTTGAGGTGCAGGGCAAAGATCAACTCCTGCGAGATTTTTTTGCCGTCAACGTCGATACAACAGAATCTGAGTTACAACACATCTCAATTCGAGAAGCAGCAGAGCGAATCGGTGCGCAGATGAACACCATCCCGGAATCGGAAGCGTTAGATCGGACGCTCAATACTTATCGGATTGGCAAAGAGATCTGGAGCGAGCTTTTACTGATTGCGCTCCTCCTCATGTTAATTGAAGGAATTCTATCCAATCTCGAAAGTGCAGTTGCTGATCATTCTATGCCAGGTCGAGTGTGAAACGTGAGTTCAAGCGTTCAGTCGATAGAAAACGACCAATGAACGAGCGTACGCATGAGACCCATCAACTCATTTACCTTTCGCTTTTTTTATTCACCGATGAAGTTCCTTTATCCACTGACCCTTATCATCTTAATCACCCTTCCTCAGACATTACCGGCAGATTCAGCCGGAATCCGCAACATCGTTCTGACTGGGAATGAATCGTTCTCTAACGAGCAGATCAGGAGCTTGATGCAGACGCGAATCAGTCAAAGTTACCGTGACGATCTGCTGCGACAGGACTTCGATAGGATCATTTCCTTTTACCAGGAGCATGGATTTCAGTTTGCTCGGATTGATGAAAGCCGGTCCTTTATCAAAAAGTTCGCTGAAGGGGTTTATCTGCGAATTCACATTGATGAGGGGACCATCGGCAAGATCACGGTCAAGGGGAACCAGCGAACCAAAGCACATGTAATCAAAAGGGAATTACTCTTCCAAGAGGGTGACACCTACACATCGGAAGATGAATTGGAAAGCGAGCGTATCCTGCGTCGGAAGCGATATCTGGGCAGCGCAGAGATTCTTGCCACGCGCGATCCGGAAACGAAACTTGTTTGGATCCAAGTCGAAGTCACAGATCTGTGGACATTTTTTCCTGCCCTGGATCTACCCGCCTTTAGTAACAACAAATCTAGTTTTTTAATATCGCTCTCAGATTCAAATGTGTTCGGATTTGGAGACCGTGCCCGTGTCCGTTATCAACAAATTCGCGAAGATGGCGAAGAGCCACGTCACCTAACTAGCGGCCGATACAATGCATTTCGTCTGTTTAATTCGCATTGGGAATTTGATGGCGTGTACACGCAAAAGCGGGAGGGAAACTCATGGAACGTGACTCTGCAGCGTCCCCTATACTCACTACAGACCCGGTGGAGCGCAGATTTTATCGCCTCCGAATCTGTTGATGAAGTCCGCTGGTATGACCACGGTACAAAAACAGACACTTTTGAGCATAGTACACAGGCCGGCTCAGGAAGGGTCATCCGCTCTTTTGGCGACCGTCGTCAGCAGACACGAGTCGCGCTCTGGGCTGTATCCCAGCGATCCAAGTTCAATCTGATTGAAAAATTCGCACCTTCAAATGCTAACTTTCAGGATAGAAACGCGAAAATGATTGGCGTCTCGCTTGATCACAGAAAGTTTGATTTTATCCGCACACGGTTTCTCAATAAGATGGGACGTGTCGAAGATATTGGCGTCGGGTATGGGTACGGCGTATTAATTGGTCACGCTTCGCCACTATATGGTTCAGATCGCTCCGAAACAAAACTGGATTTGTCCTTCAACCTATCCCAAGCATATCAGGATATGTTCTTCCTCCGCGCCCGCACAGACTTTGCAACCCGTTTTGTCAAGCAGCAAGCGGAGGACTCGGTATTCAGCGTAAATATCAAAATTGTACGCAAGAATCTATTTCTGCATCAAACCCTTGCTGCACAAATTTCAACAGAAATGCAATTCGGACTTGAGGGCGAAGAGCAAGTCCTCTTCGGTGGAAATCGCGGACTGCGAGGGTATGCTTCCCGACAATTCAGCGGTGACAAAAGAATTCGACTGAACATCGAAAGCCGAACGATTTTCTGGCAACATCCGCTGATTGTGGTTGGAACTGCCATCTTTGCAGATGTCGGTTATATTTGGACTGGAGATGCCTTCGACCTGGGGGATCCAAAACGGAGTGTCGGATTTGGTTTGCGAGTTAGCATTCCCAAGCTAAGTGGATCACGGGTCTACCGTGTAGACCTAGCATACCCATTGGATGGCCCGGAAAAGTCATCGTTCAAACCGGTCCTCACCTATGCAATCGGACATGCGTTTTAGACAATCGGCAATCGGGCGAATTTGCAAATCGGCTTCTTCTTTCCTTCCATCCTTCCGAACCGAGATTGGAATAGGTAGGGATTATCTTCAATCTTACTCACCCTCCTCACCATACATCGCCTCAATCAGATCTTTGTACTTTTGGACAATGACCCTCCGCTTGAGTTTAAGCGTTGGCGTGACCTCTCCAGCTTCCTGCGTAAATTCCCGCTCCAGTAAGGTGAACATCTTGACCCGCTCAAAATCAGCAAAACTCGTCGAATACTGGTTAATTTCATGCCGAATGAGTTGCTGAATCTCCTTCGTCCTGATGAGCCCAGCGACGTCCTCAGTCTCAAGCTGGCTCTCTCTTGCGTACTCCTGAATCGCATCGAAATTTGGCACAATAAGCGCGGTAATGCTTTTGCGTTGATCGCCGATGAGCATGATTTCGTTGATGTACTGGCTCTGCTTGAGTTGATTCTCGATCGGTTGTGGAGCGACATTTTTCCCGTTGGAAAGGACGATCAGATTCTTTTTCCGATCCGTAATCTTCAGAAAGCCATCCGCATCGAGCTCCCCGATATCACCTGTGTGGAACCACCCATCTGCGTCAATGACTTCCCGTGTGTCCTCTGGTTTGTTGAAATAGCCCTGCATGACGTGAGGTCCTCGCGTCAAGATCTCCCCATCTTCTACAATCTTCACTTCCACGTCCGGAATGACGGGACCAACAGCGCCAAACTTCCACTGATCCGGACGATTCACACTGATTACCGGTGAAGTTTCTGTCAAGCCATACCCTTCGAGGATCAGGAGGCCTGCCGCGTGGAAAAACTCTGCGATCGATTTCGGCAGCGGGGCGCCCCCAGAGACGAAGAACCGTAAGCGACCGCCTGTTGCTCCCTGAAGTTTTTTGAAGACCAGTATGTTAGCAAGACTTGCCTTGAGCGATAAGATGGGAGATGGCTTCCTTTTCTGTTGTACTGCCTGACTCACTTGTTCGCCAACCCCGACACTCCAGTAGAAAATCTTCTGTTTGGTTGGAGAACCTTCTTTGACGGAACGGATAATTTTGTCGTGCATCATTTCATACAGACGTGGGACACTCATCATGACAGTTGGACGGACTTCCGTCATATTTCGAGCGACTGTAAATGGGCTTTCCGCATAGGCCACGGTCGCGCCGCAACCCAACGGCAGATAGTGTCCCCCCATTCGCTCGAATACGTGCGCTAAAGGCAGAAAGGACAGGAAAACCTCCTCGTGGGTAAAGCTTACGATCTCGTTGCAGGCGCGTGCATTCGACATGAAGTTGTTGTGCGTCAACATCGCCCCCTTTGGATCGCCCATCGTCCCAGAGGTATAAATAATCGAAGCGAGGTCATCTGGTTCAACAGCATCACGGGCTTGTTGGTAAACCTGATCGCCGTTTTCAACCTTCTTCCCGAGCTTGCAAACCTGATCGAAGGTGAGGACCGAATCATCGGTTTCTCTCTCTATGGAATCGAAGATAATCACCTGCTGAAGATTGGTTGGCATGTTGTCAAAGGCTTTCACCTTCTGCACCTGTTTTTCGCTGGATACACAGATGAGCTTTGCGCCTGAGTCCCTGACGATGTACTCTATCTGTGGGGACGTCAACGTCGAAAACGGCGGGACTGTAACGCCACCCACAGCAAGAATCGCTAGGTCAGTAATTGCCCACTCTGGGCGGTTTTCTGATAGAAGCGCGACCCGATCCCCTTTCCGAATCCCAAGTTCGATCAAGCCTAAACAGAAGTACTTGACCTGATTCGCGAGCTCTGCGTAAGAGATGTCCTGATAAGCCCCGTCAATTTTGCAGGATAACGCAGCCTTCGCCCCATATTGCTGGATCGTATTTTGTAGCATCTGGTTAATTGTTATTTTGTGCATGGTCGATCTCTCCGTATTGCGTATCTGATTTGTCCGTTACCAATTATCCTTATTGAATTATAGCCCGTTTCCGCAGAAGTGTCAACAAGAATTCCGCGCTTTAATCCTTGCAATTCCATGGACAGTGTGATAAGATGAAAAATAGTTATGTTGGACTGAACTTGCATCCGTTAGACCTGCGTGAGAAGTCCAACGAAACCTTATGTACTGAGGAGGAAAAAATGTTAGATCAAACTCATAATGCGTCGGCGGGTTCATCAGGAAATACAGGTGATGGTTCGGGCCCGCCAACCACAACAGGACGACCGCTGCGTGAAATGGGGTTCGCGGATATTCTGGACACCACGTTCAGCCTATATCGCAGCAATTTTCGATTATTTATCGGAATAACGGTAGCTTTGTACTGACCTTTCGCGTAATCCCGAGGAAGTTTTTTTAATTTCGGAGTCCGAACCCGCACGTAGCACAGATCTAATAATCGGCCGTTTCACTTGAGAAACACGACCTTTGCGGTGATGTGGCAATCTATCGAATTGAGATGTTGGGAACCTTTGCTACGACTGGATCTAAAAATTAGAAAAACTGTTCCGAAATAATGTAAAAGGTAAGTTATAGGCATACCTTTCGCCATATATTTTGCTGTTCGATGGAGTTTATTTTGCCCGTGCATCATGGTCGAAGGTTACAATGCTGTCGGTTCTCTCAGGCGGAGTAGTGAGTTGGTCAAAGGTTCGTGGTGGCGTGTGTTTGGTATTGGGTTGGTGCTGTGGATTTTGGTAACTTTAATCTCACAGATGCCCCCATCTATTTTAACGGCGATCTTAGGGGCGATCATGGGAAGAGACCCGGTGATTGTACAGATTCTAGAGTCCGGCCTGGTAATTGTCCTGTTCATTATCACGATCCCAATCGCGTTGATTGATACTACGCTCTTGTATTTCGATCTCCGCATCCGCAAAAAGGCATTCGACATCGAAATGATGGCGAAGAATGTTAATGGTGTTATCATATGTCCAACGGGTCAAAGAGAAAGCGATAGCCAAGCGAGGTTTTTCAAGCCTGTGGTGCTAGGCTCCAGGCAGATACTACAACAGCGGCAGACATTCAACAACCTGTAGATTCGTCAAGAGAAGTGACGTATACCGGCTTCTGGAAGCGGTTTTTAGCAGTGCTGCTTGATGGTCTTCTTCTCGGTGTTGTTTATGTTGTTGTCCGTGCAATAACTGGAGATGTCGGCGGTATTGTTCATGTTGTTGTCCATGCAATAATTGGAGATGTCAGTGGTGTTGTGGGTGCCGTGATTGGATAGCTTTATTTTGCAGGGATGGAATGTTCTGATAATCAAGCAACGCTCGGTAAAATGGCAATTGGAATTATCGTTACCGATTTAAACGGGAACAAGATCTCCTTTGGGCGCGCAACCGGAAGGTATTTCGGGAAAATCATCTCGTCTGTAATTCTGCTTATTGGCTTCTTCATGGCAGCATTTACTGAAAAAAAGCAAGCCTTTCACGACATTATCACTGGTTGTTTGGTTGTTAAGAAATAGTCATGTACTCCCAATCTTATCAAATGTGCTAGAAGATATAGTGTGGTAATCTTGCTATCGGTCTTGTTGGCATCCGCCTTATTGTGTCCAACAATCGCTCGCGGACAGGACAGCGATACCGCAATGCGCGCATTCCGCGAGGAACTCATCGCTAGAACCAATCAGGCAGATTTATCATTTGAACAATTCAGAAGACCTTGTCCGAGCTCCTGGATCGAAAGCCAAGATTCAGTCTGTGGCGGTGGCTTTCTCAGTTTTTTAAACCTTTTGACAACGTGGGCAATTGGCGGCTGCTCAATGCCATTCTCTTGACCGCCGGAGTGCTTGCCCTGATAGCGGTGGTTGCCTTTTTTGCCCGGCAGATTCGTCATCATTTCATCAGCGGCACCGAGGAAGAAATGCCTCAATCAACTGAAGATTCGCCGGTTACATCGCGTGCTGCATTGCGCCCGGTTATCCATGCTTTCGATGAGGTTTGGTATGGATACAAACCGTTCGATGAAGAAACAGTGACTGCATACCGCGGTCTTCTGCAAAAGGTGTACGAGGCTGTCCGTTGGCAGATTGGCGTACGAGAACTCTGTTTAAGCCTTCAGTGGTTCAAGGGTTCATTCATTCATTCACGCATTACGCAATACGCCCCATAACAATTTCCAGAGACATACTCCTCGTCATAGTATTATTTGTCAGTCTGATTGCGATCATGTTTTTCGTGCTGTCTCGCCTGAGGCCGAACACGTCAGCCGACGTGCCATATTCAACGTATTCAGATTATTCAGATGGGACGAAAGTGTTCTATGATCTCCTGGAAAAGTTTGATTTTCGCCTTGAGCGGATACATGCTGAACCGTATACGCTGCCTGACGAGTTGACTGCCTTGTTTCTATTGCAACCGCATGACGCACCGGCACAGGCGGCTTTCATCGGAATATGTGCGTGCGATGGCGCATCTCTACCAGAAAAGCGGAAAACGTTCCGCGACCTTGAAGCATATCCAAGATGAATTTCGTCGCAACTTGGCGGCGCAATGGCATATCAATCCGATGTTGGATACACCCAGCTTTGTATATCGGAAATTGCTAGGCGAAAAGAAATTGACCCCGACGAACTTTAAAGACTCTTGATGGAACTAGATCGGCTGGCACCGCTGTCCGAGTTGCGCCTTCTGACACTCGCCCAAAAGGTTGATGCATACTGTGACCGGAAGAAAGGGAGCACGTGAGGGGAGGGGAATGGAGATTGGTTAATTTCAACTTCGCGCATCCATTGCTTCCATTTACGCAATATGCTTCACGTTTTACGTTCCACGCATGGAGAACTTCTCAATATGTCCATTCTAGCACAATCCTTGTTCGACAAGATTAAGGCTGAATCCCAAAAGGTCATCGTGGGGCAGGAAGAGCTCTTTGAATTAGTGGTGGTCAGCTTTTTGTCAGGCGGACATGTCTTGCTGGAGGGTGTTCCCGGCACCGCGAAAACCTTGATCGCGAAGACTTTAGCTCTGATTGTGTCTGGCGAATTTACACGGGTACAATTTACGCCAGATCTCATGCCGTCCGATATCCTTGGCACGAGCGTTTATGATCTCGCCACGAATCAATTTAATCTCAAGCGTGGACCTATCTTTACAAATGTCCTGCTGGCAGATGAGATTAACCGGGCACCCGCGAAAACCCAAGCAGCCTTGTTGGAGTGCATGGAGGAACGTCAGGTCACCATTGACGGGATTCGCCATGAGCTGGGTCAACCGTTCATGGTTTTGGCAACGCAAAATCCGGTGGAGTACGAAGGGACTTACCCACTTCCCGAAGCGCAACTGGATCGATTTTTTTTCAAGTTGTTGGTTGATTATCCGGGGCGAGAAATGGAACGGCAAATCTTGCTTAATTACCATAATGGCTTTGATGCGCACGTGCTTGAGGAGGTCGGCGTCGAAGCGATGATAGATAGCGAGTTGCTCCAACAATGCCGAGCGGAGATTCAGCGAGTAACAGTCGAGGAAGCGATTTTCAATTATGTCATCGATCTGGCTGAAGCGTCGCGCCAATCGAGCGATTTAATACTGGGAGGCAGTCCGCGTGCGTCGATTATGCTGTTTTCAGCGGGGAAAACTTATGCGGCAATGCAAGGACGAGATTACCTCATCCCTGACGACGTAAAGTTTCTAGCTCCCCATGTTTATCGTCATCGCATCATCCTCAAGCCAGAGGCGGAGATCGAGGGATTGACGCCCGATCACGTCATTGAGAGATTGCTGTCATCGATTGAAGTGCCAAGATAAGAACCGCCAACCTTCCGAAGGTTTCAAACCTTTGGAAGGTTAGTGGCAGACGAGGTGAACTAATGCAACTGAGCAACCGTGCTGTGCTTTTGCTGCTGATCGCCGCGATTCCGATTGCGTTTTACCGTGTTTCGCCAAATTTGTTGTACGTTAGCTTCGGATATTTGTTGGTGCTGCTCGGCGTTGGCACGCTCGATTATCTCACCTCGCCGCTGTTCAAAGCGATCGACCTTATCCGTGAAATAGACTCAAAATTCTCACTCGGCGCCGATAATCTGGTCACGATTCGTATCACTAACCGTTCGCGCTATACGTTACGAATTCATCTTAGAGACGACTATCCACGAAAATCGTGGATAGCTTCTGGGCTAGTCGTTCATGAATTTCAGATTGAGCCGCGTTCGACACACACGCTGACTTATCATCTCAAACCCCTCCGGCGTGGACTTTACAGCTTTGGGGACATTCACCTGCGATGTTGGGGCGTTTTGGGGCTGATTATCTGCCAACGTCGATCTCCGTCGCAGGCAGAGGTGAAGGTCTATCCGAACCTGCTGGAGGTGCGAAAATACGAATTACTGGTTCGGCGGGGTATGCTGCACGAGATCGGGCTCAAGCATTCACGCCGCTTTGGGGAAGGGACGGAAATCGAACGTCTGCGGGAATATCACCCCGATGACGATTTCCGCCGGATTGACTGGAAAGCAACATCACGGCGTCACAAACCGATCGTACGCGAGTTTGAGACGGAACGCAGCCAGGAGGTTATCCTCATGCTCGACACGGGCAGATTGATGGCTTCACCGATTGGCGATCTCGTTAAACTCGACTACGCCATCAATACGAGCCTCATGACCAGTTACGTTTCCACGCTGAAGGGCGATAAAGTGGGATTGATCACGTTTTCAGATATGGTTCACCAATATCTTCCCCCAAAGCCCGGCAAGAAGCAGTTTCACGCAATGCTTGAACTGCTATATGATGTCCGGGTGCAGTGGATTGAACCAAGTTTTGAGAACGCTTTTGCGTACCTGGCGTCGAAGCAGAGAAAACGGGCGTTGTTCATCCTCTTCACCGACATCCTTGACAACGAATCCGCGCGGACACTATCGAACTACATAATACAATTCAGGAGACGCCACCTTGTGATCTGCGTGACGCTGAGTGACTCCAATATTTTGGCGCTGGCGCAACAACCTCTCACGGATTCAAAGTCGGTTTATCAAAAAGCGATTGCCGAAAAATTGCTGCACGAAAAGCAAGAAGCCTTGGAAGTCCTTGTGAAGCGAGGGGCAATCGCCCTCGATGTTCCGGCGCACCAGTTGACGATGGCGGTGATTAACAAATACCTTGAACTGAAGGCGAAATCTCGGATTTGAGGGAACGATTCGGTTATTGGGTTGCTACTCATGTTTTCGATGATTCCAATACAATCCGATGAATGAATTAATCCATTTTATTAAGAAAGTGTAATGGTCAATGGGATGATCGACACTTTTGCTCGCCAAATCCAAGCCGCAAATTGTCTGCCATCTTCCTGACCAATACAGTTTTATTAAGAAAGACATTCCATCTGAAACTCCCCGATTCGTATGTCGCGTTTCTGAAATTTAGCAACGGCGTGCTCCTCTACGAATCTGATGAGTTGTTCGGGACCCAAAGAACAGTCGAGGGGATTGGGAGTTTAATCGAAACCAGAGCCTACAAAATTGCTGAATTTTTACCCGATTCATTTCTACTCTCTCACGATGATGGGTTTGAGAGTCATGTGTTTGATACTCAATCTCAATCGGAGACCGGCGAATATTGTGTCGTCCGATGGGCCCCGGGCAAGCGGGCGGTGACGCATCCCTACCTGGATGTGTCACAATGGGTCAAGCGTTACCTGGCCAGAAAATGGGAATAGGGCGTGCGCGTTTCGAGGCGGAGGACAGGGGTTGTCTCATTGGTGGTATCGTGGTGAAGACAATTGCCCCCGCGGGGATGAGGTGATGTGGGTACATGAGTTGCGGGCACGGTGGTAAGTTATCGTTTCAAATTATTTTTCCACAGGAGAGATAAACCATGGATAAATAAGGAAAAAGTGGCTTGCCTGAGTTAACCGCCGATGAGGAGAGTGAGCCAGAGAACCGACGGGTAGAAATCATAATTGTAGGCATATAAGGATATTATCCCACTTTTTGCCTGAATCGAATTTGCATTGTGTTGGGCATTTCCAAGTTAACGCAAAAGGATCCTCATGACCAAAGAAACTAACCAACCCGAAATCTCAATCCAACCCGTCGAACGCCGCATTCTGTGCAGTTGCTACAATCAGCCCCAGGCTCACAGGGTGTACGATACTGATTTTTAGTCAATTAGCGTGCACGCTTCTATTTCTGACAAGAATCAGGTAACTATACAACAACAACCCACTCACCACTCCTAACACAATCTTGACCAGTGGAGGCAGACCGGAAGGCGACACAAATCCCTCAATTGTGCCAGCAAGGACCAGCAACGGCACACAGCCGCCAATCAACTTCACCGCATCCTTGGCAGCGCCGGTTAGGGCGTGTTTTCGGGTAAAAAGTTTGGGCGCAATCAGGGCGTATCCCATTTTTAGCCCCGCGCCACCAGCGATAAAGATCACGGTCAACTCGATGTAGCCGTGCGGCGAGACAAATGACCAGAGCGGAAGCGCGAGTCCATGAACGTGACATAAACCACCAACCGCTCCAATTAACGCGCCGTTGAAAAGCAAAATATATACTGTTCCAAGCGTAAACGTGATGCCCAGCGCAAACGCCAGGAAAGCTACCTGAATGTTGTTGGTCATGATGAAGGACGCCGCGATGTTTCTTTGTTCTTCAGGGATATCCGCCCACATCTCCTTGCGCTGAATCGTTTCGACGAGGTGGCTCGGTACAAGGCGTTCACCCAACTCAGGTTCAGCCCAAACCGCGAGATAGGTTGTCGTGAAGGCGAGGGCAAAGAGTAGGAACGCTATCCCGATGAAAATGATGTCCTCACGAAACAACTGAGGGAACCCAGACAGAAAAAAATCCCGAAACGCATTCTTTTGAAGGGGTTGCGTTTGGTAGACATTCGCATGTGTCCGAGACGCCAGATCGTTCAGGTATCTGACCACACGCTCATTTGGGAAATCTCGCCTCGCAATTGCCAGATCGGAGGTCACGCGGCGGTATAGGGAGCCTAATCGATCCAGTTCAGCGGCTGATAGAACTGGCATATTCCCGGATTTGATTCGAGTCAACAGATCGGTAAGTTCTGACCAACTACTCCGTTTTTCATTTACGAATTCTTCTAATGTCATGATGATACTAAGAGCCTGTTTGAAAAGTAGGTGTCAAAGCCATTTTTTGGTCATTTGAGGGTCAAAATCATCGGATTTTCAAGGCATTTACCCCAAAATGGACTCTCTCGAAGACGGATCTGGATCGACAAAACGAAAAGTAGACAACAGTTTCAACTAAAGGAAAAAATTGATGAATATTCCAGATAAAGTGGCCAAAAGGATTGCATGCCCGGATTGCAAACAAAAATTGAACGTGGCAGACGACCATCTATGTTGTTCGGCGTGTCGTCGTGGGTATCCTGTAGTTGCTGATAAGAACCTGCCCATTTTGCTCTCCTTCGATTCCAAATTCATGCGGGAAAATTACGGCAGTTGGCAAAGAACGGAACCTGTGGGAACAAGGAAAAAGGGCTACCGAGAAGCCCGCAAGATGCCAAAGACGAATGTAACAAATATAGGAAGCTCCTATCGCAATCGTTTCAACGAATTAATCGGGCAGGGAACCATCTTGAACATTGGTTCAGGATACAGACACAGTAGAATCGCAGACAACTGGATCAGTCTGGACATTGTACCGCACAATAACTGCGAGGTTGTTGGAGATGCCTACTGGCTTCCGTTTTTAGACAATTCTTTTGACGCTGTGTGTAGTACAAGTGTTTTTGAGCATATTCGTGAACCCTTTCGCGTGGCCAAAGAAATTGCGCGAATACTGAAACCAAAGGGAGTCATGTGGTGCAACGTACCATTTGTATACCCGATCCACGGTCAGCCCTATGATTACTTTCGCTACACAGCGGAAGGATTCAAATCTTTGTTTAGTGATCTGGATGTTGTGGCAGTTGGCCCAAGCGCGGGACCATTCAAAGCCGGCGCACTCTTTTCTGAGCGGATTGCTGAGATTTTTTCCGGCAAACTGGGATTCATCGCCCGATGGTGTACAGCGTGGGCGCTTCAGCCATTCAAATACTTCGATCCCTGGCTTGTAAAACAAGATCCAAACTGTGCGTCTTCATTTTGCATTTTAGCGCAAAAACCGGAGGTTTGATAGATTATAATCCTCCAATATCCGATTCAAGTTTCCAAGCTCACAATGAGTTTCATGATGAATAATCAACTATCGATTGATACGCCAGAGCAAATCGAGTTAAATTACGACACCGCGGGAATCGGCTCCCGCTTTTGCGCATCACTTATCGACTCCTTTTTGATTACTCTCGTCGTCACCATCGGTGGGCTTGTGATTATTGAGACGCTTGGTTTCGACCTATCTAACGAAATCGGCAATTGGTTGGTTGCTATAATCGGTGTCGTCACGTTCGCCAGCCTTTGGGGATATTATATTCTGTTTGATCTGACTAGCAATGGTCAATCGCCGGGAAAGCACCTGCTAAAGTTACGGGTCATTAAAGAGAACGGTTACCCGATTAGTTTTGCGGATTCGGCGATCCGGAATCTCGTGCGGGTTGTCGATTTTCTCCCGGCGTTCTATGGAATTGGCGTTATCACAATGATGATTGATAAAAAATGGCGGCGGCTCGGTGACTTTGCTGCCGGAACGCTTGTTATCAGGGAACATACGGATCTCAATCCGAGCCAACTAGCTGCCAATGTTACAGCAAAGCATCAGTTTAGCTATGCGGATGGGATTCAACTGGATCAGGTGACAGATATGGAATTGTCCACAATTCGTGAGTATCTCTCTCGCCGCCGTGCCTTGTCAATACGTCGGCAGCAACAACTCGCACGCACCATCGGGATGCCAATCGCCCAAAGAATGGAAATTATTGGTATTGGTCAGATCGACTATAATGTCTTCTTAGAGGAGCTTTTCGTGCTGGTAAACTCTTGGCGGCATAGAAATGAAAACTTCAGGAGAAGTTAATGGATCACGTCCAATTGATTAAAACCATTCTGACTGCGTTCTTTGCCGAGTTCATGGATCTCTTTCAGAAAGCGCTCGCCCAGGAAATCCATGCGGAGAGCGCACAATTTTTAGACAAAGAGACCTTTACAGACCTCCCGCTGGGAGAACGGAAGGTCCTTGATATGCTGGCAAAAGTTGAAACCGTCTCAGGTAGACCACTGGTGATCCTTGTTCACATTGAGGCGGAATCCAGGTATCCAACCAACTTTCCGGAGCGGATGTTTAATTATTACATCGCTTTGCGATTACGTCACCAAATCTTGGTATTCTCAATTGTGTTGTACTTCGAAAAGCAGGGAGAAGGGATATGGAGGGAAACGCATCGTGAAGAGCTAACCGGAAAACAGTCTGTCCAATTTGATTATGATGCAATCGGGCTGCCGGGGCTTGATTCGGCACAAAATCTGGCAACGAGCAATCCACTCGCTTTTGCCTTTGCCTCTCAGATGAGACGAGGGAATTGGTCGAGAGCACGTTTGAAGTACGAATGTCTGTCTCGCATTGCACGGTGTGATGTGGATGAGGCGCGGCAATCGCTTTTGATTAATTGAGGGTGGAACATAATTGCAATTGAGTCAGGATAACGGTTATCCTTTGATAGAGTCTAATCTAAATCAAAGGAGATTAACATGTGTTATCCTGACGAATCAGATTATATCCAATTTCTGTTTCAAAGGCTACAAGATTTTGAGGTGGCAACCGACTCGAAGCAACCCAACAAGCCCGGGCGCTCCAAAGCCTATACCGATGCCTCATTGATTGTCTTTTTTGCCATCATGACGCTCAAGGGACTTAATGAATTTCGAGTCCAACACCGGTGGCTTATTGCCCACCCGCTGGCGCTTTGCACACTCAAGCTCAAAAAAATCCCGTCTCGGATGACCCTTTTGCGGCGATACAAAGCCCTTTCCCCCAAACTCGCCGAATTTATCACTTTCCTTGGGGATTGGGCGACGCCTCTGGGGAACGACTTTAGCCGAGAAGTGGTTTATCAAGATAAGAACTTGTTTAAAAGGGCCTGTTTGGCACCACAAAGACCGAGAACAAAACCGAGTGCCAGAGAGGGTGAGAAATCTCGACCGAGATGCCACGTGGTCTAAGAGCGGGTATCACGGGTGGGTTTACGGCTATGGACTTCATACCACCGTGACCGCATACGGATTTCCAATAATGGGTATAGCCGATACGGCGTCAGTGAGTGAAAAAGCAGTTCTCGACCAAACAACGGTGCCACTTCTTCAACGGAATATCAGGTATCTGGTTGCCGATGCCGGGTACACCGAACTTGAGGCGAACCGAGGCATTGGCACAAGCGGGGGTGTTGCTAATCACCCCGGTGATTGGGGCAATCGGTGACAAAGGGAGTCGTTACGTTGAATATCTCAATCTACCTGAGTTGCAAGCCTACCAGAGCCAACGCTAGGTGGCTATCGAGCCAATATTTGATTTGCTGAAGATGCTGTTATCGACACCCAGTAACCACAAGCAACTGCCGGTCAGTGGCAAAGCGAATGGGGTCACCTTTTTGGTACTAGGTGTGATGCTGCTGCAACTGGCGATGTTGATGAATTCCATCTGGAGGTTACCTTTGAGAAATGTGACCCACATCATTATTCTATTTCGTTAAATTTAATTATGAACCACCCTCGATTAATTGAGGATGATGACCTATCTGGATTTCAGGTTCAGAGCAGCAGGGATTTGATGCTCTGGTTCAGGCAAGTCCATTTGTAGAGGAGATGAGAAACATGTTACTTACGTATGAAGGGAAGATGACTCGAGAGATTAAACAGGAGACTCTACTCGATCAGTCGCAGATAAAATTTAGTCAATTACCATCTGAAATTCCTCAGCGTGTGTTTGCTATTGATCGGATAGAGGAAGTGGATGGTTTTCTCCAGAAAATTATCACTGCCAATTCGTTGGAGGAAATGGGATTGAATAATCACCACAACAAGAATGCAGAGTAGGGTGTGATGCGTGAAAAGCTCCTCAGACTGTACGATGATCTCTATGCCGGGTACGGCGCACAGAATTGGTGGCCCGCTGAAACGCCGTTTGAAGTGATTATCGGTGCGATCCTCGTCCAATCAACCGCCTGGGGAAACGTTGTCCAGGCAATTAATAACCTCAAAGCTGCCGAACTCTTAACTCCCGATCGATTGGTCAAAGTTCACCAGGCTGAACTGGAGATGCTTATCCGTCCATCAGGATACTACCGTGCCAAAGCGAAGAAGGTCCGAGCATTTCTGGATCATTTACAAGAATACCATCGTAATCGGTTGGATTCGTTGTTGGAAAAAGATCTGCCAACACTTCGGAAAGAGTTGCTCTTGATTTATGGAATCGGGGAGGAGACAGCAGACTCCATCCTGCTTTACGCGGCTGAAAAGCCGATTTTTGTCATCGATGCATACACCTACCGTTTGTCCAAGCGGTTGGGGTGGTTTGATGGCAGATACCATTATGGCAGGCTCCAAAAAATCTTCATGACATCTCTCCCCCATGACCTTCAGTTGTTCAATGAATATCACGCCTTGATTGTGCGTCATGGCGCGAGAACGTGTCGAAAAACACCGCGTTGTGAGGCGTGTGTGCTACTTCATCAGTGCCCTTATCCGTTGAGTGATGCTTAATCGGAAGTTAATGGGTCGATTCTGTGATGGAGAACTGTGCAGAAGTCATCATCAGAATTTATGATGTTCAGTGAATTGGCTATTTCTCCATGTTGTATTTGTGGACATACATCGGAAGGTCAGGTGAATCACAATGCGTTTCCGACGCCAGAATTCGTTGCAAAACGGAGACAAGCCAGCAGATGATCGTTACACCGATTTACGCGAGAAAATGGTGCGTGAACAGCTTCAAAGACGCGGTATCAAAGACAAAAGAGTGCTCAAAGTAATGCGAAAAGTACCTCGTCATCTGTTCGTTAATCGAGATTCCATGGCTGATGCTTACGAAGACAATGCGATGCCGATTCAGTGTGGACAAACGATCTCTCAACCCTACATTGTTGCCCTGATGACGGAATTACTGGAGTTGGAAGCGTCGTCGAAAGTGCTGGAGATTGGTACGGGGTGCGGGTATCAAACCGCCGTGTTAGCGGAGTTTGTTGAACAGGTCTACACCATTGAGATTATCCCGGGGCTCGTGGAAAGCGCGGGGAAGCAGTTAGACGCATTTGGTTATCGCAACATCCATAAAAAACTCGGCAATGGCTACTACGGATGGGAGGAACATGCCCCCTTCGACCGGATTATCGTGACTGCTGCGCCAAAGGAAATGCCGAATCGTCTTATCGAACAGTTGGTAGATGGCGGACTCATGGTGCTTCCTCTCGGTGACTACTATCAAGATCTGGTGCGTATTCGCAAAACCGAACATGACATCGAGCGAAAAACAATTAGTGGCGTCCGCTTTGTGCCGATGACCGGTGCGCCGGATTGACAGACGGGGAATGAGGTCATGAATGCTTGAACAAATGAACTTTTGAACGTCTGAACTTCATTTCACGACTTATCCGTTTCCACCAAACCAATTATTACACATCCGTGCCAAAGGAAATGACGTGCTTCAACAAGCATTAAAAGAGCTCCTTCAGTTTCTATCAACACCGACCGGCTTCTGGACGTTAATCGGAGTCGGTGGCTTCATTGCACTTGTGGCTGTCTATCATCAGAAGCGACAGATTCCCGAATTTACGATCGAAGCCTTCCCGGAAGAGACCTGGTTTATCAACCGCGATGACAACCACCGACTGGCAATCATTGTTTCCCTCCGTCTCATCAACAGATCCGGCAGCCCGATTCGGATTCAGAAATGCAAACTCAGCGGCTATTCACCCAAAGAAAATCCGCCAGAGCTGATTTTAGATAGCTACGACAAAACGATTGGGCTCGAATACCCAAAGTATGATCTGTTTCATCCCGCCCAGGAGTACATCGTCAACCCTTATACTGAGCAACGGATGTGGGTTTTCTATGAATCGGGGGCTGTAACGATGACCAATATACTCCGTGCTCTGATTGTCATCAAAGACGCCAACCGGAAACGAAAATCTGTTCATCTTGAGATTCCCCGCAATATGCAGCAGATTACGCTCTATCGTGAGGCAGCCATGCGGTGGTGAATTTTCCTCGTCGCCATCAAAATTTTGGCTTCCTCATCGATCTGATGATACCATTTTGCATCAACCAATGGGCTAATCCGCAAATTTCCGAGTCAGCCCTTCACGTTTTACGCATTACGTTTTACGCACTATGCAATATATGATATACTTAACACCGCGTCAAATTGCGCTTCTAAGGGCATCTGTCATCCGCAACGAAGTGAAGGACCTTTGGCGCTGAGGTTCTTCGCAAAGCCTCAGAATGACGGCCAAAAAGCGCAGTTTCGGGCGGTGGGTAGTATAAGACAAGGAACCAAGTGAGAAAAATATGAGCTTTCACTTCAAAGATGGATATCTCTACTGCGAGGGACTACGGATTAAAGACATTCAGAATCAGATTATAGAAAGCCCGTTTTACCTCTATAGCCTCAAACAGATTACAGACAATTACACAGCTTATGCTGCTGCGCTAGAAGGCATCGAATCGATCATCGGCTACGCGATTAAGGCGAACAACAACCTGACGATTCTGAAGCATTTACGTGAGTTGGGAAGCGGGGCTGTGTTGGTGAGTGGGAATGAACTGCGAATTGCGCTGGCAGCGGGATTCGATCCAAAGCGCACGGTGCTGAACGGAAATGGAAAGACGATAGATGAGCTAATTCTTGCGGCGCAGCATGGCGTGATGATCAACATCGATAGCGAGTTTGACTTGGAACATATGCGACAAGCTGCGAGAGACGTTGGCAAATCCGTTGATGTCCTTATCCGCATCAACCCTGACGTAGACCCCGAAGTTCATGAATATGTGTCAACAGGGATTAAAGATTCTAAATTTGGCATCCGCAATGAACGGCTGCACTGGTTCCTTGATCAGATCAAAACAGAACCTCTTTTCAACCTCGTTGGCGTCCACTGCCATCTCGGATCAACAATCAAGGAGGTGCGAATCTTCCGCGATGCAACGGTCCTGATGATGCAATTCATCGAAGTGATACGGAAAGAAGGTTTCGATTTGAAATATCTGAATATCGGCGGCGGGTTGGGTATTGATTATGAGAAGACGGGTGAATATATACCAACACCCTGTCATCTGATCGATTCGATTGGGGACGTGTTGACCAATGACATCGGATTGATTATCGAGCCGGGGCGGTCGATTATTGGGAATACAGCGGTGCTCGTTAATCGCGTCACCGGCGTGAAGACGAACGGCACCAAACATTTCATCGTCATTGACGGGAGCATGGCGGAGCTGATCCGACCGAGTTTATATAACGCCTATCAGCATATCAACTTTATCGAGCCGATTGATGGTGGAGTGACAACTTATGACGTCGTAGGTCCCGTCTGTGAATCGGCGGACTTCCTCGGCAAAGATCGGGCGCTGCCAACGCCTCACGAAGGCACCGGGCTTGTCGTCTACGACGCCGGGGCGTACTGCTACGTGATGAGTTCAAATTACAACCTCAAGATGCGCCCACCGGAATACCTAGTCGATGGCGATCGGTTAATCCAGATCCGCCGTGCAGAGGGGTTTGAAGACCATATGCGACTGTTTGAAGTATAGGGGGAATAAAGCAAGGATACACGTGAGAAAAGGACGCCTAGTCAAATAAAAAAGGCAAGGAGCAGCAACCGATGTCTCGTAGACACAATCGCATAATTTTCTGGATGGGTGGGCTGATTTTTGCCCTTGCGATGATCGCCGCTGCCAATACGCAGCCTCAAAATTCTGAAAAAGATAATCAGCAAGCTCAAGAGATTCAGATCCGTGGCAGCGTGGTCTGCCTCGCGGAGGAGATGCACGAATTGTACAATGCAGACCTCCCCCCCGAACACGAACACCTGTATGGTTTCAAGACAAGAGAAGGCGTGTTCTACACGCTGCTACGCACGAATCTGTCGGAGGCGTTGTTCGTTGATGAACACCTGTGCGAAAAGGAACTGATCATCAAGGGAAGAACCTTTCCAAAAACGCGGATCCTTGAAGCGATTAGCCTCCAATCCGTTTATAACGAGGTCGTTCATGAGCTCTACTATTATTGCGAAACTATTGCGAAACCTGTGCCATTCGAGCCGCTGCGCCGGGGGATTGTGTATGCTGTCAGGCTCGTGTTAAATTGGTTGAAGTGCCACTCAAACTCGTTCCGTTGCCGGATTAAAGCACCTGGACTGCCACTCAGTTCGTGAGTTTTGCCCCCGAAGGAAACCACAGAACCGGAGTAAAAATGAAAAAAAGGTGTGTTGTGACTGCGTTTTTAGAGCATCAAGGGAAAATTCTGCTGCTCAAGCGTAGCGGCAAAGTTAGAACATATCCCTATCATTGGGCGGGTGTGAGCGGCTCGATAGAAGAGCATGAATCTCCTGATGAGCGGGTCCTCAAAGAAATCGAAGAGGAGACAGGGCTTTCTCCCGAAGCAGTCCAATTTGTCAGAAAGGGAAAACCGCTGCAGATTGAAGATGGGAGTATCCTTTGGAGGGTTTACCCGTTTCTCTATCATGTCCCCGAACCAGCGGAAATCCGCACGGATTGGGAACATGTCGAGAAGCAGTGGATTGAGCCGGACCAGATTACATCATACCCAACCGTTCCAAACCTCAAGCAAACCTTAGACAGCGTTTATCTGGGGCAACCGGTTGTAACCCAAATCGCTGAAATCGGAGAGGATCGGGTGCATGGGGCGTCCGAGTTGGTGTTAATGGCGTTGGAAGTATTGAAAACGACAGTGGAGGAAGCCTCCGGTAAAGCCCCCGATGAGCCCTTTGCGTATCTATCAAACGTGGGTTGGCATCTGCACAACGCAAGACCGACCATGATCCTATTGACAAACGCAGTTGCCTTTGTGCTGTATCATGCCAAGCAGCGTCTGTCTCAAGGGAAGTCTGCATCTGATTTCAAGGCACACTTTTCTGAACTTATCGATCAATACCGAACGACTGCCCGAAAGGCGTCTCAGATTATTGTGCAAAAGGCGCATGATCTGCTATCTGATAACATGATGATTTTCACACATAGCTATAGTTCGACGGTCGTGGCGGCAATTTTGGACGCACGCCGAAAAGGGTTTCAGATTATTGTCACGAAATCCAGACCATTAAATGAAGGCGTCAAAACCGCCAGGCTCCTGTCGGAGCAATATCCGGTCACACTCATCACCGATGCACAGGCGGGACATTTCATGCAAAGGGCGGATATTGTGTTCATTGGCGCAGACGCGGTGCTTCCCGATGGCGCCGTGGTCAGCAAGGCGGGGACTTACCTAATTGCCCTCGCGGCTAAAAAGCAGTGCGTCCCGGCATACGTCCTCTGTCAAACGGATAAATTTCATGTCCGTGCATCCGTCGAATTGGAAGAAAAGGATAGCCAAGAAGTCTTTTCAGAGACGCTGCCGAATGTGAGCGCCAGGAATCTCTACTTTGAGATCACCCCGGATGAGCTAATCAGTGCCATCGTCACGGAGAAGGGTATCATGCAGCCCAAGGATGTTTTGCCCATCGTTCAAGAGATGGTTTCCTACGTGAAAATCTTAGAATAGTACCGAGAAAGCGAGGCTGATGTAATGAAGGCCGATCTTGCTGAATTTCTGGCACGTCATAAAGCCCTTGTCGAGGATGTAGCGGTTTGGGGAGATCTTCCCATTCGCACGACTAGCTATCTAACCGATGAATTGCCGCCGCTCGACTATATCACGCCGGTACGCACGCTGGTCTTGCGGGACGATTCAATTCTTGTGGTTCGGAATCCAGACGAGGTTCACATCATCCCCGGCGGACAGTGTGAAGTGGGCGAGACTTTTGAGGAAACGCTCCGTCGTGAAGTGCTGGAAGAGACGGGCTGGACGATTACTGGTGTATCCATGCTTGGATTTATGCATTTTCACCATCTCAAATCCAAACCACCGGACTATAAATATCTGCATCCGGACTTTATACAACTGATCTATATGGCACAAGCAGATAGGTTTATACCTGGCGCCAAGCGTGTTGACGACTACGAGATTGAATCGCATTTTTATCCTTTAGACGACGTTGAAGCGCTGAAGCTGTCACAGAGTGAAAAGCTTACACTCAACGCTGCCAATACGCAATACGTGATATGCAATACTTGATTTGCGTTTTTTCATCAAATGAACGTGATTATGAATCTCCAAGAAATTTCATTATCTGAATACGGAAAGGCTTCAAGTATCCCTTCCCCCGTCAATCGAATGATGACCGCCTTTGCGGTTAATTTTCGGGATGATTGTGATATTAATCTCGGTGTAGGGTATGTCAACGAAAGAACGATTCCTCCTCGGTTAATTGAGGTAGCTTGCCGGGAGGTACTTGCTCACCCCCAGAAATATCGGGCGGCATTGAATTACGGTGGCACGCAGGGGTCCCCAAACCTGATTGAATCGATTAGAAGGTTCTACATTGAGAATCAGATTGGCGGGCTTACCGAACAGGGGTTGCGGGAGAAAGAGATTATCATTGGGCCAAACGGTGCCACGAGCTTGCTGGAAGGCATCGCCCATTTGTTGCCCCCCGGAATCATCATCACGTCCGATCCGATGTACTATATCTATTGCAATTACCTCGAAAGGATCGGCTTCCGGGTTGTCACTGTCCCTGAAGATGAGAACGGAATACAAACAGAACTATTAAGATCAAAGCTCAAAGAGCTCGGCGATCAGAAGCGTGCAATTCGGTGCTTTTATATCGTCACGATTAATAATCCAACCAGCACCATCCTCTCGAATGCACGAAGGAGAGAAGTGGTTGAAATTGCAACCCGATTATCCCGTGACCTCGGCAGGAAAGTGCCGCTGTTCTTCGATAAAGCCTACGAAGATCTTGTCCATGACCCAACGGTGGAGCCGTTAAGATCTGGGTTCCTTTATGATGAAATTGGGATTGTTTACGAAATTGGAACGTTGTCGAAAATCTTGGCGCCGGGGCTGCGGATTGGCTATCTAATTGGAGCAGATGGGCACTTTGTAAGTGCGATGATTCAAAGGACGAGTGATGTCGGGTTTAGTGTGCCGTTGATTAACCAAGAGATCGCCAGTTATCTATTAGATTACCACATCAAGGATCAAATTGAAGCGGTCAATCGGGGGTATCGGAAGAAAGCGCAGCAAGTCAAAAGCTGGATCGAACAGCTTTTAGGTCATGCGGTTTTAGAATGTCGGGGAGGTAAGGCGGGATTTTACTTCTATTTGACTTTGGATGATGTTGAAACGTACGAAGGTTCGCCGTTTTTCAATTTCCTCGCAAGAACGATTGAAAGGGAAGAAATCAATGGCCCGCCAGCTTCTCGATATCCGCGAGTCGTCTACATCCCCGGCGAGCACTGTGTTCACCCAAAAGGCGACATCGTTGAGGTTGGGAAAAGACAATTCAGGTTATCTTATGGGTTTGAGGAACCAGATCGGATCAAAGCAGCTTTGGGCTTCATGAGAGAAGCAATCTCTTACGTGAAACGGATGCCCTAACCTTGCGAAGGTTTGAAACCTTTGCAAGGTTTCACTAAACTTTGACGGAGGAATATATCATGAGATTGAAAGACAAAGTTGTGCTTATTGGCGGTGCAGGCCAGAACATGAGTCGTGCAACTGCAATACTGTTTGCGCAGGAAGGCGCAAAACTGGTCTTGGCTGCGCGGACAGCGGAAAAGCTGAACGAGACCGCAGACCGTGTGCGTGCAGCAGGCGGTGAGGTGTTGACGCTCCAAACCGACCTGACCGATGAGGCTCAGGTGGATGCGCTCGTTCAAGCGGCAGTGGACGAATTCGGTGGTGTGGATTGCTTTATCCACGCCGCAGGCGGTTTCTTCTCGACCGACCATGACATCGCCAACATGGAGCCGTCGTTTTGGGACGAGGCACTACAGAACAATTTACGAACCTTGTTCTTACCTGTACGACGTCTTGTACCGATAATGGAATCACGGGGCGGAGGCTGCATCATTACGCTCTCGGCGGGAGCTCGTGTGCGTCAGGACGCCAACAGCGCTTATGCGACGGCAAAGGCGGGAATGATAGCAGCAGCGCAGAATCTGGCGAGGGAACTCTACGACAAAAACATCCGCGCCCACGCCATCTCTCCCGGCATCATCTGGGACCCGCTGCCCGGCGGCGCTGTCCGTCCCGCCGAGCCGAAACTTGAGCGGCTCGGCAACCCAATTGACATTGCTTACGCCGCGCTCTGGCTCTGTTCCGACGAGGCGGCGTGGGCAACGGGATTAGAGGTCACGATTGACGGCGGTGACTCGCTGTTCATTAATTCGCCGGTCCGACGGGATGCGCTAGCTGCGAGATTCTAACATGAATCTGATCCAAGGCATAGAAGCACCATTACACGCTCCCCCAATTTGGTCACTTGACAGAAAGCACCAACGGATATATAATGGCGGTACAAAGTGACAGGACATCCCCCACTGCTGACGTTATATTTTGATATACAATGCTTTTGCGAGTAGTAACAAACGATGTAGTTCAGATTTTGCACAAGTACTTCACTATCAGCAGTGTGGAGGATAAGCCGCGTATAAGAGCGATTCTACGCACAATGGCTGCTGAATCAACTGATTGGCAACGCGAGATAGAGGGCGAGCGCAAGCAATTGGAGCGCATGATTATGGAGGGGCTGCCGCTCGTACAAATCGCCGCGACCCTTGAAGTTCCTGTTGACGAATTAGAGAAGTTTTGTGCCAGCAGTACCCTGAGTCCTCTATTCCGTGAGCAAGCAAACACACTGGACAAAGACGTGCCAATGTATAAAAGGACGAAGCAAGGTTTGAGGAAACGGGAAGCGAGACGCTTGGCTTACGAGGAACTGAGGAATGGTGAGGAGCTCAAGAACACACAGTGGGCGATACGAATGATATTGGGGGCGAATAAGCAGCATTTTCAAAGCTTGCAGGATTATGCGTACACTTACGGGAAAGAACAATCAGGTTTAGGGGCAGTCTTGCCTGCTACTGAGACCAAGCATGAACTCAATCGAATCTTGTGTGAGACCTTCTGCCGTATTCCTGGAAAGAAGTCACTTGCTATCTTTGAACCCACCCAGGGTTATGGTGATGGAACACGAATATTCGCAAACTATGGTCTGGTCGTTTCGGTCGAGAAGGAAGATGTTCGATTTACGAAGGCGTTCGATGCTCACAAACATCATGCCGCTGACTTGTTGGAACACGTGAACGAAGAGTGGCCCCTTGAAGAGTTGCTCTCGCGCTATGAGCATGAGCAGCGCTTCAGGGTTCTGATGCCACCAAACGCGATGAATGCATACAAAATAATATCTGAAATTCAGCAGACAGGATGGCGCTTTGATATAATTGACGTTGATCCATTCGAGGATATTCATCAAATGGTCGAAGCTTCCCTGCCCCTCGTGAATGACCTGAGCCTGCTGTTTGTTTCTGTCAACCCAAATCCACGTTATGGACGCTCGAAAGAGATCGCCAAATTTTATAGGGAGCAGGACACCTCAGAATTTCGTGAACAGCTCTGGAGATTTGATTGCTGGCGATACATGTGGATGGGGGTGACTTATGACATTGCCTTAGTTCCCATCGTGGTGCATAAATGTTGGACACCAAGCGAGCGACAAGGTATAGACCGACTTTACTTCGCAGCAATACGGCACCCGAGGAGCAGCGAAGTCGTGCGTGAATATCTGGACACGAAGATCTTGAAAAAGGACAAGACTTCGCCTATAACGCAGTACCAAGACGAGACTATCCCGATTGTGCGCTTTGGTATGGATGTAGATGACACCACCCCGATGCAAATTCCGAACGTTGAGGTGGTCGGCCACCGGTTGAAGAACATGCTTGCACAACTTTTGCAGATATGAGGAGGTAATTACAATGCCCGAAATGGCGACGGATACCAATCCTGTCTTTGATTAAAGCATAATTGACTTCTACAGGGAAATTGCGCGGAAAGTTGGCGTAGATAACGCGGATGCCAACTCCATCTTCAACATCTCCCCTGGGCAACCTACCGTTTTAGAGAAGAAGCCCACCAAAATCAAGTTCCATCTTCAAGACGAATACAAGGCCTCGTTTGATTGCACGATGGACGGAAACGCGATGTTGCTATCCGCCGAGAGCCAGAGGAACAAAACAACTGTGCTCTTGTGCATGGCAACGCTGCTTGGCTATTCTTGGGATGAGCATGACAACGTGCGATTCTTGGGCGATGAGGAGTTTGTGAAGAAAGGACAGGCGCTACGTAAGTCTCTTAGTCAGACCCGTGCAGCGGACATGGAGATTGTCAAAGGCAATCATCTTTTGGTGATTGATGTGAAAGACGGTAAGGCTTCCGTCGCTTATGGTGTTGCTAACAGCTCTGATGAGCGCTCGTTTAATCTGCACAGGGGCTGGGAACCCTTCGAGCATTACATGAATAGTCTGGTAGACGTTCAATTAGTGTCGAAGGGAAGGAACTTCATTGAGCGAGTGGAGTTGGATATCCTGAATGACATAAAAGTGCTCGGTGAAAAATTAACTGGGGACAGCCAGCCAGCTCTTACACGGCTGATACTTCAAAGCGCGCGTCCGCGGCAGCGACAGACAGCGGGGCAAATGGACAGGCAAGCCATTGAAAGCCAAATAGGAGATGTCCAGACTACACTCCAACAGAAAGAGGATGAAAGAAAGCACTATGTAGGTCAACGCGCCGCGATTCATGACATTGTTGGCTATCTGAAGCAACTGGGTGGAGATAGCCGTCAGGCCATTGAGAGGCTGTACCGCCTTGAGCGTGATTTACATGCGGCTGAGGATGCAAAGCACCAGAAGGCTGATCACCAAAAGCGTCTACAGGAGAAAGAAGGGGAAGTCAAACAACTGAAAAGAAGATATCAGGATCTAGACGCGAAAAAGAAAGCTGTTGGTGATGCTTTCGGGGGACTGCAAATTGAGATTGATAGGCTACTCGATCAGCGACGCATTAGTACATCGCCCGAAGAGGATTTCCTTACATATATAAAGAATTCAGATGTACAGGGTGTCTGTAACGCCTTTCACAAAGGACTTGGAACCGAGAGTCTTGAAGTCTATCGTTCTCTCATTCGTGCTGTTGAGGATAATGCTTCTCCTGAAATCGTTCTCTTGCCGTTAGGAGATGACATTCGTGACGCTGCCTCCTTGCTGTCTCGTCTTCAGGAGCACTTGGAGAAAGCAGAAAATCTCGTTCCTATAAACGAAGCCATCGAAAAGTTCATGCAGCGTTTGCAGAAAACGGACATCAATTTGGGGATGACACCCCTTGACTACCAAACCCTCGAAAATGAGGTTTCAGATTATGCTAAAGAGTTGCAGCAGGCAGAGGGCGAGTTGAAGGAGGAACAGCAAACTCAACCCATGGTAGCAGGGGAACAAGACACCAATGCGCTCAGAACTCAAATCGAGCAAATGAGGAAGTCCTTGACCAAGGAGGTACAAGAGACAAGGGAGAATCTTGAGGACACAGTTAAAACCCTGGAAGGACCTTCAGACGAGCACCTTAACAGGGTTTGGTCAGCGAATGCTATCTCTTATTTGCAAGAACGAGAGCGTGAAGTTGAGGGTGTTTTGCGTCGCCTACGGAGACAGCAGCGTGAGTTGGAGCAGCAGAAGTACCAGCTTGAGGAGCAATTATTGATGAAAGCACAATCAACTCAGATAGAGAAAGCCGCCGAACGAGCCGACCACATTAGACAATTCATTGAAAATGTCTCTTATGTAATAGAAGTTGCCAATGCAAGGACAGACGAGAATCGCCAATCGGAAGACGTTCAGAAGGCGTTGAGATATCTTGACGAGGTTGGGTTGGCGCAATTACTCAAGGAGACCATCGATAGCCTAATCACCAAGCGCTGCCAATACTACTATGATAACTCTGGGGAGACGTGCAACCCTTTACCACTTGAAGCGGTTATCTATGAGCAGATTGGACGTGATACGCCTAGATTCAGGGTAGGCGGATTAGACAGAGATCTCAACAGAGCAAATCTCAGCGGTGGAACAGAATCTGTTATGACCGTTCGCAGCCTTGTGTCGCGACCTTCGTCCAAGGCTTTCGGAGTTGTTCTACTTGTGGACGAGTGGGGTGACGTCGAACAGATTGGTGAACCACTGTATGATGAGTTAAAGCAAATGGATAATATCTTAGCTGCTGTATTCGTCAAGGTTGAAGAGATTCCAGAACTTACTGCACAGGCAATGAACTGATTTATTTTCAGGAGTGAGGATAATGCGAAATTCGCGACAAAATACAACAGAACTGGACTTGCGCCTTGTTCACCGTATCTTGCGGCTTGTAATCGAAGAAGATATGATGCACCAGATAGGAAAGGCGCTTGATCTTGATGAGCCTGCCGAAGCCCTTTTTGAAATGTGGCGTGTCAACAAGTTGAAGCCCCCCTTTGACAAACTACACTCATGCCAGCAGCTTATACAAAATGTCCGCACACCGATGGACCTGTTTGACAGGGATATAAATGAAGATTGGATGGCAGACACAATTGAGGAGGCTATACAGCAGTTGAAGAAGTGGAGGCTGATTCACGAGGTGGAATTGGACAAGAGCCGCTATACCGAGTCATCAAAGGTTCTCGTGCTGCCTCTGGGGCTGTTTGTTTATCGGAGGATTGATGCAATGACCGACAAGGAAACCATGGGTGTTCAGGACTTCGACAGGCTGATCGACGAGTGTCATCAGAAACATAGTCATTGCACATTGGAGGCCTTCGTAAAGAAAGTCAGCATGAGTGTGCAACGCAGCCGAAGTTTGAGTCCGTTCAACATTTCGTTAGCATTGTTCCTTCTGATGTATGGGGCAATACGATGCGAAGAGGCACTCAAGATTCAGGTTGACCCAACGAATAACATCAAGAGCTATCCGGATATCATATCGGGGGAACTCACCCGCATTGGCCTTCGCGTCCTCAAGCGTGACCCAATGAGGAAAGGAACGCTCCTTGACCATATCCAGGAGACCAATAAAATTACGCATTTATAAATAATTGGCTTGCAGATTCTTTGAATATGTGATATTATTGGGGTGTTACAAGCCTGTGATTCTGAAGTTTATTAAATCGTTGGCTTGTTTTACCTTTCCTCGCCAAAGTAAAGGACACCCCAATGAGTGATTTTCTTAGTGTAGTAGCGGATATACTCATTATCATTGCTGCTGGAAAGTTCATTTGGAAACACATTCCCAGTAGTGACGATTTGTATAGTATCAGAAAGTCCTTCATAGACTTCAGAGATGAAGCAAAACAACTGAAAGAAGAAGTCGTCAATTTAAGAAGGGTAGAGCTTACCAACATCGCAGAGAATCTGAAAACTAGAGATGCAACTGCGAAGAAAACCGTACCTGTTGAAGATATTGACAAGAAACTTGATTCTTTTCAACAGTCAGTAACGAGAATGGACAGGTACATGACAACTACCCTTGCAACTCATGTAGCAGTCATCAAGTCAATAGATAGTATAGAGGGGCGTTATGCCCAAATGGAGGAACGATTTGGGCAAACCGAAACAACCCTCCGAAATGTTGCTAGAAGATTGCACATGAGATAGACATAAAACAGGCGAGGGGGTGTTATAGCACCCCCACCGCCACAACATGGCAAAGGAGACCCCCCATGCCACGCATCAAATACATCAAGTCTTACAGGCGTAAAGACGGCACGCTTGTAAGTCCACATATACGGACAACTGCTGATAACACCCTCTGCATCACGACTTATTCCAATGAAAGGAGGGATTATCGTGTTTATAAAAATACGCAAAACCTTTACGTTTATCGTACTCAAAATCGCTAAACGTAAGGGTAATCAAACGCCGTATAGCAGTCCTTATACGGCTACGCCTAAGCAATAACTCTTAGGCAATATCAGGGGGTGCTACACAAAGCACTCCCTGATATTTTGTTGCTAGAGTGTCCGGCTCCCACCGGACACTCCCTTATGGGAAAACCTCTGAAAATATGACTCAGAAAGGAGGCAGATGTTATGTCATCACAAAGGAAGGTGGATATTCAACGTGTTAAAGAACATCTACAAAAACATGCTGATAAAACCCACCGAATTGAAGAGAGGTTATTTACCTCTACTGCAACCGTAGAAGATTTAAGAGTTGCAATTCAGTTACTTAAAAATGACTACACACTAATTACAACCATTTTCAAAAGGTTGGAAATAGTGTAATCTAATCCTTCTATGGAGTCTCCAGAGGTTTTCCCACCCTACACAAAGCATTCCCTGATAAACTTCTTGAAGATGTTCCGGTTCTTCCGGTTGTTGTACTTGTAACACGCCTCAGCGATGTAGAGCGAAACATGCTTGTAGTGGTGATGTGTACCATGAAACGCACGTTTCACCAGCGACCAGAACCCTTCAATCGTGTTTGTGTGGGTATTACCGTCCACGTACTGCCAGTTCTTGTGTCTGATGACATGGTGAGGCATGAGCCCATCAACCGCCTCATACGATGAGAACTCATCTGTCATTAGAACTGAATCCTTCGGCTTCTCAATAACGCCTTTGATGAACCCCAAAACGCCCTTACGACTCAAACTCGTAGCCACACGCGCCACAACATTCCCAGCCCGTTCAACAGCACCGATAACGGGCGTTTTCTTCGTGCCTCTACCTCGCTTGCTCGGTGGAGGCAAGTTCCCGTCCTTGTCTTTTCGTCGTCGGGGCTTACCGCCCACGTAGGTTTCATCGCATTCAATAATTCCTCTCAGTAAAACCTTGCCCTTTCTACCCATCTCAGACCTGATTCGTTTCATCATGAACCAAGCTGAGGGTTGCGTTAAGTCCAAATGACGAGCCATTTGACAACTTGATAGGCTTTTCTTCGCATCGTTCATTAACAGGATAGCCATAAACCACTTCTGAAGTGGAATCTGTGTTCCTTGAAATATCGTTCCCTGTAACACATTGAAACTTGACTTACAAGTATGGCAATTCCAACGACCAATTATGCTAGCTTCATTCTTCGGTGCAACCTTTTTACTTTCGCAATATGGACACTCAGGTTTGCCACCCCAGCGGATAGTTTCTAAGTGTTTAATACAACTCTCTTGGTCAGAAAATCGTTCTACAGCATCAAACAAGTTCATTCATCTCAACTCCTTTATTCATAAGGGTTTGATGCCTATATTGTATCAAATTTACACAAAACTTGCAAGCCTAAACCTTATAAGCGCGTAAAATTAAGGGGGTTCTTGATGATCCTAGCCTTTACATCCGGTACGCAACACCATCTTCAAACCAAGAAAGACAGTATAACCTTTACTTTGACCTCGGCGTTGAGGAGGTTACACATTCCAAAACTCTGGCTTGCCTCGATCGTGTTCTACGCCCCATTGTTGCCAATGCCGGGAATAGAAATGAAAATGCCCCGACGGAAATCATTGATCTGTTCCGAGAACATATCAATGACATCAACACGACCATGAAACCGGTGCATACAAAAACTCTCTTTGGGAAAACACCATCCATCCAGTATCTAATGACACTCCACGATCGGGCGGAATACATTGTAAATCATGCGGAGGAGGTTGAAGAACCAGATAATGACGACGAAGACTTCTAGTCGTAACAACAGCGGAAGCCAACCATCGCAACGTCGAAAACTTTCGCAACTGTTGCCCACGTCCGTTGATGGCCACAGCAGATGCTTTTTGCAGCCAATTGCGGCTGATAAGTTTGTTGCGGACGCCTCCGTTGCCGCCTTCAAATCAGAAGACATCGTTGACGGTTGGAAGCACGTTCATCGGCGATACTGGTATCATCCTCTGCATCAACTATCTTCCTACTTGGGGCGATTTCCGCCTGCCATTGCCCACTACTTCATCTGCAAGTTTAGCCAAGAAGGTGAGGTCGTGTATGACCCGTTTTGCGGATCGGGAACTGTGCCACTGGAAGCCTGCTTACTCGGTCGGGAAGCAATTGGCAATGACATTTTCATCTATGCCTATACTCTCTCACACGCGAAGGTGCGTCCGCTGAACCGAAAGGAATACGATGATTTTATCGCATTTTTGAAGTCGGAGGTGGACGTACGGCTAAAGCGGGGACAATTAGATGACGACCCGATGTTGCCAAACCTACAAGAAGTGTATTACCATTCTGAGACATTACGCCAAATTTCAGCCATGCGCTCTGCACTCAACGATGTCGAACGTGATAGGCAGCATGATGTAGCGTTGTTTGTGAAAGCGATGCTCTGCGGCATCTTGCATGGCGATGGTCCGATGTTTCTTTCAGTGCGGACGAAGGACACTTGGTCGGCGAGCGTGCGTTACGTGCGTGAGTATGTGGCAAAATACGGCCTCAAGTATGAGCCTCGTGATGTCTTTACCTGTCTGGAGCGGAAGGCACAAAGAATTTACGCGGAGCATTTGCCACAAAGGAAGGGCAACATCTACAGGTGCAACATCACAACAAGCAAGCCCAACCTCAAGGATGCAAGCGTTGACCTTATTGTGACTTCACCGCCCTACTTGGGTGTCCGTGATTATGCTTATGACAACTGGATTCGCGTTTGGTTATTGGGCAGCGACAGGCAAACCGAAACCAAGAAGATGTTGAAGACATCAACGATAGCAGATTACGAACTCGCTATGAAACAGACTTTGAGCGAATTGTACCGTGTCCTCAAGCACAATCGTGCCTGCATCATCATCGCGGCGAATGTCACACGCAAAGTCAAAGGGCTACCCATCTATCGCATAACTTATAGGTTGGCAAGGCTAGCATTAGAAGTTGGCTTCAATGTTATTACAATCTTCGATGATGATGGTATTAACCTTAACCGTCGCACAAGCCAATTATTTAACCAGAAGCGTCATCCCAATATGGTTGATTCTGTCCCGCGCGATTCTGTGCTCATTCTTTCCAAAGGCAAATGTCCGCTATATGACGATACAGAAGTCGTTTATGACTGTGAATCGACTTAAATCCCGTTGCTATTGTAGCAAAACCATGCTAGTGCCTGCCATGAGGGATAAGGCAACCCCTTGCCCATCATGCTTCACGTCTGATACTTAATAATCCTTCCCCTGCCCCCTTCTCACTCAAACAGAGAAGTTCTGCCGCTAAAGTAAGGTGGCTCAAACAGGAGTTGCTGGCGTAGGGTCAACTCGACGCCTTCTGGCGGTTTGATGTGGTGTTTCGACCATGACTGTTGCGCCGGGCTGTACTTGTAAAGCAACGAAAGTCACTGATGCTTGGCAGCCCACGGCGCAGATCCGTGCGTCAGGGCTTCGGTAAAGAGCACCACCGAGCCTGCTCTTACTTCTGGCACGATAACACAATCCGCGTTGACGTGCGCCTCTCGAATTTCCGGCGGACACAGATAGTTAGCTTTATGACTACCAGGGATGCAGCAGAAGCCGCCGTATTCTCCTTTCCACTCTCCAGCGGAGGTTCGGGCAAGTTCTGCCCGTCAACAAGACGATTGAGTTCGGCAACTTCTTCTGGACTCAAAACATCTTCCAGAATCATATATCCCCGAAGATCAAAAAGGTATTTATCAAGTTCAGTCATAACGTACTCCGTCTTTCAGCTTCGTTGCCGGGTGTACTGCGGAAATAATTCATCATGAATGTCGGCGCACTGCTGGAGGTGAATCATTCGTGTTTCGTCGGCGGTATCGAGTATGGTTGGAAAGTACATACCTCCGCCGGTGTCAACTTTGTACCCGCCGGGAGAGTGAAGCCTCAGATACTGATGCAACGTCTTGAGGTCTGGCTCGGTTTTGCAGTTGCGGGTCAGGTTCATCGTGAACATCCGCCGGCGTGCGCCGCCCCTGAAGGAAGCGTGATAGATGTCGTGATTAAATATGACCAGATCTCCGGGATTCGATTCCAGCGCGATGCTGCCGGGGAAATCACGCGGTGCGACGCTGAAAAACTCCTGAGACCTGTTCGGATCAATCTGCTGTGCTCGCACGAAATGATCGGGCCGCTGGCTGCCGGGGATGACTCGCAAACAGCCCGTATCGCGTGTGAGTGGATCGAGATAGAACGCGATCTTGCAGGAAAAAAGCTGTCCCCAACTGCCATCCGGATGCCAGCCGGTATCACCGGCGTGATAATTGCCATCCCCGCTGGCGTAGTTGAAGTCTTCGCTCATGACTCCGCCGGCAACGCCTAAAATCCGCGCGTCGTCCAGCAGCGTGCAAAGTCTGGGTCGATGCTCAATGGGCCCGCCGAACATGGTTCGCTTTGACCCGTTGTGTGCTTTGCCCCCGCCGACGGTCTGGATAGAGATTTCAAACTCTTCGGTAATCCAGGCAATCTCGCTGGGCGAAAACAGTCCGGGAAACATCAAGTAGCCAAAGGTGTTGAAGAAATTGGTTTGTTGTTCGGTGAGTTTGATGGTTTTGCTCCAGAATTGTAGAGGCCATAGGTGACCTCGTCTGCTTCCGAGTAACAATGCTCCTCGGTTTTGTGTAATAAGCGGCATCGATTGCTGTCATCGCTTTTAATATTGACCATCATGCCTACTACAGGAACCTCGATCGATGAGAGTCGGTGCGTCAATAGTGAATGCCTTGCGCAATACTGCTTCCAACTGTTCAGCACCCTCTGCTTTCACGCCCCGAGCGCCGTAAGCTTCGGCAAGCTTGACGAAGTCCGGGTTGTACAGTTGCATCCCCAGGATATGGCCATTGAACTGTTCAATCTGGGCGCGCAGGATATTGCCGTAGGCGTTGTCGTTGAATACGATGACCACCGCGTTGATGCCATACTGGACAGCCGTCGCCAACTACTGGGAGTTGTAGAGGAAACCGCCGTCGCCGAAGAGCGCCACGACAGCCTTATTAGGCTTTACCACCTTAGCGCCGAGTGCCATCGGAAATGCGACGCCGAGGTTACCCGCCGCGGTGAAGCAAGTCCGGGATTCATACACGGGATAGTAGTTACGGCTGTAGTATCCTATCTGATTCGTGCCCTGGACCAGGATGCCATCATCAGGCATTGCTGCCCGGACCGCCTGCATGAGGTCCAATTGGGGTTGGAGTTCGGACGTGGGGTCGAACTGTTTTGCGTTGATGGCAGCTACCTCCTCCGCACAGCTTAGGCGAGGTGGCGTCGTGGCTGAGACCACACGATAGAGCGCCTCCAGGCAAAGGCGTGCGCCCCCCAAAATGCCGAAGCTATGGTGGTTCTTGCGCCCGATCTCCGCCTCATCTATGTCTATGCGGATGACTTGCTGCGCTTTGAGCTGCTCCCCGAAACCGGCCTGGGTTCCCACATCCAGGATGACGTCACGTTGTTCCAGCCATCGTCTGAGCGGTAGGTAGCGGAGTTCTGCCAAGCCCAAGCAGAGAGCGTGCCGGTCGGATATGGTGCCTTTCCCATTCCGGGAGGTCACCACCGGTGCTTGGAGGCGCCCAGATAACGCTTTTAGGGCTTGGGAAGCGTCCGAACTGATAACGCCACCCCCAGCCTAGATGGCCGGACGCTGTGCATCTGCCAAGATTTGCGCGGCACCGTCGATATGTTCAGGATTACCGCCAGGGCGGTCATACGCCTCCGGCGCAATCAACTCGACGTCTTCCTCTCCCGCCAACACTTCGTGTGAAACCTCAATGAGGACAGGACGTGGGGGGGGGCCGTCTTCAAGCAGCGGAAGGCTTCATGAACGACCGCCGGAACGTCGGCGGGACTCTGGGCACGCGACGCTCACTTGGTCATCGGGCGTATCCAAGCCATATCGTCGTCAGCCTCGCCTGTATGGCCAAGGTGATGTACGCCAGTTACCATCAGCATGGGCGAAGATACGGCGTACGCGGTAGCAATGCCCATGGACGCATTGAATAGCCCTGCTCCCGGAACCACCAACGCCGCCGCAATTTCGCCGCTGACACGCGCATATCCGTCTGCCATGTAGCTGGTTACCTGCTCGTGGTGGGTGGTGAAATAGCGAATGCGAGGCTCTTCATAAATCGCATCGGTTGCCTCATACTGTCCTGCACCTGGCAGTCCGAACACCACGCGCACGCCCGCTCGATACAGCGATTTCGCCAGCGCCTGACCACCGGTCATCTTGGGCATAGTGTCCTAATCTCCTGTGATTTCACTCGAAAAATTGTGCCTGATCATGCACACATCTGCCTGTTGAAGTCAAGCGGTGTATCGGTTCGGATGACGAAACTCTTTGGCCCGATCCATGTGGCGTTCTTCTCCAGCGCAAACCGCTGCTGCGCCTGCTCTTCGGTATAGCAATCGACCCTTAGTTTAAGGGGAGGAGGCGCCGTGAACGGCTTGAAATCGCTCAATCGCTGAAGCGCCACTCTGGTCTTTTCACGGATGAGGTCATCGGCGTCGGCTGGATGGAGCGAGATAGCCCAGTGCGTCCCCAACCCTTGTTTCACCGGGGCCACCTCCACGTCGCCGAGCCATTCCTGGGCTTCCCGACAGCCCGCCTCATCGCCGGAGACCATGACCACCGGCACACCGAAGACGCCGAATATCAGGGCTTCGACAGCGATCTCCCCGATGCGCCTCCCGTTGAGCCACATATTCTCGATCTCCAGAGAACTGAAGGTATGCGCCATCACGCCATCTTCGATGCCCGCCATCGCATGGTGGCCCAGCAGAATGACTGCGTCAAAGCTCTCATCTATCACGCGGTGTAAAGGTGCCCCGCCCAGACCGATGCGAATGCCACGGGGGAGGTTGTCATAGTGAAGTATCAGCCCGCCCGGAGAGACACCTCGTATGAAGCCGACATCTTGAACGAGGATGTCGGTCGCTCCAGCCTCCCGGGCAGCTTCTACCACCGCTGTCGTCTCCTCTGTTGCTCGTTTGCGAATGTACTCGCCTTGCCAGGGGCCATAGACCGTGTTGGGGTCTTTCTCGCGTGTGACACACGCTTGGCCCTCGCTATCTGTACCAATGTAAACTTTCATCCGAATGCTTCCTCCTGAAGAGATTCAAAAGTCTTTAGGGTTTTTGGTTCGCAGTCGGTTGATTCATCGCCCGCCGCAGACGCACAATGACCCCGATGGATTGGGATGCAATCAATTGCGCTGCCCTAAATGATTTGGAAGGTGCTTAAATGTGAGCCCAACAAAGATACAATCTTCACTTTTTACTTTCCAATTTCCCCTTTTCCTCGTCAGGGTGAGTGTCGCAGGCTCCGTCCCGGTAGCTGCCCTGTCGGATTCCCTTGTTCAATCACCGGCACACCATTGACCAGCACCCAGTCCACACCAATTGCCGGCTGCACCGGTTCCTGCCAGGTCGAACGATCAGCAACGGTTTCCGGATCGAAAACGACCAGATCCGCCGCCAAGCCTTCAGCGATACAGCCTCGATCTTTGAGCCCAAAACGTTCTGCCGCAAATCCACTCATCTTGTGGACGGCTTCCTGCAGAGAAATCAACTTGCGCTCTCGCACGAACCGCCTGAGAAACTGCACAAAGCAGCCGTAACCACGCGGGTGGGGATGCTGAATATTGTAAACACCATCGCTGGCAATCATCATTCGGGGGTGAACAGCTGTTTGGTCGAGGGTTACTTCATTTTCTTCGGGAGGCGTCTGCCATGGGAAGACAAGCGTCTCTGTCCGGTCCTCCTCAACCATCAGATCGTAAGCAAATTCCTCCCAGGACTTATTCACGCGCTCTGCTGCTTCTGCCAGAGTCATGCCGATAAACCGACCGGAGCGAGTATTCCCAACGATCTGATTGCCAGATTGACCAATCTGCCCCCGGATATAAGGCAAGGACTTCTCTCGTGTTTGTGGGTGTTTTAGCTTCGCCAGTACCTCCTCCGGACTTCCAGCCTGAAACTCCATCGGCAGCATAAGCGCCATGTGGGTCATCCCAGCAGGATAGAGATATGACTCGAAGGTCAGATCAATTCCTTCACGGTCTACCCGTTCAAGTAGATCTGCTGTCTCCTCGTCCACCCGTTCATGAGAGATATGAACGGGAATACCGCTTTGCCGGGCAAGCTCAAAGGTTTCTTCCCACGCCTTTTTTCGACCGAGGGTCCGGTAGCGGATATGCGCGGCATAGATCGCCCCATACGAAGCTGCAACTTTACACAGGGTAACAAGCTCTCGCAGATCAGCGTTGGCGCTCGGTTGATAGTCAAGCCCCAGGCACAGACAACATGCCCCCGCTTCCAGCCATTCACGGGTGGTTCTTACCATTGCCTTCAGTTCTTCGTCAGTTGCTAGACGGGCATCCCACCCCATCGCTCCTAAGCGAACAGCGCAGTGAGGTACCTGCGGATAAACGTTGGCGGGAATACGACCGGGAAAAATACTCAGATAATCCTCGGCGCTGCGCCAGTCGAGGGAGAGGTCAGGAGAGTCATAAATGAATTGGGTATATTTCCACATTTCTCTCACCTTCTCCGGTGAGAGGGGCGCCCAACCAAAGCCATCCGGCGCTGTGAGATGAGTGGTCACACCCTGACGGACGCCTCCCAGTTGGTCTCTGCCACCCAACAAGGCAATCTCCGAGTGAACGTGGACATCGATGAAACCAGGGCTCACGACCTGTCCATGCGCGTCGATTACCCGGTTTGCCTCGGCGGTGTCCAGGTCGCCGAGGGCGGCAATCCGGTCACGTATGACGCCAACATCTGCCGGGAAGGGTTCACGACTGCCCGTGCCATCGACAACGGTTCCCCCGTGAATGATATAGTCAAATTGCATCAGATATTCTCCATGTTGTAAAAAGGCTCTAAGTAGTGGCCTGTCAACCTTTCACCTAGCCTACCCTAACACCGACCTCCCGCGCCACATGCCGGATATATTGCTGACCGGCAATCGTCTCTGCTTCGGGGAAGTGCTCCACATGCACTGGGACATCACGATCTAATTCATCCAGCCGTCGAAGTATCGTTGCATAGTCCATCATGCCGCTTCCCGGAACCGCTTCGTCTGCGCGACAGATAATGCTGATAGGTTGAGCTGCCCACATCGTAACATCCTTTGCGTGCATCGTGACGATTTTATCACCAATTTCATCGAAAATCTCATTTACAAAGTCCGTCATTCTGAGGAACATCTGGGGCCATGTAAGATTCACAGGGTCGAAAAGTGCCTTCAGTCGGGGTGATGGGACTGCCTCAAAAAGCGCCTTATACCGCTCTACAGAATAGACCGGTGTGATAACATGGGGATGTATAGCAACGTCCATCTGAAACTCCTCCGCATAGGGCATAAGTTCCTCGACCGCAGCGACACATCGTTTCCATGTTTCCTCAGACCACATGGGGAGAATGGTTCCACCGCACTGGGCGAAAGTTTTTGGTAATTCGTCAATCCAAATTCTTCCAATGAGCATCGCACATGCGATGCAGTGTGCCCCGATAATGTGGGCATGACGCAATTGGCGGCGATGGCCTTCAATGGCAGCCCGGTAATCGTCCACATTCGCCGAGCCAAACCCGCTCTGGTGCCCACTAAACTCACCCACCCGGATACCGTGATCATCAAGGAACCGTTTTGCTTCCTCAACGTCCACATCACTCCAGTCAGCAGGCGTATTCGTGGTAACGGTCTTGACCTCCATTATTCCAACCTTACGGAGAAACGCTGCCCGCTCCTCTGATGTTTTTCCCAAATGTACAGACGGACTCATTAAAATCATACGATACCTCTCAAGAATTATTGGAAGCTGGGCACTCGGGAGCCAGGAAGTCGGCGATCAAGCCTTCGTCCATCCCGGCGGGAGTTTTGCTCCTTGTCTGCCCAGACCCCCCTCTGTTTTAATATTGAAAGTTAGTGTAAAGCCACACCAATCTCTCGCGCCACATACCGGATATATTGCTGACCGACAATAGTGTTTTCCTCCGAAAAGTGCTCCACATGCACCGTGACATCATGGTCTAATGCATCTAACCGTCGAAGGATTGTTGCATAATCCATCATGCCTTCCCCCGGGACCGCTTCGTCTATGTGAACCACGATTTTCCCACCTCCCGACATCACCACATCTTTGGCGTGGATGGCAGTGATAAAGTCCCCCAACTCATCAAAAGCCCGGTTCACCAATTCCGTTGTTTTGTAGAACATATGGGGCTGTGTGAGATTCACCAGGTCCATAAGTACCTTCAGTCGGGGTGAGGCAACCTGTTCGAGGAGTTCTTTGTACCGCTCCACGGAATAGAGCGGACTCATCAGATGCGGGTGGGCAGCTATGTCTATCTGAACCTGTTCTGCCTCCTTGACCAATTCCACCGTAGCGGCGATGCATCGCTGCCACGTTTCCTCAGACCACATCTGGGGCGTGCTCCTATCACAGATGATAGAGAATCCAACACAGTGAACGCCCAGGATGTGGGCATGGCGCAGTTGACGGCGATAGTGTTCGAGGGCAGATTGATGGTCCTGCGCCTTCGCTGAACCAAACGCCTTGTGGAACCCACTAAACTCACCAACCCGTATGCCATGTGCATCGAGAAATCGCTTTGCTTCCTCAACATCTGCATCGCTCCAGTCGGCGGGTGTGGCCATCGAGACAGTTTTCACTTCCATTATGCCGACTTTGCGAAGAAAAACTGTCTGTTCTTCCGCTGTCTTCCCCACACGAAGCGGCGGGCTCATTAGAATCATCTTTTCCTCCTGATCTGCTAGAGGGTGCTACGTAAAGATGCCCGCAGTTGCGCCGTTCCTTCTGCATCCGCTTCCCAGCCACCTTTCTTAATCAGGACGCCGTATTCTTGTTCTGCCGTCTCCCGGTCATGGTATCCACGTTTGACATCCTGTGAGGCCAACTCCCGCAGGCGATCCAAGGGAGCACCATATCCCCCGGCGCTATGTCCTCAATCTACGTAGATGAAGCTTAGGAGACCGCGCAGGCCCTGCATGATAACCTCACCATTGATTTTGTCGTAGATGCCGCTGGCTTGGTCAAACCTGTCGGAGATCACCCGTGAAAACGCCATCTGCTCGAGGCTGCCACGAATCACAACGAGGGTAATTGGATCTATTTTCATGTCAACTCACTTTGGAGATATAATGATACTATCCGAAATAGTAGAGACAACCGATATGAAAGCGTTAATTCTACCGGCTTATAGCTGACTACGGTTTCAATTATACTGCTTTCCGGCGGTGTGTCAAGAAAAAATGTTGAGCAGAAAAATTTTGTTGACCTGAAGTTGAAAAATTGATAGGATAACTTGAGATCGGTTTACAATATGGGACAGGAGCATTGGAATGGTTCATTTAACCGCATCTATTGATGGAAGAAAGGGACCGATGATGTTCAGACGCAGGATTGTTATTGAACAAACACAGACATCAGGTGAACCACTGAACGATTTCCTCGTTTTCATCTCCCTCACCGATCAGCGGGTCAAGCACACGGCGCGCGGCGGACATGTCAGAAATATTGAGGGCAGCAATATTCACTTTGTGGACGCCGACGGTGCATCAATGCTGCCCTACGAAATTGAGACTTTTGATGGGGTAGTAGGAAGGCTTGAGGCGTGGGTTCGTCTTCCCACCCTATCGGAGGGTGGGGATACCGTCTTCTATATGGTTTATGGTGGGGAAGCCAATAATTTGCCGGCTGCGCCCACCGATGTCTGGGATACTCCTTTCGTGGCAATGCTGCGTCCGGGGGGTGATGCAACAAACGGGGACGAGTCGCAGCATGAAGGACTGCACCATTTTGACGAACAGCTTATGGTGGAGGTGTGGGCCCGCGGCGACGATGAACGCGCCGAAGTGCTGCAAGCCATCGCTTCAAAGTGGTGACCGCGCGCATCTGAACTTGACGAATCTCGATCGCTTCTGCTATATGGACGGCGAGGAAGTGGTGGAAGACGGGTAGCAGAAACTTTTGGATAATTATAACAACACACGCGAAAGGACATTCTATGAACTACCGCAAATTTGGAAACACCAACCTGGAAGTCTCCGAAATCTGCTTTGGGCCCATGCGCTTCTCCGCCAAAGCACCTGGAGACGACAGTAAATCACGGATAGGCCGCCGGGCGCTGGAAAGGGCGCTAGATCGTGGCGTCAACTTCATCCACTCCAGCTACGAATACGGCACTCGCTGGGCGGTTGGACAGGTTCTAAAAAATCGCCCGGAGCGGCATAAAATCCATCACATCATTAAAGTTCCCGTCCCCGACTTCGACGATAGCGGGGTGTTCGACACGGTCAAATTCAGGCTGAGGGTCGAAGAGGCGCTTCGGGACCTGCATGCAGATTACATCGACGTCCTGCAACATCTGCAGCGTGCACGGCCTAATACCGACCTCCTCAGGATACCAAATATCCCGGACATCCACGAACCCATGATAGAAATCTTTGAAAGACTGAAGGGTGAAGGGAAGGTCGGCCACTTGACTACCTTTCCCTACACCCCTGGTTTTGCCGCGGAGGCGCTGAAAACTGGCGTCTTCAGCGGGATGGTTGCTTACTATAACCTGATCGAAATGGAAATGGCTGAGTTTTTCCCGCAGATGGAAGCGGGTCGGGGTGGCTTCTTCTGCATCCGGCCTTTTATGGCGGGCCTGCTGACCGATCGACGGATGGACCGCAGCCAGTTGCCAGAGGATGACCGCTTCCAGAACGAAAGTTGGAATGCTGCCTACGAACGTTTGGAGCTCTTAAAATCCGCTTTTGGCAATGAAGTCACATCCTGGACACACTTCGCAATCAAATTCACCTTGAGTCATCCCATCGTCACTAGTCTGATTGTTGGCCTGAATACCCCGGCGCAGGTCGATAGTGTGCTTGACGCTGCAGACGGAGACTACCCGGACCGGAAGGTATTTGAAAAAGCCCTGGAAATCTGCCGGACCCAGGGATCTGTACCGAGTTGACGTTCTTTTTGCAAGAAATTACGGGATGGTTTAGAAATTCCCCATGAGAAACTCCGATCGAAGATCGGGGTTCGGCAGCAGATCTGACTGCAACTGTAACGGAGAGGAAATCTTTTGACTAAACATCCAGCGTGAGGAATGGAGGCATGGAAAGAGAGAAGGGAGAGAAAGCTTGGTGTTTTCCCTCCCTCTCCTGCTTGACAATGTAAAACTTGGAATAGGAGGTCGTTGTCGCTTAATTTTAGAAACTAAAGCGGCCACTATCCGGCGGAGGTTTTCGGGAAGGTTAATCAATGTTGAATGAAGTACCAAGGGTAATGAATGTCATTTTCGCATGCGTGTGGGGATTATAACCAACGTTGAAGCTGATTGTTGTTTCCGCATCGCCAGGAATGGAATAGGAAACGCTCGGTGTGATGTCAACGAGCTCGGTACCAGCTTCGCTAAGGACGATACCAAGTTTCTTATAGTATGCACTTTCGCCAAGGACGATACCAGCGGTCAGTCCAAGGTCCAGGTTTTTATAGGTAGTTCCAACGCTGGGAGCGAGATAGACCGAATAATCATCGTCCCCATCAAGATTCAGATAAACGGTCACGCTATTATCGAAAGGAAGCGAGTTTACGCCAACGCCAAGATTGCCTTCGAGGACATGCCTATCAGCAAAAGGAAAACCGTGGGGAATCATATAGTCGATAACGCCTGCGCTGATGTCGAGAGCCCAAACGGTCGTGCCAACGTATACAGTGTAGTCGAGTTCGCCGTTATTTTCAGGTACACCTGCATCCTCAATGCCTTGCGAATACCAGACATTGGCGCCGACGGTGAAAGAAAAGTCTTCAGATTCGGAAGTGTAAGAGACGTCAACGGAAGGTTGCAGAAAATTCGTCCCGGTGCCTGCACTGGCGCCTCGCCAATAATAGGCGCTTGCGTAGGTGGCATCGATTACGATGTTGACAGGCAATGATGAACCACCTTCTTCTTCAGCTGTTACCGTTGTGTTTCCTGCAATAGCGGCTAACATGCAAATGGCTACCACATTCCAACACCATGCGGTATGTACCTTATGTTTCATCTTTCGTCTCCTTTAGTTTGTTCTACAATTGATGTTTATAAAGTTATAATGAGTGAGATGTGAGACCATTCACGGTGCCTGAAATTTCGGCGACGCTATAAAGCCACGCAGGCATTTTCGTATGTAATACTCACTCACTGTACGGTGTTGAGCCGTTATTGAGCAATTAATATGCCACAGCCAAGCAATGTGCACAGATCGTTCCAAACTCCACTGGTCGCACGCCAGATAAGGCAGAAACCATCGCTTATCTTGCGAAACCTCCTATCACCGCCTCGGCAACAATGCTGAGTTTTTCATCAGAGAACTGCTAAAAAAATAAGCAGAAGGGAGCGACGCCACATCTAGCGAAAAGGGAGCCAGTGGGCAAAGTGGCAAGAGTGAATTCGCTGCCCCCTTTTTCACTTTCCACTTTCGCATGTCGAACCCGATTTTTGATTGAAAGAAACTCTTGAGATGTGCTATAATCATCTCGGTGTTGCGCGATAATCTGGAAAATCATGTGAATGCGAATCGCATTCATATCAGTTAGCAATCTTTTGTTATTAGCCACCTCAAAAATCTAAAATGGGAGTGAGACAAAAAATTGAAAGCGAATCCATCACCACAGTTGCCAAAGGAAACCGCAGAAACCACGGAAACAAAATTTGATTTACTTGCTGTGGCGCCCAACCGACAACTCAGACTTCCCGCTCAAGCTAAGGATATTGGCGGTAAACGAGGCTTCTTCAGAAAACGGAAATCCAAGGGTGGGCCCGAAGCGGAACAGATCAAACAGATCGTCTTTGAAAATATCGACGCTATGCCAGAGAATGAAGCACGCATGCTGCGTGGGATTTTTTCCCTTACGAGGACAACGGTAAGAGAAATCATGGTTCCCCTGTCCGAAATGATGGCGGTTCATATTGCCACGCCGACGGAACAGGTCAAGGCAATGGTGCATCATTCCAACTATCGGTATCTTCCGGTCTATGAAGAACGGATTGATCGGCTGACAGGAATCGTAAGCATCATGGATATTCTGTATGCCGTGCACGAATCCAACGAACTCAGTTCCTTCGTGAGAACTGCATACTATGTTCCCGAAACGAAGCCGATGGGTGATTTACTCGAAGAGTTGCGTGTTGCTGAAGAACCTGTCGCCATTGTCATTGATGAACACGGCGGTTGTGTCGGATTTGTGAGCCTGGAGGACCTCCTTGAGCAGATCGTGGGTGAAATCGGCTATCACCATAAGCGGCACATGCTACAAGTCGAACAACTTGGGAACAATTCATGGGCGCTTGATGCGCGGGCGCCGATCGAGATTGTCAACAAAGCGTTAGGCACAAATATTCCCAAAGAGCGCTACGATACAATTGGGGGCTTTATGTTAAAAATCATTGGCCGATTGCCGGAACAGGGTGAAAAAGTCGCCTTTGATGGTATCGAATTCACGGTCGCTGAAGTTTTTGGTTACGGTATCGCCATTATCCACGCTAATCAGATTCAGTCCAAGGCGTCCTCTAAAAGACGGGGCCGTTAGTATCACTAAATCCGTATCTTCCCCTAGAACCTTGCAGCGTGATAAGCGATGAGTGACGAGTGAGAAATGATACCTGAGTCACTCATCATTTTTCACTTTTCATTTGTCACGTTTGATGAGGTGCCTATCATGGTGGGGGTTCTCAAAGGTTTAGTGATAGCATACCTCCCGTTGATTGAGTGAGTTTTCAAAGAGGCAAGCAGACAGAATGAAATTCTCAGATCGTCCGGTTCAACGCAGAAAAGTGGGTTCCTGGAAGCGAGTTGTGTGGTATCTTATTCTACTGGCTGCAATTCTGCTTTTGATGTGGCAGATGCCCGCGATTGTTCGCTGGTTGCCTCTCTGATTATCCTACCGCAAGTTTTTCACCTGCCATTGTCAGCGAACTGATGAGACACATGTCTGTCGACAGCAGGCCCGTATTTTATCGTTACACGGCTGACACGATGAACCCGCCGCATTGGTGGCAAATTCCGACGTGATTCGTGTGCCATCCTATCCTCTACAAGCGATTTTACGATTTCCAAATCCTCTTAAGGACGCATGATTATGTTGAAATCAAAAGACACAACAGCCTTCTCAATGATTTTGATGCTTTGTACTATTGCAGTTTTAGTCTGCGGACAGCCTGCATCTGCCCAGGATAAGCTCGTCATTATTTCGCCCCATTGGGAAGGTATCGAAACCGAATTTGATCAATCTTTTAAGGGGTGGTATGTCAAGAAGACGGGTAGGCAAGTCTCTATAGATTGGCTTGATCAGGGAGGTTCATCTTCTGACTTTCGGTTCATTGAATCAGAATTCAAGCGGCTTCCCAAAGGCATCGGGATAGATCTCTTTTTCGGCGGCGGGACAGATAATTACCTTAAGCTCGCTGACAAGGGGCTGCTTTCCCCCTACAAATTGCCGGAAACCCAACTGGCACGAATCCCGAAAGAGATTTTTGGCATCCCCGTTTACGACCCAGAATACCGTTGGTATGGCGCGGCGTTGTCAAGTTTTGGAATCATGTACAATGAGGAGTTGCGGGGGCTTCTCAAGGCACCCAGAATCAAGACGTGGAAGGATCTGACACACCCGAAATTGGCTGGTCGTGTCGGCGCAGCAGACCCCCGTGAAAGCGGCAGCGCCCACATGATGTACGAGATTATCCTGCAAGGCTACGGCTGGGAGAAAGGCTTCGAGTTGATCACGCAACTCGGCGCAAACGTCCGGGGGTTTTCCGCAGGGGCAAATGCAATTCCCAGAGATGTCGCTTCGGGGCAAGTCCTCTACGGCATGGCAATCGACTTTTACGCTCATGGCCAGATTGCCGTGATCGGCGCGGACAAAATTAAATACATCGTGCCTCCGGATGCCGCCGTCGTCAGCCCCGATTCGATTGCAATTCTGAAGGGTGCACCCAATCTGGCGGTCGCCCAGAAATTCCTTGATTTTGTTCTTTCAGATGAAGCACAAAAACTCTGGGTGTTAGGCGACACCGATCCAGAGGGACCGAAGTGGAAAGGGGGGCTAAACCGTAGCAGTGTTGTTCCAGCCCTGTACGATGAACTTGGGGACCGCTGTGTTGCCTCCAATCCATTTGAGTTGGATCTGACTCCCATTGACTATGACGCGGTAAAAGGTGGGATACGCTGGGATATCGTCGGAGATCTCATCGGTGCACTTGTCATTGAACCGCACAGAGATCTGGTCAACACATGGACAGCCATCAATAAGAGTGAAGATCCAGAGAAGCGCGCCGCCGCGATTCAGATCTTGGGTCAGGTCCCAATTACAGAAGCGGAAGCGATGGCACTTTCTCAGATACCTGATGTTAGTCCAACACCGGAAGACGGTAACGTGCCAAAAACAGAAATGGTAGCACAGACAGATGGCAATGCCCCAACAACAGGAATGGCGGCGACTGAACCCCCTCAGAGCGAGTGGCAAAAACCAGACTTCCGAAACCAGAAGTTAAAAGAATGGAGAGCATTTGCCAAAGAGAAGTTCAAGGAAGCGAAGAAAATCGTGAAGTGATAAGGTACACCCAAGTTTTGAGACGATTTCGGTCTTCAGTAGGGGCAACCCTTGTGTTTGCCCTGATGTAGGTCTATTTTCCAAAATCGGCATTTGGGTGTCAAGATCGGAAAGCCACCGTATATCCTGTCACACAAGTCAATCAAGGGGTTAATTACTATTGAGGCGTTCAATGGCATTACATATCGTGGTGATGTATCTACGAAACTGAAGCAAAAGAAACTCCTGATCTTCCCCTAACCAGCTAGTTTGTTCAACGGTCTGAGGGTGTCCCGCTTCGTTTCGGTTCTCGCGATATACGTTCCCAAGTCCATTTAACCGGTTCTCCAGTTCCCCTGCGAATTTCGTGTCCTCCCCAAATACATTGGAAATAACCTTATCAGCGAGATGCTTGGTTAAGCCAGAAATGTTCCCGCTCCTTCTCTTTTTAATTCCTTGTTGATAATGCCCGGAGTAGGGTTCTATAGATTCTGCCAACCAGTGTATGGCTCTCTCTGAAGCGGCACCAAGACATATCACAGACGAGATGTACAGCCCCTCTTGGTAGGCGCGTAGGCTTTCGAGATAGTATTGCCTAACGACCTCGTCAAGGTCCCCAACCTTCTGCTCAAGCGCACCAACAATTTCCTCGGGCTTGTCCACCAAGAGGAGCACTTCATCATCTAAGTTAGACTTCATGCCGATAGCGGTGAAATAAACGATAGCTTTGTGTTCTGGTTGGAAGAAGTTTGCCGGAGATGAGGATTCTCTGACTACCAGTCCCCTTCTTTCAAGCCAAGTGAGCGCATCTAAAAGTTTAGCGTGATCAGGAAAGGATTTGTTATATTCACCATCCGGAAATAAATCGTGTCTTAATTTCACAACAGAATAGAAAAAATCACGCTGATTAGGATCGGATCCAAGGTTTTTCTTCAGATGGCGAAATACAACCTTTGCCAAGGATACAACATCCATTTCCCGATTTTGCTGCCGTTCTTGTTCACTGATGTCACGCATTTACTTTTGTTTTCCTTTCACTTAAAATCCATACTATCTGTCTATCACACCCCTGCCAAAGGGCTGAGGGGGCCAATGATAGATTATCATACTGATTTATATTTCGCACTTCGTATAATTTTTGAAGTCGCTGAACGGGATTAGACAAAAAAATAGCTGACCCTGTCAGAGTCAGCCGGTTGTTTCTATGCTTTGTTTTTAATTGTCATGATTGGCTTAGGGGGCGGATTCAGATTGGCTCTGAATTTTTTCCAATTCCTCTAGTAGTTTCTGCTTGTGCCTCTCAGCTTCGGGAATACATGCTTTAACTTTGGCAGTACGTATTTCCTCTAGACGTCTACTTATATCGTCAGGATTTCTAGCCTCAAAGATTGTCTCTTCACCGTTTGTAAATTTAAGTCTGATTTGCATCATAAGAATTGATCTTCCTTGAAAAGTGAGTGTGCATGAATTGTATCAGCTCTTAGCAAAAAAAGGCAAATTTATTTCACTCGTGAGCCATGTATCTACTAGCGAAAGCAGAGGGCAATTTCGGGAACAGTAAGAGAGAGCTTCGCAGGCGGAGGCTCAATTATCTCAACCGGTGTCTTCTCATCGCCGCCACAGCCAAGCGTTGCGAGCAAAAGTAGGACAAGTAGAACGCTGATGGTGAGATTTTTGGAGTGCATGGTTATATTTCTTCTCGTAAGTCTGTTCAAAGATTCCTAATATATCCGTGTGGATACATTAGTGATGTATCCATTTGAATACCTTAGTGGAAGAACCTCTAGGGATCATAGTTAGCGTATTTCCTTCCCTTGACCACGTCCCAGATCGATTAGGTATAGGAACACTTGTTGACCCTATAGACATGGTTGCCCTGTTTAGTGTGGTTGTGTACCTATCACCAAATACGTTGTAAGTCCCAAAGGTTGTAGTTGTGAGGATTCCCTTGCCCATATCTTGGAGCAATTTTGATTTAAAATTCCCATCCGTATAAAACGTCCAGTTCCACGAGACAAAGATGTTCAGATTGCAAATCTTCAGCCAAGTATTGTCCAGTTGGCTCCCCATCCATGGTTTCAAGAGACCATGTACCGAACCACGCTTTGTTCTCAGCATCCTGCTCCTGTTGAGTTTTGGAGCCTTGGAGTTCAGAGGGTTTAGGCGCAGACATCACCGGTGCTGATGCTGATTGAGTTTGGGTAGTCTTGGGGCGTTGAGGTTGAGAGCTATACGTAGAGGTCCCCGTAGAACTTTTTGTTCGCTTCTGATAGTTAACCTCCATTCTTGATTGTTGTAACTCTGTGCTGATAACGACAATGCTGATAACGACAATGCCGATCATAACGGCGGCACCCATGATTATAAAACTTATCTTCCACTCCCTACGTCTCTTCTTAATCCTCGCAACTTCTTCCGGTGTCAATATGTATCCACATTGTGGACAACTCTCGACAGTCTCATTTATTTGTTGCTTGCATTCTGGACAGGGTATCAGTGCCATGAAAATCTCCTTATGGTAAGATCTTTTGACTGCATAGAAAACATTCTGACATAGCAACCTCAGAATGTCAACACAACAAAGCCATAGGCTTATCCCCAATACAGCTTTTTCCCTTAAGCCTCCCAAAGCAAGTTAATCGCACTCGCCTTAATAATAAAATAACACACCGTCCCCTCCGCAAGTCCAAGCTGCTCGCGGGCATCGCTCGTAACCTCCACCGACAACAGATGCCCCTCGATATCGACCGATAGCATCACGCGCCCCGCTTGGACAGCAATCTGTCGGATTGTTCCGCGCAAAATATTCCGCGCACTCATCCGCAAATCTGGGTCCATCGCAACGATGATATCCCGCGCCCTGATGGCGATCGGCATCGTTGCACCGGGCTCCGTCTCCGTATACGAAACCATCAGTCTTTGTTCCCCCAACGCCAATTCCGTCACGCCGCGCTCCTCAGACGCAACGACCACCGGTAGAGCGAGAATATTCTCCACGCCTGTCATTTGGGCAACAGGCAACGCCGAGGGGGAAGTTAGTAGCTGGTGGGGCTCTCCACGCGCAGTGATTTGACCCTCGGAGAGCAAAAAGGCTTCGTCTGCAAGTGCCATCACTTCCGAAATGGAGTGGGTGACGTAGAGAAGGGGGATATCAAATGCCTGTCTGATGTGATACAGGTAAGGCAGAATGCGGTTTTTCAAGCCGGCATCCAGAGATGTAAGTGGCTCATCCATTAATAGCAAGCGCGGCGACATTCCCAAAGCGCGAGCGATGGCGACCCGCTGCCGTTGACCGCCGGAAAGTTGGCTTGGATACCGATCCAGCAATTCCCCGATTTCAAGGATATCAATAATTGTATCAGTGTCAATCCGATTATTGCCATTGGTTCGGCGAGGACGACCATAGGCGATGTTTTGTCGAACCTTCAGGTGCGGAAAAAGATACCCTTCCTGAAAGACATATCCGAAATGACGTTTTTCTGGTGGCAGACATTTTTTCTGCTGGGAGGAATACAGCGTTTGACCGGAAAACAGGAGCTCCCCTTCATCAGGGTGTAGGATGCCACTAATACAGTTGAGTAGTGTACTTTTACCGCTTCCCGATGGTCCCAGAAATGCCGTCACTTTCTCGGTGATGATCTGATCGATTTCAAGCTGAAAATTGCCAAGTCGCTTGCGAAAACTGAGTTTTAACATGGGACGTAATGTCTAAAACGTAACAGTGGGTTGGGTAGCAATATCTATCTCTTGATATACAGCCGCTCCGCTATCCACAGCATGGCGAAAGCGATCAAAGTAGATAGAAATACCAGACGGTAGGCGCTCGTATCTTGACCGATTTGAACGAAGTTATAGATTGCCAGCGGCAATGTCTGCGTCTTTCCGGGGATGTTTCCCGCCACCATCATGGTTGCGCCGAATTCGCCGAGGCTTCTGGAAAATCCGAGGATTGCCCCTCCGATAATCCCACGATACGACAAGGGCAGCGTAACAGTAAAAAACACCTTCAACGGCGAGGCACCGAGCGTTCTTGCAGCATGTTCCAGTTGTGGGTTCACAGCCTCCATCGCCGTGACGATGCCGCGTACCAACAACGGAAACGAAATCACAGAGATTGCCAATACCACCGCCAGCCACGAAAAAACGATTTCAAGCCCGAAAAGACGAAAAAGCATCCCCCCGATTAGCCCACGCTTGCTGAGGAGAATCAAAAGGAAAAAACCGCTGACGACCGGCGGCAATACCATCGGCAGCATGACAACAGTATTGAGGAGCGATTTGCCGGGGAATGACAACTTAGCGAGTATCCAGCCGATGAAGAGTCCCGGAGGAAGGATGAAAAGCAGACTCAACGAGGCAGCTTTGATAGATAAAACCAACGCACTGACTTCCGCTGCTGTTAGCATTATTTCACCACAGAGAAACCATATTTTCCAAAGATTGCTGCAACTTCGGCGGTTTGTAGGTACTCCAAAAACGCCTGAGCGATAGCTTCATGCCCAGTGTTTCGGAGTACCGCTGCAGGATACACAATTGGGCTATGGATCGAATCAGGAAACTGATAGATAATTCTGACTTTCTCACTGATTGCTGCATCCGTTTGATAGACAATACCAACATCAATCTCACCGGATTCGACATACGCCAGAGTGGATCGAACATCTGCACCGGGAACCAATTTCGGCTGTACGGCGGTCCAGACTCCCAAGTGTGTCAAAGCCTCTTTCCCATAAATGCCGGCAGGGACTGAATTGGGTTCGCCGATAGCAATCCGTCGAATCGGGTCTTGGGTGAGCAGCCCCACATCAGTCATGGTAAGCGATCTATCGGCAGGCGCGACCAACACCAACCGGTTGGTCAAAATCGCTCGGCGTGAGTCCTCATAGAGCAGTCCCTTCTGTTGTAAGACATTAATCTGCTTGGGACTGGCAGAAATGAACACATCCGCCGGCGCACCTTTCTCGATTTGGCGTTGTAAGGTCGAAGAGCCAGCGAAATTGCAATACACCTTGATATTCTGCACTGCGCCAAAACGCTGGCTGACTTCTGTGAGGGCATCCGCCAAGCTCATCGCGCCAAAGATAATCAGTTCATCGCCTGAACAACCAATGAACAGACAAGCTAAACTCAGAAGAATAAGAAAATGGGATTTCATCAATTTTAGGGGGGTACCAACGTGTGTGTCCGATGGAGATAGGCGTCAAACCGCCCAAAATCACTAGAAAGACCTGCTGAACGCTTCGACATGCTGCGATAAAGTGTGATCAATTTGTTTCTTTGTTTCTTCATACTCGCGGAGGAGGTTTGTCCCAACTTCTGTGAGTTGGGAGCCTCCCCCATTGACACCACCGACAGTCGTTAAAAGGATCTTTGCGCCGAGATGCCCTTCAAGCTCACGAATGTATTTCCAAGCCCGTTTATAGGACATATTGACTCGGTGTGCTGCGCGGTTGATTGAGCCAAGTTCGTCAATCGCTAAGAGTAACTCAGCCTTGCCGTGACAGAAAGCAACGCCCTGCCCCAGATCTAGCCATACTTTAGTTTTGACACTTTTCTCCATGATGATCTCGTCGCATTGAGGTTGCGCTGATGCGTTCTTTCTTATAAGAAAGAACGATTACAATTATATCATACGCGCTAAATTATGTCAAACCCTTTGATGACAAAACGATTGCAATTCCGGCGATCATGCTGTATAATATCACCGTTTCAGGTCGCAAAAAAGCCTGAAAGAAGTGCGATTTTACAAGCGTTCAGGTTTACAATCTTCATTTTTTTGGAGGAATCACGATGGGATTTGGGCCAACAGAACTGATTATCATCCTCATAATTGCACTCCTGATTTTCGGTCCTAAGCGGTTGCCAGAAATGGGGCGGGCAGTTGGAAAGGCAATTCGAGAATTTAAGCACGCCGGCAAAGAAATTCAAAACGATATTGTCGAATCGACTGAGGAAGATGAACGCGATTCGACCAAACCTGCGAATAAGACGGTTTAGCGATCAGCATGCCTTCTGAAGCATCGATGACCTTTCTAGATCATCTTGAAGAACTCCGCCGACGGATTATTGTCTCTGTGCTCGCAATCGTTATATTCACAATTGTGAGCCTATGGTTCATCAACCCGATTACAAAAATCTTAAGGCGGCCTGCCGATGTACCGCTCAACACGCAACTGGCAAACTTGATAGATCGAACCTTCAGTTCGGACAGTTCATTCATGGGGTTTGTATCGATTGTCCTGAGAGCAAAAGCATCAAGGAGCGAGGTCAATTTTAACAAACCTGGGCCTGGTGAAGGCATCATGGCTTTTCTCAAAATCGGCGTCACCTTTGGGGCGTTGCTCGTATCACCAGTTGTTCTTTACCAGGTTTGGGCATTTGTCTTCCCCGGTTTAACACAACAGGAGAGAAAGTTTGCATTGCCTCTGTTTCTGATTATCCTTCTCTTTTTTCTTGTGGGCGCAATTTTCGCCTACTTCATTGTCGCACCTGTTGTGGTCGAATTTTCCGCCGGACTCTTCTCTGACGCCGGTGTTGAGAACTTGTGGAGCATTGATCGGTATGTGAGTTTTCTAACCGGCTTACTGCTAGGATTTGGTATTGCATTTGAACTCCCGATTGTCATGGCGTTCTTGTCACGAATCGGCGTCATCAACGCGCAGGGATTCCGCGAACGGCAGAGCTATGCTGTCGTTGGCATCTTTATCATGGCGGCGATGCTGACCCCGGCAGATGTATTGTCTATGTTATTGATGGCGATTCCGCTTATCTTATTATATCAGTTGGGGATTTTCCTTGCTTTTATCGTAGAACAGGAGCCTGAGAGCTATGCTTAATCTTGACTTACAGGAACAACTGCGGCTGTTGTATAAGCTTCAGCAGATCGACATGGAAATCCTGGCATTCCATCAGAAACTCAAATCTGTTCCTCCCAAGATTCAAGAATTAGAGGAAAGCCTTCACGTTCATCGAGAAAAATTACAGAAAAAGCAGGGGCAACTCGCTGAAGCGGAGACAGAGCAGCGATCCGGAACGGGTGAACTTGAAATGAAACAAGCGCGGCGTGGAAGATACCAGGCGCAGTTACGGGATGTGAAGACCAACAAAGAGTACCAGGCGCTAGATAAAGAGATTAGTTTCCTCGAAATGGAAGAAGCGGAGATGGAAGACGGGATTTTATCAGTGATGTTGCGTATTGATCAACTCAAAGAGGAACTTGTCCAACAACAAAAGGCGTTCGATGCTGAACGAGTGAAGAACAACAAACAGAAAGCCCAATACGATCAGGAAGCTGAAGTTCTCAAGGCAGAAATCGCCGCATGGCAGGGAAAACGGCGGGAATTCCTCCCGAAGATAGATCAAAGCTTAATGGGCCAGTACCAGGAGCGGTTCCAACGCCAACGATCAGGACTTGTTTCGCTGGTTGTCGATAATGCGTGCGGTAGTTGTCACCTCACAATTCCGCCTCAAACGATACAAGAAGCACGTAAGTGTGAACAGTTCATTCGTTGTGGAAGCTGTAAACGCATTCTTTACATTCCAACTCCTCCTCCTGACGATGCCTCCTCTGATTAAATCTGACCCTAAATTTCCTCGGTTAGACAATATCAGAATTCACCTCCCACAAGGTAACACGATAGCCCAATCCAAATTCAATCCTGAATACCGGCTTTACTCTGATATCGCCCTTTCGGATATACACCCCATGAAACTGACCGGAAAATCATGCGTTTATCATGGTAATCATGCGTTTATCATGGTAATCATGCGTTTATCATGGTATCATGCGTTTATCATGGTATCATGCGTTTATCATGGTATATGAAACCTACTGAAATTGTCTTCTTGCTCTATGGTGGGAATTCTAACAAATTTAGTCATACTTAAACATCCTACTTCATTCGTGGAATGTAGAACTCGTTTTGCTTAGAGGAGATAGATGTCCATAAAACGGAAATCGCTGATTCCTGCAGCGATACTACTCTTATGTGTATCCATTACCGGGTTACCGGCAGACACGTCTGAACTGGTCCAAGCCACCCCGAAGATAAAGTTGCCATTTCGCCTGAAAACCATCGTGCTTGATGCCGGGCACGGTGGCAGAGATCCTGGCAACGTGAGTCTGTGGCGGGGCAAGGAAAAGGACATTAACCTTGCAATCACGCTTAAACTAGCGGCATTAATTCGTGAGGAAATGGTGTATGAAGTCCACCTCACGCGATCGACGGATCGCTGGATTTCATTAGCTGACCGCGCTCGTTTTGCCAATCAATTCCCAGCCGATCAGACGCTTTTTATCAGCATCCACTGCAACTCGCATCCCAGTCCGCATGTTCACGGACTAGAAAGTTATATCTTTAGCCTGCAAGCGACTGACAGATTCGCAGCAAAGTTAGCCCAATGGGAAAACGCCGAAGAAATCGTGAATCCTATCGATTTTATCGTCAACAATCTATATCAGAGAGGCAGCGAAAAATATAGTTGGGAAGCTGCCCGGATTGTGCAATCCGTGCTTGTATCCCACCTCAAAATCCGCAATCGGAATCGGAATGCTCCCGACAAAATGGTGAGACGGGCGCCCTTCCGTGTCCTTGTTGATACGAAAATGCCAGCCCTCCTGGTCGAGTTAGGATATTTATCAAACAGAGCGGAGTATAAAAAACTCAACTCATCAGCTTATCAGGACAAGGTTGCAAACGCGCTGCTGACATCGATTCGACAATTCGATAAATGGCGCGGAAATTTGTGAAAAACGGCAAAATGGCGTGTTTGCCGTAGGTTGATTGTGAGCTGCGATCTATTCCTACCGACAAATCCAGGCTGCTCTGAGTCCCGATCTCTTAATCGGGGTTGCTTTGAATCCTGATCTAGAAACCCCATCCGAATTTAAAAAACGGCAGTGTAGTCGCTTTGTAAATTTCAGTTCCTGGCCATGTTTTTGTAATCCATGAATCTTTACCACACTGTTGGCACATTCGAGAAGACAGGATTGGTCCAAGCTGTGACAAGTATCCGTCGAGGTGGTGTAAGTCGAGCGCCCTACCACGCGCTGAATCTCGGCAATCATGTAGACGACGATCCGGAAGCGGTGATTGCCAACCGACGGATTTTCTTCAACCAGATCGGTTTGGAAACGAAAGGTTTCGTGCATTGTCGTCAAGTTCATGGCGACCGTGTTCTGTTGATAGATCGATTTACCCCTCAGTTGCAAAACCCGCTTGCCGAGGTAGATGCAATGATTACGGCTTACCCATCTATCGCGCCTGGTGTGTTTACGGCGGATTGCGTCCCGATCTTCATTTTGGACGTGGCGACCCCAGCAATCGGCATTGTGCACGCAGGATGGCGTGGAACTTTGGCTGAGATTGCCGCACAGACGATCACCGCGATGCAGAAGCACTTTGGCACCCTTCCTTCAAGATGTCTCGCTCACCTTGGCCCCTCGATTCAGAAGTGCTGCTACACGGTGAGTGTATCCCTCGCAGAGCAATTTGAGGGTGCGTTTGGCCCTCATGTACGAGTCGGCAAATGCACGCTTGACCTCCAAACTGCAAATGCCCACCAACTCCTTCAAGCTGGCCTTCCCTTCCACGCGATTTCCGTCTCACAATTCTGTACCGCCTGTCGGGCAGATCTTTTCTACTCCCATCGGGCAGAAGGTGGACAAACGGGGCGGATGCTCTCCTTAATTAGGCTCCTCTGAAAAAACGAATCAACGAATCAGCGAATCAAAGTCGGTCTCAGGTGTTAGGTCATTTCCTACGCCCAAGCCCTAATGCCACCTGGCCTCATAAGAACTGCTTGGATCTCAGGTTTGCTCTTGCAATTGGTTCTCGAAATGTGCTATCATTTAACCGTTTCACATACCTCTGCTAAGTTGTTCTTGCAAGAGGAGAAGGATAATTGGCTTCCATTCGCGAAAACCTTTTGCAGATTCAAGATCGAATTGCCGTAGCCGCTGAACGCTCCGGACGCGATCCGCATTCGATAGGTCTCGTTGCCGTTTCTAAAACCAAGCCTGTCAGCCTCATTTTGGAAGCGATCGACGCAGGCATCACGGACATTGGCGAGAATCGCGTTCAAGAAGCAAAAAGCAAGTATGATCAGGTTGGCCGCCCTGTTAAGTGGCATCTTGTCGGGCATTTGCAAACGAATAAAGTGAAGCAGACATTGCAGATTTTTGACCTCATCCATTCCGTAGATAGTCTGCGACTCCTTGCTGAGATTGACCGACGGTCTACACAGTTGAACCGACAGACAGAGGTATTGATTCAAGTCAACACCTCCACCGAACCGAGTAAGTACGGCATTGAACCGGATCAGACGCTTGATTTCATTGAAAGTGCGCTCACTTATGCCCATGTCCGGATCAAAGGGCTCATGACAATCGGTGCCTTTCTGCCCAACCCTGAAGCGGTTCGTTCGATGTTCGTACTGCTGCGGCGCCTCAAGGAGAAGATTCTCGCCCAGCAGTTGCCGGACGTTGATATGGAGTATCTGTCAATGGGAATGACAAATGATTTTGAGGTTGCGATTGAAGAGGGTGCGAATCTTGTCAGAATTGGTACCGCCATTTTTGAGAAGCGTGAGTGATGGTGCAGGCAAAGTCAGCTAGTAGACAAATTGGCGAATCATAGAGTTAATTCATTCACGTTTCACGCATAGGAGCAAAACTTTTGGATACAAAACTTCGATTGGGTGTCATCGGCGTTGGGAAGATGGGAAGCGCGATTGTTAGGGGAGTGGTGGGTCGTGTGCTCCCGTCTGAACGGATCTGGATCACGGATGTCTACCGCCCCCTCGTTGATCAACTGTGCGAAGAATCAGGAGCGAATGCAGCAGATGGTATCCCCCAACTTATTGAAAATGTCGATATCCTTTTATATGCCGCCGAGCCGAGTGCCGTACCGGAAATTCTTCCAGAAATTGCCGCTGCAATCCAATCTCCTCCCCAATGGATGGTTTCCATCGCAGCAGGAGTAGCAACGGCGAGATTAGAATCCTATTTTTCTTCCGCCCCACCAATTGTTCGCGTGATGCCAAACATCACTGTATCCGCCAGGGCAGCGATTTCCGTAATTACCCCGGGAAGCGCTGCCACAGATGATCATATCTCTGAGGCGCAAGCAATTTTTGACGCTGTAGGCAAGTCGTTAGTCATGGAAGAAAGACACCTCAATGCCGTTACCGGCTTGAGCGGCAGTGGGCCCGCATTTGTGTTCCTATTCATTGAAGCTTTCGCCGATGCAGGGGTACAGGTCGGATTATCTCGTCCAGACGCATGTCAGCTTGCCGTGCAGACTGTGCTTGGGGCGAGCAAGATGCTTGAGCAAACGGGAGAACATCCGGCAGCCCTGAAAAACCTCGTGACGACGCCCGGCGGGACAACGGCGGCTGGCCTGTATGAGTTAGAACGTGGACGATTCCGGTCGATCATCGCTGATGCAGTGATTGCTGCAACTAAACGCGCAGAAGAACTCACAAATTAACAACATTGGGAAGGAATCTGGATTATGGATGGATTGTCGATAGCAGGGCTATTGCGTGGAGCGATTGAGATTTATATTTGGATTGTTGTCATCAATGCGGTATTATCCTGGTTTGTTTATAGCTCCAGGAATATGATAGTTCGGAAAATCTATTGGATGACGAATCAGTTCGTCGACCCTGTCTTAGATCCAATTCGTCGCGTTCTCAGTCCAGTGACGCGTGGCTTCGGTATCGATATTTCACCTTTTATTTTAATTATGCTTTTGTGGGTAATACGGGATGCTATACAGGTGTAGAAGGAAAGATGTCGCTGGATATTGCGCTTTCCTTGAGACATAATTGAGGATGCTTGCAGTCAGAGTTGTGAACAACAAGAAGCACTCAGTTATAGTGGTATTGAAGTCGCAAAAGGTTTGAGTGAAATCATCATTTTAAGATTCTAATAGCTCGATTCGTTAGAGCTAGCTCGATTCGTTAGAGCTAGCTCGATTCGTTAGAGCAAACGCATTACCCCAAGCCACCACATCATGAACGGAGCAAATACCTTGTCTGTATCCGCTTCACCAACTTTTCATTTGCTTACCGAAGAAAGGATTTTGAAAATTTGGCAAGAGACCGATATCTATGCCCAATTTGCTCGTAGAGCCGGATTGCCACACTATATCCTTCGAGAAATGCCCACTGCCATTCATCACTTTAAACTGGATATGCTTAAAGGCAAGATCCAGCAGGATGTTTTTCTTAAAGTCAACATGATGCGCGGAGCAGGAGTAGAGTACGTGCCGCATTGGGATTATTATACCTCTGCTGTTGAGCGAAAGGCGCTTAATTCGGAGCATAGAAAAGGCACATTTGATGCACTGCGATTTCGCCGACAGTGTCGACGTGAATTTCAGCATGAAGTCGCTCGCCGATGGCAGCAACTCCATGCACTCGGGATTTTTGGGGATTGGAAAAGCAGCAGCAAAAATCTGGAGGTACGTGATGAAGCGAAGATTATCAATGTTTTCAGTAGATTGTGGGCATTGGGTTACCTGGATAAAGATCGAAAATTGGGCTGTTGGTGTCAAAAATGTAATACGATCTTAGATGAAGATGAGATAGAAATTCGCCCCGCTCAAGCGTATTCAGGATATGTGAAATTTCCCGTGAGCATAGGTTTGGAGGAGTTTGGTGAGGACGTTTACTTCCTGGTGTGGCTTCAGGATCTCTGGCATCTTGCGGGAAGCGTTGCAATTGGATTGAAGGAAAACAGCCAATACTTGATTGTTGAGCTTGGTAGTGCAGTCCTTGTCCTGGCTGAAGAAGACCTCTCCACCCGATTCCCCGCTGGGCTCCGGACGGGCATAAATCTATTAGACACGTGTCGAGTTGATGTTTTAACGGGTTGTACCTGTGCCCATCCATTTCTGGGGACAGATCTTCCGGTGGTTGCTGTCCCTGACCTCTCCCAACCCGATGGTGTGTTGAATGCGGAAACGATGTTTTCACCACCAACAGGGGTGGTGCATCTGACGCCTGGACATCATCCATACGATTATCAAGTTGCACAAACGCTGCAACTCCCGGCCCCTTCTGTTATTGATGATACGGGGCACCTAACGCAGAATTCAGAGCAGTTTTGTGGACTTGAAATCTCTGAAGTCGGAAAGTTCATCGCCTTTGAATTAGAAAAGAGAGGATATCTGGTCTATGCAGGGCATGAGGAGGTGCAGCAGCCTCACTGCTGGATGTGTGATACGCCTACTTTATTCCGCCCTGTTCAACAGTGGAGCTTCTCTCTAGACAGTAATCACTTGAGGCAGCGTGTGCTCGACTCCGGTGACTATTGGGCGCACTATAGCCCAGAAGATAGGGATTGGATACAACAAACTATCCGGGACCTTTCAGATCCATGTGTTTCATCTCGCAGAGGTTGGGGAGCTCCGATTCCTATTTTTCAGTGCGAAAAATGTGGGTGCCAACTCTCCGACCCCAGAATTTTCAAAGCCATCTGTGCTTTGGTTGGGCGTCGTGGCCCCAATATCTGGTTCAAGTTGAATGCTGAAGATTTGTTACCTCCGAACACCTTATGCCCCAACTGTGATGCAAAAGAGTTTCGGAAAGAATTCACGCTCCTGGATGGACGCTTCGCTGTTCTTGTTAACGCGATCAACAATTCCGAGGTCAAGGGAAATAATTCCCAGCCTGTTAATGTTTACTTTTTTCACCCAAATCAATTTCACAAATGGTTTTCCCAGTTCATCTTGACTTCGATTGCGATCCACGATGCTACGCCGTTGAATATGGAATTGACAAGTGTTGGTTCAAATGTTCAGTCGGCCGAAGTAAGTGAAAACTGGATTGATAAATATCCAAAGGATGTTCTTCGGCTCCTGGGCATCCATCCTGATTTTGACCATCCATCGATGGAGGCTCCCATCCAACAGTGTCAGAATGAATACAACACGGTTAAAAGGCTATACGCTGAAATACTGAGTTATCTCGAAAACTTTAACCCGGACGCGCATAAACGCGCCTTAGAAACGCTGTTTCCCTTAGATGCACTGGCGTTATCTGTTACAAATCGAGTTTTGCAATCCGTGGATCTCGCCTACCAGCAGCGCCATTTTCATCAGGCATGGTGTGTGCTAAGAGACTTCTGCCAATCAGATCTTCAACAGTTTTACTTGCCAGTATTGAAGAATCGGTTCAACGCTGCAAAAGCAACACGAGAAGCAAGATCGGGCCAAACGGCACTGTGGGAGCTCTCGCGTGTGTTGATACAACGGTTTGCGCCAATTATCCCTTTTTTTGCCGAACAAACCCACGCCTTAATCCAGAGACGAGACACCGCTTCCTCATCTTCCGATGGCGTCAAAGGTGAGTGTGAGTTTGAGTTTTCGAGCGTTTTTCTGAAAGATTGGGTTTCCCAGATTAACGCACCTCATATCGCAGATGCGGATGCCCGCTGGAAGGAACTGTTAGGCGATTGGATGAATGAGCGAATCAAAACGTAACGAGTAAGGATTAACGAGTGATGCGTAAGACGTAAGGTTTTTTATGCTTTACGCATCACGTTTTACGCATTCCACACAAGGACAATTGTAAATGCAGAAAGTTCTCAGGTCTATTATCCCCCTATTTAGTGTTGCTTTGCCTATGTTATTTGTGGATCAATTGACTAAGTGGTTGATTCAACAAAATATCCCACTCCATGGTCAACACGTCATCATTAAAGGCATATTTAACCTGCGTCATGATACAAACGATGGGGCTGCCTTTGGATTGATGCGCGGGCAAAACCTGCTACTGATTATTATCTCACTCCTTGCAATTGGATTTATTTTCTTTTATTACAAGCGTTTCCGTGAGAGTTTGTGGATGAAGATTGCACTCGGTTTTCTGCTCGGTGGTGCGCTCGGCAACTTTATAGACCGCATCCGCCTTGGCGAAGTCACGGACTTTCTTCAATTTCGACTGCCCGGCTTCTGGTGGCCCACTTTTAATGCTGCCGATGTCGCGGTTTGTATCGGAGCTGGAATGCTCATGGTTCATCTGTTTTATCAGCGAGGAGATTACGATGAAGCGAAACAGATCGAAAACTAAATTGCTCACCATGCTGATTTTAACTGCAATGGTTGTCACCAACGTTTCCGCCCAATATCAGCGAGATTCGGAAGATACGCTACCTGCCCATCGGCAGGAGGAGGTTTACCATGAAAGTGGGTTACGTCGCTTTGAAATTGTCACCTTCATTTCCCTGCCGTTCACAGCGATTCACAGTTTTCTGGGTGTACGTGGTGTCCAGATGATCCGACAGAACCAATTCGCTCCCGAACTATCGGGGAAAGATTTTAAGATTATCGGGGCATCTGCGGTATCGCTTGCCCTATTTATCGGATTCTGGGATTGGCTGCATACGCACGACAAGGATCGTTCGGAACAACTTATGCCCACCTCGCCTCAACGTATTCCCAATTCACCCCAGTCGCCTTCTCGGGAAGTTGGGCAGAATGATTGGGAGCCCGATGAGCCAGATGGGCTTGTTATTCCACTTGTTCACTTTCGCTTTTAATGAGCTTATGTTACTTCCAAGGAATTCTCGGTCTAATTCAAAACTTCTTACGGTCAATGGCACGTGAGCTGCTCGGGGCGAAGGATGCAGCAATTCATAATAGCCTCGATTTCAACTTATGGAAAAGAGGTTCAGGAACTTAATCGTATATTAACCGGCGATCTCATCCTGCAGAGAGCCAATGGTGAACGGTTAAAAGAAGCAGGTGTGCTGGTTAAGCTTTCAAATACCACCAACAGTTAAATCAACTGGTTCGCCTTTGCTTTTAGGCTTATAGGTTTATCACGTTTCACTCATCACAGCCTGCCCCGATCTGTTGGGGTTTCACGTTCTACGTTATGGCACTAGAAATTCAAATCGGCACCGCTCCTGTTTTACGACAAAAGGCGCCTTCTGTTCAAGAAATCGACGCCGATTTGCTTCAACTCATCAAGGATATGTTTGAAACGATGTATGAGGCGCAAGGGATCGGTCTGGCAGCACCACAGGTTGGAGTGTCCAAAAGGCTAATCGTGATTGACATCGAGAAACACCACTCGGAGCACCCTCAGATCGCGTTGATTAATCCAACGATTACAATGGCGGTAGGCGAAGAACTCGGTGAGGAAGGCTGTCTGAGTTTGCCGGACGAACGGGGAATCGTGCGACGAGCGGCGACCGTAAAGGTGGAGGGACTGCTATCGAATGGCGACAAAGTTGAGTTTGATGCGAGTGGCTTGATGGCACGGGTCTTACAGCATGAAATTGACCACCTCGACGGGGTTCTCTTTATCGATCGGCTTATCCCTGATGACCAAGAGTTGCTTGAATCTCGGCCTGATTCCACCACAAAAACGGTGATTGAAAGATGAAGATTCTTTTCATGGGCACAAGCGAATTTGCTGTTCCGAGCTTAGAAAAGCTCGTTCCTGCGGGTTTCGATCTGATTGGCGTTGTGACGCAGCCGGATCGACCAGGCGGTCGAGGCAAGCAACTTACGCCCCCACCCGTTAAAATTGTGGCTGCTGAACACAATATACCGATTTATCAGCCGGAAAAGGTGCGGCATCGCAACTTCGTTCATGTCCTCAGAGCGCTTCAGCCCGACGCAATTGTTGTCGCTGCTTTTGGTCAGATTCTTCCCAAATTGGTGCTGACGCTCCCTCCCTGTGGCTGCCTCAATGTACATCCCTCTTTCCTTCCGAAATATCGAGGCGCCGCCCCGATTCAATGGGCGCTCATTAACGGGGAGACGGAAACGGGCATTACCATCATGCTGCTGGATGAAGGAGAAGATACAGGGGATATCGTCCTGCAAAAGCGCGTTCCAATTAACAACCAGGATAATGCCGCTGCGCTCTCGGATCGACTGGCGAATTTAGCGCCTTCCCTGTTGATTCAAGCGTTAGCGCATGCCTCAGAGGGACTGCCACCGCACCGGCCTCAAAATCATGCGAAGGCGACCCATGCCCCTCGACTAACCAAAGAGATCGGACAGATTGACTGGGAACAGCCAGCGGATCGGATTGGTAATTTAGTGCGTGGCACATCGATTTGGCCTGGCGCGTATACATGGGTAGGGACAAGCCCGACCTCTATGCCTAATGATCTCCGTTTGAAGATAATTGCGTGTGCCGACGTCGATTATCCGCATCCGGCGGATGTCCCTAGCGGTACGATTCAGATCACGTCTTCCAGGGAGCTTATTGTCTTGTGTGGGAAGGGATCCTTGCGATTAGATCGTGTTCAACCCGCAAACAAAAAAGCAATGGATGCGCGTGCCTTTTTAAATGGGTATCGATTGAAAACCGGCGATTGGCTCTTTCGCAGGAAAACGCCAACACATTAGGTCCAAGATGAGCCTGAATGCCATATTAATTGCTATCATCAAAGTTGCGCTGCTTTGCCTTGTGGTGATTAGCGGCATTGGGTTGGTTTTCCTTTTTTGGGTCATCCCCCATCAGGTCCGCACTCCAGAAGTGGCTATCCCGAACCTAGTGGGGCAAAACTACCGGGGCGCAGTCCAACTCATCAGCCGTGCTGGACTTCAACTCGATACCGCTATTAAAAAGGAACCAAGCCCAGACATCCCGAAGGGATATGTTATGGCCCAGGAGCCCCCGGCGAATTTCAAAATTAAGTTGAATAAGCCGGTTCGACTGACTTTGAGCATGGGTAACGAGGCGGTCATTGTACCGGATATTGCAGGGCGCCTCGTGAACGATGCGGAGGCCACCCTCAAAGACACTGGATTTCGAAAGGGGCGCGTTGCGGCAGTCCACGCCGATCGGTATCCAGAGGTCAATACCGTTATCGCGCAAACACCCCGGGCAGGTACCATATATCAGCGAGGTGCGTCCGTTCACCTACTATTGAGTCTGGGTGTGCGTTCAAAAGTGCTGCGGATGCCGGACCTGCGCCGTATGCCAATCGATGCGGTGCCTGCTTTACTCGAATCACACGGTCTCAAAATCGGTGAAGAAGCGTACAAGCCGCATCCGGAGATTAACCAGGGATTGATTATCAATCATCAGCCCGCTGCAGGTGAACTGATTCCAGTCGGACAGGTGGTTAATCTTGAGATTAGCGGTTCCCGTAGAAGCCAACCCGATAAAGGGTGTGTGGTGCAGGTAAAATATCGCGTTTCCTCAACCGGTGCACCTTACAAGAGTGTACGAATCATTGTTGAGGATGAGCGCACAAAGCGGATTGAGGTTGTCAATGATTTATATCAGTCCGGTATGCTCATCGAAAAGCCGTCGCTAAGGGTTTTGGGTAAAGCAACAATGCGCGTTTATGAAGATAGAATGCTGGTCAAAACGGAGGGATTCGATTGGTAATGGAACGAGAGATTAAAATCGCCCCATCAATGCTTGCAGCGGATTTTAGTCGGCTGGGTGAGGAGGTTTGTCGAGTTGCTGGAGCGGGGGCGAATCTCATCCATCTTGATGTGATGGATGGGCATTTCGTCCCGAATCTGACAATGGGGCCACAGCTTATTAAGTCCATCCGGAGCTATACGGAACTCCCATTCGATGTGCATCTGATGCTCACCCATCCGCAGGATTATATTGATGCATTCGCAGATGCCGGCGCGGATCTGATTACTGTGCATATTGAGGTTGATGGCGAGTTGTCCAAATTTATCGACCAGATCAAGAGTCGTGGTGTGAAGGCTGGCATCGCTCTGCGCCCACAGACACCATTCTCAGCGGTTGAACCGCATCTGTCCGATGTTGACCTTGTTCTGCCGATGAGCGTCGAACCCGGCTTCGGTGGGCAATCGTTCCAAATGAGTACACTTGACAAGATCACGCGCTTGTGGGAACTGATCCAAGCTCAGAAAATGAACGCTGAGATTGAGGTCGATGGCGGAATCAACAAGGAGACCGCCGCGTTAGTGGGGCATTGTGGGGCGACAATTTTGGTGGCGGGCACGGCGATTTTTGGGAGTGATGATCTCCGGGGTGCGATCAGCGCTTTACGACAAGCAGCTTCGTCAGGTGGGTAGCCGATGCACAGTTGCTACGTTCCTCCCACGCAAATCTCCAAAGATACCATCTACATTGGTGAATCGGAGCGGCATCACCTGCTCAATGTGCTGCGCCTGAAGCCCGGCGATCCAGTTCAGGTCTTTGATGGGGAAGGCAACAGTTATATCGCTATGCTTTGTGATATGTGCTCTCCCCTTCTACAAGCGAAAATCTTGGAGCGCCAATTTCATCCGCTAACCCCGCCGTATATCACACTTTTCCAGGGCTTACCAAAATTCGACAAACTAGATCTCATCGTGCAGAAAACGACGGAAATTGGTGTGGTTAAAATTGCGCCGATGATTTGTCGCCGCTCGATTCCGAAACGCACAGAGGTTGCCGAGAAAAAACGGACAGTCCGTTGGCAGCGCATTGCAAACGAAAGCGCCAAACAGTGTAAACGCCCTCAATTCGCCAAAGTGCTTGCCCCTCAGCGGATGGAGGTGTGTCTTGAACGAGCGACGAATCTCAATTTGTTAATCCTCTTGTGGGAAAACAAAGACGGGCGAGGGCTCAAAGAAGTGTTACGAAGTCATCAAACGGCAGAATCGATTGGGCTTTTTATTGGTCCCGAGGGCGGATTTTCAGACAAAGAGGTCGAGTTGGCGCTTCAAAAGGGGTGCCTACCTGTAACACTCGGCGGCAACATTTTGCGCACGGAGACCGCCGCGATTGTGGGCGTGGCGTTGGTGATGTATGAACTCAGAATAGCAGAAATCGTCGGGTGTGCGAAATCAGAACAAAAACCCCAGTTATAGTCACAAACAACAAAACAGAAACAAAATAGCACCGAACTTTCGATGTCTGTTATGAAAGAGAATATTTGCGCATCTCAAAATAAGGATTCCAGTTCTGAATCCACACTACAGCCTTTTTCACCAACAAAATGGAAATAAGCTCCGGTATGAAAAAAATTGGTGTATTGCACGTTATCACCGATACAACCATCCAATCGCGGTTTACACGCGCACAGTTAGCAAAAATGGCGATTGGGGGCGGTGCCGACACCATCCAGTTTCGTCAGAAGGATGAAAGTACACGCGAACTGGTCGAATCCGCACAGGCGGTGCAAGCTGTTTGTGCGGAGCATGGGGTTTCCTTGATTGTCAACGATCGTGCGGATATCGCCCTCGCTGTCGGAGCAGCGGGTGCCCATTTTGGACAGGATGATCTACCAATTGCGGTTGGACGGCGAATCCTTCCACCGGAAATGATTATTGGGGCTTCTGCGCGGACGGAGGAGAAGATCCTAGAAGCCATTTCTGCAGGGGCAGATTACATCGGGTTCGGTCCCATCTATCAGACCTCTTCCAAACCGGATGCGGAACTGCCAAAGGGTCTGGAAGCGTTGCGACGGATGTGCGAAATTGCACAGTGTCCTGTCGTTGCCATCGGTGGTATTACGGCTGAAACTGCATACGAAGTTATCTGCGCTGGTGCCCACGGAATCGCTGTCATTTCAGCCGTTTGTGCACAAACGGATCCAGTTGCCGCAACTCATCACTTATGGAGTGAGATTCAACGCGCCAAGGCGAGTCTGGGTGTGTAGTTTTTCGATAAATCTGATTTCTATATATTTCAAATTGAGATAGGTAGTTATGGGCTTAAAACAGAAACAGGAAAGGATAAAACCAAAAGGAGGAAATACAATGTTTTACCCAAAACTCAGAAACCTCATTCTCATTCTAATAGTGTGTTTACTTCCAATAAAATCGGCGTTAGCAGATCTTCAGAAAGGCAAAGACGCTTATGAGCGAGGAGATTACGAAACAGCCATAAAGGAATGGCTACCTCTTGCCAAAGGAGGTAATGCAGAGGCTCAATATGAACTTAGTCTGGTATATAGTTATCGGTTTGCGATTCATAAAGCTGCAGTCAAATGGTTGCATAAATCCGCTGAACAAGACTATGCCGAAGCCCAAACTACTCTTGGCTACTGGTATCGAATGGGCCGGGGCGTTGTTCAGGACAACGAGGAGGCAGTTAAATGGTATCGCAAAGCTGCCAAGCAAGGATCTCTATTTTCTCAATACGATCTTGGTGCAATATATGAATCTGGCGAGGGAACTGTTCGTGATTACAGTCAAGCAAGAAAATGGTATCGCAAAGCCGCTGAACAAGAAAACAACTATGATTTTCCTCACGCTCGCGTCACTTGGGCTCAACATCGTCTTGGTGAAATGTACGAAAGTGGCAAAGGTGGATCTAAAAGCAATCGGGAGGCGAGCAAGTGGTATCGTAAGGCTGCCGAACGGGGCTATTACGTAGCCCAAATCGATCTTGGTAGAATGTATGAAACAGGTAAGTATGAAACACTTGAGGGCACCGTACAGAACTATAACGAAGCAAGCAAGTGGTATCGCAAAGCTACCGAATCACGGGATTCGTTTAATGGACAGGCGTTTTGGGATCTCGCTAAAATGTATGATGAAGGCGAAAAAGTAATTCAAGATTATGCCAGAGCACACATGTGGTACAACCTCGCCGTAGCACAAGGATATACATTGGGTCAAGTCTACCGTAACATTCTTGCCGAAAAAATGACTCCCGCTCAAATTGCCGAAGCTCAGCGTTTGGCAAGGGAATGGCAGAAGCGGGAATGAAAAACCATTCATTAAAAACTTGAAAGCTTATAACGCCTTATTACGTTTCAGATTTGGACAACATCCCATTGTAGGGGCGTGGGTTGTCACTTCTCTACCATCGTTTTTTGCTTGACCCACTGCGTTCACGATGGTATGATGACGAAATTCCAAAATTAGTATGCACTAGGTGTAACCCCCCCCGGAGCACATACCGTTTAGACCGGCAAACCTTAGCCCAACCTCATCAACGCGGGAAGTTCCTTATGGATAGAATCGTTGAAGATGAAATGCTAGTCGCGCAGTTTCAAGCTGGCCGGCAGGACGCATTTGATGAGCTAATGAAGCGATATAAGCAGAGAATCTATGCCTACCTGCTCAGATCCGTCAAAAATTATGAAGATGCCGAAGAGTTGACCATCGAAGTCTTTTTCAAGGTCTACCGTGCGCTTGGAGCCTGGAAACCTCAAGCGCGCTTCTCGACATGGCTTTATAAAATTGCCCATAACCTATCGATCGATCATCACCGTGCGAAATCGCGCCGACAGACCTATTCACTCGACGACGAAGAGCTATCGCTTGACGAGCCAACAGCCGTAGATCTGCGGAGTAATCCCGAATGGGAGGCTGAAGAAAATGATCGGCGTCGGATTATCCTTGGCGCAATAGATCAGCTTTCGCCGAACCAAAAAGCTGTCTTTATGTTGAATCGTTACCAGGGGCTACAGATTAAGGAAATCACAGAGGTGCTCGGCATGGCAGAAGGAACAGTAAAGATTCACCTGCATCGTGCGGTGAAAAAGCTACAAATTTTGTTACAGCCTCTCTGGGATGAAAATGAAATATAACCACCGGTCATCCAACCGTGAAAAGGTTCTGAACCTTTTCACGGTTGGACAAAAAATTTAACCGAAGGAGTTGTTAATGACAACGTGTAAACAGTTGGAAAAATCGCACACTAACTATGTTTGTGAGCTCCTTGATGAGGAGCAGGTCGCCGTCATGGAGGAACATCTACGAGGGTGTCCCACCTGCGTCCACAAGATTAAGTCTTTGCAGAAAGTCTTCAGCTTGACTGAAGAAGCGGGGGAAGCGCCAATTCCAAGCGTTATTCTTGACAACATCGAGATGCGAGTCTACAAACGTCTGGCGGCGGAATCCCCACGCTCCAAGCCGGTGCGGTTCTTTGAATCTTTGCCGCTTCCCACTGTAAAAAACGGTTCCACTTGGATCTTACGCAGCGCAATAGCGACCTGCGTGCTAGCAATCGGTATCCCAATTACTGTGACCTTCTTTGATCGAGATCAATCGCTAGATGTTCCCATCGGTGCGATTTCGGAAACCCCTCGCGAAAGGATTGAGGCGTATAGACAGAGGGAGATTCAGGACAGCCGAACAGAAGCACTGGAAGCGAGGCACTTAAAGGACAATGACCAACTTGCGAGACTCCTTCTGGCATTGGCAGAACGGGGGCCCTAAAACAAGAGGAATGGAAGAATGGAAAGCTAGAGGGGGCGTTTGATATAATACGCAATACGAAATACGCAATACGCCTTACGTTTCACAGCTCCGAAGGATCGGAACAGGCTCTGTGCCGATCCTTCGGGGTTTCACGTCTGAAATGGCTTGTTTACGCCGCTGCATTTTGTATTGCAATTTCGGCTATCGTAGAAGCGCAGGCTGACAGCGTTGCTCCGCTCCTTGAGGCAGGTCAGTATCATGAAGCCGCACAAATGCTCCAGAAACTTACCAATTCGACGAAAAACGTTGAACAGCTTGGCGGCCTCTACGATAAATTAGGTGAGATTTATTACGCTTATACCCATGAATATCAGAAGGCATTGAAGGTTTACGACCAGATTATTCAACTGAGTGCCGAAGGGCTTCCGGCAGACGATCTGTTTCTCGCCTATATCAAGAAGGGTGATGTGTACTGTCGCATGGGAAAATGTGAGGAAGCGATTCAGACCTATCAAACCCTTGTCGATCAATCCCCACCAACCCACTTTGTCCATAAAACCGGCTTGCGAAAGATTCACAGCATTCAGACAGCCCTTAATGATTTACGAGATCAGCAGCGTGCCATCTACGCTTACACAGGAACCCCCCTTGCCATTGAGGCGAAATTTCATATTGCCGAATTGTATCGCAATCCCCACCAACTAAATCAACCGGAGAACGCGATTGCGGCATATGAAGATATCTTGAAGCAGCACGGGGATACGAAACTCGCCGCTGAAGTGCAATGCCGTATTGGGAAGTTACGAGCTAACGTATTGAATCAGCCGGAGCCAGCAATTCAAGCATATCAGAAAGTTGTCGATAACTATCCGACAAGTAATTTCGCAGCGGAGGCACTTTTTCAGATGGGGCGGGTCCGCCAAAAGCAGAAGCGGTATGCCTTAGCCGCGCAGATTTTTGAGCAACTCGCCCAAGAGCATCCAGACTTTTGGAATATGCACGCGGTTTTTTATTGGTCAGGTGTTTGTTATGAAAAATTGCAGAATTATCGTCGCGCAATTGATGCTTTCAAAACCTTCCTCTATGTATACCTGCCTAACCTCGATCCCATCTATTTTGGGGCAATCGGTAAATATGATCAGAGCCCCTTCCAACTTGAAACAGAATTAAAAGCGAAGATCCAACAACTCCAGTCAGAGCCCCCAAAAATTGAATGGGAACGGATAAGAAAGCTGATCGCCAGAAACAGCTATATTGCTGCGCTGCCACTGGCGCGGCAGTTCATCATCAACGTACGGAATAGTGAATACGTACAGCATGCGCGAGCCCAACTCCGCTTAATTGAATTACACGCAACAATCCAGAAATTGCAAACATCGAACACGGACGATGCTGCTTACGCCCACTTCCGGATTGGCAAGATCTATGAGCGCGAATTGAAGGATTATACGCAGGCAATTGCCGCATACCGCCAACTGATCAAGACACATCCCCAATCACCTTGGGCAGCTCAAGCACTATACCGAAGCGGCGTCATTCACGCTGAACATCTCAGTAACACAAAAAAGGCAATCCAACTTTATCAAAGCCTGATCGAGAATTATCCCCCCTCTTCGCAGACTATGATGGCATATTTCCAGCTTGGCGAAATTTATCGCTCACTCCAGCAATACGACGAAGCTTTGAAAGCCTATCAAACGACAATTGCTTACCCGAAACAGGCGCAGTACCTCCCGGAGGGCTATAAGGACAGCTTCGCGGATCAGGCGCAGTTCCGTATTGGGCGAGTCCACTATGAAGACCAACGCTATAATGCCGCCATCGCTGCCTTCCAGGAGTTTATCGAAAGCCGATCACACTCGCCACGCCTTGCGGCTGCCTATATCTATCTCGCGTATATCAGCCAACAGCGCGGCGATGCGAAAAGGGCACAGAACGCTTATGACAAAGCGATGAACTTGATTATCGGCAGTCCAATCCAAGCAGAAATGGTGCTTGATGAAGCCCACGATCTTGGTTTTCATGGAACAGATTCAATCGCTGTCATCCAACGCCTCAATGAACTTCGCAAGCGGTTGAGCACGAAGTAGGCAGTTTGGTGATTAGAAGCGACCAAATTTGAAGATCAGTATGACCGAAGAACCGCTCAGATCTGAGTTGTGGAGGCCTTCTACCCCAACGCCACGAATAAAACGATAGCTCCCACCCAAACCGATCCGGAGGTACGTTTTCATATTCCATATCAAATTGAGTCCCGGTTCAGCGATAAAAAAGGAGTCATCAGGACCATCAAATCGATTGAATTCATCAAACCTATCGAAGCTCCGCTCCCGATCTGTCAAACCACCGAAGCCTATCAAGGTTTGAACAGAGAGATGAATGACTCTACGGGGGGCGATAATATATTCTAACTCTAGCCCGCCATAAGCGAACTCAAAATCGCGTTCAAAACGTGAGTCTTCCACCCCTATGTCCCTGAGTAAGCCATAAAAGCCTCCGCCAATCGCAAACGTATGGTTGAGGATCCAACCACCTCGCCCGCCGATCATTAAGCCGAACACATCGTTGATCTCTGTCACTTTTAATACCGGTCCCCCAAAACCACCACGTTTGACGGGGTCACCAATTGATGTCTTCTTCTGATTCTCTTCCGCCCAAACAGACATTACCATCGTAACGAAACACAATAAAAGGGTTACCTTTTTCACTTAACCCTCCTCCAGTGGGATAGATGGGCAAATTTATGCGATTGGAGGCCTGCCAGGACCATGGCACGGTGGAATGCTTGTTCCGGCTGTGGACACGTTTGGGACGGCGATCAATCGCCTCACTACAAACCATTACTTCCTTTTTGAAAATTACTGAAAATACAGGCGCTCTAAAATACAGGCGCTCTGTGGAAGGAGAGTATAGCATGTCACTTTTCTGCCGTCAAGGTGGTTCTTTTCTTTTAAGTCGCATCCATATCTCGATTATGCTAGACTAACAGCATTGGGCAGATAAGCCTTCCATAATCGACGCAATTTGATGAAACTCACCGATGTGCGAAGTGTGTTACCTCTTAACTAAAAGGAGGTAACAAAAATGAAATCTGATGTACGCAAAACACTCAGCGTCATTTTCACCTGCGTATTCGTCTTTGGCGTGTTTCAACACACTGCCCCGGCAGCAGATGAACGACAGACACTGCAAGAGGTTAGCAAGAGGTTAGCAGAGATCGCCCAGGAAGTTGGAAAAACGGTTGTTGGGATTGAAACCGAGCGATCGGACGAGGACAGAGATCAGAGTCGGCACTTTGAGCACCGCCGCAGGAGTCCTGAAGGTTGGGAATGGTTCGGCCCACAATTTCGTAATCGGTTCCGGCGGAATTCAAATCAGGAGGAAGACGAAGAGCACCATTTCTTCTTTCGCGTTCCAGATCGGGACAAGCGAGAACGTCGGCATAGCATGATGCCTGAAGCCATATTCCCACCGGCTCTTTCCGATCAGGCTGCTTTTGGATCCGGTATCCTGCTTGATGAACAAGGACACATTGCCACTGTTATCGAATTAGTCAACGATAGCAGAGAGGTCATCGTCACGCTTCGAGATGGCACGCGCCTTGACGCCATAGTGATTGGCTCCGACAAAGAAACGGGAATAGCTGTAGTAAAAGTCGATGTGAATGCGCTGCCCGCGACGAAGTTTGGCGACTCGGATCAAATTTCCATCGGCGAGTTGATGCTTGCCCTCGGACATACAGCCAATCAGGAACCCGCTGTTTATTTCGGAATGATCAGCGGCGTCGGACGCAACCCCCATGTATTCAATTATGAAAACTGGATCGAGATCGACACGAACCTTCGCCCCGGTTCAGGCGGTGGCGCAATCGTCAACACAAACGGCGAAATCATTGGTATGAGCGTCGCCAATCCACCGGCGAGGCCGTTTGCCATCCCGATCAACACTGTTCGGCATATTGCGATAGACCTGATCGAACACAGGGAAGTTGCACGCGGTTGGCTCGGTGTTATGATTCAGGACGTTGATTTGGGCTTGGCTGATAAGCTGGGGCTAGACAAACCGATGGGCGCGTTGATCAACGACGTCGGCAGAGATACGCCTGCCAAGGAAGCAGGTCTACAGAAAGGTGACGTCCTTATCGCCGTTGAAGGTCAAGCCATCGAAGATCCAAATCATCTGCGGCATGTAATCGCAATGTACAAGCCCGGTACCACCATATCTGTCACCGTCATGCGGGAGGGCGAAAAGCTCGATATCTCCGTGACGCTTGATGAACGTTCGGAAGGTGTGCTTCGACACCTGACACGAAACACGAAGCACCTCCGCAAAGGAGATTGGAAAGGGCTAAGTGTGCAGAACCTCACCGAGGCTCTTGCTGAAAAATTCGGGTACACTCCCGATGAAGGCGTGTTAATTTCTGGCGTAACGCCGGGCAGTCCGGCTGCCGAGGCAGGGATCCACAAAGGGGATGTCCTACTCGAAGTCGAGCATCAACCTGTCCACAATGTAGACGAGTTCAAATTGGCTGTGAAGACGGACGCGGAATCGATTCTGTTACAAGTGAAACGCAATAAACAGGTTTTGTTCCTTGTTGTGAAATGAGGGGCATGAGTCATCTCAAAACGCAGAGAGTTGCCAATAAACAGAAAGGCGACTGAGATGGTACTATCACTAAATTCTTGAGAACCTGCATCAGAACTGGATAGTTAACATTGAGAGAGTACCTCGATCTATCGGGGAGTTCATGGGTTCATTGAACGTTTGAACCCTTGAACTCAAATCGTGGGTCGTCTTCTCGATCCGCCAAATGGGACAGATTTTCTCACGGATTTAGTGATAGCATACCATGCCAATTTTTTATTTGGTGAGGTAACATAAATGGCAAAAATTACGATGTTCAAAGGTTACGAAGGCGAGCCACCGATTCCGAAGCCCAAAGAGAAAGTGCTGCCAAACATTGTCAGGGTACAGGATGGTGTGCCGGTGAAATATCCTGACTGCGAAGGAATCGGCGTGCGCGTCGTCCATCCAGCTAACCCGAAAGCCCCTGCCCAGAATCTAGGGCTGGTGATGTTCTACGTGCCGCCCCATGTTGTGCTAGAGTCGGGCAGCCATCACACAGAGGAGTGCTATGTCATTTTGCGCGGACAAGGCACAATGACGCTCGCTGGCGAGAAAGTCGAAGTAGAGGCAGGCACGTTCATCCATCTGCCGCCGTGGTGCGAACATGGCATCGAAAACACAAGCGACGAGACGATGGAGATACTGATTTGTACTTCACCACCGAATCCTTAGTGGGCCAAATTTCAACCCCAATCAAAGATCGGGTTTTTTGGAATTGCCTTCTTAACTTTCATAAAAACCCTTCGGGTCTCAGTTTACAAAAACTTACGTTATCATGCTAACAGAAATACCACTAAGCAAAGTCCGACAAATTCCTGGTGAGCCACGACGTCGGTGGTTCCATGATGACTTTTTTGATCTCATCGTTTGGTCTAACCAGGACACGAACATACTCGGATTTCAGTTGTGCTATGACATAGCGCGAGATCAGCGTGCATTAACATGGCGAAACGATTCAGGCTTCTCACATAATCGTGTCAATGCCGGCAAAGATATACTGTACCGCCATAAAATGCCTCCTGTTCTCATCTTTGATGGGATATTTAATCGCGAAACAATCATACAACGCTTCAAAAGAGAAAGCACGATGATTAATAAGACCGTCGCCAGTTTTGTATGAACTCATTGCGGGTGGTTTCTTGAAAGTCTAATAGAGCGTAGCGAAGAATCTCCTCGTTAAGGTGCAAGAGATCTTTCACTCCGTTGAGGCTAACGGGAGAAAAGTGCGTTTTACTCGCTATAAGTTCTATATGAGAAAGTCATGCAATATCCAACATCAGATGGCTAGGCCGAAGGCCATTGACATATCGGAAACCAACTTCATATCGTATCAATCACATTCACCGTTCATGAACGGACGCGGAATTGGTTTCCGTCGGAGGAGAAAGTTCCGCTTGATAATCCCGGCGTGTACGGCTTGACAAAGGGATTCGGGGAACGCATCTGTTGATACTTCTGCCGCGAACACGATATGTCGATCATCGCCCTGCGAATCACGGGCCCCTCGACGCGTCAGCAGTAGATTGAACGGCAGAGTCAACCCAGGTCCGGTCCCGTGCACATCTGGGCGACGGATGAGGAAGACCTCGTGCTGGCTTACCTCGCGGCGATTCCCGTTCAACACACAGTGTTTGACGCGGTGTTCATCGCCGGCGATGAGGAACAGAAAGAGATTAATTTGTCAAAAGCTAGGAGACTGCTCGGTTGGAATTTTCATTGCGGACAGAACGCCGCCGCACTCGTGAAGATTGTCGGGACATTAATTACCGCTGGCACACCCGCATCGGCAGCCCGCTGCAAGGCTGGGCAGATTTCATCTGGTTTGGTGACAAGTTCCCCGTGACAATCGAGGGCTTGGGCAAGCCGCTCATAATCGACCGATCGGAGGTCTGTTGCGACGGAGCGCTCCAGCCCGTAGCGTTGGATCTGTGGATGTCTCACAATTCCCCACGCCCGATCGCTTGAGATAATCGAGATGATCGGTAAGTTATGTTTCAGCGCCGTGTCATACTCGATGAGCCCGTATCCGAAGGAACCGTCGCCGGAGATTAAGACGCTTGGATGGTCTGGTCTTGCCACCTTCCCAGCCAGTGCGAATGGGACGCCTTGTCCGATGCCGCCGATTGGGCCCGTGAACAGGAAGTAGGATGGGTGATAATGATCAAACGCGATATGTGAAAAGAGCGAGGCATCCCCACCGTCGATGCTAATTGTGGTGTCATCTCCGAACAATTCTCGAACCTCCTTGCAGATGCGTAGAGGATGAACGGGAACACTATCTGAGTTTTCCCCTTCAGCGACGCGCTGCAAAAATCGTTGACGGGCGAGATTCAAACGTTCAATCCAATCCGTTGGCTTGCGAAGATCATGCTTGGCGACGTTATTTGTCATCTCGGTCAATACGGATTGCAGATTACCGATGATGCCAACCTCGAAGGGTCGATTTTTTCCCATCTCCTCCGGGTCGATATCGACGCAGATAAATTTGGCATCTCGGTGAAAGAGCGGTGGTTTGCCGTAGTTGATGTTTGTGTCGAATTTGACATCCAAGGCGAGGATCACATCGGCGTTGCGGAGTTCCTTTGAGGCATTGGCGAAGCGCGACGTTGCCATACCAAAGAAGAGCGGATGCGGACGGGTGATTGCGTTGACATCGCTGCCTCTCGTAAAAAACGGTATTCCTGTTGTCTCCACAAAATCTAAGAGTGCGTCGATGGCGTTCTGCCAGTGAATCGCGCCACCGGCGACGATCACCGGATTGTCGGCTTTCGCCAACAACTTCAGTGCGCAGTCAATCTGCTCCGGATCGCCGTGGACTCTGGCTTGCGTACGAGAGTTTGTGGGTTCAGGATAAGCGAGGTCTGCGTCATCAATTTTGTCATATAAAATGTCGTAAGGGACGCTCAAGTGGACAGGACCTCGCCGACCACCCAATGCCTTACGAAATCCTGTACCGACATACTCCGGCAGCCGCTCCGTCTGCATGACCAGCCGTGTCCATTTGGTAATCGGCTTGACCAGTCCTGTCTGATTGTACTCCTGAGAGCCGCCCATGTCGAGTTGATCGGCGTCGCTGTTACCGCTTATTGAGAATAAAGGGCTTCCCATCATGTATGCTGTTGCCAGCCCATAGATCATGTTTGCGTGTCCCGGTCCTCGGGTGACGCCACTGACGCCGACTTTCCCTGTCACCCGCGCATACGCATCAGCCATCATCGTCGCAGATTGATCTACGCGTGTGTCGATGATCTCGATACTATCGTTGAGGCACCCTTCGTAGATTGATTCAATTGTCCCTCCGCAGAGTGTGAAGAGATATTCGACGTTCTCTTGCTTTAGAACTTTCGTAATGATTTGACCACCTTCTAAAATTGCCATTGTTTTCTCCTCATTCAGTGCTATTGGAAGTCATGCCCAATATGTATTGCGTAAAGCGTAAAACGTAGGTAAGTAGGTGATAGTTCATGGGTAAATTGGTTCATTAATGAACTCCTGAACTCCTGAACTTTTTGAACTCTCACATAATCTAATTCAGCCTCGCCCGCAGTTTTCTGAGCGCGGTGAATGCGGGTTCGTAATCGGGACTTTCATATAAGGCACGTTTGTAACTTTCGATTGCTTTATCCCATTCCAACCGATGCTCCCAGACCCGCCCCAGGTTCATGTGGGGATGGCACCGTGCTTCGTAGTCAGGTGCTTGAATCGCTTTTTCCAGCCAGGGGATAGCGGCGTCATGTTCGCCGAGTTGGATCAGACACGCACCGATATCGTTGTAGGGATTGCCAAAGTCGGGATCCAGACGAATGGCTTTGTGACATTCTTCGATCGCGTCTTGAAGGCGTCCCATCATACTGTAAGTCCAGCCGAGCCATGTGTACGCTTTCGCAGTCGGATAGAGGTCGATCGATTTCATATACAACTCGATTGCAGGTCCGAATTCACCACGCATCTGGTGTTCTTCTCCCTCATATAAATAAAGTAGTGCCTGCTCTCTCCTGTCAGATTCATTTTCGTCCATGATGGTACTCCTTGTCTGAGAATCAACGAATCAACGAATCAGTGAATCTGTTCGCCGATTTGTCAGTTTTAACAGAAGTCTTTGAACACTCAATTATCCACACCCCTCATTTAATCGGCTCCAGGCGAATTTCGTAGGCGATACGAACATCAGGAGGGTTGAATTTCGTCATGACCAGACGAAATTTAATCTGGCTGCCAGGGCTTATTTCGTCTTTTATGTCTACTTCCCACTTGCGGGCGGCTCCGCCCACTGCGGTGTGAGGTCAACCCGGCTTGAAGGCATCCGGTGCATCGGCGAGTTTTTCCGATTCGCTCAAGAAGAACTTCTGCGTTCCGGATGCGAGTTGGAGAGTGATGCTATTCTCAAACACGCCACCAGGCGGCACCTTGGGCCGACCTTCTGCATCAGACCAGTCTACCGTAGCACACCCGGATAAGGGATGATGTCGGATACAGGTTTGCCCCGGCCGCCCGGCATCCCATAGCGAGATGACAAACTTCATACCAGTTGTAGAACGCAAATCCTGCGGCACGGTATGGGTAGCTACCAGCACTTCGTGGAACCCCTTTTCACCGAAGGCACTGGCTGCTGGCAAGCGAAACTCTCCTGCAGCCAGTGCCCGCATCCGAACATCGGTCTGTGTCGGAATTTCAGATGGCTCTGATGTCATCAGGGAATCGATAAGCAAACTAGAATTGCAGGCGGCAATCAACAGCACGGCTATCCAAAATGTGTACATGATCTCTTCCACTTGATGGTGCATGTTCGCCTCTGCCCGAAATCTCCCAGATAACCCTATTCTTGAAGCAGACCTGCCAGTTCTTCTAAATCCGTCGTCGGTGCCTTGCAGGTGTAGTTCTCGCACACATAGATTGTCGCTTTGCCATCAATTTGCGTTTTGCCTTCAAGGAGCGGAATGAAATCGCTGACATCTTCTTCATCGCTGGCAAGGGCGAGCACCTTGCTTGGAACAAAGCGGCTATGGATAGATTCCAATGCGACTTTGGTATCCTCGCCCTCCCTCTGACCGACAATTGCAATCTCTTTGGGGGTGGAAAGCAGAAAATCGAGTTCGCAGAGCAGTTGCGCCGATCCGCTGGGAGAATGCTCTATTTGATGGTAATAGATATCGAGGGTAGTCTCCGTTTTCTCCCACAGATCTGGTTGGTTGAGGAGTTTGTCAAGCCGTAACAAATTATGGATAGCCATTGATGCGCCAGCCGGCGTCGCGCCATCATACCCGGATTTTGAGCGGACAATGAGGGATTCGTGATTCTTGCTTGTAAAGAAGAAACCGCCGTTTACATCGTCCCAGAATTGTTCGATCATGATCTGATTGAGTTGCTGCGCTTCCTTCAGCCACTCTAGCTCGAAGGTTGCTTCGTAGAGATTGATCAAGCCAGCAACGAAGTAGGAATAATCCTCAAGGTAAGCGTTCAGGTGGCTTTTGCCCTCACGGTGAGTACGCAGCAGCAACCTGCTATCCTGCGAGAGCTCAGTTAAAATGAATCTCGCTGATTTTTCTGCGGCTTCGCGGTAGCGCTCGTCACCGAGGATCTGGTATCCCATTGCCATACTCCGGATCATTAAGCCGTTCCAACTTGTGAGGATTTTGTCGTCTAAACCGGGCTTAATCCGTTTTTCGCGAACTTCAAAGAGCTTACCCTTGCCTTCGGCAAGTATCGCCTCTATCTTCTGCACATCCATTCTCAGCTTTTTGGCGAAAAGATCTGCCGGAGTTTGGACATGAAGGATGTTTTTATGTTCAAAATTACCATGCTTGGTTATGTCATAATATTCGCAGAAAATCTTGGCTTTTTCTTGGCCAAGGAGTTCTTCCACCTCATCTGGCGTCCAGACGAAGAATTTGCCCTCAACGCCTTCGCTGTCTGCATCCTGTGTCGAATAGAAACTGCCAACTTCCGTATTATACATCTCTCGTAAAACGTAGTCAAGCGTTTCCATGGCGATCTGGCGATAAAAGGTTTTCCCTGTCGCCTGATATGCTTCCAGATAGACTACCGTCAGCAAAGCGTTGTCGTAGAGCATTTTCTCAAAGTGAGGAACGAGCCATCTTTCATCGACTGAATAGCGATGAAATCCTCCGCCGAGTTGGTCATACATACCGCCTCGCGCCATTTTTTCCAGCGTGACTTCAACCATCTCAAGCGCATTGAGGTTACCTGTACGATGCCAGTGACGCAATAATAGGGAGAGTCCCATGCTTGGTGGAAACTTGGGCGCCTGCCCGAAACCGCCGCATCGCGCGTCGAATCGTGATCGGTAGTCCTGAAAAGCCGTATCGAGCAAGTCAGTTGTCAACTGATGACCGTGCCCTTCCATTCCTGAGAGCTGATTCAGGTTGGCAGTGATTTGCTCTGATTGTTCTGCCACAGCTTCACGACGTTCACGGTAAGCCTCCGCGATGCCAAGCAGCACACGTGGAAAACCCGGACGCCCGTAGCGATTGTCTGGCGGAAAGTAGGTACCTCCGTAGAACGGCTTGAGGTCCGGCGTCAGAAACATGGTCATGGGCCAGCCGCCTTGCCCGGTAAGCATTTGGACAGCGTTCATGTAGATTTCATCTAGGTCTGGGCGTTCCTCACGGTCGACCTTGATGTTAATGAAATGTTCGTTCATGACCGTGGCGATATGTTCGTTCTCAAAGGACTCGTGCTCCATAACATGGCACCAGTGGCACGCAGCGTAGCCAATGCTCAATAGAATCGGTTTGTCCTCACGCTTGGCACGCTCCAATGCTTCTTCGCCCCACGGATGCCAATTGACGGGGTTGTGTGCGTGCTGCAGGAGGTAAGGACTCGTTTCGTTGATGAGTCGGTTGGTGTGTCTCGGTTTTTCTGGCATTGTTAATCCTTTCTGAAAATTCACAACATCTGATTCAATGTGTCAATCTCAATTTCGTTCGATACCACGACCGGAGAGAACGATTCGATAGACCGGAATACCATCTTTGATTAATACGAGTTGCGCTTTCCCGGTCCCGCGAGTTTTGGGACAGAAGATGATATAGATGAAGGTCATTATACCTGGTTCAAGAGGTTGTCCATCAAAATCCCCCTCTAGATAAAAATTCTGTTTTTCCAGACCTTCTAGCTGAAATTCATAATCAAACGGTTTATCCATGCACAAATAGAAAGCTGTGTTGGGCATCACCGTGCGAGGAACTCATTGCCAGAGCATCTGTTGGGACGGAAGAACGCTGCAGCGCCAATAAAAAAGCCCCGTTTGACAAAAATATCAAACGGGGCTTTATTTAACTCTCCCGGACGGATTCGAACCGCCGACAAAGTGGTTAACAGCCACCTGCTCTACCAGCTGAGCTACGGGAGATCATTGTGGATAACCCCTCCAAAGCGGGAGATAATTATACATAATCAATCACAAAATTGCAAGAAAAATCTGGTTTAATTAGAAATTCCGGCATGGTGTGCTATCATTAAACCCTTGAGAAAGTCAGTCAACTCTGCATCAGTGATCTGGCGTCTAGCGTAAGGAGTGAGAAGTGATGCATGAGAATCACTCGTCACTCATCACTTGTCGTGGACGACGAAAAGGGAAAAATTTCTGTCACTGTACAGTTTCTCAAACATTTAATGATAGTATACCCTCCCGGAATTTCTACATATCTACTTAACACCTTGACATCAATTCTATTATCTGATATAATCGGCAGGCATAATATATCAGAAACGGGGCTTCGACCCTATCGGCAGGATATACCAGGTAGCTCCGTGAGAATGTGAAGTACTGGAAGGCTTCAGATAGAAAACAGGATAATGGGATGCAGGGATGAGCATAATTGTCCCTAACGAGTATTTTAGATCCGATGTAATCATACCTTCATGGGACAAAAAATGGTTCTGCTAATGGGAGAAACTGATGTCACAAACAGAACAGATTCGTATCGGTCACAGCCCTGATTCTGATGACGCTTTTATGTTCTATGCCCTGGCTAAAGGGCTCATTCCAACTGATGGCGTCGAGATTATCCACGTTATCGAAGACATTGAGAGTTTAAATCGACGGGCACTCAACGCGGAGTTAGAGGTGACAGCTATCTCCGTCCATGCTTACGCTTACGTTGCCGATCACTACGCTTTGATGCCTTGTGGGGCAAGTATCGGTGATAAATACGGACCACTCGTCGTCTCCAAGGAACCAATGCGCAGAGAAGCGCTCGCGGGTAAAAAAATCGCGATTCCCGGAAAAATGACGACGGCTTACTTGACGTTGCGTCTCTGTCAACCGGATTTTGAACCGGAAGTTGTTCGTTTCGATCAGATTTTAGCGCATGTTCAACAAGGTCGGGCGGATGCAGGGTTGATTATCCACGAAGGACAGTTGACCTACGCTCGCACGGGGCTACACAAAGTTATGGATCTGGGGAAGTGGTGGTATGAGGAAACCGGATTGCCGCTGCCATTGGGGGTGAATGCAATCCGCCGGAATCTCGGGAAGGAGAAAATCCACCACATTACATCGCTCCTCAGGCAGAGCATTCAATATTCACTTGAGCATCGAGGGAAGGGCTTAGAATATGCAATGACCTATGCACGCGATATGGAAACGGAACTTGCAGATCGGTTCGTTGGCATGTATGTAAACAACTACACGCTTGATTATGGTGAGCAAGGCAGAGCTGGCGTCCGGGTGCTGATGGGCCGTGGATATGAATCTGGGGCTATTCCACATCGGGTCAATGTCGAATTCGTACTTGAGTGAGCTGTTCGATGAAAACTTTCCCCTCCTGCGCTTCTTCTCACTGCTTCCCCTCAATTCTACATCTGTCTTCCTCGCTATCACACTAGCCTGCACTCCTACATTGTCAGGGGCGGGAACGGCGTCGATTTTCACTTTCCATCCAACAGCATGCCGCTTACCGTCTGGTCACCTTTGAAAATCGAAGCGTCGCCCACTAATCTGGCTCAACTTCTCTCAAGTATAATCTAACCAAATACTCCGATTCTGGTCAGGTATCAACGGCGATACGCTGTCCAATGCCGGTCAGCAAGCGCCCTCCATCAACGACAAATGCGCTTCCCGTAACAAATGACGCATCATCAGACGCCAGATAAGCGACGGCTTTGGCGGTGTCTTCCGGTTCGCCCGCACGTCCAATTGGCAACTCTTGTGCCCATCGCTCAAGTGCACTTTCTCGGTCAGCGTCAGGTGAAAGAATCATCGGTGTCGCCGTTGGGCCAGGACAAACCGCATTGACGCGAATATTGTGTTTTGCGAAATCTAAAGCCATACACTGCGTCAGAAGAATAATGCCTGCCTTCGATGCGCCGTAGACAGCATAACCACTTCCACCGGATATCCCCGCTGTGGAGGCAGTGTTGATAATCACCCCACCGCCTGCTTCCTGCATTGTAGGAAGCGCATATTTAGAAACGAGATAGACGCCTTTCAGGTTAATGTCGATGCATCGATCCCAATCGGCTTCCGAAATTGTTGTGACATCGCCAACAACCAGAATCCCCGCGTTATTGTGCAAGATGTCTAACCGACCATATTGGCTCAAAGTCGCTTGAATCAGGCATTCTGCATCATCCGCTTTCGATACATCGGTTTGAACAAAGATCGCTTCCTCCTCTTGCTGACAGAGTTGTTGTGCAACGGCTTCGCCAGCAGGATTCACGTCAGCAATGACGACGTTTGCCCCCTCGGCAGAAAACAGCCTCGCTGTTGCCTCTCCAATGCCTGAAGCCCCTCCGGTCACAATGACGGATTTTCCTTGAAATCTCATCGCTTTTTCTCTACACACGGTAGCAGCCTCGATCTTTCTAATCGGAGCGTGTCATTTACCTCGATGCAATGAAGGTGTCAGGTTAAAGTTCCCCTGCCTAGTCAGGCAGGTCTGCTGCCGAATGATACTCAATTGTACCTCACTTGGGAAATCACGTCAAGGCTTTAGTTTCAGCGCAGAGAACGACCTTGACATCGCGCGATCTCAAGTGATATGCTCTTGCTACATTATCCAAATCGGAACGAGGGGGAGCTCTTATGAAAATTGGCATTGTTGGACTGCCCTATGTCGGGAAAACCTCTGTTTTCAATGCGCTGACACAATCCGAGGCAGAAACGGGAACATATATCACCAAAAAAGGATTAAACATCAGTTCAGTGAAAGTTCCGGATGAACGGCTAGAATCGCTGGCGTCGATATTTCACCCGAAGAAGGTCACTCCGACAAGTATTGATTATGTTGACGTTGCCGGCGTTTCTAAGGGTGATGCTGCGAAGGAAGGGTTGGAGGCAAGGCTCATTGCGGAGTTGCGCGAGGTTGATGCGCTGGCACACGTCGTCCGTGCCTTTGAAGAGGATTCAGTGCCTCATGTTGACGGACGTGTAGATGCGAAGCGGGACATTGAGACAATCGACATTGAGCTCACCGTTGCCGATTTACAGATTATCGACAAGCGACTAGATCGGCTTAACAAGGAACTTCGCGCACAAAAAGTCCCGGTGTTAGAACATGAGCGCGCTGTATTGGAGCGATGCAAAGAAGCACTTGAGGCGGGCATTGCGCTTAGAGAAATCGATTTCTTACCTGAAGATGAAAAGGCGATACGGGGTTACGGATTTTTGACGCAAAAACCGCTGTTGCTGATTCTCAATATTGGTGAAGACCAATTGAATCGGGCGGAAGAAATACGCACGGCTTTCGCGGAATACGCGCAAAAGCCGCAGGTTGAGATCATCACGCTCTCTGCAAGATTGGAGATGGAGATTGCGCAGCTTGATTCAGAAGATGCAGCGGTATTCCTCGCTGAAATGGGACTCAATGAATCCGCACTGACGCGGGTTATCCACGCTTCATACCGTCTGCTCAGGTTGATAACCTTTTTCACCGTCGTTTCTAGTGAGTTGAGAGCCTGGACACTCAAGCAGGGAATGACAGCACTCGATGCCGCGGAAGCAATCCACACGGATATGGCACTTGGATTTATTCGCGCCGAAACTATCCATTGGGCAGGACTCGTGCAGTGTGACAGCCTGGCGAAAGCGAGGGAAAAGGGTTTACTGTGGCTTGAAGGAAAAGATTACGTCGTACAGGATGGCGATGTCTTGACGATCCGATTTAATGTTTGAAAAGCGAAATAACATCAGTATATCCATAGGTTGGATTATAACCGTTCTTCGATACCCACAGCGTAATCGAGATAGCGCAAGCCTTCATCAAGGTTGGTGAAGTAGCCATCCGAAAACGGTTTGACATAATCATACGCATGGGAGTGGTGATCACCTTCGTTGACAAACAGGATGCGTTTGCCGAGGGTGCTGGCGTAGCCTACCACGAGGGAGAGATTGAAAAGTCTTCCTTCGCTGCTTGTCCGGCAAGCGAGTAAGATGTCACTGTCCGCAACGGCGTCTAAGCCTGCCTCGACGATGAGGGTGACCGCTTCATCATCACAATAATGCGTTTGGACATGATTCACCCACCCGGGGTCGCTGCTACCTGAGAGATAGATTTTATGCTCGACACGACCGGTAGGCTTGACAGGCTGCTGGACTTCGGGTCTCAACACACGATTTTCGGAAGGGACGCCTCCATCCACAGTGATGAATTGATGGAGTCGATCCAACCCCGCTGACAACGAGTCAAATGATTCATCGACATAAGGTTGAGCACACCTTACCTCTTCATCCAGACTTCTTGCTTCATTGACAAAGAGAATCTTCCTTCGCCATGCGCGTGCGATTCCAATCTCCAGCATGATATTGAAGGACCTGTAGCGGTCATTCGGAATATAGCCGAATAAGAAGTCGCTTTTACTGAGCATCTGCATGATACGAAGTTTATGCCCAGGTTTCACATCCCCCGGCGCTCCCATTGCGTCGCTGAGTCCGTGCTCCTCACAAGGCCCAACGAAAATAACCCAATCGTCATCCGGATATTTAGCTTTCACCGGCTCTCGCCAGTCGTTATGTGCGCTGCTTGATAGATACACAACATGCGGTTTTGCGTTGTTCATTTTGACACCTCCATCAAAAGTTTAGGACTTACGCAAGAGTCATTGGAATAAAAGGTGAAAGCAGTTGCTGACGCAGATAATCGTCAAGCAGTGACTCCTTGAGTTGGTAAATCATCTTGCCGGTCTGACGGGCAAGACGATTGAGTTTGACCCGGACTCACATCGAACACCCAATATGATTTCTCACCCCCCTCTGTTTGCGACACTGGCAGCGTTGAAGACCGGTGACCTGTTTGGCTTGTCGGTGAAATTGCTCAATCTTCCAACGAGTCGTCGAATCTTGAGTGAGGTCGTTGGTCACGACATATTCCGTGCGCTCGGTGGAGCGCACAAACTTCACTCGATGACCTTTGGGGAAATTCTTCAGGTGGATGGATTTCCCATGGGTCTGTTGGGTTTCACTCCAGTTGAGTTGGTCAATTCTTTGGTGTGGGTGTTTGCCATCCGAATCGTCAACACGACGGTTGCTCTTTAGCGGACAATAGTAGACCTTTTCAAGCCGTTGAATGTAAACAAGCACTTGACGGGAGGCATACCAACTGTCAACTAAAACGGTTGTAAAGGGAAGGTTTTTGTCAAAACTCGCATTGCGCAACATCTCAAGTTGCTTTGAATCCCGATCTTATCGGGGGGGCAATTCATCTATGTTTCGGTGTTAATCGATGTATTGACTCGAATGGGAAGAGGCTGGCAACTGAGTCGGCAGTTGACACAACCTCTCACATTGAGACCGTTGCAACAGGCATTAAGCCAAAGCATTCCAGAGATTCACCCTAGCGACCAGGGAGTTGAGTATCTTTCGACAGCTTATATTTCCACTCTCATCGGTCATGGGATTGACATCTCCTTAGCCCATCGGGGGTGTCCGTGGGAGAACGGCTACGCCGAAAGACTGATAAGAACCCTCAAGGAGGAAGAGGTGTATCTCAATGGCTACGATGATATAATGGATGCCAGAGCGCGAATCGGGCATTTTATTGGACAAGTTTATAACCAGAAACGACCTCACTCGGCGTTAGGGTATTTGACGCCGAGTGAATTTGAGCAACAACACTTGGTTTAACTTTGCTTATTTGTGGTCTAAATTACTGTACTGCCATCGGAAATTTAGCCCATTGTCTAAACCAAGATTGTGATACAATGACAGTCAGATTGAAAGGAGAATCCGATGGCAAAACGAAGAAGATTCACACCCCAATTTAAGGCGGAAGTCGTTATTGAGGCACTTACCAACCAAAGTTCACAAGCGCAACTCTGTCGACAGCATAACCTCAGCGAAGAACAACTATCAAAGTGGAAACACCAACTCCTTGACAACGCAGCGATTCTCTTTGAATCCACTGATAAGCAATCCAACGACTCTAAAGAGCGGATTGCTCAACTGGAGCAACTCGTCGGTCGATTGACCCTGGCATTAGACATCCAAAAAAAGCCTCGACTTGGCTGACTTGAATCGGTCTCAAAAGCGACAGATAGTTGAGGCTTTACATACCGATTACTCGGTTCGACACATTTGTGAGGTTCTCGGCTTCAATCGGAGCAGTCTCTATTATCAACCTAAAAGCGACCCCTTAGAACCAGTGCTACGAAGTGCTACGAGATGAAATCGAAAAACTATCTGCCCGTTATCCGAAATATGGCTATAGGCGTATCACGCAGTTGCTGTTGCGTACTTCTGAGCTTTCACCACGCTGAAATTCCTGTGCGGACGCAGCAATTGCCATACATTCTGCGGCCGAAAACTCCACCCCCCTTTCCCACGGGATTTCGATTAAGGATTTTGCGTTCGTCCCAAAACACGCAACCCATTCTTTCGATGCCCTTAATCTGAGGCCTAGCTTCTCTTTTCGTTTGTCCCCCAGTAAGCATAGGTAGATTTCTCGCGGAATTTTCCCTGCTTCTAAACCGTACGTGCGACTTTCGCCGCATACGGCTTGCCCAGTCATAAGTGGCGATTAAACTGTAGATGGTTTGAGGGTTCTAAGGTTGCGATAGGTTGCGTTGCCCTTAGACTTCCTTTACAGGTTATTGTATCACTATTTGCAACCGCTTTGTCCGGATTCCTTTAGATTCTCAGACATAATGTCTAATCCGCTCGGTGGACAGGTTTCATGTTACCCTGATTATCTCCGTAGCGATAAACCTATTTCAGAATCCTTCTAAAACCATGACTCTGATTCGGCTTGACTTATGATAACCCAAGTTGCTAGTAATTGAAAATCCATGGGTTTTCCGTTAAAGTAGAGGTAATCCAAACCATAATACCTCAAAGGAGAAACCAAAGGAGAAACCCATGGACATCCAAATTGCAACCATTTTCTATCTCTGTGACAAGCTCTTAGAAGCACTCAACTCAAAACCACACCCACAAACGCAGATGTCTGATGCCGAAGTGATGACCACCGGCATCGTCGTTGCGTTGTTCTTCGGGGCAAACTTGCAAACCACTTGTGACTTTCTAAAGACTCATGGCTATATACCCAAGATGCTTTCAAAAAGTCGATTCAACCGACGACTTCATCGAATTAAACCGATGTTCACCACATTGTTCAAAATCTTGGGACGAAGCTATGTGCAACTTAATCAACAGAAAATCTATGCACTGGATACCATACCAATTGCTGTTTGTTCCGCATTCGTCGGTCAAAAATCTACACCGATAAGGCATATCGAGGCTATCAAGCGTCCAAACGTCGGTATTTCTATGGCTTGAAAGTTCATCTGCTAGTGACTGCGAGTCGACACCCTGTTGAATTTTTTGTGACCCCAGCCAGTACAGGGGACGTTGAAGGGTTACAGTGGTTTGACTTCGACTTGCCACCGGGCTATGGTGACAAAGCATACAATAATTATGAGATAGAAGATATTGTTACATCAGTCGGAGTCGAATTAAAGCCAGTACGCAAGAAGAATTCCAAGCGGCTGTATCCACCATGGGAGACCTACTTGGCTAATTACCATCGTAAGTCTGTTGAGACGGCTGGCAGTTTGATTAACAAACTGCTTCCACGTTCAATCCATGCAGTAACGCAACACGGATTTGAATTGAAAGTGGTCTTGTTTGTATTGGCTAGCAGTATCAATCAGCTCTGAGTTCACTCACATATTCGATGAATAGGTCGCAACTTGGGTTATGATAAGTCTATCGAATCTCCTCTCCCATATTTCTCAATGAGAAACTTAGGGACTTTCCTGTTCTTACAAGATGTACATTCGCAGACGGTTTAGGCTCTGATTTTACCCCGATGGCATTCGACTTGCTAGAAGGCGTAACTTGAAAACACCTTCCTATTGTGACTTATTACAAAAAAGTCACCCACGCCACTTTGACATTCTTGTCTACAGACTGATACTAGGAAGTTATCTCAATTCTTCCCTTTGTAGATTAACCCGTTTGGAGGTAACGGGGCTTCAAACATCAGTTCAACTTTCGCTTTAGCCTTGCCGTCTTTAGCCTGACACACCTATTTTTGGGTCTACATTCCCATAGGGTGTTCGCCTTGTCCCTTTGCTTCCAACCCCGCCGTTTCCAGCGACGCTGTTAAGGTTAGGCTGACAGTTGCAAGTTACTGTCAGGGGATTCAAACCCCCATTACATCTTGCTACACAGAAACACACTCAAGTCTCCTCCTCAGTTCAACTAACATCCAGAAGCAACGAACATGGCGACTTTCTGCAATAATTTACCGTCTTCAGCCATGGACGAAAGAAACAGTGTCGACGCTGAATATACGACATAATGAGGGGTTGCGTTAACAAGTAAGTCCAATTTACCGTCTCGATCCAAATCCCCAGCCCAAAGGAGACTTGGTACGGCATCATTTGTCGAGCTATATGAAAGAATTACCTGTGACAACTGTCCCCGCGATAGCTCAACTGTGTAGTTTTGAAGTGAAGTAAACCCGGTCGAATCTATGCTTCCCTCACCAAACGCCGTCAAATAATACTCAGCTTTGTTGTCAAATGTAAAACTCAGAGACTTGCCCGGAGCCAAAATTGTTTGCTCAGAAAATAGCGTCTTGACGGTTCCGCTTTTCAGCATTCCCAAGCTCTGCACCAGAAAAATCGGCTCGATTGGGCTTCTTACCGATACTACTTTGCCGGTTTTCTCCCCTTCAGCATCAACTAGCGGATCATAAACAGCTTCTACTGTAATCCTTGAAGGGATTAACTCATATCCATTTTGCGTCAGATACAATCCCAGCCAGACTTCACCTGACTTTGCGGATACTTCATCACTGTGAAATGCACCAACCTGCAAGATCTGAATTTCAGGGTGTGCAGGAGATGCTTCTGATTGATCGTCACAGCCAAACATAAAGCAACAGACCAATCCCGCTAGGAAAATGGAGATTGTTATTGTAAATGACATGCGAACTAACATGATTTTGTCCTCCTCACTCCAAATTGTTATTTGGTTTAACGAAATCAATAGATTAATCTCTGTCAGGCAAGGAGTATGCCAAAACCATGAATCCCTTACGAGGAGAGGGTTTGTACGGATTAGAAGAAAAGGAGAGGTAAAACGAAGCGGATAGGGAGGGGAAAGTGTGTTAAGTAAACCACATTTGGGAGAGGAGGAAATAGAAGTGTGTGTTCATAAGCACACACTTTGTTGCAGAACCGGTTGAAACTTTTAACAAATGCAAAAGCAAATACCGGTACAATTGACAAACAGTTCGAATCTTACGTATTGCCCCATCTGTCGACAGCCAAACGCGGCTTCATTCGCCTAATTCCACTGTACAAGATTTTGTATGCGCATTCATTGAAGCAATGAGGAGATCGACCTTCAATTCGATCACCGCGTGGAGATTGTGCCCCGAACATATGAAGCATCATCAGACGCTAGGAGCGTCAGTACACGCGCAACGCCCTCCGGCTCGCCTAACGATTGGCATGCATTCTCAACAGCAGCTTCCGGGGATTGTCCTGATCGTTCAGCAGACTTAGCGATTTGCCTGAGTTTCAGAGGAGTAGCAATGCTGCCGGGACAGATCGCGTGAACCCGAATATTGAGTGGCGCAAGTTGTGGTGTGACAGTCAACACCAGCCCATTTACACCCCCTTTGCTTGAGCCGTACGCCACTGATGAACTACCCCCACGTACACCCGCACTAGAAGCGATACACAGGATGACGCCGCCACCACTGCGTTCCATAATTGGCACAGCATGCTTAATCGACAGAAATGTGCCTTTGAGATTTACGTCAATCACTGACTCAAACATCGCTTCGTCGAATTGATCGACTCGGATACTTGGACCGCTCAAAATGCCTGCGGATGTCACCAGCACGTTCAGCCGCCCAAATGCTTCGTCCGCGGTCTTTATCAAAGCCGCGACTTCGGGTTCCACAGTGACATCGGTATGGACAAATTTAGCGGCTCCACCTTCGGATTGGATAGACGCCACCGTCTTTTCGCCATCTTCGATGTTTATATCACCGACGACGACCTTTGCCCCCGCTCGCGCGTAGAGAATCGCTGATGCCGCACCGATCCCTGTTGAGCCACCGGTAATCACTGCAACTTTGTTTGCTAACTGCTGCATATTCCTCTCCTGATTGATGGGTTTGAAAGATAGGGCGTTTGGAATTGTAGCACGGCGGGCTTTTGTTGTCAATTGGTAAACTTGACATCGCTGGAGGATAATGATTTGAAGCAGAGATTTTCTTGTCTAGTGCCCCGAAGCATGATAAAATTTATGACTTATCAATCAGATTTGGAGGAAAAATGCAGATAGCTTATCAAGATATATTACCAAAGATCCATCTATCCGCCTTCATCGCCCCCGGTGCGATGATTATGGGAGATGTCACCGTTGGCGAGGAATCGAGTATCTGGTTCAATTGCGTTCTGCGCGGTGATTTGGAGTGGATTGAAGTTGGAGAGCGCACGAACATTCAGGATGGCGCGATTGTGCATCTCGATCCGGGTTTTCCCTGCCTCATCGGAGACGACGTAACGATCGGTCATGGGGCAATTGTGCACGGCTGCACAGTTGGCGATGGCGCGATGATTTCGATGGGAGCGGTTATTTTGACTGGCGCAAAAATCGGCGAGCGGGCGATTGTTGCTGCCGGCGCCGTTGTCCGGGAAGGGCAGGAAATCCCATCAGAGGCATTGGCAATGGGGGTTCCGGCGCAAATAAGGCGGGAGGTCACGCCGGCGGATTTGGAGCGCGTACGGCTTGGGAGGGAGGACTACGTTCAGCGAGGCCAGATTATGCGAAAGGCGTTGAACAAGTGAAAGTGCTATTCGTAATAAAGCTGATTCGGCAAAGTGGCAGCCCTTGTGTTATCGGACATAGTTGCTCTGATGTTTTTTACACTTTGCAACATTGATGGCGGTTCGAGGCAATTTCTCGACCACACAAAACCCCGAAAAACGGTGCGGTGGCACGATTAAGTCACAGGGTTAAATCACCCGTTCTTGCCCCCTCGCTTCTCCGTGCTCGTCCGATCCCATCGGACTCCCTCGCCCCCTCGTGCGGTGAACAAGTTATTGAAAATGAACTCATTACAGGTAGTTTCTTGGAAGTCTAAGAATCTCCTCGTTAAAGTGCAAGAGATCCTTCACTTCGTTCAGGTTGACGGGAGAAGAGCACGTTTTACTCGCTATAAGTTCAAGGAAAAAACTTACCTGGGATTATCTAGAGCGTACAAGGAATTTGTCAGTATGGTTGAAACCGGTTGTGCCAACGGCATCTCCCAACTTCTGGGCAAGCAAGAAAGTGGGCACGGGAGAAAAACCCTTTCAGGTTGCCTGTTGACTCGTCTGCCAACTGGGGATGAATCTGCAAACACGGCTGCAGATCTTTGATATTGTTTTCTGTTGAGCCCGCCTCCATTGATTACCCTTCATTCCCCAATTTCCCTTCCCTGATCCTTTCCGATCGATAACTGCACGGCAGGGCTGCTAGCGACTCGTCTCTGTCCAACTGAACCGTTGACGACAATGTTGTATGGGCGCGTGTCAAGTTCTCGGCCAATGAAGGGATTTTGACGCCTCGTAATTCCAACGCCAACGATGACCGGCTCCAGCACGAGCGTTGTTCTGGTCTGATTGCTCTTGAGAATGGTAACTGCGCGCTGTGGACAAACCCCCGATGGCAATCCAACAACAGTAAGAGTGAGCTCTTGCCGTGAGCCGAGCTGACGCTGGGCGATGACTTCCAGCGGGATCCGTTTTCCCGGTGTAATTATAACGTGCTTTGGCGAAACGGATAGCGTGATTCTCGGTTCTTCGGTCACACTCACCACGATGCTCGAGCGCTGCACAGTCAGCGGTTGATTCTGGATGCGATAAGCCTCAACAGGAGTCGCAACGCGTTGAATCACTTTATCGCTTGTCGTCCTCACCGAGCCAATCACCTGCACAACACTGTATCCTAATGGCGCATCAGGAGCCGCGGTGAGCGTAATGAAGCCTTGATTCGTATCTTGCAAAATTGCACCGGAGCTCGCTGTCACGCCAGGAGGCAGGTTCTTCACTTTTATGCCAATTTCCCCGGTAAATCCGACGCGGCGGGGCGCCACGATGGTTAAGAGAACCGTCCCGCCCCTCCCGATATTTGGATTGTCTGGCGTCACATCAATGGCAAAATCAGGGATCGACGGCGCGACGCTCAAGCGATAGATGTAGCCGGCGCCACCCTGGCCGGTAATGTCCTCGATTCGCAGGGCATATGCGCCTGGCTTGGAAAAACTATAGTCAATCCGGGCATCACGCCGCCCACCGATACCGACGTTATTTGCCAGAACCTTCCCTTCCACGTCTAGCAAGGTCAACGACGGATTCAAGGGTGAACTGAGCTTATCGGCGGAAAGTTCCAACGAATATCCCCCAATCGTTGCGAAAAACCCCCAGGGACCATAGCCGTTTTCAACCTTGATAAGGATCTTGTTACGGCCTTTGACAAGGGGTAAAGCGATGACATCTTGCGCACGAGCAATCGCCCGATGGACATGCTTACTGAAGATTAGCTAATCATTGACCCAGACCTTAATGCCGTCATCGGACCCGAGTGACAAAATCTCTATGGTATCCTGATCTGATTCATAGTATGTCAGCGCGTAACCAACAACGTCATCTTCAGGGACATTTGAAAACACGTTGTTGCCCGTCCTATTGGATCGATACTAACGAAGCTTCCGCCCGCCTTTACCGATATACTCTTTCTTCAGATCTGTCTCCGTTTCGGGCGGGTAGACTGTGTCGAAACCGGTTTCACTAGGATTGTCGAATGGCTGGATGACCCACCAGGGCCCAAGTGTTTTCCCTTCAGGAATCGTGAATTTGTAATAATCAATCTCACCGGGTGTGGAAATGCGTCCACTCACCGCACCGGGAACGTCAATTGCCTGGGCGTGTCTCAGCCGTTGGGCTATCAATTCACCCAAGCGTTTCGCTTCCGCTTGTATGAAAGCAATGATTCGATCGCGTTCCGGTGACGAAATATCAGAGTTTTCTTTGTTCGCCATGCGCGTAATGGTCGCTGCCCACTCTTCATCAGAAAGCGCCCGATTGTTCGGTGAACGGAGTTCATGACATTGGCTGCATTTCGTTTGAAAAAGGATCTCGCCTTCAATATCACCACTTTCACCCATAGCCGCGGCTGCATACTCGAATCCGTTCATTTCGACCTCTGCAGTTTCAGGCGTGCTGCTCGCAATAAACGGAAAAACGCCGTACGGTGTGAAAATCTCTTTGAGTTCGGGGTTTGTGTCCCTGGTGAGATCGATTGTCCACGAAGTTTCGGGGAGGTTTTCACCGCCAACAACCCCTTCAACCACTGTGCCAATCTGCCCACCTGTGGGGAAGATATAGGCGTTATAAGGGATAACCCCTATTGTCAGGCGGTAGACTGCCACGGGGCTGCCACGATAAAGCAAATCTCGGATGCGGAGATAATATGTGCTATCGGCTTGGAGTTCATAATCAATCAGAGGATCAAGACTGTAGAAACCATTGCTGCGGGCAAGCTCTTTCCCCTGCGCATCAAGCAGAGAGATTGTCGGGTTGAAGAACTGTTGGCTGGCACTGTTGAGCCAATATGCCTTGACGTTAAAAATGCACCGATCGCCTGCGTAACCCTCAAACTTGAAATAATCTTCATCACCACTGGTGGCGATCGCACCGTTTACGAGTAACGGCATCTCAATCTCCGTTGCTTCATCGATCGTGTTGTTCGGCTCGGTATCGATTTTTTCCACCTGCTGGCTGACCTCAAAGGGCCAAGCCGTTGAGGCGCCATGCTTCCCCACGATACGAATTTCCCGATCGCCAACCATAGCATCAGAGGCAATTGTCAATCGTGCAGTGAGTCCCCCACCTGCTCTCGCTGCAGATTTTAGATACGATACGATTTTATCTCGACCTTCCGGGTCAATGGGGGCGCCTTTTTCCCTAATCATCCGATCCACGGTCGCTTCCCATTGCGCAGGGGTCATCGATCTGCTGCTTGGTGAGCGCAACTCATGGCATTGGGTGCAAGTCGCCTCGAACAACTCCTGATAGGTTGTATCAACTTCACCACCTTCTGCGAAAAGATTACCGCTAATCCCCGGTTCTCCTTCAATGATCAGGATGTGGGCATCATCGAGGTCAGCCCCTTGGATAGAGACATCAACCGTCGTACCAACTTGACCGCCCGCGGGAAACAGCACATTAATTCGCGGCGTCCTTTGCGAGCATACATGAGTGACCGGAACAAGCCAGGAACAGATCATCAATATCAGAAAAAAGATCCGGCAGTCTTTGGCGTGTGCAATTTTTTTCATGGCGGAAGAATCTCCTTTTCCAACGGTCAATTATCGACTGTTCACTCAACCAAACTGTGAACTCTCTATAACAAAAAGCATCATACACTAAAAATGCCGCCACTGTCAACTCAAAAAAACGTGAAACATGGAGGATTCAAGGACATAATGAATCCTTGAATCAATGAACAGGAGAAGTGCGGGGCGAGGACTTTGAAAAAAGTGTCAGTCAAAGTACCATCCCCCATTATCGGTGCATTTTGGCAAATGCAAGGCTTGACTTTATTTCCGCAACATGATAAAATGACGACACATTTTCACAAATCAGGAGGGCTAAATTTGGAACAACAAACACAAGGTACAATTGGGCAGCAGATTGAACTTCCCTTTCTGGAGTCCGTGCGGATTAGCTTTCAGAGTTTGATGATCCGTTTTGGACGGTCTATCATTACGACTGCAGGAATCACATTGGGAATTGCATTTCTCGTCACAATTTTGGTAAACAGCGAGATCAGTGAAGCGCTGCGAGAGAGCAGCAGACAACGGCCGATTACCAGCCTTGAAGAAGAAGAACCATCAGGGATTACAACGAAAGATATATGGCTGATTATCATGTCCCTAGTTGTCTGTGTCGTGGGAATCGCTAATTCCATGTTGATGGCAGTCACAGAACGCTTTCAGGAAATTGGTACCATGAAGTGTCTCGGGGCTTTGGATCGTTTTGTTGTGAGGCTATTCCTGCTGGAATCGGGGTTCCAGGGATTAGCTGGCGCTCTCATTGGGGCGTTAATCGGTTGCCTTGGATCTATTTTCCTGGGACTCAAAGATTACGGTTTGGATCTATTCTTTTATTTTCCATTGTTGCCGGTGCTAGGGATTATTCTCTTTGGTTGCGTGCTTGGCATAATTTTGGCGGTTATTGGCGCAGCATTTCCAGCGTGGCGCGCCGCAAAACTTCCCCCGGCTGAAGCAATGCGGACTGAGGTTTAGGAGGAGATGTCAATGGAAGACGTTGTTGTTAAAACTGAGAAAGTCGTCAAAGAATATCGCATGGGTACCAATATCCTCAAAGCACTCGACGGGATTGATTTGGAGATCTATAGAGGAGAGTACATCTCATTGATGGGGCCCTCCGGGTCGGGGAAATCAACCCTCTTTAATATGATTGGCGCCCTGGATATTCCAACCGGAGGCAAGGTCTACATTGACGATCAAGATATGTCCCAACTTAGTCAATCGCAAATTGCCTGGTTCCGCTGTCACAGAGTGGGTTACATCTTCCAGAGCTACAACCTGTTGCACGTGATGACGGCACTCGAAAATGTGACCTTGCCGATGATTTTCGCAGGATTATCAGCGGACGACCGTAACGAGAAGGGCACGAAACTGCTTGAGAGGGTTGGATTGGGAGATCGAATTTATCACAGACCAGATGAGTTGTCCGGTGGGCAACGTCAGCGCGTCGCGATTGCGAGAGCATTGGCAAATGCCCCAAGTATCGTTCTGGCAGATGAACCGACGGCTAACCTTGATACGGTAATCGGGCGCGAAATCATCGATCTGATTAAACAGCTTAACGCCGAGCAAGGCGTGACCATAATTTCGGCGACGCATGATTTAAAAATGCTCGATGTCTCCGACCGAGTCGTTGATATTCGTGATGGAAAGGTTGAACGAATCAGAAATCGTGATGAGATTGAGATCCGCGTTGGTGAAGTTGGCGGGCACTAACTCAATGACAGTTGACAATTGACGAATCAACGGATCCAGACGCAATGCATCATGCGTAATAAGTCACTCGCTGCACATCATGTATTACGTCTGACTGTCATGACGCTTCATCAATTTCGGTGAATTGAACCGGACGGTTCTCCTGATAAGACGTTTGCGCTGCTAATCCCATCACCACCGGTATACGACCGTCGTTGCCTGTGACCAAGGGGGGCATGTCTTTCTGCACGCAGGCGATGAAGGCTATCAGTTCATTGATATATGACTGCTTATACCGCTCCAGAAAAAAATAGAGTAGGCGCGAGGAGTGGACGCCATGAGCATCGCTCAAGGTGTGGGTGTCCGGGGTCTGATTGGCGACATTCACCATACCCTCTGCTCCAAATACTTCGACACGTTGATCATAACCGTAAACGGCTTTGCGGCTATTATCAATCGTTCCGATGACGCCGTTGGCAAATCGCAGCGTGAGCACGGCGGTATCAATGTCCCCGACTTCGCCAATTTGTGGGTCAACCATGACGCCGCCAGCAGCGTACACCTCGACCACTTCATCGCCAATCAGGTAGCGCGCCATGTCAAAGTCGTGGATGGTCATATCCAGAAATAGACCACTGGACGCCTTGATATATGCGATTGGCGGGGGCGCAGGATCACGGCTGATAATGCGAAGGATGTGTGGTATTCCAACTTCTCCGGCAGCCACCATCTCACGCACTCGGCGAAAGTTGGGATCAAAACGCCGATTAAACCCAACTTGGAATTTGATACCCGCCTTTTCTACCGCAGCCAATGTCTGATCGATCCGGCGAAGATCAAAGTCAATTGGCTTTTCACAAAAGACGTGCTTTCCAGCGGCAGCCGCCTCTTGAATGATCTGTGCATGCGTGTCTGTAGGTGTACAAATGACGACCGCATCAATCTCTGAATCAGAGAGGAGGGCGCGGTAATCAGAGACAGCTACCGGCACATTAAACTGAGCGGCGATTGCTTGCGCTACCGCAAGGTTAAGATTGGCGATGGCAACCAACTCCGCTCCGGGTATGCGCGAAGCAAGATGCTCAACATGTAATTTACCAATGCGCCCTGTCCCGATGGCGCCGACCTTGATTTTCTCGTCGGGTATTGGGTTCAGGTATTCTGTGAACATTTTAACTCTGCCTTGTCGAGGAATTAGTGATTGAGGTATGGAATTATCTCCTACAAGTTGGTGATATTCTGCCCACTTTGCCGTTGTTCATTTCACCAGAGGTCGCTGTCCCCGTTAAACTTGAAGATGCCTACACGAAAATCTACTAGGAGTTGAAAATTGGATAGCTATAGAAAACCCTCTGATCTAGCTCTTTCACATGCCCTCTCAAAGCCAACGTTCAACGACAACCTTCTTCTGCGTGAAAAACTCAACAGCGTCTTTGCCTTGTCCGTGCATATCCCCGAAGAAACTATCCTTCCAGCCGCTGAATGGGAAGAACGCCATCGGCGCTGCAACCCCAAGGTTGATCCCAATGTTGCCGATCTCTGCCTCGTAGCGGAACTTCTGAGCGGCCGCCCCACTGCTGGTGAACAAACATGCCATATTTCCGTATCTTCCGCCATTCACTAAGGAAATTGCATCATCAATCGTGTCCACATGGATGGTGCTGAGAACGGGTCCAAAAATCTCGGTTTGGGCGATTTCCCCGGACAGATTCACACCTTGCAGGATGGTCGGGCGGACGAAATTTCCGTTTTCGTAGCCAGAGATTTTGGGACTGCGTCCGTCTACCAGAACCTTTGTGCCTTCATCAGCTTCCTTCTGGATGAGCCCCTCAATTCGGGCTTTACTTTCGGGCGTAATCACGGGCCCCATCTGAACTCCCTCCTCCAGGCCATAGCCGACAACGCGCGTTTCAGCAGCTTCAGCCATGGCGTCATTGAACCAATCTCGCGCTTCACCAACGGCGATCGCAAGTGAAGCCGCCAAACACCGCTGCCCTGCGCAACCGAAGGCGCTCTCGGTCGTCGCGTGGCGCGTCATCTCCGGATCGGCATCAGGCAAGACGATAATTGGGTTCTTTGCCCCGCCCTGACACTGCGCCCGCTTTCCGTTGGCCGTCGCCCGGCTGTAGACGTACCTAGCAATGGGCGTCGAACCGACGAAGCTAACGGCTTTAATCGTCGGCTGATCTAAAATGGCGTCCACCGTTTCTTTTGAACCGTTTACTAGATTGACCACGCCTTTGGGCAGCCCCACCTGTTCGATTAACTGAAAGATCTTCTGCATAGTGAGCGGCACTTTTTCGGAGGGCTTGACAATGTAAGTGTTGCCACAGGCGATGGCATACGGCATGAACCAAAACGTAATCATGCCGGGGAAGTTAAAGGGGGCGATCGCCGCACAAACGCCCACCGGCTGTCGGATCATGAGCTCGTCAATGCCAGCGGCGATGTCTTCAAGATTGTAGCCCTGCATCAGGGTGGGAATGCCGCAGGCGACCTCAACATTTTCGATGGCACGACGCATCTCGCCCTGCGACTCATCGACCGTCTTGCCACACTCTATCGTAATCGTGCGGGCAATGTCATCGAAATTATCTTCAAGCAGGTTTTTCAGCTTGAACAGGTATTGAATACGGTCTGGCGGTGGCGTGCGACGCCACTCGACAAGTGCTTCAGCCGCTGCCTGCGTTGCTTGATCCACTTCGACGCCTGGCGATAGGGGAACTTTGCCGATAATTTCAGTCGTGGCGGGGTTAGTAACATCTAGATATTCATTGGCGTTGGACGGACGCCATTCGTTGTTGATGTAGTTTTGGAGGATATTTCCCGTGCTCATGGTGCTTGCCTCCCATCGTAGAAAGATTTGAAATCGAGTCAATTCTCTGAAAAGCAACGAGATGTTGCGATTTCGCTTTATTTCAATTGGTACTATTATCGCATAATTCCTACAAATTTTCAATAACGGAATTCAGCCTTGACTTTATCAGAGGTTTATGCCAAAATAATGCGGTGTTCCACTATGTTTACAGGCGAGCTTCAACCCAACTTAAAGAGGATTTACAGATGTCACATCAAAGCACGATCTAAGAACTAGGTTCTGTTGACATTTGAGTATAAGGTTGTGGCATAATAGAAGAATGACGCCAATAACCTTACCTAATGAACAATGGAATAAGATATACCGGTTTCTTCTAAGCTGTCCCACCATCTATGTTGGCGACGAAGCTGCTACACGCCGCTTCGTCGAAGCTGTTCTGTGGGTGACTCGTAGTGGCGCTCAATGGAGACTTCTACCAGACACATATGGCAAATCGAACACCCGCTACAAGCGGTTTGCTCGATGGTGCGACAAAGGTATCTTCACACAGATGCACCACCACTTCGCCTCTGACCCCGATATCGAGTCGCTTATTGTGGACAGTACCATCTGCCGCGCTCACCCGTGTGCGGCGGGCGCCTTAAAAAGCTGGCGCCTTAAAAAAAACGGTGGCACTGAAAACCAAGCATTAGGTCGGTCTCGGGGCGGTTTCAGTACAAAAAATCACATCACAGTTAACGGACTAGGCAATCCGCTAAGAATTCATCTGACACCCGGTCAGAGACATGACATAACTGAGGCGGAAGGGTTGATAATCGGATATAACAGTGAATATGTGATTGGAGACAAGGGGTACGATTCGGACGCTTTTATCGCGGTTATTGAGGCGAATGGAGCGATTGCGGTGATACCGCCAAAAAGTCATCGTGTTGACCAAAGAATGTATGACAAACACTTATACAAAGAGAGACATCGGGTTGAATGTTTCATCAACAAGATAAAATGGTATCGTCGTATCTTCTCTCGGTTTGAGAAGCTAGCTGTCCGTTATTTTGGATTTCTCAGCTTTGTCGCCACTCTTATATGGCTCCCTTGAAATGTCAACAGAACCTAGTTGATAAGGGAACTGTTGAATCGGTTCTGAAGCGAGGTTCTAGCGCGAAAGATGCCGTGCGTGCCTTGCAGAACATGCTGCATGAATTCGGATTTGACGCTGAACTGAATTGGGAAAAATACGGCGCAGACGGGGACTGCGGTGGCGGCACGACGAAGGGTGTCAAGACCTTTGCCGAGCGGAATGGGTTGTCCAGCGATGGCGAAACCGTCACACCCGGCGATTGCCGTTCCCGTCAGACTTGAGCAAACCTATGTATTGGCTTGCAGAGGTTTGCGAATTCCGGTCTGACAGGCGCTTCAGCCTAATTGGGCTGATGAATCTTCCTATGAATCGAAGAAAAGCTGGGATACAGGAGTTAAATAGTTCACGCTTTACGCATCACGTATAATGTTTCACATTTCATAATTAACTGAGGAGTGATCGATAGAAAATGAAGATTCAATCACCAAAAGGGACGAGAGACATCCTCCCTCCAGAAATTCAAACGTGGCAGTGGGTTGAAAAGGTCGCGCGATCTGTTTTTGAAACTTACGGGTATCAGGAGATTCGCACGCCAATCTTTGAAAGCACAGACCTTTTCGTGCGTGGGATTGGCGACGCCACCGACATCGTTGAAAAAGAGATGTACACCTTCAATGACAAGGGCACCCGGAGTATTTCGCTGCGTCCAGAAGGCACGGCGTCAGTGATTCGCGCCATTCTCCAGAATCGTTTACTGGATGGCGCCAGCGTTTTGAAGTTCTACTACATCGGTCAGATGTTCCGCTATGACCGTCCGCAAGCCGGGCGGTATCGAGAATTCTGGCAGGTTGGCGTCGAAGCGTTTGGGGCGGATGAGCCCGCGATCGATGCGGAAGTTATTGCACTAGGGTATCAATTCTTCTCAACGCTCGGCATCAAAGATCTCACGCTGTACCTGAATAGCATCGGCGATCCGGTCTGCCGCCCTAAATACATTGAAGATCTCAAAGCATATGCGAAGATGCATCTGGATCGGTTGTGCGGAAAATGCCTCGCCCGTCATGAGCGCAATCCGATGCGGGTTCTGGATTGTAAAGAAAGCGGCTGTCGCGCTGTTGTCGCTGATGCACCTCGCCTGTCTGACTACTTATGTGACGCATGCCGCGAAAACTTCGATGCGGTGAGGAAATATCTCGATCTACTGGGAATCGACTATCGTGAAAATCCATACATTGTCAGGGGGTTGGATTACTACTCTCGCACCGCGTTTGAATTTACAGCGAGCGGACTCGGCGCGCAAGACGCGATCGGCGGTGGCGGGCGCTATGATTATCTCGTCGAAGAACTTGGCGGCAATCCAACGCCCGGAGTCGGATTCGCGCTCGGCGTGGATCGGATTGTCATTGCATTAGAAGCCCAGAACGTTACGGCGCCGACATGCCCGCCGGTAGATGTTTACATCGCTGTGTTAGGAGATGCGGCGATGCCCGTCGCCATGCAACTGACGCAACAGCTTCGCGACAGTGGAATTAAAACCGATCTTGAGTACAAGGGACGCAGCTTGCGAGCACAGATGAAGACAGCAGACAAACTGGTTGCGCGATATGTCCTGATAATCGGCGAAGATGAAATCAACAACGAATCGGCGACTGTTCGGGATATGGAGAGCGGCGATCAGCAATCGGTTGCGTTTGCGCAGTTGGCGGAAATGCTGCATGAATCGGTGAGTCGGTAGATCAAGTTCCGCATTTCATTCGGAGGTCAAGATGGACGAGAAAAAGCTGTTGGAACGGATTACGGTAAATCCGAAGATTTTCGGGGGCAAACCAATTATCCGCGGACGTCGTCTTGCCATCGAACATGTTCTTGGAATGTTGGCAGCTGGCGACACACTGGTAACTCTCCTTGAAGGCTATCCCTGGCTGGAACCAGAGGATGTACAAGCCTGTCTGGCCTATACTCACAAGTTAGTTGGTCATGAGCGGGTTGAGCTGTTGCTCATGGAGTCCGGCGTATGAAGCTGCTTTTGGATGCGTGCGTATGGGGTGGAGCCCGCGAAGACCTTGAGGCTTCTGGTCATGACGTCGTATGGGCAGGAGATTGGCCTGAAGATCGAGGGGATGAGGCGATTCTGGTACGCGCTTATAATGAGGGGCACATCTTGGTAACACTGGATAAGGATTTCGGCGAATTGGCTATCGTTCGTGGAACACCCCATTGTGGGATTCTACAGCTTGTAGATTTTTCAGCCAAACAGCAAGCGTCAATTTGCTCACATGTGCCTACCCTGCATGGAAACGAACTACAATCCGGTGCTATTGTCACCGCGGAGTCCGGTAGGCTTAGGGTTCGCCCATCAGGGGCAGAAGTATAGAAGCATAACAGATTGCAAAATCCATATCACGTTTCACGAATAGAAGGAGATTATCAATATAATGCCTGAAATGAAAAGGACGCATTATTGTGGGGAACTACGGCTCGCCGATGCCGGTAAATCGGCGCGACTCACCGGTTGGGTATCCCGTCGCCGGGACCATGGCGGCGTCATTTTTGTAGACCTGCGCGATCGAACCGGACTCACGCAGGTGGTTTTCGATCCCACGATCAACCCCGAAGCCCATAGGGCTGCACACGATATTCGCAACGAATTTGTGTTAAGTGTCAGCGGGAAAGTACGCGAGCGGGAGGAAGGGATGGTCAATCCTAACCTCCTAACAGGCGAGATCGAACTAGCGACGGATGGGCTGGAAATCCTAAATGTTGCGAAAACGCCACCATTTCCTGTCGAAGACGACATTGATACAGCCGAAGATGTTCGCCTGAAGCATCGTTACGTTGACCTCCGCCGTCCGACAATGCAGAAGATGTTACAGATTCGGCACAAAGCCATGCTCGCTGCTCGAAAATACATGGATGAACAGGGCTTCCTTGAGATCGAAACCCCAATCTTGATGAACAGCACGCCGGAGGGCGCGCGCGATTTTCTCGTCCCGAGTCGGCTTAATCTGGGCAAGTTCTATGCGTTGCCGCAATCCCCCCAACAATTTAAGCAGCTTTTAATGATGAGTGGTGTCGACCGTTACTTTCAGATTGCACGCTGCTTCCGGGACGAGGATACTCGCGCAAATCGGTTGCTTGAATTGACGCAACTCGATATCGAAATGTCGTTCGCGACCCGAGAAGATGTTATGGAAATAACAGAAGGGCTAATCAGAAAAATCTTCGCGGAAGCAGCTAGCATTCCTGTTGAAATACCCCTTCGACAAATGCCTTACGATGAAGCGATAGGGCGATACGGGACTGACAAACCGGATACCCGCTTCGGGATGGAACTCTCTGATCTTTCCAATCTCGTTGCTGACTGCGATTTCAAAGTGTTTACGGGTGCCTTGGCCACGGGAGGGCAGGTAAAAGGGCTTGTCGCCCCCGGTGGTGCTGCCTTTTCTCGCAAAGAGATTGAAGATTTCACTGTATTCGTCGCTATCTATAAAGCAAAAGGCCTGGCGTGGATCAAAGTGACGGAGAAGGGCTTCGAGTCAGGGATCGTCAAATTCTTCCGCGAAGAAACCCTCAAGGCCGTCAGCGAGCGGATGGACGCGAAACCGGGTGATATTATGTTCTTCGTTGCAGATAAGCCGAAGGTCGTCGCGGATTCACTTGCAAATCTCCGCCTCCATTTGGGCGAAAAACTCAATCTAATCGATCACAACCGCTTCGATTTTTTGTGGATTATCGATTTTCCGCTATTCCACTGGAACGAAGAGGAGAACCGGTACGATCCGTCCCAACATCTCTTCACCATGTTGCCAGAGGAGGACATTTCACTGCTGGATACCGACCCGGGCAGTGCGAGAGGTTTACAGTACGACCTGATTATCAACGGGGAAGAGTGTGCTGGTGGCAGCGTCAGAATTCATAGGTGGGATATCCAGCAGAAGGTTTTTGAAATCATAAAGATTAAACCTGCAGACGTTACAAGGCTGTTTGGGTATTTCGTCGAGGCACTCCAATACGGCACGCCGCCGCACGCCGGAATTGCTTCAGGGTTGGATCGGCTGGTGATGATGATGACAGGCGAAGAAAATATCCGTGAAGTCACCGTGTTTCCAAAGACGCAGAGCGGGTTATGCCTGCTCACCGGCGCCCCTTCAGACGTCACTGACGAGCAACTCGAACAACTATCGATAAAGGTCGATACGGTCGCGTGAAATAATCTTTCCAAGCTTGACTCCCATAGAAGGTTCAGGAAGGTAATGGACATGAGAATTTCCACAACTACCGGCCGCACACAGTTGAGCAGAGCTGTTGGCAAGCGGCATCGCGATGCGTATGCCCTGTTGGAAAAACAGCGTTGGCGTGGAGCCATGTACATGGCCGGCTATGCTTTAGAGTGTAAACTCAAAGCGCAACTGATGGAACGGTACAACTGTTTCCATTTACAGGAACTCAAGGAAGAACTGAAACGACGTACCGGTGACCGTCCTGCATTGATGTCAGTTCAGGCACATCATCTGGAATATCTACTTGGATTTGCACCGGATTATGAGGCAAGGTTGCGACAGAACCAAGCCATGTATCAGCGCTATGTTCGCTGTAACACATGGAGTTATGCTTGGCGCTACTTGGGCGACGATGGCATTCGACAGGAGGCGGTCTCTTTTTTGGAATGCGTTGACTTGTTCTACCAGTGGCTTGCAAACAACATTTAGGAGGTTGTTATGGAACTGGTTGATATACTATTTTGCCAGACCTGTTTTAGGCTGCTATCAAGACTCCACTTGCGGAAATGATGAAGTTATATTGAGTAAAACATGTGGAACTTGGGGCGGGGTTTACCTTTTGAAAAACGTCAAAAGCGTGTCCGAATTGGAGACGAGGATTATTACATTGATTTGGTGTTTTTCCATCGTGGATTGCGATGTTCTGTGTTGATCGATCTGAAAATCGGTAAGTTCACTCATGTGGATGTAGGACAGATGAACATGTACCTCAATTACTGGCGTGAAACGGAATGATTCGATAGCGAAAACGATCCAATTGGAATAGTGCTGTGCAAAGACAAGGATGAGTCGGTGATTCGCTATGCCTTGGGAGGAATGTCACAGCATATTTTTGTTCCGCAATATCAATTCAAACTACCGAGTGAAGAAGAACTCCAAAATGCACTTCATCGCTTCGATGAAACGCAAGGAGAAGTAAATGAACACAAAAATTGAAAAGGAAGAGGATGTGCCATCAAATCAGGATCTTGGTTTTTTCGCAACAGACGTTTCACTTGAAGGCAGAAGCGCGATTGTCACCGGTTCGAGTCGGGGAATCGGCAGGGCGATTGCCATTGAGCTCGCACGTCAGGGAACGGATGTCCTCGTCAATTACAACCGTAACCGTGAGGCCGCAGAGGAGGTGGGGCGTGAGGTTGAAGGGCTTGGTCGGAAAGCCGTTATCGTGCAGGCAGATGTCAGCGATCTCAAGCAACATCAGAAGCTGCTTGATACCACGCTTGATGCCTTTGGGAAAGTCGATATTCTCGTCAACAATGCAGGCATCACGCGGATTGCCGATCTCCTTGAAGAGTCTGAAGCGGATTTTGACGCCATCATCAATACGAATCTCAAAGCCCCACATTTTTTGACGCAGCGTGTTGCGAATTACATGATCGCTGAGGGGGTTCGCGGGTGTATCATTTATACGCTATCCATTTCAGACACGCTTGCCTCTGATAACCGTGCTGCTTACTGCATCTCCAAGGCCGGCCTGGAGATGGACATGAAGGTTTACGCGGGGAGATTGGCAGAGAAAGGGATCAAAGTCAACGGCATTGAGGCTGGCGTTATCGATACCGATCTCGCTCGTGTGCGTATCCCTGATTATGAAGAGGCGTCGAAGAAGGGATACATCTTCATGTTTCGGCCGGGAAAACCACAAGATGTTGCCCATGCCGCCATCGCTGCGATGAAAATATACGATACCGGGCGATTGATTCCAACGGCGGGGGGTACCATGACCCCTTTGTTGAATCTGCGAATGATGACGGAGCTAGAAAGTAATCGATCGTAAGGATGAAAGAACCTTTTGGCGGTATTCGGACAGGCGCCAAATGGACGCTGCGATTTGGGTTGCCAGCCGGCGCCCTACTCTTCGAGAACAATGTGAATCTCCGCGTCTACAAAATTGCCTTCAACTTGAATGTTAGCGGTAATCGTTCCAAGCGCTTCTAATGGGAAAAGATTATTCACTATGTGCCGCGTCAGTTCCGGATCAATCTTCTGTCCGGAGGCGGCTGCTATCAGTGGGATAAAGCGTTTCAGCTCAGGAATAAAGCGACTCGGCTGGATGAGGATGTGGGTATGGCCTGGGGATTCTAATTGGAAAGGAAGCGGCATGCCGGTCAACGCGGTTTCCCAATTGGCAAACGCATCGACGGCTGACTTCAACCCACCAAGCGTTGTGCTGATGATCCAGTAATTATCGACGAGCGCGTATCCACCCTTGAGAGATAACAGAAATCCGAAGCGGAGTTGTACAGGTTGTAGTTCGATGCCCTGATAATCTTGTGAGGCATGGAATTGGAGTGGATTGCCGTTGAGCGAGATCTTTATCTGTTTGAGTTGCGTTAAATCCGCTTCTAAACCCGCTCGATTTTTGATTGGGCAGATCAGGAGCATCGGCGGTATTAGCACCGGTGCATCAGGCGGGGAAGCAAGCAGTGCCAGCGCAATTCCAGATCCGACATGGCGCGATAGGTCGATCTGACTTCGCTGATACTGCAAGGGTAGGTTGGTGTTGATGCGTTTCCATAGTGTCGCGAGATCCTCGTCGTTGCTCACGCTCAGGAACGCGGTCATTGTCGGGAGTATAGAAAGCACGTTTTTATCTATCAGACGCGGGGACTGTTTGGGCTGCGAAGTGGTGTTCTTGACGATCCGGTGTCGGGAGCGGATAATGCTGTTCTCGTAGCGATTGCTGAACGTCCACGTATCGACCCCGTCTAAAAGTGGTTTGAGCATTTCGCCCATCACCAATACTTGGAGAAGTCTCGAAAAATCGATATAAACGCTATTCCGATCGGCGCTATACTGTTTGTACAGGTAGTTATCTATCGGCTGGAGATCGATAAAGCCTTGCTTTTGCTTTTCGTAGATGTCAATCGTATCCTGAATTAAGGACTTATCTGTTGTCAACAGGCCGATCTTCCCGACAAAGGCATAGCTGAAATCACGCGGATAGCCTGTGATGGTGTTGATGTCCAGCTGTCTATAATTCTCCTTGAGCCGTTTGTAATTTGGATTGACGGAGGCTGCTGCAGTGAGCGTTGCGATCTCGAGTTTCTCTTTCGCCCCAACAGCGCTGATCAGCAGGAATGAAATTTTGTCGTTGCGCTTGTAAAAACTCAAGATTGCTTCCTCACCCAAATAGCCCCGGATCAGCTTGAGTTCGAGTTTCCCACCCATTTCGTATTCCCACGTCCGCTTCTGGTAAACGATCTGTCGCCACCAGAATTTCTTCTGGATCTCCGCAAGAATGGGCATCTGCGAGGTCTGATTGCCAACCTTGCTGTCTTGAAAGGTCTTGATGAGGCCGCCAAGATCTTTAACGCTCACATAGCAAATCGGGGCATCCGGCACGAGGGCGAGCAAACTCTGATCCGGTTTCCAGAGGGAGGTCAAGCGATAAATAATTGACGCCACGATCAGGAATCCGGCAATCAAGCTGAAGATAATAATCTGTTTTTTAGAAGGGCGGAATCTTATTCGTGGCAAGGTGATTTTAAGCTTACTATTGCGATGACAACTCAAAAAGTCAACGAATCACGCATCACTTTTCACGTATCAGGTCACTCAAACTGGATCGTGGTGTCTCCCAGAACCCCATACAGTTCAGTACGCCGATCTTTCAGCATGTTGGTCGTCAATTCGTCCAGATCTATATCACGGATCAATACGCTCGGAACGTTTGACTGCAATTTCGCTTTGACTTGTCCCCTGGGGTTGGTAACCAGTGCGACATTCGGATGTGCAAAGCAGACAAACATTTCGTTCTCATAGGATCGCCACTCATTGTCGAGATACCACACGCCGTAAGTCGGCATCAGCACGATCTCTGCTCTCTTCACGCGTAGCGTCCGGATCGTTTCTGGCCAGCGCCGATCCGCGCAAACCGCTATCCCAGCAATACCACAGTCGAGTTCAAAGACAGGTAAATCACGCTCCGGTGTAAAGCGGAGATCATGGCTCTGAAGGTGTGTCTTGTAATACTTCCCTATGATTTCTCCACGTCTGCCAATCAGCAGTGCACAGTTATAAAAGTTCGTCGATTGGCGTTCCGTCAATCCGAATACGATATGGGCGTGCGTGTGGACTGCGAGCCTTTTAAGCCCAAACACATAAGAGCTGTTATCAATTGTCTGGGCAACCTGTGTAAACCGCTCCACTGTCCAGTTCTCCTCCGTAACAGCATATCCATCAAGGAAGCATTCAGGCGTGATGAAAATATCCACATCATCTTCAGCATGGCGGCGAACGAAGGCATCGAAAACAGACCAGTTCTCTTCGACTTACCACTTCTTCGGCATAGCCACAACCATGCCGATTCGCACCTTTCTCATCAGTTTACCTCATATCAAAAAAGGGTGGCAAGAAAACCACCCTGAACTGCCGTCGTCATTGTCTCATTTGTTTTCTACGCGTTACGTAGCACCCATCACATATCGCGTGTCCTCCTTAAATCAAAATACGCCATCAATGCTAAGAAGTGCTATTGTGCCGCCTCCCTCTATAAAGCCTGTCGCATACAGGACATTGGTTTCATCGATATAACTATACTCATTAAAGCCGAAGGAATGGGAAACCATAAACTGAAGTTGAAATGCCTTGCCGAGGTCATAGTGCATCCCTGCGCCCCAACTGGAAATTCGCGCTCTGAAGTCAAAGAATCGGCGGTTGGTTGGATCGAGTGCATCGTTGATGAAATCATTTCGGATGACGTTGAGGTAGGCGAACACCCCGGCCGTTCTATAACGGTAAGGATTATGATTCCGGATCAGGGTAAAGTCAATCTGGATCTGGTCCTCCCACATTTTTTGGGTCGATTCATCGTCCTGATTGAAACGTCCTCGGAAATCCTCGAAATCCCTCGTTCGGAAGAAACTTGTGTCAGTGTATTTCAGGTAAATCAAATCGTTAGAGATCTCGAATCGAAAATCTTCGTTTACATCATAAGCGAGCATGATTTCCGCACCTAGCTGATACTGTTTAATCCGCTCATCAAAATCAGCTTTGGTTCCAAGATTTGCATCCAGGTCATCCTGGTTGTCTATTTCGATATCTTCAACGTCAGCGATGTATCGCAATTTGACTTCTGTTTGAAATGCAGAAGAGATCAGTGGAGAAGTTGGAGCGAACACCCTAAACTTCAAGGTTCCCGTGTCAACGAAGTAAAGGTTGCCGCTGTAGTCAATGGCTTTGAGCTTGAGATGGGCTTGCTGTTCGTTCTCGCGCTGGAAACGGCTCAGGATCTTCTCGGCATATTCTCCGTCGGCGTAGAATCGCTGAACACGCCTCAAGCGGGTGCGGAAGACACGGTAGGGATAAGCACCAAACTGAAACGGATCATATTGCCTTCTGGGTAAATCCGACGCGTAATCCTTCTTATATTTGGCTCGATCCGCGACAAGAATCGTCCCGTCGTCAAGCGCGATGAGGTGGAAGGGGGAAATAAACTGTCCCGCGCGATCGCCATACTCACCGAATGATAGCAAGAATTGACCGTTGGCATCATATTTCAGGACGCGATGCGCCGCCTCATCCGCGATGTAAAGGTTTCCCTGACGGTCTACGGTCATATCCACAGCTTTGCTCAACTGTCCTGCACTGGGTTGGAAAGCGGTGAAAGTCGCCACAGGCTGACCATTTGGGTCGAGTTTATAAATATCACCATCATCGAAAACATAGATGTTCCCCTCGTCATCAACTGTCAATAGGAAGGACCTTTGGGTATCCCCTTGTGGGATGATGAGGGCGTATTTTCCTTCGGCGTCAAGCCCTGGTGCGGCGCCTTCGACCAACCTTATCCGTTTGCTTAAATCCTGGAGGGAATAGCTTGCCATGAAGTTACCATCCGGATTGAATAGATGAATGCAAGGTGCATAGTTAAAGACTTTTGGGTTTTCAGTGCCAGCCACCAGTGTGGTGATCCAATCCATGACGTAAATCGTTCCGTCTTTGCCAACGGTGATGTCCATCGGATTTCTCAGGATGAACCCATCCGGGTCGGTCGTCTTGATCTCAAATTGAAAATGCCCATCGGTATCGAGTTTTTGGATTCTAAAATTTTCGGTGTCCGTAATGTAAATCCCGTCTTCCCGATCGAAGGCGAGGAAGATTTTCTCAGCGAATTTGCCTTCCTGCTCGCCCTTTCCGCCAAACTCCTGGACAAATTTGACTTCCCGATGTGCATCGGCAACAGGTTGAATCAACAGGCTTACAATCAACACCCAAAATACCTTGCGTAATATTATCAACTATTCACCCCCACTTGTTGTTAGATGTTCTAAACTTACCAATTCAGCGCCCATGTCTTTGATCTTATCCAAAATTGCATTGATAAATTGTGGCGAGTCTTCTGTGCTATATTTTTTGGCAAGCTCAATCGCCTCGTTGATTGAAACCGCCGGGGAAATGTCAACGAGGTAAAGGAGCTCATAGGCTGTGCTTCGCAGGATGCACCGATCGACAACCGGCATTCGGTGGAGTTCCCAATTGGTCGCTGCCGAGCGAATCGCTGGATCTATGGTGGCAAGATGTTTCGAGGCACCTTCGGTGAGAAGGTTTGCAAAGTGTTTAACGGTTGCCGATGCTTCGCATACCTGCCAGAAACGTTCCTGGACGCAGTCTACCGGATCATTTGTAATCTCTGCTTGATACAACATCTGAAGCGTAAACACCCTTGCTTGTGTGCGAGGCCTCATCTTGCTAACCTGTTCATACACAGAATTTCCGTCCCCCAAATTACCCATAATTTTAGCAAAGGTATCTGGCGTTGTCAATGACTTTCGGGTTGTGAAGGGACATTTAATTTCCCACTTTTGGGCGTCGGTCGAGTAGACGAAGTCATATCAAGACCAACGCCTGCACCGACAGATCGGCTCCGGTGCAAAGCACCAAGGATTTCGATACACTTCGTTATACTCAATCGGCGTTTACTTATCCAAGAATTAAATGACCCTGCGATTGTGGAGGGTCATTTAATTTCCCCACCTTCGGAATGAACAACTACACATTACTCCCTTGCCTTCGCCGCTTTCCAACGTTCATGTAACTCCGTCACTTGCCACCACGACGGTCCTTGCGGCTCCTCCAGTACCATCGACTTGATGAACGCCACTGTCTTTTCCAATCCTTCCTGAATCTCGATGTACTCACTCTCCATCTCAAGAGAAAGAATGCCTTCGTAGCCCAAAAAGCGCAGTGTCGTGATGACTTCGCGCCAAGTCTGCTCGTCATGACCCCATCCCGGCAGGGTAAATGCCCAAGAGCGATGCTCAGGTTGAGTCGGATTAGTCGAGTCGAATAGGCCGCGCAACCGAGCATTGGGGTCGTGGATTAACGTGTCCTTGAGATGGACATTCTCAATGAGGTCGCCCAGATAGTGCATCGCCTCGAACGGATCGATGCCTTGCACCCACATATGTGAAATATCGAAATTGCAGGCAACAACCGGGCCAATCTCATCGCGCAGCCGCCTGAGTTTGACCGGCGTATGGATCATGTCGTTGACTTGCATCTCGAAGCACAGCGTCACGCCGTGGTCGGCGGCGACCTTTCCATGCTCTTTCCAGTAGGGGATGAGACGCTTCTCCCATTGCCATTCCAAGGCGTCACGAAAGATGGGCTGGTCGGTGTTGATAATCCAGTTTGGGATGGTATCTCCCTCGACGCCTTCGGGCAAACCTGCTACCAACGCCAGCCGCGTGACACCAATCTGCTCCATCAGTTTGCACGCCTGTCGAAACTGGTGTGAGTATTCGGCGGCGATCTCCTTGTCCGGTGACAGTGGCGCACCGTGGCCGGCGAAGGAATAAATCTCAAGGCTGTGACTGGCGTAGGCGTCCAGCCAGCGGTGAAGTTCGCCTTCGTCCGCCAATAATTTGTCTACATCGCAGTACCTTTTGGCGTCGGATTCAGTTGCCGCGACCTCGACTGCCTTCAACGCGAGGTCCTGGCAAAATCTCAGTCCCTCTTCAAACCCAAATTTCATGATGAAATGGGTATTAATTCCAAGTTTCATAGGATTCTCCTTTTCAGTATGTCATCACATATATGCTCGCTGCGACAGAGAACATGGAAGTATCAGGCGCGTCCCATTTCCTCGTTTGTTCATTTTTTGTCCGACATCATCGCCTCCTGGATCTGGCGGCGTTGTTCTTGAAAGTATGGTTCATCTGGGACGAGACGAATCGCTTCGTCAATGGCTTTCAACGCTTCGCCATAACGCTTCTGGGCAAAACACATATGCGCTAGATCGCTACGAGGCATCGGCTCATTCGGCGCGAACTTCATTGCTTGCTTGAAAGAATCAATTGCCTTTTTAACCTCATTCCTATCTGCATAGATATTGCCCAACAGGTCATGCACACGCCAGGAATTCGGATCAGCCCTCAACGCCTTTTGCGCATATTTGAGGGCTTCGGGCAGCATTTTCTTATGAAAATGATAAATCGATGCCATAGCCGTGAAAATGATAGAAGGGGGATTGGGGTCTAATTTTTCAAACCGTTGATAAGTACGCAACGCTTCATCGTAGCGTTCTTGGCGTTCATAAATCGGTCCGAGCAGTACATAAAGATCCGGTCGAGCCGGCGCATATTTGAGGGCTTCTTCAAGTGCTTCTGTGGCTTCAACCAATTTCCCCTGGCTTTCGTGGATAACCGCTAGGTGAATGTACCCTTCCACATCCTCCGGATCTCTTCGTAAAATCCGCTTGACCTCCTGCTCAAGTTGCTTGAATTCATCTTGCTCCCCTTCACGGACCAATCCGATGGCAACTTCAAAATTGTATCGAATTGTTTCATCACCTGGGTTAATGGTGAGTGCCTGGTTAAACAAGCTAACAGCCCTTTCATACTGCCATTTGGCATATTCAATCTGTCCCTGAATCAGTCTTTGGGTTGCCTTGAAGTAAAGATCAATCTTCTTTCTCTCCTCGATTTTTTCCGCCATCGTGCGTCCGTAATTGGTCAAATATGGCGTGACACGTTCGCGATATTTCACCATCCCCTCAAGGTTTTTGTAGGTTGTATTCACGAGATCTTGGGAGCGGAAAAATTCCAGACGTGGACGATTGTCTATATGAATTGGGCCATTGCCGACATATTGTCGGACAATCGTATCACCCATCATGAATGAATCGAGCAGTGACATACCATCCAGATCATTACCCGCAAGGTCTTCGCGAACGCTTGGAATCTGTGCTCTTTCCATAAAACGCCTATAATTAACCTTGAGTTGCTCTGGAGTACCAATCAGGATGGCGAAGTCTGGCGTATATTTGTACCAGATCGTTGTGTACGGAAACACTTCGATAAAGGTTCTCACGATCCGCTTGTAGTGTTCTTCCGGCAATCGGTCAAGCGGCACCCACTGACACATAATACCATCTTCCGTCAGAATGCGCTTGCACAATCTGTAGAAATTCGCGGTGTAGAGGTTGGCCCCCTCGAACTTACAAGCGGGTGGATAATCCCCGTGGAGATTACGTCATATCGATTCCGCGTCATCAGGACATAGTTTCGCTCATCATTGAGTGTGTGATTGAACAATGAATTGCCGAAGAGGTTATCGTTTGCGTCGGGAAAGTATTTACGGGCCGCTTCGATGACGGCCTGTGAACTTTCGACGACATCCACACGCACACCGTGTTGCACCATCGAAGCGGGGGTGACGCCCATGCCGAATCCAACGACGAGCGCACGCTTCGGACGCGGGTGAAGGAGCAAGGGGAGATGGGCAATGACGCGATGCGAGGGAGAAACCCAGCGGGAAGTATTAGCAACCTGGTTATTATCAATATACATCCGATGGACACCCTTATTGTCCATCAGCGTGATGATGTTCGCATCAACCGCTTCGCTATACTCGACCAACGTATATTTTGAACGTTGCGTCCAAAATATTTCGTTTTTCAAGAAGATTTTCAAGAAGAGAGGTGTATTCGCCCAGAGCAGCACTATTAACCCAACCCCACCGGTCAGGATTGCTCCACCAATTGCGGCCCCACTGAGAAGTTGTAACTTCTCCTCATTCCGGAGGATTAAGGTACAGCCCATAATCGTATTTAACCCGGCCATCAAGAAAATGCTTGGCTGTACCCCGATTAGCGGAATCAGGATAAACCCTGTGCACAACGATCCGAGAAATGCACCGATTGCGTAGAATGGGTAAACTGCCCCGATGCTGCGCCCCAATCGCACTTCGCTAATAGTGTAAATCCGCGTGACCAGCGGAAAACTTGCTCCCATCAAGATGGCAGGAAGGATCATCAGGATGAAGGCTGCGACCAATTCCCAGATTCGTCCCATCCCAAAGGCCGCTTGGATCCCTCTGCTGATGCCATGTAGTTCTCCAAAAGCGGGCATCAGTACGACTACAGATAGTCCAATCCCAATCTGCGTCAATCCGAAAAGGCTGACGAGCGGCTTCACCCGATGCACAATCCACGCAAACAAAAAACTCCCGAAAGCCCCGCCAAAAAGTAGGGTTGCTAGCATGACCGAGAAGGCGTAAGTCGTGTTGCTGAGGAAAGATACAAGGATACGCGTCCAGAGGACTGCATAAACCAGAGCGCAGAATCCCGAGATGGCAAATCCCCACCGCGCCAACCGCCACGATGGCTTATCTTCTATTCCTTCTTCTGAAAAAACGGGATCTGCTTTCCCCCCTGCTTCGGTCAAATTCTGCCGTAGATCTAAACCGAGAACAATCCCCACTACACCCAGGTTAATCGCTGCGCCCAGGCAGACAGAATTCTGAAGGCCTAAAAGCTGGATGAAGAAAAAGCCAGCGCCGATACAACCGACCGTTGCGCCTAGCGTGTTGAGCGTGAAGAGGGTGCTGACTTTGAATCCTTCAAATCTTTCCAGGAAGAATTTACTGAGAACGAGAAGTGCGCCTCCCATCAATGTCGATGGGATGAGCAGAACGAGAAACGACAGGACAAACCGGATCAATGAAAGCGAATAGAACCTTGTATTTAGTCCGCGATAGACGAGGACACAGATCGCGTTGAGGATACTCAACAGTAACGGGAATATGAGTGCGAAGCACCCGATACCCGCTACAAGGAAGGCGTACAGGCGTAATGGGCGCCCTTCTCTATTCACCAAACGCGCAAAGTAAAAGCTGCCAAGCCCCAAGCCCGCCATGAAGGCACTCAACGTCGTGATCACAGCAAACACGGGACTTCCGAAAAACAGCATGAGCTAGCGAGCCCAGATCACTTCGTAGATCAAACCGCAGGCGCCAGAGAAAAAGGAAATTAGCCACAGGATGGGGCTGGTGTTACGCACGGTTCTTTCCACCAAACCTGAGGTGACTTGTATACTCATTCCACGTCATTTTCTTCTATCTTTAGTTTTAAGAACCGCGGATCTCATAGGATTACGCGGATAAATAATCCGTGCGGATGATAATCCGCAAAATCTGCTCTCCAGTCTTTACTATCCACGGATTAGCCGAAGTTCATTATAACACATCTGTCGCGACGATGTGAACACAAAATACCTGCTGCGTGATGCGTGAAACGTAAAACGTGATGCGTGTATCATCACTCCTCGCATTTCCCTCCATCCTTCCATTCTTCCTTTTTTCCTTTTCATTTCCTCACTTTTTCCCCTCTCCTTGTTCCCCATCTTTTCCCTTCTTCCAATCGCTTTAGAGTCCCATCGGCGGAATATCCCAAATTGGAAGGCGTCACATCGGGATACTACGTTGTGTTTGATTACCGCAGCAAGCGTGAAGCGCGGGAAGAAAAGGAGGCGATCGAAGGCAAGGCGATTGTGAGCTACGTGATTCCTGTAGTGGGTGAAAGACCATCGAATATAAAGTCAGCGGGTTCGATTGCCCCAGAGCGCCGATGATAACGGCATTTTTTATACATCCTCCCCAAAAACCTGCGAACGGAACAGGTAAACCTTCGCTTCCGGCTCTTGCCATGCTTTCTCTGGCAGTCCCGCTTTTATGCAGGTCTGTTGGAGGAATTGGGTGCGATTCCAGCCATATGTCGTCACAACTTGTGGCAAGAGCAGACCACTTTGTCCACTATGTCTGATATACAACCCGTGAACGCCAATCTCAATCTCTTCAATGTGCTCAAGGCGTTGAAGCGGCGTCAGGACAGAGATCCCAAGTTTGATCTCTGACATCTCCGGGAGGGTAACACGATTGAAGCGTGAATCTCGGGTTGCAGCGCTAACGGCAACCTCTGCGACCGTCTCGTACAGCGGCTTGTCGGATACGAGATGACCGACGCAACCTCGCAGCTTGCCTGCTTTGTGTAAGGTGACAAACGCACCGCATTTTTGTAAAAGATTTGTCTCCGAAACCTGGAATTTCGACGGTATTCTGCCCCTGAGATGGGATTCAATTGCGTCTCGCGCAATCTTTAACAGTAATCCTTGTAATTCGTTAGATAACAAATTGGGGGGGGCAACTGCCATTTGCTTCACCTCTTCTTTTTGCGAGTTTTTCGCTGGGTAACGTTTTCTCATATCTTTTTACGTTTCACGTTTTACGTATCACGCATTACATCGGCGATCGTCTCTCCTACCGGCAGATCAAACGCCAGAAACATTCGTTTCCCTTCGACGAGGAACGTATCACGCTGAAAATCTCGCCGTGAATGGACTTGCCGCAGATTGATGCCGTTGAGTTGGACATGTTGTACCGCAAAATCGCTAAGTTCCAGCGTAAAATTCGCCGCCGGAAAATTTGTCCTGACCCGAATCTGTTCATCTATGACCTCAATGTCGGACAACTGTCGCGCCATACAGTAGCGTCCAATCTCCGATGTTTTTAACCATATCGTCTTCGTACCGTTGGGGTCATAGTCATCAAGTCTCCACTTGACTTTCTCAAGGACATCAAAACCAATTTTCTCTCCGTTGAAATGGAAGACGGGCCAATGCCCAACGAGAACGCACGGTAGTTCTTTTTCGAGAATCGGCGGCAGGCGACCACCCTGCAGATCTTTGGTAATGAGCAGATCCGGATTGCCTCGGTCATACCCTGTCCAACCGCCGAACCAATCCCCTGCACACGCCACGATGCTGGCGATTGCGATGCCTTTCTCCTTCTCTGCATACCAAATCGGTACATCAGGAAATTCATCGCGTTTAAGCCACAGGAAATAGAGCGGACGCGGATCGTTGTTCACGCAGAGTGACGCATCAAGGACTGCCCTCGCGTATGCCGCCTCCTTGTGTTTACCGAATGCTCCCGGACTTGTCACGCCTTCGCACGGCATGCCGACGTTATCAAGCAGTTGCATCGCCGCTGCAATATAATCTGTCAGCAATTCGACGGGCGGATCGACCCACTCTCGCTGCTCCCACGCTTCCGTCAATTCAAAGGTCTTCAAGTCCACGACAGCGGTGTGGGTCAGCATCTCGGGTGTCAGATCGAAGTTGGGCCAGATAATGTCCCGATAAATGTGCATCCACTCATGATATTCCCATTTCGGGAAACCGGGAAACCCCTGATTAACTCGTCCAACACCCGCAGGGTAAGGGATCAAGCTGAATTTGCCTTTGATCCCATTTTCCCAGCACCACTCCCCCCACTCTCTGGCGAAATCCGCGGGAATCGTCCGCGACGGGAATCGTCCGCGATAGGCTGGCCACCTTCGCTAGTTCACCTTCCCATCGATCCGGTGGGACACCGGGCTGGTGTTTTGCCTTCCACGCATCGCGCTGCTGGATCTAGTAATAAGTCAGATTAATGACAGGACACGAGTCATCGACGATCAGCGATAACGGTGTGCGAAGCAGCGGATTACAAATGTTGATGTTTGTCATTCTTCCATTCCTTTCTTTCTTCCCTTTCTCCTTAATTCTACTCATTTCTCTATTGACACCTGTCGTATCGTGTGCTAAACTTGAAATTAATGGACACACAACTTTTATTTCCATCGACGGAATCAGGAGTTAAACCATGCAAACCGATTTAACCCAAGAACTGTCTGAGGACGAAATGCCGCTCTTTCCGCTGAATGTTGTCCTGTTTCCGGGAGGCGTTTTGCCACTTCATATTTTTGAACAGCGATATCGATTGATGATCCAATTTTGCCTGGATAACGAGCGACTTTTTGGCGTCGTTCTCATCAAAAAGGGACGGGAAGTGGGTGAACCTGCCGAACCCCATCTCGTTGGCACTGCTGTCAAAATCATAGAAGTAGATCGGTTGGAAGACGGTCGAATGAACCTGCTAACACTCGGACAGCACCGCTTTGAAATTATGAAGATTCGGCGAGATCTGCCCTATTTAGTGGGTCAAGTCAGGGCATTGGGGACGGATAATGCAGAAACACACGACGATCTTAGAATGTCGGCTGTGGGAGCAAGCCAATTATATCAGGCTTACGAATCGTTATTGGCGGAGTTGGTTCCTGACTGGAAAGCTGTAGAAGAGATTCCACCTGCCCCTGACCACCTGTCTTACCAGATCGGGATAAGGCTACAAATTCCTTTAACGGACAAACAACGGTTGTTAGAAACATTGTCGATAGATCAGCTTTTGAGTCGAGAAATCGAACTCCTTGAACAAGAAAACCAAAAATTGAGGGCGAATCTAATCGCTCGAAGAACCCTGGAAAAAGGCGAACCGACTGACATACCTCCGTGGAAAAAGGCGTCTCTGAATTGAACGGCACTTATCCCCACCCCATAGGGATCAATTTAACGGAAATTGGTGCTGTACCGCTCTCGATTGGGCCCCAACAATAAATTGCGAATCCTTGTTAGACGCGGATTCGGACATTGGCTGTCGAAGCCAACGGAATAAGAAATCCGCTTCAATCCGCGAAATCAGCGTATTTCAGTCCTTAACTTGATCCCTATGAACAGCACTTATCTCCACCCTTAATCCTTTTGCTGCCTTTGAAATCAAGAGAAATGATGCGAAGTAATTTAGACCCAAATCGCTCTACCCAAACATCTGATTCTCTAGTCGCGGTGCGAGACTTTTTCTATGTCAGCAATCTATTGTCCATGATGCGGATTGGGCTTATCCCATTCATCTTTTACAGCATCATTCAGCGCTACCACTTCACGGCGTTGACGATAGGGGGGATAGCAATTCTATCTGATGCGCTTGATGGTTACTTTGCGCGACGTTTGAATCAGCGTACCAATCTGGGGAGAATTCTGGATCCAATTGCTGATAAAACGATAATCAGCGCCGTGATTCTTACCCTGATTTTATCTAATCAAGGTTTTCCACGCTGGGCTTTTGGCGTTGTGATGATTCGAGATATTTTGATTGTAATTGCCAACATCGTGCTGTTTCATCGAACACGGCTAATTGCCCGATCTAATTGGTGGGGTAAATGCACGACTTTCTTCCTTTCAACAGCTTTGGTGCTCTATATCTTAGGAGAGCAAAAGAAAATCTTAATACCTTCATCCCTCCCTTTCTACGTGCTATGCGTCGGTTTGGTGTTTTCGTTGATTTCAGTGTGGACCTATGGTTGGCGATTGTTTCGCATATTGCAGCAAGCAGGGTGAGCCTCGTCACAAGAAGGCATAAATCGTGCTGTACTTGTCCTGTGGTTCTCGGATGTGCTATAATGTGTAGAAACCAAATTCAAAACGAAAATGTGTGCAAACCACAAAGAATGTAAGGGAAATAAAGCATGCCCGCCCCGCTCACCGTATCAGAAATCGCTAATATGATAGGCGTCGAAGAGGTTATCGTCAGGCATACCCTTGAACGCCGCGATGAAGATCTCGCCGGCTACCTCCATGAACCCAAGGCGAAGGCAGAAAGAGATAACCTTAACCCCTCAATTCCCCAACCTCAAACGCCTCTTCTGAATTGCGAGGGGCTGCCGTTACTCATCACCAAACTGGCTTTTAATATTCCAACATCGGACATTATTGAGAACCTCGCCTGTCAGGTATTACATCTCATGCTCATCCAAGGGGAGAATACTAATTTGACTGGTAAGAACCATGAACTACAGGAACAAAACAGGCAATCGCAGCACCGCATCAAAGAGTTGCAACAGAAGGTTGAGACTTTACAGACTGAGCTAACAGAACAGATTCAGTTAAGGGAGGAGGCTGAGGCTGCTTCCCGTAAAGGGTTTTGGAACCTTTTCAGACGAAACCCCAAAGGCGCCTAAAACTTACTGCCGCTGTTCGGGATGAATCTTCGCCAGAATCTGAATCGTTTGAACTCCTTGCCACCCATCTGTGCGCGGCTTCTGTCATCGCCTTAAACAATCTAGGAAATGCTGGCATTCAACCATCAGCATATCCTCTTGATTCTCAGGAGCGAGAAAATTCCACATCAACGTGTGGGTCTTGCCATCATCAGTTCGTGTTTGCAACTCAAAAGTTCGCTGATTTGCAGGGGCTTGATCCGATGCTTCCAATGTCAGTTGTTTTGGTGGAATATCTAATGCTACCGCCAGAGCAACCATGTGGACGCCGAAATTCCAGTAGGCGTTGAGGTATTTCTCCTCCGTTGATGTTTTTAAGGATTTTGCATCGGCGGCGACCGGATCGCCAAGAAATTTGTTCAGCTATTGAAAGCTAGTTGAGTAGCAAAGCGTGTGACCAACCATGAAGAGGCGATCCGAAGCATCAGCAAGTTTAGCAAGATCTTTCGCCTCTGATGACGAAAGCGCGATTGGCTTTTCGAGAAACAGATCTTTTTTCGCAGAAAGTACACGCTGACCAACTTCCGCATGCGTTTCCGACGGCGTCGCAACGACCACCGCGTCACTTTCTTTGATTAACGCGTCAATATCCTCTGTGAAACGTAAGTTCAGTGGTTCCAGCACATCCCGATTCTGATGCCCGCAAACAAGATGCGGCCTGCCGAGTTGATGAAATTTTTGAATTAGAATCTTTCCCCAATTTCCCGTGCCAATCATTGAGATTTTTGGATTCATATCTTCCCCGACTCCCCATTTTTAGATTTGGAAGTGTACTGTCCAATTATAGCATAGTCCACCTCAGCTTATCTAGACTTTTAGGAATCTTAATCAATGACAAAGCAATGTCGCAATCAACTGATCGCCGGTGTAACCCTGATTTACAGTTTGGTGTTTCTTTATCAACCGAATAATATGCTGGTGAGAGCAATGACTCTGCCGCTTTTTATGATTTACAAAATCTCAGGAGCTATCCCTTTACTTCAATTTCTCCATCAGCTATTTCAGTCCCTCTATCAACCGAATTCGATCCTGCTCAAGGGGCTCGCATTGCCGCTGCTGGTCATTTCCGCAATCTTATCGGCAATCTTCTTTTCTAATAAACGAATTGTCGAAGTTATCGCCGGGCTGGTATTGATCCTGGGATTTGTATTCCTTTATCTGCCTACCTTCCCGATTTTACAGGGTTCTGCTTTCTATCTGCTTTCGGCAAGCGCAATCGCTTTCGGCATGACAACAAATCTGAAAAGGCTAGCGGAGATTGTAACGGCGTTGATTGTGGTCACGGGGCTTGTCTTTCTTTATCAACCCTTTAATCAACTTCTGCAGGGTACTGGACTTCATCTCATTCTGACAGGCATAATTGTGACTACAATTGTATCCCCGCGAAAATTGTTAATCGAGCACATCTCAATCAGTGCAATTGCCCTCGGGTTAGTTTTCCTCTGCCAACCTTTTGTCATCTTACTTTACCAGACCGGTTTTCAGATTTTACTTGGCGGCTTGACAGGGTTTATTGTCGTCGCCCATCGGTAAATACCCCCTGAAAAGTCCAGACCATTTCTTCAGGAGTACAAAACCGGTTCTACAAATGGAGCGAAAATTGATGGTTGACATTAAAGAATTTAGCATTGGGGAGGGATCTTGATGAAACGCACACTGCTTAATTTTTTTGGTGTTCTTCTTGTTGTGTCATTATCTTCACTCAATGGGGGAGCAACCCTGGATGATAAAATAAAGGAGCAATTGGAAAAGACACCCCCGAACGATTTTATACGTGCTATCGTCGTCATGTCGCGGCAGGTGAATCTTCGACGGATTGCGGGGACCCATGCCAAGATAACCGCTTTGCAGCAGACCGCAAATCGGACACAGGGTGGGCTGATCAAGGCGCTTTCCAAAGAGCTAGCGGACGGCAGCGTCAAGTCGTATCGAAGTTTCTGGATATTTAACGGTTTGCATGTCATTGCAACTCCAAAGATGTTGAGGCAGATCTCGACACACGCTGGTGTCCGTATGATTTTGCCGGATCGTTTTTATCCCCGGCCTCAACTTTTCTACGATTAAGCACAATCAGATCAAAGTGCGCTTGATAAAATGAAGGCTGTGAGACGGGTTTGGAATGAACTTCATATCACCGGAAAAGGGGTTACAATCGGTGTGTTGGGAACGGGAGCTAATCTGTCTGTGGCGAATCTTCGCGCAACCTATCGCGGGAGTTAGTTTGATACCTGCGCCTCACAAACTACCCCCTACGACGATATGGGGCTTGGCACGGGGATGTTGAGCCTGATCACAGGCAGAGATGTCGATTAACAACCGTTAGGCGTTGCCCCGGATGCGAACTGGATCGCAACGAAGGTTATGACGCCGGAGGGCGGCTATGCGTCTTGGATCTACGCGGGCTTAGAGTGGATGGCCGATTTGGACGGAAACCTCCAAACACGAGATGCACCAAAAGTCATCAATGTGCCGTTGAGCAAAGCGGACTTTGCTCGTGATGTTGCCTGCGCAAAAGCGGTTGATAATCTGTGCCGGCTGGAGATCTTTTGCGTGATTACTGTTGGGCTTGATGTCCATATACCACCCGAGCTTCGTGACGTTCCGATCCCCGTGAATCCTTTCGCCGTGGGGACATTAGATAATCGGGATGGGGTTATTTTGTTTGGGGAAAATCGTTCGGTCGCATTCGATCCGCGTATCGTTCCGGATCTATCGGCGCCAGCAACGAATCTGCGCATCGCCTCAATCGATGGCACAGTGAGGGATGGTCGTGGAGAAATGCTCGCCTGTGCTCAGGCCATGGGAGCCGTCGCCCTGTTACTGGAAGCCGATCCGGATTTGACTGTCGCTGATCTGCGGTGGATACTCAAACAAACCGCATTCGATCTCGGTGTGCCGGGGCTCGATAGCACTTACGGCGCAGGCAAGCTAGACTCCTATGCTGCAGTCCGCTATGCGCAGGCTGAACCGGACCAACCGGATATTGCCGAACCAGATCTGATGGACACCGGATTGGAAATCACCCCACGACAGATCACGATTGAACTGATGGCTAGGCAGACGGATACACAAACTGTCATGATCTCAAATCAAGGGCGGCATACTAAATCGCTTCACATCCGCATTGAAAAGCCGAAACTTTGGCTTGACTTTCAACCGACATCTCTGACCATCCATCCCGGCGGTGTTGGAACTTTGACAATCTCTTATGATACGCGAACCCTCAGTGCAGGCGACTACACCGCAGAGATTCTGGTTGAGTCAGCACTTGAAGAAACCACGTTGTCTGTCGAACTTTCAGTCCGCCCAAGCGTGGCGGCAAGACGCGAACTCGACGGGTTAGGCGCAAGAAACACAGAGAGCAAAGCTGCCGTTCCAGATGATGCATTTACGGCATTCGGCAATACTGAAGCCCCGGACGGAGACAACGACAATGATAGCGATGATGACTCCGACGATAGTCTTGATGATCACGCTGATTCCCGTGAGGATGGGACACGTATCCGTTACGGCGGTGAACAGTCTGGTGAGGTTGGACGTCGAGGGGATCGGGATTACTTTTTGTTTGAGGGTAAGCAGGGCGATGTAATTACGGTTGACATCACCGCCCAAGTCATTGGCTCACCGCTTGATTCTTACCTTTACCTTTATGGTCCTGACGGTCGCCAACTTGCCCGCAACGACGATGATGGCACACTCGACTCGCTGATCGCGGATTATGAACTGCCGGCGGATGGTCAATACGCGATTCGCGTGAATGCTTGGTGGAATCGAGGCGGCCCAGGACAATTCTACATTCTGGAACTCTTAAAGTGAGTGTGTGAGGCGTGAAACGTGAAGCGAGATCGAGGGTACAAGGAGAGATTTATGCGTAAAGGGGTGGAATTGGAAAAGCAGACTCAAGGCGGTAGAACAACTTCGGAGCTCGTTCAATCATCCCTTATTGGTATCATCAGTCAGATGGCTTTGAATCCCTTTGTGCAATCAAGCTTGGAAGGAGATCCCGAGCCAGTTGATGATGCTGAAACCACCCGCAAGGTAGAAGGGAATAAACGGATTTGAATTACGATAGAGATAGCCAGAAATAAAGGGGACGAACGTAATCCCGATACTCCAGAATAGATTAAAAATCATCGCAATAAGTAGATTAAGGCTTGACATTTCGCAAGAGGAAACACAATAAATCTCCGATTTATTCGTTTCTTCATAAGTCGTAACACGCTTATTTAACGCAGAGAACACAGAGAAGAATTAAAAAAACTCTGCGCCCTCTGCGCCTCTGCGGTTGATTTAAGCCAGTAACTACTTATTCCCAAAATCATTATGCGCTTAATCAGACTACCAACGCCTTCGCGTTCTGCAAGCCATGTTTCGTAGGCGGGCCAAAAAAGCGCCATACTGACGCCGAGGTACGGGAAAACGATTGCAAGCTGGAGTTTGCTAAGGCAGAATAGGAAAATGAAACTCACGCCTCCAAGCAAAAGGCATGCGGCGGAAAGTAGGTATGTTCGCTCAGCCCGATCAGAGAGCCGGCCGAAGGGAATCGCAAGTGTGACAAAGCATGCGGTACATAGTGCCATGAATGTGCCGAGGGTTGTCGAGGAAAGATGAAGGTAGCTGGAGTAGAAGGAGGCGTTTGTGAGGATGCTGCTGATACAGAAATCCATCAGGAGGGGCGGCAGGTAAACGCCATATTTTCACAGGAAGAACTGAGGGAAGAGTAGGGAAGGATTTAGATTTCTCAAAGGCATGAAGTGGCGTCATGTCCTCATAGTGTTTTATACTCAACACCGCGTCAAATTGCACTTTTAAGGGCATCTGTCATCCTGAACGAAGTGAAGGATCTTTGGCGCTGAAATTCTTCGCAAAGTCTCTATTAGACTATAAAGAAAGTCGAGATGCAAGTTTTTCGGTTCTAATTCCATGCGCAATTCCGGCAGGCGCCCTTTGACGAATTTCTCCTTTCACCAATTCATATCGGTATTCATCTTCTGGCAATTTCCAGAGCTCATCAGCCGTCATCAAGGTTGGTTGAGGGACTAGCAACTTGGAGGGGGTACGGTTTGGGTTGTTGTCTATCATGGTGAATTCCCCTTTCTCATTTCTCCGGTTTCTGATCTTCCTGTTCTCCATCTGCCCCATCCTGACCATTTGAACGCCACTCATCAGCCTGCTTTTGCAGTCTGCCACGATCTCCTGGATTTCGGATATCAATAATATGCGGCGTGATAATGATGACAATCTCGGAGTTTTCTGCCACGGTTTCCGTTTTTTTGAAGAGGCCACCGATAAAGGGAATGTCTCCAAGGATCGGCACCTTACTCTCGATCTGCTGTCGTTTTTCCTTAATCATTCCGCCAACGATGATTGTCTGTGCATCCTCCACATCAATATAGGCGCTGATCGAACTATCCTCTGTAATCGGCGCGTTGAAGTCCGTGAACTCAATGAAGTTACTCACTTGGATCTGCTCGATCGCCAATCCGATCGTGCGTCTTCCGCTGGAACCTTCTTGCGACTTTGCAATATGCGGCGTGATTGTGATGTTGATACCGACCGGCGGCTCAATAAAATCATAATTGAACAAGGGCTGGGTCACCGTATCACCTAAGAGGCTGCTGGTATCAACGCTTTGCAGGAATGGGATGCGTCGTCCAGAGCTCCACGTTGCTTGCTGGTTATCGCGAGTTAGCAGCGCGGGGGTCGATATGGTTTGCACTTTGTTTTCACGGATCAGCGTGTGGAGCAAGGCCATATAATCCTTTGTTGCCACACTGATGTTGAATCCACTAATTTCTTGTGCCAATCCAAGTTTCGACTCAAACTCGCCAATCAGCGGATCGCCTTCGCGCACCTCTGCCCCGAACAGATTTTTTTCTCGCGCCGTCAACTCAATCCCCAACTTTGTGTTTTCATCCAGTGTGATTTCGAGGATCTGTATGTCAATCCAAACCTGCCCACGAACGAAGTCAAGTTCACGGATCAAGGCTTCTATATCTGGCATGTATCGTTGGGCGGCCGTCACAACCAGCGAATTGGTCTGCGGGTCTGCTTCCAACTGAACTTTGCCGCGCAGCGAGTTAATATCTTTCTGTTCAAGCCGACCGCCCCGTGCAAAGAAACGACCAAAACTGAATCGACTGCCGCCGCCGTCATCTTCATCCCATACCTCTTCCAATAGATCTGCAAGCTCATCTGCATTTGCGTATTCGAGGCGAAAAGATTTCGTGACCTCTTTCTGGTCTTCTGGCGTCGGCGTGTCAATCTCCTGAATAAACTGCGTAATGAGTTCAAAATTCCGTTGTGTCGCTGTGGAGACAATTATCGTATTGAGTGTAGGGTAAGCCTCTGCGGTTACATTTCCGGCGAGCGAACCCAGGTTTCGGTTCCGTGCTCTGCCGGGAACGAAAAAGAAAGAGCCGCCGCTCCTATTGCCACTTCCTTGATAAACATTGTTAATAATATCGGCAACGTTCTCGGCATCCGCATATCTCAATTTGTAGATACGTGTCCCCCATTCCTGATCTGGCATATTCACATCGAGGCGTTTGACTAAACCCTCAATGGTCTCGAAGTTCTGTTCGGCAGTGGAAATCATAACGGCATTCAATCGGGTGTCCGACACGATGTGGACGGGACCTTGGACGCCGAATCCCGTATTTCCTGTTTGGCGACGTTCCTCTCGCCTCCACCACGGTCTATTTCGATCCTGTCCGGTGCTGCCACCTTCAAAGAGATCTTGGAGGTTATATTTCAAACCCTCCGCCTCGGCAAACTTCAGGAAGTAGATACGAATCTCTTCCTGAGGGTCGGTTTGATCGAGTTCCTTGATGATTTTTTCGATAATCGGAAAGTTCCGTGGATCTGAGCCGACCACCACGGCATTCAAGCGATCATTCGATGAGATATTCACCACTCCGATAATACCTTGATACCCCTCCCCTTCTCCTTCTTTGCGCACTTCTTGCCGACGGCGCATCCACTCACGTCGCTCGCTCGACCTTGAGAACCGTCCGGGGCGTCTGCCGGCGCTTTGACCGATGATGACCTCTTCAAGCGTTTGAGCCACGTCCTGGGCGATAGCATACTCCAAACGGAAAACTCGGAACTCTGTTTGAATACTTGGCGTTGTGTCAAGTTGTTGAATCAATTCCCTGAGTACAACGAGGTTGGATTCTGACGCTTTAATAATCAGAGTATTAGAACTTTCGTCAGCCGCGATCTGGATGCGCCCCCGTAGCATGTCAATCCCTGTGCCCGTTTCTTTGGCGTATTCCATCATTTTCTCCATATCTTCAGGCTTACTCGCACCGCTCATCTTTCTGAGGAGGCTGTTCACTCTCCCTTCCTCACGGAAGAATTCATTCAGGGTTTGGGCAAGCGATCTCGCCGTGGCATTAACCAATGGAATAACCTCCACCTTGAGCGGGATTTCCGGCGCTTCATCGGCAGCTTGTAAGATGGTTGCAATACGACGAATATTGGACGCGACATCGGTAATGACCAGAGAGTTACTGGTGCCATCCGCAAAAATATTCGCAGCCTTGTTAAGTAGCGGCCTGATACCTCCTACCAGCTCGGAGGCGACGGCATTATTCAATTGAATGATGTATGTCTGGATTTCATCGGTTTGCTCAACCAGATTTGCATCCGCTGTAATTCGCTTGACCGGCACCTTCATCTTCACCGCTTTCTCGAATGTCGTGATCAGCATGGTGTTATTGGTCCGGATCATAGTCAGATCATACTGCGCCAGGACAGTTTTAATTTCCTCCAATGTCTCCTCAATTGTCACATTCTTGAGGTTAGTGAGGGTAAACTTCTTCTCCTTGATGTCGTTTTCGGAGGCGATGATCGCAAGATCTGTTTCTTCACTAAGGAACTTGATTAGGCTCTGCAGACTTCCACTTGAGAAGTCGAAATCAAATCTGATGGCTTTGCCCGCTTCATCGCGCTCTGAGACCTGCATGCCTTGCCGACCATCGTCCTGCGCAAAAACAGGTGTTATAGCGATCGTGGTTATTCCCCCAACAAAGATTCCCAGAGCCAGGAATGTGTAACCGGTTAATCGCTGGAAGGCATTTGTCTTGAAGCCCACTTTCATATTTTACTCCTGCACGGAAGTGATTTTTGATGTAACATGTGAAACGTATGACCGAATCTAATCATGGAGGCTATAAATCAAGGTTCCGTGATGACTCGATCCATCCCGATTTGGAAATCACAAGGTGATAACCTGCATGCGTATAATACCTGACCATGTTCTACCGATCTCGACCGCCTCTCCAGCGCCCACGATCACCCCGGCGCTCACCTTCGCTCGCACGCCTGCGTCGTTCCTCCATCATCTTATACCGGATTTTCTCACGTTCCTCGGCGGATAACTTTTCCCGCATCTTCTCTATCATACCGCGATTGGAATCGTCTCTGAACTTCTTTCGCTCAGGTTTTGGGGCAGGTTTTTCACCTTCCTCCGAGGGCTGTTTTTCTTTGTTGCTGCCCCCACCGCTGAGAAAGTTCTGTTCTGAAGCACGAAATTCCTTCGATTCTCCGTGATACAACAGCGTCACTTTGAGAGATTCGATCTTTTCAACTTTGGCGCCAGCAAAGTTTTCTCCGACCCCGACATAGTAAATCTTCCCATCCGCATTGCTTCGGATTAACGCTCTGCTCTTGCTTGTTGCATGATCAACGACGGTAGCGATCAGTTCAAATGGTGGCCCCGGTTCTTTCCTGTACCCGAGTGGACGAAACAGGTTATTGTCAATGATAACTGTATAGAAATCTTTTTGTGGAGCAGAGCTCGAATTCGCATCTTCTTCCTTTTTGCGTTGTCTATCCTGGAATTTCTTTAGCCATTTTCTACGAAGTTCCGGATCGTTTTTCAAATCTGCTACTGTGATGCCTTCTTTTTCGAGCATTTTCTTCGCGAAGGGGAGGAGGTCGAAATCCTTAAATTGTTTACCCACAAATGCATCAGAATCACCGTTTGCCGGCGAAATTCCAACAAATAATAGTGCAAGGGCGATGCGAAACAACAGCCCCTGTTGTTGTTTGTTCACTGCCTCTTCCTTCCCATCTGCTTTGCGAAAACAGAATTTTTGCATACCGATTTGTCACAGGATTTCTGCGAGCATTGAGAGATTTGCACCGATAACCGTCTTGTTCTTATCCGCTATGGAGATCCTCAGATCTCTGACCTGTAACCATTTCACGGTTGATTCGATGGATTGAATCAGCCGAACAATTTTACCGATTTCGGCATTAAAGTTCATATCAACGGTGTAAACCTGTGGCTGATATGTTGAGGGGACTTTTTCAAACCAACTTTGAAGTTGCTCTTGCCATTCCAGAGTCTGATCAACATATTGGGTAAGGGCGCGAAGTTGCTGATCATAATCGAGCATACCTTTCGCCTTCCCGTTTGGCATATCGTAAGCCTGTTCATCTTCATAACGGTTGATTAACGTCTCGAACTTTGATAGAAGAACGCTGTTGGGCTTGAACTTGACTCGCGTCGTCCTCTTTTTAGTGCCGATGCCGAAAAATCCACTCTGCGCTTTGATGGTCTCTGTGTCAATTTGAGCTTTAAGGAATCCTTCCCTAAATTCCAGTGCCCCAGCTATTTGCTGGTTCAGATTGAATTGAATAAATTGGATGAGTTGTATCCGCAAGATTAAAGGGATGACCTCTAGTAAGGGCGAAACTTGCCGATTCGATTGCTGTCGCACACGTTCAGGAGGCAATGGCGTATCTTGCCGATCGGCTTCCGAATCTGATGGTTCGGCGATTTCACCTTTGACCAACTCTACGTCTGATTCGGTTTCTGCTGTGTATCCTTCATCGCTATTCTCTGCATCGCCATCATCATTCCCCCACCATGCTTCGTACATTGCCTCCATCACCGCTTCTTCAGCCTCAATCTGTTTCCGTTCCTCTTTTTCCTTAGCAGCCTTTTGCTGCGCCTGCAACTGTTGCAGTTCATCCGCTAACTCGTCCAAATAGAGGTAGCGCACCAGATTTTTCTTCGCTTGAGTCGAGAACTTTTCAGATTTTTTGCCCGGCATTGGCTTAATATTGAGTTGATAATTTGGTCGGAGTCCCGCTTTTTGCGCAAGGTTTGAAATTTGTCGCGAAATTACTGCCTGCGGTTGCTCCCCTTCAAAAATCGGTCCGCGAATCTCTTTTAGCACGTTGAAGTTCTCAAATTTGTCGTGCTGCTTCTTATAAGCCAGCAGCGTCTCTGCTTTCGCCTCAAGCGCGGGGTGTAGGGCTGCCAGCGCTGATGCTCCAGGCGCTCGATTGAGCGCTTCTAAGTCAACACGGTTTGAAATCTCCTTAAACAATGAATCGGAGATAATCCGTCCCTGTAAGCCGACTCGATTATGAACTTTTTCCTGGGTGCTTTTGGTGATTTGGGCAAGTTGGACAAGATCCTGCGCCGTTTGAAGTTGCTTGCGCTTAACGGCAAGTTCGCCGCTTGAAAAGCTTTGACGAATTGTGGGCTCTATAGCCATAAACAAAGCCACGACAGCAACAACGGCAACGGCAGCGAGTAAGATTCTTTCACGTTGTGTGAGTTTTCTCACGGTCTGCTTTCCTACCTCTCCTCTTCATCATCTTCTTCAGTATCGAATTCAGGAAATTCGCCCTCATCAACACCATTGACTTCAGAAGATTCGTCCTTGACAGCATCGGCTTCAGGGGATTCAGCTTCGACGAAGGAAGTTTCATCTGATGATTCGTGCGCGTCGATTGTCGATTTTCCGTCCTCCTGCGACACTTTTTCTGTTTCTGTTTCGTCTGCTTTCTGCTTTCCATCCCGATTTAGATGAGGTCTGGTCATGTTTAGATAGCGAGTTTGGGCAAAGGTTCGCGCAGCATCTGACGCAAGATTACAGGTCACTTGTGCTTGAAAGATTGGTTTTTTATTGCGTTCAATACTTGTGATCTGTCCGGATTTGATGTTCGTAAATATGCCCGATTGCGCCATGCCACTAATCATTTGACTCACTTCTTGATGCGATTTGGATTCGATATTAAAAGTGATTTTCGCCCTTTCAATGTCATCAAGGCGGCTGATGTTAAACGTTTTCCAAGCGACTTTTGTCCGATCGGCAAATCGCAGGCTCAATTCGCGCAAAACATCAAGCGGAGATACGCGAGGCGTCAAGAGATCAGTGATGGCTAAGTTTTTGACTAACGCTTTTCGGGCATTAGATTCAGTTCGCCTGATGTTTCTGATTTCTTGATCTAAGACCGCAATTTTTACCTGATGGGCTCTGCTCCATGTCAACCCACTGAGCCCAAGTCCCACAAGTAAAATTATTCCGGCAGCAACGGCAGTCAATGTCCGCTTCCGCTGTGCGGCCTGGGTTAACTTTGCTCTCTCTTCCTTCGGGAGGAGGTCTAAGGAGATTTGATGAGTCAAAGCATTGACGCCGAGCCCCAATGCAACTGCAAGATCGAAGACCCCCGGTTGAAGACCGGAGGTGTTGCTGAAACCGTCAACAGATTGGGTGTCGGATCGCTGTTCGTCCTCCACCGCTTCGAATGCATCAAGCGGATTCCAAAGACGGGCTGGAATCTGCAGCTGATCGGCGATATAATCTACCAGCCCAGCAATCCGAGAACCGCCGCCACAAAGCCAGATTTCACTGACAAGTGTATCTCTATTGATATCAAGTTCCCGTTTTGCGCCGCCAATGGATCGTCTCAACTCTGAGACAAGCCCATCCACCCATTTGCAGGTGGGCGCCGCACTCTGAGAGTGTCGATCCAGTGCCGCGTTGGTAATTTTCTGACCCTCGGCAAACTCATAGTTACCCCCCGTTTCGCTTTGATACAGATATGTCAAGTGATTCCCACCGATGGGAAAGCTGCGTGAGAAACACGGCGTATCTCCAGCCATTAGACACAGGTCTGTCCGCCCGGCGCCGATGTCCACAACCATTGTCATGCCGTCCGACGAATTTTTGTCGTGGCCTGGTCGTTGCATCCCGGCTAGCACGCCGGTTGCAAGTGACGAAGGGATCACGGCTTTTGGCACAATACCCAGCGGCTTTAGATAGTCGATTTGTTGCTGTACAGTCTCTCGCTTTGCAGCAATAAGCTCAATGGACACGCCGCTGTCTGAACGACGCACATCGTGGTAATCGTAGATTGCTTCTTCCACCCTGAAGGGAAGTTCTGTTTCTGCTTGCATCGTAACCAAGCCGTCGAGTTGTTCATCCGTCGCAGCGGCTGGCAAGTTGGTTAAGCGACGCGAGGTAACCAACAGGCGAGGCATTGATAGCGCGACTGGGACCTTGCGTCCTTGCACCTTCTTCCAGAGACGCTGCAAGGTCCGGGAGATCGTTTCATTTGCGATCTCTTCCACCGCACTTTGACGGGGGTATGCCTCAACCCCTGCGCTCACAAGGCGAATCCCTGACGCGGTTTGTTCTAATTGTACCAGCTTGATCGCGTTCGTTCCAATGTCAATGGATACGATTTGATTCTTTGCCATGTTTCCCTCTATAGGGTGAAACTTATGGGTGGATCTTTTCCCTTAAAAAGAGAAAGTGCTGATTTGTCGTTATTCCCAAATATCCGCTTTTTCTTTCCATCGCTCTCTTACCCGCTTAAAGTAATTGATTCTGTCCTTTACTTTCTCGATTTCGCGAGGATAGAATTCGCTTAACACGTCGCATAACGCTAGCATCCATTTTTTTCTGGAATATCCTTGGTTTATAACAATATTGCTTGCGTTGGCAATTTGTATTTGTCCCCAACCTAACGCACCGATTGTTAGGCAGTCCCAAGATAAAAATTCAATTGGCACAAAATGAGCTTTCTCCACATTAATGCGAACGCCGGATATGGTATAGGCTATCATCAACAGCACAAAGTAATTCTGATCATCTTCATAAAAGCGTGCTAACCTTTCTACAGAAGTGAGATTCGGCATGTTAAATTTCGTTTCCAATCGATGAGTTTTTACATCTACAACATAATACAAGTCGTCTTGATCCGTAAAAGCTAAATCAGCCATCGCCCTTCGCGCAAAATTCGCGGAATATTCTTTGGAAAAATCTCCAATGATTTGCGCAAAGTTCTCTTCCAGAATATGCTGAATTGCGTCCCCTGTCGCTCTCGTGCTTGCAACCGTGTCTGGAGTGAGGAAGTCAGGGTAGCCGTTGAGAAACGCCTTAATTTTGCCTTCAATCTCCTCATACACACGCGTGTGAAAAATTCGACTCTTCACTTTTGACCCTGCCCAATGTTTGTAAATAATTCTAATGTCCCTTCAGTATTTGGTTTCTTACGCCGCTTTATCTTCATATCTCGCAACGTGTTTCTTTCCCAGAAAACCCCATCGGTGTACCCTTGGATTGTTCTGTTGGTCTCAGCCGTTTGCAACCTTTTCTCGGCATAAAGGCAATATTCCTCATCAATCTCCACCATAGCGAAATTTCGCTTTAATTTTTTCGCTGCAACTCCGGCTGTTCCACTCCCGGCAAAGGGATCAAAAACGAGGTCTCCTTCTCTGGAACTTGCGAGCATGAGCTTTGCCAGCAGTTTTTCGGGCTTTTGCGTCGGATGGGGCGTATTTTCCGGCATTGACCAAAAAGGAATCGTTATATCTGTCCAGATATTTGATGGCCCCGTTAGCCGAAAGTTCCCATCCACCTCTGCTTTCCAATCCTTCGGTTCCCCATCTTCCCAATATGGCGCGATGACTTGCCGCTTTAGTTGTACCGCTTCTGAGTCAAAATAGTAATCGTTTGAAACGGTGCAGAACCAGATATCTTCAGAGTTGTTTTTCCAATCCTTCTTCGCCCTGCGTCCTTTCTCCCTTTCAAAGGTGATCCGGTTTCTGACGATTAGATATTTTTCGCAAACGAGATGAATCGCAGCAGAAGACCGCCAGTCTCCACAGATGTAGATTGACGCCCTCGGCTTCAGCAGCCTAATCATTTTGGAGAGCCAAGATTCGAGCCATTCCATGTACCCCTCAACAGGCATCTGCTGAAAAGAACGGGTATTGAAATGCTTTGTCAAATTATACGGTGGATCGAGAAAGAGGAGATCAACAAAACGTGATGGGAGAAAATCGAGGACATCAAAGAGATCTTGGTTAATAACTTTGTTCAGTACCCCATCCACTGAAACAGGACTGGAGATTTTTAATAAATGCTGCCGATAGTTTTCTCTCTCCCGATCCGACAGTGTTATTGTTCGGTTGCGCGGTGCTTTTGCCATAACAGTCTCTAGCCCCGATCTTCAATCGTGGTTTCAAACTAATCCTGTTTCCAGTATTTAATCGCAACTTGCTCCCCGGTGCGATCGATTGCACCAACACAGGAGGCAAGCGTTTTCCCAACAGGGTCAACCCCAGTTGATTCAATGAGAAAACCACTCGACCGATAGGTGACAAGCCCGGCGATTTGTTGAAACGTTTCTATATCGATTCTTTCCACATCGAGGAGTTGTCCGATGTTGGTAAAAGGATTTCCTTCGACTCCAGCTTCTTCCAATGCTTGAGCCTGCTGTTCATCTTTTGGTTCCGATTCACGACGGGTGATGATCGCTTGCGCTTTGTCTTCGTCCATACCCGGCAGCAGTTGCAGAGTTTCTTGGGACGCGGTGTTGATATTAATGAGTCCACTAATTGTTGTGTCGTCCGTTGTGGTGATCTGATCAACGATACTTCTGAACTCGTCCTCTGTAATCAACTTCACGTCTTTGAGTTGATCAACGTTTTGGAAGTTGCCTTGATTGTTGCGGTGATCGATAATCCGATCGGCGATTCCCTGATCAATCCCATCCAGCGTCTGCAATCTGTCAGCGTCGGCAGTATTGATATTGACCAGATCTTGATTCTCCTTGTCACTGTCTATGCTCGTCCTATCGCGGATGTTGTTAAAAACCTTATCCGTAACAGCCTGCGCATCGAGCAGTTTCCCGATGCTATTGAATGAACGCTGTTGAATCAGTGAATCTGCCTCCCCCTGAGAGAAAACAGGTTGATTGTTGTTCCCTTGGATCTGCGTGAGCTGCTGGGCATCTGCACTGTTAATGTTCACACGCTGCTGGCCATTTGCATTGGTGTTTTTGTCGATCGAATAGACAGTTACCAGATCAATCAATCCGGGGACGTTTTGCTGCTCTTCTGTTTCGTCTACCTCTATGTTGGCACCTGCTGCCCGCCCTCCATAGAGAAGTTCTTGGGTCATGCCCTCAACTCTCGCCAGGTCTCGCACACTGCGATATGGACGTTCCTGCTCAATCGCTTCAGCCAGTGGTTGCTCCGTAGGTACTGCCCCCTCTTCGTAGCCGACTAGACTCAATAGCCCACGAATCACGTTCTCATTTGCGGTGTTGATGTTGACCTTCGAGCCTTCGTCAGTGATGTTGACACGGTACGTCAGGGCGTTTCCAACCATGATGCCGTCTTCAATCTCTTCCTCCATCTCCTTTGCCCAATCTTCGCCGAGCGCATCGTAGGGAGTTTCATCTCCCCGCAACATCGCGATCACTTGCTCAAATCCAGCCTTTGCCGCATAGTGGTACTTTGTTCGCTCTGCAAAGTTTGCCTGCATCCGTTGTTCGAGACGGATCGAATAAAGAAACTGGGTTGCAAGCACTGAGAGAATTGTCAAAATCCACAGAGTGGAAATCAAGGATAGTCCGTGTTCACTGTTGCGTATTGCGTATTGCGTATTGCGTATTGCGTGAAACGTAATACCTGAAATGAACCCTTCCATTTTTCCCTCCTTCCATTCTTCGAGCTTTATTCTCCCCATTTCCTCAACCGCCCGGCACTCCTGCTGGACCGCCACCGGGAGGTTGTTCGCTAAAATTCGCACTCATTAGTAGATAAATCATCGTCGATTGGGTCAACCTTGCGGAGGGAGTATTCTGACGTCTCTGTCCATTTTCATCAGCGACAGTGATCCAAACCTGAACAGATTTCGGAATTGTCTCAGTGTCCTCCCATGAGTCATACCATTTTTCGCCATCAAAATATTTCACATCGAAGGAGACAATCTGATCGATAATCGGGGCAATATTGATGTGGATTGGATTGCCATCTTCGTCCTCGGTCGGAGGAATTCCTGACTCAAGCATGGGCTGGATAACGATTTCCGGATCGAGGGCTATTGTTGCGAGGCGTAAAAGTGCCGGATGCTGAACTTCTTCGCCAGAGTCTGTCAAAATCGGCCCACGTACTTCTGAGTCTGCCTCCCTCGATCGAATACCGGGGATTTCGCTAAACTCAACTTGCTGACTCGGATCTTCCCCGATATAGTAGGCGACCCGTTGAACATCGCTTACAAACCCTGCCTGATTTTCCTCCTCATCCGTCAACATCGTTTGCCCACTTAGGTTCAGTTGGGCAAGAAACGGATCTGGGTCCGTATGAATTAATGTCACAAAGCTAATTACGTCCCGCTCGCCCCCATCTTCGCCCGGATTATCCTGAGACACGATGATGAGGGATTCATCTCCTTGCACCGTTTGTAAGTTACTCAAATCCGTAGCAACGCGATCTAACGCGATTCGGCATTTCTGGTTCATCACAATCCGCGATTCAGATTTCTGGTAAACATCAATTGCCATATTGAACGTTGTATAAGCGGCGCCTCCAATGATGATCATAATACTGACAGCAACTAGCAGTTCGAGCAGGGTAAAACCGGGGGCGTGATGCGTAAGATGTGAAACGTGAAACGTAAAGCGTGAAGTCAATCCTTCCCTTCCTTCCATCCTCCCCCTTCTTCCTTTCCTCCTTCTTGTCCGCTTGCCGCTTCGTCTCATCCGCGGTTACCGTCTGAACTCTGCTGACCGTCTTGTGTCTGCTTTTGGCGGTCGGCAATATAGGTGTTCATTGAAATAGATCGCTCTTTCCCAGTCTCTTGCCATGTGACGGTAACGGTCACAAGGCGGAGTCTTTCAATCTCCTCTGACTCGATATCTTGAATCTCTGAATGCCAACGAAATCGCGAGTTATCCCCGAATTCACCATTTTCTTCACCGATATCTGGATACCCCTCAAGCCCGATTTCCGCCATCCGGAATTTGAGAAGATATAAGGCAGTTGTCCTGTTTTCTGAAATTGCTTGTCCTTTCGCCGCTTCCGTAAAGGCACGCAGTAACGCCGGCAGAGCTAACGACAAAATCGCTAACGCAACGACGATTTCGATCAGGGTGAAGCCGCGTTTGTTGTCTACTGACCTACGAATAAGTGAGATAAAGTCATTCAAGGGGTTCATATATGAAGTCTTCACGAGCTTCCAACAGATAATCCTAATTCCTCGCTTTGCTGGCTGTCGAGTTCTTGAAGGTGGACTCGTCCCGTAGCGTTTGCAACCGCTATGGACATCACTTTACCCCGCCTATCCTGAATATACAGAGTTGTATCTTCGGAAGAACCGGTTGAGGAAAAGTAGATATAATCGACGCCGGCGTCCACTTGAGCGGTCCGCAAATTGTGATTTGTTATCATGCGCACTAAACTCACATTTTGGCTGAATTCTTGCCACACACCGAGAATCGTACTCGTGCGTAAAGGCGTTGTTTGCAGAGATGCAGCTTGGAGGGAACTGCTTGATGGACTGGTAATTGAGGAGGCAGACGGGTTTTCGACATTGAAAGTTTCGCTGGAGGCAAGCCAATAGTGGTTTTGATCAAAGTCAAATACGACGAAGTAAGCAGTCCGCTCTGTAATTGACATGTCCCGTGCAAAATTGAGCATGTCCCGGACAGCATGGGCAGACGACTTCAAGCGAGTTGATGCAGCAAAGCCACGCAAAGACGGCATGGTGATTGAGGAAAGGATTGCGATTAATGCCAGTACAATCATGACCTCAATCAGCGTAAAGCCGTTATCTGAGTGCTGGGCTCGCCTAAACAGATGTTTACCTTTCATGGGGGGTTGCTGATGTCAGTAGGTTTCGGGGTTCATGAGTTAACGAATTCCCTGGCTGGATAAAGTGTTCACGAATCGTAAAAGGCGTTTAGGCTGATAGCACTTCGCCTCTACTCTGTTTCCTCAACCCAGCTTGTGAGATCGGTGTTGAAGTTTTCGCCGCCTTCTTTGCCATCTTTCCCAAAAGAGTAGAGATCGTAATCGTAACCCTCGTGATTGCCGGGGTACCTGTAGACATAATCGTTACCCCACGGATCTCTGAAGGTTGGCTTGTTAATATAAGCACCCTCCCAATTTTCAGGTTCCGGGTTGGGAGGTCTCCAAAGTGCTTGTAAACCTTGCTCCGTGCTCGGATAGTCCCCGATGGAGATTGAGTATAGCTGGAGCGCGTTTTCCAAGGATCCAATTTCTTGTTTGGCTTTTGCAACCTTCGCTTTATCGATAGCATTCACCACTTTAGGTGCAATAAAACTCGCCAGCAAACCGAGAATGACGATGACAATCGTAATTTCGATGAGTGTCATCCCTGATTCATCCGCTTTGAATCGTTTCACCATTTTGTAGCCTCCTGTCGTAAAGTCATGGTATTAGACCGTGTTTACTATCTACCTAACGCTGTACTAGCTTCAAAAATTGGCAGTATCATCGCGACCGCAATGAACCCGATCAGCAACCCCATAAATAGAATCACCAACGGTCCAATCGAATTCGTTAGCCGTTCGAGGTTTTTCTTGATTTCCATATCGTAATACTCCGACAATTTCGCCAACATCTGTTCAGGGTTGCCGGATTCTTCACCAATCGCGAGCATCTGGGTCAGCAGGGGTGGAAAGACCCCGCTGCCTTCCAACTCCCGCGATAAAGTTGCCCCTCGCTCGATCTCTTGTTCAGCATTTGCGACAGCATTGCGGTAGACTAAGTTACCAATTGTATCCTTGACAACGCGAAGCGCTGGCAGAAGAACAACGCCATTTTCGAGTAACGTTCCCATTGTTCGGGTAAAACGGACTAGTGCGAAGTTACTAAAGATTACTCCGATGGCAGGGAACTTAATTTTCAGTCTATCATAGGTAAAATGCCCAGTCTCTGTGCGTACATATTGCCTAGCTCCAAATACACCGCCGATGCCCCCAATTAAAATCACCCACCAGTAAGCACTCAGAAAATCAGTAACACTGATTAGAAATCGCGTCGGAGTAGGCAATTCAACATCCAGTTCAGCGAACATACCAGTGAGCTTGGGGATAACAAAAGTCATTAAAATTGTCACAGCGATGACGCTTAAACCCAGCAGAATCGCGGGATAAAACAGCGCCGAGGTCACCTCGGTTTTAAGAAGCCGCTGTCTCTCAGCAAACTCGGCAAGGCGATCCAATACAACACCGAGTACGCCGCCTGCCTCACCCGCTCTCACCATATTGACGTACAGGTCTGAAAACACCTTCGGATGTTGAGCGAGTGCGTCGTTAAATGTGGAACCGTGCTCAACATCGGACTTGACCTGTTCGACGATCCGTCTGAGTTCAACGTTCGCGATCTGTTCGAGGGTAATTCCCAAAGCGCGGGACAAAGAAACGTGGGCACTGATTAGTGTTGCCATCTGATACGTGAAAAACTCGACTTCAGTCGGCTTGATTCGAGTGCAAAGGAATGGAAGTTGAAGCTTTTTTTGAGCTTGGGCTTCGGTACTCTCCTCAACGATACTCGTGGGCCAATACCCCATGCTCTTGAGTTTAGACACAAGTTCAGCCTTTGTGTTCGCTTCTTGTGCGTTGCTGACCGTTGTCCCGGTGTTTGTGAGCGCTTCGTAACGAAATCTTGGCATCAAATACTCCTACCGTAAGGCGTAAGCCTAGCGAAGGGTTCAAACCTTTGCTAGGTTATATCACTTCACCGATATCGAATTCGTCCTCCTGTGTGAGTCGCACCACTTCATCAATGGTGGTGTAGCCGGCGACAACCTTTCTCCAGCCATCCTCACGCAGCGTCTTCATCCCTAATCGCATCGCAACCCGCTTTAGCTGGCTTGCAGACGCGCTCTGAATGGTCATTTCCCGCAATTCCTCGCTCATCAGGATGACTTCAAAGAGTCCAATCCGGCCTCTATATCCCCGATCTCGGCACTCCTTGCAGCCAACGGCACGAGGGATAAGCAGATCGGGCGGGACCTCTCCAGCTTTGTCCCCAAGCAGGTCTTGGATACACTCCGGTTCTGGGTGATACATTTCGTGGCAATGCGGACAAACACGGCGCCCAAGGCGCTGCGTGATAATGCCTTCCAGCGTTGACGCAACTAAGTACGGTTCGACCCCCATATCCACCAAGCGGGTAATTGCGCTCGGTGCATCATTTGTGTGCAGTGAACTAAAAACAAGGTGGCCAGTCAAAGAGGTATGGATGGCCATTTCCGCGGTCTCGTAGTCTCGAACCTCACCGACCAGCACTTTATCCGGATCTTGTCGGAGGATATGCCTCAATCCCGCAGCAAACGTCACATCGATATCTGGATTCACTTGAATCTGGTTAATGCCTTCGAGCTCATACTCAACCGGATCTTCGATTGTGATGATTTTAACCTCCGGCGTGTTAATCTCTTTCAGGCACGCATAGAGCGTTGTGGTTTTCCCGCTTCCCGTTGGACCCGTGGCTAAAATGATTCCATGTGGTTTCTGGATCATTCGATTAAACTGATTCAGATTGTCCGCCATCAAGCCAAGCTGTTCTAAGCCGAATGAGATGGATTGTCTATCAAGAATTCGGAGGACGAGGGTTTCACCATGTACTGTCGGGACAGTCGAAACACGCAGGTCGATTTGTCGATTCCCAGCACTCTGAACAGTGACGCCAATCTTACCATCCTGAGGACGACGCCGTTCAGCAACATTCATGTTCGCCATGATCTTAACGCGAGAAGTCATTGCTGACTGGAGATGGGGAGGTGGTTGTGGCTGTTCCTCTAACACCCCATCAATCCGATAACGGATTTTTAGCTCATTGGGAAAGGGTTCGATATGGATGTCGCTCGCGCCAAGTCGCACCGCGTCGATAATGATCTGATCCACGGCGTTCACAACCGTTGGATCTCGGCTCAAGTCCTGTTCACTGATACCGAAATCATCAATCGTCTCGCGCTCAAGCGTGGCGACAGCCCCGACAGGGCCCTTGATACTTTCGTTGAGGATGGCGGCGGCTGTTTTCCCGTAGGAGCGAATAATCGCCGCTTCAATATCTTCTTCGTCCGCAAGCACCGGATCGATTTCACATTCCGTGACCAACCGCATTTCGTCGATTAGCATGACATCCAGCGCATCCGCTATTGCAACCGTAAGCGTTGAGCCATCGAAACGAATCGGCAACACCTTGTTTCGGTAGGCAAAACTCGCTGAGACCCTCTCAGTTGCTTCATTGTCTGGAATGATATCCTCCAGCAGGACGCACGAAACGCTATACTCCACGCTCTTCTTAGCAAGATCAAGGGTTTTGGGGTTTGCAAACTTTGAGAGCGCCTGGTCAATCAAAACCCTTGTTTTTTCTACCTCTTCGAGAACCTGTCGATGCTCATCTTCGGAAATCAGCTTTGAATCGAGCATCACCTGTATTAACGATTTATCCGGTGCATTGCGCATTTTGGCAACCCTTTCTATACTCCTATGACATCTGACGATAAATATGTAGCTTAACGCCTGTGAAATCGCCTCATTAGACGCAGAAGGGTAGGTGAGGTTTAGGGTTCTGATTGTTTGCCATCTGTTATTTATTTCTAAAATCAGAAGGATACAGTGTATAATATAACACAGGTCATAAGTTGTGATTTTCCTAATTCAGATCCATTGTGACTCGGAAGAAAGGGATGAAATCTTCCTTCCATCCTTTCCTTCCAAGTTGGACTGAGTAGTCTGAAACGTCAAGTCACAGCTTTCATGAGTATAACAAAGATACATAGCCTGCCTCAAATGGAGAAAATCTCATGAATCCGGAAAAGAAACGTATTCTCCTTCTCTTGCCTACAAAGACGTATAGGGCAACTGATTTTCTAGCAGCAGCATCACAGTTAGACGTGGAGGTCGTGCTCGGATCAGATCAGCCACAAACGTTGTCGGAATTTTCGCCCCGAAAGTCCTTCGTCATCAACTTTAACAAGCCGGAAAAGGCAGTGCAGGAGATCGTGGTGTTTGCTAAAACCCATCCGATCGACGCGATTGTGGGCGTCGATGACGACACGACGATTCTTACAGCAATGGCGTCGAAGGCATTCTCCTTACCACATAACTCCGTAGCATCCGCTTACGCCACACGAAGCAAGTATCAGATGCGGAAAATCCTCACGGAGGGGGGTATTTCCTCACCGCGCTTCGACCCTGTTTCAATCGACGATGAACCGGCGGAAATCGCCCGCCGCGTGGATTTTCCGTGTGTCCTCAAGCCCCTTTCCCTTTCGGCGAGTCGCGGCGTCATCCGTGCGAACGATCCGGATGAGTTTGTGGAAGCATTTCAGCGGGTGGTTGCAATCTTACGTTCACCCGATGTCGCGGCTCAAGGGAGTACGGAGGCGCAGCAGATTCTTGTTGAAAGCTTTATACCGGGGAGAGAAGTTGCCCTTGAGGGAATCCTTTTGCGAGGGCAACTCAAGGTCCTCGCCATCTTCGATAAACCAGATCCGCTAGATGGTCCCTTTTTCGAGGAAACGCTCTATGTCACACCATCGCGATTGCCGACCAGCGTCCAGGACGAGATTGCATCCTGTACGGTACAAACGGCAGAAGCGCTCGGCTTGCGGGAAGGACCCGTCCACGCTGAACTTCGGGTCAACGATAAAGGGGTTTGGATTATCGAGATTGCCGGGCGATCGATTGGTGGGCTTTGCGCGCGGACGTTGCGCTTCAGCACAGGAATCTCGCTGGAGGAGCTTATCATTCGGCACGCCATCGGGATAGAGATCGAATCGTTGCAGCGGGAACGACAACCGGCTGGCGTGATGATGATTCCCATCCCTCGTGCAGGAATTCTACGCGAGGTGCGAGGCAAAGCAGAAGCAGAACAGGTCGCTGGAATCGAGGAGATCGCCATCAGCATACCGCTTGGGCAGGAGGTTATCCCTTTGCCAGAGGGGGGCAGATACCTCGGATTCATCCTAGCAAGGAGTGGAACACCCGAAAGTGTGGAGATGGCTCTACGGGAAGCACATCGCCGGATGGAATTCGTCATCACGGAACATAATGCGTGATGCCTCTTGCGAATAGAACTTTACAAAAAACGCCGGTGGGTGTATAATAGTCAGTCGAATCCAGAGAGAAAAAACAAAAGTTATGAAGTAGAGAAAGATTAGGTGAGATTGATGATTCGTGCTGGCGTTGGTCATAGTCTGAGTACTTTGACACCTGAAGCGGTTAAACAGGCAACCACAATGGCGATGAGTAAAGCGAAATTGGCAAAGGCAGATCTTGCGTTTGTTTTCGCAACAGTTGACTATCAAGGAGAGTACGAGCGACTCTTCGAGGGGGTGCGGGAGATCTCGGGCTGCGATCACCTAATCGGCTGTAGTGGAATGAGCGTCCTCACTTCGGACGGAGAGTTTGAAGGAAAATCAGGCGTTGCTGTCCTTGTGCTGCGTTCAGATCAGTTGTCTGCCCTTCCCTTCTGCATTTCGGAAGGTGATGGACCCTCTGTTGGTACATCCATACGCAATCGTATACAGCCTGAACTGCGTGAGAATTCGCTCCTGGTGGTCTTGCCTGATGTGCGATGTATCCTGCCCGCCCAACTTATCCAACAGATCGGTGAAGATGGAGGTAAACTCCCCATTGTCGGCGCCGCGGCTTCCGGCGATCCGGTGAGCGGGCAAATGTACCAATGGTGCGGGAAAGATATTGCAGAAGCGAGTGTTGCGGGTGTGTTATTGACAGGTTCCTTCCACACCGAGATCGGCGTCGCGCAAGGCTGTCAACCTATTGGACATCCACTTGAAATCACGCGCGCGGAGGACAATCTAATCTTTGAATTGGATGGAAGGCCTGCTGTAGAGGTTTTGCGGGATTCTATACAATTATTGACTGAGGAAGATATTCAGCGCTCTGGCAGAATGGTTTTCCTTGGTATCGCAATGGATGCCTCCAATCGATCTCCGAAGCCTGGTGACTATCTGATCCGTAACCTCACTGGCATTGATCCGCAGGGTTCGGCAATCGGAGTTGCCGAGAAAGTTGAAGAAAGACAAATTGTACAGTTTCACCTGCGGAATCCCTTTGCGGCTGAAGAAGATATTCAGGCAATCATGAATCGGCTGCATGAAAGGGCACAGGCGCATCCACCCGCCTTCGGGCTTTACTTTAACTGCTTGGGAAGGGGCAGAGGGCTATATGGCGAAGAAAACCACGATATTCAGATCATTAAGGAAAAATTCCCAGATTTGCCAATTATTGGTTTCTTTGGAAATGCCGAGTTTGCCCCCATTGGCAATCGAAATTTCGTCCATGCCTATACAGGTGCCCTGGTTCTCTGCTCGGAGGCGTAGACACGCGTCAATTACCATGTTCATTCACAATGATGCGCGACGCGAAAACCCTGGATTAATGGGGACATCACACGTTTTACGTTGAATTCGGCTGTTCGTGCGCCCTCGAATCGCGTAACAATTGCAACAACGCTTGCGCCGCCACGGAAAACCGCTTGTCACGGTGAGAAACAACTACCAATTGTCGGGTGAACGGCAGTCCTTGCACGGGTACATAGACTAAACTCCCTGCCTCTATCTCGCGTTGCACGGCATATTTGCTGATAATCGTTGCGCCAAGCCCGGCGATTGCCATCCGTTTCACAGATTCCGGATCGCGCAACGCCATGGTCACGTTGAGTTTTAATCCTCGCTTTTCAAACGCCTCGTCAATGACTTTACGGGTCGCAGATCCCTTTTGTCGCAGAATGAAAGACACACTTTGCAACATTTCTAGCGCGACATTTCCCCTTTTTGCGAAGGGGTGATCCACGCCGACCACCAGGATGAGTTCGTCGGTCAAATAAGGCTCAATCCACAGATCCTGCTCGACGAGGTGCCCACCCACCACACCGAAGTCCAGTTGATTGAGAAGCACCATTTGCTCGATCTGCTGTGTGTCGGCAATCTGGTAGTCCAGTTTTACCTGCGGATACCGAGGCTTGTACATTCCCAAAATCGCAGGCAAAATGTAAATGCCGGGCGTCGTGCTTGCGCCCAATGCGACACTCCCACGCTCCAATCCCTTCAACTCTTCAATCGATTGGTAAACCTCCCGCACCGCCCCAAGAATCCGGGACGCGTGCTGCTCCAAAAGCATTCCGGATGTCGTTAAATGTGTCGTCTTTCCCAACCGATCAAACAGAGGCACTCCCAGCTCCTGCTCCAACTGCTTGATCTGCATTGATACAGCGGATTGCGTCAGATCCAATTCTGTCGCCGCCTTTGAGAAATGCCGGCACCTGGCAACCGCGAGAAAAATCTCCAATTGGTGTAGATTCACGACTTTCCCTTTACACATCACATTTGATGATAATAGCTATTGTAATCATTCATTTTACTTATACCATATTTTCAAGCATAATTCAATGAAAAAACGGGGAACAGGGAAATTGTCGTGATTGGAGAAATCAGAAAGTTGGAGGGCGGATAAAAGACGTGTGCAACTTTTCAATTTAGAATTCGACACAATGTGATCTAGAGAACCCCATCATCGCCATCTTTGGCGGGCCGGACGGAACGTGGCAATTACGGTGCTTACGTTACCTTTTCAAATTTGATGGCAAAAGATGGTGGAAAGCGCCAATTCCCTTGTGTCTTTCAAAAAAAGGGGTTTCTGCCTCCCCATGAAAGCGGCGGGTCTTGATAATGCCCGCTTTCTGAGAGACAATCTGCCAGCTTCTTTGGCCCAGAATAAACACGTTATCAAACACGCCGGAGATGGTTCCGATTTCCCCGCCTGAATCAACGTCTATGACACTGCAGGTTTGTGCATCGGGAATGTACCCCTTTGCCCCCATACCCATCAACCTTGGAGAAGCGAACCCACGTCCTGTGTACCACTCAAGAAAACCGCGTTGTTGCAAGTGCCCCCAAATCCGCCTGGATTCGTTCGCTAAACACAGGGGAGAAACGAGCTCAAGTAGTTCTGCTTCTGACGCCCCCTGGGGGTGTTGATACAGATACGAGCAGATCTGCTGAACCGCAACAGAAGGGTCCGGCGCATAGGACTCGGCTGGAAGCATGCCTGTCGCGGCCATCTTGAACATCGCTGAAAGCAGCGCTTCCTCCTCCTCAGTGGTTGCTACCGCCGCGGCATGAATGCGCCCCGCTCTGCGGTTACCCCGCCCAATGTGTTGAAGCAGCGCAGAGATACTCCAGGGCGCTTCGGCGAGCACAATGAGGTCTACATCACCAATATCGATGCCGATTTCCAGCGTGGATGTTGCCACACAGACCGCGATATCTGCTTCCTTCATGACGGTCTCAGCTTCTTCACGCACGCGACGGTTGAGGCTGCCATGATGAACCATGACAGGATAGGGGGTCCACAATGGGGCAAGATCAGCCGCAACCTGTTCAACAGACTCACGCAGATTGCAAAAGATGAGTAGTTTCCGCCACCCCCGCGCTCGCGCCAAATCATAAGCTCCCTGGTGAGAATCAATCAGGTAATAATCGATTTCCCGGCTGCTGGCCACCGTCACGACCTCAAAGTCGGTTGTATACCTTCGGGCGATTTGGTGAGGCGCAGAAAGGGTCGCCGACAGGAGATCGGTGGAGAAACTGTGACCTTCCTGACGGTCAGATCGGTCGGATACCAACTTGCGCAACCGCCATAAGAGTAGCCGCAGGTGGTCGCCGCAGCAGGTGTTATCCAGTAGATGAATCTCATCCAGGATGGCAGTCTGCAAGGTTGCAAACGCTTGCGGGCAACGACAGATCAGCGAGTCTAAAGATTCGGGCGTAGTAATCAGACAATTGGGCAGGCTATCTGCTGGCAGCGAAGGGTTATCGCCGTGCTTGAGCGCCGCTGTCAGTCCCATGTCCCCAAGCGGGCCTTCAATGCGCGCCAACGTATCGTTGGCAAGGGCGCGAGTTGGAACGACATACAAAATCGCCATACCCTCCCAACATTCTGCAAGAAAGTGTTCCGAAACGGGAGCGATGACGGATTCTGTCTTACCTGAAGCTGTCGGTGAAGCCACAACGACATTAGCGCCATCCAGAATCTTCGGAATCGTTTCGATCTGGACCAGCGTGAGCTGACCGAACCGAGTGAAGAACGGCATCCAGGCCCGTTTCAATCGGCGATGAATCGCCTCAACTTTTGTGACATCAATCATTCAAAAACCTCACCCAGTACCTCGGTGAAACTCAGACTGCGCCCCTGTGCACGCCGAATCAAGTCTAACACTTCAACAGAACCTTTGACGAACAGCCGTGTCAGTTCACTTCTGCGCGTTACTTGTTGGAAAACCGCTCCTATCATGTCAAGAGGGAGATCTGCTTTGAGACCGTCATACGACCGCTTGTAAAGGAGAAAGATATTCTGGAAGAGCGCTTGTTTTACCGATTCTGTTAACGGCTGTAAATCAATTCGTTCAGCCTGTTGCAATTCTGGAAACCCCTTGAGCCTGTCAATCGGTGTCAAAGCGAAAAGCAGCTTCAGTCCGGACAGCTGCTTATAGAGGAACAGAATGGATGGGCAATACCCACGCGGCAGTAGTCCAGTCCCGCCTCCCTGGGTGGGCCGGACAGATGCGCATCGTTATTTGCTGTGCGAATCAGTGCCTTGAGGAAGTTCTGGCTCTTGTCCACCTGATAAAGGTTGTCGTATCTGTCGACCGTTTCCGCTTCGTCGAAGATTAACAGAAACCCCTTGAGTCCCAAAATCTCTTTCGCTGCCCAACCGAGCGCGGAAAGAAGGTAACAGTAGATACTCGCTGCCTTATAATATGGATACAATCCCGGCAATCTGGCGTAAATTCCCGGTAACTTCAGATCACCCCCATCAACAAGCTGTTGGATCTCCTTTAAGATCTCCTCCATCTGTTGGAAATTCCGCTCAACCGCGTCAAAATCACGTCGGATGGCCCTCATTTTGGTCTGCTGGTAGAGATTCGGCGGTCGGAGACTGTAATCACGCGCTTCGATCCAATCCCATAACGTCTCATCCAATGTCTTATCGATTAGCCATTTGAAGTAAACATGCTCCTCGAAAGCGGAACAAGCGAATGCCTCCTTGAGTACATCCCGAAACCCGGCAAGCCGTGTCTTCCCATGTTTTGCGGAACGGAATTGAAGCGTTCAGACTAGGTAGCTGTAGACCTGCTTGGGTTTATGAAAGGGGCATTCGTTTCCATCCATCTCGACTAAAACAACGGCGAAGCCTTCCTGTAACGCTCAGACATAGGCATAGTGAAGGAGATGCGTTTTGCCTGTTCCATACTCCCCCACTGTAAGCATTGCATTGCTGTCGGGTTGGTCCAGCCAGTCTGTTAAAATCTGGATTTCTTCTGCGCGTCCGAAAATGAAATCACTGACGCAATCGTAGGGGACAATGCCGAGTCGAAAGGCTTCAACCATACGTCGGGATTTGAAGCGTTCAATGTTTGGGGGAACGCCGATGCCAGGCATCGGAGGACTCGGCGGAGGCGTTTCTGTTGTGTCCGTCAATTCATCCAGCCGCACCCATCGCGTCAGTCCGGTGTCGAATGCCACCTGTAGTTGGAAGCCTTTGAAGCACGTGCCTTTGACGACGCCTTACCCGTATTTTTTATGATGGATGACGCTTTCTTGCATGGCAGATTCCTCCTACACCTGCAAATCCTTGACTTGAGGTGAACTACCCTCCTGGCGTAGAAAATGAAGTCCTCGAATAAGCGTCTGGACGAAGAGCCGTTTGTACCCAATGTCACCGAAGCGTTGCTCATACACTGTTTCCGCCGTCATTGTGATGGTTTCCTCAAGGGCAGCTACCTCAAACTCATGGTCATAAGCGGTCTGGTAAACGAAAGCCAATTTGTCCCCAACTTCGTGTAAAAAGTCGAGCGGTGAGGTGCTAACTTGATTGAGATCGATTCGGACATCCGATGGATTCAATGTTTCAAAAACGGTAGCGACCCGTTGTCGCAATGCTTCGTAGACTTGTGTGCGTCCCTCCAAGAAATTCTCGTCAGGAACGGCGTAAAAAATCATCGCGCAGCCGAAGCTGGTGTGCCCACACGCATCAATCACTTCCCGTAGATTGCTCAGGTGTTGTTCCCGCTGCCGACTGCTCAAGGAAGGCACCCGCTGCCGACTGCTCAAGGAAGGCACCCGCTCGGCCTCATCTAAAAGAATCACCAGACCGGAGTAGTCAATTTGTCTTATCCACTGCACTAGCGATCGGATCGTGGTCAATGCCGTTGTTCGATCAATCGGCTGGTAGATGCCATAAGTCCCGTGCATCCTCCGGTCATACCCCTGCCCACTCAACCACAAGCAGATATTGATGAAATCCTCTTTCCGATGGTCTGTCAGTGCACGGAAGGCGGCTTTGACTGCACGGGCAAAGCTGATGCTTTCAATTCTCTCAATGGTTTCCACGCCGTTCAACAATTCCTCATGCAGCGCCTCCGTTGAGACACCTGTGCTGCTCAATTCCTGAAACTTCTGGCTGTACCAAGTGCGCAGAAAACTCGCCATTCCCTGTTCGTATCCGGAGAGCAGTTCATCGGCAGTTAGCGGGGGCGTCAAATCCACCCACGATGACTTTATACACCAGATCTAACCGATGGAATGGGCTTTCCTCTGGAGAAAGGGAGACATGCGACACGACAAAGTTATGCTTCCAGGCAAGGTCACGAACAGAGTAAAGAAAGTGGGGCTTTCCACCGCCATAAACGCCAATGACGATCTTAAAGGTGGCCCCTCCCCCCTGAATGAACGTGGAGAGATACTCTTTATCAATGACCGTCAGGTAAGGCTCCAGGCCAGCCGTGAAAAACTGAAATCCATGTTCCGGTGGGATACCGTTGGCGCCGACGGTCTCAATGATACGTCGCGCAGCGTCCAGGCGAAGTTCACTCATTGCGTTACCTCCTCGAAATTTCAGGTGGGAATAGGTCGTCCCCCTACCGCTTTCATTATCAGGCACCCAGAGGAAATCTCGTTGTCTTCTGGCGCGAGCTCAGGTCGCCACAACCAGATGCGGCCGCTTGTCAACAAGTATGTCCGAAGCCGATTGACGGAGCAGATAAAGGTCATAGCTGAAATCCGCACGATCGTAGCCCTTATAGTTCTCCTGCCTTGGATCTTGAAGAAACTGTGAATCCTGGAGGAGGTAGGCAAGTTCCCTTAGAACCTCAACGATTGGGGCAGGTTTGCCCACCACCCCACCTGTAGCGCGGGCATAAGCCTCCTGTAATTTCTGGTGGAATTTTTCTGTGGCTAAACCGCACCCAAGGCGCCCCCTGATTTTTTCAACGTTGTTCGCTACTTCCGCCGCCTCAAGACCATACTGAAAAAGACGCTCCTGTTTGGGACCATACCAAACCGTCACTCGTTCCCTCTCAAAGTCGAGTTCGATCGTACACAGCCCCGTTTTCAGTTGAGGATATTATCCTGAAAGCGAAAGCCCTCTTTTTGTCAACTCCTCTTCAAGCACAATCCCAAACCGTTTTTTGAACTCCTCCGCTGCATCCGCAAGTTCTTGTCGATACCCATTCAGCCAATTCCGCAGTCCATCTTGCAGATGTGGGGTCCGGTTGAGTTGGTTGACAAAGGAATCAAGCTGAGTCAATCGTTTCCTCAATTGGGGCAGATGCTGCATCCGATTTTGCTCCAGACGGGCGATTTCCCGAAGCAGCCTCAAAACAGATTCTGTCTGCTTTTTTGACGTCCTCCATTCCCCGATGAGCTGGGTCAGATCCATATTGACACCTCGTGTTTCATTTCACTTTAATTTCTGATAGGGATTATGGAAATTATAGCACGATTTCATTCACAATCAAATGAAAAAAGGCGACGACGTGCGGCTAGATTCAATATGTTGTCACCCTTGTTTTCAACGAGTAGGCAATCTATTCGTTTGCGCCGTGCTGCTGTAACAGCATGATCCCATGTTGATGTCCTATTTTTTGGATTGTCGAATCCTGCTCAATTTGCTATAATTTTCCGATGAAAACGGTGGAATCCCCATTTGTTGTGGCGAAAAAACTTGAACGCGACGACTTTCGATCTATCGCAAAGCAATCTGCCAAATCGTTTGAAACCAACATTTCCCCAGATCATTGCTGCCATAAATAAGGAGAATCCTATGGGCACCGAGTTAACGAAAAAACAACTCGATCAATTTCATGAACAAGGCTATCTGGTTTTGCCGGAAGCGTTTACAGCAGATGAGGTTGAAAGGATGCGGGAAGAAGCAGACCGTATTCTTGAACTCATCATCAATTCCTCGTTGGCAAATCAGCGCAGAAGCAGTCGTCTGGATATCCTCGAACTTTCCCATGGTCAGCAGATGGTTCGGAAAATCCAGCCAATTAATGATCTCTCACTATACCTGACTCAGGTCTCAAATAATGACCGATTACTCGGGCCCATGCGGCAGGTTATGAATGATGAACCGGTGTTGATGGAGGAGAAGCTGAACTACAAGGAACCACTGCCAGAGCCAATACCCGCTGTCGAAGCCCAGAAGATCGATGACCGTTTCCCTGTCCATAACGATTGGGCGTACTACCGCGCACAAAACTATCCACAGTCGATCCTCTCCTCGGCAATCTGCTTCGACGAATGCACGGAGGATTCCGGGCCTATCCATGTCTGGCCGGGGAGCCACAGGGAATACCTCGAACATGAGCCTACGGACAACGGTTTGCAGGTGCTTCCCCATCTCATTGACTTCGATGACGGCATCGATGTACTGGCGCCTGCGGGTTCGGTCCTGCTTTTTCACGTCCTGCTAGTTCACAATTCCAGGCCGAATGCTTCCAACAGACCGCGCCGCCTGATGATTTATAGCCACTATCCCAAGGCGGCTAACATCGGATTCGATGTGCGGAACGGCCCAACACGGATGCGCGAATCGCCTTATGAATGGGAGTACCAAAAAAAGAAAGCGTGTGGGGAATATCAGGACCGGTTTTATGCCCCGAAATTTGGCGAATGAGGGATAGGAAATGAAAATCAACCGGATCTGCTCCCCTGAAGTCAGAAAAATCGTTTGAACGGGAGCGTGGAGAATTTCTATGGTCGCACTAACAACGTCAGGAACGAAAGCAAATCATGTGCAGATTACATCGAGATGCCGAGCAACCCCCGCGTAAATTGGAAGTCCGTATTTCCCTTGCCATAGAGCCTGGGCGTGTAACGACGAGAGGCAACCTGCAAGATGACTTCCAGCATTTGCGCCGAAAAACCTTCAGGCGTCCAATCCGGGTCCGCGGGCAAAAGATCGAGATCATCTACATAGATTGCCCCCGTGGTCTCATCCGTTGTGGCTTGGATTAGCGGAATCATCCGGTGCGCCTGAAGCGGATGCCCTACAACATGCGCGAACATCAGATCGACGCCTGTCGCCCCCAAACCTGTTAATGTTTCCACGACGTGATCGGTGGGTGTCTCCATGATGTGAAATCCGGGGTCGGTGATACTTTGACCATAGGCGAGGGTATTCCTCAAGGATTGACCGCCGAGGACATTTTCTAGATAGACAGGAGTAGTCAAGAAGGTCGCATTCGCAGGGACGACGATAGTCCCACCTGCACCAGCGATTGTTTGAGTGAGATGCGCCAGGCTCCGCGCCGCCGCTTCCGTAACTTTCCCGCTCGACATGACCCCAACCCGAAGGTGTTCCAAACCGACATCAGTGTGATTCGGGCGAGGCATGGATTCCAGAGACTTCCTGAACCAATCCTCCACCTTTTGGATGACTGCGTCAATGCCACCGTCTAACTGCACGCTCCCCCACCCGTATCGTTCAAGCGGAATGCTCTGTTCTGTGAGCGCATGACGCATGTAGTCGTTGTGAGTCTTTTCGCAGCCGTGCTCCAGGGGCAGGCCGAGCGCAACCATTGGGTGGATGAGATGTCCGATAAGCGTTCGTCTATAGATATCCTCCGAATTTCCGCCCGATACGCCGCATCCCTCCGTGTGCGCCAACGCGACATAGCGCGAAATCCCTTGTTCGCATCCGAATCCTTGTTGGTTCAGCCGGTCGGCAATCATCTGGGCGATTTGTCCAGAGCATAAACTGGTCGGGAGGATCAACCCGATCTGATCACTTCGATAACCGCTTTCGGTCTGTACTGCGTTGAAGACGACATCCGTCCGCGGGGCGTCAATCCGAATCGGAATTGGTTCGCCGTTAGGCGCTTTAATCGGAAGAATGGTTGCTGGATCGACGGGAGCCGTCTGCTTCCAATTCCGCCAGATCGACACCTGCGAATGTCCTGCCTTCTCCCCGACGGATCGCTCGCCAGAGGCAACATCAACGGTGAGATCGAGCATCTCCTGCCCTAATTCCTCCATTGGCCTACCATCCTGGTAGGCGCCGGCGTTGACATCCATATCGTTTTTCAACAGGTTGTAGCGCCCGGTGGTAGTGACAATCTTGATTGTTGGCACAAAGGGGAAGTTGGTAATCGAGCCATTGCCGGTGACAAAGAAGATCATGTTTGAACCGGAAGCGACCTGTCCTGCGATACTCTCAAGGTCATTTCCAGGGCTATCCATAAAGTAGTAACCCGGCTTAAGCATGCGCTCTCCGTAATCAATGACGTAATCCAAACACACCTCCGGATCACGTTTCATCGCAGCCCCAATTGATTTGATGACGATATTGTATAACCCTCGAAAATTATTCCCGCCAGATGGATTGGCTTCAGCGGTATGACCGTGCCAACGCGCCCGCTCCTTAAACTGCTCAATGGTGCCTAAGAACTGTTGAGCGGTTTCAAAATCTTTCACGTTCTGAAGCAGATATGGCTCGGCGCCAATAAGCTCATCAGTTTCCGCGAGGTTGGTAGCGCCGCTGTAACGGATGACTTGTTTCGCAACGTAAGCCGCTAACGGGTTGCCCGACACCCCCGAAAATGCGTCTGAGCCGCCGCACTGAAGCGCGATCTTCAGGTTGGAAAGAGATTCCTCGGTGCGCTCTATGGCGTTTACCGGTTTTAACCAACCTTTGATGATTGTCTCACCTTTGTCCAAACTGGCATCAAAACCTCCTTGTATGCTGAGAAATTGATGCGGCACAGCCTCCAGTGAATAGTGATGTTCAGCCATATAACGCTGAAGCAACTGATTTGTCACGGGTTCAGCGCTGTAATCGACTGCCAATATCGCCCCGATATTGGAGTGAACCGTAAAGCCGGCAAGTGTCCGCAGCAACATTTCAAGATTATTAGGTGTTGTGCTTTCCCCGCCTTCGGTGTGCGTCACAGCAACGATACCATCAATGTTTTCATAATCCGCTGCAACGCCCTTAAACCGATCGGCCAACGCTTTTGCATAACCGGAGGTTCGAGAGGTCGTTCCCATAATCACGATATAATTTCGCGTCCCAACGCCTCGGCCGCCTTCCCTGTAATAACCAAGAAAAGCTCTGTCGTGGTCATATCGGGGAACTTGTTCACCCGACTGAAATACGTCTTCATCAAGGATATAGGGGGCGATCTGATCCTTGAAGTTTGGACGCGATGGCAGCACAAAATCAATATTCCTTATCGCAAGGGCATCAAGGATCTTCTGGTTGCAGGCATAGTCGCCGGGGCGGATGTCAGCGATTGCGACGCCGAAAGGCAACCCCCATGAGAGCAGCGGTTCGCCCGCTAGAATTAGTTTGAGGGCGAATCGGTGTCCCTCTAAGATCGTATGAGATATGGTGAAACTATTACCATTGTAGTTAATCTCCGCGCCGGCATCTATTCTTCGTGTGGCAATTGCCACGTTATCAGCCGGTGCCGGAAGTCTTCCAACATCGTGAAAATTGTATCGGTCTGACATATAAATTCTCCTCCGTGATGCGTAATGCATAAAACATAAATGAACTCATGAACGCCTAGACTCATTTCCTATTGTTCTTCCGTCCTTCCATTCTTCTTGGCTCATAACGACTTGAACCAGGTTACCGATAAGTAGATGACACATCGGTGGCGACTCTAAACTTGATTGATAGCACGGATTCACAGAATTAACGGATTATCCAGGGTGTGTTGACAAATTAATCGCCGATCCAGTCGTGGCCCAAAATTCTATCTTGGTCCGGTGTTTGATGCCAAGTTAGAAACTTAGGTTGCCGTCTGCAGAAATGGTTTGACCAATGCCGTTCTGACGAGAAACTGTATTGGTCAGCAATGTATCGCAGATCCACGGTTGCAAAGCCCTACATTGAGCAAAGAAAAGGATCATTAATGACCCTTGAAAGGGTTAAGGGTGGAACACTCTATCAACGCAGTTCGTCGCTGCACGACATATTATTGACAGAAAAGCAAGGCCCGAATTCATTCGTGAGGTCAATCTTCAATCTCTTCTGACCAACTATTGGCAGCGGCGCAAACCTGCTTGAGACAGCGAGTACCACCATACCACGATTTTCCGTTAAATCGTTCTATCTGTCCGTTTCTCTCTCGTCAGATTAATTCGGCGCAATGCAATGTCAGCTAGCAGCAGAAACGCAACGATGGTAAGCAGCGGTCGCCAGAGATGAACGCGGTGGACGACCGGATGTTCAGGTGCGCGAAACGCATTTTGTGGCGAGGGCGCGAACTTCCCACCGGAGGTAGACGCAAGCTGCTTCAGGAGGGTTTCGTCGGCGCGATGGATGAGATATTCATCAGGATAGGAAACAACGGTGCCGGTGACTTGTGTGTTAACCGATTTGCCGTGTTGTTTCTGCATGATGTTGACAAAATACGCCCCCATCTCGTTGACGGCAAAATCGATCTCATACTTGCCCGGCGCCATCTGTGTGATGTTGAGTTGCTTCTTTTTCAAATTCGGAGGAATCAGGGAGATATCGCTTTCGAGGTTGTTCAGAAAATCCCCGGCCTCGTTCAGGGCGTCAATGGTGAGATGCGCGGTCCCCTTTTCCTGTTCGATTTGAGCCTGAAAGTTGCTGGCTGTTGATTTGCGCATGGTGTCGCGTACCAATTGTGTCCAAAACTTGCCGAAGCCCGCCCATTCCAACCAATCTGCCGCCCATCGTGCCTTGGCGTCCGAAGTAAAGGCGACGGATTTACCCAAGCCATACTGCCAGCTAGCTAACAACGGGTCGCCGCGATCTGAGACAAGGAAGACTTCGGCGGTCGGCCTTGGTTGGGTCGAAACATAGCCGAGCAGAAAAGGTGCCAGTTCGAGGTCAATTCCCTGCAAGACTTGTGTGAGTTTAATGATCTGCGGGATAAACGGTTCATCAATGATAGCGGATTTGGAGGCAGTAACAGTTTCTTTAGCAAAGATCTGTGGGATGTTATAAGCGTCCTGCGTGAAGTATTCACGGCCGCCGCCCCAATTGGCGATGTTAGACAGCAGATTCATGTCGGCACCGCTACCGATGCCAACGGCGGAAACGGTCATCCGCTCGGCACGCATCGAATTGACGATACCGTACCAATCGCCCGGCTGTGAATGACCGTCGCTCAGCACAATGACGTGTTTGAGTTTCGCAGTGGTCTCAGTCAAGGCGAGATATGCCTGCTGGAGTGCAGGATAAAGATTCGTACCGCCGCCTGCGCTGAGCGACCCAATCTGATCGGAGAGATAGAGTTTGTCGGAAGCGGTGTGTATTTCCGTAATCCAGTGGGGCGAGCCGTCAAAGGCGATGACGCCAATTTTATCACGTCGGCCGAGGAGTTCAACCGTTGCACGTGCCGCTTCTTTCGCCAGTTCGATCTTTATTCCTCCCATACTTCCCGATTTGTCAATGACCAGCACCATCGCAATGCTCGGCGTTTCCTTCTTTTTCTCTGTATCTGTGCGGACGGGCAAAATCTCCTCGATCGGGGTTTTGTAGTAACCGCCGAGTCCAAAGCTGTTTTCACTCCCCAGCATCATGAATCCGCCGCCGAGGTCTTGGACGTAGGTGCGAATCAGTTCCATCTGCTTCTGATTTAGGCGATTGGCAGGGACATCGCTGAAGATTACCAAATCGTAGTTCTGTAGGTCGGATAATTCGTTGGGGACGCCCAAGCCGTTGCGGACATTCACCTGAATCTCCGCGTCTTCAAGGACGCGCGCCAGATAGCGGGCTTGTGATTCGTTCTCGTCGATCAGGAGCACCCTGGGCCTGCCAGAAGCGACAACAATGCCGAGTGCGTGGTTATTGTCGTAACGGGTGTCCTGCGTTGGCGCACAAACCGCATCGTAGGTCAGCATGCCGCTCTCGGTCGCGATCTGAGAGAAACGAATTCGATTTTCACCCACCTCTAGCCGGACCTCCTGCCTCGCCACCTCAAACTTATTTTTGTGAAGTCGTATCTCCGCGAAATCCTCGTGATTGCTGTGGACAAAGACCTCTAAATAGAACGGTTCTCCCTGCTTGACCTGCACCGGTGCATCAATGCGCTCAATCATGACTTCGGGGGCATCGCTGGGGAGGATGGGCACGGTGTCGATCTGTACACCAAAGGTTTTCCCACGCAATCCGGCGCGAAGCACATCATCGCGTGTCTCAACACCATCGCTAATCAGAACAATACGCTTGTTGGAATCTGCAGGAAAAATGCCCCATGCCGTCTCAATCGCTTGAGCGATGTTTGTGGCATCCCCTGCGCTTTCGTCTTCCTTGAGCCAGTCTGCTTTGATTTCAGCGAGATCTAACACCGCCTCGGATTTCGACTGAAACCCCCGAATCACCTGTGTTTCCTCCATGAAAGCCATCACACCCACTTGCTGGTCGCTTCGGCTATCCATCGCGTCGTCAATGTACTTCTGCGCTCGCTTTAGTCCCTCCTCTGAGATACTATCTGAAACGTCCGCAAGGAAAATCACTGCCAATTTTGCATCGGGCGTTAGATATTGGACGCCGGCAAGGCTGAAGATGAGTAGGACGATAATGAGCGCCCGCAGAATCAGGCTGACGATGCGTTGAGGCAGTGATAGATCGACGAGGCTTCGGCGATGGCCGTAATAAAGGAGGGGTATCAGGAAAAGTAGCAGAAGTGTGAAGGGACGGGCGATTTCCATATTAGTCAATCCGCCTCCGCTGATATAGAAACCATTCGACAGCGCTTAACATAACCGCGAAGAAAACCAGATAAATCCACGGCGGATAACGCAGCAGCCCGGAACCACCGAGCACGGCCGCTTCCTCGCCCAACAGGTTTTCAATGGATGGCGTTACGCCAATCTTTGTCTCCGACTCGTCCGTGAGATTGACCGCCCAAACCTCCTCGCGTTTGCCGATCTTTAGTTCATAGAACCCCGCCACTGAGGTTTCATCAAAGAGAAGTTCATCCCTTTCAACAGGAATCTCCCACGACTTCCCCGCCGGTCCCACGATCGTCACGCTTTCAATTGCGGAGGCTTCGTCGATCCGTTTTTTCAGAATTTCCCCCGCCTGAAGATGATATTCTTCAATCTCCGATTTCCCCTGAAACCACTGAATCGTATTCGCAACGATCAGCGGAAAAGCGATGCGCAAGGGCAAGTCAGATTTTAGGGTATCAATGGCAACAAAAACGATTCTTCGATTCGGTGCCTCCTCAACAATCAGCAAAGGGTCTTCAAATGAACGGACAAGCACACTCGCCGTAGCCGGGACTTTGACCTGATACGCTTCGGTTATCTGGACATTATCCAGACGGACATAGCGTAGAATGGGGTGTTCACGCTCCCACTCTGTAATGATCGGCGTCTCCAGCGATTCGCCGATCGGCCAAATTGCCCCTTCTTTCGGAGGATAGATGAACATATAGTTGCCATCGCCGAGCGTTGGTGGATTATAACGGTCGAAAATGATAACGTCATACCCCACCACACCGGGGTCGTACCGGTCTGGAGCAACGATGGTCAGATCCAATTTTTCATCAACAGCGAGCGCATTTTCGAGGAATGGGTGGTTAGGGGTGACAAGCAAGACAGGAATTTGCTCACGCTTTGGCAGCGCGGCGTAAGCAACGTTGTCGGTAGATAGCGCATCTTCCACATCTAACACGGCTTTTAGCCTGCCGCCCTCCGGGGTAAAATTGGCAAAGAGCTCGGATTTACTCTCGCCGGGCGCGAGGGTGTAAGGACGGACATCCAGAAGTGCGTCGTTGAGATAAAGTTCGACGTTGAAGGACTCCTCTTGGACTGAAGCATTGATAACTGTCAACAAGGTCTGGTAATCAAAGGCGTTGACGAGACTCTTCCGCACCCGAAACTGTGTAATGCCGACATTCCTCTCCGCGCCGAGATTGACTGACAACAGATGAACCTTCGTGTCTGAAGGTGAATTTTTGAGTTGTGTGAGGAGCGCATCGGAGATCTGATGAAAATCGCTGAAGATGACAATTTCCGGGTTAGGCTTGGTCTGCGCCACAGAATGGGCGACCACCAACGCCGGCTGGAGGTCTGTTTTCACATCTGTGGGAGCAATCGATTTGATGGCGTGGCGTAGCGATTTCTGATGATTGGTGAACGGGCTGTGAATCACGGGTTGGGTGTGGCAGCTAACTACCATCATTTCATCGATAAAGCGGAGGTTATCTACCATGCGCAATGCCTGCTGCTTGGCTAACGCCAAACGCGAGAGAGTCCCATCAACGGTATTCATGCTCGCGGAATGATCAAGAATCAAAATAATCTGCCGCGCCGATTTCGCCATGAAGGCGAACTGTGGTCGGGCAAGTGCAAGGACTAAAAGTGTAAGGAACAGCAGCTGCAGCAGAAGGGACAACAGATGCTTCAATTTTTGAAACAGGGAGGTCGTCTGTTTCTCTTTGAAGATCTGTTCCCAAAACATTAGGGTGGAAACCGGTTCGCGGCGACGGCGTAATTTGAGGATATAAAGCATAACAATTGGTGCCGCGAGGCCGAATAGCAGGAATGCGGTTGGCGATAGGAAGTTCATGGCGTTCCGTTAAGACACAAACCCACCCATCCGAAAGATGCGCAAGATTAGTTCATCGAAGGGCAATTGGGTGGTTGTCCGAATGAAACCGATTTCGCGTTGAACGCAGTAACGCTTAAGGTCATCGCAATACTGCTGGAACAACGCCTTGTAGCGTTTGAGGTGGCTTTCGTTGATGGTCACCGGGCGGAGGTGCTCCGTCTCGACATCAACGAGATGGTAATCGCCTCGCAAATTGGGATCGGCTTCTCTTTCGTCAATGATGTGAATCAAGAACAGGTCATGTTTCTGAAATTTTAACACGTTCAACCCGTTGGTGAACCCACGCGGATCAAAGAGATCGGAGATCAGCACAATCAGCCCGCGTCGTTTCGTTGTATGCACAAAATTGCGGAAGGCGCTTTCCAGATAGGTTTCGCCGGTGCCATCGATCCGATCGAGGAAGTCAAGCACTGTGAAGATTTTTCCCTTCCCACGCTCGGTCGGCAACCGATTCAGATCTCGATCTGTGAAAGCGGTGATGCTGACACGGTCTAAGTTGGACAGGCCGATATAGGCAAGCGCCGCAGCCACGCGCTTGGCGTAGAGCAATTTCTGCGGTTCACCGCAGGCCATTGACTGGCTTGCATCAACGAGAAAGTAGATATGCAGGTCTTCCTTCTCTTCATAAAGTTTCAGCAGGAGTTCGTCTAAGCGGGCGAAAGCGTTCCAGTCGATATAGCGGAAATCGTCTCCGGCGGTGTAGTTGCGGTAATCGGCGAACTCCACACTGACGCCGCGTCGTGTGCTGCGGCGCTCGGCTTTAATACGCCCCGCAAAAATTTTCTTGGAGACGATGTAGAGATATTCCAGTTTTTTCAGAAATTCGCTATCGAAGGCGGATTGGGTAGATTGGGTGTTGTTCATGGCGAAGGAGCCCCTGCGGCGAGTCGGCTGCACAGTCTTCGTTAGTCTGAACGGCGACCGGTTTGACGACCAATGATAAAGCCCACAACGACCGCTAAACAGAGAAGCAGCAGCCAAGGCAGAAAGCTGAATTTCTTCTTCTGAGATTTGGGAGTCTCATTTTCGGTCATTTCCGGTGGCGCATCGTCGTCGTCACCGAATTGCTTCTTCAAGAAGGTGATGAAGGTTTCCTTTTTGGTCATTTTCAGCGGTATGTAGTGGTTGCCACCGGCAATAACCGTGACCGGTTTGCCGACACGGTCTCGGTAACCCTCTTTATAAATACTCACCAGGTAACGGCCGGGAGCCAAGCCAGCGAGCTCAAATTTACCGTTGCTATCTGTCTCTGCTTCATTTTCGAGACTGTCAACGCCGACGATAACAACTCGGACCCCTTCAATTGGGAGTTGCAGCGCCGTTGGGGTGTCAACATGACCACGAACTGTCCCCGTCGTTGCATATTCAGCTATTTTCATCGGCACGTAGTGGGTGCCACCGGCGATAACTGTGACCGGTTTGCCTCTACATCCCCGGTAACCCTTTTTATAAACACTCATTAGGTAACGGCCGGGAACCAACCCGATTATCTCGTATTCACCATTGCTATCTGTCTCTGCTTCATTTTCGAGACCGTCAACACTGACGATAACAACTCGGACCCCTTCAATTGGGAGTTGCGTCGTTGAAGCGTCAATGACATGTCCCCGTACGCTCCCCGTTGTTGCCTCCTGAGCAAACACAGCCACGGGAATGACCCATAGACTGCATAAGGTTAGAATAAGGTTTAACCGCTTCATGTTTTCTTCCTGAACTCAGTTTGAAGTTTGAATTTTTGTCTGTGGTTGTTATTTGCTTCTTTTTTGAGGCGCGTAAACATTCATGCGGTAAAGATTAAGTGAAGCATATCACCTCTGGCTAGGCAACACTAATTTATCGACATTTTGGTTCTGCAACGGGATAATGTAATAGATCATACTGTTGATCTCTCCCTCCACTGAACCTTTGGGGAGTTGATTCATGTGCGGAATTGTATTTACAGAAGGTAGGTCTTGTGGCACAGTGGGAGGTATTTTTCGTTCACTTTCCAGTCTACCGACACGTTCTTTAAGGGCTTCAATCTCCTTTTGCAGGTCTTGGATCTGTGGGATGAGCGTCTCTGTTGTCGATTCAGAAGCTTTCTCATTCCCCAAAATTGTGGAATTAAATGTAATCAAGAGAACCAACGATGATATACTAAGTGCAGCGATGATCGTTAGTAACCGACTCGTTTTCATGTTCTTTCCCTCCTTCGGGTTTGCTCTAGTAATGTCCTTACCTGTTTTCTACTGAACAACCTCCAACAGATTAGGACTTACGTGCTTAGTTCGTCGTTGCCCAATTCCTCTCCCGATAATCTATCCTTTCGCGGGTAACATCAACTCCATGCACGGATTCGGTTGGCTAACCTGATATACTTAATATGAGGTCTATCGGATATGGCTGGGGGTAAGTGAATGATTGGACGCAAGTTGCTTTTAAAATCTTCCAAACCATCTTCCAAACCGTTCTGCTTTAGCTGTAATACCTTCGCATCACTTAATTTGACACGATAGTCTTCCAATACAGTAATTATTGAACTATCGTAGGCTTTGTGGTGAAGGGCGTATAATGCTAAACCGTTAGCAGTTTCTTCAGTACCACTTTCCTGGACAGGTACGATATGGGCGGCTTCAACCAAGTTTAGTTGAATGCCACAGATGGCACATCTCGAATTATAAGCTGTCAAAACCCGTTTTCTGAAACTAATATCCCGCAGTTTCTTTTTTAGAGTGATGACTGCCGTTTTTCGTTCCGGATTTGTAATTGGAATGTCCTGTTCGTTGATTTCGGGGTTTTCAGAGACTGTGTTCAAAGTTTCCAAGTCTTCTGGTGATTGCCCGAAGTCATGTAATAGTTGGAGATTTTGCAAATAATGGATAAAAAAATCAGGTCGGAACGCCATAGCGATTTCTTGATTACCTTTATCTGAAGCCGCGAATCCGTTGATGTAGGCATGTCGCAAGGCTTCCTCTTTTATCTGTATTGGTGATGACCATCCAGGTAGTCCATAATGCTTACGAAGATCGAAACCGGCGAAAACACCAACTTCATCCCACCACCCCAAAATTAACGTTGTCCAACCAGTTTCTTCGCCAAAAGCTTTTTTGACCTTGACTTGTATTCTATATTCATCTCCTGGCCTTGCTGAACCACCTCCGTGTGTCAAGTTCCAAATATAGATCTTGATTCGATAGTTGACGTCATCCCGAAAGACATTAAGCCTGAACGGATGTGCTGTAGAGATATATAAAACGTTCCAATCACATCCATGGACAGCTCCCACAATGTGGTTTAGAAGTGCCTTTTTGCTAAGAATCGCCATAGTCTTCACTTGCCGAGAATAATTTCAGTTGAGGTTCCACGTCCGTATCATAATCCGCAACATCATAATGGTATAAATCTAGTTCAAATCTAAAGTGGCTTGCCCGTATATAACTTTCTTCGATTTCAAACGCTAACCATTGACGTTCTAGATATTCGGACACATATCCAGTTGTATTTGATCCGGCAAAAGGATCAACAACAAGGTTTCCCGTGTCTGTTAAAAATTTAATAAAGAACTCAGGAAATTTTCGCGGAAATCGTGCAGGATGCGGTTTAATACCGTTTTTCTTACATTCTCGCATGTAGTTACTATTTGAATCATTATTACCCAATTCTAACAAATTCGGGGGGATTGAACCGTTATTATCTTGGTTGAATTTGTGGGTTATATCATGTCCACTCGGTCTCTTCTGAGGACGATAGCCTTTCTTAAGTAACTGCTTCATGGCTTCGGTGTAGGGGCAGAGGACGTTTCGGTTGTTCGCTTTAGGATATTCAGTTTTAGACAACCACCAAACCACATTCACCGAATCTTTTACCCGGATTCGCCTTACATTGACCCACTCGGCGGGAGCAGGTAATCTCGCTGGATTATAATGAAAAAATTCCTGAGCCAAGTAAAATCCGATTTCCCGGACTAAAGCGATTAATAGTTCGTATTGATAAATGCTTCTGACCGGATGGCCTGGGAGGTATGCCCCGCCAAGGTCGAGATCCGAAGAACCATCTTCAGTGATGATTCTTCGGATCTCGGAGGCGAATGGAAGAAACCAATCAACATACTCTCCAGCGTCCTTGTTGCCATACTCCTTCTTACTGGTCAAGGCAAATGGTGGGGAAGTTAAAACCAGATTTACGCTTTCACTCGGCAAGCATTTCATCAGTTCAAGGCTATCACCTAGGTATGCCAGCCCCAATTCAGTCGTATATACCGGATTATCAGGAAGACCGTCTACGACATGATTTGTCATGTTCATTCCTCCAATCTGTGTTAATTTGTTAATCGGCTTGATCGTGTCTCTCTACTCAACAACCTCCAGCAGATGCCCAATAATCTGATCAGGGTCAATGCCCTCCGCCTCACCTTCAAAGTTGAGGATGAGGCGATGGCGCAGGCTCGGCAGCGCGGCGGCTTGGATGTCCTCATGTGCGACGTTGTAGCGCCCATCCAAGATGGCTTTGACTTTTCCCGCCAAAATCAACGCCTGTGCGCCACGAGGGCTTGAACCGTAGCGGACGTACTTTTTCGTGAGTTCCGGCGCGTCCTCCGATTCGGGATGTGTGCCTAACACGATGCGGAGGGCATACCTGCGCACATCTTCCGCGATGAGAATGTCACGCACGATCTGCTCCAAATCGTTGATCTGCTCGCCATCACAAACCTTTTCGACAACGGGCATCTCCCGCTTCGTCGTGCGTTCCATGACCAAGTCTAGCTCATCAAGGCTCGGATACTCCACCTTAAGTTTGAAAAAGAAGCGGTCGAGTTGGGCTTCGGGGAGCGGATAGGTTCCCTCCATCTCCAGCGGATTTTGCGTTGCCATGACGAAGAACGGTCGCTCTAATTCGTGATGTGTCCCTGCAACCGTCACGGATTTTTCCTGCATGGCTTCGAGCAGAGCCGACTGTGTTTTGGGCGTCGCACGGTTAATCTCGTCGGCGAGAATCAGATTAGCAAACACAGGGCCCTGCTGGAATTCAAAGAACTTACGGCCGCTTTCGTCCTCTGCAACGACGTTGGTGCCGATGATGTCTGCGGGCATCAGATCTGGCGTAAACTGTATTCGGGAGAACCCCAGATCGAGCACTTCGTGGAGTGTCCAAATCAGCAGTGTTTTCCCTAAGCCGGGGACGCCCTCTAAGAGCGCATGCCCGCCCGTCATCAAGCAAATTAGCACGCCCTCAATAATCTCCTGCTGTCCAACGATTTGCTTTGAGACCTCGCGCTGGATACGATTGAAAGCGTCACGAAATTCGTGGTATTGACCCTCAAGTTGATCTGGCGACATTTGACTCGTAAAGCGTAAAGCGTAATGAACTCCCGTTACACATCACGTTTCGCGTTGTCACGCCTCCTACTCCTCATTCGGTTTGATGGACTCAAAATACCGCTTCACGTAGAATCTGTAACCCAACGGGATCTGCTCTTGAGAAAGCGCATCCTCAGAGAGCTTGTGGTATTTGGTATAGACTTCCTTGTAACTGTCTTCCGTACTTTGTCCATCAGTGGAAGTTTCGGGGTTTTCAGCAACAGGCGTTTCTGTAATCTCGACCGTGGATTCCCCTGTGCCTTGCACGCCCGTAATTCGTTCCAATTGACGGAAGGCGTCAAGGTTGGTCAAAGCACCGAATGGATTGGGATCTGTTCCGGTTCCTGCCTTGTTGCTTGGACTATTGCTTTTGCCATTGCCGTTGCACGCCTTGCAGATCCCCGCCTTGGATGTTTGGCATTGGGCAAGCAGTTTTGCCAGCAGCCGGTTGCCTTCCTTTGTACGTGCGCAATCTAATAAACTCTGGCATGCCTTTTGGAGACGCTTTTCGGCTTCCTTTAGATCTTTTTGGGCCAACGCTGTTGCGGCTTTGGTCAATTCGTCTCCGAACGATTCGATTTCCGTTCCCTGCACGCTCGAGCCACCACGTTGGAGCGCGTCAGCGAGGTTTTGGCGTTGCTCCGAATTGAGTTTCTTGAGTTTGCTGGACAACCGAAACAAACGTTCTGCCGCCTTTTCGTATTTTCCGTCCTTCAAAGCATAGCCGAAGTCGCCTAAGTTAGGGTTAGCGACGAACTGTTCCCCAAGTGCCTTCATGAGTGCGTCTACCTTCGCAACTCCTGCGCTATCCATTTTTGCTGACAGCATCTCACTCATTTCGGTCAGCTTGGCGAGGGCGTCTTTCGGCGTAATCCCTGCCTGCTTCAGTTTGAGCGCCTTCTCCTCGATCTCCTTTACCGTATCTTCCAGCCCAATCTCCTCGGCCGCCTTCTCGGATTCCTTAATCTGTTTTAGCAGGTGATCGGCTTCAGCGGCTATCTGCGGGGAGAAGTCGATTGTCGCCGGCGCTTCGGGCGGAGCGAAAAATTCGATGTACGAGAACACCAACCCCACGGCCATAATCAACGCGACAAACTTGGTTTCGCGCGGGATAGAATAGCGAACAACTTCCTTTGCGGCCACTGATTGCAGGCAGTCAGAGGTGTCTTTGAGTTGTAACGCGGTCAGCATCTCATCAGTCTGCCGCTGAATAAACTCCAGCCCACTCACAGCGCGATCTTTCAGCGACGCCCTTACGTCAATTGTCCGGGCGGCTTCATGGAGATTAATCGGGCACAACACACTCGCGGTTAGCGCGATGGCTGAGATACCCAGCACGGCCCAGAGTAGAACGAGGGGAGAAATATCAAATGTCGCGATGAAACTATCGACGACAAACAAAGGCACACATACCAGCACACCGTAACATAGAAATCTTGCCAGCGTTTGGAACGCCCTTTGCATGTTCAAACGATGGCGCACGTTGCGAATCTTTTCGAGAATCAATTTTTCAGGCATTTGTTTGGCTCCTTTCTGATTTTGAACACCAATCAAAGATTGGGCTGCATCTTATGAAACTTCGTTAATATCTGTAAAAACCTCTATTCCAAGTTTGTCAGCGACAATCATTACACCGGTATCAACAAATGGAGAGACGATCAATTTGCGATCGACGGTTCTGTCCTCCGTTTCTATGTAAAACTCGACCTTCCGCTCAAATATATAGACATCCGATTTGCTCATTGAGGATTTAATCTCAATGACGATCAGTTTTCCATCCTGGATCACAACGTCCAGTTCGACCTGATCGGGATGTCCATGTACCTTCCCCCCTAAGTCTCGCTCGAGGTATTGCTCAACTCGGAAGCCGAGGTCTTCCAAAATATTGTCCATTGCGTTACGGAATGAAGCCTCAGTTTGAACGCCCCAGCGGGCACCAAGCCCACCGATTTGTGAGTCGAAAGTCCGCCTAAAGCTTTGTTGTTCTTGAGCCCATCTAGCAACCTGCTCTTCGGTTCGCTTCTGCGCTTGAGCGAGTTCCGCCATTGCCTGGTTGGTTCGCTTTTGCGCTTGAACTAACTCGTTCCGTTCGGCTCGAGTTTCTTTCTGCGCTTGAGCGAGTTCCGCCATTGCCTGGTCGGTTCGCTTTTGTGCTTGAACTAACTCGTTCCGTTCGGCTCGAGTTTCTTTCTGCGCTTGAGCGAGTTCCGCCATTGTCTGGTCGGTTCGCTTTTGCGCTTGGGCGATCTCTGTCAGTTCGACTCGGGTTTCCTTCTGCATTTGAGCCAGTTCGGCGACAACGTTCTCCAAACGATTAAAATCCTGACGAGTAACGCTAAATTCAGAACGGAGTCGATTTTCAATAACCTCCACTAACTCTGCTATCGGTTCTCTCAATTCAATCGGAATTTGTTCAAGAATCCGCAAATACTCTCGCATAGTAACCTCATTTTTCCACCGACTTTTGAATCGACAGTGAACTTATAAACGCCAAATCCTCAAATGGGATGCCGTCCATATTGGTCAGCCACAAGTAGAACCCCCGTTCCCACTGTCGCCCGCTGATTTTGGCGAGAATGCTGTTTTTACCGGCATGAAGCATCACGGGAATCGTGTGTCGATTGACAGCCGGAGCGCAACCTTGAACTGATGATACCATTTGTGAGGCAGATATGTCAAATCACAAAATCACAATAGTCGAGTTTGAATTCCGGCACAAGCGATGAGGTATCAGCATCTGTCTATTTTTGCCAATCTTGCGCGTCACTGGAGAGGAGGGGCTTCATGCCAAAATCGAGGTTGGACGTCATTTCCCCTCGCTTCACATGGGTCTCGGTTGTTGTTTGGAGGTAGGGGAATTTGAAGGCTGTCACGTCCAAATCCCCGATAGGAACGCCCTCCAGAGTATACTTTCCCTCGTCGTCTGAATACGTGGAAAGCCCGAAGAAAAAGCCATCTTTTGAGGCTTCGATTTTGGCTCCTGAGAGAGGAATTTGTTTCTCAGCGTCAATGACGACACCAGAGATGCTGCCGTGGGGAAAGATAGCCACTGAACCGGCTCGCACTGGGGCGTCGATTTCCTCCCCACTTGGCGTTAAAAGACGGCGGTTTTGGACGCTGATGTTGCTGTGGCCCATTTTGATGGCTTTGAAATTCACAACGGCGAGAACTCCCACGCTCTCTGCAATACCGTCGATTCCCATTCGACGACATTGGATGTTGGTTATGACGCCGTTGTTATTGTCTAGTTGAGGTTCCTCCCACGAGGTGGCATCGGCGCCATCACGACTTAAGAGGGGCCCCTCTTTAACGCTCACAGCCTGTAGAACAGAGGGGTCGAATTTGAGGTCGAAGCTGAAGTGGTGGAGGGCTTCTGATAACCTGACCGAAATGTTCATGGAAAATGGGGCGCCGGGATTGGCAATCTTGTCCTTAAGGCCGATAGGGGCGATCATCCCTTCAGTTACGGTAAGCCGTTGGTTCGCGGGGACATCGGTTAGCGTCTGCACGATGCCGCCGGGGAAAGTTACTTCGATATCGTAAGTGCCGGTAGAGGGAAGCCCAAAGTGGGCATCATAAGCGTTTTGGGAAGCCATGCTGCTGCCTGAATCAATGGTTCTCATTCCAACCAACGCGCCCGTGCCGGCTTCAAAAACGCGGACCACCGCTCCGTGACGATTGAATCGCCCCTGAGCATCAAGCGGACGAACGAAGAGGAAGTTTGGGTCATTCTGATTGTTCTGATACAGGCGGTTGTTGGACAGTTGGAAGTAGCCACCGTTGACCACGTAGATGTCGAGGTCGCCATCGTTATCGTAGTCCCCAAAGGCGACGCCATTCCCGCCTCCTGTGTCAGCTACGCCTACGCTTTGGCCCACGTCGGTGAAGCTCCCATCCCCGTTGTTCCGATACAGACGGTTCGGTTGGAGGCCGGCGTTGACCAGGTAGATGTCAAGGTCGCCATCGTTATCGTAGTCCCCAAAGGCGACGCCATTTCCATTCCCAGTGTCAGCCACCCCCACCATGGCGGCCACGTCAGTGAACGTCCCATCCCTGTTGTTCCGGTATAGGCGGTTTGGGCCACCGCTGGTGTTGGCCAGGTAGATGTCAAGGTCGCCATCGTTATCGTAGTCCCCAAAGGCAATGCCTTGACCCCACCCCGTATCAGCTACCCCTGCGCTTTGGCCCACGTCGATGAAGCTCCCATCCCCATTGTTCCGATACAGGCGGTTTGGGCCACCGCGGTTGTTGGCCAGGTAGATGTCGAGGTCGCCATCGTTATCGTGGTCCCCAAAGGCGACGCCATTCCCGTCCCCTGTGTCAGCCACGCCTGCGCTTTGGCCCACGTCGATGAAGCTCCCATCCCCGTTGTTGCGGTACAGCCGGTTCATGCCCTCGGGTGCCAGGTAGATATCAAGATCGCCATCCTGGTCGTAGTCCCCGAAGGCGATAACTCCCCCAACCCCGCTGTCGTGCATCTCCGCACTGGCAGTGTTGTCGTCCACCCCTGCACTGGCAGCCACGTCGGTGAAGGTTCCGTCCCCGTTGTTCCGATACAGCCGGTTCTCACCCATGTTTACCAAGTAGATATCAAGGTCGCCATCGTTATCGCAGTCCCCAAAGGCGATACCCCTCCCCCAGCCCGGGTCAGCCACCCCCGCACTTTGGCCCACGTCGGTGAAGGTTCCGTCCCCGTTGTTCCGATACAGCCGGTCCGTGCTGCGGTGGCGGCCATTCGTCAGGTAGATGTCAAGGTCGCCATCGTTGTCGTAGTCCCCAAAGGCGACACCCCTCCCCCAGCCCGGGTCAGCCACCCCCGCACTTTGGCCCACATCGGTGAAGGCAGGAACCTTAACAGAATCTCCATCCAAACTCAATGCCGGATTGACGAGCCAGACTGGGGATGTGGTGATACCAAGGGTTACAATGAAAATGCGCAATGCGGTGAATACGGTCTTCATGTTGATTTCCTCCGTTAAATTCATGTTGATTTCCTCCGTTAAAATAGAAGCCCCAATGCCCTCCCTCATTGCGGCACTTGGCGAGGCGGCTGTTTTTGCCAGCCTTGAAGGTCACTGTGCGGGTAGGGACATTTCAAAATCGTCAGCGGTAAACCTTCCCCCCACCTTCAGTCACCCTTATCTCGGTCCCGGTTTTCTCAATAATAGCAGTTATCGGACGACCTGTTTGAGCCACCCCCACATCGTGAGTTTCTTGCCTGCGGAAGAAACCGCAAAAGGAGGGCGAAACCACGCAGGATGATAGTCCGCTAAAGGACTTTTGGTGAGGTTTCGAGGATTCCCGCCATTGGCGTTCATCACGTAGATTTCTTCGTTTCCATCCCTTATTGGAACAGACCTATTGGAACAGAAGACAATGCGTCTACCATTAGGAGACCATGAGGGTGAACCGTCATCATGACGATTTTTGGTGAGGTTTCGAGGATTTCGACCATCCGCCTCCATCACGTAGATTTCATAGTTCCCATCTCTCTCAGACACGAAGGCAATGCGTCTACCATTAGGAGACCATGAGGGAGCCCAGTCAAGCGCGAGATTTTTGGTGAGGTTTCGAGGATTTCGACCATCCGCCTCCATCACGTAGATTTCCCAGTTTTTATCTCTAAGGGACGCGAAGACAATGCGTTCACCGTCAGGTGACCATGAGGGAGAACTGTTAAACCAGGGATTATTGTCTGTGAGCCTTTGAGGATTACCCCCATCGGCGTCCATCACGTAGATTTCACGGTTCCCATCTCTCTTAGACACGAAGGCAATGCGTTCACCGTCAGGTGACCATGAGGGACAACAGTCATACGCGGGATTGTCTGTGAGCCTTTGAGGATTCTGCCCATCCGCCTCCATCACGTAGACTTCCCAGTTTTCATCCCTATTGGAATCGAAGACAATGCGTTCACCGCCAGGAGACCATGAGGGCGTCCATTCATCCGCGGGACTGTCTGTGAGCCTTTGAGGATTCTGCCCATCCGCCTCCATCACGTAGATTTCAAGGTTCCCATCCCTCTCAGACACGAAGGCAATCTGTGCATGTGCGTCAACGCCCATCATTAGCGTCGTCAGACCCAAGACTACAACCCTAGCTAACACGAAATATGCGAGATTGTATTTCCGTTGCATCTGCTGTTCCTCCTTTCCTCTCAAAAATGTAACACTTATCTGATTTGGTAACACGCGACTGAAAATTAGGACGTTTGGAATTTTCGACTGGGAAACGGGCTTGATGAAAATGCTCAAATTCTTCAACGGTATATCTTGGCATCGACAGGAATCTTCTGGGGTATCTCAATAATTGAACGTAGTTGGTCATCTGCACACCCTAGAAATCGATGATTTATCTTCCAAGTTATCATGTCCAGATATGTATGCCAAATCGTTATAATGTCTACTATATCTCGGCTTCGCTCAATGGACAAACCGGGCAAAAGCTTCCATGTAAGTGTCTCCGATGTTTTTCTATTATTTAACACCGGAGATTCTTCATGGATTACCCCTTGAGCTTTCATGCTTCAAAAAGCTGTAGTGGTCAACACGATGATGACACTCCGATCGGCGTAGCCCCGATGGATGGGAAGCGAGCCATGGACAAATCCACGCCATAGCTAATGGATTTGCCAATCCATCGGGAGCAGTGTCAAGCATCCTCCTGACTATTATACATTCTTCAAAAAGCGCAAAACTAATGACTCGTGTCGTCTTTAAGCAGGACCTGGACTTTTTCTTTTGAACTGCAAAACCTCTAGAGCCCCAGGTGAAAACAGTCGTATCAAACCCCAGATTATCGACTTCTAACTTTGACTTGAGATACATGGGGCGTGGGAAGATATATCTTCAGAACCGACTGTACTTTTGCCTCAGTGAGCTCCCCGGGTGTGGAATCGAAAAGGAGACATTTTCCGGCGGATAGGGTCCACGCCTTTCTGAAGTCGGAGTAGGAAATGCGCCTTGAGTCTCTAGTCACTGGGTTTGCTAAACGGATATGTTCTGCTGCATCATCGTACCCCACCACCGTCCACAAGCGCTGCTTATTCCAACGCAATAGCACAACCGGCGCCCAACCTGCTGCAACAAATCCTTTCAGTACGTCCAGATCGCAATTGGACACAAGATTTAGATGGCGAATTTCTCTTTTTGTCGTTGCGTAGAGATCATCGATTTGATTGGTGTTGAGTGGAGTTCGAAAGATAAGTTTAAGAAGCGGTAGCCGTGTGAAATCAATTGCGGCATCAGAGGGTAACGACGCCGTCTCCGAAGCACGGGAAGTAGGTGATGACGGTTCAGGGGATGGTGAAGATGTCGTGCTCGGGATATACCTTATTTGTTTCTGGGGTGGCGCGCCACAACTAATCAAGAGGACACACAAAGTCAAAGTAATCATGAGACTAACAAAGCAGTTTTGCATGATTTTCTCCTTTCGATGTTTTAGTGATACCTTGTCATGTTGGGTTTTAATCACAACATATTAGGCTTGGAATTCGTCTTGACGCACAACATGTAGTGCCAAATCCGCAAGTATGCCACTCGTACAGTGCAGCGTGGCGGAAGTCCTTTACCAGTTAGAAACCGAGTTTTTGGCAAAAACTCGGTTTCTCCTCACTGACCAACCGGTTAATGATTTCTGCCGACGTGTACTAGTCAAGAAGGGCTTTAATGTCTTTCTCAAAGACAGATTTATCTCTGTAGCCCACATACTGCCTTACAATTTTTCCTTCCCTATTGATGAGGAAGGTGGTCGGAACGGAAGAGATACCACCGTAGCGTTGTGCCACACGCTGATCGTCGATGAGGATGGGATAGGTCACCTGATGTTCCTCGACGAAAGACTTGATTACATTCTCTCCTGCTCGATCGACGGAGATGCCCACCACCGCAAACCCTTGATCCTTATACCCTTCGTAAAGCGCGATGAAATGTGGCATCTCCCTCACGCAGGGCGGATACCACGTTGCCCAGAAGTTCAGAATGACCACTTTGCCTTTGAAATCAGAGAGCTTGACTTCTTTGCCGCTCAGATCTCGCAAGGCAAAGGAAGCCGCGGGCTTGCTCATCAAATTTGCTTGACGCAGACGGGATATCTCTTCTTGAAGTTTCCAAAGCCCTCGAAGGGCAATCTCCCGTTCGAACGGCTCTGGGGCATGGATGGCGGCGTCTTTCAGCAGCGCAGCAACTTGATCAATCTCCCCAAAACGTTTGTGGAGATTAGCTAAGCTCCTCCGTTTCTGGAGGCGATTGTGGGGGGTATCCGCCAATTCAATGAGGCGTTTATAAAGGGTTTTTGCCTTTTCAGGGACTGCATTATCATAGAGCTGAACCAATGGTTCTAAGATGACGGTGTTATTAGGATTCAACTCGGCGGCACGTTCATACGCCGCAATCGCCTCGTCATTCATCACATTCCATTGATAGGTCTGCGCGAGCGCGTAGTAGGCGTCCGGGTCATCGGAATTTGCCTCAGCCACCTTCAACCGTTCCGCAACCAGCTTGTCGTAAATGCCGCCCTCTTTATACGCCTTGCGTATCGCCTCCAGCGCTTCTCGTCGCACCGCCTCATCCTGGGCGATGTTCCTCATCTGCTGATAAGCGTGGGCGGCTTCCTCGTAGCGTTTTGCACCCACGTAGCTCTGACCGAGCATACGGTATAGATTCTGGCGTTCCTCGCCCATTCCCCCGTAGCGCCCACTTTGCGCAGTCGCGTCTTCAAGTAGCGTAACCGCCGCTTCGTATAGCTTCCCTTCAAGACAGATATTGCCGAGCGCGGCTAAACGCCACATATCCTGCTTCCACCTGACGCTTGTCGAGCGTGCTGCCTCTCCCTGATTCACCATCTCCTCTGCTAACTCTGGCTGATCGCTCCGGGTAAAAGCCACGGCAGCATAATAGAAACTCCGAATGTTCCCCGGCTGCAATTTGCAGAGGGCTTGATAGCTTTCCGCCGCTTTCGCGTGGTTGCCATGGCTGCGATAAACCTCCGCAATCATTTCGAGAATCGCCGGATTATCGGGATTTGTCTCGCGCCTCTTTTCAAGGTAGGTCGCCAATTCTTCGCGTTTGTCATGACTGCTGTAGGCGTTGATCAACGTTTGACGGGCTTGGTCGCCAGGGAACATGACCTGAAAACCGCCGCCTAAAAAGCTAATACTTACGTCACCGCCGCCCGACCTCGACAGCGTTTCATAGAGTTCGATCGCCAACTCGTTTTCTCCAAGTCGGGCGTAAACCTGCACCAACTCGTTTGAAACCCGGGTCCGCTCCCAACTTTGTGTCGTCATGTCTATTGCCTTTTTATAGGCTTCCACAGCCTTTTCCAACTCGCCCTGAGTGCGGAAGTTTTGCGCACGATCCAGCTGCATCTCGAAAGTCAGCGTTCCTTTTTCCTCGGCTCTCTGGAACATCTCCTCCAACCTGCCTTGACGGCGATAGAGCTCTATCATTTGCCGTTCAATGTTACGCCGCTCCCACTCCTGTCCGGTGTATTCCAGGGCTTCCTGAAAGGTCTTTTCTGCGGAATCAAGGTCATCGTTTTTCATATGAATCTGTGCGAGTTCGCGATAAAGCCTCCCATCGCCGGGACTGAGTTTGATCGCTTTTTGATACGCCTTGATCGCGTCATCGACCCGATCCCTCGCGGCGTAAATTCGGGCAAGGCGAGCGTAGGTGACACCACTTGCATCCGCTTCAATGTACTTTTGCGCTAGTTTGAGGGATTCGGCGATCTTGCCTGCGGCCTGGTAGGCATTCACGAGTCCATCCTGATACTGCGTGTTCTCAGGGTCGGCTGTCAGCAAAATTTCCCACTGGACGAGCGCTGCATCGTGTTTGTTTTGGCGTGAATAGATCTGAGCGAGTTGTGCGCGGGATCCGAAATCTTCGGGCATCGTCTCAATGAGCCCCTTAAAGAGTTCCGCCGCTTTCTCAAGTTCATTGCGCTGCATGTATTGCTGCGCCATCGCCCGCTGTATACCGATATTCATCTGTTCTATTTTTGGGGTCGTCGTCGAAAGCCCACCACGACGCTGCTGAATCTCCATCAGCCGCTCTTGTACCTGTTCACGATGATACTGCTGCGCTGACAGATCATTCAGGACCTCTGTGTACATTGCTTCAGCGTCGTCCCACATCTCATGCTGCATATACAGGTCGGCAATCCCCTGTTTCTGCCAGAACGCACCGCCTCCCCCGCCATACATCATCAGACGCATCATCCCCATCTTTCGGAAGGTGTCCTTCGCCTTCTCCTTTTCATCCCTTTGGGCATAGGCTGTACCGAGTTTCTGGTAGGTCTCCGAAAGTCTCCACCAATTCTGCGAGCCGAGATTTTTCGCCCCCGCCTCAAGCAGACGGAGTTCACGGCCGCGGTCACCGACGCTGCGGTAGGCGTCTGCCAAACCGTTCAACCACTCTGTGTTTATTGACACAGCTTCATCATCAAGCAGTTGATTAACGAGCGCGTCCGACCCTTCGAGGTCATTCGCCGCAATCTTCATTGACGCTACGAGATAGAGCAACGACGGATCCTCCGGCTTCTCGGCGAGTTTGGCCTCATATTCCGTCGCCAAGCCTTCTATCTCACCGGATGCCTTGTAGAGCTCGGTCAGTTTTGATACAATCCCCACTTGTGCGTACAGGTCTTGCGAAATATTCGCAGCCTCAGTTTCCAGCTTTTCGCGCAAGAACTGGATCGCCTTCTCACGTTCACCGGCGGCAGCGTAGGCGGACGCTAGGTCAGTATACATGTTGTGCCGATTCGACTGGACTTCGATTATCTTTTCGTAGATTTCGACCGCCGCTTTGGGGTTGTTATTGTCGATACACTGCCGTGCCACATCTTGCGCGAAATTGTCGCCGAAGTTTTGTCCGACGGATGGTGCAATCATCCCCTTCGCTAGCGAAACCAGTTCATCGACTTTGCCTGCCGCGAAGAAGGTTTCCATCACCTCCCAATAGTTGTAACCGAGTGCATTCGGGTTATCTTTGAGGAGCGTCATGTATTGGGTTACGGCATCTGCTGCTTGCCCACTACGCTGCAACATCTGGGCGTACCGCTGACGGGTCATGTTATCCTTGGGACGCAGGGCGAGTGCCGCATCGAAGGCCGCCGCCGCCTTTTTGACCTGATTCGTGCTTTCGTAGAACGTCGCCAATCTGACCTGTGTCTGGAATGAATCCGGATTCTTTTCGGCGGCTTCGACTAACTGGGGTTCGCGCTCTCGCACGGCTTTGGAGCGACCAACTAGATGCGCCGCCTGCTGGAAACTCCACGAGTGCAAGGTCTGACCGTACCGGTCACGTTGGTTGGCGAAACGCATTGCGCGTTCAGCGATGAGCGCCGCATCCTGCCCCCGACCGAGCTCCTCTAAGTGCCTACTCAATTCCATCAGGAAATTCGGGTCGCGTTGCCCCATCGCCAAAGTCATTGCTTTCTTGGCAACAGCGATGGCGTATTGTGTTAGACCGCTCTGCTGGAGTTTTTGCGAAAACTGATAAAGTTCACGGACCCTAACCGGCGAATTCAGCACCTTCGTCATCAACTCGCGCACCTTGACGGTGTTGCCTATATGTGCGGCAAGCTGTAGCGAGAGGTCATAATACTGACGGCGATTTCGCGGGTCTACCCCGGCGAGTTCATCAAGCAATTCCAGCGTCGTCCCGTGTTGTCCGGTCTGGATTGAGACGAAAACGGTGTTGAGCTTGAGCGTGAGATCATCCGGAAATTCATTCTGCAACGCCAAGAGGACCTCCTGCGCTTTGTCGCGCTTCCCTTCCCACCAATAGCAGTAACTCAGTGCCAAACCGGGATAGATGCGGTTTTTGCCTTCAGCGGCATCCAACTTGGTCTGGAATTTGGCGTATAACGCTTCCTGCTGATTCTTCGTCCAAAACTGGCTGAAACCCCCCTGGAGATACTCCAAACGGGCTTGATTGTAGTAAGTCGTCGGCGATGGATAGCTCGACAAAAGCGGTGTGTAGCCGCTGTAGGAGTGCGACGAGTATGCGAGTGTCGCAACGCGCCGGGCGTTTGTCGCTGTTGGTTTGGTACGGTCAAAGAACGTCCAGAAGATTTCAATCGCCTTATCGGTCTCTCCTTCGCGGACATAAGCGGTAGCGAGGGTCTGGTAGATGGCACGATACTGCCGCCACCGTTGCTGCGCGAGCGATGGTGGTCCCATCATCGAAGTTTGGGGACCTGCCAGGATCCCTGGAATCGGAAGTTGGGCGAGGATTTTCTCCGCCACGTCAATCTTGCCCATCTGTGTGAATGCACTGACCAGCATCGAACCGGTGTTGAGGTCGGTCACTTTTGCAGCGTCAAGTTTGTCCAACAGTTTTTCGGCGTCCGCCTTCCTTCCTTGATCATAGAGCATGCCGGCGTATGCTGCGATATACCAGAGCCGTGCTTCGGGCGTCAATCCGGTCATTTCGTCGAGGTATTTTTTCACCGTTTCAGAGTCAAGATTCTGCTGCATTGACTGACTCAACCGCATGCCTTGATACACCGGATCGTTCGGTGAAGCGGCAATCAGCCGATCGGTAATTTCCTTAATCTTATTGGTGTTCTCCGTGAGGGTGTAGATCTGCGCCAACGTTTCGAGCGTCTGGATGTCCTTCGGATTCGCGTCGGCAGCCGCCTCGAATTGCTGGATGAGTTCACCCAGTTTTCCCTGCTGCTGTGCGATGGTAGTCAACTGCACAAGCGCACCGGCTTGCGCCTCCTCAAAACTGTTCGGCATCCACGCCTGTCCGCTTCCGCCCCCAAACGGTTGCCGCTGAATCTGCCAGACGAGGCTTTGTGCGAGATTGAATTTGTGCATATTGAATCCGGGGGGGCCGTAGGTCGGTCGAGGTGAGTGGGCTGTGACATTCTGCGTCGCGTTTTCAGGCGGTTTGGATAGCTCCAGAATCTGCTGGAAGTGCGGTCGAGCGCGGTCTAATTCATTCATCTCAACCAACGCCACGCCAACCTGATAAATCGTCTTCGCATCCGTCACCTTTTCGCTCGCACGGTCGAGGGCGGAAAGCGCCTCATCCAGCAGGCCGTGCCGAATCAGCAACGTTGCAAGTTTGACCCCTGCCTCAAGCGTCTGATTTTTCGCGTGCAGTAACTTTGTCCATGCCTGAATCGCCTCCTGCTCCCGCCCGACATCGAACAACAACTCGCCGAGTCGTTGTTGATGGGCGGGGTCTGGTTGTGCTTTGACGAGCCGCTGTTGATAGGTCAGCGCGTCCTGAGTATCGCCAAGGTCGATACTGATTTCGACCAGTTGCGCCAACAGATCCGGATTTTCGCGCTTCCGCTCTAATGCCCGCGCCAGTTGGAATCGTGCGCTGGGGAGGTCGCCTTCCATCTGATAGACCTCCGCCAATGCTAAGACGGGTCCTATGCTGGACGTGTTGACTTTCGACATCTGCTTCAACTTCTCTTCAAACTCGCCGCCCCGTCCCAAGTCGTAATATGCCTCGGAGAGTGATTTGACGAAGGCGAGCTTGTCGTTCATGTTCTCGCTCAACTCCCAACACCGCCAGTACTGCTCAAGTGCCTGTCGGGGGTTGCCCGAAAGTTTGTAAATCTCCGCCAGCTCCGCGCGGATGTCGGTGGCTTCCGGGCGAAGCCGGATCGCCTGCTTGAGGCTGTCGGCCGCAGTTTCATAATTCCCGGACTGCTTGGCGATTTCCGCAAGCATCTGATGCCCTTCGGGATTGCGTGGACTGTGCGCGACCGTCTACTTCGCCGCCGCTGTTGCCGCATCAAAATCCATCACGTTCAGACGGGACCGCGCAATGTTCGCATAATATTCCCGTGCATTCGCGCTATCAACCTCGACGAGGTGGGTGTAGATGGCGACCGCTTCATCGCGCCGCCCTTGTTGGGCGTAGACCTCCGCGAGCCAACGGTTGACGGGCACATCATCGGGTTGAAGTGCTTTCGCTTTTGTCAAAACTTCAATGGCGTAGGAGATATTGCCCAACTTGAGGTACATCTTGGCGAGTTGCTTCTGCTGGTCGAAAGTTTCAGGTGCTGCCTCCAACGTTTCCAGTTTCTCCACGAGCGTTCCTTGACGCCGATAGAGTTCGATTCGCTGGTCAGCCATCTGCTCGGCGAAAAATTCGTTGGGCGCGAGTTTCGCGGCTTCCGCGTATTCCATCAACGCTTCGTCGTACTCCTTGTTCTCCATCAGCCGCCGCGCCAACGCCTCACGGTAGCGGTACGCATCGGGCGCCAACTCGACCGCCTTTCGACTTGCGGCGATGGCTTCGGTCCGGAAATCCTTTGTGTCAAGCAGCTGCGCGAGGCGGTCATAATTTTCGGCAATCGGATGGTCTTCGGCGACCATCCGATTCCACGTTTCCACCGTCTTTTCCCGATTTCCCTGATGGAAGTAGAATTCCCCGAAATACTCGATGTAATCAAGGTTGTCGGGCGCGAGAGATATTGCCTTCTCATATTCCGTAACGGCATCATCCATCCATTCATGCCCGGCGCAAATTTCGGCGAGGATGAGGCGCGTTCCGGCGTTATCCGGGTCGCGGTCAATCATCCGCTGATAGGCCCCCTTCACCCGGTTTTCATCCTCCAGTTGCAGATACAACTCGCCGAGTTCGCGGTAGATACCGAAATCGTCAGGCTGTCCCTCACTGAGGGTCTCATATTCCGCCGCCGCTTCTTCAAATCTCTCGGCGTTACGGAAAGCGGTGATGAGGTTCAGGCGGAGTCCAGCATCCGTCGGGGCAAGTTCCAATCCCTTTCGGTACTCGGCGACCCCTTCGTCGATCTGCTGATTCTCGATATATGCATTGGCAAGCAAACCGATTAACTCCACGTCATTTGGTGTTTCGGCGAGTTTGCCTTGATGGTGCGAGATTAGGCCCTCCCAATTCCCGTCGGCGGCGTAGATGCCGATAATTCGCCCCTGAAGGTCTTTTCGCAGCCAATTCCCCTGCCCCGTCAATGCGAGGGCTTTGTCATAGCTTTCAATGGCGGCGGCGTATTCCCCCACATCCTCCTGAATTTTCCCGATTTCCCACAGACTCAGGCAGACGCGATACGGGTCATCCCGCTTCAATTTGACGATAGCCTCGTGCTGTTCGATGGCTTGGGTGTAAAGTTCACCTTCACGAAACAAATCCGCTAACTCGATGCGGGAGAAGATGTTCTGCGGGTCGAGTTGGGCAATTTTACCCCACGCGGCAATCGCCTCATCTATCCGATCGCGACGGAAATAGGAGCGTCCGAGCGCCTTATAGATTGCCATCAACTCATCGGGAGTGGCAGCCCGCGATGTCGTTGAGAGGTCTGCCGCCTTCGTGAGCGCAGCAATCGCTTCTTCATGTCGACGCAACGTCGCATACATCTGTCCAAGGACAAAGGGTGGATAATAATCGTTCGGTGCGAGTTCGACAGCGCGTTGGTATGCCGCGATTGTCTCCGCATCTTTGCCGAGCCGTTTGTAGATGTGTCCCAGAATCAACTGAAGGTTCGGATTGCCCGGCTTGGCTTCTGCCGCCCCCTGATAATCGGCGACCATAGTATCCAAACCGGCACCTTCGAGGTAGAATTGATACAGGCGGTCAAACGTACTGCCCTCTTTCGGTTTGCGACCCAGCATCTGCTTATAGCGCTCCACGATTTTTTCATCAACCGCCTCGTCTTGACCACGGGCAATCGGTGAGAGAACAGGTACGAGACAGGAGAGACATAGGACAAAGACTATCCGTTGTTTTTGACGTTCAAACATGAGAGTTCCTCCTTGAGAGAATTAGGTGTGGTTGGAAGATGGCATAAGTATTTTATAAATAGTTTGTTTAACTTTCAGTCTAGGGACTCCGCTCCTGGCGCGGATCCATGTAGATGAAAGAAATTATAACTTACTTAAGACTTTCTTAAAGTTTCAAGACGGACATGAGGAAACGGACATGAGGAAGATTAGTTTAATCAGCCACGTTATTTCCCAAACTCCAAATCCTCAAATGGCTTCCCGTTCGTGTCCGTGATCCGCAGATAGAATCGCCAAGGAAGCCCAGTCCTACATACTTTGACGAGTATCCGATTATCACCCGCATTGAGTGTAACAGGAATTATATCCCCATCGACAACTGCCAAATGCGATGTATCGCGTGCGAAGATTTCCTTACTGTCGAGCCAAAACTTTATTTGGCCGTCACTTCCGAATCGAATTTGGGCAGTGCGTTCAGTCGGCACGTCCATCGTCGTTGTCGCATACGCTGTCCCTGAATCAACTTCTCCGTCGAAGAGTTTGCCGAGCGCAACTGAGCCGGCGGCGGAGACATTTTCCGCGCCTAGCTGTTTCCAAGCGAGCTGTTGTTCCGCACCCATCTTCTCAGGGTAGGTCACTGTGGTGTCAAGCTGGGGCGTACCTTCTGGAATGTACGCTGCCCTGTAACCGTTTCCATCGCTGTTGTCAAATGGACCGATAATCCACAACGCATTTCCGGTAATCATGCCGGTTCTATTCAGATGTTCTCGGCTTTTATCCAGTTGCACCTGTTCATGGTACAATTTTGAAAGTTCCAGATTGGCGTGGAGTTGAATCGTCGGATTGTCCGGCACGGCGTTCACCAAGTTTTCTATCATCTCAATATAGCGCGCCCTGTCTTTTGCCCGCCTACCCGCCGCCGCAATATCCAACCACAGTTGAACGTAAGCGTCCTCAAGAGTCGTACTCGACCAGTAACCAATCCGCGTCAAGATAGCAGGGTTGCTCAGTCTGTGCTTAAATTCCTCTAATGCTTCAACGTACTGTCTGTTGGCGAGATAGGCGCGTCCAAGCAGGCTCAAATCGGTCGTGTCCGAGCCGGCGAGTTTTGCGAATTTAACCGCCTGTTCGGGCATGAACTCCATATCAAGCAGTTGTGAGGCAAGATTAGAGTAACTGTATTGGTCGATATAGTGTATCTCAACCCATTTGGCGTAAGCAGCATCGGACTTTTCACTATCACCCACCTCCTTGTAGGCGTCGCCGAGCAGTTTATTCAGTGTGGCATTGGACGCCATCTTCGGCTTGAGTGCTTCAAGGGTTGCAATGCCCTTCTCAAACTGGGAGCGGTCGGCGTAGAGCCGCCACAAAAGGCGAATAACTGAATCACGTTTGCTCTGATCAAGCGTCTCCTCAAAGTCCTTTCCGCGGAAACCGATTTTTCTATAAACATGAGTATGAGCAAGCGGTGCATCAATCGCCCTACGATAGGTCGCCGCGGCATGGTCGACTCGATTCAACCTGAAATAAGTCTTCGCCAGCGTCTCGTAGAGCGAATACGCTCTCGGCTCCAGTGCGAGCACTTTTTCGTATGCCGCCGCCGCTTTCGTTAGATGTTCTGCGGTCACCATAGCAAAAAGGGGACGGGTATAACTGACAACCTCCACGTCGCTAACAAACCTTCCGCTAAGGTGGTTTGGCGGCGTATCAACGCTCTCACCGAATTGCTGCACAAAGCCCACTAAACCGGGTTCGTCACCCGTCAAGGTAACATTCATGTGAGATTGAATCTCTTGAGTCGTGCGTACGGTATTCCAGATACGAACGTCGGCAAGTTCCCCCTTGAAGGAGACCTGGCTGGGTTCCTCCCAACCGAAACCGATGCGGAGCGGGAGTTGGCTTTTATAGACTGGTTTCTTCGGAAAACTCCGACTGGCGACCGCTAGGCCGTCAATGTAGAGTTTCATCAAGCCTGCCTGCGTATCCAGTACACCTGCGATGTGATGCCATCTATTGGGCAAGACCACGCCCCTAGGCGAAGAGGTGCTGATTTCCTGCCATCCGTCTGGCGAAGCACTGAACCGGATCGCGTTACTGCTGGACATCCAAAGGGCAAAGCTGCGATTGGTGAGGTTTCGATTCTGGGTATCGCCTTTGTAGAGTATATACCTATTATAAAACCGGGTCGGTTTTATCCACGCCTCGACTGTAAGTTGTGTGCGAATAGCGTTCAGAACGGCGTTGTCATTGAGCTCGACGAAACTCCCGTTATCGTTGAGACGGAGCCCGTTACCTTCCACAGATTTCGCTGTCTCACGCGGCTGCTGGTAGAGGTCGCCGAGAGTCATGAGCCACTCCACGTTATTGGATTGGAGTTCACTGAGTTTTTCGTACACGGCGATTGCCTCATCGAGCTTGCCGTTCGACTCGTAAGTCTGTGCGAGGGCATAATGTGCGTCTGCATCGTCAGGATTGGCTTCAACCGCTTCTATCCGTTTCGCTACTAGCTGGTCGAACAGATTTTCATCCACTTTGTATAGCTTCTGCAACGCAGCATCTGCCTCGTTCAAAATGCGCCGGTTTTCTGCGCTATCTCGCAACTGATAATAGGCGTTGGCAGTTTCCTCGTAACGCTTCGTATCGATAAAGGCTTTTCCGAGTACAGGGTATATGAAATTAAGTACCCAGCCATCACCGCGCCTGCGCGCTTCGGTGATGGCATCTTCCGCAAATGTGATAGCGGTATCGTAGAGTTCGCCATCAATGCAAATCGTGGCTATTGTCCCCAAAAGCCGAGAATCCACAGAACGCTGAGCACGACGATGACCTGCGAGTCCAGTAGCCCCTTGCTGCAGCATCTCTTTTGTGCGCTCCGGTTGACCGCTTCTGTTGAAGGCAGCGGCGGCAAGGTAGAACGTGCGAAGCTTTGCAGGTTGTAACCTGCTGAGTTGCTGGTACTTCTCCGCAGCCTTCGCATGTTCATTCTGATGGTTGTAAGCCTCGGCGAGTATTTCAACGATAGCCGGACTTTCTGGCTTCTGCTTGAACCGACTTTCAAAATAGGTTACTAGCTCATGAAGTTTGCCCTGTTGTTTGTACCATTCAATTATCTGCTTGCGTGCGCTGTCTCCAAGGAGGTGGGTTTTGATACCAGATGGCGTGTAGCTGAAGGATTCCCCGCTCGTCTGCTCGAAATGCGATTGCGATGGTGAGATTTCGTATAGCTTAACTGCAGCGTCAACATCGCCGATCTCGATGTACAGGCTGAGCAGTTCTGAATCGAACGCGCTGTGCCTTGAGTTTTGAGTGGTCATTTCAATAGCCTTCTTGTATGTGGTGATCGCTTCCTCCAACTTCCCTTGTTTGCGATATGCTTGCCCCTGTTGGTGTACCATTTCAGAAGTGAGGATGCCTTCCGCCTCGGCCCTCTTGAACGCCTCCTCCCAATTGCTCTGCTGCTGGTACATTGTAAGGAGTTCCCAGCTAATGTTGCGATGCTCCCAGTTTTGAGTATTGATTAGCCCGAGTACCTTCTTGTATGCAGTAGCTGCTTCCTCCAATTTCCCTTGACTGCGGTACTCCCGCGCCTGTGCACGTAACATCTCAAAAGTGAGCGTCCCTTCCGCCTCCGCTTTTTTGAGGACATCCGCTAACTTGCCCTGCTGCCGATAAAATTCCATCAGTTGCCGTTCAATGCGGCGCCGCTCCCAGTTTCCTTTCGTAAATTTCACTGCCTTTTTATACGCCTTTTCAGCAGCATCAATGTCGTCCTTTTGCGTGTAAAGTTGCCCTAATTCATCATATACCCTCCCTGATTCTTTATTCCTAAATTCCACTGCCTTTTTATACGCCTTTTCAGCAGCATCAATGTCGCCTTTTTGTATGTAAAGTTTTCCCAATTCTCTATACATCCCTGCCTTTTTGTACGTCTGTTCAGCAGCATCAATGTCACCTTTTTGTATATAAAGTTTTCCCAATTCTCTATACATCCGCACCTCTTTGTAGGTTTTTTCGGCAGCATCAAAGTCACCCTTTCGCATGTAAAGTTGCCCTAACTCTTCATATATCCTCCCCGATTCTTCATCCGGAAATTGCAGTGCCGTTTTGTACATCTTTTCGGCGGCATCAATGTCACCTTTTTGAATGTAAAGTCGCGCCAATTGTGTATGCAGCCACCGGTTGCCGGGGTTGAGTTCGATGGCTTTTCGATACGTGGAAACAGCATCGTCGAGGCGGTTGGCTGCTCGGTATGCACTCGCAAGTTGGTCCCGATACCGTTTGTTTTTCGGGTCGGCTTCAATCAGCTTCTTTAATACGACGATCGCTTCATCGTGCATCTTGTGCCCCGTGTAGAACTTAGCAAGCGCGGCACGAAATTTGTGGTCTTCGGGGTTGCGTACGATAACTTGTTTGGCAACCTCAATCGCTTTTTCAATTTCGCCCATTTCCATATATTCCTTTGCCAATGTTTTTTGCAGCTCAATGTTTATCTCAGCAGCGGGGGTATCTGCTCCCTCTGCTTTTGCGAGTATCTCCTCTAAACTGCCTTGCTTCCGGTAAATATGAAATAGTTGCTGGACAATTTTGTTACGATACCAGTTGCCAGGGGCCATCCCGAATGCCTTCTTGTATGCCATGGCCGCTTCCTCCAACTTACCTTGTTTATGGTACTTTTGTGCCAGTTTTTCCAATCTTGCAAAAGTGAGTACCCCTTCTGCCTCCATCTTCTTGAGTGCTTCCTCTAATTCGCTTTGCTGTAGGTAGACTTCCGCTAATTGTTTGTTAATGGTGCGACGCTCAGATTCGTTTCTCGTCAATTGCAGTGCCGTTTTGTACGTTTTTTCGGCAGTTTCGAGGTCACCTGTTTGAGCGTAAAGTTGTGCTAAGTCTTTATACACTCGCCAGTCGTTAGGGGTAAGCTCAATCCCTTTTTGGTATGCTTTAATGGCATCGTTGAAGCGGTTGCCCACTATGTAAACTAGGGCTAGCTGTGAGTAATAAGCGGTTGACGGATTCTCCGCAATCAATTTCTGTACGATTTCGAGTGCTTCCGGAAACATACCAGCGGCTCGATACGCTTCTGCGAGCCCAGACCGGTATTGTGTGTTTTCTGGGTCAACCTTGAGCAACGACCGCCATGTGGAGATAGCTTCATCGTGCCTACTTTGTTTTGAGTAAAGCCTGGCGAGCGCAGCGTGTGATCTGTGGTCTTCGGGCATTTTCGCGATAAGCTGTTTGTAAATTCCCACCGCTTTTTCGATTTCGCCCCTCCACGTATACTCCTCCGCTTTTTTGCGTTGTAGTCTGATGTCTATCCCCTCTATCTTCTTGGCCGGCTGCGGGGTTGCCGGCAAGTCACCGCGCTCTTTTCTGATTTTTATCAACCCCTTTTGTGCCCGCTGCTTGCCATGTCCATGCACGAAGAAGTTGTTAGCAATTTCGGTGAATAGAGTTTCAGCGTCGTCCCACATCTCGAGTCGCATGTACAGTTCTGCGATGCGTTGCTTCTCATTGTTAATGTCCCAAGATAGCGCCATACGTATTGGTATTATTTTGCGAAAGAGCTGCTGCGCCTTCTCTTTCTTCCCATTTTGGACATAAGTTGCCCCTAACTGCCTGTAGAGGTAGAAAGATGTAATTCCTCGAAAATCCCATAAAGCCATTTGATGCTCTACTTTCTCAATAACCGCTTCAAGGAGTTTCATTTGACGCTTGTGGTCTCCCACTTGACGGTAGGCATCAGCAAGCATGGTGAACCACTGCGGGTCCATACCCGACGAATATTCGATAATCTTCTGTTCGCTCCCAAGCAGTTTTGCAACAAAAATATCGGACGCCTCAAGCTGCCTCGCTTTAATATGCATGTACGCAATGAGCCAGGTCAGCGACAGATTGTTGGGTTTTGTTGCTAGCTGCGCTTCAAAATCGGCGATAAGTGTACTGAATGTCTTTGTCCCTCTGCTGAGTTTAATCAACCTTGAGACGAGCCTTTCCTGTTGATGCTGATTCTTCGAAGAGGAGATGCTTACCTTGAGTCCATCACGGACGCACTCAATTGCCCGTTCGCGCTCTCCTACAGCGGTATAGGCGTGGGACAGTCGAAGGTAGAAGTCAAAGTTGCTTGGACGCACCTCAATCAACTTTTCATAGAATTCAATGGCAAGCTTCGGAGCGTTATTTTGCACACATTTCCGTGCCACCACTTCCGCAAAATTGGTTTCATACCACCCACCAGACGAGGCAATCATCTCCTTTGCGACAGCGACGAGCTCATTTAATTTCCCTGCCTCCATGAAGATATTTATGGGTGACCCCACAATGTCGTGGTTGACGAAGACGCTGGGGTCTTCTCGAAGCACGATACTGTACTGTTCTACTGCCTTGTCCATCTGTTTGTCACGCTGTAGTGCTCCTGCGTAACGTTTACGGAGTCTCGAATTTTTCGGGCGCAAGGCAACCGCTTTGGCGAGGACAGGGATGGCTTTTTTCGTCTGATTTGTGCTTTCGTACAACGCCGCCAAATCCGCTTGCGCTTGGAAGGAGTTGGGGTGCTTTTCAGCGGCTTCAACTAACCGAGGCTCGCGTTGGAGTGCTTCTCTTGGACTCAGACGAGTTGCCTGCCTCCGTGGATGTATAGCTTGACCGGGGCGGATACGGTGTTTCGTAAGACGCGCGACACGCTTCGCGAGCGCTGCTGCCTCCTGTCCCCTGCCGAGTGCTTCGAGATGCTGGCTTAGCATACTGAGGGAATTTAGGTCATTTTGCCCCATTGCAAGGTCCGCCGCTTTTTTGGCGATAGCGATTGCGTATTGCGTTAATCCGACTTCGTGTAGTCTCTCCGAAAACTGGTGTAATTCACGGACACTCGCTGGTGAATTGAGGAGGTTCATCACTAGCTCACGGATTTTCGTCGTGTTCCCTCTCTGTAGCGCAAGACGAAAGACAAGGGCGATATACTGCAGACGATTCCGTGGGTCACTGTCAGCGAGTTTGGTCAGTAGGGAAATCGCTGCCTCCTGTTTCCCCGTCTGAATCAAAACGAGGGGCATGTGGAGTTTCAGCGTAAGGTCGCCGTTGTTTTTCGCTCTCATAGTTTCGAGGAGCTGCTGAGATTCGTCGCGTCTACCTTCCCACCAATAGCAGTAACTTAGTGCTAATCCGGAGAAGATGCGCTCCCGCCTATTCCCCTGCTCAAACGCCATCTGAAGCTTCGTGTACAGGATATCGAGTTGATCTTTCAGCCAGAGATAACCGAATAGCTGTCGAAGTAACTCAAAGCGGTTTCGATCGTAGTAGGTGTTCGGTGCAGGGTATAAGGGCGTAGATGAACTGGTACGCCAGCGGCTGTATGCCGACGATGCCATCCAATGTGATGTATTGATGTTTGGTTGTGTCCGCTCGAATAGCGACCAGAGTACCTCAACGCCTTTGTCTGTCTCTCCCTTGTCGATATACGCCCCTGCAAGGGCTTGGTAAATGTTGGTGTATTGCTGCCACATTTGACTACGGTTTATGGCAGATAAGGGTGCGGAGGGCTGCAATACCGGCGGCGTAGGCACTGGGAAATGCGCAAGCATCTTTTCCGCCGTTTCGGTGTCTCCGAGTTGCGAGAAGGCAGTGATGAGCATTGTCCCGGTAGCGAGGTCGGTCATTTTTTCATTTTTGAATTGTGCCAATAGTTTCTCAGCAGCAGATTTTTTACCAACTTGGAGGAATCGCATCGTTGACTGTGTGGTATACTGGAGGTGCACTTGAGGAATGGTCGCTGGGATTTGGGCGAGGTATCCCTGGACTGTTTCGTAGTCGGGGTTGTGGTCCTGCATCACGAACTGAAACTGCATATCCCGATAGGTAGGGTCATCAGGCGAGAGTGTCACCAAACGGTTCACAACCTCAACTGCTTTCTTGTCGTTATACGTCATAGTATAAACATATAACAGCCGCTCAAGCAGTTGCAAATCTTTCGGATTCGCCGCTGCCTCGGCTTCAAACCCATTGATGAGCTCTTGCAACTCCTCACGCTGTCGCGCAATCCGGATTAGCTGTGCCAATGCCGCAGCTTGTGTGTCTTCAAAGCTCGATGGCAGCCATATTCCCTGACCTTGACTGAGGAATATCACCCCACCGTGACTGTCCAATCGCTGTTCAACGCTGTGGATGGTATTTCTGATCCGCCACAGAGGGTCCTGAACAGATAGGGAGGGTTGTGAGATCGGTTTGGCGTTTTTGGGTGATTGTGGTTTGGGCATTTGCAGGATGCGCTCAAAGTAAGGACGGGCGCGCTCTAACTCGCCCATTTCAACGAGGATAGCTCCAAGCCGATAGACCGCTTTCGGCTTATGGACCTGCTCCGCTATACGGTCAAGTGCAGAGAACGCTAAAGGACGTAGATCATATTGGATCAGCAACTCCGCCAATTTCATCAATGCCTCTAGCGTCTGATTTTTCGCGTGTAGCAACTTCGTCCACACCTGCACCGCCTCCTGTTCACGCCCGACATCGAATAGAAGTTTGCCCAAACGTTGTTGATTGAGCGCATCTGGCTCTACCGCGACGAGCCTTTGTTGATAGGTCAAGGCATCTTGTGTCTCCCCTAGCTTGAGGCTGACATCAACTAATTGACTCAGCAGCTCGCTATTTTCACTGTCCCGGTCGAGTGCACGGGCGAGTTGTGTTCGGGAGGCAGAAAGGTCTCCCTCGATGCGGTACAGCTCTGCGAATGCAAGTACCGGAGCTATATCAGATGGATTTGTTTTTGACATCTGCTGGAGTTTTTCGGTGAACTCTTGCTGTCTCCCCATGTCGTAGTATGCATCTGACAGTAGCTTGACGAATCCGAGCTTGTCGTTGAGGTTATCGCTCAACTCCCAACACCGCCAATACTGCCCAACCGCTTGGCGCGGATTGTCCGCCAGTTTATAGGCTTCTGCAAGTTCCACACGAATCTTTGTCGCCTCAGGGCGGAGACGAACCGCCTGCTTTAGACTCTCAACCCCACTCAGATAATCACCTGCTTTCAGGGCGATTTCGGCGAGGATCTGATGTCCTTTGGGATTGCGCGGGCTATGTGCTAGCACCTGTTTGGCGGCTTCCTTAGCAGCATCGAAATCCATCATGCCCAAATGTAAGCGTGCTAGCTCAGCGTGGTATTCGCGGGCGTTGCCGCTGTCAAGGGCGATGAGACGAGCATAAGCCGCTTTGGCGTTGTCATGCCGTCTGAGTTGTACGTAAATCTCCGCAAGCGACCGGTTGACAGGAACATCGTCAGAGTTGAGCGGTAATGCCTTCTCCAGAGCCTCAGCAGCAGCGGTGGTATTTTTCAACCTCAGGTACATCTTAGCGAGCAACTTTTGCCCGTCGAAACGCTGTGGTTGTGCTTCTAATTCGGCAACTTTGTCCTCCAAAACACCCTGCTGCCGATAAACTTCAATCTGTTGTTCTGCCATCTGTTCAGCGAAGAAGTCATTGGAGGCGTGTTTTGTTGCCTCGGTAAACTGGGTTATTGCCTCATCGAAGTTCTTAGCTTCTATCAGCCGTTTGGCTAACGCTTCTCTATACTGATATTTGGTCGGCGCAAGTTTAACCGCTTTTCGGCTTGCGGTGACCGCTTCCGCTTGGAAATCTTTGGCATTGAGTAGTTGAGCGAGACGGTCATAATTTTGAGCGACAGCTCGCTCTCCCTCAACAAGCCGATTCCAGGTTTCAACCGTTTTCTCACGATCTCCTCGACGGAAGTAGAATTCGCCGAGATACTCGATATAGTCCAAATTCGCCGGGGCAAGTGCAATCGCCTTTTCATACGCAGCGATTGCCTCATCGAACCACTCGTGTCCTGCGTAAATTTCGGCGAGAGTGAGATGTGTGCTAGCGTTTTCGGGATTGCGTGCAAGCATCCGTTCATAAGCGGCACGCGCACGAGCAGGTTGTTCAAGTTGGAGATAGAGCGCACCGAGCGAGCGGTAAATCCCAAAATCGTCTGGTAACTGAACGGTGAGCGTTTCATATTCGGCGGCGGCTTCTGCAAACTTTTCGGCGCGGCGCAGGGCAGCGATAAGTTTCTGTCGAACCGGAGCAGATGTCGGGACAAGTTCGACACTTTTGCGATATTGCGCTATGCCTTCATCCACCTGCTCATTTTCAAGATATGCGTCTGCCAATAAGCTCATCAATTCTGGGTCGTTCGGGGTATCCGCCAGTTTTTTTTGATAGTATTCAATCAGTCCATCCCAATCTCCTGTGGCAGCGTAGATAGCAATGATACGGCGCTGTAGATCTTTTCGGAGCCAGTTGTCAGTCACAGTGAGCACGAGTGCTGCATCGTAGGTACTCATCGCCTTACGATAATCGTCCATCTCCTCTTGAATGCTACCGATTTCACGCAGGCTCAAGCAGATGCGGTATGGGTCATCTTGCTTGATTTGTATGAGCACACGGTGTTGCTCAATTGCCCGTTCATAGAGTTTTTGTTCACAGAATAGTTCAGCGAGCTCGATGCGGACGAAGATATTCGTCGGGTCGAGTTCAGAGATCTTTCCCCACGCGGCGATTGCCTCGTCCACGCGGTCACGGTTGAAGTAAGCGCGCCCAAGGGATTTGTAAATCGACAGCAGTTCTTCTGTGCTCGCCACCGAATCCAATTGTTGGAACAACGCGGCGGCTTGTGTGAGCACCCCGATAGCATCCTCATGTCGGCGCAATGTAAAGTACATCTGCCCCAAAACGGAATGGGGATAGTAATCCGCGGGTGCGAGGGCGACAGCTCGTTTGTACGCAGCGAGTGCCTCACCATCCCGGCCGAGCCGTTTGTAGATGTGCCCGAGGATTAGCTGTGTGTTGGGATTGTCCGGCTCAACCTGTGCTTCCGCCCGATAGTCAGCGACCATCTGTTCCAGACCTGGTCCGTCAAGGTAGAGTTTGTACAACCTGTCGAAGGGACTCCCCTCCTTGCCCTCTTTCGGTTTGCGACTCAGCATCTGCTTGTAGCGCTCCATTATTTTTTCATCAACCGCCTCGTCTTGACCACGGGCAATCGGTGAGAGAACAGGTACGAGACAGGAGAGACATAGGACAAAGACTATCCGTTGTTTTTGACGTTCAAACATGAGAGTTCCTCCTTTGGAGAATGGTTTGGAATCGTATCATCGTTTGTCGCGCTTTTTGATCTCACCCCACGTCGTCTTCAGCTTGTTTCGCGGAGAAACAGAGTGAGGGCGCGACGGATCTTGCCAATCGGGTGTGCTTAATGTAATACCTCACCCAAGTTGCTACCTATCGAAAAAGAATCGAAGCTGATGTAGCAAACCGTCATATAACAGCGAATAGAAAAAGGATTGGACAAAAAACTCGATAAATCCCGTGATTCGTTGTCATATTTTCAACCTTCTGTTGAGGGTCGCAACTTGAGTTAATACCTCATACTATAATCTTCTTTAAAGCACTATCTTGTCTTAATGATCCCCCACATCGTTACCAACTTCCCGCCGGGGTGAGCAGCAGGTGCAGGATTGATGCCTGCCTTTATCGCTTCTACATCAAAGGCTTCATCTATCCACTTCGTAATCCGCCACTCCCCCTGGCGAAACTCAAAGGTGAACCGGTTATCCCCTTCTGCGAACCATGCGAGAAATCCACCATCCAGGGCGTGCCCCTCGTTAACGAACCCCTGGATTCGATAATGGCTCATGGCTTCGATTCGTTTGGGCGCTGCATTGACGATGTGGGCGGGGAGGGAAAGTTTCCAACTCAATATCCTGGAACCATGCGAAAACCCGCGCTGCAGATTTTCCCTCGTCCTTGAGTTCATCAAATATTATATCATCGAATGGCTCTAGGTGTGTTCCCATATCGGAGGTGTACTGAAATCCATCTATCCAGAACGCGCTCAGATACAGTTCCAAGTCCTCATTTTATATCCCTCACGCAAGCTTCCAAAACTCCGTCAATGGCGTCCTGGAGTGCTAAGTCGACCCCTTCTACTTCGGGTTCGACAAACTCTGGCTCGGGTGCATCCATGTCCTCGTCGGGCTGGGGATTTTCAACGTTTTCTGCGCCGGGGTCAGTTCTTCCAAGGTCGTCTACGTCAGGGGTAGCAGCCTTTTCCTCCGGATTGTCCATTGGTTCTGTTACAACATTCATCGACGGTTCATCTTCGCCATCGCCACAACTTACCATCAAGCTGAGAAAACAGAGTGATACCATGCAAAACAGATTCCATCTCATTTGAGGACTCCTTGTCATTTGTGTATTGGTCAATGGGAGGTATACACATTTTACGGCTCCCGATGGAGAGTTCTCCCCCTTTTAAGGGGGAGCTAGAGGGGGTGGGTACTTTGCAACCGTGCCAAATCCATCGGATGTAGCTTGGATTTGGCAATTCTTTCTCCCCGCTTGCGGGGCCGGGGGTAGCCGAGCGGTTAGTGTCTACCATCTTCCTGACCATTACAACTCTTTGTCATTTGGTTTCAAATTCTGTTAATGTTAGTGGAATCTGACCACATGACTCATCATTCCTCACTTTTCCCACCCTGTGAGTTCGCAGATTATTGCGCTTATGGCTGTTTTGAATTCGGCAGATAATCACGAGATGCCTTGCATACGCAGCAATTCGGCGGTATCGCAAAAACCTGCGATGCCGATCCCTATTATCGCAGATTTTTGCGAGGTTTTCTGGATCGACTCCTCTCAATATTGTATTTATCCATCTTATATCTCAGCGTTGGTTCAGGGATACCGAGATGGTCTGCCGCAGCCTTCTGGTCTACAGCACCCTCAAGCGCGTCGATGATTAAAATTCGCTCGTATTCATCAACCAACTCGGTAAGCGCTCTGTTCTCGGTATCGAATTGTCTAGCGGTGTCAATCTGGATGTCAGCGGCAGAAATCCAATCACCTGTGGCTAATACTACCGCTTGCTCGATACGGTTTTCCAGTTCACGGACGTTCCCTGGCCATGAGTAGCTCATTAAAAACACCATTGCTGCTTCCTGAAAGCCTCTGATCTGTTTGCCATGGGTTAGATGCGATTTTTGAGTGAGAAAATGGGTGGAGAGCAGCGGTATATCGGATTTGCGCTCGTGTAATGGAGGCACGTGTAACGGAAAAACGTTGATTCGATAGTAGAGATCCTCTCGAAATGTGCCTTCTTGGACTGCCTGCTCCAGATTTTTATTCGTCGCTGCAATCACTCGGACATCCACTTCAATGGTCTGCCTTCCGCCGAGCCGTTCAAACCGTCTTTCCTGCAAGACGCGCAGGAGTTTCACTTGAGAATCCGCATCGAGTTCAGCAATTTCGTCGAAGAAGATGGTGCCGTTGTTGGCAGTCTCAAATTTTCCTTCTTTTCGCCCTGTTGCACCGGTGAACGCCCCCCGTTCATGTCCAAAAAGTTCGCTGCCGAGCAGGGTCTTCTCTGTTTGTCCACAGGCAACCGCGACAAAGGGCTGACTGGCTCTGGGGCTGTGATAGTGAATCGCTTGGGCGACCAGTTCTTTCCCTGTTCCGCTTTCACCGAGGATGAGGACGGTTGTGTTTGTTGAAGCGACGCGGTTCATTTGCTCAAACAGACGGTGCATACATTCGGAATCCCCAACGATGACCTTGTCGGAGCCGTAGCGATACCCTTTTATACGGTCAATTTCGGATTGTTGCAACTCTGCGATTCGGCGTTCTAACAGCAACTTCTCATAAGCCTGATTGACTCGGAAGGGAAGTTCGTTATAGCCTTGCGTTTTTTTCTCAATGAAATCATAGGCACCCAGCTTGTGAGCTCTCATGGCGTTTTCTATCGTCCCTTCAACGGTGACGACAATCACTTTGATGTCAGGGTTGTATGCCGTAATCTCCCTTAGAAACGTAAGTCCTTCTTCACTATCTTGGCGCTGCAATCTCAAATCGAGAATAACTATATCCGGCTGGAACGCCCGCAGTTTATGAGAAGCAGTTTGCACATCCGTTGCTGTCTCAATCTGATATCCTAGAGGAACCAGCCTGGCGCTATACACGTCTGCGTAGATTTCTTCATCCTCGACGATGAGGACTTTTCCCGGTTCATCTGGCATGATTTCGTCCCCCAGTCGTACGCTGTCAGATAAATGCTGCTAGTCTCGCTTGCTGTGGATTGGCGTTCGGCGTGAGACCTCGGCAAGCTTGGTCGAGTCGTAAAGAGTAAAACGTGAAACATCAGAAGAAGGCTCTTACGTATTACGCATTACGTTTTACCAGCCCACTTCTGATGTAGATTGTTGTACATCTCAAAACCAATGTTACAGCGCAGTAGTCGCCTCATCCGGAGAAATCGGCAAATCTACATGGATGGTTGTTCCAACGTCGGGTTTTGACAGAATATCAATCTGCCCGCGGTGTTCATCAATAATTTGCTTCGCAATCCACATGCCTAAACCGGTGCCGCCTCTATCCTTCTTGGTAGAATACAGCGGCTTAAAGACATTTTGCAACGCTTCCGCGTTAATACCGCAGCCGGTGTCTTGTATATCAATTCGGATGGCATTAACCGTCCGGGTCATTCGGAGGGTAAGGGTGCCACCGGTTTCCTCCATCGCTTCACACGCATTGATAAAGACGTTCTCAAATGCTATCCACAGCTTATCCACATCTCCGTTGATGTGTGGTATCGCTTCGCACTGTTTACGAAGAGTGATTTTATGCTCCCAATCTGGATTTCTTTGCAGCGTTTCGTGCAGCAGGAGTTCAATCTCAAGGCGCAGATCAAAAAGCCGAAATTCGGGTTGCGCCGTTGCCTTAAGTAGTTGATTGACCGTCTGACGCGCGTGATTTACCTGTTCTCTGATTTCTCGCAAGCATCTGCCGGTGGCACCTCTAGAATGCATTCCCACAGGCGCTGTCTCTTCTAACAGCACCAAATTTTCTGAGCAGGCTTCGATGATTGCCAGCGGATTTTTAACGGCGTGAGCCAGACCGCGAAGCGTATTGGCGTTTCCCTCCGCCTGTTCACGGGCACTTTGTTCCTGTTGAAACATCTCTCCCCGTAATCGTTGTGCTTCGCGGCGCTTGGCATAGTAACGCCCGACGAAAACGATGAACAGAACGAGGAAGCCCGCAATCGACATCACCGAGGGAATAGCGATCCAGGCGTTGAGATACCACCGCGGCACGACTTTCAACGTCATACTTGCGGGGGCAGAGTCATTCAAATCGCGATCAATCGCCCGCACTTCAAAAATATAGACACCCGCTCTTTGGGGCGTCCACGCAAACACCGTCTCTTTGGTTGGCGGGAGATAAGGACGCGCAATAGAACGCTCGTCTCTGTCAATTTCTTGAATTCGATAGCGATACTGTCGCTTCTGTGGGTGGGTTTTGAAATCGATGGCTTGATATTCGATGGTGACGTAGCTGCCAGCAGTGATAGATGGAATTTTCTCAGAAGGCGTATATCGCCTATCCGCTCGCATGGACGCAACACTTACAGTAACGATACGAACCGTTGACGGCACGGTATTTCGACGATAGCGCGTGACACCTTCGGTTGTTCCGAACCATAAGAATCCGTTTGTGTCTTCGTGAATCGCCGTCACGTTGGCACCGACCAATCCTTCCCATGTATCCAAAGAACCCCACGCAATACCATCGTACATAGAGACGCCCCCATCTGTTCCAAACCACATCGTTCCGTCGCCGCTCCGATAAAGGGCGTTGACCTCGTTATCCACCAATCCATCTTTGATTGTAAAATTGGCAAATGGCACCCCATCGGAATGCGGGGAGGCATCGTATCGAGATACACCGCTGTATGTCGCAAACCACATCACACCGCCGGGCGCAGGCAGGAGGTCATTGACGAAATGACTCGGCAGCCCATCTTCGCCGGTGAAGTTGAGAAGCCGATTTTCATCTTCACGCGCTGTGAGATGATAACGGGACACACCACCGTGTGTTGCGAACCACAGAATCCCATCGGGCGTGTCACAGATGGCACGAATGCGGTTGTCCACCAACCCGTCTTGGGCGGTGAGATTGACGAACCGTTCTCCGTTATACGCAGAGACGCCCCCATCTGTTCCAAACCACATCGTTCCATCGGGCGTGCGGTGGATGGCTCTCACGGTGTCGTTGATTAGGCCCTCTTGTGTCGTGAGATTAACGAACGGCAGCCCGTCAGCATGGTGGGCTGCATTGTATTGAGATACACCGCTGTCCGTGCCAAACCACATCACCCCATCTGTATCTTTTCGTCCATGATAAACAGTCCGTACGGTGTTATTGACCAGACCATCCTGAGTCGTAAAATTAACAAATCGGCGTCCATCTGTCCCGGGCGACGGATGGAGGTCGTACCGAGATACCCCGCCCGATGTCCCAAACCATATTGCCCCCTCCGGCACCTGATAGATATCATGAATCCAGTTACTTGCCAGCCCTTCTGCCGCAGTGAAGCTGACAAATCCTTCCCCATCGTAGGCGGAAATACCGCCGCCATCCGTCCCGAACCATATCGTCCCATCAGGAGCGGCGTGAATTACGGTGACGTGGTTGTGTTTCAGACCATCTCCTGTGGTGAAGTTGACCACTGTCTTTCCGTCGTACCGAGAAGCGCCCGCCGGTGTACCAAACCACATCGCACCATCCGACACCCGACAAATGGCGTGCACACGGTTGTCCACTAACCCAGCCTTCTCCGTGAGATGCGTGATAAATTTACTCTGATCGTACACAGAGACACCGCTGTCAGTGCCAAACCATAGTGTGTCATCAGGAGCGGCATAGATGGTATGGACACGGCTATCCGCCAAGCCGTCCTCCTCCATCAGCCGTTTGATAATTCCCTTTCCATCGTATGCAGAGACGCCGCCCCCGTGTGTCGCAAACCACAGCACGCCATCTAAAGTTTGACAAATAGCATAGACATGATCATGTGCTAACCCCTCTTCTTCCGTCAAATTGACGAACCCTTTGCCGTTGTATTGGGAGACGCCGCCTGCCGTTCCAAACCACAGCATGCCATCTAGCGTCTGATAAACCGCGTAGACATCGTTATGCACCAAACCCTCTTTTTCCGTCAGGTTGGTGAATGTCATCCCGTCATTCCGACGGGCACCGTCATAGCGAGACACGCCACCTTGGGTTGCGAACCAGATGGCGGCATCATCTGTGCTATAGATGGAACGGACGAAGTTGCTCGCCAATCCGTCCTGAGTCGTGAAGGTGTTGAACCGTTCGCCATCGTATACAGAAACACCGCCGCCATCGGTCCCGAACCACATGACACCATCGAGGCTGCGGTAGATGGCGGTGACATCGTTATCTGCCAATCCATCAAGGGTATCATAGTGCTTCCACGTTCCTTTTTTGAACGGACCGATGTGGAAATGAACCTGTAGCGTTTCTCCAGCGACGACCTGATGAATTTCCCCCTTTACCGGGTAGACATACCTTACCGGGTAGACATACCCCGCCGGCGTTTGACATCGTACCTGGTACTGTCCCAGCTTCAGGTTGACGAACGAAAACTGACCCGCTTCATCGCTCAACGTTGTGTCAACCACTTTCCCGTCCCTAACAGCCTGGACAAGAACAGCAACATGCGGGGTCGTGTGATCGGGCATTGGCATAAAGAGGGTGCCGACGATGCTGATTGTATCTGCCTGGGGTTGGGCAGTTGCCTCCCACACTTCGCCGGAAAGTAAAAGCCCGAGCAGTAGGAACCGTGACAATGCCGGTTTCATTGGAAACGCCTCTCTCGACTCAGTGACTTGATGGAGCAACTATTTTCGCATAAGATGGAACGGATTGGAAGTATTTTCGTGCATGTCTCCTCGCTGACAGTCTCCCTTCGATCTATTATCCTCACCCAAGTTCGGCCTAAGAAGGAAGTTGAAAACGTGTATAAAAGGGTATCATCCCGTGCACGCGGGTGATGGCTCAACATCACCCGAAATTCTCATTGAGAAAGAAGGTGAAATCGAAATGGCTAGTTGAAAGCTTACCGACCTAAGCAGAGCAATCCGAAAGGGGCTGAAGGGCTTCTTCGAGGCAGAGGATGGAGGTACAGGTCAAAAGGCTGCCTTATCAATGCAGTTGCTGGTTAGCGAGGTTCTGATGATGGAGCTCGCAACGCAGTCTGCTCACGCTCAGAACCACGAAGAATCTCCGGTGTAAATAATAGAAAAACATCGGAGACATTTACATGGAAGCTTTTGCCCGGTTTGTCCATTGAGCGAAGCCGAGATATAGTAGACATTATAACAATTTGATTTGACATAAGTATTTTATAAATAGTTTGTTTAACTTTCAGTCCAGGGACTCCGCTCCTGGCGCCGTTTCCAAGGCGACTGCGGGAACATCTCGACCGTGAACCTCCCAATGCGCCAGCACGTCATTTTCTATGGAGCCAGAAACCACCTAGTTTACCGCATCAGCAAATCCATCGCCCGTACGGTAGCTACCTGGTAATGACCCGCAAGCAGCCAGCGTCTCGCGTGAGGGAGTCCAGATAGAGGATCTAATGGTCAGGTATTTGCGATAGTAGTCGTTTGAGTGCCAGCGGGTGTCTCCCACGTAGTAGTTGCCATCACTCCCCTCGTAGTTAAAGTCGTCTCCCAATAGCGAGGCAGCAATACCCTCTATGCGTGGGTCATCAATTAGGGCGCTCAGGTATTCGTTCTGGTCAATGAAGTGAATCAAGGCGGATCACCGCTTGTGATCGTGAGGTTGGTTGTTGTGTCCGCCGCCATGCTCAGTCCAGACCCACTCGAAGCCTCAGTGATGGACGCTATCTCCTCAGCGAACAGGCCTGGAAACGTGAGGAACCCAAAGGTGTCAAAGAACCGAATCTGTTGGTTGGTGAGTTTCATTTCAAAGCCCCTTGCCGATTATCCGTCTAGTCGTTTTGGCTTCATAAGCATCAGAACCTCCATTCCCTCTGCTTCGAACTTCAATGGCGATTTGAAATCGACATTATAGCAAGAATCCGTAAAAAAAGCAATTCCTATAAACGCAGGGAATTCCCTCTTTCAAGAAACGGTTTCAGGGCTCAGTAAATTATTTTGGCTGTTGATAACCTGAATGGTGTGTTAGAATATCATGCAGTATAATGTCGAAGGTGTTGCGTAAGATGTGACACAAAGTCAAAGGAAAAAAGGAGCGCGGCAAAGCCTGCCCTTTCGGGACGGGGTTTCCGCAACGAAAAACGATGAAACGCTTGATGAAACGCGATGGTCAATTCAATTTTGTCCTTGAGGACGCTCCAATTCCTTCGGTGGGTCCGCAATAGGTGCTCGTCCGTAACAAAGTCACTCTCATCAGCCGCAGATCAGAAATCGGCGGTCGATATACCAGTGAAGGCGCTCTGTCCCACTGCGCCATAGGTTACTCCACCGCGGGCGTCATCGAGGCGGTGGGAACTGAAGTCACGGCGTTTTCACCAGGGGACAGAATCATGGCAAGCGCCCCACATGCGGAGTATGTCGCCGTTGATGTCGAACCGGGAGTCTCTGTTCGACACCTACCTGATGAACTGACGTTTGAGGACGCAACTTTCTGGCTGCTGACGACCAGCGCTGTCATGTGGTCCTGGGCTTCCTCTATTAAACCCGGGGATACCCTCGTCATTCTCGGTAGTGGGCTCATCGGTAGCCTCTGCATGCAGGCCATGCGAATGACAGGACCGGAAAAGGTCATCGTTGTCGAAGGGATTCCTTTGCGGCGTCAAATCGCAAGGAAACTCGGCGCCGACGAAGTCATTAATTTCAACGCGGAAGATCCTGTTGCGGCGATCAGACGTTTGACAGACAGCATCGGCGCAGACGTCGTCATCGAAACTGTTGGGGGACCGGCTGGAGTGAAGGCGTTTTCTCAAGCCCAAGAGATGACGCGGGCAAGTGGGACGATCCTGCTGATAGGTCTCTATCACAAAGAACCCCTTCGCCTTGATGTCCACAAGGTGATGAATAAAAAGATTCTCGGCGCCGGACACATCCCTTACCGGCGGGTTGAAGCATCGAAGGTCGCGCTCGGGTTGCTACTGGGCGGTCAAGTTCTCCCACAGAAGATGATCATGCATCGGCTTGATGGCAGAATCGAGGCAGTCGAAGCCTTCAGGTTGCTCTATGAACGGCTCGACGAAGTGATGTGTGTCACGTTGCATTGGGATGAGGATTAGAGTGGAACCGGGAGTATTATACCATCAAGAACTTCATTTGCCACGATAATGTCCAAAGTGCGTTACCGTTCCAATAGGATTGATAGAGGACAACAGTTTTGCAAAACCTTTGATGCTCACAAGGTAATCTGACTCTTACTCAGAAGTAAAAAAACGAATCGCAAAGGAACAAGAGGAATCTACAATGGACAAGACCTACAACGTTGCAATAATTGGTTGCGGTGGAATCTCTCACATGCATACCAGGTGGTATCTGAATGAACCAAGGGCAACCCTCTGCGCGGTTGCCGACGTTGCCCCAGAACACATGAAAGCCTATAGCGAAAAGTATGGCATCGACAAACAGTACACCGATTACATCGAAATGCTTGAAACAGAAGAAATTGATATTGTTTCGGTTTGTACGCGCCCGAAACTGCATGCACCAATCGTGATCGAAACCGCGAAACGGGGTGTGAAGGGAATTCTTTCTGAAAAACCGATGGCGGAGAATCTCGGACAGGCGCAGGCAATGCTTGAGGCGTGTTCGCAGCATGGTGTGAAATTGGCAATTGACCATCAAACGCGGTTTAGCGACGCCTACGTGACCGCGAAACAAATGATTGCGGACGGTCTTATCGGTGAACTCTTTCGGATTCATGGCATCTGTGGCGAGGGCGACCTGAAGGACAATGCCACGCATACCGTTGATATCATGCGATTTCTCTACGGCGATTGTCCCGTCATTTGGGTCATGGGTCAGATTGAACACATCGGCACGCCGATGAACTATGACCTGCACTCCGAAATTTCGCACTCGGTTACTTCAAGTTTGAGAACAATGTTCGGGGCATTATTGAATCGGGCACCGATACCGCACCGGGTTACCACCACATCTACTGCTACGGGACAGAAGGCGAAATCGAACTCGCTGTTCCGGACGGACCGTTTCTCCGTTTCCGCAACCAGGAGTCCGGTGGAGCATGGGTGACACCGGAGTCACCGTCTGAAATTGGCGCCGTACAAGACCTGATTGCAGCTATCGAGGAAGACCGAGAGCACCGCTCAAGTGGTTACCAGGGATACGCCACCCTCGAACTGCTCATGGCAATTTATGAGTCTTCCCGGCAAAGACGTCGGATTCATCTGCCGCTTGAAGAGACGGAATCGCCATTGACGTTGATGATTGAGGGTAGGTGGATATAGCGGTCTCTTCGCTGTCAATTTGCAGAGATTTCTCAGAAAGCCCCGAGCCGAACCCGCGTAGCGAAATCCCCTAGTTACTTTGAATCCCGCACAACGAGGACATCCGACCTTTTCCCCGAATCCTACGGGTGGGAGGACGCTCGGACTCGACGACGGCCGGTCGGGGGGAAAGAAAAATTAAGCGGCGTTTTCTGTTGACGCGAAATCTCAGCCGTGATATAAGAGTGGGACACTCGCCTGCAGCGGTAGGCACTGACTTGCGGGAACAATGGTTGAAGATACGGCGGCAGAAATAATTGAACGGTTAGAAGAAACCGAGTTTTTGCCAAAAGCTCGGTTTCTAAATGGTAAAGGACTTCCGCCACGCTGTACTAGGCTCATACGATTTAAAGGAGATTAAACGAAGTGAAGCGGCTGGATAACAATCTGCCAAAACTCGCAAAACATCAGAGGCAAGGCTTCTTTCAGCCGATGCCCTTTGCATAAACGACTGAAATAGAGGAGAACTCAAATATGACGGCTTTTGAACAACACATTCGGGCAAAAGCCTGTACCAGAGAAGAAATTGACCACTTCCTTGACCCCAAAAAACTCTCATGGGCCCAATTCGATCCGGAAGTCGGGTATATCCTCGGTAACTATCTGCCCAAAGACGGCATCGACAATAGTTCTACCATCAACACTGTGCAAAAAAATGGCACCCGCAGCGCAGTCCTGTACGCCGACCGCCCCGTCGCATCAACACCTATGGCAACAGTTTCACCCAAGGTGCCCAGGTGAGCGACCAGGAGACTTAGCAGGAATACTTGGCCGCACACATAGGCGAACCCATCGGCAATTATGGCGTAGGCAGCTTCGGGGTATATTAGGCCTATCGCAGACTGATACGCGCCGAAGAAACCGATGAGGGTGCCGAGTACGTCCTCCTCTACATCTGGGGCGATGACCACCATAGAACTTTTTTCGTTGCCGCCGCGTCAGCTACCCCTAATTGAATGGTTTTCTCCCAAACCGATTACCTACTGTGACAACGAGAACGCGATTATCCATTTCCGAGATTATCTGCCGAAATAGGGTAGCTCAACTGCAACTGATAGTACAAGGGCTATCCAGACATTGATTGCTCACGGGTTGTTGACGCCCGGGGAGAGCTGGCGATGTGCATCCCAACACAGACGAACACGCTGATGAAACGCATTGAAACACTCGCTCAGGCATTTTTTGACGCCTTTTATGACGGCCGGTTTGAATCTGATATGTCACACCCTATCTCCGATCTATCAATCGAGCAAGCCTATCAGATTCAAGATGCAGTGGCTGACAAGCGAGTGGCGCGCGGCGAGCCCGTCGTCGGTTACAAGGTGGGATGCACCAGTGCGGCTATTCAGCGGCAATTTGGTCTCACAGAGCCTATCTGTGGAAGATTGTATGAGCCTTATGTGTATGATGCGGGAGTTCCGTTCTTCTGGGATGATTTCATCAACTGTGCCATCGAACCGGAGTTGGTTCTGAAAATCAACACAGATCTTTGTTGCGAACATTTGGATGATGAGATATTGATTGATGCCATCGAGTTCGTTTCGCCAGGCATTGAAGTTCACCTTTTTAAGTTTTGGTTCTCGCCCAACACTTCACAGGAGTTGATTGCGTCGAACGGGATTCACACGTGTTTAATCATCGGTGCGCAAAAGGTGTCTCCTCACGGGCTAAGTTTCCGACATGAGATGTTCCGCGTCTTCAAAGATGGGTCACGGGTCACGCAAGCGCGAGCTTCTGAAATCATGGGAGGTCCACTCAATTCTCTGAGATGGCTAGTCGGATTTCTGACCCGAAAAGGCACATGCCTTCATCGCGGCAGTCTCGTCATCCCCGGATCTCCTGTGGAGTTGGTCGAAATCAGACAGAACACGTCGCTACGGGTTGAAATCGATGATGTTGGCAGCATCGTGACTGATGTTTATGGGCGCAATGCCCCGGGCAAACCGGCTTAAATGATAGGCGTCAAAGCCGTATCCAGCAAATTATCCGATGTGTAGGCGAACAGAGATGATTGCATGCGAAAGGCTGGATGTGAACGCTGGGTGAGGTTAAGGAATTTGCTGGACGCTGTCGCACAGCCCCAAAGGGACGAAATGTCTATAGCATCCGTGTTTTCTCTAACCTTAGCCCCATCGGGGCGACATGTGGGCCAGCTCGCAAAACATGCTGCTCCTACGGAGCTAGGGTTAATGGTAATGGTTGGCGTAGGTTCTATAAACATACCACCCCTACGGGGTTAGGCACGTTATAGCTTGGTGCATATGGGTATGTTCCCCCCTTTGCCAAGGGGGGGTAGGGGGGATTTCCACCCCTTTTGCTAAGAGCCTATCTAAAAAGTCTGGGACAAACATCAAATCAACCCCAATGCCGGGTATACCCCCAAAGTTGAGGGGCAAGAGGGACGGGGAACGGGGGGCAAAGGATCTCGTTTCTTCTTCACTGTGCCGCTTGAACCTGCCACCGGAGCAGTTGACATGCCTTCAACAGAGGTGGTGGCGCCAGTCGCTCACCTGGCAGCAGGCTGTTCGGTGAAAGTCTTGATCACCGACGACATCCAGGAGAATCGAGATATTTTGGCGGAAATGCTGTCGAGCATCGGCTGTGAGGTAGTGTTGGCTAAAAATGGGCGTCAGGCGGTGGAGATGTTTCGTGCACATCAGCCGGAGATTGCCTTGATAGACATTCGTATGCCCGTGATGAATGGTTTGGAAGCAGCGCAGCAGATCTGGGAAGAATTTGAGGAAGAAGATGAGCGCGTGAAAATCGTCGAGATTTCGGCTTCGACCTTTGCACATGAACGGGAGAGGTATCTGTCGGCAGGCTTCAACGCGTTTGTCTCTAAACCCTTCCGTGCCGAGGAGATCTATCAGTGTTTGGCGACGCTTTTGGAGGTCAAATACGAATATGCGGAAGCAACGTCGTTGGATACGGTATCCTTGGATCTCTCAGCAATCACACTCCTGGAAGACTTGCTCTCGCGCATGAAGCAAGCGGCGGAATTATACAGTCAGACGGAATTTGAGAACTATCTCGGCGAAGTTGCTCAAGTCAGCGCCGTGGGTCAACAGCTCGCGGAACATCTACGACGCTTGAGTCAAAGCAATGATATGGCTGGGATTACAGAGATTCTGTCAGAGATTCAACAATGGGAGAGCTAAAGTCATGAATCAAAGACACATTGACTCCACCGACGTAAAAATCCTCATCGTTGATGACCAACTCGAAAATCTGGAGATTCTACGCCAAACACTTGAGTCTGAAGGGTATCAAGTATCAGCAGTCCCGAGTGGAGCGATTGCCCTGAAAATTACCCCGGAGGTGAAACTAGACCTCGCCCTCTTGGATATCCTGATGCCGGGGATGAACGGCTTTGAAACCTATCGTCAACTCAGGGAAGATGACGTAACAGCGGATACTCCTATTATCTTTATCACCGCCAAGGATGAAGCCGAGAGTGTCATCGAAGGTTTTGAAGTTGGCGCCGTGGATTACATCACCAAGCCTTTTCGGACCAAGGAAGCCCTCCTCCGTGTCGAGGCCCACCTGAAAAACGCTCGACTGGCGCAGGTGCTTCGCCACAAAAACAGAGAACTCCAACAGGAAATCGCCAAGCGTGAACGTGCAGAAAATGTACTGCAAACCGCTGACGAACAGCTTTCGCTGATTTCTGAGCGGGGCGCAGAACGTTGGGGGATTGCAGGCTTTGTGGGACAGAGCGAAACCCTTGACGAAATCCTGGTGAACATTCGGCGTCTTCAAAAGGCAGAGGGCACAAGCGTTCTAATCACCGGTGAAAATGGAACCGGCAAGGAACTAATTGCCCACGCCATCCATCTGACGGACACTTGACTGAAGCGGCCAAACTGTTGGGCATTGGCCGCAAGACCCTTTACTGCAAATTGAATAACCAAACGTGAAAGGCGTAAGAGTGGACCGTTCAACTTATCACCTCTCTCCCAAAAAAAAATTGAATCTCCTCAATTTTCGCATCTATTAAGGTGAACAGATCGAAAGGAGAGGCTTTCGATGTCATCGCTCGATGCAATGTTAGTCAACCTAACCCTTCAGGGGGACCAAAACGCTTTTGCGCGCTTGATGGAGCAGCATCAGCCGGGTTTGTTAAACCTGGCGTTGTCGCAAGTGGGCAATCTGTCAGAGGCAGAAGATCTTGTCCAGGAGGCGTTTATCCAGGCCTATCAGCACCTGGCAACGCTGCAAGATCGAGAGAAAATTGCGGGCTGGATGTACCGCATTACGCGCAACCTGTGCCACGCCTCGTTGCGGAAACGGCGTTTGACGCTCGAATCACTCGAAGCCTCAGACGCCGCTGACGTGCCAGATGGTTCGCCCACACCAGATGCTTTCGCCGAAGGACGTGAACTCTCCGATACTATCGTCAAGGCAGTGGCGGCGCTCCCTGCTAACAACCAACGGGTGTTTCTGCTCTATCTGGAAGGTTGGTCGTACCGAAACATTGCGACAACCCTTGATCTCTCAACATCAACCGTTTCAGGACGGCTACAGCAGGCAAAACAGCAGGTCAAAGAGAAACTATCGAAAGAACCCGCCTTTGCCGCCAGTCCCGGACCGTTGCAGATTGAGCGGGCATACCTTAGAGAGGAGATTTACAAAATGTCAGAAGGAATCTTGAAACCAAAATCGTTGCAGCGTCGCATCCTTGGAATTGAGTCCGAGTATGATTTTCAGGTTGAATCCGGGGGAGAAAAACCTCTACCGAGAGAAGATGTCATTGTGTACCTCTTCCGTGAGATTATTTCAGGTCGGATGTACCCCGATGTGTTTCTGGAAAATGGGGCGCGATTCTATCAAGACCGGGGGCGCCTCCCTGAATATGCAACCCCTGAGTGCGATAATGTCGTTGATGTGGTTACGCACGAGAAAGCCGGAGAACGAATCCTCCAGCGTTTGTTCGATTCCGCGGCGAAGAAGATGCGAGCCGATGGATTTACGCAGCGTATCTCCGTTTACAAAGGTTGCTCTGGCACCTATGGCTGCCACGAAAACTATCTGATGGCGAGTCATGTGACCGACGAGCAGCTATCTTTGCAGCTTGTTCCCTTTCTGGTCACACGCCAGATCTTCACGGGCTCGGGTCAAGTCAAACCTACAGATCGAGGGGGATACGCCCTCTCCCAACGCGCCGAACATATCCATGAGCAGATCACTTCGGACCATCAGGTACGCGGCATCATCAATCTGTGTGATGATGCAATCTATGCGGATGCAACAAAATATCGACGGTTGCACGTAACTTCCGGTGACAACAATATGTCCGAATTTGCGACGTACCTCAAGATCGGGACGACGGCGATCGTCGTGCGCATAATAGAGGATAATTTTCTCGGAGACGGTTTGACTCTACGCGACTCGGTGCGTGCCATCAAGCAGATTTCAGCGGATACGACCTGTACCCAAAAGGTTGAATTGGCGAACGGGAGACAGCTCTCAGCGATCGGGATGCAGCGAGAATACCTGGAGCTTGCGAAACGGTACTTTGATCAGACCGAATCGGATCCAATGACCGATCAGATCATGGCAAAATGGGAATCTGTGTTGAGCCGTCTGGAAAGGGATCCGATGCAACTGGATCGCGAGATCGATTGGGTGATTAAGAAGAAACTGATTGATACGGAGGTTAATCGTCGAGGCTTAGCGTGGGATTCCGATGAAGTCGCAGAACTGGATCTTCAATATCACGACATTCAGCCAGAGATTGGGCTGTATCACAAACTTCTGAAAGAAGGACTCGTTGAACGAATCGTTACTGACGACGATATTAAGTATGCGATGCACCATCCGCCCGAAACTACTCGCGCCAAATTTCGCGGTAGATTCGTCAAGTTGGCGAATGAACAGGAAGTTCTGTGCGGCGTCAATTGGAGTTATATCCAACTCTATGAACCGTATCAGAAACTGTTTCTCATGCTTGATCCGTTGCAACCGGAATTTGAAGAAGAAGATCTTGCGCCAGAGGATTTTCCACAAGCAGTGGAAGTGTATCAAGCAGCGCAGAAGCAGGGAGCGCCCCACTTTGCCTTGACGCCCAAACCAACAAACTGAACTATCGAAACGGCATCCCCTCCTTAAACGTTATCTAACGCACTCATGAAACATGGGCTATAGATTATCCGGGATTGGGCGTGAAGGTTAGACGATAGGAATATTGTAACCTTTCACCCTAATCCTGATCAACAGAAAGGCAGGAGGGCAAAATGCCAATTATATGTCAAGCCATTATCGATGGAAAGGTCTGTGGATATTCTAATCCAGATGGTCTCGATTTTTGCGACGATTGCGGCAGCGATCTCAGGAACCAAGTTACCGCCGATACGGATGTGATTGACGTCGAAGTTGTCGAAGAAAAACAGGAAGCAGCAGAATTACCATCGCCGCTGCTACCGGCGCTCTCTTTCCCAGTACAGGCGCTAGAAACGCAAATTTCATCACAGAGTGTACCGGACGCGGTCGCTTCACCGATGCCTCTACCCGTGCCAATTCCAGACAACCGCGCCTCAACCAATGGGGATGCAAAGCTCGTTATCTTGCGAAACGGTCCGGTCGGAAAAATCTACGCGCTTGATTCCCCAGAGATTCGCATGGGTCGGCGGGATGCGGAGAACAGGCATTTCCCTAAGATTGACCTCGCGGATGAAAACCTCGACAGCAAAATCTCTCGCAGTCACGCGAAGGTAACTTTTGAAAATGGGGGGTATTTCATCGAAGATCTCGGGAGCCTCAACGGGACGTTTATCAATCGAGGCAAACGGCTTGTGCAGGGACAGAAAGCCTCATTGAATCACGGTGATGAGTTGATTATGGGAAAACTATTCTTCCGCCTTGAAGTTGGGGGTGCATCGTAACTCCTTAATCGCTTCACGTTTTACGCTTATGAAAACCCTCATATCTCCATCAGAAACACAAGCTTATTGTCGTGCTTGCCGCGCCGAAGGAAAACAGATCGGCCTTGTTCCGACGATGGGCTTTCTCCACGAAGGGCATCTCAGCCTTGTCCGCGGTGCGCGCGCCGATAACGACTTCGTCGTGGTCAGCGTCTTCGTAAATCCGACGCAGTTTGGACCGAATGAAGACTTTACTAGCTACCCGCGCGATTTCGAGCATGATCGACGGTTATTGGAAGCAGAGGGCGTTGATCTGATCTTCGCCCCGACAGTTGAGGGGATGTATCCGCCGGCGGGGAGTGTGACCTTTATCGAAGTGACCGGCGCGCTCACGGAAGGGCTCTGTGGCGCCTCACGTCCCGGTCATTTCCGCGGGGTGATGACTGTCGTCTCCAAGCTATTTAACATTGTCCTGCCCCACCGCGCTTACTTCGGGCAGAAGGATGCCCAGCAGCTTGCCGTCATCCAGCGAATGGTTGCAGATCTCAATTTTGATACCGAGATTGTCCCAATGCCCACTATCCGCGAACCGGATGACCTCGCGATGAGTTCACGAAACCGCTACCTGAATCCAGAGGAACGGCATTCAGCGACTGTGCTTTATCAATCTTTGGAACTTGCACAAGACCTGATCGGAGCCGGTGTGCGCAGTTCAACAAGGATTATTGATGCAATGCGGGCGTTGATCGGCGAAGAAAAACCGGCCCGGATTGACTACATTGATATTGTTGATGCAAACTGTCTTGAACCGAGGGAACAGATACACGGAGAGATTTTAATTGCACTTGCCGTATTCATCGGTCGTACACACCTAATTGATAACTTGCGGATTAACGTCCTAGACTAGGTTCTGTTGACATTTTAAGGGAGCCATATAAGAGTGGAGACAAAGCTGAGAAATCCAAAATAACGGACAGCTAGTTTCTCAAACCGAGAGAAGATACGACGATACCATTTTATCTTGTTAATGAAACATTCAACCCGATGTCTCTCTTTGTATAAGTGTTTGTCATACGTTCTTTGGTCAACACGATGACTTTTTGGCGGTATCACCGCAATCGCTCCATTCGCCTCAATAACCGCGATAAAAGCGTCCGAATCGTACCCCTTATCTCCAATCACATATTCACTGTTATATCCGATTATCAACCCTTCCGCCTCAGTTATGTCATGTCTCTGACCGGGTGTCAGATGAATTCTTAGGGGATTGCCTAGTCCGTCAACTGTGATGTGATTTTTTGTACTGAAACCGCCCCGAGACCGACCTAATGCTTGGCTTTCAGTGCCACCGTTTTTTTTAAGGTGCCCGCCGCAGACGGGTGAGCGCGGCAGATGGTATTGTCCACAATAAGCGACTCGATATCAGGGTCAGAGGCAAAGTGGTGGTGCATCTGTGTGAAGATACCTTTGTCGCACCATCGAGCAAACCGCTTGTAGCGGGTGTTCCATTTGCCATAGGTGTCTGGTAGAAGTCTCCATTGAGCCCCACTACGAGTCACCCACAGAACCGCTTCGACGAAGCGGCGTGGAGCAGCTTCGTCGCCAACATAGATGGTGGGACAGCTTAGAAGAAACCGGTATATCTTATTCCATTGTTCATCAGGTAAGGTTATTGGCGTCATTCTTCTATTATGCCACAACCTTATACTCAAATGTCAACAGAACCTAGTTGGTGAGGATGTAATTTCCACAAGGGTTGTAGAATTTACATATTCGACTTGCAAAGATTTACATATTCGACTTGCAAAGAATAGATCGTTGCTATGATTGGATCTTTGGTTTCAAACTAGGGCGTGTTGACATTTTGCTGTCGCGAATTCGGGAAACGCTGTAATCATCGCGCGACCCGCCAAAAACCCAGGCGGCTTGATCCTTCTTCTCAAGTTCCACCTGACAAAATGAACATCGATTTCTACTAAATTCTATCAGGCAATTTCTAATCTGACAAAGTCAAGTTACACACCTATTAAAAAAGGTCATCAAGTATATGATAAAAGCCAATTGCAAACCGGTGCAAAGTAAAAAGACCGGCGGTTCCTGTGTGACTTGCCCTGTCCGAGAATTTTATCGGTTGGCGTTGGGCTGGACTGCTCTAGCGCTCTGTGTCCTCGGCTCATCTAGCCAGCTTTGGGGTCAGGGAACAGAAAGCAATCATCCCGAAAAAACTATGACTGCCGTCCGCGTTAATCCCATGCCTCCCAAGATTGATGGGGTTCTGAGTGATGAAGTCTGGAAATACGCCCCATCCTACCACAATTTCACTCAAAAGGACCCGGACGAAGGGGAGCTCCCCACAGAGCGGACAAATGTGCAAGTTGCCTACGATGACAACGCGCTCTATATTGGTATCATGTGCTATGACAGCGAGCCGGATAAGATTGTCTCTCGCATGGGTCGGCGAGATCAGGAACTTAAATCAGACTGGGTTTCAATTAGCCTTGACCCGCACCACGATCACCAGAACGGTCGTTTCTTTGTTGTCGGTCCCTCTGGATGGATACGTGATGGCACGCTCTACGACGACACTTCGCGAGACGATACATGGGATGGCGTTTGGCAAGCCAAGACCTCAGTCCATGACCAAGGGTGGAGCATCGAGTACAAAATTCCATACCATGTTCTACGATTCGGTGCCAGTGCAGAGTATATATGGGGAACAAATATTGAACGATACATCACGCGGAAAGAAGAGCATGACCAGTGGATCGTAGTTCCACGAGGGACAGGTGGTTGGGTCTCCCGCTTGGGGCACCTCGAAGGCATCAAGGGCATAAAGCCTCCCACACACCTGGAGTTTCTTCCCTTTATGAGGGCTCGCGCAACGTTCGAAAGCAAGAGCGATGCATACATTGACAGCCATGAGCTGTTTTCGAGTGTAGGCATGGACCTGCGATATGGTCTTTCGCCCAACATTTCGCTCAATGCAACATTCAATCCCGACTTTGGGCAAGTTGAAACTGATCCTGCAGTGCTGAATCTGTCGGTGTTCGAGAACTTTTTTGAGGAGAGGCGTCCCTTTTTTATCGAGGGGAATACAATCTTCCGGTTCCCACAACCGCAGATTGTCGGCATCGATGGTCCCGCCCAACTCTTTTACTCCCGACGCATCGGAAAGCAACCAGGGCACTCTTCGACACCTGACGGCGGCGTGATTATCGACCGTCCGGATTCTACAACTATCTTAGGTGCAGCGAAACTCTCTGGGAAGACCGTGAAGAAAACGTCCTTCAGCATTTTGGAGGCCATAACCGCAAGCGAATACGCTACTGTCGAACAGATCTTAATCGATAAGCAGACAGGGTTGGAACAAACAGAACGACAGCGGCATCGCATTGAACCCTTTACGAACTTCCTTACCGCAAGAGTACAGCAGGATTTGCGAACGCACTCGACAATAGGGGGCACGATTACAGCCGTGAATCGGCATGATGTCGAAGCTGCCTATGTCGCAAGCATTGACGGAACTCTCAAGTGGAAGGAGAATGCGTACCGCATCTTCACACGGCTGGTAGGCAGCCGAAGCGATGCTACCAATAATCAAGCCGACGGTTATGAAGCCATTGCCTACTTTTCCAAGTTCTCTGGCGGGTTTGGAGGACAACTATATCTAGATGCGCGATCCCCCGAGTTTGACGCCAATGATCTGGGATTCATGAATCGGACGAACCGAGTCCAGTCAGGAGGGCACGTTTATACACATATTCGGCAGCCCTGGGTGCTTGCTCGCGAGTCGTTTTTTAACTTCAATGCCTGGTCACACTGGAATTATGACGGTGTAGGTTTAAGGAAGGGAATCAATTTCAACACTTGGCATAACCTGAAGAATTACTGGTTCTTTAACGTCGGAATCAGTCGAGAATTCGAGGCGAGAGACGATCTTGAAACACGAGGCGGCCCCGTGATGGTGCGACCTGCTCAGATTGAGTATTGGTTTTTTCTACAAACTGATAATCGTCGGGCAATTGGCCTGTCTCTCGATGTATTCGGAGACCGAACCGACGGTGCATCCAGTTGGCAACGAAGCCTTAAGATAACCACCTCCATTCGTCCCGCGTCCAATCTACAGTTCGAACTTGGCCCTTCGTACCGAAATGCCAAAGATTTTGCGCAGTGGGTCAGGAACATCGACGATGATGGAGATGGCGAAACCGATCACTACGTATTTGGAGAGTTGAGGAGTCAAGTACTCGACTTCACAACACGAGCGACTGTTGCCTTCACTACCAATCTGACGTTCCAACTGTATCTCCAACCGTTTGCCACGGTCGGAAATTTCCGCAACTTCAAAGAACTAGCGCGTCCCGACTCGTATGACTTTGCCCCGTACACTTTTGTTGACGACAATCCGGATTTTATCCGTCGATCGTTGAGGAGTAACATGGTACTTCGCTGGGAGTATCAGCCTGGAAGCACCCTATTTGCGGTGTGGTCGCAATCTCGTGGGGCCTTCATAGATGTGGATAATCCAGAGTTCAACCTGTACGAAGGTGTAAGAAAGAGCTTCATTGACAAGGGGGATAATGTCTTCCTCATCAAGTTAAATTATTGGTTGGGTATCTGACTCCACTTTATTGAGTCATCGAGTGTAGATAGCTGTGATTTCACAAGAAACATGTGGTTACACCAACAATCTCACTGTTGTCGTGTACGCACTTGAGAAACCAGCTGAAGCACGATCTCTTGTTTGAACCGCTTGTTGGCCTGATGTTTCTGATATTGGTAAAACGTCTGTCGAGAAACACCATGAGCCGCACAGACATCAGCAAGCGGATATCCATAAGCCTTTGATTGCCATATCGCTTCGATGCTTTGATGTTTTACTTTTTTTGACACAGTTTAGGTTCTGTTACACTCAAATGTCAACAGAACCTAATCGGCTGATGGTCTTCTGGACAGTGTATACCTCCCATGGCTCAAAGTCATCGGGAGGTTTTTTGTTGGTCTGCTGTAAATTTTAAGTAAGTTATAAATAGCGCGATATTTTTAGAATTATTTGGCGTTCTAGGTTGTTTCAATGATCAGACACTCTCGTGCGGCTTCGACGACTTCCTTGGTAATGGCTGTCAGGTCATTGAGTTTGAGAATGCGTTTGATTTGACTGAACAAGCGCTGTAGTAGACGGAAGTTACCTGCTGTGACACGAATGACTGTAGCAACCGCTTCTTGGTCGGTGAAATCATCAAGGAGAAAATGAACACCTCAGTTTTTTTCAACAGATTCCAATATAGCGATCACGACAGCAGGTATGACAAAATTCCTCGAAACGCCTATATTCCTTAGTAATCAGGAAGTCGGTTGTTTCAGCGGCGCGAGTGATCTCGTCTCTGTAGCCGCCTTTTCGTACTTGGCATACACTTCTTTTTTAGCCATTTTACTGCTGGCTACAGCCGTCTTCAATTTGGTAGCCAACGCTTCCAAGTCACTCGATGGAGTAAAGGTGAGTGCGCGTTCGCAGGATCATGGCATTGCCAGCAACCGCCGGGGATGCGATGAAGCCTGCGTCGAACTTGTTTTCGGTAAGCAATTTGAATATTTGTGTTGCTGAAATCACCGGCACCTTTCCCTTTTGGCTAAAAAAATAGATCTTTCCGTCGGCATACAGGGGAGACGCCCAGTGGTTCCCGCCGATCCGTCCTTTCCAAACCACCCGCCCGCTCTCCGCCTCCAGACAAGATACCACGCCGACATCATTCGTAAAGAATATGAGTTCATCCACAATCAGTGGCGATGATATTTCGGGCGTCCCCTTGCAAACCCTCCAGACGATGTGCGTATCGGTCACATCACCGGTCTCTGAAGGCTGCACGGCCAACAGTCGTTTGGCAACGCTAGTGGTGAAATAGACGAGATTGTGTTCAAAAATCGGACGGCATGCCACGTTCCACCCCCAGCCTTCATGGCGCACGTGCCAGAGTTCCGCACCCGTTTTCGGCTCGTAGGCGATTGTGACTTCGGCCGCGGGGCTGATTAGCTGCTTCTTTCCCTGATGCTCGGTGATTGTGGACGTTGCGTAGGATTTCCGGTTGTCATTCGGCTTCTCCTTTTTTGTTATTCGTGGATTGTCTCGTCCGCCATGAGTGTTATTTCACCACAGCCAGTCGTACGAGCGGCGGCATCGGCAACAGTTGTCAATATTGTTTGCATTGCTGTGTTCACTTGTGAGATAATATCCATTGGCAAATCCTTTGGTTTTTGGTGAATTCTCCAAACATTCCTTCAACTGGAGAATTGTACGGAACCGAGGAGAAACTTACGCCGTGCGACACTACTGGTAACGTTTCCAACTCTCGATGGAGAGAAACTAACTATTTCATCAGGATGGCTGAGGAGTATCGATTATGAACAGAGAAAACCACACGAGTTGGCGAGTCTTTCAAGTTACTTCGGCAGTGTGGTCGATCCGCTTCGTTTCTGCGGTGAATTCGGCAACCTCTGCTGCAAAGCTATATCTTTGCCTACTCGTTTTTTTATCCAGTATATTCGCAGGCTGCATTGATAGTTCTGTGCAGTCGTTAAACCCCTTCTACACAGAAGAAGCCGTCGTTGAACTTCTGCAACTCGAAGGAGAATGGCTTGCTTTTATGATTCTTGACGATGACGTTTCACCAATGAGTGTAAAGCCGTGGATTTTTGAGGACAGCAGAATAAAAATCTTCGATGAAAACAGGCAAGTCTCTGTAGCTCGTACCAACTTTTTTCAGATAGAAGATGCACTCTTCGCTGACGTCGTCATGGCAAATTTTAATACGGATCTTTTTGATGACGGGAACGATGAAGACGCGCTAGCTAACGATGCGAATCTTCTCGCAAATACCACGTTCACGTTCTGGTCAATGTTGCATTGGAGCCCAGTTCACGTTGTGTATAAAGTCCAAATTGACCCGGACGATACCTCGTTAGTTTTAACCCCATTAAGTTTCGATTGGCTGTCAAAGATTTTGGAAGAAAATCCTGATTTAATTCCTTTCATTGAACGATCTGATGCCGATTTCCCTTTAGCGAATGCGACGTCAGAAACATGGATGTCCCTCTTAGAAAAGTATCGGGACGAGGAAAAGGCTTTCCCCTCTGACCAAGTTTTTAAGGTCTTGCTAAAAAAGTATGGGAAACCCCACATCCTGGAATCTTATGAAAACGGCAATCCAAAGTTCGCCGTGTTTCCTGAAGACCGAGAGTTTTCTGATGGGACCTGGGCGAGAGCGAATACGCCGATTTTCTACACTGAAAATGGGCAAGTCGTCAGCCTGATGCTCGATCGAGATTGGCAGTCACCCGATGGTCTTTCGTTGAAGGCGGGTACTCGGGTGGAATACTTTGAAAATGGTCATCTCCGTCGAGCAACTTTAGCGAAGGACTGGAAATCCCCTAAGGGCGAGCTAATCAAAGCGGGAACGGCGCTCAAATTTTCTGAAGATGGCGAGATTAAAAAGCGTTTCTCTGAGTAGGTTCTGTTGACATTTCATCGTAACCAGATAATCGCAGCAACGAAACTCAGAAACCCCAAATAGCGACCCGCCAACTTATCAAAACGACTGAAGATACACCTATAGTGCTTGATTTTGTTGATGAAGCATTCCACCCGATGTCTCTCTCGGTACAGATGCGTATCATAGTCTCGTGACTCACGGCGGTTGATACGGGGACGAATCACTAGCTCTGCACCCATACGGGTTACCAACTGCACCAATGAATCCGCGTCATACGCTGAGTCGGCTATCACATACTCACTGCTATACCCTTCCGCACAAGTCATGGCGTGGCGTTGTCCAGCCGTCAGCGCAAAACGTAATGGATTGCCTAAGCCATCAACCGTGATGTGAATTTTGGTTGAAAATCCACCCGCACTACGTCCGAGTGCCTGTGAGGCTTGACCACCACTTGTTTTCAAAGCCCCTGCAGCACAGGGGTGAGCGTGGATGATGGTACTGTCACCATATCTGGGTCGTTGACAAAGTGTTGATGCAACCGTTGGAAGATGCCTTTATCGCACCAGCGAGCGAATCGTTTATAGACGCTGTTCCAACTGCCGTACTCTTTTGGTAGGAGTCGCCATTGACTACCACTACAAGTTATCCAAAGCACTGCTTGGACAAAACGTTTTAAGTTCGCTTGCTGTCCGGTGTAGACATCGGAACAGGTTTGCAGGAATGCTGCTATTTTTGACCATTGATTATCGGATAAGGGAAGTGTTGACATATCGTTATTATGCCATAAATGTCAACACGTCCTACCTATTGCAAATCCATGGGTTTTCCGTTAAAGTTGAGGTGTTCAACCATAACCTCAATAACCTCAAAGGAGAAACCCATGGACATCCAAATTGTAACCGTTTTCTATCTGTGTGACAAGCTCTTAGAAGCATTCAACCCACTCTTAGAAGCATTCAACCCAAAACTCAATCCACAAACTCAGATGTCTGACGCCGAAGTTATGACCACCGCTGTCGTTGCTGCTCTCTTTTTCGATGCCAACTTCCAAACGGCTCGCGATTTTCTTCAAACTCATGGCTATATACCAAATATGCTCTCAAAGAGTCGATTCAATCGACGACTTCATCGAATGAAACCGATGTTCATTACACTGTTCAAAATCTTGGCACAAAGTTTTGTGCAACTCAATCAACAGAAGTTGTATGCGCTGGATACTGTGACAATATTCGCATTCATCGGTCAAAAACCCACACAGATGAGGCATTTCGAGGCTATCAAGCGTCCAAACATCGGTATTTCTACGGCTTGAAGGTTCATCTGCTGGTGACCGCCGCCCAACACCCCGTTGAATTTTTTGTGACCCCAGCGAGCACAGGAGACGTCGAAGGCTTACAGTGGTTTGACTTCGACTTGCCACCGGGCAGCCGGGTCTACGGCGACAAAGCGTACAATAACTATGAGATAGAAGATATTGTTGCAGCAGTTGAAGTGGAATTGAAGCCAATACGCAAGAAGCATTCAAAACGAGCATATCCGCCATGGGAGACCTATTTGGCTAATTACTATCGTAAGTCTGTTGAGACGGCTGGAAGTTTGATTGAGAGACTGCTTCCGCGTTGTATCCATGCGGTGACGCGACAGGGATTTGAATTGAAAGTGGTCTTGTTTGTACTAGGTTCTGTTGACATTTGAGTATAAGGTTGTGGCATAATAGAAGAATGACGCCAATAACCTTACCTGATGACCAATGGAATAAGATATACCGGTTTCTTCTAAGCTGTCCCACCATCTCTGCTACACGCCGCTTCGTCGAAGCCGTCCTGTGGGTGACTCGTAGCGGGGCTCAATGGAGACTTCTACCAGACACCTATGGCAAATGGAACACCCGCTACAAGCGGTTTGCTCGATGGTGCGACAAAGGTATCTTCACACAGATGCACCCCCACTTCGCCTCTGACCCCGATATCGAGTCGCTTATTGTGGACAGTACCATCTGCCGCGCTCACCCGTGTGCGGCGGGCGCCTTAAAAAGCTGGCGCCTTAAAAAAAAGGGTGGCACTGAAAACCAAGCATTAGGTCGCTCTCGGGGCGGTTTCAGTACAAAAAATCACATCACAGTTGACGGACTAGGCAATCCCCTAAGAATTCATCTGACACCCGGAGAGACATGACATAACTGAGGCAGAAGGGTTGATAATCGGATATAACAGTGAATATGTGATTGGAGACAAGGGGTACGATTCGGACGCTTTTATCGCGGTTATTGAGGCGAATGGAGCGATTGCGGTGATACCGCCAAAAAGTCATCGTGTTGACCAAAGAACGTATGACAAACGCTTATACAAAGAGAGGCATCTACAAAGAGAGACATCGGGTTGAATGTTTCATCAACAAGATAAAATGGTATCGTCGTATCTTCTCTCGGTTTGAGAAGCTAGCTGTCCGTTATTTTGGATTTCTCAGCTTTGTCGCCACTCTTATATGGCTCCCTTGAAATGTCAACAGAACCTAGTTGGAGGGCGCCCTCGTTAATCAGTCCCCTGACCCCGTAGAAGGTTCCCTCGCCCTCCGCTCCAGCGACCATGGCGCTGGTTGCCTCCTGTACCATCCGCATGTAGAAAGGCTCATCGTCGTGGCGTACCGGCTCCTCTATCCAATACAGGTTGTAGGGCTCTAGCCGTTGGACGGTCTCCACTGCAACTTTACCGGACCAGGCTCGGGACACATCAATCATCAGCTTCTTATCGGGACCCAGGACTTCCCTGGAACCATGCACCTTATCCAGAACCTCCTGGGGCTCGCCCCTGTTAAAGTGGAGTTTGATGGCATCAAAGCCCAAGCCAGCGTGCTCTTTCACCTCTGCCGCGACTTCCTCTGGAGACTGGTCCAGATGACCGATGCCATCGGCATAGGCGGGGATGGTGTCCCTGTAACCACCTAGAAGCCGCCACACCCGCTCCCAGAGCAGAGCGATCCGCCGTGGGCCCTGGCCGATGAGGACGGGTGCGAGTTCACGAGAGATCGGTTGGGCGTTTCCCCCTCGACCGATGCCGGTCAAACCGTCGTTGGTGTGGACAAGCACATTTGTCCAATCTCGGGTGATGCTTTTTTCCGATGGTCCGACCGGATGTCTGATGACTAATAGGCTCTACACAGGTGATCTTCACTGGCATTTCCTCCCCACTTGATGAATATGGTTTTGGACGATACTTTTCTGTGTGGCTTTGATTATACGCATATACGAATCTGGGTCAAGAAAAAAAACGAGATGCGTAAAAGTTGTTGTCATTCTGATCCGATGGGGTTACAATATCTATGTAATCTGCTAATCTTGGAGATCCGTGTTCTAAAATTAACAGAGCACTTTCAAGAAAGGAGCGTTTCCCATGAGTCAAGAGACAGTTTGGCTACTCTCAGAAAAAGGCATCTTAGACCTCAGTAGCGAGCCAATCCACGATGTTCCATTTCACCCCACGTCGGTCATCGCAGGAGATGCGGGTCAGGACAGGTTAGCCGTCATCACCAACAACCACGATGTGTGGACGTTTGCAGGGGGGACGTGGAATCAAGCAGTCTCAACGGACGTCACACTGAACTGCATCTGCTGTACGCCCAATGAGCGACTGCTGGTGGGTACTGAATGTGCCCGTCTGGCGTGTGTCGCCGATGGGGAGCTAAACTTCATCGACAGTTTTGACGCGGTGCCGGAACGCAATCTCTGGAAAACGCCCTGGGGCGGTCCTCCGGATGTACGTTCTTTGGCGGTCTCCACGGATGGAACAATCTACGCGAACATTCATGTCGGCTGGATTGTCCGTTCGCGGGACAACGGGAAGACCTGGCAAAATCTTCAGGAGAGGTTGGAGATGGATGTGCATCAGGTCGCCGCGCATCCATCCGATCCTAGGATTGTTTTCGCTGCCACCGCCAGGGGGTTTTATCTCAGTCGAGACCGCGGCGAAACATTTACCCACCAGCGAGATGGGATGCCCTACTATTATCAACGGGCGTGTGCCTGTTTCCCTGAACGCGATACCTATCTGGTTTCTACATCACGCGGTCCGCACAGCGGTGTAGATGCCCTGCTTTACCGGAGCGAAGATGCCGGAAAAAACTGGGCGTTGGTGAGCGGCCTCCCGGAACACATCGGCGAGAACATCGACACTTTTCAAATTATCATCGTCAATGAGGCGCATGCGCTGGTAATTGTGGACAACACTGCTTTATATGAAACTCATGACCGGGGGACGAGTTGGCAGAAGGTGGGCGATTATCCGAGATTATTCAGTGGGCTCGTTGTCTAGGTGTCTCAAACGGCCTCGATTACGGATTTAAGTCCAGAGTTGTAGGGTGGCGCAAGCGGATTGCTTCTCCCTTGCCCCCTGTCCGAACCGTGCGTGCTGCGTTTCCGAGCGCACGGTTCTTCAGTTAGAAGGAGCAGGGTTGTTTGATTTCGGTATCCCACGTGCTAGTTTTCGCCGATCTCCCCTATTGCTCCTCTTTTACAGCCATCGTATCGGTCTTGCCGAAGGACATGCCGTCCCGATCATCGCCGGTGGCAAGATTACGGGCAAAGTCGGCCCTTATCGGTCTGCTGAACGTGCTGACGGACGAATTTCACACCAATCCAGACATTACAGAGGAAGACGACATCGTTAATGTGCCACGCTTTTCGCATCACGCGGTAATCTGCCGGCATTTACTCATTGACACATTTTACGGTTGACAGTTTGTATTGGCATAAATTGTGCATTCCTTAAAATCCGAGTTTTCACGTTTTACGTTTCCGGGGGATGGTCATGAAACGCCTGATTGCACTATTTCCAATCTTTATCGTTGTTGTCTTATGCGCAAACAGTTACGCTGAACTCCCTCACCAATTTTTGTTTGGACATACCGGACGCGTACTTGCGGTTGCGTTCAGCCTTGATGGGAGGTGGCTCGCCTCCGGTGGTGCAAATGAAATTCTCATCTGGGATGCCGGTGCCAATGAACCGATTTACACCCTCACCGGGCACAAAGGAAAAATCAAAGACCTCGCTTTTCGTCTTAACGGCGATCTGGCATCGGCGTCTGTTGATGGGACAGTTCGTTTGTGGGACGTGCCGGAGGAACGAGAAATCCGTGTGTTCGAGGGGCACGTTGGGCAGGTCACGTCTGTCGATTTTAGTCCCGATGGAAGACGCATTGTTTCTGGCGCGCGAGATCGGACGCTCAAGCTATGGGAGGCCGACGCCGGTGAACTTCTGGCCACCTTTGAAGAGCATATAGACGTTGTCTGGTCGGTTGCATTCAGTCCAGATGGCAGCATGGTCGCCTCCGGATCAGAAGACGGCACCGTTCGCCTTTGGGACGCCTCAGACAGCTCGCACCTCCATAGCTTGGTTGGACATACACAAGGGGTTCTGTCTGTTGCGTTCCATCCCGATGGCAACGTAATCACGTCGGGAGCAAGGGATGGAACTGTCCGACTCTGGAACATCCATCCAGCAGAACCCGCCGACGCTATCGGGGAGACGGAGCCGTTTGCGACCTATGACCGTCAGGTTTTGTCAGTTCGCTTTAATCCTGATGGGCGAACCCTCGCCGTTGGTCTGCTGAACTCACCGACTGACAATACCCTCAAATTGTGGGATGTCCCGACCCATTCTGAACTCCGATCTTTCGATACGCAAATCGCACAGGATCTGTCTTTCAGCCCGACTCGCCCCCAACTCGCAGTCGTAGGGGCGGCTGCCGGAACGATTACTGTCTGGGATTCGAGCCATCCAAAGCCGGCGCTCCTTGAGCCACAAGGGGGACTGCTCGTCGAAGCCCCGCAAGTCACCTTGAGATGGGAAGCCGTTGAAAGTTCAGTCTACTATGATGTCGAAATTTCTAGCGATTCGGATTTTACCGCATCAAATACGCGGTTCGCTGTCACCGTTAACTCAACCTCCTTCGAGGCTGAGAACAATGTCCCCAGCTATTGGTGGCGTGTTCGTACCGGCAGCTTCGGTGGGGTCAGTGAGTGGTCTGAAGTCGGGACTTTCCGAGTCCCAAGTTGCGTGGTCAGGATAGTACCGCCGATTCGACGGGTCAACTTAGGAGAGGAGTTTACCGTCGATGTTTCCATCGAGTCCGTCATCGACTTGAGAGGGTTTCAGTTCGATCTCCGATGGACAGACCCTGATGTACTTACATTTGTGACTGTCACCAAGTTCCGAAATATCTTTGGAGAATCTGGATTCGGGCAGCAACCGACAGAGCCGCCAGACCAGAAAAATGGGATATACAAAAACGTCATCGCTGCCAAAACCGGCGCCGGTGGGGTAAGCGGCAACGGTATCCTGTTCGGTGCCTCATTTCGGGCGAAAGCCCTCGGATCGAGCGAAATTCAATTACAAAATCTCATTCTTGTTGATTCAAATCAGGAGCAGATCCATTGTGACATTCACGGGTTCAAAGTGATTGTCGAAAATCTTGTCCGACCGTGGGATGCCAACCGAGATGGAGTTGTGAACATTTTTGATCTCAGTATCGTAGCGCGATACTTTGAGCAACCAATTCCAACAGATTTGGAGATCTATCCGGATATCAACGGTGATGGCGTTGTCAATCTCAGTGATTTTGTGCTGGTTGGTTCACATTTTGGCGAATCCTATCAGATTGATGAAACATCAGCCGCTGCTCCCGAATCCGCCAGTGAATTTCTACGCTCAATATCACCAACGACACGCAAGCAGCTTGAGGCGATTTACTCCGAGCTCCTGTCCATGTCTGAGGATTCCCTCGCGTTCAACCGTACTAGACAGGTTTTGCGTCGTCTCCTTTTTCCATCGATTCCGGCCCATAACCTGTTGCTGCCAAACTATCCCAATCCATTCAACCCGGAGACATGGATTCCCTTCCACCTCGCCTCAGCCGGTCAGGTCACTATTAAAATTTATGATACCGCTGGGATTCTCGTCCGTCAGCTTGACCTGGGATACCTGGCCCCCGGACGCTATCTGAGTCGCGCCGATGCAGCCTATTGGGATGGGACGAATGTGTATGGTGAACCTGTCGCCAGCGGAATCTATTTCTACGCACTCTCCACAGCGTCCTTCCATGCAACGCAGAAGATGGTCATCTTGAAATAGTATCAAATGACCAGATGATGGTTGGAATGCTGATGTCTATTGCCTTCCAGCCATCACCCATGAGCGGGTTGGATTGGGTGAACTCGCATCTCCTTCGAGAAATGGATACGCTTGGATATAAGCATAACGAAGTATAGCAAAAAAGATAGCGGGTGTCAAACCAATCTTCAAGTAAAATTACGATGTTTTGTTGGGCAAAACGCTAAGCAACGTTTGTCCGATTTTATCATTGGGGGTCTCCTGTAGGTTCGGAACGGAACAGGGTGTTGGCATCTTTACAGCTTTCTGATTCGGTTGCTAAGTTAGCGTCCATGTCATCAAGCGAATGTTGAGGAATCAGGTCAAGATATTGAGAGATGACGCGTTTGGAGAGCCGGGTAATCTGAGAGATTTTGTCAATATCCTCCGTAGCGGCACGAACCGTCTTAACGGACTCATAATCGCGAATGTATCGGTCAACCGCTTCTTTAGAGTGGCTGGTTTTGGCAGCAGATGCCCTTGGAGATAGAGGGTAACAATCTCTTTCTTGTGGGTAATCGCTCCCGATAAATCATGGATATTGCCCCGGGTGGGCAAGAGTTTTCCACTATTTTTTTGCCACTCATTGACATAGTCGCTGACGATGGCATCACAGATATTGAGCAACACAGCTAGGTCGAGTTGGGTCAATAATGCGCCTTGGTCATAGGCTTGATAACACCATCGGACTAATCAATTGATTCTGAGTTGCCGGGAAGTAAAACCGTTGCGAAAGGATTCAATATCCTCAGAAGCGAGGTAGGTCAGAACAACCGGCTTCATAGCGGTTTTGACGATTGACTTCCCTTTTTGTGGGTATTCATCAATCGGCACAGCCATCCAGACCAATTGCCCATAACTGAGCATTCGCTGATTAGGGATTTGGTCTCCTGTGGCGAGTTTCTCAAGGGGGAGGGCAATCAAGAAATAGCCTTCAATGGTTTTGACAATGTCATCAACAATGACAGCCGCCGTGACTTCTCCTTTGTCATAACCGTAAGAATTGATAAAGCGATGAATTAGGTTCTGTTGACATTTGAGTATAAGGTTGTGGCATAATAGAAGAATGACGCCAATAACCTTACCCGATGACCAATGGAATAAGATATACCGGTTTCTTCTAAGCTGTCCCACCATCTATGTTGGCGACGAAGCTGCTACACGCCGCTTCGTCGAAGCCGTCCTGTGGGTGACTCGTAGCGGGGCTCAATGGAGACTTCTACCAGACACCTATGGCAAATCGAACACCCGCTACAAGCGGTTTACTCGATGGTGCGACAAAGGTATCTTCACACAGATGCACCCCCACTTCGCCTCTGACCCCGATATCGAGTCGCTTATTGTGGACAGTACCATCTGCCGCGCTCACCCGTGTGCGGCGGGCGCCTTAAAAAGCTGGCGCCTTAAAAAAAACGGTGGCACTGAAAACCAAGCATTAGGTCGGTCTCGGGGCGGTTTCAGTACAAAAAATCACATCACAGTTGACGGACTAGGCAATCCCCTAAGAATTCATCTGACCCCCGGTCAGAGACATGACATAACTGAGGCAGAAGGGTTGATAATCGGATATAACAGTGAATATGTGATTGGAGACAAGGGGTACGATTCGGACGCTTTTATCGCGGTTATTGAGGCGAATGGAGCAATTGCGGTGATACCGCCAAAAAGTCATCGTGTTGACCAAAGAACATATGACAAACGCTTATACAAAGAGAGGCATCTACAAAGAGAGACATCGGGTTGAATGTTTCATCAACAAGATAAAATGGTATCGTCGTATCTTCTCTCGGTTTGAGAAGCTAGCTGTCCGTTATTTTGGATTTCTCAGCTTTGTCCCCACTCTTATATGGCTCCCTTGAAATGTCAACAGAACCTAGTCTTTTGCTCAATTTCAGTGAACTGATACCCTTTGAAGTACAATTCCAGAATCTGAGTCTTATGAGAGATGCCAGGCCCCATGTCATGTTTGGCACCGCGAGTCATAACAAAGTAACCGTCCTGTTTCAACTGTCGAATGTCGCGCTTGACGGTCGCTGGACTGGTGGTTAATAGCACCGCTAAATCTTCATAGCTGAGCAGGGCATCTTGGTCATAGGCTTGTTTGGTTAATCGGAGAATTCGATGGCGTCTGAGTCCAGAAAGCCCATAATCGGCTAACATCTCAAGGTCAGTTTGGACATCATTGAGAGTGAGTTGACATGAGACTTTTTTCGCTAACGCGATATGTTTGCCTGCCGGTTCATCGGCTGCGACTGCCTCATAGCAGATTTGGCCTGACGTGAGTTCAATTTCGGCATGTTGAGCAAAGTAGGAAGCAATCTGTTTATAGTAGGCTTCGGCAATCAGTGGCATTAGATTAAAGTCTGATGAAATCTTCTGAATGATAGCTGCCCTTGCGGTCTTTGATTGTAGACGGTTGATACCGTAGGCTGTATTGCTTTGTGGTTTCATATTGACCTCCATGAGTGGATTGTAGTTGATGGCAATACCATCTCCTTTTAGTTTAGCTCATGGGGTCATTTGATACAAACTATAAGTAGGGGAGAACCTGCGTGTTTTTCCAATACGGGACTGTCCCTGCGGAAGTGGGGAATGGGTGGGCAGTTACCCCCAGGGCGGGCGATGACCGGTGAGCTTATGAAGATAATCTGCTGTGCGTTTTTTCTCCCGCCGATGCCGTTCATCGGCTTTGCGTTTTGCGGCTTTTTTATCTGTATACTCAAGCCCCCAGGAGCCTTTCTTGAGGCGTTTGAGGGTAAATTCTCCTCGTGTCTGTCTGTTAACGTAGTCAAGCAGATTTCGCAAGGTCCAGTAGACATCTGTTGCGGAGAACTGGAGCTCATTATCAGGCGCTTGCTCCCCGATAAAATCTAGGGCAAGCCCAGCAAGCTCAATGACTTCTTTTACGGTGTAGTTTTTGTCGTTATCTAATTGAATTGTCACCATGGCTCTGACTTGCGGACATTATGTGCCGACCTTAATCGTGGGCATTTTCGCCGGCTGTGCATCAAAGTGAACATCTGGCTTCGTGCTATTGCGGACCTGGATGAGTTGCGCGGCGATGCTCACAGCGATCTCCGGCACGGTTTTGGAGTTGATGTCCAATCCAATTGGGGAATAGACCTGCGCCAATCTTTCTTCTGGAACACCGACTTCTATCAGATCATCGAAGATGAGCTTGACCTTCCGGCGGCTGCCAATCAGCCCCACATAATGCGCATCGGACTCAACGACGCTGTGGAGCGCCTCCTCGTCATGCTGATGTCCGCGTGTGACAATGACAACATAGGTTAAATGGTCAATGGGGTATTTCCGCAATTCCTCTGCGATGTCACCGATGATGATCTGATCAGCTTCGGGCAGACGCTCTTCAGAGGCGAAATCGGCGCGATCATCGACGATTGCGATGTCAAAACCAAGCCACTTGCAGAGATGGCAAAGCGCTTGTCCGACATGCCCTGCGCCAGCGATGAGCAGGGTGGGGCGTGGCTGCATCGGGTCCATAAAGACCCAGACCGCCCCATCTTGCCAGCGAAAGACGCTGGGCGCATCTGTCTCAAGGATTTCAGTCAGTTCACCTTGGATTTCTGCCTCTAATTCTGCATTTCCCAAAGAACCGCTCTGTTCACCGTTGGTTGCGAAGAGCATCTTTGCGCCAACTTTGACATCATCTATCTCGCTTTTAACGACTGTTGTAAAGACGAGGGGAATTTTTTCATCTGCGAGTTCCTGCAATCGGGTTAACAAAAACGATTCTTCCTTGGTCTGAGGGAGATCGATGAATATCTTCATATTGCCGCCGCAGATCAGCCCATCGTCCCACCCGTAGTCACTGTCCAACTGAAATTCAAGTAGACGTGGAACGCCGCCTTGCATTAAGCCGATTGCCTGTTGTCGCGCCTCTGCTTCCACACACCCGCCCCCGAGCGTCCCAACATTGCGCAGGTCTGGTAAGATGAGCAACTTGGACCCTGACTTTTGTGGCGTGGACCCCTTCGTTTCCACGACAGTACAGTAAGCGCCAATCTCTCTGGCTTGGATGAGTTCGGTAACTTTTTGATATATTTCTCTCATTTTTATCCTCTCCTTAATTTTGTCCCATAACACTCTTGGCAACCAATTGCGTGAACTGCTCACGCTGGGAGTTGGTCAGATCCAATTGAAGAATTGATTCAACCCCGTTCCGACCAATTTTTGTCGGAACAGTGAGGTAGACATCCGCGGCGCTCGATTGAATTAGGGAACCAACGCTCATGATTCGCTTCTTGTCCAACGCAATTGCCGTGATAATTTGTGAAATCCAGGCGGCGAGCGTGTACGGCGCATCAATGTTCCCAGACTTTGTATGTCTGCCATTCACTGCATCAGTCAACTCATGAATCTGCCTCGCGCTTAATAATCCTTCCAGCGGTATACCGTTCACACGGCAGTATTGCGGAAGCGGATAGACTGTATCATCATTCCCAATCACGAGTGTCGTAACATCTTGCACAGAGACGCCTAGTTGATTGGCGATTTGGGTTTTCAGGTACGCACTGGCTGTCCCTCCAGAAAGTCCAATGACCTGGCTCGTATCCGCCTCAAGTTCACGACAAACGTAAAAAGCAAGAGAACATGCGGGAGACATTGCGACGACGACTCGCGCCCCCGGCGCATGCTGTTTGATACACCGAGCGAAACGACAGGCAAGCACAGAATTTGCCCGGCGTTGAACTTGGATAGGACGCACGGCTGGACCTGATGAATGAGAAAGGAGAATGACAATTTGAGAGTCTTCCAGCGCAGATAACTCTTTGGCGCAATGCAGTCCAGTGTCAGAACCTCTGATTGCAATTGCTTGTTTCAGGTCTTGCAGGACATCATGGGGTACCCCTGGCCTATCGTCTACCCAAACAACTTCGGATATGAGATCTAAGTGACAAACTGCTGATACAACGGGAATAATGTCATTTCCTCGTCCGAGGATGCTAACCTTCATCTCAATACCACTCAATCTAACAATTGGCTTACAGGAGTGTTTCAGCGAGCGCCTGGAAGTTCTCCTCTAACAGCTCGCACGGTTTATCCATCTCAGATCCAGGGGCGAGTTTTGTTTCTAATAACTGCTCGTAGCGTTCAACATACTCTAGGAGTGCTTCGACCTCTTCTTCGTAGCAGATTGCCGAAGACAGAACCTTCTCTTTAATCAGCGTCGGCAGTTCCGCCTCTGTAAGCTGCGTGAGCTCCCATCGCCACAATTTTTCGGAAATGTAGTTTATATATCGTTTCAGCGTATCGCCAGCGTATGATGCGTCCTGGAGGGCTTTTAGCTCTTGGATTAGATCCACGGCGACATCGAACGCATTCGCCGAAGAATTCTCCGCCGCCGCAGGTTCAGGAAAAGTCCGTCTTAGTTTCATCAACACGCGCCCGGTAGTGGAGATGGGCAGCTTATTTTCAAACAGAAATGCGCGCAGATTGGGATAGTCATCAAGCGATTTCACATTTTCCAGCCACGTCTCCTCGACGGGGGGCAAGGATTGCAGGTCGAAATTCAGCACCTGATGCTTCCGTATCTGATTGATTTGCTGAAAGTCGGAATGCATCGCCGTTTCGAGCAATATCAATGGAGCATCGGTGTAGGGATTCAGAAACTCTATGAGTTCAGCGATTTTGGGCTTTTCCTCTTCGATCTCCGCTATAATTTTTTCGGCAGGTAAATTCTTTCTCCGCCCCTTTTTCGTCTTGCCCCGCTTCTTCTGTGTCCTGGGATTCGCAGCACGGATGAGTTGTTTATCGAGTCCCTCTTGATATGCGAGCAATTCCTCGTGCAACACACGTAGCAAGGTATCGCTATGAATTTTAAGCATGGCAGGCGTAGCAATCTCCTGTAACCCACGACCGATTTTCGCGTTTAAGGCGCGATCAAGGTTTCGCTTTAGCGCGTTTAGATCTTTCTCATTGCGTATGACAATTTTCCCACCAAGAACAAGATCTATCAATCTCTTGGTTTCTAAAGGGAGGCTGAGATTGATTTCGCAAATCGGCTGGAATTTCCGACAAAGAATCTCTCGCACCAACCCATCAGTCAGTATCATCCACAGTATCGCATAATATCGCTCATACTCGTCCCGCTCTTCCGGCACATTCTGGATCCAACGTTTAATCACAGGGAAATTGTCTTTAAGACAATTGAGGGCTGCTTCAAACTCCTGCTCCGAAATCTCGAATCCTTCAAAAGTATTTTCTTTCCGGAGCGAGATTTTACGTGAGCTCAAGCTCTCCGTTGGGGAAGTATCGGTTTTAGGTTGCTTTCTCATCAACAGAATATCAGCCAAAGGGTTTAGAATGGATTCAAACTGTTGCTGATGTCGGCTTGCAAAATTGCCGATTTCCAGTAATTCCACCCACAGGTTTCGGAGTCTCTCAAGCTGCTTAGGATGGATGGCGGGGTTCAACCCAAAGCGGTGGAGCCGATCTCGCACGGTTTTTTCCGTCCACTCTGGCAAATGAATCTCACCCAGAAATTCTCCATTTTCGAGCACCAACAAGTCAACCGTACCGATCAACCCGGCTTCGATAAAGTGCTTTTCAAATACAAGATCGTAGAAGAGCCCGGACGCTTGATCCAACACTTGATTCGCCAATTTGTAGCCAGATAAGATGAGGTGTCTGATAGTTGTCTGCCGTATATCTTGAAGCTGCCATGCTTCGAGGATCGGATCTATGCTGCGCTTAAGCAGGGCTTTTCTGGATTCCACTTTATCCTCACCCAGCCGCTCCCCGATATACTTACCGAAAAATTCGGTAAATTCAAACATCTGATTCCGCAGTCCGTTAATTGCAAGGTCATCCCAAACTTTTTCATAAATCCTTTGCCCGGGTTGGAGCGTAAGTGCTTGAAGCCGGCTATTGATACGCCCCTGAAAATTCGCCATGATTTCCTGGGCACGTCGATTGGCCTGCGACACATACTGATCGACGGCCGATGAACATTTGGCGATTGCTTCACGAATGGCTTCATGGGAGCCATTGAGAGTGGTGACAACGAGTTCGATTCTATCCGGGTGCAGCGGATTATAGACGGCCGCGGTTGGGAAAACTGCTACCGGTCTTAAGCCTCGTACAGGGTGACACGGTACATTCGACACAATCTCTTTTTGCGCCGGCTTACCATGGAGGTAATCAATGAGCGTTAAACAGTAGCTAATATCGAGGAGGTCGGGATAGCGCTTGATATGCGTTCGATAAACAACCAGAAGCTGATCATAGCCATCCGTGACGATTGAACCGAACAGCTCGTCCTCGTTCATGTGAACGTCGTGAATATTTGTCTGTTCAGGAATGATAACTTTCGCCGATGCAGATGGGAGTTCTTGAGAACATGCGAGAATGTAGCCGCCAGTTTTGACAGTAGCTGGTATTGCGAACTCAATTTTCAAAACCTCTTGCGCAAGATCTGACAACGTGAGCGATTTACCGAGATGTAGCGTCGTGATGTCTTTAAGAATACCATCAGCAAAGTCTGTCACCTGGCGGACATTACGCTCTAGCTCTTGTACACTTTTGCGAACTCGGTCATAGTCGTCTGTCGCCTCTGCTGCGACCTTGGCCTCGTCAATCCAGGAAATCCAAGCCCCGGGCCGTGGTTTCATTTTAAGTGTGAGTTTTCCATCTTCTGAGTCAAACCCGGGGAGAATTTGTCCCTCAGATGATTTCTTCGGTGTCCAGACGAGCAAATATTTGTCATTTTTTGCGCCAAGCCCTATCCCAAATGTGTCCCCCCAACCGATTCGCCCTTCGACGCTAGAATTTATCTTATCCGTTAAAGCGAAAAGAGAATCTGGACTAAAGTTTAGGGATAGGGCCTGAATTTGATTGTGTTGGTGTTTGTCCAAAGCCTTATCCTAACAGTATCTATGTTGCTTACCAGCCGATGACCTGCCCACGTCGAAACAGGTAAACACCAGCCCCCTGACTATTCACTTGATGGCAAAAAATCCATAAAAAACGGGCAATTCTCGCCCACACTGTACTTGAAATGTATGGGAATCCTTGCCCTAAACGTCCATGCTGAGATGCAAATATTTTCCACGTTTTACGAATCTGGGTGAAGTCCCCGTTCAGGAATATCATTATTGGCTATCAGCATCTCTTTATCGAAGATAAAATCGCTGCGGGAACGTCCCAAGATTTCACCTTCTTTCTGTTTTTCTCTGAAGTATTGAGGAAGCGTGATTCCTGTCATCTGGATTGCATCCTCTGGACACGCTTCAACGCAATAACCACAGAAGATGCAGCGCAGCATATTTATTTCAAAAACTTCCGGGTATTTTTCGCGTTGATAGCCCTCTTTGGTCTTCCAGCCTTCAGGCGCAGGGGCGCCTTTAATCGTGATACAATCCGCCGGACAAGCTGTTGCGCACATGAAACATGCCACACACTTGACATCTCCCACCTCATCTAATGGCAACTTATGGATGCCACGATAGCGATCGTTTCGCTCTTCAACGCTACGTAGATCTTCTGGGTATTGATATGTAAATTTCTTTTTGGGAATATGTTTCAGTGTGGTGAACATGCCTTTGATGAGGCCAGGAAGATAAAGCCTGTCCCAAAACGACATTTCTTCATTGACTTTCATAAAAACTTTGTAGCGGCTTCAATTTCATTTGTGGTTGAATGTGGATAACCCGGTCACTGTATCTCTTCCAGAAAGCCGTTCTCCTTTCAAGGGTTTGAAATTAAAAGTAATTAGGACTTACGCATTTCATATTGAGCAAGTACCGCCCTATTCCGATCTATCGGTGGGTCAGAACCAATTGCATAACCTTCTTGTCAGTAAAGTCCATCCCAACGCATCTCGGGTAAACGCATAATGATAGTAGCACAATTCTTATGTTAATGTCAAGTTTACTTCGATCGCAGATTCGTCGATTCATTTCACAACATTAGGCTATAATTGGGGGCTTCTTCGGTAATCTCGATATCATGCGGATGGCTTTCACGATAGCCGCTATTCGACATCCGAATGAACCGACTTTCAGTGCGTAATGACGCGATGTCTGGTGTGCCGCAATACCCCATCGCGGCACGGAGTCCACCAATGAGTTGATAGACAAAATCTTCTAACCGCCCCTTATAAGGCACCCGACCTTCAATGCCCTCTGGTACCAGCGTTGACAAAACCTGTTCCTTTTGTGCATACCTCTCGCTCCCGCCGCGTTCTTTCATGGCAGATAAAGAGCCCATGGCTCTATAGATCTTATAGGTTCGCCCTTGATAGATGACCGTCTCGCCAGGGCTTTCCTCTGTGCCGGCAAGGAGGCTTCCGATCATCACCGAGCTTGCCCCTGCACCGATTGCCTTCGCAATATCACCCGAATACCGGATGCCGCCATCAGCAATGATTGGGACGCCGGCTTTATCCGCTTCCTGTGTACAATCGTAGACCGCTGTAACCTGCGGGACACCCATTCCAGAGATGACGCGGGTCGTACAAATCGACCCCGGCCCCATGCCAACCTTAACCGCATCAGCTCCAGCATCAATCAATTCGCGAGTTGCTTCGGCAGTGACAACGTTTCCAGCAATCAACTCCACGTCAGGAAATTCCAATTTAACCCGCTGGGTCGCATCGATCACATTCTGATGATGACCGTGGGCTGTATCAATAGACAACACATCGACATCTACATCGACCAGCATTCCCACTTTGTCCAAACTCCAAGAAGGACTAATGGCTGCCCCAACCCTCAGTCTTCCAGATTCGTCCTTGCAAGCCAGTGGATACTTTTCCACTTTGTCAATATCTTTTATCGTGATCAACCCACACAGGCGAAATTTTTCATCGACGATCGGCAGTTTTTCCTTACGGATTTGGTGAAGAATCTGCTTTGCTTTTTCAAGCGTGATCCCCGGTGAGGCTGTGACTAACTGTTCGCTGGGCGTCATCAGTTCCGTCACAGATAGCTCGAGATCTTCTTCATATTTCAGGTCGCGGTTGGTGATCATCCCAACCAGGTAGCCCTCTCTTGTGACAATTGGGATGCCCCCGATGCGATAACGCGCGGTCAGCTCCAACGCATCACGAACCGTTTTATCAGGCGTCAGGGTGATCGGATCCATAATCATTCCGCTTTCCGAGCGTTTGACCTTATCGACCTCATTAACTTGCGCCTCGATTGGGCAGTTGTAGTGGATGAACCCAACGCCTCCCTCTTGCGCAAGCGCAATGGCAAGCGCTGATTCCGTAACGGTGTCCATTGAGGCGCTGCAGATGGGAATATTGAGGTGAACATGACGGGTCAACTGTGTACTGGTATCAACCTCATTGGGGAGTACATCTGATTCACCAGGAATTAATAAAACATCGTCAAATGTCAGACCTACTTTGGAAAATCTCGGGGGCCTGGTGTCGGAAATTTTCGTGTCCATTGGAATTGCCTCCTTAATAATATAGCAAGGTGAGCCAAAGATCTTAGACCCTGAAGGGTAGGTAGATGCAAACCATCGGGAAGGGGAGAATATTAAGCGAAAATGTTACCATATTGGAGGCGCATTGTCAAAAAAAAGTTCGGCATGGTGGGGACACCAAAGCAGCATATCGCTACCTTTTCAAGACTATTTTTCGGGTGGCACGAAAATCCCCGGCTTGAAGTGAGTAGAAATAGACGCCGCTTGTGACGACTTCTGGGGTTCTACCCAACCGGCGAAAATGTATCAAACAGTGCTTCCAGATTCCACACCAGCACCTCCAAGTCGACGACCGCCAAGCGACATCCATCCTGGCTAAGAGCCTATCTAAAAAGTCGAAAATGAGGTAGAATAGACATCAGAAGTATTTTGACTTTAACGTGAAAAAAGTGAATTTGAGTTGTCAATACTTTTCTTGGAATTGTGGTTGCGGGAGACAGGGGTCTTGAGTATAATACTTTAGCTAGGATACAAAGGCAGGTCAGAGGAGGAATTATCAACGATGCGATTTCGACGCAAAGGGAAAATTGAACCCGCTGAGCAACCAGCCACAGATAGACCCACCGAGGCGCTCCAGGTCCATCTTCAGGCGCACAAGTATGGCATCCAGTTTGATATTTCGCCGGAGATCTCCTATCTGACTGATCCGCTCCCTCGATTACTCCCTGAATTTTTGCCTTTATTTGAAGGATTCCCCGAAGGGGTGTGGATCTCCCAGCAAGTCGTCGATGAGGGGCTTGATTTTTGTAGGGTGACCTTTTGGGCCTTTGCAGAAGAACCGGACACCATTAAGGAGTTTTCTATATGGTTTCAAGCGTTTTTTAGAGATGAACAGGTTATCGATCTGTTGGAGCGTTTTATAAAACACGCAATCGAATCCCCCGATGAGATAGAGGTTGCGCTCGTGGATTGGGCGAGGGTTCATGTTCATGTGACAGAGGAGGAGGCTCGGAAAATTGTCGAGCAGGAACGCCTTGCAAGAGCAGAAACGCCATCCGTTTAACTGGAAAAACGGCGTTGACAAACTGCATCGCAAGTGCTATACTGCTATCTGGATTTTGTGGATGAGAGCGGTCCATCTTATGCATCAATTTCCAATGGCAGTACACCTATCTTGCTAACAATCTCCACTGTTTATAGTATTAGGTGGCATCCCCCAACAGACAAGGAGAGAAAATGATGCCAACCCCGGAAGGAGATCAAGACCATATTCCAGAGTTGGAAAAAATGACCGATGAACTCCGACAGAATCACGATCTCATTGGAGAGAATCAAAAACTCATTGAATGATGTGATCGCCGCATTGATAAATTGACAACGATCACCGAAAAGCACTCTCAACAAATTGATCAATTGGAAGGCATGGTCAGAAAAAACACACAGAACATAGATCAACTTAGTAACCAAAAACTTGACACGCTCTTGGAAAGGTCGTCAGAATAGTATTGCTAACCCAAAATAATAATGTGTGCATAAAATTGTCAATCTGAAATTGGAAAGGAGAGCGGCTTTCCAAGAAGTTCACGCCGCGAAGGGGTTATGAAACAGCTCTATTTCAGATGCATGCTTACGCTTTTGCTGACCATTAGTGTGAATTACATATCCGCCAATACTGTCGATGAGGTGTTTCAAAGCTTCAAGACAGCTTACGAGAAGTCTAAGAACTTTAGCGCCGACTTTGAGGAGACGACGTTTCGAGCCGGCAATAAAAACGTTGCACGCGGACGAGTAGCGTTTAGCAAACCGAATTTACTGCGGAAGGAGTATGTCAGCCAAAAAGATCCGACCCAGCTTGCACAGTTAATTATTCTTGATGGTGAATATTCCTGGTCATATACGCCGCTGCTCAACCAGGTCAATAAAATGAGATGGAACAAATCGAACCGCAAAGAATTATTGCCGGGGGTTGGGGCGTCCTTAGAAGATGTCCAGAAGAATTATGACATAAAGCTGGTTGCAGATGCCGCTGCGAATGCGAAGGGCGTTTACCGCATTGAATTGACTCCCAAACCGCACATGATACCCGGTGCTGAAAACGGGGCCGTCCCCCCTCGCGAGATCCTTGAGGTTTGGGTTCAATCGGATGAGTGGTTACCTGTGCAGTTCGGTTATCGATCTGAAAGCGACGATGAAAACGATATGAGTGTAATCGTTTCGTTGGCTAACATTCAGCGAGATCAGGAAGTAGGCGCCGATACATTCAAATTTGTCATTCCGGACGGGGTTGAAGTGATAGATCTTTCACCAGATGAGTGACATTAAAGATGTGATGAGTAAGTGTGATATGCGAAAAACCCCGCGTATAGTTTATTACGCATTACGTCCGATGCAGGGTGACAGCATTTCTCAACCTTTGAGTGTAGGGTACACCTTACAAAGTGATAAAACCGTATGAATCTCTACAGCCTGATGCACCTAGCAAATTCCTTAACGATTTCACGCATTCTCCTGATTCCCTTCTTTATGCTCTCTTTTCGATACCAGCGCATGCTGCCTGCTCTCGTTATTTTTTGCGTGGCATCGTTTACAGATTATCTTGATGGCAAGATTGCTCGCAGGCAAGGAATCACCAGTTTTGGAAAATTTATGGATCCGCTTGCAGATAAGCTACTCGTTGGGGCGGCGTTGATTTGCTTTACCCGATTTAAAGGAGGATTGATTCCAGGTTGGATAGTTTTAATAATCATGGGGCGTGAGTTTGTCATCACCACCTTACGACTGGTATTCGTTGGGCGGTATGGAACTGTGGTTGCAGCGAGCAGGTGGGGAAAATATAAAACCTCCTCCCAGATGACTGTCATTATAGTTAGCCTCGGTTTACTCGTTAGCCACGAATATAGAGGGCTATTAAATATAGAACTGGATTTTATGATTCAAGTACAGGGACCAATCTATTTTATAATGTACCTTCCTCTTGTCTTAACCGTTGTTTCAGGATTGGAATTTCTGTACAACAATCGCAAGGCGCTTTATGAACTGATGAGATCGCCGGACGCTTATACAGATGATGACATCTAGTCTCCAACCCTGGAAGGTTTTGAACCTTCCGAAGGTTTGGTGCTCTGGAATTGGTAAATTAGAAAACATGACACAGCAGATACGGTGTTTTGTCGCAATCGAGATACCCATGACCATCCAGAATCAGTTAGCGCAGATCCAAACGATATTGCGGAAACAGATTCAAAGGGCATCTTGGGTTAAACCGGGTAACATTCACCTCACGCTGAAATTTCTAGGCGATGTTAATCCGGCTGACATCGAATCAATCGGGCAGACAACTGAGCAAGCGGCAGCCCATCACAGTCCTTTTTCATTGCGGATGGGTGGGGTTGGCGCATTCCCTAGTCTGGCGCGTCCAAGGGTAATTTGGTCCGGTGTAAAAGTTGGAGAGGAGCAAGTATCTGCCCTCGCCCAGGACATCAACCAGGCGCTGAGTCGCTGTGGATTCCCGCCTGACGACAAGAAATTCAATTCCCATTTAACGATTGCTCGGCTGAAAAGACGAGTAGATCTGAGACCTTTCGTGAACTTGTATCGTCAATATGATAAGATTGATGATGGCGCGATGACTGTCCATGAAATTTCGCTGATACAGAGTCAACTTCACCCAAAAGGGGCTGTTTATACAACCTTACAATCTTATGCACTCACGCGATAATGAGGGCGCAATCACAAGGAGACAGATGATGCTTGCAGATTTGAAGGCTGAAATTGAGGGTATGACCGCTCGACTGATTGAACTCAGGGGGCATCTTTGACCTGACGAGTAAGGAAGAAGAACTGGAAACACTTCAAGAAGAAGCCTCAAAGCCCGATTTTTGGAACGAACCCCAGGATGCCCAAAAAGTCACTCAACAGATCTCGATCTTGCGGGAAGACGTAGAACAATATAGGAAACTCCACACTCAACTCGAAGACCTCCAACTCCTGATTGAGCTTGCTGTTGAGGAGGATGATGAGACCATAGGCGAAGAGATTAAAGCAGACTTAAGAGGGGTTGCGCAACAGATTGAGGAAATCGAATTCAAGCTGATGCTCGGTGGCGAACATGATCGAAGCAATGCAATCTTGAGTATTCACCCCGGGGCAGGCGGCACCGAATCTCAGGATTGGGCGTTGATGCTCATGCGGATGTATCTTCGCTGGTGCGAGCGACATAACTACAAAACTGAGACCATTGAATTGGCGCATGGTGAAGAGGCAGGCATCAAGAGCACAACAATCCTGGTGACCGGAGAGTATGCCTACGGCTATCTCCGTGCAGAAGCAGGCATTCACCGTCTCGTTCGTCTTTCTCCCTTCGATTTCAATAATCGCCGTCACACTTCCTTTGCAGCGGTTGCTGTTTCTCCTGACATTAGCGACGCCATTGATGTTGAGATTGACCCCGCGGATCTGCGTATCGAAACCTACAGATCGAGTGGCGCTGGCGGGCAGCATGTCAACCGCACAGATTCAGCGGTGCGGATGACCCATCTGCCCACTGGGATTATTGCCCAGTGTCAGAACGAACGGTCGCAGCATAAAAACCGCGAGATCGCAATGAAGGTGCTTCGCTCACGAGTTTATGAGTATTATCGAGCCCAACGTAACGAAGAGATTTCAAAACTACAGGGAGACAGACTTGGTATTGACTTTGGCAGCCAGATCCGATCCTATGTGTTCCACCCTTACCGTCTGGTGAAAGATTTGCGAACAGGGGTTGAGACCGGGAATGTTGACGCGGTCATGGATGGCGGGCTGAACGTTTTTATCGAAAGCTACTTAAAAGACGTAAGGCGCGAAAGAGAATGAGGGAATTGGGAAGGAATGCGTATTAGGTTCTGTTGACATTTCAACGGAGCCATATAAGATGTGGAGACAAAGCTGAGAAATCCAAAATAACGGATAGCTAACTTCTCGAACCGAGAGAAGATGCGGCGATACCATTTTATCTTGTTAATGAAACATTCAACCCGATGTCTCTCTTTGTACAGATGTTTGTCGTAATCTCTTTGATCCACACGATGACTTTTGGGCGGTATCACCGCAATCGCTCCATTCGCCTCAATAACCGCGATAAAATTGTCGGAGTCATATCCCTTGTCTCCAATCACATACTCACTTTTATATCCAAGTATCAACCCTTCTGCTTCCGCTATGTCGTTTCTTTGACCGGGCGTCAGATGTATTCTTAGGGGATTACCCAGGCCGTCAACTGTGATGTGAATTTTTGTACTGAATCCCCCGCGAGAGCAGCCTAACGCTTGGTTTTCAGTGCCACCCTTTTTTTTTCGGCACCTGCCGCACACGGGTGCGCTCGAATGATTGTACTGTCCACAATAAGCGACTCGATATCGGGGTCAGAGGCGAAGTGGGGGTGCATCTGTGTGAAGACCCCTTTGTCGCACCACCGAGCAAACCGCTTATAGAGGGTGTTCCATTTACCATAGGTGTCTAGCAGAAGTCTCCATTGAGCACCGCTACGGGTCGCCCAGAGAACAGTTTCGATAAAGCGGCGTGTTGTCGCTTCGTTGCCAACATAGATGGTGGGACAAGTTAGAAGAAACGAGTATATCTTATTCCATTGGTCATCGGGTAAGGTTATTGGCATCATTCTTCTATTATGCCACAACCTTATACTCAAATGTCAACAGAACCTAGTCAGTGATGCCAGTTTTTTTATTGCCTAAAGCGTTGAGACGTGCTATACTAACCCTTCAATAAATTCTTTCTGGAAGGAATGTGCAATTGGAAGATTTTAGTGATTTGATGCGTCAACGTCGAGAAAAGCTGGAAGAAATTCGTCAAATCGGCGTCAACCCATACCCTCACAAATACTCACCCACCCATACTACCCTGGAAATTCGTCAACAATTTGCAGATGTGCACGATCAGCCGGATGAGACGAAACTTGTGCGTATTGCCGGGCGCATCATGACCAAACGAGATCATGGCAAGAGCGGATTTGCGCACGTACAGGATGGAAGTGGGCACATCCAGATTTACATGCGCCAAAACCTGGTTGGAAAAGACGCATATCTAGTCTACAAGAAGCTTGATATCGGTGATGTCATTGGTGGCGCTGGTTCCGTTTTTCGTACTCGAACCGGTGAAATTACCGTGTTGGTGAATGAAATTGAGCTTTTAGCAAAGTCCCTCCGTCCGCTTCCCGAAAAATGGCATGGTTTGCAGGATAAGGCAACCCGTTATCGTCAGCGGTATGCCGATCTGATCATCAATCCCGATGTGAAGCAGGTTTTCATCAACCGCACCCGAATAATCCAAGCCCTCCGCGACTACCTCAATCAGCAAGGTTTTATTGAAGTAGAAACGCCAATCCTTCAACCAATTTATGGAGGCGCACACGCCCGCCCCTTCACCACGCATCACAACGCACTTGATATGCCGCTTTACCTCCGTATTGCGAATGAACTTTATCTCAAACGGCTTATCGTTGGTGGGTTTGATCAGGTCTATGAATTTGCGAAAGATTTTCGGAATGAAGGTATGGACCGCGATCACAATCCCGAATTTACGATGCTTGAGCTTTATCAGGCGTATGCGGATTATGAAGATATGATGCGTTTGACAGAAAACCTCGTCGCATACGCTGCGAAAAGCGTCCTCGGCGCCACGCAGATTTCTTATCAGGGCGATTCGATTTCATTAGACCCGCCCTGGCGCAGGCTAAGGTTAATCGAGTCAATAAAGGAAGAAGTTGGCATTGACGTTGATGCGCTGAGTGACGACGAATTATGGAACGTGACATCAGCCGCTGGCGTTGAATTGGAAGGTACTGAATCCAGAGGGCATCTCATCGGGGAGCTGTTTGATGCGCTCGTCGAACCGAACTTGGTTCAACCAACATTTATTTATGATTACCCTATTGAGGTTTCACCGCTTGCGAAGAAGAAGCGTGGATGCGATCGGGTAGTTGAGCGATTTGAGCCCTTTGTGGCGCGTATGGAGCTCGGCAATGCTTTCAGTGAGTTAAATGATCCCATCGATCAGCGTGAGCGGTTTATTGCGCAAGCCAAGAGACGCAACGCTGGAGATGAGGAAGCGTTTATGATGGATGAAGATTATCTGCGGGCGCTTGAGTATGGCATGCCACCGACGGGTGGGCTTGGCATTGGTATTGATCGACTCGCCATGTTGCTCACAGATCAAAGCTCAATCCGCGACGTGATCTTATTTCCCCTAATGCGTCCTGAACACTAATTTATGAAATATGAACGATTCATTGCACTACGCTATCTGAAATCGCGGCGGAAACAATCCTTTATCTCAATCATTAGCATTATTTCCGTGGGAGGGGTTGCCCTCGGCATTGCCGCTGTTATTATCGTCGTTTCCGTCTTGGACGGTTTTAGTCATGGGTTGAAAGAGAAATTCCTCGCCAATGAGGCCCATGTGTTTGTCAGATCGATTGATGGTTACTTTTCAAATTACCAAGAAAAGATTGAACAGCTTGAGGCGATTGAAGGCGTGGTTGCTGCCTCTCCTGTGATTTTAAGTCAACTCGCCGTTCAACCCCAGGGCAGCGAGGCAATCGAAGCGACGATTTATGTTAAAGGGATTGACCTGCAACAAGAAAACCGCGTTACGGGGTTCTCAGATTTTGTGGCTGACTTTGCTGGGTTTCATCGCTCACCGTTTATCGATGAAGCGCGGGCGCGTTTGGCTGGAAAAGAGACAATTACAGGCGGCATTGTCTTAGGATATCACGTTGCAAGGCGTATCGGCGTTGTCCCGGGGGATGTTCTGCGTCTCATTTCTAAGATGGTACAACACCCCGCCAATCCAGAGAGTTTTTTGCCGATGATGCGTAATTTTGTCGTCATCGGGCTTTACCAATCGGGGTTCTACATTCACGACAACGCATTCGGCTTTATTGATCTGAAAACCGCCCAAAAGCTGTACCAAAAGCCGGATCAGATCAACCTGATTGAGGTTCGCACCATTGATGCAGATATGGCGCCGATAGTCAGCGATCGCATCAAACACGATATCCGTTTTGATCAAGGTTTGGGCGCAATGCCGATAACAACAACCTGGATGGAATCGCGTGCAGATTTTTTTGAAGCGTTCAAACTAGAGAGAATCGTAACGATGATTGTCGTTGCCCTAATCATTCTTGTTGCGGCGTTCAATATTGCAAGCACCTTGATCATGATGGTCATGGAAAAAACACAAGACATCGGTATTCTCAGAGCGATGGGGGCGTCAAAACAGAGCATCAGAAAAATCTTCATCCTTCAGGGCGGTATTATTGGTATTTTGGGTTCTCTTTTGGGGACAGTGCTGGGCGTATATGTCTGTTGGCGGCTTGAGTTTCAGGTCGACAGTTTCTCACGCTGGTATGGTCTTCTGATTCTTCTGATTCCAATCTGTACACAAGTCATCCGGCGGATGTTGGCGTTACCTATCAACTCAACTGCGCTGCTTTTGCTCTGGTGCGGGGCAGTCGGTCTGTCCCTCTATTTCATTGCGCAACCCATTTACCTCAATAACATCTTCGGTAGGGATTTGAGTAGTGTTTATCAACTCAACCGATTATCTGTCAAGATTAATTGGCTCTTCGTCGTTTTTATGAACGTCCTGTCGATCGCAATCTGCTGGCTCGCGGCGCTGTATCCGGCAGGGAAGGCTTCCAACCTCAACCCCGTTGAGGCGCTCCGACATGAATAACCTCATCCATGTTATTGACCTGCACAAGTCCTACTACGATGGCTTAAGAGAGCTCCCTGTGCTTAAAGGGATTGATTTAGAAGTCCAGATGGCGGAGATTCTGGCAATTGTCGGTGCCTCTGGCGTCGGAAAGAGTACACTACTTCACTTACTTGGTGCGTTTGACCGGCCAACACAGGGGAAGGTCTTCTACGAAGGACAGGATATTTTTGCGTTGAACGATAAGGCACTGGATCAATTCCGTAATCAAGAAATCGGTTTTGTCTTTCAGTTTCACCACCTTTTACCTGAATTTACTGTGCTGGAAAATGTTGCGATGGCGGCATTGATTGCCGGGGGTAAATCCGATGTCGCGTATAATCGAGCCAGAGAGTTACTGGATTATGTTGGCTTGGCAGAGCGCCTGACACATCGTCCGTATGAACTTTCGGGCGGGGAACGGCAGCGCGTTGCCATCGTCCGCGCCTTAATGAATCATCCCAAGGTTGTGCTGGCGGATGAGCCCACAGGCAATCTCGATCGAAAAACGAGCGAAGCCGTGCATGATTTGCTGTGGGATCTTAATGACCGGTTCGGTCAGACGTTTATCATCGTAACACATAATCAGATGCTTGCACAGCGGGCGGATCGGTTGATTCATCTCGTTGATGGACAAGTCTCCGATCAGGTGCACATGTTAGACTTTTGAATGCGTCATTCACAGATTCGAGGAAAACGTTATGCTGGTTTATATTGACGGAGAATTCCTGCCGCAAGCAGCGGCTAAAATTTCCGTTTTTGATCACGGTTTGCTCTACGGAGACGGTGTTTTTGAGGGCATTCGATCCTATCAGGGGCGCGTCTTCAAGCTTGACGAACACCTGCAGCGCCTGTATGACTCAGCAAGAGCCATTATGCTCGAAATTCCAATCTCGATCGAGGAGATAAAAGCAGGTGTATTGGAAACGCTCCGTCGGAATAATCTTTATGATGCTTATATTCGCCTGATCGTGACTCGCGGCGTTGGCGATCTCGGTTTAGACCCGGATAAGTGTCCCACGCCAACGATTATTATCATCACGGATAAGATTACGCTTTACCCTCAGGAGTTTTATGAGGACGGCTTGGAAATCGCTACAGTTTCAACACGCCGAAACTACGCTGAAGCCCTCAATCCACGGATCAAATCGTTGAACTATCTCAATAATATACTGGCAAAGATAGAAGGTAAACAAGCAGGGGTTATCGAAGCACTCATGCTGAACGCCGAAGGCTATGTTGTCGAATGTACCGGCGATAATATCTTTTTCGTCAAGGATAATGTGATTGTTACGCCGCCCACCCATATCGGTATTTTGGAAGGGGTAACACGCAATGCCGTCATAGACTTGGCACGCGAATTGGGATTAACTGTCGAAGAAAGGGTGTTCACACGGCACGACCTCTATATCGCTGACGAATGCTTTTTGACGGGGACCGCCGCCGAAGTGATTCCTGTTGTTAAAATAGATCGTCGTGTTATTGGTGGTGGTCGTCCCGGCATAGTGACACAGAAACTGATTGAAGAATTCCGCAGAGCGACGAGTGTATGGGGAACCCTTATTTATCCGAATGAACTCCGCTGAACAGTCCTATTCCGATTGCTCCGATCTATCGGGAGATTTCGTCTCACTCAAGCTGTGAAAAGCGTAAAACGTCAAATGCGGGCTTTGCCACTGTGTGCATTACAAAATGGAGGATGAAAGGAATGAAATTGATAGGCTGGCAGATCGGTTTGTTAGCTGCAATGGTAGGGATAATTTTGCCCCTAGTACCTACTGTTGCTGATGAAACCAAAACTACGGGAAGCGATAATGCCTTAATTGTGAACAAGCTCTCGTTTCGAGGAACAGACAGCGGAACAGAGGATATGCTTCACGCAATCGTACAGACCAAAGTTGGCGAGGAGATTTCTCCTGACCTGTTATCAAAGGATATTAAAGAACTTTATAAAATAGGCTTTTTCGCCGATATAGACATTGATGTTGAACCTGCTAACGGGAGTGGATTAGAGGTCATTTATCAACTCACCGGAAATCCGAAGGTTGAAGGTAGCATTAACATCATCGGTAACGAAAAGTTGAAGTATAAAAAAATAAAAGAGGCCGTTACCCTAAAACCCGGAGAACTTTACAGCGATCTAGGCCTCTGGGAAAGCAAGCGGAATGTTCTGAAAGTATACAAAGAAGCGGGCTATTATCTGGCAGAGGTACAAACGTATACTGATGTAAACCCGGACGAGAATACAGTACAGGTGACATTCGATATCACGGAAGGACAACGGATTAAAGTTGAGGAGATTAATTTCATTGACAATTATAATATGTCCTCAAAAGCACTTAGCAAACAGATGAAAACGCGTGTAGGGAAGCATTTCGATGAAGGCTTCTTTGATCAAGATCTGACTGCTTTAGTGCAATACTATCAAGATCAAGGTTTCTACCATGCAAGGGTCTCCAATCATGAGAAACAGTTTTCTGATGATAAAACAGGATTAATGCTTGATATTGCGGTTGATGAGGGCACACAGTTTATCATCGGAACGTATAAGGTTGAAATTGAAGAATCCGAGAAGCCTGCATTTTCTGAGATAAAGGTTCGTAAGATGCTGCATTCGGTTGAAGGAGAGATTTTCAGTCTTCGCGCGTTTGATGAAAATCTTGATAAGATTCGGCAAGCCTATCGGGATAAAGGATATCTTCTAGCAGACGTGGAGGCAATTCCCGATTTTGATGAAACTAACGGCATTGTGAATATGACGCTGAAAATCAATGAAGGCGACGTTATCATCATTGATCAGGTGCATATCAACGGTTTAGAGAAGACAAAGGATAACGTGATACGGCGTGAGTTAAATCGATTGGATATCAAGCCGGGTAAATTCTTTGACGACCAAGCCCTGCGTAAAGCGCACCAACGGATTTTTCAGATGGGTTCATTCATTCGGAATGTTCACTTTGTTCCGAGTGATTCGGATCGCAGTAATCGCGATCTGATTGTCAACATCACAGAAACGCCTCGTACCGGGTTATTCAGTCTCGGTGGTGGTTATGGCACGGAGGGCGGCATCTTTGGTGTGGCGGAGATTGGCGAGAATAATCTCTTCGGACGCGCTTATCGCGTGCATCTGAAAGGTGAGTTAGGCGCTCGAGATCGGCATACCGCCGAACTCCGCTTCAGTACCCCATGGATGCTTGGGACACCGACCAGTCTCAACATCAGTCTGTACAACACCCAGAGGGTTCGTCGATACTATGGCAAAATCTTCCGCGATCGGGGTTACGATCGATATACTTATAAGCGCAAAGGCGCTTCTTTGACGGTTGGGCGCCCGATTAGCAAAAACGCGGATTTCTCGATTCGCCTCAAAAATGAGGATGTGGATGCAAGGCGATCAGATCTTGAGGAAATTACGGATCGCACAACCCGCAGCATTACTTTCGTGCTGGCCAGGGACACTCGTAACTATCTGAGGAGCCTCTATGAACCTGTGTCAGGCTCGCTTAATACCGTTTCGTATGAATACTCCGGTGGCTTTCTCAGCGCGGACAATGAATTTCAAAAGTATACGGCAGATTCAAGCTGGTTCCTGAAGACATGGCATAACACGGTCTTTGCAACTCATGTGCGCGGGGCATATCTGGACAGCAGACGCACCGCAAGCACCTTCCTTTTCTTTGAGCGTTATCTGCTTGGCGGAATTGATACAATTCGTGGTTATGAGGATTATGAAATCCTCCCGAACAGTAACAACCCAAACGGTGGCAATAAGGTCTTCTACGCAAATTTTGAATATCGGATTCCACTGGCTAATCAGTTGAGTGGCGTCGTATTCTTCGATATTGGGCAGGTGTGGGATGAAAGCACCGATAGTATCTTCAGAGATATTGACCTCAAGAAAGGGATAGGGGTAGGTGTTCGCTTTGACCTGATGGGTATGTTAGCACGTCTCGAATGGGGATATGGGTTTGATCGAGAAATTGACGGACGTAAAGAACCAAGGGGGAAATTTCACTTCACCATTGGTCCGGGTTTTTAGAACTCTCTTGTGGAGCACAAGGATATAAAGTTATGACTAGAATTTCGAGATTTTATCTTTTACTTGGCGTTGCTTTAATCGGATTGTTCTTTTTGAATTTTGAGGTTGCAGCGCAAAATAGCTTCAAATTGGGCGTCGTTGACACACAAAAGGTATTTGAGAACTTTAGAAAAGCCCAGGAAGCAATTGAAATTCTGAAAACCGCAGAGAATCGGTTAACGAATCAACTCAAAGACATTCAGAACGAAATCAAAACGATGGAAGAACGCCTGACGAAGCAAAAGCTGTTTCTTGATAATCCGGAGACGGAAACGCTGGAAAATGACATTCGTCTCAAGAAGCAAGAACTCCAGCGTGAACTGGAAATTGGTCAAGAATCGATTCTAGCGAAACAGAAGGAATTGTTTGAACCACTTACGAAAGCAATAGAAGATTTGCTTCAACAGATCGGTAAAAGTGAAGGGTATAGCCTTATTCTTGAGAAACGCTTGGTAACGCTTTATGTGGATGCAAAATATGACTTAACAGAAAGAGTTCTCAAGTTACTGAACGATCAACATGACCAGGAGATATTGAAGAATTCAAAACAGTCGTCTACTCCCCCTGAAAAGGAGACCGGGAAAAAAGGGGGAAAAAATAATTAATAATTCAAGCCCTCTTATCCTACATTCCGCACCTGTTTTTGGGGTTTCCGGCATTTATTGAAATCCTGTAAACCAGTATGGATACTGAGTTCTTCAATTTTTGACAATCCGATTGGATCGTGGATTTTATTCGAGTTGCGCGAAAAAACGGTGTTTTTGGCCTCCAAAATGGTCACAAACCCAGTATTCATGGGGTGCGGAATACGGGTCTTATTTTCCACCCTAGGCAATTATGATAAAAAAACTAAAAGAAATTGGTGAATTAATCGATGGGGAGTTGTTAGGTGACGGTGAGATTGAGATTATAGGCGTTTCGGGGATCAAGGAAGCGAGAGAACATGAAATCACGTTTATCGCCAACTCGAAATACCTGCAAGAGATAGCGCGTACGCAGGCTTCCGCGATTATTGTTGGGCAAGACACCGCCTACAGCGGCAAGCCGCTTATCCGCGTTGCCAATCCGTACTACGCCTTTGTTCGGGTATTGGAATTGTTTGCGTGGCGTAAGCGGAAAACCGAGTACGGCATCCACGAAACGGCGATAATCGGCGATAACGTCCAAATCGGCGAGATGGTCTCCGTTCAAGCCCATACGTACGTCGGTGAAAATGTCCAAATCGGCGACGGGACGATTATCAGTCCATTTGTATACATCGGCGATGACGTCAAGATCGGGGCGGACGTTCTCATTTACCCTAATGTGACAATTCGTGAAGATATCGAGATTGGGAGTCGGGTCATACTTCACAGCGGCGCGGTCATCGGCAGCGATGGCTTCGGTTTCGCGTCCGTCAGTGACCGTCACCATAAAATCCCGCAGATCGGAACGGTCATCATTAAAGATGACGTTGAAATCGGCGCCAACACAACCGTTGACCGCGCCACGATGGCCAACGGTGCGACCATCATCAAGCAGGGCACCAAGGTGGATAATCTGGTGCAGATCGCTCATAATGTTGTGGTCGGCGAAGACTGTATTATCGTCGCGCAATCTGCGTTGGCTGGCAGCAGCAAGCTGAAGGACCGTGTAACAATGGCTGGACACTCCGGCGTTGTTGGACATACCACCATTGGCGAGGATAGCACCGTATTTGCCAAATCAGGCGTGACGAAAGACGTGCCAGCAGGAAGTTACGTGTCTGGTTTTCCAGCCAAACCGCATGCACACGAACTGCGCATACAAGCCTCCCTCCGCAGAATGCCAGAGATCCTACACGAATTTGCACGACTTCAGCAGCGTGTCGCTAAACTGGAGGCTCAACTTATCCAAATCGATGAAAAATCGGCGGATTCGTAGAAATGTATCGTGGCAGACGCTCCCGCTTTGAAGCAGCGGCAGGATATTCTTGGTCACTTCCTATGGCTGCCTGTTTTGACTGATTATCGGATTGACGTTGTATTTGAACTCATTCAATTTCACCATGAGCCTTTGAGTTCAGTATCAAATTCGATTTATAGCCGAGCAGGACAACACCGCCATCATACCGGCCCCCTTCAATTATACGATTTCATCTCACGTCACACCCAACAAGCCGAGAAGTCCCGCACCCCCAGCGCCCAATTCTGATTACTTTTGTGTCCTCCCTGGCTCCCAAGTTCAGTTTCCGGTTCCCATAATTCTCGAAACTACTCCACGGATTATGCAAAAGGTCAGTAATGAGTAGGTTCTGTTGACATTTCATCGTAACCAGATAATCGCAGCAACGAAACTCAGAAACCCCAAATAGCGACCCGCCAACTTATCAAAACGACTGAAGATACGCCTATAGTGCTTGATTTTGTTGATGAAGCATTCCACCCGATGTCTCTCTCGGTACAGATGCGTATCATAGTCTCGTGACTCACGGTGGTTGATACGGGGACGAATCACTAGCTCTGCACCCATACGGATTATCAACTGCACCAATGAATCCGCGTCATACGCTGAGTCGGCTATCACATACTCACTGCTATACCCTTCCGCACAAGTCATGGCGTGGCGTTGTCCAGCCGTCAGCGCAAAACGTAATGGATTGCCTAAGCCATCAACCGTGATGTGAATTTTGGTTGAAAATCCACCCGCACTACATCCGAGTGCCTGTGAGGCTTGACCACCACTTGTTTTCAAAGCCCCTGCAGCACAGGGGTGAGCGTGGATGATGGTACTGTCACCATATCTGGGTCGTTGACAAAGTGTTGATGCAACCGTTGGAAGATGCCTTTATCGCACCAGCAAGCGAATCGTTTATAGACGCTGTTCCAACTGCCGTACTCTTTTGGTAGGAGTCGCCATTGACTACCACTACGAGTTATCCAAAGCACTGCTTGGACAAAACGTTTTAAGTTCGCTTGCTGTCCGGTGTAGACATCGGAACAGGTTTGCAGGAATGCTGCTATTTTTGACCATTGATTATCGGATAAGGTAAGTGTTGACATATCGTTATTATGCCATAAATGTCAACACGTCCTAGCTAATTCGATTATTTTCAAAGCCGGGGGACGTGCAAGTTTGACAGAAGGAATCATAAAGATGAATGACAAAGTAAATCATAACGAAAGTCCTGAAACAGAAATTATTGAAAATCTTGAGTGGCTTGAGTCTCTGGAGTACGTACTCGAAAGTGGTGGTCCAGAGCGGGTTCAGCGCCTCCTCAATATGTTGAACCTTCACGCATTTCAATTTGGCGTCCGATCGCCATTCACCGCGAATACACCCTACATCAACACCATCCCTCCTGAGAAGGAAGTCCCTTTCCCCGGCAGTCGAGAAATCGAGCGGCGTATCAAAAATGTGGTTCGCTGGAACGCAATGGCCATGGTTGTTCGTGCTAACAAACAGGTTGATGGGATCGGTGGACATATTTCGACCTATGCCTCAGCGGCAACGCTATATGAGGTCGGCTTCAACCACTTCTTCCGGGCGCATGGAGAGGAGGAGGCCGGCGATCAGGTCTATTTTCAAGGGCATGCTGCGCCGGGGATTTATGCACGGGCTTTTCTGGAGGGACGCCTATCTAAGCAGCAGTTGGAAAACTTTCGGCGTGAGTTACAAACGGGGGGCGGTCTCTCTTCATATCCCCATCCGTGGTTGATGCCCGGCTTTTGGGAATTTCCAACTGTCTCCATGGGCCTGAGCCCGATCCAGGCAATTTATCAGGCGCGTTTTAATCGTTATCTCGAAGATCGCGGTCTAAAAGAAGACACCGGAAGAAAGGTATGGGCATTTTTGGGGGATGGCGAGACTGATGAGCCGGAAACCCTTGGGGCGATTACCCTTGCGTCCCGTGAGGAACTGGATAATCTAATCTTTGTGATTAACTGCAACCTGCAGCGGATCGATGGTCCGGTACGCGGCAACGGGAAAATCATTCAAGAGTTAGAAGCCATTTTTCGTGGGGCTGGCTGGAATGTGATCAAAGTGATTTGGGGAACTGACTGGGACCCGTTGTTTGCCAAAGACCACGGCGACCTCCTGGTGAAGCGGATGAACGAAGTTGTAGACGGACAGTATCAAAAGTATAAGGCCGGATCTGGAACGGAGGCTGGGCGATATCTCCGTGAACACTTTTTTGGCGCATATCCTCGTCTGCTGGAATTGGTCGAACATATTTCTGATGAACAGTTAATCAAGCTGAGGCGCGGTGGACACGATCCCGAGAAGATCTATAATGCCTACAAAGCCGCAGTTGAACACGAGGGCTCGCCCACCGTTATCCTGGCAAAAACAATCAAAGGGTACGGACTCGGTGAAAGCGGGGAGGGCAAGAATATCACCCATCAGCAGAAGAAGCTAAATGAGGACGAACTGAGGGAATTTCGCACCCGGTTTGGCATCCCTATTCCAGATGAGGAAGTTGCCGATGCACCTTTTTATAAGCCGCCAGAGGATAGTTCCGAAATGCGGTATTTGCACGAACGCCGGCGGAAATTCGGTGGTTATGTGCCAAGCCGTACTGCCACAGTTACTCCTCTCAAGATACCGCCAGAGTCGGTATTTGAAGAGTTTTACAAAGGGTCCAAAGGGCGTGAGGTTTCCACAACTTTCGCCTTTGTGCGAATTCTCGCTAGACTGCTTCGCGATAAGAAGATCGGGAAGCTGATCGTTCCCATTGTTCCTGACGAAGCCCGTACTTTCGGAATGGAGGCGCTGTTTCGCCAGGTTGGGATTTACTCTCACGTTGGCCAGCTTTATGAACCTGTCGATGCGGATACCTTGCTCTATTACAGGGAAGCCCAAGATGGGCAGATCTTGGAAGAGGGAATCACGGAAGCCGGTTCGATGGCATCGTTTATCGCCGCAGGTGCCGCTCACGCCATTCATGGAATCAATACCATTCCGTTCTTTATCTATTACTCCATGTTCGGATTCCAGCGAATTGGCGACCTAATCTGGGCTGCCGGCGATATGCGTTGTCGTGGCTTTCTGCTCGGTGGAACGGCGGGACGCACCACGCTGGCTGGCGAAGGACTCCAACATCAGGATGGACATAGTCACCTGACAGCATACGCCGTCCCAAACCTTGTCACTTACGATCCCGCATTTGCTTACGAATTGGCTGTCATCATTCGCGATGGTATTCGTCGAATGTACGAAGAGCAGGAAGACATCTTCTACTACCTGACTGTAGAGAATGAACCGTATGCTATGCCACCAATGCCCGATGGGGTCAAAGATGGCATCCTCAAGGGAATGTACAGGTACAAAGCGTCAGATAAAAAGGACACACACCTTCACGCACAACTTTTCGGAAGCGGGGCAATCTTAAATGAGGTTCTCAAAGCCCAGAAGATTCTTGAAGAACAATACAACGTCGCCGCGGATGTGTGGAGTATCACCAGCTATAAAGAACTTTATCGTGACGGACATGCCGTGGAGCGTTGGAACATGCTCCATCCGTCCGAACCATCGAGAGCGCCTTATGTGAGTCAGTGTGTTGGGGACGCACCGGGTGTCTTTGTCGCAGCTTCCGATTACATGAAATCACTGCCGGACTCGATTGCCCGATGGTTTCCCAAACCGCTTGTCTCGTTGGGGACAGACGGATTCGGCAGGAGCGAAAGTCGGGAGGCGCTCCGCGATTTCTTTGAGGTGGACGCCCGGTTTATCACGTTGGGAACACTCAACGCCCTAGCACGCGAGGGGCAGATTTCGTTCGACACAGTTCAGCAAGCGATTCGGGAATTAGAGACTAATCCAGAGAAACCGGATCCTTTTGCCAGTTGATTTTCGAACTCGAAAACAAGAGGAATTCGGAATCGAAGCCATTCTCAAGAAGATTCTCACAAAACTTGGACATTTAGAAAACGATGTCGCGGAGATCAAAGCGCAGATTCAGGAACTTTCCGAAAAACTGTATTGGTCAGGAAGATGGTGGACATTATCTCCTACAATTTGCGGCTTGGATTTGGCGAGCAAAAGTGTCGATCATCCTATTGACCATTACAGAAAATTCAACATTTTAAGGTTTACCATAAACGTTCAGGTATATTTCAATTCCCTGAGGCAGATTCTATGAAAGCCTGTAACTTCGGTAGGAATCAAGACAATCAACTGAAAACTCATAAAAAGGGAGTGTTTTCAAATTATATATCAATGGTGAGTTAGTTGTATCTGGTAACTATCCTCAATACAACAACTTCAAAGCATTCAAGTTTACTGGAAGAATGAGGGAGCTAAGGTTCAAAAGTTTTGTGGGTACAGACCTTGGTGAATAGACTCGCACAGTGGAGTTAATCTATCTCCGAACAACATAACCCCAATACCCATCTTCACGCATCACGTTTCACGTTTTACACATTACGGATAATTGATATGATAACAGAATTTAAACTCCCGGAACTCGGTGAAAACATTGAATCCTGCGATGTCGTGACGATTCTGGTGTCCGCAGGTGATGCCATCGAAGAAGATCAACCGGTATTGGAAATTGAAACGGATAAGGCCGCAATCGAGGTGCCTTCTTCCGTGAGTGGCGTCGTCACGAAGATTCACGTAGAAGAGGGCGGAACAGCCGAAGTCGGTCAACCGATTCTGACGGTCGATACAGCGGTCGTGGGCGAAACAGTCGCCGAGACTACGGAAGATGTTGAGCCCCACAAGCCCGATACAACCCGCGAAACCCCGGTCATAGAAGCGCCCACTGAAATACCGCAACCCCCTGAAACTCCGGCAGTAAGGGCACAGCCTGCCATCCCCTTGAGCTCTTCGGCGCAACAGGTTCAACCAGACAGACTTCCACCTAGTGACGTGGAACTCTCACCACCGAAAATACCCTCCCAAATTACTCCAGCCGCGCCATCTGTCCGTCGTTTTGCGCGGGAAATTGGGATCGACCTTCACCATGTTTCGGGAACGGGTCCGGGAGGACGAATCTCCATTGAAGATGTCAAAAATTACGCTCGACAGATAAACACAGAAACACAGCATGCGGTCTCCACCTCCACGCCAACAGGTCAGATCTCGGCGCCACCTCTGCCGGATTTCTCAAAATGGGGTGAAATCGAACGGGAGGCGATGAGCAATATCCGTCGTGCGACAGCAACACACATGAGTGCAGCTTGGTCTACTATCCCGCATGTGACCAACTTCGACAAGGCGGATATTACCGAATTGGAAGGTCTCCGAAAGCAATTTCAGCCCAAAGCCGAAACGGCAGGGGGCAAACTGACCATCACGGCGATAATTCTGAAAGTCGTGGCTTCCGCTTTGAAGGTTTTCCCCAAATTTAACGCAAGCGTGGATATGGACAACAATGAGATTATCTATAAAAAATACTATCATATCGGGATAGCGGTGGATACGCCAGCCGGCCTCTTGGTCCCAGTAATTTGGGACGTAAGTCGGAAAAATATCATCGCGTTGTCCGTTGAATTGGGGCAGGTTGCAGAGAAAGCCAGAAATAAGAAACTCAGTCTGGAAGAGATGCAGGGCGGAACATTCACCATCACGAACTTGGGCGGCATTGGCGGCACGAATTTCTCACCCATCATAAATGCGCCAGAGGTTGCGATTCTCGGTATTGCCCGTGGGCAAATCGAGGCGGTTTTCATCGACGATCAGCTTCAACCGCGCTTGATGCTACCGCTTGCGCTTTCCTATGACCATCGCTTGATTGATGGAGCAGATGCAGCCCGATTTCTGCGATGGGTGGTTGAAGCACTGGAACAGCCTTTCCTGATGACTCTCGAAGGTTAATATCAATACATCTACGAATCATGCAATACGCAATATGTATCGCGCATCACGTTTTCTGACCGCATTACATTGATTATGCCTGAAACAACGCATTCAACACAAGTTGCTATTATTGGTGGTGGACCGGGGGGATATACAGCTGCATTTATGGCTACAGATCTGGGGCTCCAGGTCACCCTGATTGACCTGGAGCCAGACCCCGGCGGCGTCTGCCTATATCGGGGTTGCATTCCATCCAAAGCCCTGCTGCATCTGGCAAAGGTGCTCACAGAATCACGCGAGGCTACGCATTGGGGAATTGAGTTCGGTGAGCCGACCATCCATCTTGATAAGATGCGCTCTTGGAAGGAAAGCGTCGTGCAGAAAATGACTCAGGGGCTTGGCATGCTCTGTAAAAGCCGAAATGTGCAATCCATCCAGGGAAAGGCGAGTTTCCTAGATTCCAGGACATTGCGGGTTGAACAGAACCATGATGAGGCAGAGAACCTATCGTTTGAGAATGTTATCTTGGCAACGGGGTCTCAACCCAAAATCCTCCCCAATCTGCCTCCGAACAGTCTTCATATTTTTGATTCAACAGGGGCGCTGGAACTCCGTGAGATTCCCTCAAATATGTTGGTGGTAGGCGGCGGTTATATCGGGCTGGAATTAGGGTCGGTTTATGCTGCGCTGGGAAGCAAAGTCTCTGTGGTGGAAATGACCCCTGGTTTACTGCCAGGCGTAGACCGTGACTTGGTGGATGTCCTCTCCAGACGAATGAAGCGGCAGTCGCACGCGATTATGCTCAACACCAAAGTCGTTGAGATGAAGGAGGAAGCGAACGGCGTTCGGGTTCGATTCGAGGGAGAAGATATTGAAGAATCTGAACAGGTTTTTGAGAAAATCCTCATTGCCGTCGGACGCCAGCCGAACACCGATCGCCTTGGATTGGAGAACACTGCCGTAGAAATGGACGAAAGGGGATTCGTCAGCGTTGACCCCCAGCGCCGGACGACCGATGCCGCGATTTACGCCATCGGGGATATAACTGGCGAACCGATGCTCGCCCACAAAGCCACGCATGAGGGGCGTGTCGCAGCCGAAGCGATTGCCGGACGCAAAACCGCCTTCGAGCCGCGGGCGATACCGGCTGTGGTCTTCACAGACCCCGAGATCGCTTGGTGTGGTTTGACTGAGACACAAGCAGCGCAGGAAAATCTTCCGGTGGAGATCTGTCGTTTCCCATGGGGCGCGTCAGGAAGGGCAACCACTCTGGGGCGTAACGACGGTATGACCAAGCTGATAATCGATCCGGAAACCGAACAGGTCCTCGGTGTGGGCATTGTAGGTCTCGGTGCCGGCGAGCTAATCGCCGAAGGTGTGCTTGCGGTTGAAATGGCAGCGGTTGCAGCGGATCTTGAATGGACTATCCACCCCCATCCGACGCTGTCGGAAACGCTCATGGAAGCGGCTGAGGTCTTCTTTGGGCAGAGCACGCATCTTTACCGTCTCAAGAAAGGATGAGGTAGGTTGAGTATAGAGGCGCCGTTTATGAACAAAATGCGGATTAGCATGGATTATGACCCGGAAGGAAATATGCAGAAATTTGTGTCCATGTACTTAACACCCGCGGTCAGCCCTCGGAATTTGTGATGTAACCGATTTTCCATTCCCTGCGTTTCCCTTTTTGCTTGACAAATCCATCTAAAGATGGTATTTTTAGCCGTTAGCACTCTCAGGCGTCGAGTGCTAAAATACCCTGCGAATTGAGGTGATACTGTTGACAACTCCCGTGCTAGATTCCCGGAAATATGAGGTTTTAGAGGCAATTGTCGATTGCTATAATCGGGCGGCTGAACCTGTTAGCTCGCGGAAGATTGCGCGGGACTATAGCATGGGGTTAAGTGCGGCGACGCTCCGAAATACCATGGCAGACCTTGAAGATCTTGGCTATCTAACGCATCCTCACACCTCCGCCGGACGCATTCCGACAGAGCAAGGCTATCGTGTGTATGTCGATAACCTGATGACCGATCAGAAGTTGAGTGTAAAGGAGAAGCAATTTATCCGAGATGGGTACGCTTCTTCTAGTCGCGATTTTGAAGAGATCATGGAACAGACTTCCAAGATCCTGTCTGAAATTTCGCATTATATTGGTGTTGTCTTGAGCCCGGAGTTGCACGACAGCATTCTGCGCCGTCTTGAGCTCATCTCGATTGACAACGAGCACATACTTGCGGTTTTAATCATGGCTTCGGGAGTTGTCAAAAATCAAGTTGTCTCCATTCCCAAAGATCTATCTGATGAGGAGATCTACCAGATTAACCAGATATTAAATGAAAAGTTGGCAGGGCTGCCATTAAAACAGATACGCCAGATCTCGCAGGATGCCGTTAAATTGAAAGCCGTCTTTGATCGACACCTGTCAGAGCCAATGGCCGTTGTCGCACGGAATACCTTTTCCCTGGATCGTGAAATTCATGTTTACATTGATGGTGCTTCCAACTTCTTCAGTCATCCTGAGTTTGGAGAAGTGCAGAAAATCGAACCGTTATTCCGGGTTTTGGAGCGGAAAGAGCAGATCGCTGACCTTTTATCAACCCGGCGGAATCGGCTTGGAATTCAGGTGCTAATTGGCAGTGAAAACGACTGCGAAGGCATGCGGATGTGTAGTATCGTGAGATCAAGTTATCGGGTGTGGGGCAATCAGTTTGGGACGATAGGCGTTATCGGACCGACCCGGATGGTATATCCGCGTGTCGTGTCGATTGTCAAATTTACTGCCGAAGTGATTAGCCAGTTCTTTGAAGAATCACTTTAGAGAGGTAATGCATATGTCAGAAAATAAAAAAATAGATGCAGCAGAAGATCAAGAAACAGAAACACAAGCGGAGGATTCGGAAGAAACGACGAGCACGCCGCTTGACGCTGAACTAGAAACTCCTGAGGAGGAAGACGCTAGCGAAGACTCAGAATCGGAAGATTTGCCCTCTGCAGAAGAGTTTGCCCGTTTAAAAGCTAGACAGGATCAAATGCTCCGCACAATCGCAGAATTTGACAACTCAAAAAAACGGGTTGAACGTGAGAAAGAGGAATTCTTAAAATATGCACTTGAAAGCTTCGTAAAAGATCTGATTCCGACGGTAGACAGTATCGAAAGGGCAATCAACTCGACAAAAGAATCCAAAGATTTTGACGCCCTTGTCGAGGGAATTCAGATGATTCACAAGCAACTTCTCGGCGCGCTTGAAAATCGTGGCGTCACACCTATTGAAGCTGTCAGCGAACTATTCGATCCAATGCAGCATGAAGCGGTGATGCACGTCGAGTCGGAAGATGTTCCCGAAAATCAGGTCATCGAAGAATGGCAGCGCGGGTATATGCTACATAATCGCGTGATTCGCCCATCAATGGTTTCAGTATCTAAGGGTAAAGGCGAAAAGGAGGAAGAATCGAATGAGTAAAGTCATCGGCATAGACCTCGGCACAACGAACTCTTGTATCGCCGTTTTAGAGAGTGGGGAACCGAAGGTTCTCGCCAATGCTGAGGGTAACCGTACTACTCCTTCTGTTGTCGCCTTTACCAACGATGGCGAGCGGATTGTTGGTCAGGTCGCCAAAAGACAGGCCGTGACAAACCCACAGAACAGCGTGTTTTCTGTGAAGCGTTTTATGGGCAGGCGTTTCAATGAAGTCGCCGCGGAGATCCAAAGGGTGTCTTATGCGGTGGTCGAGGGAGCCAATAGCGAAGCGAAAATCAAGATTGAAGACCGTGAGCACGCTCCTCCCGAGATTTCAGCGATGGTCTTGCGGAAAATGAAGGAAACGGCTGAGTCATACCTCGGCGAAACGATAACGCAGGCCGTTATTACCGTCCCCGCGTACTTTAATGATGCACAGCGTCAGGCAACTAAAGACGCCGGGCAGATTGCCGGACTCGAAGTGCTGCGAATTATCAATGAACCGACGGCTGCTTCCCTCGCGTATGGATTAGACAAAAAGACGGACGAGAAAATCGCCGTTTACGATTTAGGCGGAGGCACTTTTGACATCTCGATTCTGGAAATTGGCGAGGGGGTTTTCGAGGTCAAAAGCACAAACGGAGATACGCATTTGGGGGGCGATGACTTCGATGAGAAGATTGTCGATTGGTTGGCTGGAGAATTCCTCAAAGAGAATAGTATCGACCTGCAGCAAGACCCAATGGCGCTCCAGCGTCTGAGAGAAGCGGCGGAAAAAGCAAAGTGTGAATTATCAACGGCATTGCAGTCAGAGATTAATCTGCCTTTCATTACTGCAGATGCGAGCGGCCCCAAACACCTGAATATCACGCTTACGCGAGCGAAACTTGAGCAGCTCACAGCAGATCTCATTGATCGGACAATTGGCCCCTGTCGCCAAGCTATTGCTGATGCCGAACTACACGCATCAGACATCGACGAAGTTGTACTTGTGGGCGGGCAGACGCGGATGCCGAAGGTGCAGGAAGCAGTACAGCAGTTTTTCGGTAAAGAGTCGCACAAAGGGGTCAATCCGGATGAAGTTGTCGCCATTGGGGCGGCAATCCAGGGCGGCGTCTTATCTGGCGATGAAGGGGTCAAAGATGTGCTGTTGCTTGATGTTACGCCCCTCTCACTCGGAATCGAGACCCTAGGTGGCGTCTTCACTCGCCTGATCGAGCGAAATACAACCATCCCGACAAAGAAAAGCCAAACCTTTTCAACGGCTTCAGATAACCAGGATGCTGTAAATATACATGTTCTACAGGGCGAACGCGATATGGCGGTTTATAATCGTACGCTTGGTCGATTTGATCTGCTAGGTATCCCCCCGGCACCGCGTGGTGTGCCACAGATTGAGGTGACCTTCGATATCGATGCCAACGGGATTGTGCATGTATCAGCGAAAGATCTGGGTACAGGAAAAGAACAGAAAATCCGTATCGAATCCTCCAGTAGCTTATCTGACACTGAAATCGAGCAGATGATCAATGACGCTGAAGAACATGTTGAAGAAGACAAGCAGAAGAGAGAGGAGATTGAGGTTCATAACAATGCCAACTCGCTGATCTACAGCACAGAAAAATCCCTCAACGAATACGGGGATAAGATCTCTGAGGAAGAGCGCAACGAAGTCGAAAGCGCGGTTGAAAAATTAAGGGAAACGTTGAAAGGAAACGACCTCGAAGCAATTAAAGCGGATACCGATGTGTTGATGCAGGCGAATCATAAATTAGCGGAAGCGATGTATGCCCAGGCAACAGCAGCCGAGTCTGAAGCCGCGGCAGACACTGAAGATGTAACGGAGAAAGCAGAAGAATCGGACGAAACTGTTGTTGATGTTGAAGGAGAAGTCGTTGAGGAAAACACCGACGACAACATTAATAAAAAGTAAGAGGAATGGCTCATGGCGCAAAAACGCGACTACTATGAAGTGCTCAATGTCAGCCGGAATTCAGGCGAAGATGAGATTAAGAAAGCCTATCGTAAGCTGGCAATTCGATACCATCCTGATAAAAATCCCGGTGACAAAGAAGCCGAAGAGAAATTTAAAGAGGCGACCGAAGCATACGAAGTTTTGCGCGACCCTGAAAAGCGCGGCCGTTATGATCGATTTGGTCATGCAGGGCTAGAAGGAATGATGGGGACAGGTGGTTTTGGCAACTTTGAGGATATTGTTGGAGACATCTTCGGCGACTTCGGGGATCTCTTCGGATTTGGGTCCTCTCGCCGCAGGGAGAGTGGCCCCAAACGTGGTCGAAGTTTGCAATACGACCTGGAGATCTCCTTAGAAGATGTAATTCTTGGAAAAACCGTGACCATTGATGTTCCTCGCTTGGAGACCTGTGAAACGTGCCATGGGAGCGGCACCGCAGCCGACTCTAAACTCGAAACCTGTCCGGAGTGTTTCGGACGTGGGCAAATTACCCGGACGCAGGGATTTTTCAGCATGTCGCGCACTTGTCCGCGTTGTCAGGGTGAAGGGAGAATTATCCCGAATCCTTGTGAAACATGCCGTGGTCAAGGGCTTGTTCGGAGGACTCGCCAGATAAAGGTCAGTATCCCCAAGGGTATTGACACGGGGTCTAAGATTCAAATGCGGGGCGAAGGCGAGGCGGGTATCAACGGCGGCCCCTCCGGCGATCTCTTCATTGTGATTCACGTCGCTCCCCACAAGTTTTTTGTTCGAGAAGGCAATGATCTAATTACGGCAGCGAAAATCTCCTTCCCGCGAGCTGCCCTTGGCGCCGAAATTGAAGTTCCGACCATTGATGGTACAACCCGGCTAACAGTCCCTGCTGGGACACAGTTCGGCACAAGATTACGCATTCCCAAGAAAGGCGTTCCTTATTACAATCACTACGGTTCCGGGGATCTGATTGTTGAAATCCGGACCGAAACACCGACAAACCTGACGGAACGAGAAAAAGAGATCTTGGAAGCATTTGCAGACGCACGCGGTGAAGGGGAAGGCGAAGAGCACGATGGCTTTTTCGATAAACTCTTCCATCGGCATCACCATGGTGGCGACGAGGATAAAGATAAATAAATTCCCGATCTAAAGCGGTGCAACCACAGCTATTAATCTCGAAAAGCTGAACGATTGCAACAACCATCTGTAGAAGAAATGGAGGCATAACTCCGGATCGACGGGTTCTCAAAACGCTTGCCAACGAAGCAACACATGGAGGCAGAAAACCACTGAGTGTTGATGACGCAGAAACAGTTCTGGATTGGGCAGATGAAATCAAATATCCAGGGGTTAGAGCAAAACCAGGTTCCAATTGGCTGGGGCATCCCAACCGGCCACCTCATATTCATATTCCAGGAGCAGGACGGGGTACATGTTCGCGTAGATGCTGGAGTGAAACCGAGATGAGCACCATCAATACCGAAAAAGTCTGTGGTTTTTTTGGTCGTTCGAAAACCCGAAAAGAACTACCCTCCTTCTGGCTGTGGGGCATACGTCTCCAAAGTGTCACAGGTAGGGCAGACCTATTACAGTGGAATCGATTGGATGCCATGGTTTGATATACGAGAAGGATATTACAGCGGTAATTTACCAATCGATATTCAAAAAATATATGAGTCGATACAAAAAAGTTGTTTAGACTTTACAAGTATTGAACTATGCCAGCGTTCTGAAGACGCATATCTCTTGCTACGGTATAGCAATCGTATCAGTTCATTCAATGAACTGATCACTGTCTACTCAGAAACACTTGCCGGATTGAAGGGGACGATAGACATTGACCCATCCTGGGCTTCTATGATTGGGTATGATATTGCCGCATTAGGTTGGTGGTCTCTGCTTTGTGATGGATATTTCATGAATCCAGCCCCTTTTTCCAGATGGGATAAATTTCTGAACACCAATGGGCTTTTCAGTTCTTCTGACATCGTTGATAATTTTGTGCGGGATTATGAAACAGCAGCAATGAAAGCCTTAGTGGAAGATCTGCCAGAACAGCTCTACGGAATAGAGGCAGTTAAAGTAGGCAGGCTGTGCATATAGACAATTGCCAGGGGTAAAGCTCCATATCTATTTCACCATTCTTCTCTATTTTGCCCTGACGACTTACCAAAATATGAAATGGGCGCAGGTAACAATCACAATCTCTCAAGAAGCATCAGACGCTGTTGCAAACTATCTCTTTGAACGTGATGCAACCGGCATCGAAATAAGAGACGAACCCCCCTCAAATTCTCCCTCCGTCACACTGATCTCCTACTTCCCGATGGATGACCGCGTCGGCGAGCGAGTCCAGAATCTGCGCGAATTTCTAGCGAGCCTAATTCAGGCGGGGATCGATACGCAGCCCACAACGGTTTCATTAAGATCCATTGAGGACGAAAATTGGTCAGAACAGTGGCGCTCCGCCTTCCCACCCCAAAAAATCGGAAAACGCCTGCTTATCGCGCCAACATGGCATGATGTTACGCCTGAGTCATCTGAGATACTGATTCGATTGGATCCGGGCATGGCATTTGGTACCGGACAGCACCCAACAACGCAACTTTCGCTAGAATTACTGGAAGAAGCCATAAGAGGTGCCGATGTCGTCGCCGATATTGGCGCAGGATCCGGGATTTTGGCGATCGCCGCCGCCAGGCTTGGAGCCAAGCGGGTCGATGCCGTTGATCTGGATGCATCAGCTATTCCAATTGCCCAGCGCAACCTTCAACTCAACGGAGTGAAATCAATTGTCCGTCTACACCATGGCGATGGGCTGCAAGTGCTTAATGGAAAATATCCTCTCATCCTCGCCAATATCCTCACGAAAGTCATCTTACCAATGATTCCCCAATGCTTTCAATTCCTCAAACCGGGCGGTCAGTTGATACTATCGGGGATCATGGCTTCAGAGGCGCAGAAAGTTGAAGGCCAATTGCGGACAAACGGCTTCCGAATCCTCGAAATCCGCCAGCAGAGCCTGCTCTCGCGTAGCGGGGGCGAGGGAAGTGAAGATCTCGATTGGATCGGGGGAGAACGAAGTGAAATCTCGCAAAGTGGGAAAAATTGGGTTGGAATTTTAGCTCAATTATAGGGTTCAGCATCACTGAATGTATTCAGACGCGATACCGATCTTCCCAATCGATTCACCGCTAGCAACCATCGGGTACGCGGAACACGACCAGAAAATGCCACTTTCGGATGCGCGGATCGTTTCTCGCGGATGACCAAAAACATCACAAATTTCTGCAATCGGTTGATATGCCTCAACCCGATCATACAGGTTCGCTTTGTAGTACACAAAACCACCTTGATTGCTGAAAAGTGAGACGAACCGGTTGATAATAACCTGTTGTTGGGACAATTCCGGTTCGCCGTCGATAAAGCCGTAGTATTTAAGCACGTTCAGCACACCCTGCACACCTTTTGCGATACTAGCGGTGTCCCAACCGTGACACCCGCCTAACTCCGGATCGATCGTTGGAATACCAATCTCTGGAGCAGCTTGAGCCAGTTGACCCTTTGGCCCCTTCTGATCGACAATGTAACCCATCCCAAAAAAACGAGCTAACTCAAGGCACGACGCATGTTGGGAGTGTTTTGCATCAACACGTATACGGACCTCATCGATCATGGGGTGGACTCCACCTTGATGCAGGTCAATGCAGTAATTCGCCTGGCGGATGGCGGTATGGAATAATTTATAAGCGATTCGCTCACTTGATGTCCCATCGGGGCGTCCCGGGAAGCATCGATTCATTTTCATGTTATCAACGGGGCTATGGGCTTGTTTCGCGTGAAATGCGTGGAAATTCACAATCGGGACTGCGATCACCCTGCCTCGCAAGCTGTCGGGACAAATCTTGCGTAAAATTTCGTGGATGACGGCAATCCCATTCAACTCATCGCCATCACTCACCGATTGCAGGTAGAGCGTCTTCCCACCCTGCGCACCGTTGACTAAAATCACCGGCAATCGAACGGGTGTACCATCCTGCATATTACCCACTTTCAGATGTCCCTCGATTCTTTGCCCCGGTTCTGCTATCAATGAGCCAACGGCAAGTTTAGCCGTGCTATTGTTTACCCTCATGTTTACCATTTTCTCAGAGATTTCCAATTTTCACATTCACTTCAACGAAAATTTTCAATTAAGTCTAATGTAGATCTGCCCTTGTTTTGTATCGCCTCTCTTGGAATGGATCAGAGAACCGCCAAGATAGCTTGAACAATGTAATCCAGGTTCCTGGGTGAAAGCCCCGCCACATTGATGCGACCATTACTCGGCATGTAGATGGCATACACTTCCCTCAGCCGATCCACGTGTGCTTTGGACAGCCCAGAATAGGAAAACATACCCTTTTGTCCGTACATGAAGCTAAAGTCCATACGGCTCCCGCCTGCTTTTAAGCTGTCAGCCAATGCCTTGCGCATACCGGATGTTCGATTCCGCATACCGGCGAGCGCTGCCTCCCATTCCTGCCGGAGCGTTTCCGATGCGAGAACCGTTGCAACGATACGCGAGCCGTGGACAGGTGGGTTGGAATAATTGGCGCGGATAATTCGCATGACCTGGGAACGGACTTTTTTGACGGATTCCGTATCGCCAGTGACAGCATAGAAGCCGCCCGTCCTTTCGCCGTAAAGCCCAAAGTTCTTAGAATAGGAGTTTGCCACGAGCATCTGATGTCCTTCGGATAGGAAATGGCGTACTGCCATCGCGTCTTCCGCAACGCCTTGACCGAAGCCTTGATAGGCAAAGTCAAATACCGGGAGCAAACCCTGCGCCTTGATTACAGTCGAGAGTTCCTTCCAATCCTCTGGGTTTGGATCGATGCCCGTCGGGTTGTGGCAGCAGGCATGCAGTAGAATCGGGCTTCCGCTTGGCATAGACTTAATGGCTTTAATCATCTGCGCTCTGGTAAATTCCTTCCGATCTGCGTCGTAGTATGGATATGACGCAACCTCCAAGCCAGCCCTTGTGAAAACCTGGTTGTGGTTTGCCCATGTCGGATCAGGGATGTAGATGACTTGGCTTCCAATTTGGACGAGAAACTCACTAGCAATTCTAACGCCAGCGGTCCCGCCGGGCACCTGTGCCCCGAAGATGCCATCTATGTCTGTTCCGAATACCAGCTTGATAGAGTGCTTCACGTATTCCGGGTTGCCGTCCTGCGGCAGGTATTCCTTGTCCAGATTATCAGCGACGATTCTCTGCTCTGCCTTTCTGACAGCCGGGAGAACCAGCGGCTGGAGGTCATCGGTCTTGTATGCACCGATGCTGAGATTGACTTTGTTTGGCCTTGGATCTGCTTTGAAAGCCGCATTGATTCCCAGGATGGGGTCGGCGGGCGCCATTTCCACTTTATCGAAAAATCTCATAGATTTATACTCCTATCCTTTGGTGGTTCGCTCATGTTTGAAGGGAAAACTCAAATTGCGTGACCCGTGATGCGTGAAACGTGAACAACAATAGGATGTCCTTCAGCTTAATTCGCAGATTAGATCGTTCCCTTCTCACACTTCAACTCTAATTGCTTGCAAGTCTGGAGACCTGTACGACTTCTCCGTTCCAAGCATCAACGCCCCAAGCTGCGCTTCGTCCGTCTCGGATGGGCGCAGGACACCGACAATTCGACCGCCGTACATCACAGCAATCCGGTCACTCAAGTTCAAGACCTCTTCCAGATCCGCGGAAATCAGCAGAATTCCCTTGGATCGATTGCGGGCGTCGATCAGTCGCTGATGCACGAACCGGGCGGCGTTGATGTCCAACCCGCGCGTCGGGTGTGCCGCGATGATTAATTTCGGATTGCTTTCCAACTCGCGTGCTGCGACCACCTTCTGTTGATTTCCACCGGAGAGAGTGAAAATCGGGAGATTAACGCCCCCAGTTCGGATTTCGTACTTCTCAATCGTATCGCTTGCAAATCGCTGGATGGCTTTCCGTTGCAACAGCCCGTGTCGGCAAAACGGGGGTTGATTGTGGCGTCCGAGGATCAGGTTTTCATCAATCCGATCTGTGAGGCTGATGCCGTGACGATGGCAATCGGCGGGAAGATGTACTACACGCCTCCGGCGGATTTCAACCGCTGATTGGTTCGCAATCGGTTCACCATTCAGCGTGATTGTGCCGCTATCGATCTTGCGCAGCCCTGTCAGCACCTCGATTAACTCGCTTTGTCCGTTTCCTTCCACCCCGGCGATGCCCACAATTTCTCCACCGAAAACCTGGAGTTCGATCTGATCTACTAACGTGCGTCCGTTCCTGGCATGGAGCGTGACATCTTGCAAACATAACAAGGGTTGCTTGGATCTGTTTGAGCCTTTGAAAGGTTTGGAACCTTTGAAAGGTTTTTGTCCAATCATCAATTCGGATAGTGCAGCGAGATCCGTCTCCACTTTTGGGAGTGACGCTACCGACCTGCCACGACGCATCACCGTGATTGTATCCGCAATATCCATCACTTCGCGGAGCTTGTGAGTAATCAGGATGACACTTTTCCCCTCCTTCTTCAACCCACGCAGACAATCAAATAACCCGACGACCTCCTGCGGCGCAAGCACTGCTGTCGGCTCATCGAGAATCAAGATCTCCGCACCATGATAAAGGGCTTTGAGGATTTCCGCGTACTGTTGTCCCCCAATTGGAAGAGATTCCACCTTTGCATTGAGGTTGAGGTTAAAACCCAGTTGTTCGGCAAGCGCCGTGATGGTATGATGCGCTTTCGCAGTGTCGAGAAGAATTTTAAATCGACATGGCTCTTTTGCGAGAACAATATTTTCGAGGGCTGTCAATGTGGGGATGAGTGTGAAGTGCTGCTGCACCATACCGATGCCGAGTTTAATTGCGGTTCGGGGGGTGTCAATGCGAAGGGGCTGATCGCGGAAAAAGAGCTTCCCCTCGTCAGGTTGATAGAGCCCGTAGAGAATCTTCATCAGTGTTGATTTACCGGCGCCGTTTTCCCCAACGATTGCGTGGATCTCCCCACTTTGGAGGGAGAAGTCCGCCTGGTCGTTGGCAACGACTTGCCCAAAGCGTTTGGTGATGCCGCGCATTTTGATGAGTGGTGAAGTTGTCATGACGAGATCAGGACATTCAATCCGTGCTGGAATTCATCGAAAGTTTTGGCATCAATGGCTTGATCAAAGATCTGTCGCAAGAGATCTAGATCTTGAATCGATTCGAGTTGTGGTCTGATTCGATCTGCGTCGCCATGGGTAAATCGCTTCTCGATGCGTTCCAGAACAGAAAGAATACGTCCCTGTTGAATACCTCTTTCTGCGAAGTGTTGTGCAATAGATGACTCGTACATGGTTTCCTCCGTATCCTCCTCCTAAATTTCCTCACTTTATTTTCTTTCCGACGGCACAACAATCTCTTCGTTGATAATTTTCTGTTCGAGTCTTTCAACGCGCTTCAAGATCCCCTCAGAAAACAACTCCCGATTGTTGTCATCGACAATGTATTCAATACCACCCTCCTTCAGACCGTATACCTTTGTTCCACCGGTAAATTTTCCCTCAACGACGCTCTCGATTGTTTGGTACACTGACAACCCGACACCCTTGATCATGCTCGTCAGGACAAGCCCCGGCGCGAGGTGATTCCCATTTGCATCTGCCCAGATGATGTATTTCTTCTCTTTTTTCGCGGCTTCAAGGATGCCCAGACTCGTTGCACCTGCCCCCGCCATGATTACATCCACACCTTTGTTGTACTGCCCCAGCCCGAGTTCTTTCCCTTTAGCGGGGTCGCTGAAGGCTTGGGGCGTAACGCCCGCGTAATCAACAAACACTTCAACCTCCGGGGCAATCGCCTTTGCGCCAGTGCGATAGCCCGCCTCAAAGCTATGCAACAGCGGGATATTCATCCCACCGATAAATCCAATCTTATTCATCTCCGTTTTCAGCGCAGCAATTGCGCCGACAAGGTAGGCGCCCTCATGCGCTTTGAAAATCAGCGAGGCAACATTCTGCCCCTCGGCTTCGACATCGACGATTGCAAACCTTGCGTTTGGAAATTCGGCAGCGACTCGACTCATCGGTTCTTGAAAGAGAAAACCGACCCCGATGATGAGATCAAATTTTAACCGAGCGAGTTGTCTCAAAGCTCTTTCGATGTCTGTACTCTGTCCGGGGGTGATTTCTTTAAGGTCGAGTTTCCACAGATTCAAGGTTTCAGTGGCTATGCAATCAGCCTGCGGATGCGGTCGTCAAGCGCCTTTTGATCGCTCGCGAACGATGCCAACCCACCAAGGTTCAAAAGGGTGTCAATGGCGAGTTCACCTGCCTTAATCCGATCCGCCCAAACTTCATGCTTCGGTAGTTTACCGTCAGCGGTGATTCGCGCGAGGTCTGCATCGGACATCCTGGGGAACAGATCGCTGGCGCCGAATTTATGCGCGCGATCTACTATTTCCTGCGCTGTTTGGGGAACATCGGTTGTTAGGCTGTCGGCAAATTGACCTTCGGACTCGGAAACTTCCCAAAGTGTGTGCACCCGAAGATCTGATTCGTTAACATCGTCGTTGAGATTAATCGTATAATTGTTTTCAACACTATCTTCCCATTCTCCGGAGAGCTCCTCCCTGGCTGTTGCGGCAACATTGACGGGCATGGTGAGGGCATCAATGCCAGCTAAATACAGAAGCTGTCCAGCCTCTCTCAGACTCGCCGCAATCTGTCGAGTCGGTTCCTGGTTTCTCCCAGAAAGGCTTTTAACCGCGTGTTGACTCGCAAGGGCAGCCTTTTCTCCAACCAGCCTGCCGTTACCCAATTGGTGATCGGCGATGTAAGCATTGAGCCGGCCCAGGAAGACATTGACATAAGAGGGAGCACCAAACGAGGTCGCTATGTAGTTATGCCGGGCACTGAAGCCCAAGGTGAAGTTTACCGGTATCCCCGCTTCGCGCAGTCGGCGCATAGCAATCAGTCCGGAGGGGGTCAGAGGGACTTTGATGATAAAGTGTTCCGGACAAATGTCATAATAACGATGGCCATAAGATACACTTCTCTCAATATCATGAGCGAGATCCGTATGAAGTTCCACGCTCACCCGGCCGCCAAAACGTTGAGCTAAACGAAGCCCATGCCGAGCATTCAAGATAAACGCAATCTCAATGATCTGCGTTTGACTATCCAACCCGGAAAGCACGCTCGCAGCCTTTTGAATCAAATCATCGTAAATTCCCTTTTGCACTTCGACATTGAGCAGGGTGTTGTTGGTTGTCAGGGCTGTGAACTCATCAGTCCATAAGGCTGTGGCAGCCTCGATATCCCCGGTATCTAGCCAAAGTTCAGAACCAAGGGCGCACAACTCCTTCCAGAAGGGATCAGATCCGGTCTCAAGAAGACCATCCTGTAAATCAATTCCTTCCTTCACAAAATCGCGGATAGGGTCAACAATGTCTACCGGCGGCTGTGCCGGCTGAGTGAGAACACTTTCGCTGGACATGTAAACCTCCTCCTTGATAAACTTATACCTGTGATTCGCTCATTTTTAGCGAAGAAACGAAAATCGCATGAAACGTGATGCGTAAGACGTAATGCGTAAAGATCTTACATTTTACGCATCACGTAAGGACGACAGGTGTGCCGGTGCGGGCGCATTCATAGATCGCGAGGTTGAGTGCAACGGACTTTTTGCCCTCATAGCCGCCTACGGCAGGTTCTGCTCCATCTCGAATCACCTGGATGGCATCCTGAATCACATTTTTTGGATAAGGCGGCAAGGAGATCTCCGGCTCTCCTCCCTTAAAATCCCACACATCTGGACCGAGACCGATGACACCTTTCTCACCATGAATTTGTATCATTGAAACGCTGTCGCCGGGAAAGGTCGTGGTCGTTAGGATGTTACCGACCGCGCCGCTCTTGAACTGGATAATCGCTGATGTGAGGTCTTCCGTTTCACAATTCTGATGCGCATACACACCATAGTGCGCACCGAGCACACGGTCGACGGGTCCCATGAACCACTGCATCAGATCAATGTAGTGGACACCCTGATTCATCACAGACCCACCGCCATCGAGCGCCCAGGTGCCGTGCCAGCCCTCGTAATAGCTATCGGCGCGGAACCACTTCATGCGCAGTTCGCAGAGTATTGGTTTTCCGAGTGTGCCCATCTCCACTGCCGCACGGATCTTGTGATTTTGTTCATTGTAGCGTTCACCGAAATCCACAAGCAACTTGACCTGATTTTCTTCGCATGCGCGGATCAAGGCATCGCAGTTTTCGAGAGTCACATCCATCGGCTTGGTGGTGATTACATGCTTGCCATGTTTGGCAGCTTCAATGCCGAGTTTCGCATGCAGACCGCTCGGCGTCATAATCATCGCGACATCGATATCGTCCCGATTAAACATCTCAAGCGCATCTCCGTGCGTGTCACAGCCGAATGCCTCGGCAGCGGCTTTGCGGCGTTCTTCGATGAGGTCCGCAACGGCAACCAGTTGCGCGCCTTCTGTCTCGGTAATGAGATTGGAACGGGACCTCCCCACGCCCAAACCAACGACTCCAAAACGCAATACATCCCTATTCATAGAAAACTCCTATTATCGGACAAATTGACGAATATCTGCAAGATTACTGTTTTTTTTATCAGGCGCTATCGGTTGACGAATCCAAATCAGTCGAAGCGGAGCAAAGATTCAAGATGCAACGATACATTGAATCCTGATTCCGTCTCGCATTTCATGTTTGATGCAAAACGCGAAATGTCAACCTGTTTTTGAACCATCCCGTTTCACTAGACGAAAATTACTGATTCAGGAGAATTAAAAATTGAAATGGAAAATTGAAGTCAGCTACAAACCCGAAACGCCGGATGCTATTGGACAAGGCATCCTTCAGGATATCGCTGACCTCGGACTCGTCGGCGTGGATTCAGTGCGTACCGCTCAACTCTACTGGATTGAAGGAAACATGGATTCCCTTGCGATCGAGCGAATCTGCTTGGAGATCCTCGCCGATCCAGTGACGCAGGATTACCTTTACAGCGAATCGGTCAGGCACGCCCTGGAGCAAGATGATGGCCCCATGTCTCCAACAGACGTGTGGACAATCGAGGTTCGGTTGAAGCCAGGCGTAACAGATGCCGTTGGCGATAGTGTCCTCAAGGGGATACGTGACCTGGGCATTTTAGATGTCCAGAGCACACAAACCGGGCAGAAGTACTGGATACAGGTCCACTCAGATCGATCCAAACTTGAAATGATTGCACAGCGGCTTCTTGCAAACGAAGTCATACAGACGTTTGAGGTCTCGGAGGAAGATTCAGAGGCGGGCTAAAGACCTCTCCCCCAACCCCTCTCCGAAACGGAGCTTACTTTTACCCAGATCCTTTCATCCGAGCCATATCGGGCAGGGGAGCATGGGAGCGAGGGGGCGTGGGAGCGGGTTTCCACTTTCCCTTTTCCTTTTTCCCCTTCAGGGATCGCCAGAAGCCGCGTCCCACAAGTCTCTAGCAAAGCGAGATCCTGTGCAACGGGGGCGTTGAAAACTTGCGAGTAAAAGTAAGCGTAGGAGAGGGGAGACAAACCTGCCGCAAGAGCAGTTTTCTCCGTTACCTTGTTTCCAGGCGCCATGTCGGCCTGTCGTTATCAACGCTCTGCGTCGTTAAGTTGATGCGAACAGATTCCGTTTCTCTCCACCAATGTCAAATTTACGCTTACCTGGGGAGTTGCCGCACCCACAGGTAAAGCGCGAGGTTCATCCCATCAATGAAACCGAAGATGTACGATTGAAGCCCCGCCAAAATTTCGTAAGACTGTCCCAAGGATAGGCCGATAAAAATCGGAGCCCCGAGCGCAAGGATCACGTAAACCGTTGTTCCTGTCGCTCCCCTTGCTTTCCAAAATGTAATCTCTCGTCTCGATACGCGCAAATAATCACGCTCCCACATGCGTGCTGTCCACTTTCCATGAATGTAACCGAGCACAATGCCAAACGCGAAACCAAAGCTGCACCAAAAGGGATTGACATGGCTTAAATAAACGGCGGTTATCCACGACCATAGGATCATTCCTATCAGCGAAATCATCATGAAAGCGATCAAGATGGCGGGTTTCATGTAGAAAGGCAGCAAGCGACGATGCAGTTTGTTGAGTTGATGCTTCTCTGTTTTTCGGGGGGAAATATTCACTGGACTTCCTTCCGTGATGCGTGATTTTTTCATTTCTCCCTGAATCAATGAACCCTTGAACTTCCGATCTCATTTCCCCGTTCCTTCTCAGCATCTTCCCTTCAGCTTTCCAATCCTTGAAGAAACATATTATTTTCTTCTGGCGTGCCAATCGTTACGCGCAGGCAGTTTCGCAGCGGCCCTGGACGATCAAGGTTACGGACAAGCACACCGTGGTTAAGCAAGCATTGAAACACACCACTCGCAGGTCGATCTGTCCGAAAGAGAATAAAGTTCGCATCTGTTGGGAAAGGTTGGATGCCATCCATCACCTCCAGGGCTTTAAAAACCCGTTCACGCTCGCTCAGAATCAGTTGAATTTGCCGGGAAAATCGGTCGTGATGTTTGAGCAGAAGCGTTGCGGCGATCTGTGAAAAACGGTTGAGGTTATACGGCAGGCGAACCTTGTTAAGTTCATTGGCAATCTCTGGTCGGGCGATCAGGTGGCCGACTCGCAAACCGGCAAGTCCGTAGGCTTTGGAAAAGGTGCGTGTGATGACTAGATTTGGGTATCGATCACACTCGCTCATCAAAGTTTGCCCGGAAAACTCGTAATACGCCTCATCAAGGATTACGAGTGTGTCGGAGCGTGAAAGCATTTGGTGGATAACTTCAGCCGAAAAATTATTGCCGGTCGGATTGTTCGGATATGAAATGAATACAAGATTAATCACGTTGGTATTGAGGTGGGATCTCCACGCCTCTGCATTCAGATCAAACCACTCATCAAGAGGCAGGCCGACTGCTTTGAGCCGTGCAATTTGTGCGAGGATGCGATACATCGAAAATGTCGGGGTCGGAAAGGAGACGCACGCCTCCGGTCGTCCAAACGCTAACATAAAATTGCCGATCAACTCATCAGATCCGGCGCCGACGACGATCTGTTCTTTATTAACTCTCAATTGCTCGGAAAGTTGTGTTCGCAGCAGATCTGAACTCGCATCCGGGTACCGGTGAAACTTGAGCCGAGCGATTGCTTCGGCGAGCTCCTGCCGAATCTCCGGTGGCAGATTAAACGGCGACTCGTTTGCGTCGAGCTTGACCTGGTGTGGCGGCTGATCGACGTGGTAAGGCTTGAGTTCTACAAGATCTTCCCGCAGAAATTGGTGAAGATTCATCAATTCAACTCGCTTTCTTTATGCCATGGCGTATATAATCGGTAATCTCTTTCCATTCGATGTTCGGTGTTGTTATTGCGATCATTACCTTAAAATAGCAACCACAAGATAACGCGAGGATCCTTCCGAACAACCGACATCACCCGCTTCGTCGAGAAACCCGAACCTAATAACCGAAGCCTCTTTTCCCAACCTACTCAGACCTTATCGAATTTTGACCGCAGTGCCGCTTGCTGACACCATCAACATGCCATTCCCTTTACCAAACACTTCATAATCAATATCTACGCCGACAATGGCATTGGCACCGCGCTGCGTCGCCTCTGCCTCCATCTCACGCAGGGATCTCGGGCGTCAATGAGTTTGTTCTCATACGCGCCCGCTCTATCGCCGATAATATTCCGGATGCCAGCGAGGAAGTCCCGAAATATGTTGGCGCCCATAATCGCCTCACCGGTGACGATGCCAAGATAGCCGGTAATCTCTTTGCCTTCGATGTTTGACGTCGTTGTTGTGATCATTGCGATTTCCCCCTTGCAGCGATTTCCCAAACATCTTCGACGATACCGCCGCGAATTGCATAGTAGCGATCATGGAGATTTACCGTTGTGCAGCAGTGCGTCGGTAAAATCTCAATTTTATCGCCGGGATTGAGCGCAACGCTTGGGTCTGCCGTCATATTCCCGTGCTCCTCCGACAACCCTCGCATTTCTAAGCCTTCAATCCCTATCGGTTGCGGTGCACCAGACTCACTCGTCAACACTTTTGCCCCTGCATCAACGATGACCCGCGTCGGATTCGGACGACTCACGACCGTCGCCAACATCGTCAAAGCACATCCAAACTGCGCGCCGATTCCTTCGACCTCCCGATAACTTGAATCGATAAAAACATAAGACCCCGCCTGGATTTCCGTCATCTCAGGGTAAGCGCCGGTGATCGCATAGGTGCCTGTGCCACCGCCGCTCATAATCTTGACAGAGACGCCGTTTTCTTCAAGAAAGCGTTTGGTCCCAATCAGAATCTCAACGGATTCGCCTGTCAAACGTTTGCGTTCGGCGAAAGTAGGGGTGATGACGGTATGCCCCTCATAACCCATCACCCCTTCAAATTTGAGACCCTTCGATTGAAGGATGTGACGCGCCAGATCCAGCGTGGGTTGCCCAGGCTCCGTCCCACAGCGATTCATGCCGGAGTTGACTTCGATCAGGACGCGTAACGTGGTGCCTTTTGCTTCCGCAGCCGCAGAAAGCTGATCGACGTTATGTAGATCATCAACAGCAACCATAATCTCCGAGTGTTTGGCGAGGTTGATCAGTCGGGCAATCTTCTGCTTCCCGACAATCTGATTGGCGATGAGAACGTCGCGGATACCCGCATGAATCATCGCTTCTGCCTCACCGAGTTTTGCGCAGGTCATACCAATCGCGCCCGCCTCAATCTGTTTATGAGCGATAATCGGGGTCTTATGCGTTTTGACATGTGGACGGAGGTCTGCATTGACCGTTTTGAAAAAATCTGCCATCTTCTGGATATTGGCTTCCATGATATCCACATCGATCAGCAGAGCCGGGGTATCAATTTCTTCTTTGGGGATGCCGATAAACACATCAAGGTTGGGTGCTGACATCAGTTTACCTCCTATTTTCTCATCTTCGCCAAGATTCTTTGGCAGACGAAAAATGAGGGATCCAGATCCATTTCTGGTGCGTGGTTTGTGTTCCAGTGTGCGAAAAACTCGGTTTCTCCACCCCGGTTGAACGGTCACAAGGATGTGTTGACATATTCATCGGATAGTTTGTGAAATCCTCATAGCCCGCTACGATGACCGTATTCGGGGATTGTACATCGTCTGGTTTGGCTTGCTTGCACAGCCCAATAGTATCAGAACCACTATCGCAGGGAGCAGCATTTTCATCTTTTTTCAGTCCACTCACCGAGCATCACCAATACCCGTCAGCCCCACAATTAGAAACAAACACGCCAGCAATATCTTACTCAAATTTCCTAACATGGACTTTCAAAACACCTCCTCCCCTTTCTCCATCAACTAAGAAACTCAAAGGCAATGGGTCTTCTATCTCAACCTTCAGCCTGTGCAGGTTCCTTAATCCTTTTAGGAGCGAGAAATCTGATAGTGAGTTTATGTCAAACTCCAGTCTTATCAGCCGAGTTAATCCTTCAAGGACTGATAGGTCTGATATGCGGTTGTTGTGAAGACCCAAGTCATTCAGCTTGGTGAATCCCTCCAGAACCGAGATGTCGGATATCGAGTTATCCTGAATCCACAGCCCCTCCAGCTTCTTCAATTTAGCAAGCGGCGAGATGTCTGATATCGAATTACCAGCAATACTCAACCACTTCAGGTTGATTAATCCCTCCAAAGGCGAGAGGTCTTTTATATCGTTGTACTCAAGATTCAGAGATTCTAGGTTGATTAAGTCCTTCAAAGGCGAGGGATCCGCTATCTGGTTGCCCTGAAACCACAATCCCTTCAGATTGGTTAATCCCTCCAGAGGCGAGAGATCTGATATCGTGTTACCCCAAAAATCTAGGGATCTCAGATTGGCTAATTCCTTCAGAGGCGAGAGATTCGACACTAAATTGCCGCCTGCTCTCAGGTGAGACAGATTCTTTGCCTCCTCAAGCCCGGTCAAATAGCGCACGCCAGATTCGCGCACATCCAACTCCTTTAAATCCGCCATCTCATCAACGTTGATTGGGTCACCGGCTGCCTTGTTAAGCTCTTTTTCAATCGCGGCGCGGAGGTTAAGGTCCGGTATGTTTAACGTGTTCATCATAAGAAAACTCTCCTTTCTGTGGTGTTATGAGATCCTTTAAACTTTGATCTAGGTATTCATGGGGAATTTCATTTTTGGCAGATGGATGGTTGATATGGAGATTCAAGTGATCTGTGAAATTCTGATTAGCTTGCCTCAAATCCGCACGGGTTTCTTTTATATCATCTTTAATCTCAATCTTTAATGACTTTATATTACCCTCAATGTCAGTCTTTAGTGACTTTATATTACCCTCAATGTCAGTCTTTAGTGACTTTATATCACCCTTACTCGGAACCTTCCAAAAAAAGGTAACAAGTACAGTTATCGCCACAACTGCTTGTAAAATTACTTGTGGTGTAAGCCAATTATTTGTCTCCATATTTGTCTCCTTATTGGTTACTGAGTTTCGCCCTGAGTTCCGCGACGGTGCCGGTGCCCTTGGTGGAATTGCAGGCATTGCACAGTAGCCACAAATTCTCAAAATGATCCGTCCCACCCTTACTTCGCGGAATTTTATGATCAATCGTCAAATTCCGAAACGGGAAGAAAATCCCACAGCCTCCACACAAGCCCTCCTGCAATCCAAAGAGCGTGTGCTTATGGGTTCGGGCGGGCGGTGTGTCGCCCATGTCAGTGCGTTTTGGGTAGTCGTCGCGGGCGATAATCTCCTGGAATAGCCCTTGATCATCCTTGATGCGCTTGACGACCAGCTCCGCCGCCTTCGGTGAGATGTCAATCCCTACCCACCGCCGCTGCAACCGATCCGCCGCCACCAACGTCGTCGCACACCCACAGAAGGGATCAAACACAACATCGCCGGGGTTGCTACTGGCTTTGACGATGCGTTCAAGGAGAGCGAGAGGCTTCTGGGTTGGGTAGCCGGTGCGTTCTTTGGCACTTGCCCCGAGTTGGTTGACTTCAACGATTATGTCTTGCAGTGAACGCCCCGGGCTGGCGTTCAAATATCGCTTGAGTCTGGGCGTTGCTCCCCTATCGGGCCAATGGATGAGCCCTACCTCATCGAGGGCATTCAGGCGGTCATGTATACTGGAGATTTGCCTGTAGTTTGGAATGAAATGCTTTTCGATATATTCGGAATACGTGCCGGTACTCGGTACAGCCCAATGCCTTTCACTGTCTGTGGGGTCAACATTACGCCACGGTTCGCCGGAGATCCCTGTGCGGGTTCCTGAACCTGTGAGATCAATCGTTTGATACCGCCCATGTGCATCCTGATGGCGGTAGGATTTTTCAATGTAGCTTTCTTCATGCGCTTCGTACTGCAGATTCCACGTCGCGCCTTGCCCCTTGACATAGAAAAGGAGGGTATCGTGGATGCGTCCGAATTTACCAGGGTCGTTGTGTGCGGATGTCCGCTTCCAAATAACCTCATTCCGAAAGTTATCCTTTCCAAACACCGTATCCATCACCAGCTTCAGATAATGGCTTGCCGTCGAGTCACAGTGGAGGTAGATGCTCCCGGTGTCCTTCAGGATGCGTTTCATCTCCAGCAGGCGGGTGGACATCATGATGAGGTAGCTTTGCATGCTCCTGCCATGCGCTTCGCGGGCGGCTTGTATCACCGTGTGCAGGGGTGGGGCTTGCTCGGCGAGTTCGCCGTGTTCGGCGAGGTCAACGTCGCTAAGTGTCCAAGTGTCCTTGAAGGCGGCCCCAGCGGCTCGGCTGCCGATGGGGGCGGCGTAGTTGCGGTTAGAATTGAACGGCGGATCGAGATAGATTAGATCGACACTCGCGCTATTCATCCCCCGCATGATATGCAAGTTATCGCCTGTGAAGATGGTTTTGTCTTTCCAGTTACTCATCTCATCTATACTAATCGGATTATTGACAACTGTGAGGCACCAGTCAACACGGATTCGATATTCTGTATACTCCTCATGTATCAACCGATCCTCACCCTCGTAAGAGTAACCATCCCAAGACCCACAAACTCGACCAACAGCCACAACACCGTACTGATTGACATAAGGGAATAAGTAGTTACTGGCTTAAATCGACCGCTGCGTTTTTTTATTCTTCTCTGCGTTCTCGGCGTTAAATAAGCGTGTAATGACTTATTGCGAATTTCTAAAGCTGTTTAACAGGGTTGGAGAGCTTGCCAAGCCCATCAGCCTCGATCTCCACAACATCACCGGGCGCTAACGGCAGGTCATTCGGCACGATGATGCCGGTGCCAGTAGATACAACTGTTCCAACCGGGACAGGGTTATCTCGGCAAAGAAATTCAGTGAATTCCTCAAACTTCCAATTAATTTGGGAGGTGTTCACTTCACCTTCATAGATTGGCTTCTCGTTCCGGATAACCGTGCATTTGATGTTTAGGTTATAGGGGTCATCAACTTCGGAGGCGGTTGCGAACATCGGGCCGAGGGCACAACACCCGTAAAAGACTTTCGACTGCGGCAGATAAAGGGGATTGTCTCGCTCAATGTCCCATGCGGAAACGTCGTTACAAAGCGTATAGCCGACAATGTCTCCTTCTTCGCCGAGAACATAAGCTAACTCAGGTTCTGTTGCCGTCAATTTGGAGTCGCTCCGAATACCAATGAAGTCATTCGGACCGACGCATCGGGAGGGGGTCGCTTTGAAGAAAATCTCAGGACGATCAGCGTTGTAGACCCGGCTATATATATCCTGATCACTGTCGTCATCACGCATATCCGCACTGCGTTTGTAGGTCACGCCACAGCCCCACACTTCTGGTGGGTCGATTGGTGACAGTAGGTGGGGCTTGTTGGGGTCGGGCGGCACATCGAGATCTGCAAATTTAATCTGGCTGTCATCGGATTGCCCTGGTATAGATACATGGGGCGTTGTATTGGAGACACGCTCTTGAATATCCGCGAGCAAAATACCCATGCTGACCCTCTCTTTATAGGAGAGCTCGATTAATTCTAACACACCCGGAGACTCATCGCTGGTGACATCAATAATGACGTCGTCGGGCTCAACGGATCGGCTAACCAAGCCGCGATCTCCATCGCGGGTCAGGTCAGTAACTATATCGCTCCGTGCGACAACACCCACACGCTTGCCTTCACCCGGCTGATAAAATTGTATGAGTTTCATCCTTATTTCCTGCCTGTAAAAATTGACATGATTGATAAATCTGAAAGGTGAATTTTTTATAGCATACACCAATTCAGCTTAGAAAGCAAGCACTTTTTAAGCACATGCTATGAGCTTTTCATCCCTAATCTGGCGCCGATGAGGGAAGTCAGAAATCTGGGAAATCGACTGTGCATTTTATCATGCGAACAGATCTAAAACATAGTATAATAAGACAAGGTTGGGAGAGGTATCCTTGCATGGTCAATTTCATCCGGGTGCATTTTTAACGTTGCACAAGCGCAGTTTGTGACCGTTCGCAGTATATATGGCACGCTACAGCGGGCTCACTCAGAAGACGAAGGAGATTATCGGAGATCGAAAGCTGGCGATGGGATTCGGGCGATTCCTCGCCCGTATGGGCGCAAGCCATCCGTGGTGGGGAAAATTTGCTATGGGTGGTGGTCAGATGCTTGAACAGAGCACGCATATTTTCGATAGATCGAGCATTTTATCCGGGCTGTCGAATCGAATAACCAGGGGCTTGTCCGATCGACTTATGCTAATGTGGTCAAACCTCTTGCTGTGACCATTGCGGCAAATAAATCTATGGAAACTGAACAGGTTGAGTGGGTTCAGGAGTCGTTCGTGCGAAATCCGCCATCAACCACCAGAGAAAGGAATTTATCATGGAACTTTACCTTATTCGACATGGACAATCCACCAACAACCGAGGTGATAGCCCTCGTCTTGCCGATCCACCGCTGACCGAGCTTGGCAAAGAACAGGCTCGGCAAGCTGGTCAATCACTCAAGGATGAAGGCATCATCAGGCTCTACTGTAGCCCGATGCTGAGAACATTGCAGACTGCCCAGATTATCGGCGACAACCTCGATCTTTCCCCACATATTTTCGTTGGCCTTCATGAGTGGGGCGGCGTTTGGGAAGATCGCGGAGATAAAGTTGCCATACAACTGCCCGGATTGACCAGATCTGAAATGCGTGAGATCTGTCCCAGCGTTGTTTTACCCAAAGATGTAACTGACCAGGGCTGGTGGTTTCAGGGGTGGGCGGGCGCCGAAAAGATGCTGCAATTGGCACATGGGAATGCGCTCGCTTTCATTGCGCATTTGAAAGTGCATCACGACGGTACAGATGAACGGGTTGCTGCTGTCACGCATGGTGGGTCTGGATCAAGCCTCCTCAGTGCGCTCTTTAGCTTGCCCCCCGATGTAGACTACGAGCGTTTCAGCCAAAACAATACGGGGCTTAGTAAGCTATCAATAACACTAGAACGGACACAACTGCGTTATCTCAACCGAATCGATCACCTTCTGAAAAAAATGGTGACATCATGAAGTAACGAACTGATCGGTTTTTTGAATTTCAATGCGAGGACGCATAAACACCGGGTTCGTGAGAAGGGGGGTGAGAGTGAAAGGGGGCAGAGGAGATGGGGGGAAGCATTTTTCAGCGAAGGTCGTCCTTTGCCTTGCTGTATCTTCGTCTTGATGCGACGCCTATATCAGACCTGACAGGTTTTTGAAACCTGTGACGCGGGGCCGTTAAATTTCTGCTTTGGAGTTTTCTTCAAGTACCTAAATTGATTCGTTGTTCGGCGAATCCGGCGGCCAAGGATCTAGCGTAGATCCGCCGGGACGGGGTTCTGTTGGTCGAATCGGCAGCTTTTCGTAGGAACGATAAGCAAGATTTGCCAAGTAAGGCGTTTCCAGCCGGACATGCCCCTGATGCCTCGAGTGCATGGCTGCATCTAGGACTCCCGTTGTCAACAATGTCCGCTCGACGGGGTACTGCGAGACGCCTGTGAGGAACATCTCCTCAATATTCAAGCTGAGATAGCTAAAGTGGGCATACGGGTTTCCACTTTGCAGGTAAAATTCTGTTCCCTGAATTTCGCCGTTCACCTGACCCGCATAAGCAAAATGGCTTGTATAGCCGTTTAACATCAGCACCGTTGACCTGAACCTATCGCTGTGCTCAATCAGAAAAGCGGCTGGATTTTCACAGTGTTTTTCCATCCGTCCCTCCGGCTTATCTTCGATTGGGGCGCATGCTGCCTCCGCCAATTCGCGTGACCAAAGCCCCTTCTCCGCTGCCGTCCAGACCGCTTTTCCTTCAAGGCATTGTACAGCAGTGACGCCGGACTCTCCACCCCCGCGTCGCTCAATCATGCACTGCAACGTCTCTAGAGCATGGAAGCCGTAGGACTCTATTCCGCCATGGCCGATACCGATTGCAGCTTCGAGCGGGGTGTCAAGGTTATACTCAAGAAACGGATTCCGCCAGCAGGTCGGCAGCGATGACCCCGCCATAAATGGCACGCTGAGTTCCCTCGCACGGTCGTACATCCATTTGGCATCCGTCCAGTTATACGAGAGGTGCTTGTCGCAGAAAACGGGGACGGAACGCCCACTCGATGCGAAAATGCCGCAGATCTGCTCAAACAAATAACGCCGCGGATACATGTGCTGCTCAAGCTCATTGTACGGATAATCCCCGTGTTCGCCAATGAGCAGAACGCCATCGACAGTGAGTTCATCCCCACCCAATGTCAACGCTTCCCGAATGCTCTGATGGATCGGGACATTGTGCGCTTCGGCAAGTCCTCGCCCGATGTCGCGTGGGTCGATCTGATCCAGATAGATTGAGACGAGCTCGACGCGCGGCTGGCGAAACCCCTCGTTGGTCGGGAATCCCTTCATATACTTTGTGACGATTACGTCTGCGTGAGAGCGCGGAAAGTAGGTCGTGATGACGGCTGCTATCTTTTTACGTTCGGGCATTGCAACGCCCTTTCATTGGGTGATGCGTACTACCTGAGAAACGAATCCAAACCTTGAAAGGGTTTAGAACCTTTTCAAGGTTGAATGTTTTACTTCTGAACGACGAGATTCCTCAGCACGCCGATCTTCTCAATCTCGACCTCAACGACATCCCCATCGCCAAGTTTTTGATCGGGGTGTCCGACACCAGAGGGGGTGCCTGTTGAGATAATATCACCGGGCTCAAGCGTGACCAGTGTCGAAATAAATTCGACCAGTCCGGCGCAATTAAAGATCATGTGTCCTGTGTTCGCATCCTGTTTAGTTTCACCATTGACACGGCACGAGATACGCAAATTCTGCGGATCGGGGATGTCGTCCTTTGTCGTCATGCAGGGACCGACCGGCGCAAAGGTGTCGAACCACTTCCCATTAAGCCAATCAAACCACTCGTCTCCTTCTCGATCCACGCGGCTATCTTTGACCTTCAACTCGCGCTCGGAGACATCATTGACAGCGGTATATCCCGCAACATGGTCGTAAGCGTCGGCGGCGGAGATGAATTTCCCGCGTTTGCCAATGACCACGCCGAGCTCCGCTTCCCAATCGGTAAAGACACCATTGGGAGGAATGATGATTGGTTGTTCATGGGCTGTTAGGGTCGTGCTTGGCGGTTTCATGAACACGCGCGGCGTCGTCTCCAACCGGCTCAAGGCTGTGCCGCCGCCCTCTTCAATATGCGCAGCATAATTTCCGGCGAGCAGCAATAGCTTTCTCGGATTGGGAATCGGCGGGAGGAGTGGATCTGTAGACCAGACAACTTTCTCTGGATTTTCCGCTGCCACATTGATTGCGTGCGTTGCGGCGTCAAACGCTCTCTGCCCACCTTCGAGAAATGGAATCATGCCGCTCAAAAGTGCAGGCAGTGCGTCATCTGTCACTGCAGCTTGATAGGTGGCTTGCAGATCTAAAACCTTATCATCGACTGAGGCGCCGAGTTTGGCGCCGTCGGAACTCTGAAAACTTACTAATTTCATGGGGTATTTCTCCCTTCATATTTTTCCAAATCAGATCTCGAACGTAATGCGCAAAATATGAGATGGGTTATATTTACAGTGTTACTTGAGTACGCATCTAAACCTCTACTTCACACACGATGAAGAGCATCGTCCGGCTAGTATTATTTACTTAGCAAGTAGAGGATTATAGCAGGTTTGCCGGTTTTAGTCAACGATATTCTAATTGCAAAGAAACGGAGGCTTTTGTATAATAACCTTTGGTGCTAGTTGGTAAGGATGTAGTCTCCACAAGGGGTGTAGAATTTACATTGTCAATCAGAGATTATATCTTGGTTCGTTGATTTTTGAAAGGAGATCTGAAGATGAGAATTGCTTATGCTCGACGCGAAGAGATGCAGGAAATCAGCGGCGTCCATGGTGGGGCGGGGTCGATACTTTTCAAAAGCCTTTTTGAAGGCGACGATTTTGGCACCCCATGGCGGTTTATCCATAGCGCCATTCTTCCGCCTGGCGGCGGTATCGGTCATCATCGACACGATACCGCTGAGGAGGTCTTCGTCACGATCGATAACGCGGCGCAATTTACGCACAATGGCCGCACGGCAGAGGTCATCGGTAGCGCGGCGGTGCCCCTGCGTCAAGGGGAGTCTCACGCCATCTATAACCATACCGACAAAGAAACCCGCTGGTTCAACTTCAACGTCGCGGCGGTGGGCAAACCCGCAGATTCGACGGATTTCGGCGATGATCGCGCCAACGCGCCGCTGGAGTCGGTCGACCGCCTTCCTGTTGCTAGACTTGACCGTAATCTGCTGGCCTATCACCCTTCGCACCAAGGCAAAGGCGAAGTCGGTGTCCGAATGCTATGGGAACATCAGGATTTCCGAAACAACTGGGGATTCGTCGGACATGCCTTGTTACCGCCCGGCACCTCTGTCGGCTATCATCGGCATGACACCATCGAAGAAGCCTATATCATCATGAATGGCAGCGGCCGGATGACAGTAGACAATGAAACAGAGGAAGTCTACCCTGGCGCTGTAATCCCGAATTGGCTTGGTGGATCGCATGGGATTTATAACCACACGCAAGAAGACCTCGAAATGCTCGTTGTCGCCGTCTGCCTTGAACGCAGCAAGATCGACGCCACCAATTTGGGGGATAATCTGACGACACGGTAGTGTATGCGTGAAGCGTAAAACGGAAGAAAAAGCGATGCAAGAACTTATCAATCCTGATCTAATCGCACTTCGTGAGATGGTGGAGATTAACACCCACAATATCTCAAGGTTGGAAGGCGTCGTTTCACAACTGGAAAAGCGGATTGACAATCTTGAGAATAAAGTGCGAGATTTCAGAATTGAATTGGTTGGTCGTATCGATAGTATCAATGCTAAACTCAGTGGGCGCATCGATCGCATGGGTGCTGAACTGAGCGATCGGCTCAATGAAGTACAAACCGAACTTGGCGGACGTATTGATCAAACGAATAGCCGTATTGATAATAAGATTGACCAACTCAATGATAGGATTAGCAAAGTGTCTGACTCGACAGATAACATCTATAAATGGATGATCGGTTTGATTTTGCTCATTTGGGTCGCCATAGGGATTGCCCTCATCAAGTTTCTCATCTCTGGGTAAAGTCCATTTGTCCGATTCGAAAACGACATTTCACATAAGGAAATGAGGCGGGAATGGGGAAAATGGGAAAATGGATTCATTGGTTCAGACGTTCATTCACGCAACACGCAATACGCATTACGTTTTACGTTTTACTCAGTCTCAGCACCTCGGCAGCGACAGAATCCAACCAACTCGCCGATTACCCGAATCGACCGACACGGGATGGCGAGTTGGTTGTCCTCCCCGATCACGGAACCGTGTATATTGCGACAGACTTTCATACACATTGGAATGACTTCAATCAATGGTTGATTCGAACAAAGCTGGTAGAGCGGATTGAGGCCGGGGAGGATGTCTACGGTTTGATTCTCGGCGATGTCGTTGACCACAAACCGGGTGATTCGATCTTTGAACCTTATGGGGATGCAAGGATTGTCGATCGAATCATGCAGCTTCAACAGCAGTTAGGCGCAGAACGGTTAATCTACCTCAAAGGGAATCACGAACTTGCTGTCGCCGATACTTATGCGCTGCTCAAGAAGAACGGTATGAACGCGGACAACCGTGGGCGTATGATTGATCGGCTTTATAGAAGCCCACAAGGCCCCTATTTTCAGCAGTTCAATTTTATTGAGCGGATGACGGACGAACATTACGATTACCTGATCAGCCTCCCAACAGTCGCAGTCGGTAAAAACGGCTTCGTTGGCGTCCACGCCGGTACGTCGCGCTCCGCCAAAGGGCTTGCCGATCTCACCCATCCAAGCAAAAAGGTGCTTGAGGAACTACTCTGGGACCGTCCCGCCGTTGCAAAGGTTGGTGGATACATGCCGTCTCAAACGGATGCGTTTCTCAAACAAATCGGGGGGCGCCTGCTGATTGTGGGACATACGCCACTGGGTTATTTCCCGAAGAAGAACATCAAAGATGGCGTGGCACGACTCGGTGAACGTCAACTCTTTTTCTCCACCGGCTATGGCGCACAGCCGGGAACTCGGTCCTATCTTGCTATCGATCTCTCTAAACGATATGAGTCTGTCTCTGACCTGAAATATGGTGCAGACATCCATCCACTGTATCCCTGAAGGTGTTAGGGCTAGCCTGTCAGGTTTGGAAAGATGACCCTCCTGGCATCACATTTCGTTTCGCAAAGGATAATCCATGTCACGTTTATTGATCTACGTCATGTTACCTGTGTTAATCGCCTGTATCCTCATTGCCTCCCGATTCGTGACCTGGGACAGCCTGAAAGGCGAAGATCCGGAGGCCCTCAATGCTGTGGCGGAAGGCGCAGCGCTCCTGAAGCTAAGAACAAATCACGATTATCAGCAGGCAGTATACGCCTTCACGCGCGCAATCAAAATCGACGCAAAGTACGCAGAAGCCTACATCAAGCGTGGACTGACTTACTATCGCTTGGGCGAATACCAGAAAGCAATCGCGGATTATACCCAGACGTTAAGCCTGAAGCGGTACGCAGCAGATGCATACTACAGTCGTGGCGATGCTCATCGTGCGTTGGACGATTATCAGAAAGCAATTGCGGATTACACCGCATCGTTGAAGAAAAGATGGGCGGCGTTTGTGACCTGGAAACGGGCAGAAGCCTATCTGGAGATGGGGGATAAGCAAAGCGCCCTTGCGGACTATGCGGCGGTGATTAAGCGTAGACCAAGCGCAGCAGCCTACTATTATCGCGGCAAAGCCTATACTCAGTTGGGCGAAGATCGACTCGCCCTTGCAGATTTTGACAAAGCAATCGAGATCACACCAGAATTTGCAGAGGCGTATCTCAGTCGTTCGGACATCTATGAGCGATTGGGTCAACCACAAGACGCGGAATTTGACTATCGCAAGGTGGTTGAGCTTTCGGCCTTTGAGATTCAGGAGTGGGGCGGGGATCATCCGATGTTGGGGCCGGTCTACTACCGAAGGGCATGGGCCTATGAGCAGCTAGGGTATGATGTGGAGGCACACGCCGATTACGAGAAGGTAATTGCCTTGCAACCGGGCTCAGAGGCTGCGCAGGAGGCGGTGGCGAAGTTGGATCAGGAAGAGAGTGAATGAACTCATATAAACCCCAACTTGACGCGACAATCTTGCAAAAAAGTGTGTAACGGTTCAAATGACGTTGTTCGGAGATTTTCGTTTGACTTCCTGTGGAAGTGTGCTACAATTTCCGCAACTTCGTAACCTTTCTCAGAAGGAAGAATGAATTATGCCTACTCTCGTACATGTCGGCGTTCGCGCCAGCAATTTAGAAGAGACCATTCGGTTTTGGCGCGACGCCCTCGGATTGGAAGTTTTTTCGACAATAGAAGGCTGCTACGATCTCACCGACGGCTACCACAACTTCCGGGTCTTCCAGCACAACGGACCGGAGCGTCCAGCGCATGTGGGCGGAATGTTGGACTACCTCCACATCGGCGTGCGCGTCCCGGACCTGCAGGAAGCCGCGAGACGGTGTGAGGCGAATGGGTTCGAGATTATATCGGATGGGGTGGGTGGGAAAGCCTACAATTCGAATTTACCCCCAGATGAATCGTTCAAGGTGGAAGACCCTGATGGGATTGTGGTGGACGTGACGGCGAGTGATGATCAATGGCCGGGTGTTCAGGCGAGATAGAAAACGTGGATAGTGGTTCGATGCAGAAGTATTTGGACAGTCAAGGTAGACCCCAATTGAAGATTAGGGTCTGAGTCTTGGCAATTGCCCGAATATTTATGCTTTAGAGCAATAGCAACCTTATCATCTGCCTCGTTGTAGGAAGGCTATCGCCACTATCCACAGTCTAAAAATTAGGCGGGAGATTCACCGAGTCCTGTGCACAGCGCACAGATCTTTTTTCAGTCGCAGCAAAAGGATGATACAAACCCCGTTCGAGACAGTTAAACACAGAGTCGGGAGGTTTACCAATCCAGTCGCTGCGCAATCAATTCAGGCGGCGATATTTGAGAAAAAGTACCGTGTATCATCCTTTTGCCGTCACTGTTTTTTTTGTGATGCTGTTCAGTCCTGTGTCAGGACATCACACCCTTCCTCAGTGATCAAGATGGTCTCGCTGGTACCGACGCCGTAGACGCCGAGGACGCACAGGGTGAGGGGAAGATGGAAGGTTATGCCGGCTTGCAAGGGGGTGTGGTTGTCTCGTTGGATGAAAAAGTGGATGGGTTCCAACCAATCCGGCGGAAAGCCAATGCCAACCGAATAGCCGAAATTGTGGTGGAACTGGATGCGATCCCCGATCTGCTTGATAGCCTTGTTGTATGCAGCCGTTGCAACGTCTGAAGCCCGCACACCGGCTCGGGCAGTCTCAACGATGGTCTGTACTGCCAGTTGTGCGGCTTCCATGATCTCCTGACGTTCAGAAGGCATGGGCCCAACAACAGTCGTGCGCATTAATGGTGCGGTGTAGCGTCGCACACAAGCCCCAGTTCGATAAAGACCGAATCGTCGCGCTGGATGGGAATGTGCGCGACCGTGCCGCTTCACGCATACAGGTAATCTCCTCCTGGGACTTGACTAGCCGGACTTTGTTTGCCAAACCCGAAGCGTCCGTCCATTGGATACCAGCTAACGCTCGCTGCAAACGTTGGTGATTGTGCACCCCCAGGTTCGGGCTATTTTCTTCAAGCCCCAGGCGTTTGTCACGCAGGCGGAGGTCGTCTAGCAATTCGACGATCTTCCGCACCGGATCGTCGTTCGCCGTGTACAGCACCGGCTCGCCGCTCTGCGCGACAATACAGCACTGAAAGTCTCACGAGTTAACGCTATTATAACCCGTGAGGTAGTATGTGTTGTCAGCACTGAGGACGACCAGCGATCGATTTCGCGGTCAGCCATCTGAGCACGCACCGCGGCGAGCCGACGTTGGTACTCCACCGCCGTGAATCCATTCTCCTTCGGAATTTCCATGACTCACCTCCGCTATAATACTCAAATAATATACGGTTTGAACTTGCGCAATTGACCTGAGCACATGCTGGCAAAAATACGTGAACAAGCTGTCGCCGATTGAAGATCGGGGTTGAAGCAATCGTTCCTGTCAAAACTCTCTGCCCTCAAGCGATAGTGGCAGAACACCTTAACCACTTATACATTTTATACATTTAGCAATCGATGTCTTTTCCCTCACTCCCGAAAATCTCCATCCGTTCTTTGGTCGTGGTACTCTCACTGCCGGCGGGGCTATAATGGAATTGAAGCGCACGACGACGCAGATTCGATCGGTTCGCGGGCGTACCATGATGCAACAGTCCATGCCAGAAAAGACAGCCGCCCGGCTTGAGCGGCGCCATCACATCTCGATGCACAGGCACATGGGTGTCGCAGATCTGCCAATCTCGCCGTTTGAAATGAACCATCGGACCTTCTTTATGGGAGCCAGGGATGATGTGCATGCAGCCATTTTCAGGGGTCGCTTCATCCAACGCAATCCAGGCCGCGACGACCGGCGTCCCCAGCGGTAAATTGAAGTAGGCACAGTCCTGGTGCCACGGCTTCTCTGATCCGATCATCGGCGGTTTAATCAACCCCATGTCCTGGAATAGGGTGGGTGTTTCCCCAATGAGGCGTTGAACCACGGCGATCAGCCCCGAATGCTCGGATATCGCCTTCAAACGCGGTTCATACTCCACGAAACGGAAGATTTTGCGGATGATATCGCGCCTCCCCTGCGAGGAAAGCTTCGACTTCTGTTTAACTAGCTTCGGTTCAAATTGGATACCTCGGTAATCCGGATGCTTCCCGTCCATTAGGTCCAGCAGCCCTTCCAACATCTCTTGCACTTCCGCTTGACTGAACGCATCGTGAACCACCAGATAACCGTGGTCATGGAAAAATAGCACATGCGCGTCCGTTATGGCTCCAAAGCCACCCCAAATCCCTTCGGTAACTGCATCGAAGCGATAAAGATCTGACGGATATGGAATTGTCTGGGCAGCTTTGAGTACATCTTCACTGATAGATTTCAGCATTAAAAATCCTCCCTATTATCCGAAAACCTCGTTGATTGAGTAGCGAAGCGTATTGAAATCAAAGGTTTTCGATGAGATGACCAAAAGATTACGAGCTCGCAGTCCGCGTTATTTCTCCCGATGCAATCCGGCGCATCATCTGAAAGGCTCAACACATTAATGCTCTTCTTCCTCCGAGCGGCCGCGTAAAGCTTCAAACTCCACTCGAAGCCGATCCAATTCCGCCTCCGCCTGACGTTGAGCATTGGCTTCCCGTCGCCGGGCATTAGCTTCATCCCGGATTTTCATCTCTGCCTGACGAAGGGCTTCCGTTTGCAACTCGGGCATCAATTCCTGTAATGCGTCAAACGTATTCGGTAACGGCGTCTGCCAAAGCCAATCGACTCGAGGCCAAAATCCAGGGATCTCTTGAGAGCGGAAGATAATCCCATCTTCCAAAGGCAGGGGTTCATACCTGTCCTTGTCTGACAGATGATAGAACACTGCTTCCTCTTTCAACAAATCTATCAGCCAGTATTCAGGGACGCCGCCAAGAACGTATTCGCTGAACTTTCCGTTGTAGTCTCAGTCTATGCTTTCTGTTGAAACAACTTCTACCACAACGTCCGCCGGACCATCCAGATAGGTATCTTCCAACCGAGAAAGATGCTCGGTTGCGATGTACAGCAGATCTGGCTCCCGTCCACTTGGCACAAACGGAAGGCGCATTAAAAAACGGTACGTCGAAGATTAAACCGATTTGATTGATGTCAGTGTAAATCCACAGAAGTGTTCGGAGGAAACCTCCAATCTGTTGATGTCGACTTGAGGCGTACGTTTACTTCTTATCTCCAACTTCCTTCTTTAGTCGATCCAACTGCTGCCTCGTATCTAGCCTCCCCAGGTGACAGATTATTCTAGCAGAAAGTAGAAGCTGCGTCAACATCAATCGGCAGAATGAAAGGAAGAAAATGGACTTCTATCCTTCTGCTCCTTCCTCTCCTTCAACTCCGTTATAGCACAGATTAACAGAATTTACGGATTCTCCTGAGACAAATCCGTTCATTCTGATGATCCGTGCTATCTTGCATCTCCGCTCCCTTACTCCTTCAAAATAGGCGGCATAGGTTTATTTATCGTGCCAACAATCCATTCAGTTTTTTTCTTGTACTTTGTGGCAAATGCAGATATAGTATAGGCGTCGAATCACAGCAGAGGAACGCATCGATTGCAGTACTGAAGGGGAGAAGAATCGCGTGTCCGCATGGCACGGGTGAAACTTTTCTCAATGGCGATATGAGGTCCTGATAGACGTTTTTGGTGTGCTTCCAGCACTCTTTATTGTAGGCGTTGTCTTATTCGCAAACGGCGCCCCGCTGTTCAGTGCAGAACGGCTTGTACCAATCATTGGCGCCTATGTAATCTTCGGGGTGATATTTAGTTCCATCTGCAATCTGATTTGGTCAACGCCCACATCGTGGCACTGGGGATTCTGGATTTCCATTCCCGCTTTCGTGAGTATTGGCCTTTTAGAAAATGTTTCGGCGCAAGAGTGCAGAGACTGCGGAGAGTTGTGGTTTTCGATTGAGACAATGCGTCAAATCGAAGAAGCTGTCAAGCAAAAACGCCCGCCGTTCCGGAAAATTGAAGTCCCACTCTATGATCTCGTTGAATCTGTTACGGCGAAAAAAGTACGCAATGAGTAGATAATGGCTTTTCGCTTCATTTAACGCAAAGTCGCAAAGACACAGAGTTGTAAGCCTCCCCTTACGAAGGTTCTCCCCCTTTACAAGGGGGAGTTAGAGGGGTGTGGTGCGTAGCACCACAGGGGAGGTTGGAGGGGTTGTTTCTGCTTTTCTTTGCGTCTTAGCACCCTAGCGTCCTTGCACTTTATTAAAAGCCTGTAACGACTTATTGCGAAAAAGTATGTGAAAAGTCTTGATCTAACCCATATTTTGAGGGCCTTCGGAAGGTTGGATACAAATTAAGGAGGCAAAAATCGGATGAAAGTTAATCCTTCAAGGACAAAAATCGGCTGGATTGGGACCGGCGTCATGGGACGCTGGATGTGCCAGCACATCATGGACCTCGGATATTCGGCGACCGTCTACAATCGCACAAAAGCGAAGTCGCAGCACCTACTGGATGCCGGGGCAACCTGGGTAGATTCCCCCCGTGAAGTCGCTGAGGCATCGGACGTGACCTTCACCATCGTCGGTTTTCCGCCAGATGTGCGTGAGGTATATCTCGGCGAAAATGGCATCTTAAAAGGTGCGAAGTCGGGGGGCATTATTGTTGACATGACAACCACCGAGCCATCGCTGTCACAGGAGATTTATGAGGACGCCAAAGCGCGGGGCGTCTCCGCGATCGATGCCCCGGTATCGGGCGGGGATATTGGAGCGCGAGAGGCACGGCTGTCTATTATGGTGGGCGGCGATGCTGATGCTGTTGAAGTGGTCATGCCTCTCTTTGAAGCAATGGGGCAAAACATCGTCCATCAAGGTGGAGCGGGCGCAGGGCAGCACACCAAGATGTGCAATCAGATTACTTTTGCAGGAACAATCATCGGCGTCTGCGAGGCGTTGATCTACGGCTACAAGGCCGGCCTAGACGTGGAAACGATGCTCTCGTCGATTAGCAAGGGCGCAGCGAGTTGCTGGACCCTCGACAATGTTGCGCCGCGCATCCTTGAGCGCAATTTCGATCCCGGCTTCTTTGCCGAACATTACATCAAAGACATGGGGATCGCACTGGACGAGGCAAAGAAAATGAACCTCAGTCTCCCTGGACTCGCCCTCGTGCATCAGCTTTACCTTGCTGTCCAAGCCCAGGGGCATGGACGCTTGGGGATACACGCCTTGATGCTCGCGTTGGAGCAGATGTCGAATACGAAGGTTGACTTACCTTCAAAGGGTGAAAATTAAGGGGTTCATTTCTTTAATTCGACTGCACCGTAGCTTTCACCAAAGTGTCCGCTAACGAAGACAAGATCGAAAATGTTCACGACCTCATCACCAGTGACATCTACCGCCGGATGATCAGGCGGAGATTTGCCAAATTCTCCGGCAACGAGCACCAGATCAAAAATGTCCACCATGTTATCGCGGTTCACATCCCAGGGATTCAGCATCTCAAACGCTAGCAACTGAGTGGTTCATTTCATAAGTTCGTACAGGGTTTCGTATAAATCTGCCCTATTCTGCTGATAGGGCAACCAGACTTGCGCAACGTCTCAATTCATCGGTTTACGCTGTATAATTATAGTATACCATTTCCATACGCAATCCCCGATTATCAAACTCCGGTTCTTGTGGAATGGATGCAAGATTTTGTCCCCCTATCATGGCTGTCACTGCGGCGGATAGTGCATCGAGAATGTCGTCCCTTGCTACATCTTTGCGCCTATAGGTGGATAGCACATGGGCGATAATATCGGCAGTCTGTGGATAAATTGACTGGAGGAGCTGTGTCCGTTCCGACAATCCTTCACTCCGCTTTTTGGCGTGTTGCATCGGACGACCCGCCAATCCCCAAAAACAGAGTTCCGGATGGGTTTCTCTGATGCGATCTCTCGCGGAGGCGTCGCCCGAAAGTAAGCAATTGACCTCACGAATTTTGGGGATAATATTCCAGTTTTCAACAGACAATCGTTTGCCTATCAGTCGTTGATTGACATCGCAGGCTTCCTGATATGACTGCGCATAGATCGCCCCCCGGCACGGCGCGGGAAACACACTCGAACGCCTTGGACCGAGCAACTTCCGGGCTTCAGGGTCGCAGCGGCGTTCACCCGTACCATCTTCTCTCAGGCCAATAGGGATATCAACCAGTATCACCGACGCCTGACTGTACCGAGCCCAAAGGCTAGACATATCCGGAAAAACATCAACCCGCCAGCGATTGTCGCCTGTCAGTCCAACAGCAAACCACCCCGCCTTGCAGCCATCTACACCAATGAACATCATTCAAAACCATTCACGTTTGATGAACGGGCTAGCAGCCCGCAGCGAACCAGCTAGCTTTACACCCATCCACGCCAACGAACATTTTTATACCCCTAAGCTCCTGACTGACTCGCCAGATCATTAAAATCGCTCGGTGCTAAATCAAACGACCCCATTTTTAGCCTCACGTAGACCTAAGCGCATCTCCGTCTGTTATGCCACAACCGGCAAATAGTGTCCGCTGTACAGCCCTATCATGCGCTAGCGTGTAATCTGGCTGTTTTTCTCCTCGAATACAGGCGGCGAGCTCTCGCAACAGCGATCTAGAGGCTGACGACCGAGTAATGGTCACATCTTGCGAACCCGCTGTGTAGCCTTCGACATCCGCTTCTAAACTCAGGCTGAGGTTATCCGAGCCGATGGGCGTATGGATGGCCGTACCCTTCGTGCCGTACACTTCAATGCGGCGGGTTTTGCCGCTCTCAACGTGCATGCCTGCCGTGTCAATTGTGCCGAGCCCACTTTCAAATTCATGGACGACGACTGCGTTATCCACCTCGGATCGGTTGTCGTAGTGTCGTCCCAAGGAGGGCTGCACCGCCTTCGGCTCGCCCATCATGATGACCATCAGATCAATCAGGTGGCCAGCCATCTCGAAGTAGATCCCGCCGTGATAAACCTTGAACTCTTTCTCTAACTGCGGATGCCACAATATGGGCTTGGGAATGTGCCCACGATAGTAGAAAATATTACCCAACGCCCCCGATTTAGCCAGCCGGAGGATCTCGTGGATAGTGGGATTGTACCGCCACATATACGCCATCTGAAGGCTCAGTCCCTTGCGCTCCGAGAGTTTGTGGATCCGCTTCAATTGTTCCAGATCGACGCCTGCCGGTTTTTCGAGCAACACATGTTTACCCGCTTCAAGCGCCTGCTCTGCGTAGTCCAAATTCTGGTAAACATGCCCTTCGACGATGACCGCTTGAGCGTCGCTGTCCAATACCGCTTCGACTGATGGAAAAACGGTGAGGTCAGGAAAGGATTCAGACCACTCCTGCTCTCTTCTCGCAACGACCGCCGGATCTGGGTCGTAGAATCCAATAGGTTGAAATTCCTCCGGACGCTCTGTTGCCTCACGGGTGTGCATGCTGGCGTGGCTGTGCCATGCGCCTAGATAAGCAAATTTGAGTTGCATTGTTTCTCTCCTGGTAGATTGTTGAGTGATAGAGTTGCGTGATATGAGCCCCTGCGCCGTTCGCTGGTATAAATCTCGCAACTTTCTCGAAATTTTCAGCGTTGGTTCTCCTGACAAGGAGAGACGCAAGGAAGGAAAACCAATGCGAATACGTGGCTGCACCATTGAGTATAACCTCAATGAAGCAGCGAAGATGTTAAAGATCTCTCCCGATGACCTCAGATGCGAGGTAGAAGAAGGACGGCTGCGATACTACTACCGACTCAAATCTAAGGACTATCGGTTTCACGACGCGAGCATTCTCACCAATCGGGAATTGCTGGCGCAAGGCATTTTCACGACCAGACGAAAACTTCCTCATCATCCGGAGAATATCCGATGAAGATGGCAAGGACAACGCGTGGCGCTTTACCTTTGACGCCGGGGACTTCATGGATGCATCGGGTGTTGAAAAAGTAGAGGTCGCCGACCTCTAAATCGACCTGGACGTTTTCAACCTTATTTTGCGCTGCATACTGATGGAAGGTCCCCTGCTGGATGTGGTCATTGATGTCTGGCATCCACAAACAACGATGCAGAATCGCTTGCGCAGTTTCGCCTTTAATTTCGGAATTCTGAAAGCAGATCAGCCCAGCCAACTGATGCTCGAAACGATAGACCGCATAATCGACGCGATTCTCACGCCACCGGACTGAATCGAAATGGGGCTGGTAAGCGGTGCCGCCGTAGTGGATGCGGAAAATCGCGGGACCATACAGCCGACCATCAGGTTCATACGCTGTCACTACACGCTTGCCGGGCGCAAGGCGGGCGAGATTCTCGTACAGGGTTGAAACCGGATTATCGAAGCCATCGAACAGTGTCTTGAAGAGGTCATGGGTTTCCTGGCCGTGCGCAAAGAAATCCTCTGGAGAGTTCCCACGATTGGCAAGGCTTGTGCCGATATCGATACGTTCCGGGGGAACAATAGAGGGGTCGGCGTAAAGCGCGTCCTGATCGTACATCAGATCTTTGTCGATGAACTTTTGGATGAGTCCCGCACAGTGATCTGGGTTGTACGCTTGGCGGATAATCGGCGCAGGGGTGCGCATCTCCGCGAGCGCCTGGATTGGATTGGGGTACTTTTCCAGAATCGTTTCCCAATCCGGTTCAATAGGAATCCATGGGTCTTGTTGTAGCATCATTTAACTCCAATTCCAATAAATTTCCAATCTTCAACCTTGAAAAGTTTTAGTCTGAATTCGGGTTGATTTGGCGCTTCTCAGAGACACTCTCAGGTTACCTTCCGCTTGCTCTTTCAGTTCTGCCTGAAACGAAGCGGTGACGCGGAAATTGATTCCGAATCTCACTGATCAGGGATTGTACTTCCCCTTCCTTCCCTCGAAGACGCAGCACCTCCGCGCAGGCGGTTATCAAACTTGCCGCCTTCCAATAGCTTCGACGATATTGATTCCCAACGATAGCAGTCACTTGTTTTTAACGGTGTTTAAGCACCAACCGAACAAGGTTTTCTCTTGTGGTCCCAAGGAGGCGTTTGAAAACATCTCCTTGTATACTTTTCTGAGCTTCGATAAAATTACCGCCTCAAATCGAGGATATGGTCGTTTGTCCAGACCTTGTTCTCGTAAGGGTATTGTCCGGTCAACATTGACATCTGCGAAGGAACACAGATTGGGGAAAGACAGTAGACATTCTCAAACACAACCCCCTGCTCCGCAAGCCGATCCAGGTTTGGCGTCTGCACCAGTGGGTCGCCGTAACAGCCGGTAACAGCGGGACTGTGCTGATCGGAATGGATATACAACAGATTGGGACGTTGTGTAACAGTGCTTTGATTATTCATAAATACCTCGTTTTTCCAGGTGAGTGTCTGTTTTTACTATAGCATAACTTTGATCGAAAAACAATCGTAATATTTTAATCTTTTAACTTGACAAAGGCATTGGACAATGAATCAGTGGAGGTTGGCATTGAGGTAACTGATGTGCTAGGAGATATGGGTGAGTCCTCACAAGCCGCGGCGCCTGCGTTGCAAGAGGCGTTGAAGGATAAATCGAGGGAGATTCGTCACAAGGCGGCTGAAGCGTTGTCAAATATTTGGTAACTAGCAGTGGCTGTGTTGCCCGATAAGTGAGTTGCTTATTGCCAACGTATATGGTAAGATAAAGGGGCTTTACTTCAGTCGCTAACGTTTTTTGAATTGGCGGATTTCAGGATGTTGAGGCTTCAGCCGGAGCGCCAGTTTGAAAGCCCCGGCTGAAGCCTCGACATCCAGTGCAGATGGAGAAATGTGCGAGAAATTAAAAGGTGTTAGCTACTGAAGGGGCTTTACTTTAACCGGTTTAATTCTCTAATTTGGTGTTTCAATCAAATGGCTACACAAAGACTCACAATCGAGCTTCCTGAACAGGTGTACCGGTTGTTAGCACACATCGCAGAGTTGACTCAGTAATCTCCTGAACAGCTTGCGGCACAAAGCATCAACGCCCCGAACGAGATGCACGCCAAGTTGTTTGCAATGCAGAGGCTTCCTGTTGACGAATTACTCCGAATTGCTCACAGCCAGATGTCCCCCGCTCAACAACAACGTCTTCTCACATTGCTTGAAAAAAACGTGACGCTTCGCTTCTGCCAGAAGAGCAACATGAACTTAGGATTTGCGTCTGGCTGCCGACCGCCTGATGCTACATAAAGCCTATGCATGGGCTGTCTTACGATGGCGCGGTCATCCTGCACCGGCGCTGGACGTTTTTGGATAGGCGCGAAAACAGGATAAGGAAACGTCAGCAGGACACCGAAAGTAAATATGATGTAACCTGTGTGTACAATATACAAGACGATAACTTTTACAGGCGCAATAACGTAGGGTGCTGATGCACTGAGCCAAGACCTCTATGCGGTTCGTCTTGAGATATTCTGCTTATTCCAGGTGATTGTCGATCGGAATCACAAAAGCATACTTTGACGCGATTCCCGAGCAACTAGTCTTGCGAGAAGTCCGTTTCCAAATTCAACAGAAAGGATTCCGGACTGAAGAAGTGACGGTAGTGACAACATTGTTCAAGGATTAACCTGGGGATTTTTCATTGAAACGGAGGAATATCATGAGTTCCACTGAACGCAATGTCCTGGATCTGTTCAGCTTGCAGGGCAAAGTTGCTATTGTGACCGGGGCTTGCGGCTGGCTGGGTTCAGCTATGAGCCGCGCCCTTGCCGAAGCCGACGCTCGGGTCGTGGTCACTAGCCGCGATGCTGAACAGGCGGCCCAGTTCGCTGCCACGCTGCCCGGCGGCAGCGGACATCTTGGTTTGGGTTTCAGTCCGGGCGAGACCGACACCAGCCCCGGCTTCGTCGCCGAGGTGGTCGAACGAATGGGACAAATCGATGTTTTGGTCAATAACGCCTACGGAGGCGCCGCCCCGGACATTGACACCGCTACGGCTGAAGACTTCGATCAGGCTTATCATGTGGGAGTGACCGCCTATTTCCTGCTGGCACGAGATGTGATGCTCCATTTGCGCGAGCGCCAGGCCCCCGGCTCAATTATCAACATCGCCAGTATGTACGGGGTCGTGGCGAGTTATCCGAGCGTCTACGAAGGGCTGCCGGTCAACAGCTCCCCGAATTACCACGCACTGAAGGGCGGTGTGGTACATTTGACCCGATATCTCGCGGCTTACTGGGCGAAGTATAATATCCGGGTCAACGCCATCGCGCCCGGTCCATTCCCAAAGCCGGAGGTCCGCGACCGTGTTGAAGGCTTCATCCCTCTCCTGAAGGAGAAGGTACCGCTCGGTCGTATGGGCAGACCCGAGGAGTTGAAAGGTGCTGTCGTGTTACTGGCGAGTGACGCTGGCAGTTATATTACCGGTCAGAATCTGCTAGTTGATGGTGGGTGGACTGCGTGGTAAGGAGCATATGGAGAGACAATGAAAGAACGTCCCGATATGTTAAATGAAACCAGCCCTGACAGGTTGGAAGTTATCCAATTAACGACCGAAGTTGATGTGCCATGTTCACATATCTACATGGAGGCACAGATCTTCACGCCGGATTCTAAGCGGTTTATCCTGCATCGCTCCGCCCATCCACACGGGTCGGACCCGCGTGACCTGGAACACAGGTATCTAATCTGTGACCTGGAGAATAACTGTGAACTTATCCCAATTACTGAAGAGATCGGCGCGACTGCCCCCTCTGTCTCGCCCGATGGAACGACCCTCTACTATTTTATCGATGAGACTAGACCCGGCGGCGGGAGATTGACCCTCAAGCGAGTCGGTATGGATGGCTCCGGCAGGGATACAGTACTGACCGTTGACGCGCCGCTTCCCGGCACGAATTTTCGTCCAAGCCGTCCTTATCCACTGTCCACTATCTCCTCTGATGGTAGGCGGCTGGCGATTTCTGCCTTTCTCGGCGATGGCAAAGCGGAAGGCGCCCCTTGGGGATTGATAGTGTTCGATCTGGAGGAAGCAACCGTCGAACTCATCATCCACGGACAGACGTGGTGCAACATGCACCCGCAGTACAGTCGTTCCCTCGACGCGGCGGAAGCACACGATATCCTGATCCAAGAGAACCATAGGAATACCTGTGATGCGACAGGAAAAGTCACCCGACTGGTCAGCGGAGTTGGTGCGGATATCCACGTCATCCGCGACGATGGCACGCAGCTTAGAGACCTGCCTTGGGGACGCGATGGGGTTGAATTTTGCCAGGGGCACCAATGCTGGATTGGTCGCAGCGCGAGGGCTTGTACCAGCACTTCCACTCGAGAACCCAGGAGTTGTCAGCTCATTGAGGGACAAGCGCTGCCTCACGTTGGGCATTTGGGTATCAATACGCCGGGTGGCGTGCGCAACGACCTGTCGCGGCACTTTCCAAACCCCGACTTCTATCATTTTGCCACGGACATCGCCGGACGATGTTTGATTACGGACGCGGGGCCCCGGGACAAAGGCGGGGCAATCTACCTGGCTGAGTTGCCCGCTGATGAGACGGGTTCACTGGGAAATATCACCTTCTTGCTCAATCCACGCTCTTCTTGGGAAAAAGGTAGCCATATCCACCCATTCCTCTCGCCAGATGGCAACATGGGGTTTTTCAATTCGGACGAGAGCGGTATCTTGCAGGCTTATATGGTTCGAGGCTGGAAGTGATAGCGCAAAAAGGTGGGGTGCCTTGTCTATCACGATTTGCACCTCCTACCTTTCCAATTGAGAAGGGATTCTCCCACACGGCTTGGAAGAGTATGCTCCTCAACGTCGGCGCGCGATTTCTATTTGCAAAAAAAGAAGTTGACAAAATCCTTGTCACAGTTTAAATATAACCCGAGTTGCCACCTTGATAAGACAAGGAAAACTATCGCGCTCGTCATGCGACTCGCTTGCTAGGGCAGAAACCGAGTTTTTTACGATGAATTGACACGAATTGGGTGAAAACGCAATCGATCTGCTCAGCATCTGGGAAACGTATACCAAAAACTCGGTCTCTCTGGAATAGGTCGCAACTTGGGTTATTTCGCGAGATGTGTCGCACGGTGAATTTCGCTTATATTCCAAATCCAATCCCCTTTTAGGGGGCAACAGAAACGCAGCGTTCTATATAGAATGCTACGCTCTTAAACCACGTAAACTCTAATAGGAGAATCAACTATGTAAAGTGGACCCATTGTCCATGCCAAAATAATGGATAAATAAGTAAGATGATTGAGAGTCACCGACACTGCTTTAGCCGAGATACACCTCAGCCGGCGTCGCATAATCGAGACTCTGGTGAGGTCGCTTCTCATTATAGAAACGCATATAATGAGTTAATCCATCAAAAAGGGCTTGTCCCGTCGGGTACAGTTTCTGGTAAACATCTTCATACTTGACCGAACGCCAAAACCGCTCGATGTAAATGTTGTCAATGGCCCGACCCGCGCTATCGATACTCATAGCAATGCCAGCGGCTTCGATGGTATCGGTGAAAGCATTGGCGGTAAACTGGATACCTTGGTCGGTATTGAAGATTGCAAGAGTTGCCCCACATAATGCTTGATGCAAGGCGTCGAGACAGAACTGACTCTCTAAACTATTGGATAACTCCCAAGTGATGACGTAACGACTATACCAGTCGAGTATCGCAACCCAATACATAAACCCTTTATTCATCGGGATATATGTAATGTCAGCCGACCAGACTTGATTGGAAGCGGTCACCTCATAGTCACGTAATAGGTATGGATAAATCCGATGCTCGCTGTTAATGGGTGAGAGCTTGGGTTTGGGATAAATTGCTTCTATGCCCATCAAACGCATGAGTCGCCTGATGCGTTTGCGATTCACACGGTAGCCAAGACGCTTGAGATGCTATGTCATTCGACGACTCCCATAGAAAGGTGTTTCCATATACTGCTCATCTATTTGCCGCATCAGATGCAGATTGTCTTCCGACTCTGCAGCGGGTGGGTAGTAGAGCGTTGACCGAGAGACCGCCAGCAACTGACACTGACGACGCATACTCAGTTTGGGGTGGTCAGGTTCAACGAGCGCCCGTCTCTGTTCAGCGGCTTGAGGCAGCTTTTTTTTTCAACCAGTCGAGTTCCATATTCAACCGCCCCATTTGCTCATACAGATTCGACTCTCTGTCATTTTGCTCGCGTTGTTGCTTACTCAGACTGGAAGCGCAAATATCGCTCCCATGTTCAAGCAACTGTTTCTTCCACTGGCTGATTTGGCTTGGGTGCAACTGGTGGTCGCTTGCCAGTTGGTTGATACTCTTGTCTGACTTGATGGCTTTAAGTGCAATTTGAAACTTGAATTTGGCAGTATGCTGAATCCGCTTTGTTGACATATTTAATCCTCCATTTACGGGGGTGAGTTAGACCTAATTTCTTACTTAACTCCTGGCCCGAATATAGGGGACCATTATAATGCTTATAAAACATTTAGGCAAATATGTTAAATTCGTCGGCGTTTTTGTGATTGTCGGATTTGTGGGCTTTCTCGCATATTTGATGATTACAGGGAAATCCGTCGAAAATATCACGGTATATGAGGTTACCAAGCCGGTAAAACGGGAAAGCCAACCGAACTCACATCTGCCTAGCGAGCGCTCGCGTAACCAAGGTGCTCAGATAGCTGAAACGAGCAAGAGTCAAACCTCTGAAGACAGCGAGAGTCCCACCTTGTCAGATACGCATCCGACAGATGCACATCTTGACACAGGGGATGCAGATGGCGTAGATGAGAGCGAGGAAGCCAGTTCAGACACACACGATGTGGGAGATTCAAGTACTAGTCCGCAGGTCTCCGCTGTGGAGTTACGGAGACAAACGTTGATAAACCGTCAGGTTGAAATCCAAGCACAACTTGAGGCAATGGCACGTGAAGACGGTAGCGTTGCCCCCAGAGACATACCAAAGTCACTCGTGCTGTTCGAGGAAACTGTTCGGATTTCGCAAGAATTAGGCACACTGAGCTCTGATGACAGTAGTAATACCTTCAGTATGATTGAGAGGAGTAAATTCATAGCCTCACATACAACCGAGGATGGCAAAGTTCCTGTATCTATAGGTTCACAAGTGGCCGATATGTTTGAAAAAGACGGAAATCATGAAGCCGCAGAAGCAATGCGTATAATTACACAGCGTGCTTTGGAAAACGGAGACGAGTTCTTTAAACCCGAGCATCTTGAAGTTCTACGATAACAACACAAGTGTTCCAACTATCAACAAATAAGGAGGTTTAACTAAACCACTATGGACTAAAAGCCTATAGGTTTTTTCATCGACTGAAAGTCGTGGTTTCGGCTGAAGCCGACTCAAAGCTGTCAGACTCCAAGTTTGTTCGGCCGGACTGAAAGTCGTCATTCGATGGTGAAGTCATCATCAACGTGATTCTTGTGATTTTGGTGTTCCTCGAGGTATTCGGTTATCATCTCGTCTGTCACTTGAGGCGTAGTTCTGCTCCGGGTTGTTCGCTTTACAACCGGCGGCAAGCGATTCAAAAAGTGTCTGAAGCTGCACAAACAGGATATATCGGTCGGCGAGCCCGTTTACGAGGCACCGGCCTCAGCGAGTGCCTATCGCGTTGTTTTGCGCCATCTGGGTGAAAAGGTTCTGGTCCGCTTGAGTCAGGAAACCTCCGTCGGAGCAATCATTTAGGATAGTAGTCTGGGCACCTATGCACTCGTCGGAATAGAATTCCTACGTCTCTATCAGAGTCGCTTGAGGCTCGAATTGCGAGTGGATAGACCGTTCTTTCGGTTGCCAACCCAAGACATGATACTGATAACATTGGGCATTTCCTTTTCTAGGAATTATACTCCCGGCAGTTGCTGCTTGTTTTGATTTTATAACACCGCGCACCTCCTTCGCTAATAATTTGAAAAAAAACTTGACAAAATCCTTGCTGCGATTTATAATATAATGGAGTTTTAATTGCGAATGAGTCTCAGTAGCAATTTGAGAAGCACCAACATCAATCGGGCAAACAGAATGGCTGAGTATGCCCGTTTTTATTTAATAGCACATTGAAATTGAGTCTCAATTTCAATGAATCTGAGGGGTAAAATTGCGAGTCTTCTGTTGTGTTGTTCTTCTACTCTTGATGGCTCAAGTCGTACCGGCTGACTCCAAGCGTCTGCAAATCTTCGGCTACGGGGCAATCAACTATGCCAACTTCGATTGGCAGACCGACCCTGAGCGACGTGCCAGCATTGATGTGGAACGGTTTGTCATCTCACCGAAATACCAGATGAATGACACCATCCGGCTTGAAGCGGAGATCGAGTTTGAGCACGGTGGGACCGGCATCACGATGGAGTTCGACAAATTCGAGGAGTTTGGCGAGTTCGAGATGGAAGTCGAAAAGGGGGGTGAGGTCATTGTTGAGAAACTTGCCGCTGTCTTTGCGATCCGTCCGGCACTCAACCTTCGGGTGGGGCACATCATCGTGCCGGTCGGTCTGACTGCCAAGCGACATCGCCCACAACACTATTTCACAACCACCCGCCCCGAATCGGAATCGAACCTAATTCCAACCATCTGGCATGAGAACGGGATTGAGCTATTCGGCGAAATCGGCGCGTTCAGCTATCAGGCGCAAGTCGTCAACGGCCTGGACTCCACCGGCTTTAGCTCGCGTCGTTGGATTGTCGGGGGGCATCAACTGCGGTTTGAGACCACCAATGCAGAAGACTTCGCGCTCGTCGGTCGGATCGATTACATAGTCGTGGACGGGGCAGTTGTCGGTATCTCCGCCTACTATGGAGACAGTGCGGACAACCGCCCCAAACCGGACCTGCGGACTGACGCCCATGTTTCGATCGTTGACCTGCACGGATTTTACGAAGTCGGCGCGTTGAAGGTTCGCGGGCTGTTTCTGTACGGAACGCTCGAAAACTCAGATCTCGTCTCCAAAGCCAATCGTAACCTTTCAAACAACCTGAATGTAAAGCGGACGCCCGTCGGTCGCCGAGCCTTCGGGGGATACCTTGAGGTGGGTTACAATCTGCTTGCGTTTTTCAAATCATCGTTGAATACCGAGACGGTATTCGATCTGTTCGTCCGTTACGATAACTACGATACGATGGCTGATGTCGAAGGTGAAATCTTTGATAATCCGCGCTGGGAAAGGCAGACGTGGACATTTGGTGCCAATTATCATCCGCATCCGCAGCTTGTCTTTAAGGGACATTACTCAGCACGGAGATTGGGCACCGAAGTTGATAACAAGGAGAACATCTTCGCACTCGGCTTCGGGTTTCAATACTAATCCCCGCTTTCGCGGGCACAAGTTTCAAATCAAAAAGGAGGAATCCAATGAGATTCAATCAGTACCTTACACAGTACCTTACACAATTCTTTTACTTTACCCTATCAACCCTTCTGGTCCCATCGCTTTTCCTCGTCGGTTGCGGTCTCGTCGGTTGTGGCAGCGACGACGACGATAACGGCGAAGACACTGTATCTGCCTTTGACGCAACCACGACCCTAAACGACTTCGCTAACACCGTTGTGCTCGCCACCTACACCGATCTAGACAACAAAGCGAACGAACTGCTGACCGCTGTCAAAGCGTTGGAAGCGGACAAAACTCAAGCGAATTTGGAAAAGGCGCAGGCAGCGTGGAAGGCAGCGCGGAGACCGTGGGAGCAGAGTGAGGCGTTCCTATTCGGTCCGGTTGACACACAGGGGCTTGACCCGGCGCTCGATAGCTGGCCAGTCAATCGGGTTGACCTTAACGCGGTGCTTGCCAGTGGCGACTTGTTGACTGAAGGGGCAATTGATGGGCTTGAGGACACGCTGAAAGGCTTCCATACCATCGAGTATCTCCTGTTCCGCGATGGCAATCAGCGAAAAGCGGCGGATATTACCCCCCGTGAACTGGAATACCTCGTCGCAACGACGGAGAATCTGAAAGCGAAGACCGCTCAGTTGCGCAGCGCGTGGGATATGGCAGGCGAGAATTTCGCCGCAGAGGTCGCCAACGCCGGCACCTCAAGCACGATCTATAAGTCACAGAAAGCCGCGATGCAGGAGATGGTCAACGGCATGATTGTCATCGCTGATGAAGTCGCCAACGGCAAGATCTCTGCCCCGTTCAATGAGCGGGACACAACCCTCGTCGAATCGCAGTTTAGCTTCAACTCGATTACTGACTTCCAAGACAATATCCGCGGCATTCAAAACGTCTACATGGGTAAATTTACCGCAGATGGTCAGGGACTCAACGAATTTGTGAAGAGCAAGGACGCCGAGTTGGACGCGAGATTCCAAACTGAAGTCCAGACCGCCATTGACACCATTGGCGCGATTCCAGACCCCTTCCGCAATTCAATCACTGCCCAGCGTTCTGCTGTCCAAGCAGCAATTGATGCGGTCAGCACGGTTCAGCAGACACTAGAGGACGATATCTTGAAGTTGGTGTTAGATAGTGACTTCAATTAACGGACGTTAGGCGGCGTTCACGGTCGGCCTTCTCAATCATGCTCACCGTCCCCTTCGCCGTGACCATGTTCGCCGCTTCCGACTTCAGGATGGGCAGTCCACCCGTCAAAGTCCTTGCTTGTTGCCGTTAGTTCGACGTCTCTTTCTTCACCGGGTTCTAAATCAGCCGGAGTTGTTGGTCCGAGTTCTGTTCCGTTTGACAAGTGGACTTCAACTCGAACTTGCTTCAAGGTTTTGTCGGTGGTGTTTTCCACTGTACCTTTGAAAGAATTGCTTTGTGCGTCGTAGGCCAAGATGAGTCGGACACCGTTTCTGACATTATCGTAGTTCTCGTTCAGCGCAAGTTCAGTGCCGGATTCTTCGCCGTTCTCGCCCTGATTGTCATCACTTGAACAGCCGCTAATAACGGCTGCCAACATGACGGCAATCACGGCAAGCGTTCTATGAATGTGATTCATGGATGTCTTCCTTTCTGAGATGTCTAACGACCCGTTAGACGAAATTTCGCTTCTAAACGGCTGGTAAGTTGCCTTCGTTTACGTGTTTTGGCTTTTCAACTCATTATACGGTTCATCTCATTGATGCTGTACCCCGTCATATTCAGCAGGCTCAAGAGGCTGCCAAACAACAACCGGATTGTCCACTTGAGAGAATCATTGTCGGTGATGCGCGTCATCTTGATTATGACGACCAGAGCGTCAATGTCGTTCTCCTACTCGGGCCTTTGTACCATTTGACCGAGCGAGTCGATCGGCTTAAAGCACTTGAGGAGTCGCACCGCGTGTTACATCCAAATGGCCTCCTCATGGCGGTGGGCATTTCGCGCTTTATTTCTACGATTAATTGCCTGACTGAGGGAATGATGACGGATGCGGTATTTGTACCGCTCATTGAACGGGATTTACAGGATGGTCAACATCGTAACCTGACCGACGATCCGAGTTATTTCACAACGTCATTTTTCCACCATCCTGATGAACTCGCAGCAGAGGTCTCCGAAGCGGGTTTCCAACTTGAATCACTGCTTGCCATAGAAGGTCCGGCAAGGCTTGTTAAAGATTTCGCCGATTATTGGCAGGTGAAAGAACGGCGCGAATGGTTATTGAAGATTGTCCGTCAACTTGAAAGTGAACCGTATTTGCTCGGTGTGAGTGCGCATATCATGGCAGTAGCACGTAAGTTGTAGGGAGAACATCACCAGCTTGAGGCACGAAACCCAACAACACACCTTTGCGTAAATAAGAGTTAGCCTATGCAACTGATTTTTATCGTACTGAGTCTCTTAATCATCCAATCAGAGTGTTTGGGCTGTATGTGGTTGGAGGGTACGCTCCTTTCAGGAATACATCTACGTACTGAAGGCAAGCATATCAATTTTGATAACATCGATTCAATTTATGCTCAGAAAAAAATACAATATACAAACGCGCTTCAATCAGACAACAAGATCAACCGAGCTGTCGGATTAACTGTAGCAGAGAACTATTCTGAAGCGATTACACTTTTACAAAAGCTACATGATACGTCGAGTTCATATACAATCCAAGCGAACTTAGGTACAATCTACGAATTAGCAGGCGATTATCAGAATGCAAAAAAGTATATCGATATGTCTGTAAAAACTAACCCCGAATCTCATTACGGTTCAGAATGGATTCATCAAAGCATACTGAATCACAAAATTAACCAACCCAATGAAGAATTTATTCTGTCAAAGCAGCGATTTCATAATGACGGTGAACCCGATTTTTCTGATTTAAATTTTGAGAACGTCCATAAAAAAATTGATCGTCTTTACTACCAACTTGAAGAAAGAATGTTTTTTGTCAAACCGAAAGATAAATATGTTGCGAGTCTACTATTTGACTTAGCTCATTACGTCGCATATGCCACCATTGTAGAAGATGCAATAAAGATTCTGGAGTTGTCTAAAACATATGGTTATCACAAAGAAGAGCTCATTAATGATAGGCTTGACTATTTTCATTCAATTTTAACGAATTCAACTAAAATAGTGATTAGCACAGACGAATACTATATCACGACAAGGCACATCAAATACGGTATAATCGCTTTTGCTATTACTGTTTTGACCCTAATCATCTTAATAAAATTCAGAAGGCGAACAAAAAAACGAGCCGCCATTTAATACGCTGCGCTTCTGAAATACCGGTTATTTTATGCGTTATACCCGTTGTGTTTGAAATCATGAAATCAAACCATCTTTCATATATTCTGTTCCCCATAGTATTGCTCTGCATGCTGATCATCGCTTGCGGTTCCGACAATCTGACCGATCCGGAGAAGATGAGCGTTTCGGATAAAGGGCTTTCAGGCGGGGAGACGACGGTTTTCGACGCGACGAGCCACGCGTTTTCGACGCCCGCGCCAAATCTTTCGGCAGACGGGTTAGCAAAGCACCTAGAGGGTGATGTTGAGTTTGAAGCCGTTTTTGTCACGGTCCCGGCGGAAGTCAACCCGGGACTCGGTCCGGTTTACAATAATATCTCGTGCATCAACTGTCATGCGCGAGATGGGCGGGGCCGCGCGCCGACATCGGGCGAAAAACTCACATCAATGCTTTTCCGTGTGAGTCTTCCGAACCCAGAGGGAGACGGCACACACGGACCCGTGCCTGTTCCCGGTTTCGGCACACAACTCAATAACCGAGCGATCTTCGGTGTACCCCCGGAAGGAACGGTAACAATTAATTATACCGAGGGTGAACTCACGACCAGCGACGGGGTGAAGGTGTATCTCCGGACGCCGAACTACAAAATCGAAGACGCGTATCAACCGTTACCGGACAACGTTGAACTTTCGCCCCGTGTCGCGCCCGTTGTGTTCGGCTTAGGACTACTCGAAGCAATACCTGAATCAACCATCCTCGCTTTAGCGGACGAAGATGATCAGGATGGCGATGGGATCTCAGGGAAAGCGAATTTCGTTTGGGATGTCCAAGAGAATGGGCAGAATCTCGGTCGATTCGGGTGGAAGGCGAATCAGCCAACACTGATTCAACAGGTCGCTTCCGCCTACCACGACGACATGGGTATTACAACCTTGCTGCTACCGAATGAAAATTCGGCTGGGCAACCGCAATATGACGGACGGGGTGACGACCCAGAACTCAGCGATGAAATTTTGGATGTGGTAACATTTTATGTCCAAACCCTTGCTGTGCCTGCCCGACGTGATCTCGACGACCCGCTTATTCAACGTGGCGAGCAACTTTTTGAGAGTGCACAATGTTCCGGTTGCCATATTCCGACGTTGCGGACGGGGACATTATCGGATGTGCCGGAGGTTTCCAACCAGACGATTCACCCGTACACCGATCTGCTGCTGCACGACATGGGTCCGGGGTTGGCAGATAATCGCCCTGATTTTCTGGCGAGCGGTTCGGAGTGGCGCACGCCGCCGCTGTGGGGTATCGGGCTGGTCAAAGTGGTCAACGGACACACCAACTTCCTCCACGACGGTCGGGCAAGAGGGTTACTGGAGGCGATTCTATGGCACGGCGGGGAAGCAGAACAATCGCGTGAGGCAGTTCAGCAGATGTCCGCAAGCGACAGAGACGCGCTCATCGCTTTTCTTGAATCTTTGTGATGTGGTTTTTTCGTTTCCAATTATGTCATCGTTGGGTAATGCATTAAATCAAAATCGCAGTAGGGGTAAAGTTCCCGCACCTGAGAGAAATTAATCGACTCGGAGTTTGAGAAGTCCGCAGATTTTGACCGCAAAGGAGGTATAAGATGAAGTGTCGAGCATTTTTCGTGATTTTTTTCTGTTTTGCCACTTTGACGCTAGCGTTTGGCAATAATGAAAGCTCTCTCGATAAAGCTGAGGCTTTAATAACAGAGTTAAAATTTTACGATGCGCTTGTCGCTCTGGAACCTCTGTTGACAGCCGATCAGAAAAGCGAGGACCAAGAGGAAGCACTCTGGCTTGCCAATACGCTTTCTAGCCAGCTAATGAGAGTTCTCACTGATGAATTTCATGAAGAGCATAGAGATCTGCCAGGGGATTATTGGGTAAAGTGGGAAAAAGCCGCGGCACTAAATCGGCTAGGAGCAAATATCACCTACAATGAAATCGGTGCAAGTTATTGGTATCATTACGGCTTTCTGAGACGCTTGGTTGCACTTTATCCAGACAGCAGTTGGCGTCCCGCCGCCGAATACTATCTCATTGCGCGGGGATACAATGACCGTGAAGCTGTCGAAGAATCTCTCAATGCCCGGTACGCCTACGTCGAGAAGTACGCGAAAAGCGGGCTTGCAGAGGTCCACATGGCTTACCTCGATATTGCACATCTCAATCACGGTCTTTGGGCGGTGCTGGCCCATCCTGATGATCCCTACAGCAGACACGTCGAAATTAACAGTGACGACCCAGAAAAAGACAAACAACGTACCGTGAAATACAAGGCGGAAGCACTGAAGTATTACGCGAAGTTCATTGTCAGGTATGAAAATATCGTCAGATATGACAGTAGGAACATTATTGAAAGCTTTGAAGAACTAAAACAGAACAAAAAGTCAGGCCATGGTTGGATTATTTATGACTAAATGTGAGGTGATGCTGTAATCGCCTTGCGTGAGATAGCTCGACAGATGTCCATAAGCGACAGGGACGCGCTCATTGCTTTTCTGGAATCGTTATAGCATGCACGGGAGCCAATTATGCTCCCTCTTCGTCAGAAATAATCTGTTGTGCGAGGTAGTTTTGGATGCCCACTTGGTCAATCTGGTCGAGTTGAGCCTCTATCCAGTCAATATGCTCTTCCTCGTCTTTGAGGATCTGCTCAAGAAGTTCTTCCGAACCGAAATCCTTGTGGGTATGGGCCAGTTGGATAAACTCATTAAGCCGCTCGACCGCTTCTTTCTCAAGGGCGAGGTCATTTACCATCATCTCTTCGACATTCGCGCCGATCTTAATCTCGAAATAGCGTGCCATGTTGGGCATGGCATTGAGATAGAGCACACGAGCAATGAGCTCTTCAGCGTGCTTCATCTCTCCGATGGCATGTTCGCGTATCGCTTGATGGAGACGCTCATATCCCCAGTTTTCGCAGATTTCGGAATGGGCAAAATACTGATTGATAGCGGTGAGTTCAGACGTCAAAACTTCGTTGAGCACTTCGATGATTTCAGGGTGTCCGTCCATTGTTTTCTCCTTAATGTTTGGAATTGGGTTGAATCAACTGAAATTTTATGCAATAACGCTGTTTATGTCAAGCAAAATCAGGGGGGCATGTTAAGAGTTCGTGCAAAGAAACCGTTTGATTCCAGAAACCGAGTTTTTCGGACCCTGAAGGCTAGCGGGATTACCCGACGCAAAAACTCGGTTTCTCTAAGCGGCTTTGCGCCTGTTTTTGATATGAACTAATCAGAGGAGGCTTATGGCTTTACAAATCCAAGAGACACAACGAAATCCGGGAGTCCCTCGATTCATAAAAGCAGCCAAGACAGATGAGGTGAGTCCCGGTAGCTGCATTAGCGCGAAGTTGGAAGGTAATTTCATCGGTATCCACAACGTCAATGGGAAGTATTACGCGGTGAACAACATCTGTCCCCATGTTGGTGGAATTTTACACGCGGGTCAGTTAGAAAATGACGTTATCGTTTGCCCAATTCATCAATGGAAGTTTGATGTCAAAACAGGCAAGTGCATCTGGCCCGGAAAATGTGGGATTGCAACCTATCCCGTGAAGGTTGACGGGGAACATATTTTTGTTGATGTCAATTCACCTAGTCAGCCAACTCAACATAACCCCATTCGAGTTTATCATACAAAGACAGAACGGAGGTCAAGACCATGATAACTGTTGCAAATCGAATCTACGTTGCACCCGAGTACACCGAAGCCTTCGAGGCGCGTTTCCGCAACCGCGCTCAACTCGTTGACGGGATGCCCGGCTTCATCTCAAACCAAGTGTTGCGTCCGGTCAATGACGGCGACCCCTACGTCGTGTTTACGCTTTGGGAATTGCGGAAGGACTTTGAAAACTGGGTCGAATCGGATGAATTCCGTAAGGGGCACGCCCAATCGGGAACCCTGCCCAAAGAGGCGTTCACGCAGTCGAACAAGCTAGAACTTCACGAGGTATTTCTCGATTCCGCTCGCCCTGACCTTGAGGCGGAACCGCGCGGTGGTCAATTCAGGGTACACTAAATTTAACGTGAGTTCGATATAAAAGTTAGTAGTAGCGCAATTCATTGCGCGTTTGGACAGGCGATAAAGCACTTGACGACGAACCTGACGGGTGATAAATCGCCCTACTACGAACCTACGTTAAATTTAAGCTTTATGATTGACGCACATAAGTATTTGTATGTGGAGCACAAATTAACACCGTGCTCCGGTCATACGTCGAATCGAACACGAATTGAGGACGAGATGAATGTTTGGAGAAACATTATCTCATTAGTTATCGCTCAATAAAGTTGTATTATATCTGATATTGAGACTCATTATCAATCAATAGGAAATAAAATAACAGAAAAGGCAAACGATAGAAAAGGGACAGCTCCCAACGGCCAATTGTTAGCTATATCCCATATCTCTATCGGTTTGATGTAATGGGGCTTTTTTGCGCCCATCGCCCTTTCTGTTCCTATTAAGATAAGCCAATCGCTTTGCGATTGTCAAGAAAATTACACAGAAAGGAGACAATTAATGAGTTTACACAACCGAATCTGGATCGGTTTTTTCGTTATCTTCACCATCGGTGGAATGACTGTAGAGACAGGCTTCAAACCCGTCTGCACTTTCGCCCAAACCGCGTCAATCGCTGACTTTTTTCAGATGGACGAGGTGGTCATCACCGGCACAAAAACCGAGCGTCGGTTAAAAGACACGCCGGTCATCACCGAAGTCATTACGCGAAGTGAGATTGAAGCGACAGGCGCGGAAAACATCGGCGAGGTGCTTGAGCATCGGGTGGGGGTTGTCGTCCATCGCGACGCCCACGGCGACGGTGTTCAACTGCAAGGGCTCGCTTCCGATTACATCCTGGTCCTACTTGATGGCGAACCGCAGGTCGGTCGAATCGCTGGCAAACTCGACCTCGCACGGATTGCAGTCGAAAACGTTGAGCGGATCGAGATTGTCAAAGGCGCATCGTCGGCACTCTTTGGCAGTGCTGCGATGGGGGGCGTCATCAACGTTATCACACGCAAAGTGTCGTCCCCATTTGCTGTGCAATTCACCAACAACTTCGAGACCCACAACACCATTGACAGTCGCAGCGCGGTTGAGTTGAAACGCGACAAGTTCAACGCGCTATTGACCCTTGCCGCAAATCGCCGAAACCCAATCGATCTAGACGAGTCAGACCTTTCGACGACGATTGATGGCTATCAGAACTTGACCCACTCTGCGCGGACCGAGTATCAACTTACCTCCAAAGCGATGCTGCTGTTTTCGGGGCAGTATTTTGCCCAAGAGCAGGAGGGTGTCAGTGAAACAGACGACATCATCTTCGACCGCCTCGGCAATATTGACAACTTCAGCGGAAGCGTCGGCACGGGGTATCAACTCGGTTTGCGCTCAAAGTTGATGGGCAAAATCTACGCCACACGCTACCGCGATGAATCGACGGTTATTGACCGTGGCACCTCGCTCACCGCGTCATCAAACGTCACGGTTCAAGACCTGATCAAAGGCGAAGCGCAATTTGACACCGCCCTCGGATTGAAGAACCAACTGACCGTTGGCGCAGAGTTAATTTTTGAAAACCTCGAATCCCAACGCATTGCAGGCGGTGAGAAGGGCGTTACGACGGATTCGCTGTTTTTCCAGAACGAATTTCGACCGATGGCAAACCTTGCGCTTGTCTTGGGGGGACGGCTTGACCATCACTCCGAATTTGGAACGCACTTCAGTCCAAAGTTGAGCGGGATGTATCACGTGACCAGTGATGTCACGATTCGCACCTCCTTCGGTCAAGGCTTTCGTGCACCCGACTTCAAAGACCTCTATCTCGATTTCAGCAATCCGACATCTGGCTATCAAGTGCTTGGAAATCCAGACCTGCAACCGGAGTCGTCGGGGAGTTGGAATCTTGGGGTTGAATACCAGTTTAAGTCCGCGCTGCTAGGACGGGTGCACTTGTATCGGAACAACCTGAAAAACCTGATCGAAGCGGAGCGGATTGGGAAAAGCGTGCTTGGCGGGAGTAAATTTCAGTATTTCAACGTCAGCAAAGCGTTTACCGAAGGGGTTGAAGTCGAATTTTCGACCCGTTCAATCGGGGGCTTCTCCGCGATGGTCGGCTATGCGTATCTCAAGGGCGAGGATAAGGAGACAGGTTTGACGCTGCTCAATCGATCCAAGCACAGCGGCAACCTCAAGCTTGCCTACACAAACCGAGACGCCGGTTTCAACCTAGACCTGCGCGGGCGTTACGCCAGCAGGTGGGGATTCTTCGACGACAGCGACAATGTACTTGAAGATGAGGAGTACGCGCCGAGCAACTATATCTGGAATCTTCGGGGGTCAAAGCAGGTTCTCAAATGGCTCAAAGCCTCCGTCGGCATCAACAACATTTTCGACTTCAAAATTCCAGCCTTTTATACTTTCACCGGGCGGTCATTTTATGGCGGACTCTCTTTGAACTACTGAGCAGCCTGTCAAATGACCACAAGCTTTCTCTCACAGGGTGGAGAAGGCTTGTCGATAACCAACCCTAGGCTCTCAAGCTTGTTTGGGTTAGGGGGCGAGCTTGAGAACCTGTTGTGACGAGTCGTGCGTAACGCTTAAAAACATTTGCCTCCCGTTACGCATGACTCATTACACAGCAATCAATCGTGTCAATTGAAGAAAAGATGGTACTCAGTAGAGCGCACCTCTTAGGGCTAGGCGGTTTCACTTCGATATTTTTCGCCGGGACGTTGGTTTCGTTCACGCCCCTATTGCAGCAGTTTTGCTGGCTGTTGTATTCGAGGGCACTTCTGCTTGCAGATGGTGCTTTTGCATGTGCGTGCGCCTCATCGTTGGCCTACCTCATCCAAGAAATCCAACTCAAACGGAAACGATTTCTGGTGATATTTTACCACCTGCCAGCACTCGAGCGATTGGATACATTTTGCTGTCAGAATGTGATTATCGGACTATCACTGTCGGCTCTCGGATTGCTAACCGCTTTTCTATTGCACGGCAATCATCACAGCGATTGGTCTCACCAAATGTCAGGCGCGTGTGGTGTGTGCCTGCTCTATCTGTTTCAACTGTTGATTCGCTTTGTGTTGTGCCGACGTGGAAGAAAGTCGGCTTATCTCTCAATCACCTGTTTTTCAATCCTACTATTTTTACACGCATCTTCCCAGTGGTAAGAGAAAACGGATTCTTTCTTACGCCACTGAAACTATCAAGAAAGGAAACGAAGAAAATGGATCACACAAGAGAGTTTTTGTCAAATAACAGCGTGTGTGCTGTCTATCAATGCCTTGATGGGCATATTCACCTCAAATACCGGGGCATCGACATTGCGATGATTGCACAAGATTTTTACCAAGTTGCCGGCACCATCGCGGAAGCCATGTTGGCTTTCAAAGATGATAGTGCAAAGTCTTTAACAGACACGGGCCATCCGATCACTGTCTAATCCACCATTTCAAGTACTCAATAGGAGGACACAATGAAAACCCTCAGAAATCTCGCCACTTGGCGACTCATTATCTGGTCAGTTTTGTTTATTAGTACCGTTTTCTTTTTCGGTTGTAGTAATGATGATGACGACGATGAACTCGAGCAACCGCTTGAGGAACAGTCGCCCGCCGAAGTCTCACCACAACTCGATGTTGTCAACTTCACCATTGACGCAACGAGCAAAGAGGCGTGGGCGTATTTCTCCTTCGCCAAAGGCGATGCCCTCGAGGTCGCCGACCCACGAAATTCAATGGATTGGGACCTCGGCTTTCAACAGACGAAGGTGAAACTCAACGGCGGCGTGAGCGGCGCGGGAAAGGGAAGTGCGGTGATGCTCGAAGATGTAGAGTTTGAGCAGGTGAAAGAGGCACCCGCGGGCGGGTACGTCGCTGGTTCAGACGAGAACCTCGCTATCGTCGCACAGAGCGAGGAGGGGTGGTACATTTACACCGGACCGCCCAATCACTGGATCTTGCCTCTGGAGAAACGTGTGTTCGTAGTTCAAACGGCGGATGGCACGTTTGCAAAGGTGCGTTTCATCGGCTACTATAAGGACAATAAGAGCAAAAAGGAGGGCGGTTTTGTAACCTTTGAGTACGTCCATCAACCCAATGGGAGTCGGAATTTCTAATACCGACGCAAACGAACAGTTCACGCTACTGTGGGAGGGGGCTGCGTCTCCCACCTATCCGGGAGAAACCGAGTTTTTTTGGAAAAACTCGGTTTCTTTTCACCATTTCTTGACATGAGCGGTCAATTTTTACAATGTTCCCATTTTCAAGATAAGAGTCAACAATGAAATACAACACCTCGTGATGCTGTTCTGTCTCGTTTCATCGCTCGCGGGGCTTTTAGAAATAACCGCCGTTTAGCACGTTTCCCTCTTCTGGGGCGTGGTCATTGAGTACACTCTCAATATGGCGAACAAGTCGAGTGAATACATCCGGCGCAAAAGGGTTATCTCTAAGGAATTCAGCATACTCTTCTCGAGCTTTCTGGCGTCCCGAATAGGTTGCATAATGACGCCTCACTTGAGAACCAATTCTCTTCGCTTTTCTAAGCAACAAGACTTCATCAATATCAGTTGGTGCGGTGCTAATCGGAGTCATATCAAGCCATTCACAAAGCAGGTAGTACTTCGCGCCGGGCACAGCCGCTTTAACATCATGAGCTGTCGCCGATGCCTCTTGGAACATTGTCTTATCCAAATTCGTTTTGCACTCGGCACATATGTAGCCCAGATAAGTTTCCCGGCTTAGAAAATCTCCTTCAAAATTTGGATGATGCGATGTCCGTATAAATAGTTTCCGTGCGATGGTGAAATCTTGGTTTTTTGTCCGAATATGGAATCCGCCCCCACGTTCGTGATGCGTAAGGGTAGATGTAAAATATGTTGCCGAAAAACACGACTGTGGACCGAGATATAGGGTATTATCCAAGTCTGGCAGTGCCCTCGATATCAAATGAGGAAGAAATTCTTCTATTACCGTGTTATCCAGTTTTAACTGTCCTTTTTGCCGATATAAAAAATCACTTTCGCTATCGAATATGGTATCCAAATCGATAAACTGCTTATACCCGGAAAGCAGGGAAACCAATCGTTCAATAATAACAGACTCATCCTCATCCGCTTCTGACATCGCCTGTATCCATTCATGATATTTCTCTATCGCATAATCGATTCTTTCCTTGTCATCGGCAGGTAGTTTGTCGTTTGCGAGTAGCGCGTTAAGCTTATCTAAGTGCGGTGTTGGTCGTGCCATTATTCTTTCGCCTGTGCAGCTATAAACTCAGGAGAAGGTTCTATCTGGTGTGCGTGGCTCAGGGCATCATCGAGAATACCACGTCGATCTGTCGGGACTCTATCCCGAGCATTCGATAACACCTCTGCTCCGATCTGTTTTGCTTGTTTGATGGTAAGAGAACGATTAACCTGTTGCCCATTGCTTGGAATGAAATGCAGGATATCTTCTTTAATCAGGTTGCCGAATTTATTTTGAAACTTCCTTTCTTGCTGCAAAGCAGTTTTGATACCGATAACTTCTTCGGCGAGACGACGAAGGATGGCACCGTTGAAAAAAGCGGTTTTATGAACATTGGACTCCCTTCCCACAACGAATATGATTCGCCCTGAATTCCGACAGACCCGGACTAACTCTGCTAATGAAAGACTCATATCAATGCAATACTGAACCACAGTTAGAAAACGATTCTGCCGGAACTTACGATTCGCGCCGATTTCTGATCTTGCGGAAACAAGTGGTTTCCAGCCCAGCAATTCAATAGAGGTTCTGTAATTATTGTGATAGTTAAAGACATTGATGTACGGTGGAGAGGTCAGAACGAAATCAATGACGCTATCGTCCAACGGTAAGTATCTCGCATCTCCTAACGCGACCGATACTGTTTTTTCTGACTGTGGTAAAGATTCTACAAGTGTGCGAAGCGCATTCCATTTCGACCATAAACTGTGAATTGGAAAGTACTCTCCGCCGATGTCCAATTTTACGACTAATGATTCGAGCAGTATCTTGATATCAATACTCTTCAGCCCGGGCAAATGACGGATAAGCGGGTTAATTGATACGCTATCGTCATCATTTGAAATTCTTGAATCAAAGAGGGGAAGCCCTAGCGGAATATATTTAGATAAGGTTTTTTCCGCACGCGAAAGCAGCGCACACCGTTCTTTCGGGCTGTAACCTATAAACGTGTATACTTTGGCTAGTGTTTCGGCAGCAGGATTGACTTCAAAACCATAAACTTCGTGTCCTAAATGTGCAGATTCCACAAGAACAGTTCCACTGCCGACGAACGGATCAAGAATGATATCATTCTGGTGCGTGTAACTTTCAAGAATCGCTTGCACGAACTGGGGAGAGAACTGACCACGCCAAGCGAGAAGATTAGTCCGTTTCTTGTCGGCAATATCAAGATCGGTGCGATCCAAAGGCTGGTTAAAAGACCTTGGACTACGGATTTCAGTTGCGATTCGAGTCAATCGTCATCTCCATGTTTTGTGTCAGTTGCACAGGTAATACGTTTGCGGCTCAACTTCTGATTTGCGAGAAAATTTCTCGCATAAAATTGAATCAGGGTTTCGATTTTAACCCACAATGAAAATCTCCCAAAGTCAGCAGATGTTTTCGACGCGGAGTAAATATAACACAAATCGACCGACCGTGTCAAAACCAAACCTTCAATTCCCTATTTTCAAGATAAGGAGTCAACAATGAAAAAACAACCGCTTGTGATTCTGTTGTGTCTTATTTCGTTGCTCGCCGCGGCACAGCCCGTTGAAGTCACAGATGCCCACGGCGAAACGGTTGTCATCAACTCAACGGAGCGCATCATCGGACTCAACGGCAGTACCACCGAGATCCTGTTCGCACTGGGTGTCGGCGAGAATGTTGTCGGTTGCGATGCATCTTCCACTTATCCAAAACACGCCAAAGAAAAATTGCCATCGGTCGGTTATCAGTATCGGCTCAACGCAGAGGGGATTCTCTCCCTGAAACCGACGTTGATCATCGGTCGTGATGACGTGAAACCACCGCAAGTCATTGACCAGCTACGGATGGCGGGCGTGACGGTGCTACTACTCAAAGAGCCGAGAACGTTCAATGAAGCCAAACAGCGTCTCCGCACGATTTCTAAGGCGGTCGGTCGCCAAGAACGCGCTGAAGCGTTGATTTCAGCGTTAGAAAAGCAGTTCGACACGTTGAAATCCAAACGCGCCGCACGGGAAGGTCAGTCGAAACGGAAAGCATTGTTCCTCTATCTGCGCGGCCCCCAAACCGCCTTTGTGCTCGGCAGAGACTCAGCACCGGGCGCGATGATTGAGATTGTGGGTGCGACGAATGCCGCGGGCAAAATCAAAGGCACGAAACCGATGACAGCGGAAGCGGTTATCGCCGCACAGCCGGAGGTGTACGTGCTGTTTGAATCGGGGTTGAAATCGATCGGCGGGGTCGAAGGGTTACTCAAACTCCCCGGTTTGGCGCAGACACCTGCCGGGCGAAATCGACGAGTGATTGCGATAAACGGATTGTACTTGTCGGGATTCGGTCCCCGTTGTGGCAGAGCGGCACTCGACCTGTTTCGGGGCATCTATGAATCGGAAGGACATTTTGTTGCGAAGGGTGAATAGTATTCATCGCGATGAGATGATCAAGCATGTCCCCGATGCCGATCGGGGAGTGGAGTCAAACCGTGCAAAATCGATCCAAAATTCTTCTCATCCTCGCCAGTTTACTCCCAATTTCGCTGTGCGTTGCGGCGGGTGTGGGAGCGTATCAGATTCTGCCGTGGCGCATCCCCCGCGTCCTGCTTTTCCACGAAGACGGGTTTGAGGTGCTCATCTACGTCCGATTTCCCCGCGTGCTATTGTCAGCCATCGTCGGGGCGGTTTTAGCCATCTCCGGCGCGACATTGCAGGGCATCTTCCGCAATCCCCTCGCCGACCCGGGGTTAATTGGCGTAACGGCGGGTGCAGGACTTGGCGCGGCGGTCTGGATTGTGCTCATCGGGAGCGGTTTTTTGGGAATCTGGGGCGTACCGATCGCGGCATTCACAGGTGGTATCCTCGTGACAGTCGGCGTCTGGAAAATCGCTCAAATGCAAGGACGAGTCCTCACAGTGACCTTGTTGTTGGCAGGAATCGCGCTCAACAGTTTCGCAGGCGCGGGCATCGGCTTGATGACCTTCCTCGCGGACGAAGAGCAACTTCGGAGCCTCACCTTCTGGTTACTCGGCGGCTTCGGTGGGGCGACGTGGCGGGTGGTCGCCGTGACGCTTCCGGTGGCAATCGTCGGGGCGATTGTGTTGTTTCGCCTCGCCCGTGCCCTCAACGCCATGAGCCTCGGCGAATCGGAAGCGTATCACCTCGGTGTTTCGACCGAATCGTTGAAGCGGTGGGCGGTCTTTGGCGTCGCGTTGACCGTCGGCGCAGCCGTGTCGGCGGCGGGGGGCATCGGTTTCGTGGGACTCGTCGTGCCGCACCTGCTCCGCCTCATGGGCGGCGCCGACCATCGGTATGTGTTGCCCGGCTCCGCGTTGGGGGGCGCAATTCTGCTCGTGTTGGCAGATCTTTTTGCCTGAACTGTTGCCGTCCCCGCCGAATTGCCTGTTGGCGTTGTCACCGCGTTGCTTGGGGGGCCGTTTTTCCTCTGGCTATTGATGAGATTCAAGAAAGAGGTGCTGTATGGTTGAACTGGAACGGGTCGGTTATCGCATCGGCCAGAAGTGGCTCGTCCGCGACATTGACCTGACAATCGAAGCCGGTCAGTTTTGGATCTTCATCGGACCAAACGGCGCGGGCAAATCAACGCTTTTACGCCTCATCTCCGGCGAACTGTCGCCGACAACCGGGCGAATCCGGTTTTTTGGTGAATCGATCGGTGAATACGCGCCACAAGAATTAGCGCGAAAACGTGCCTATCTTCAACAGAAACGCGATGTCAACTTCCCATTCCGGGCACTGGAGATTGTCCTGCTCGGACGCTATCCGCACCTCAACGGCGCGAAAGAGACATCCGCGGATTTAGCAATTGCGCGGCAGGCGATGAAACAGATGGAAGCCGAGATGTTCTCTGAACGCCTTTATCCGACGCTATCGGGCGGGGAAGCTTCTCGCATTGATCTTGCCCGTATCCTCGCACAAGAACCGGGACTGTTTTTGTTGGACGAACCGACGAATCATCTTGACCCTCGCCATCAGGTCCAGATGCTCCGTTTGTGCCGGTCAATCGCACAGTCAGGAAAAACGGTCATTGCCGCGATTCACGACCTGAATCTAGCATCAATGTATGCCGAGCAGGTTCTTATGTTGCGTGACGGAAACCGTGTCGCCGTTGGAACACCCACACTCATTTTTACGCCGCAACAGTTGGAGGCGGTCTACGATTTGCCTTTTGAAGTGATGCAACATTCGAGCGGCCGACTGGTTGTCGTGCCTCTTTCTTCCGGTTCCACATCAAGAACCGGCGGATTGAGGAGTGTATCAAAGCTGGTGTCCTCGAAGCGTGGTTCATCACAGACAACAACATCCGGGTAGGCGTATAGCCCTATCGGGGTGACCTGCACGCGCATGTCGTTGGCGTAGACTTCACAAGCCCGATCCCTCACTTGGACATGAGGCCCACCGAATATATTACCTCCGATGAGATTATGCTTCCGACTCGCACCGGACATCGCGTAAATCTGACGGTCGAGATATTCGCTTTTGGTCGTCGCCTTGTGTTCCGAATCGAGGTGCTCCTCCGGCGTCAGGTGAAAGTTGGGCAATTTAATCGAAAATTTCATCCTCCTTAAATTTTGTCCACGATTTAAATACAGGAAACGGTGAGGGCAAACTGTTATCAGGATTATTCAGCTTGAAGGATATCTTTTCGCTATCGAAAACATCCCTGATTGAAATAGAGAATCCCGAAGTTTGAATACAATTTTTACACTGAGTAGGAAGTATTCCTGCCGAGCTCAGTTCGTTGAAATAAATTTTGATTTCCGAATCATCGCCCGCCTTTTCAACACGATAATCTTTTGCGGAAATCTCCCACTCGTTAATCGCTTGACGGCCTTCGGAATATTGTGCCCAGAGACTAATTCCCCCAAAGAAACTCAGAACAACTCCTTTTCTCGGACTCGCGTCTTTGTCAGGATCAAATTGACGGAATGACCGATCTTTCAACTCCGTCTTTATTCGTTCTTTTTCTACTCCACTAACTGGTTGAAATGGGCCATTATAGCCGCACGAAGATACAATAAGAAGAGTGAATGTGAGAATAATTGACGCCAACCATGCGTAAATCTGACCGTTGAGATATTCGCTTTTGGTTGTCGCCTTGCGGTCCAAAGCGAGGTACTCCTCTGGTGTCAGGTGGGATTGTACAGCGACGGATGACATGATTTCCTCCATTATTTTAAGATAGTTGTTTAGGAGAATCATCCTTCTGCTTTCGACTGAAAGTATAACACACCACGTAACGACTATCAAGCATGTCCCCGACGCCGATCGGGGAGCGGAGGCAAACCGCGTGCAAAACGGTCGCCGTTGGAACACCACAGGTGGTATTGACGCGGCAGCAGTTGGAGGCGGTCTACGATTTACCCGTTGAGGTGTGACGGAGTTCGAGCGGGCAGACGCTGATCGCGCCGCTTTTACGCATACCCGATTGATGGAGCGGTCAATCAAAAAGCCCAAATGTTCATCTGGCTGATTGGCGAAAAGGTTTTGCCTTTGTTACCTGTTGCTGCCCTGTTTCAACAAGATGGACATCGGCGTTTGGCACCCTTTCGTCGGAGCCTTTGCGATAGACGGTGCCGTGAATCTCGCCGGTTTGTCCAAAGACAGATAACAGGTTTCAGGCTTCTATTTCCTCAAGCATGTGCGTGTGCGGCAGTGACCGTCAAAACTCGGTGGTAATGCCTAAGTAAGGGAGGATAGGAAACTGGTAGATTTCGTCCTTTTCTTTGTAATTCTCGCTGTAGTTGAAATCCAACAAATTCTGACGGTTATAGGCGTTCAAGAGCTCTAAAAAAACACCCATCTGCCAATTTTCAAATCGAAACGCTTTGCTGAACTTCAGATCCAACCGATGATAGGGTGGGAAGCGTGCTGAATTTGTTTCCTCGTAAATTGGGTCGTAGATAAAGTTACCGTTGCGCGGGTCAGTTTGAACGGTTGCGCCCCGCACTGGGGTATAGGGGTTTCCGGTTCGGTACTGCCATTTCACCCCAATCTCCCAAGTCGGAGCGGGGTTGTAACTCGCTACCAGGGTGGCGACGTGCGTCTGATCAAACGAATAGTAGCGATACGGCGCCCCTGGCCGGTCACGCCGCTTGGCGAGTGCATACGCGTAAGAGACCCACCCAAAAAACCGCGACCCAGCGCGATGCCGGAGGAACACCTCAGTCCCCTGCGCGAAGCCGACCCCTTGATTGAGATATGACGCTTTATCGTCAACTGTTACAAGGCTGGCAAGGTCCTTGTAGTAGCCTGCGAATTTGATTTCCGTTTCCGGCGAAAGTTGGCGTGTCAACTCCAATATGTAGTGGCTCGCCCGGCTCGCGCCCAACGCCGGATTCCCGATGCTAGGAGAGAGCTGCCACGGTTGTGGGGTCTGATGATAGAGGCCATAAGAGAGTTGGAGTTCCACGCCGCTTGGAATTTCCAGTTGGAGGCTGCCCCGCGGTTGGATCGAGAACTTATCAATCCGGTTGAAATAATCGAGCCGCAAACCGGCCACAACGGACAAAAATGGGAGCACAGCATAGCGGTCTTGTAGATACACTTCAACCCGTTGTCCCTGTACTTGCTCTGATAGTCTTGTCTTTTCTTCAAACCGAAAGTCGTAATCCACTTCACCCTCTTGAGGCGGACGGCTGAAGTTGCCAGAAACTTGACCCGGTTCCAGGGCAAGTATCAACCCGGATTCGAGTTGGTGTTTTGGCATCAAGGTGTAGGTGAGGTCCTCGCGGAGCACGTAATCTGGCGCATCAACTTTCAGAAAAAGCCCAGAGCCGATATTGAACTCGAATTGCGTGTCCGAACGGGTGAAAGACAAAAAGGAGGTGAGTCGGTCTGTGAGCAGGGAACGGAGATGAATTCCAGCCCCCTCAAAACCGCTCTGGAAGCTAAGGTTCCCTCTAAAATCCTCGTCCACGTCTTTGCCATCTAGTTTGAGTGCAAAGCGGTCGCCGGAGGCAAAGAAGTTGACAAAGAGTTGATGTTTTTCACTCAGGTCATAGCCACCCTTTAGCTGATAATCCCAGAACCGGGGAAAGGCGGTAATTTGTCCACTATCAAACGACAACGAGCCGAGAAACAGGTCTAGGTAACTCCGCCGTCCGGCAGCATACCAGAATCCACGTTTGCCGATTTTCCCCTCAAACATCCCTTCGGAGTAAAGCAGGTTCAGATTAAATTTTCCATGGAGACCGTCAGTGTTCTTGTCCCGCGAATAGATGTCAATAACCGCCTGAGAATCAACACCAAACTCGGCACCGTAGCCGCCAGCGTAGACATCGATTCGCTCAATGATTTCGGAACTCAGGGACGAGACAATTCCGCCAAAATGGTAGGGGTAACCAACCGGCACCCGGTCGAAGTAGTATAGGTTGTCTTCCTCGGAGCCGCCGCGAATATAGAGTGAACCGCTAAAATCGTTTGCCACGCCGATACCCGGCAACGCTTGCAGGGCGCGAAGGGCATCCCCTGCGGTGCCAGGGACGCGCTTAATCTCTAGCCCACCCAAACTCTGTCGGCTAACGGTTGACGGCAGACGTTGCGCCGTCACGCGGACCTCGTCGAATAGGAACTCAACCGGCTCAAGGTAAATCTTGAGCCGCGTCGTTTCCTCCGGCTTCACCGTAACCACGACATCCGCCGGTAGACGATAACCTGAAGCGAATACGGTGAGTGTATATTTTCCAGCGGGAAGGTTGCGGAATCGAAATTCACCATTCGGATCGGTTATGATGTGTTGACCTGTTTCGACGAGGCGAACCTGCGCGGATGCCACTCGCCCTCCACTACCTCGTCGATAAACTGTACCATGAATTTCCCCGGTGCGATTTGGGGGCTGTTGTGCAAACACAGTACATGGATGGATGAATAATATGAATAATATGAATGATAGGAAATGAGTCGAAAGCTGCTTCATGTGGTGCTATTCTCCTTTGATACTTTGCCTTTTTTCTAATGATGAGATATTTTACCACCACCCCAAAAAGTTAGCGAGGCCTTAATGCACGACTACAGATTTTGACATGTACAACAATCTACCTAGGAAGGGCGATCGTAAAGCGTAAAGCGTAAAACGGGAAACGGGAAACGTAATAAAAGACGTTTACGGCATAAAAGACGTTTACGGACCGTTCTTGCTCCCCCGCTGCCTGCGGGGAAATAAAGGGGGGGTGGGGGTCGCAAGCTGCTGCTCAAGAGTTACTGAGCGATTCGGCTGAGACTTCGGCAAGCTCGAGGTTGTTAGCTTGTCGTAACAAGGGCTTCTATGGTGGATGCATGCTCAAATTATACCGTTTCTGAATAATTTTGTCGCACCATTCGGACAGAAAGCGCAGAGACAATGAGGAAGTGAGGGAAGAAGAGACAATGGGCAGGTGGGAAAGTGGAAAAGTGAGAAAAAACAAAGACAGGGAGTTGCTTCTTCTGCTTTTGCTCACTTTTACACCTACTCACTTTTACACCTGCTCACTTTCTTCTTCTGCTCGCCGGCTCGCCCGCTCGTTTCAACAATGTGTGACTCTTCATCAGAATTGGTATTATGACCCATTTTCACTCAACGGCATAATCCCTGAATGTGAACAACTGAAATTCGGTGACTCGTTCTTTTCATTGTAATACGCAACAGCTAGGTTTTTAACTATTGATTTTTCCGATTGGAAATGGAGCGCATCCGAATCTTTTTTTCTTTGCGGCATAACCTCCAATCCACTCAGTAGGTCTAATTAATAGTTAATAGTTTCGCCTAGCTCATTGAGAGGCTGTTGTTGTTTTCGTTTTTGGATGGGAAGGTTGTTATGTATTCAACCGACGAAAAGTTAGTGTCCGAAACACTGGCGGGTGATCCAGACGCGTTCGGTGTGTTGGTGCACAAGTACCAGGACATGGTCTACACCTACGCCTTTCAGAAGGTGAGGAATGAAGCAGATGCGCAGGATATCACGCAGGAGGTGTTCATACGGGCATATCGCCATCTCTATCAACTGCGGCATCCCCATCGGTTCCGAAGTTGGCTCTATACGATCATGTCCAACGAGTGCCAACGCTGGCTGGTGAAGGTCACGAAAACGCGTCGGCGCGAAATCGTGCTAGAGGATGCCACGGACGACGCCCTACGGATTGAACCCACGCACACCGCCCCCACAGAAGGTTGGCGGGTGGATTTAGAGCAGGCGATCTCCGGGCTCCCCGATGACAATCGGGTGGCGGTATCGATGTTCTATATGAGTAACTGTTCGCTGAAGGAGATCTCAGAATTTCTCGGCGTCTCTGTGAACACCGTCAAGGGCAAGTTGCATCGTGCGCGTCAGCAACTTGGGAGTGCGCTGTCTGAGCGCTATGGCAGATTCTTGAAAAGCCACAAACTCAAAGGAGGTTTTCTTATGCAAGTAATGGAGCAGATTCACCATATACCGTCTCCAACGATGGCGTCGTCGTGGAGTGCCACAGCTATTGGCAAAATCCTATTTTCGTTGATCACGGCAGTATGTGTGTTAATCGGAATTGCTAGGCATGGGACCGATTCACCAACCGCCCCGTCAATGAATCGGGTCGGGGTGGGTCCAACCGAGGTGGTACTGTTGGCACCCACCACCAATTCAACACGCTCGTCAATCTCGGTCTCTCCGGTCCATATGGAAAACCGTCCACTAGCTGGTTCTAGCCGTGCTTCAGGGGATCAGGGGCGCCAGTTGGCTGCCCGCGAGGCAACGCCGGGGAATGGCGGCAGCGCGCAACGCGCAGCAGCAGCAAAGAACGAATCCGAAAAAATGATCTTTTCCGGTCGTGTCATCGACAGCGATGGTGCACCGGTAGCGGCTGCCGTACTTCGATATGCCGTAAGTTTCTATCCACTTAAAGGAGATGCCAGATCTGGATACTCCAGCTATTATGGCCCCTTTTTTTTCACGCGTACGGGGGTGGAGGGGACATTTCGCTTTGAACTTTCGCCTTCAAAACTCGACTGGAGACCTTTTGATTCTAAGGACATGTTGAGTCGTCTGAATATTGCTGTTACGCACCCCGATCACGCAATCTGGTGGCAAGAAATTCCGTTCCAAAGCACAGCGGATGTTGAGATTCAACTCGAAATGCCGGAGATTATCTCTGGCAAAGTAATGAACGAGGCAGGTGAGCCGATTCAGAATGCCGAGGCACAGATTCAATCTGTGTCCCGTGGTGATCCTATACTCGGGGACCCCGGAAATAGTTTGACGCATGATGCTTTGCCTCAACCTGTCAAGACAGATGCGAATGGGAAATTTGTGCTTCCTGGATTGCCGCAGGGTGCGACAATAAGTCTTGACGTCAAAGGACCGGGATACGCAAAGGAGAGTCGCCACAACGTGCCGGTGAGTGCAAAGAGGCTTGAATTCCGACTGAAGCGTGAGGGCAGGATCGAAGGACGCGTCAGCTATGCAGGGACCGGCAAGCCGGTCAGAAGTGGAACGATCTCGTTTCAGGGCATCCAGCCGACCGAGGGATGGGGAGAAGCACGCGTTAATTGGTGGGGAAATTATCGGCTGAAAAACATTGCCCCCGGCACGTACAGTCTCTATTTCGCTTACGGGCCAAAAGGGTGGACAGCTATCGCCAAAGAACCCATTACGGTTTCTGAAGGAGAGACCGTTAACGTAGATCTGACCCTGATTCGGAGTGGTTTCATCACTGGGCGGGTGACCGATCAAGACACAAACGAACCGGTTGCCAATCACCTTATCAAATTAAACGATGCTGCCCGTCCGGAGAATTCTTCATTGATAAATCACCATACCATAACGGATGAAACCGGTGCTTACCACTTTGACGCCGCGCCCGGCCGAGCACTCGTCCACACCAACCCACTGGGGGACTATCAAGATATCGGACAGACTGAGAGCCTCGATATCGGACAGATCCAGAGGCGTGTAGATGTCGTCGAAGCCGAAACCGTTGTCGTTGATTTTCAGTTTTCGAGAGGGCTGAAGTTGGTTGGCCGGATTTTAACAGAGACTGGTGAACCGGTTGTCGGCGCAGACGTGCTTCTGATGCGTTGGGATCCCCAACAGTACTCATCATACGGCACAACAGTCGCCGTGACAGATGACGATGGATGGTTCCGGGAGATTGAGATTGAGCTCATCGTTGGTGACGAATACACTATCTCTGTGGAATTAGAAGGGTATCGCAGAGCGGAAACCGAGCGGTTCACAGCGACGACAGAGATGACCCAAATCGCAGATCTCGTCCTGTTGCCGGCGGGTGGTCAGTTTTTCATTGAAGGACGTGTCATTGATACCTCTGGCGAGCCGGTTCGCGGTATACGGTTGGGCATAGGTCAGCAGTCACAAAACTGGTCAACACACACCGATGAGAATGGCGATTATCGGTTGGATGATCTTTCAATGGCAGTCATCTTCACACTGCATATTGACGATTCGAGGTACGCGAAACATGAATTTAATATTTTGAAAACCAACCAACGGCACAACTTGGTACTGGTCAAGGCGGATGCATATCTCGCTGGGAAGGTTGTGGATGCTAATGGGCAACCGATTGAACAGGCGTTAGTGCGGGTAAGAGGCGAAGAAGATCCCTTCTCCGGCTACCGATACCCCTACACTCACACTAACCTGCATGGCGAATTTGAACTGAAGCACATCAAGGATCCAATTGTATCGATCCGTGTCAGTGATAGAAAGTACCGCAAAACTTTTAAGGATATAGCGGTGAATCAGCGCGATTTGGTCTTCGCTCTGACGCCGGCTGACGCGAGACCGGAGCCGACCCCAAAGCAGCAAGCAGAGCGGGAAGCACAGCGGTCATACGTCAAGTCCGCCGAGGAACGCTTCAAAACCTTGGTGAACCAACCCGCACCGGAGTTGAGTATTGCAGAATGGCTGTCCGGCTCTCCCACCTCCATCAGAGATTTAAAGGGAAAGACGATTGCCCTGCATTTCTGGACCTTGAATAACATCCATCATGTTCGACAGATACGTCTGCTGAATATCCTGCAGGAGGTGTATCGAGACAAAGGGTTGGTCTGTGTCGCCATCTGCCCTGCCACAGCGGCGGTCGAAACCCTTAAACAACACATCGCAGCGGAGTCGTTGTCCTACTCAGTCGGGTTGGATCGGTCCATAGATATTGCCGGCGCGGAAGGGGAAACCTTCGATCGATACGCTATCGGTTGGGGAGCTGAAATCGTTCTAATCAATACAGCGGGAGAAATTGCCGGACGCGCTTGGGTATATGAATACGAAGATAAGACTCAGGCGCTGCTTGCGGATTGAGCGGATGGGCATTGCTGGATTCGGGCGGTGGGGAAACTGTCTGAATCAGGATTTACAGGATTAACGGATTATCAGGATAGAAGAGATTTCGGGGGATACGTGGTGGGAGAGGCGTCCCTGCCTCGATTTTCCCCTGCCGACGAATCTACGAGGTGGGGACACCTCTCCTACAGAATAGCCACCCTCAATTAACTTAAGACGTGAGAGAAAACGCTTTCTTGAACTTTGGCAGCCGACGTGTAAATAACGCGACCGCCTCTGCATCTTGGTGTTCCGGCGAGAACGTATAGCGGCCTTTGCCGGCGTAAGATAATGTGTAGACACCGTAGGCTTCAGGACCGATGGCAACAATCCCAACCGCTTTACCGATGTCGAACCGCCCCCTTGGAGCTGACCGGATGTTGATCATCCCGTAACTTGTACCTGCCCCGATAGCGATTACCCCGAGAGAGTTGCCGCCAAACGCAATAATACCAACAGAGAACGCACCGAACGCAATAATACCGACGGAGCATGCACCGATAGCAACCACACCGACTGTCAAAGCACCAATTGAGATAAACCCGATAGTGATGACCCCGAATGCGATTTCGCCCATCCCAGACGCGAAATTGGCTATCAAACGGACGAACGAGGGAGGTTCTGAGTTTAAGGTTCTGTTCAAAACTGAGACCGAGTACAGAGAAAAAGCGACAACATATAAAATCCCAACGACTATCCACCATTTCCAAAAATAAGCATCGAACGTTTTTTGGAATGTTTCAGGACTCAATTTTTTGACATGTCCGCAGACCCTCCTGTTGAGAAATTGAATCGGTTTCTATCAAAATAAGAGCAGAGATAAAGCTCTCAAATGGGTTTTGCTGGCTGGCAGATCAACTCGACAAGAACGAGATTGAGAAACGGGATCTCTGGCGGAAGCCAACGTCGGATTTCCCCACCCCCCTGTATCCCCCGCAAGCGGGGGGAAGACGCGCACTTTTGTGGGAGCGGCCTCCTGGACGCGGTAATCTCCGAAAATCGAGGTGGGGCTGCCTCTGCTACAGAATAGCCACCCTCAATGGGTAGGGGTTGGGTTTCCCAACCCGTTGGGCGAGGGAACCTCGCCCCTATCAATGACCGAAACTCCCCTCAATTTATCTCAGCGTGGTGCCCAATTGTGTCGAATCGAGCGATGACGCACCTCGAATTATGAGCCCCCAAATAATTTGTCACGATTCGGATTTTCGAGCTATTCTCAATTTTCTTGCACGACGCGCGGACGACTACCAATTGACGGTGGCAAGAGCATCCGTTTCTGTTGTTCGGTCAACTCACCGTATCTGCTGATGTCATAATAGCTTCCTGACCACGCTGAGTGTCCGGGACTATATTTGTAGAGCAACGAACGGCGTTGATGTTTCGCCTGCCACGGCATCGTCCCGTGAACGACCGCTTCGGTGAAGAACAGGACATCCCCCGCTTCGAGGGCGGGTTGGACGGCATAGTGTGCCGGACGCTCGAATCGTCGAACCTCTGGCGGAATGTTCGTCAGGAAGTTGCTCTTGTGGCTCCCCGGAATGCAGGCGAACCCACCTGCCCCTTCGGGCGCATCCGCTAAGTTGTATGTCATCACGCACAACCCGTTCCGCATCACACCGTCTCGATATTTGTACCAATGGTCGCCTTCGGGACCGCCGGGGTGACCGCCATCCTCGCCGCCATGCAATCCACCGTGCCCTTCGCCCTCGTTCATAAAAATGGCGTAATCGTGGCCGAGACGGACATTCGGGCCTAGAAGATTGATCAGATACGGGAGAATTTTGGAGTGGTCGATGAGTCGCTTAAACGGCTCTTCCCAAAGACTCGGTGGCCCCTCAAGGTTTCCTCCATTGATGATGGCGTTCATCTCAGCCACTTCATCGTCGGTCAAAACGTCCTTTATCACCAGATAGCCCTGGAGATCGACGGCAAATTTTTCTTCGTCGGTCATGGTAGAAGCGCCTTCCTCTTACAATTCAGCCCCGTTTTCAGGCTGAGCTAGCGGTGTGTGAAGGCTTTTGGGGACACGCTGAACCCAACGCCTGCTTAATGCACTCGATGAACCCGGTGTAGGCATCCCCATGTGCCCTTGCGACCTGTATCTAACATCGTACTGCGCCCTGCCTAACTTCGGGACCGCCCCCAAACTGAGTCGTTCAAGAGTGCGTTTGTCCCCGATTTTCACTTGATATTTTAGGACTTGCCGAAGAATCTTCTTTGTTTCCGCCCGCCCGTCCTGACTCCACCGCATTGAATATTGAGAACCTACGCCAATCTTTCTCCACGAAAACCCAAGTTGCCACCTTAAGAGTCTGTTTGAATATTCCAAATCCGTCTTCGAGAGAGGCCATTTTGGGGTAAACACCTTGAAAATCCGATGATTTTGACCCTCAAATGACCCGAAAATGGCTTTGCCACCTGCTTTTCAAACAGGCTCTTAGATTGTATCGAATGGAGACTCGAAAATCAAATCAGTCGTCGTTGGTTGTGTGAAACGTTCCCCACACCGGACGATGATCGCTCGCTGCAAGTGAAGCTGCGGCGTCGTCGTTCCCAAAATCGGTCTCGTCGAATCGATCAATCCTGCTGTCTCCAGTGTATTCAGCCACATGGTGTGTTTGGAAAAAGATGTTGTCGTATAGGCTGGTGTCTTTGATATAGGACTTCTGTGGGAGTTGGAACAGGTGCCCCATTGATGGGATTGACAGCAGTGGACGATACGCCGATTGATCATCAGGGTTGCGATTGAAATCCCCTAACAATATCACGCCCTGTTCTTCGTTGTTCGCGGCTTGCACCGCCTGATACATACTCGCGAGTTCCTGCACCTCACGCCGACGTCGCTCGACCGAATTTCCCCAAATCACGTGCACGGCAATCGCTGTGAAGTCAAACTTGCCTGCTCTGAACGAAGCGAAATACGGCTCGCGAAGAAAGGCATCGTTTGGATCGGGGAACACTGCACCGTCTTCGACAACACGACGCTGAAGCCGTGATAGGGACTTTTGTGTAGCCCAGAAATAATCTTTCAACAACAGATTTTGATAAGTACCTAGGAACAGATCTCAACCTGTCCCTAGCATAAGGCCATATTATATTTTATTTGCCAAAATAAGGCAAACCCTTTTTGCCAATCAGCTAGATGAACGTTTGGGCTTTTTGATTGACCGCTCCATCAATCGGGAATGCGTAAAAAAAGCGCGACCCACGGCCGCCCGCCTCGAACTCTGTAGCACCTCAACGGGTAAATCGTAGACCGCCTCCAACTGTTGGGGCGTCAATACCACTTGTGATGCTCCAACGGCGACCGTTTTGGCCGGTTTATTACCTTATCTCCATGCTAGTCAATAACCGGGCGAATGACATCCTTCAGGACGCATGGGATGCCGGCACAGAGCTCACCGAACATCAGCGGGGAACGTGCGCTGTTGCCATTGCAGCGGCCAAGGTCGCGGCGACGAAGGCCTGCTTGGACATTTCCTCGCGAATCTTCGACGTCATGGGCAGCCGGGCCACCCTGGGTTCCCTGCGCAACGACCGCTTCTGGCGCGATGCGCGCACGTTCACGCTGCACGACCCGGTTGACTACAAGATCCGCGACATCGGCAACTGGATGCTGAACGAACTTCTCCCCACGCCCGGATTCTACAGTTAACAACTCATGGCAGAGCACATCCTGTGCTCCGTTGAGAGATAGGGTCTTGTAACGCGCAGCGGTGGTGCTGTTCGGTAACGCTGAGCACATTGAGTTCGAGATGCCGCAGGGACTGCTCCGTCTTGCCCGTTTTCGCGGGAGGGAGAGGGAGTCAAGAAAGGGGAGTGGTGGTGGAGGTGACAGGACTTTTTGGACTTGACAACCATACATTTGTATAGTATATTTGGGGCATGGCACATGCTCACTTAAATATAGAAGAAACCGCAGTGCGTTCGGTCTTAGTACCCCAAGACGGCCCCCCTGTTACCGAGTATACCCTCAATCCGTACAGCGGTTGCAGCATAGGCTGTGCCTATTGCTATGTTATGAAGTTCCCCCATGCCCGCGAGCATCCTTTGCCCTGGGGCAGTTGGGTCCAGCCCAAGACCAATGCCCCCTTTCTACTGGGCAAGGCGCGCGCCAAAATTTGGGGTCGGCGGATTTTCGTGGGTTCGGCCACCGATCCGTACCAATACGTCGAACGGCAGTACCGGCTCACCCAGCGCTGTTTGAAGATATTGCTGGAGAGCAACCCCAAAAGTGTCGTGGTGCACACGCGTAGTCACCTGATTCTGGATGACCTTGAGCTGTTGCAAGCCTTTGGAAGGCGACTGCGTGTGGGCTTTTCCGTGCCTACCGACGACGATCGGGTGCGGCGGAAACTCGAACCGCACGCCCCGCGCATTGAAGTGCGCCTCAAAACCATGCGGCGCCTCAGGGCCGCGGGCATTCAGGTAATGGCGTCATTGACGCCTTTGCTCTACTGTAGACCAGCCCGTTTCGCCCAATTGCTCAAAGACGCCGCGGATGGGGTGTATACAGGATCGATGCGCTACTTGGACAGAACGGGCCTGCGCCAGATGGACCCGGCCAGGGCCTATTTTCGCAGCGCCCAGTACAAGGAACTGCTCAAAGAGATGGACCGCTGTCTAGTGGAGGTGGGCCTGATGGAAGATCGAGCCAAGGAAGAATAGCCTATGGCGAGTAGAAAGCCGTTGAGCGCACCTTTCGAGCGGACCCACATTGTCTTCTGCTCATTACCCGTCAGCTTGGCGAGGCGGTTGATGAAGGTGTTGGCGATGCAGAGGTTTATCTCAGGTCTCCATTGTGATTAACGTTCTGATCCAGTTGGCAACGTTGGTGCAGGTCCGCTGTTCACTCCTCCAGGGCAAGCGTCTTACGTTTTACGAACCATTCTTTCCCCGTTCTTTCTCCCCCCTTTATTCTCCCCGCAGGCGAAGGCGGAACTATAGTATAATAGAAACGCCTTGATGCCCCTTGCGTAATTCCTATTCTTCAATCTTTCACAACGAACCGATTAAAAGAAGATACTCACCATGAACCGTTCACACTTCAGACCCAATCTGACACTTCTCACCGGGATTGTCGCACTTTTACTAATCGCATCGCCACCCGGCACCGCTCAGGACGCCACATCGACTTTATCCGGTCGCGTTGTTGATGTGGATGGGAATCCGGTTTCCGGCATCCCGATAGCCCTCAGGTCAGCGATAATCATCCATGGTGATGCCATGAAAGAGGTATTAGGGCGACTACGTAACATTTCAGACGCCAAACGACGCATCAATCTTTGGAGCCAACCACAGACCGAAACGGATGAAGCGGGACATTTCTCCATCACCAACATCGTTTCTGGTCCGATTCAGGTCATGGTAGCCCCTCAAATTCAAATGCGAGGGAATCCGAACTTTGAACCGGACAGTGAGATTCTATCACTGAAAATCGGGAAGATGACCTTCTATCCGACTGTGCCGGCTGGTTTTCATGGCATCCCGTTTGCAATCGATGCGGGCGCGCAGATCGAAAACGTTGTGGTCACGGTAAAACCTCGGATGCGTATTCGGGGTCAAATCGTTTTTGCCGACGGGACGCCCCTTGCCAACGCGCAGGTTCAGGTTGATGTACTACGACAGGATGTCAATGGGGGGGGCATCGGGACCTCAAGTGGGGGTGCCAAGACGGACCATGCCGGTTACTTTGTGGAATATGTGGATAAGCCTGGGTTCTACACGGTTGCGGTCGAATTTCAAGGGCTCTCGACAACGTCGGAGGAGTTTATCCTCGAAACTGGACAACGACGGGAGGATCTGGTCTTAACGTTCGACAGCGAGCCGATTCCCATTGAGCCAGTTCCCGGTCAGGTGGAGCCGGACGGTACGAGAACGTGGGTAGTGAATCCCGCCAATGATCACGCTTACAGAAGCGTCCGTTGCAAGAGTTGGGACGATGCCCAAACGAAAGCGGTCGCGGAAGATGCACATCTGGTCTCGATTAACGATGCGGCGGAGCAGAAGTGGCTCGCGGAAATCTTTGGCCCCCATCCCTATTGGATCGGGCTGACCGACTTTGCAAAGGAGGGCGAATGGGAATGGACGAGCGGCGAGCCGGTCAACTACACCAACTGGATATCCCATAAACCGATGGACGCCGACAGGGGCGATGAGGATTATGTCTTCATGGGGCTTTCGCTGGAAGCGCAGTGGCACAGCGTTGGTCCCGGAAGTCCAAAATGGCGGGTTACCCGAATGGCTATCCTTGAAAGGGACAGTTTGCCCGCCAAGCTACCGTTGGAGGATAAGTAACCCAAGTTTTGACCGATTCCAGAGAAACCGAGTTTTTGCCAAAAACTCGGTTTCTTTGACGTCATCTTTCACAATCAACCTCAAAGGAGATATTTACCATGAACCGTTCATATTTCAGACCCAATCTGACACTTCTCGCGGTGATTGTCGCCCTTTTACTGATCTCATCGTCACTCGGCAGCGCTCAGGACGCCACATCGACTTTGTCCGGCCGTGTTGTTGATATTGATGGAAATCCGATTGCCGAACTCCCGATAGCGATTCAGCCATTTGTAGTCGTCGATGGCGAGATGGAGCCAGCGTTCCTACTCAAGGAGTTCATGCCAGAAGCATATGCCCCTCTGCTCAAATCGCAAACCGATGAAGCGGGGCGGTTTTCTGTCACGGATATCAAGCCCGGGCCGATTCAATTTGTGGCACAACCTGCCCATGTGCCAGATGATGGGATGCTACCACCTGACTTTGCCCCGGACGACCTTTTTGCCTCGGACACTGAGGTGCTATCCATCGAAATCGGAGCGATTACCTTCTATCCGCCGTATCACCAAGAACAGCCACCTTTCGGTGGAATCACATTTGCCATTGAGCCGGGCGTACACCTCGAAAATGTTGAGGTCACAGTACGGCCCCGGATGCGCATTCGAGGTCAAATCGTTTTTGCCGACGGGACACCCCTTGCAAACGCGCAGGTTCGGCTCAATGTCCGACAACGTTATTTCGATGGGACAGGCACCGGTAGTTCAGGCAGCACACCTCAGACGGACGATGCGGGTTACTTTGTGGAATATGTGGATGAGCCCGGGTTCTACACGGTTTGGTTGGAATTTCAAGGGCTTTCGGCAACCTCGGAGCAGTTTATCCTCGAAGCTGGGCAACGACGCGATGGTCTGGTCTTAACGTTCGACAGTGAGCCGATTCCCATCGAGCCAGCTCCCGGTCAGGTGGACCCGGACGATGCGGGAACGTGGGTGGTAAACCCCGCAAATGGTCACAGTTACAAGAGCATCCATTGCGAGAGTTGGGACGATGCGAAAGCGAAAGCGGTCGCCGAAGATGCATATCTGGTCTCGATTAACGATGAGGCGGAACAACAGTGGCTCGTGGAAATCTTTGGCACTGCTCCTTATTGGATTGGGCTGACCGATGTGGCAAAGGAGGGCGAATGGCAATGGACAAGCGGTGAGCCGGCCACCTACACCAACTGGGCACTCCATAAATTGATGGACGCCGACAGGGGCGATGAGGATTATGTCTTCATGGGGCTTTCACCGGACGGGAAATGGCATAAGGTTGGCCCCGAAAGTCCAGAATGGCGGATGACCCGAATGGCCATCCTCGAAAAGGGTGGTTTGCCTGCCAAGCTGCCGGTGGAGGAGAAGTAACCCAAGTTTTGACCGATTCCAGAGAAACCGAGTTTTTGCCAAAAACTCGGTTTCTTATCATTATTTCTGCCGACGTGTACTCAGTTTTTCGATGAATTTTGATAAAATAATGGCGTCACCTGTCGGTCAAGATTCACATCTCGACACGGCGACTGTCGAGTTTGGAAACTCGACCTACAAGATCGCTACCCGATTAATTCTTCAAATTTCATGAAGAAACTCGGTTCTTTGACGTCATCTTTCACAACCAACCCACCCAAAAGGAGATATTTACCATGAACCGTTCATATTTCAGACAAAATTTCACACTTCTCGCCACGATTGTCGCACTTTTACTGATCTCATCGTTACCCGGCATCGCAGAGGACGCCACGAGCACTTTATCCGGTCGCGTTGTTGATGTCGAGGGGAACCCGGTTGCGGGGTTCGCGTTAGCTGTTCAGCCATTTGAAGTTGTTGATGGTGTAGAACAACGAGGATACATCCCTTTTTTGGAATCACAGACCGGCGACGCGGGGCGTTTCTCCATCACCAACATCATGCCGGTTTCAGTCCAATTGGTGGCACTGCCTCACTATACGCCTGACCATGAGATTCTATCTATCAAAATCGGGGCGGTGACCGTCTATAAGCACGAACTGCCACCGCCACCTTTTGGTGGAATCACGTTTTCCATCAAGCCGGGGATACACATTGAGAACGTTGAAGTCAAAGTGAAGCCTCGGATGCGCATTCAGGGTCGAATCGTTTTCGCCGACGGGACACCGCTTGCCAACGCGAAGATTGGGGTCAAAGCCCGCTTTCGTTATCCCGATGGGATGGGTAGCGGTAGCTCAAGTTCATCCGCCATGACGGACGATGTAGGTTACTTTGTGAAATATATGGAGCAGCCTGGGTTCTACACGGTTTGGTTGGAATTTCAAGGGCTTTCGGCAACGGCGGAGCCGTTCCTGCTTCAGGTTGGAGAACGAAAAGATGATCTGGTCTTCACATTAGAGGGCGAGTCGATTCCCACTGATGTGACCCCTGGTCGGGTGGAAGCGTCCGCGGAAGCGTCAACCTCGTCGTTGCCGGGCGCGGGAGTGTGGGTGGTGAATCCGGGAAATGGACACGCTTACAAAAGCATCCGTTGCAAGAGTTGGGACGATGCGAACATCCAAGCGGTTGCCGAAGAGGCACATCTGGTCGCGATTAACGATGTAGCGGAGCAGAAGTGGCTCGCGGAAATCTTTGGATCTCGTCCCTATTGGATCGGGCTGACCGACTTTGCCAAGGAGGGCAAATGGCAATGGACGAACGGCGAGCCGGTCACCTACACCAACTGGGCGCCCCATGAACCCACGGACACCGACATGGGCGAGGAAGACTATGTCTTCATGGGGAATTCACTGAATGGGGAGTGGTCTGACGTTGGCACTGAAAGTGTCGAATGGCGGCTTACCCGAATGGCTATCATCGAAAGGGACAATCTACCTACCGAAACGCCGGTGAAGGAGAAGTGATTCCAGTTTGGAAACCCAAGCACTTCGACAGCCGGTGCACAGTCGAATCGAGAAACCGAGTTTTTCTAAAAAACTCGGTTTCTGACACATTTGTTATCAAGCTAGTGAGGAGCCTAAACCAATGAAAACCCAAGCACTTCGTTTCACGCTTCTCGTATTGCTCTCCCTCTCCTTCGAGGCAAGCCTGCTGCTCCCACCGGTTTCCGTTGCCCAAACCCAAGATTATTCGAGGCTGAATTTACCCATGCCCGCAGGCAAATCATACTCGAAACACAACATCCCCCGCACATCGGTAAGCAAGTTTCAAGAATAAACTTTACATTTTGAGCAAGGTGTGGAAGGAAAAAGACTGGAAAATTGGAAGAGATAAACTCTTCCAATTTTCCAGTCTTTCCAATTCTTTAGGTGGCAACATGGGTTTCTGAGTACTTTTCCGAGGGACCTTCCTGTGCAAACCGCCCAGAAATGAGTCCTAGCGTGAGTTCTCACCCTCTTTTGTCTCTATCAAATTCTTCCGTTTCCTCGGAAAAGTATGAAAAGTTAGGACTTACGCACTTCAGTAGGGAACACCCCGATAAGATCGGGACAGGCCGATCGTTGTTCCCTACGGGCTCCTTAATGGATCCCCTGCTGTAGTTGCCCGATTCATCGGGCGTCAGGTTGCTTTGAATCCCGATCTCCGCATCGGGGGCTTCGAGTGTTCAACTGCGTAAGTCCTAAAAGTATGCAACTTGGGTTATTATAACGCAGGTTGCCACCTGAATAAGCCAAGCGACAAAAACCGAGTTTTTTACAGACAAGGCACGCGATTTAAGGAAAAATCCAACCGATTTTCCCAAAATCAGACAATCCAAGCGTGAAAAACTCGGTTTCTCTATGATGTAAGTAGCAACTTAGGTTATTATATATTGACTTTAATCTGTTCAAGGATTATAATAAATAAAATGTTTGTTCATTACGGATTGCCCGGAGATTTACTCTGGCGATGAGCGTTCTCGTATCCAAAAATTCACGAAGCCAGAAGGCATTGATGATATGGCTCCGAGAATTTGCGGGGCAGATAAACAAAGGCAGAGCAGTTTTTCGCCTGCCTTTACGAAGATAGGAGGATATATGCTATGAAAAATCTGGTGCACAAACGAATCTTCAGTCTCGGCATCGTAGGGCTGTTGTTCGTTTCACAATTGGTTGCTCACGCGGAGGACAAAAAAAGTCCGATTAAAGTTGGGGGTGCCATGCGGACGAACTATGTCTACGGCACTTACACCGACGACGGCCGAAGCGAAAAGATTGGCGATATCGCGTTTGAGATGTTCCGACTAAATGCAGATCTTAACTTTCACAACATCAGCAGCAGACTCGAATACCGGTGGTATCCCAGGTATTCCGACCAGTCCAGTGGCTACAGTATGATACATACAGCGTGGTTAGGGTATAATCTGGGTGATTTAGGCACGCTCAAGGCTGGTATTGTGCGGGTCCCGTTCGGCCCCGGTCCTTATGGTGTTTCTAGTAGTTGGTTCTTTGACCAGCATTTTTATGTTGGGCTCGCTGATGATATGGATCTGGGAATCAGATGGAGCGATACTCTTGGCAAATTGACCCTTGATGTGGGCTACTATCTTCAGAGCGAGCCCCAGACGATAGGAAATAGTCTGGCGAGTTCACGATACAGCTATGACATTGTCAGGTGGTATACTACGGCTGATTCAACAGGCACTGTTATTAAGGATGAAAATGATGATAAGGTAAAAAAAGAAAACGGGTTTGATGAGCAACATCAATTTAACCTTCGTGCAATCTATGCCCTTGAAAACATCGCAGACATAGGTGCGTCGCTTCAATACGGGTTGCTGAAGGGAACAGATGTGGACGATGATGGCGCGAATCACTACGCGTTTTCCGCGCACATGAAGAATGCGTTCGCAGGCTTTACGCTCTTCTCACAATTCTCTTATTACGCGTATAACATCACCGATGATACGCCCTGGGGCACCGGCGACCTGATTCCAATGGGGGCTTACGATTTCGCCTGGCCCATAGCATCCAAGGGATTAATCCCCGCGCTATCACTGCGCTACGGCGGCATAGATACATCAGGCATCTCATGGATTGACAGCGTCACACCTTATGTTGAAGCAAGCACTGTCCTCAAAACGGAGAGTGACTTCAACAGCAGTACCTTGGTGACACTGGGTGCGAGCTGGACGGTCTTGGGTAGCCTGTACATCTATAGCGATCTGGCACTTTCCAACGGCAACACCTTTGTCGGTAACGATGGGGATGTCTACGCTAACATCTATGAGGGTATTGGTGATGTTGGTGCCAACGGAAATGACACGTGGAATTGGCGGGTTAATTTTAACTTCGGTTATTATTTCTAAACGTCTACGCTTGTAGGGACAGCCCGCTGTGTCTGTCCAACTAGGTCCAACTAGAAGGAGAATTTTGAAAATGCGTGAAGAAGGAAAACAACCCCAACTACCGGAGGAAAGGGAGTACCGGAAATTATTCGGTTTAGATATCTACTTGACTCCGGTATTCGTGATTTCCAGCATTGCCATCGTGGCATTTGTCGTTGGATCACTCGTCTTTCAGGAGGGCGCGACAAAAGTTTTTGGAAACACCCGCACTTGGCTCACTACGAACCTTGATTGGTTGTTCATGATTACCGCCAATCTTGTCTTTCTGTTTTGTCTGTTTGTGGCATTTTCTCCACTCGGCAAGGTGCGCCTCGGGGGCGCAGATGCGAAACCCGAGTACTCCAACTTAACCTGGCTTGCGATGCTCTTCGCGGCAGGCGTGGGCATTGGTCTGCTGTTTTTCGGAGTGGCGGAGCCGATGTACTACCTGCAGAATCCCCCGCTCGGCATTACCGCCGGAACGGCGGAGGCCGCTACCGCCGGCATAGCGGCGACGGTCTTCCACTGGGGGATACACGGTTGGGCAATCTACGGTGTCGTCGGACTTGCTCTCGGATTTTTCGCCTACAACCGGGGATTGCCCCTCACCATCCGCTCGGTGTTCTATCCACTGCTCGGTGACCGAGTCTGGGGCTGGCCTGGCCATATCATTGATACGTTTGCCATATTCGCAGGGATGTTTGGACTCGCAACCTCGCTCGGATTGGGGGTACAACAGGTCACATCCGGTCTCAACTATCTGTTTGACATTCCCGCGAATAGCGTCACCATGGTGGTGTTGATTGTGGTGATAACAGCCATCGCAATGACATCCGTGCTGACCGGTATTAATGTCGGGATCAAGCGTCTGAGCCAGTTCAATATAATTGTCGCCTTTTTGTTGCTGTTGGCTGTTATCATACTTGGCCCGACGCTCTACATTGTCCGCAGTATCTTCGCTGGGCTTGGTGACTATTTCATGAGGATTGTGCCACTCAGCAACTGGATTGGGCGCGAGGATACCGGCTTCCTGCACGACTGGACCACGTTCTACTGGGCATGGTGGATAGCTTGGGCGCCGTTCGTCGGTACTTTCATCGCCCGCATTTCAAAGGGGCGTACGGTACGCCAGTTCGTGATCTTTGTGCTCCTTCTGCCGACGTTGTTATGTTTACTATGGTTCGCTGCCTTTGGCGGTACCGCGCTCCATCAGCACATGGTTGATGGCTATACGGGTGTGACCGAGAACGTTGAGGCTTGGAAGTTGGAACTTGCGTTGTTCAAAATGTTCGATGAACTGCCGTTGACAACCCTACTTGCCTCCGTCGCGATGATGCTGACAATCGTCTTTTTCGTTACCTCGTCGGACTCCGGCTCTCTGATCATTGACACCATCGCAGCCGGCGGCAAGATTGACGCGCCGGTTCCTCAACGCGTGTTCTGGTGTAGTCTTGAGGGGTTGGTTGCCATCGCGTTGCTACTTGGCGGCGGTCTGAAGTCGTTGCAGGCGGCTTCGCTCGCAACCGGCTTCCCGTTCGCCATTGTCCTATTGGGAATGGCGGCCTGCCTCTGGATAGGGCTTCGACAAGAATCCCGCTGATGTGCGGGGAAAACCCGTTTCAAGAAGTCCTTAGTCACAGCCCATGTATATTTTAGTTTCATACATGGGCTTTATTTTTGGTGTCAGAAGGAGATTTTAAGATGTTTAATCTGAAAAGGATCTGGAGTTTCTTGTTTGGTTTTGTATTTCTAGCCTTCCCTGTTGTCCCCGTTGTTGCACAGGTTGATGCCCCGGCACCTGCCACTGCTGTCTGCTTAATCGGTGACCATCTAGGCATCCCCGAAGCCGACGCGCAGACCGCCGCCATGTTGGTGCGTGATGAGCTGCGCAAGCAGGGTATATCGGTCGGCGATCCCGTTTACGAGGCACCGGCCTCAGCGAGTGCCTATCGCGTTGTTTTACGCCGTCTGGGTGAGAAGATTTTCGTGCGCTTGAGTCAGGAAAACCCCGTCGGAACAATCATTATTGAGCGACAGATGATGTTGGCAGGTATCGAAGAGATGGTCTCAGCCGCACCGAGGCTGGTCGATGCGCTTGTCCACCGAAAGCCAATTGCTTCTACAGTTGACATGGAGAATGTTACCGAACAGGAGGCGGCTGTACGCCGGAAGATAACCGGCGAGTCCCTTTGGAATGTAGGAATCCTCGGAACCTTCGTCCCCGGCACAGACATCGTAGCCGAACCCGGTTATGAGTTTGGTTGGTCTTATGAGACGCCCTCCTATGCTGTGGGGACGGAGTTCAGGGGCAGCGACGCGACGAGTATGAGACCGACAGTTTTTCCTTCTTCTCCTGGTCGATTGGCGGACGTTACTTCTTCAACAAACAGAATATTTCGCCCTATGTGGGCGGCGGGCTCGCCATAGTCGGTGCTAGCTATAACGATGAAGAAGATGATGGCTTGGGTGCCTATGCCGCCGGCGGAATAGAGATCCTGCGTCTCTCTCAGAGTCGCTTGAAGTTCGAATTGCGAGTGGATAGACCGTTCTTTAAGTTACCAAGCCAAGACATGATGCCGATAACATTTGGCCTCTCCTTTTCTAGGAATTATATTCCCGGCAGTTTTTGCCTATTCTGATTTTAGAGCCTGTTTGAATCATCCAAATGAATCTTTGGGAGGGGCGTTTAGGGGTAAATGCCTTCTGCTGTCAAATGAAAAAAATGCCGGGGTTCAACCACCTTGTCTAATTACAAGTGTGGAGGGAAAGGGATATGCTGAGGAAAACGTTGGTTGTGTTTGTAGTAATTCTACTAGTTGTGATGGGTTGCGGTAGCAGTGACGAAGACGAGTCAACATTGGTTGGTTCTTGGGAGATAGTATCGATCGATGAACAACCCCTTAGCACAGTTGCCAGCTTGCTTACCTTTGCTTTGTCGTTTGCCTTTGGTTTTGAAGAAGAGGGGCAAATACAAGGAATAGAAACCAAGATTGCCAAGAATGACGTTGTTTTTGCTACCGATGGTTCATATTCTCTTAATCTTGGATTTGAGTCGGTAGTCAATAAAGGTGATGGCGTTTTTGTCACGCTCAGGCAGACTTTTACCGCTAACGGGAAATATACTCTATCGGGTTCAAAGTTGTCATTCGTTGCAGAAGAAGAAAAGGTAATACTTGAACCTAAAGATGTCTGGGATTCACTAAATTACACAGAAGAACAAAGCGTAATTTCCATTGAGGAAGCCACTTGGAATTTATCAGGAGATACGCTCACCCTAACATCAACTGGAGTAACCGGAACTATAGTTCTTATGAGACGTGCTGAGTAGTTGAATCAAGAGTTGAAAATTCGAGTTAAGCACGACTTACTGCGTTTAAAATCCACAATGCTTGATTTTCAGGAGAGAAACCAATGAAAAAAACAACACCTTTCTTCTGGATACTTATGGCTTGCGTAGCGGCGCTTATGTTTGTAGAACAGACAGGCTTTCGTAGTGCCTCTGCCGCCATCACTGGGAAGATTTCAGGCATCGTCAGGTCTGAAGCGACTAAGGCACCACTGGCGAATGTCAAGGTTACAATTGTCGGGACAAGCAGTACCACGACGACAAACGATGCCGGCTATTATGTCATGGCCAATATCCCACCGGGAGGTTATGATGTGAAAGTCGAACTCACTGGCTACGGTTCGGAGACTGTGGTGGGTGCGAAGGTGTTCGCCGGGCTTACCACAACGTTAAACTTCGCGCTGGAGTCCGCTGAGGTTGTCACGCTCGAAGAGATAACGGTGAGGGCGATCAAACCGCTGATTCAGCGGGATGTTACGCAAACAACAAGGATTATTGAAGCGGAGGATATCGCCGCTATGCCCCGCGATACTGTGAATGGGATTGTCGCAACACAGGCAGGTGTTTCGGTGCTCAACTCCGCCGGCACGCTCCATATTCGAGGGGGCCGTTCGATGGAGGTTAAATATCTGATTGACGGCATCCCGATTAATGATCCGATTGGCAGGAGCTTGGGCGTGCATATCAGCACGAATGCGCTTGAGCAGATGGAAGTCATCACGGGGGGATTCAATGCCGAATACGGTGATGCGCAATCCGGTGTGATTAATCTCATAACAAAGGCTGGCACACAAAACTTTTCTGGCAGAATCAGGTACCGAATTGGGCAGTGGAGGACGCACCACGGCGATCCGTTATACGGTCCTTGGCGGGATCCAGACAACGGCTTCCGATTGGAGGCACTTGAACCTTTCAGGGGAATCTTCCTCGGTAAACCTTACGATTATCAAACGCCCTATCGTGGGGAGGCTGTTACGGTTGCGGAGTTGGCAGATCGGGAGGGCAATGCACAGGTAGTTTTCACGGAGATTGTCCCAGGTGTGTATGCCGACAGGACGGAAAACCCGCTTCTTCCCGTTATCGATTCGGAAACAGGCGAACCCAAGGTGGATGCCGAGACGGGTGAAACCATTATGGCACGCCAACCTTATAGGGACACCGATGGCACCATTATTGACTATGAGAAGAAACAGGTTACGCTGTTAGATGGCTACATCGTGGATTTGAACCAGTATAGCGGGTTGTTCAACGATACAAAAAACTATGATTTGCGTCCAAGCCATATTGGGGAGTTTGCACTCAGCGGGCCGATATGGGGCAATCGGTTGACGTTCTCGGTCGCCAGCCAGTTGCGGCAAGATGAAAGTTACCTGCCCAATGATGACGCAATGGGATACACCTTTCAGGGCAAGGTCAAGTTTGAAGTGACACCCGAGCTCAAACTCACGGCAGGTGGGCTTTTCGATCAGCGGGAAAGCACCTCCTATGGCGGTAGCCTGCGCTTTTTACCCAGCGCGATTCCGGTGGGAAACAGGGATGGACGGAGCATGTCCCTGCAACTCTCACATAATCTCAACTCGGGCACCTTCTACACGTTGACGCTTGGGCAATTCCATCGCTCTTTTGAGAGCCATCAACCGGAGAAATTGTGGGATCCGTTGAATAAAACGTTTGATGAAAACGCTTGGGATCCCGAAAAATCCTTTGAGGAAAATCAAGCAGAAGGAAGAATTAGGAACCCGACTCAGCAAGCGTACAACGATACTAACTACTTCATTGCAGGTGATGAAAATGCTTGGACGACTCGCAATTCGACGACATCAATACTGAAAGCGGATTTTGCCAGCCAAGTTACGGAAAATCACCAAATCCAGACGGGCGTTGGATTTACGACACACAATCTCTATAATCTCGGTACGACAAATTGGGGAAGTTCAAACCTCTACATGGAGTTTTATGATGTAACACCTAGCTCCATGAGTGTGTATGCACAAGACAAGATGGAGTATGCGGGAATGATTGTCAATGCGGGATTGCGGTATGAACTGTATAATCCAGATGGTATCTCTCCCGCGGATCCGTTGGATCCGCTTGAACTGAACTCAGATGGAACAATCAAACTCGATAAAAGCATCTACAAAGTTGGGCTACCCATCATCAAAGATCCGGTTGAGGCTTCCGTCAAACACATGTTTGCCCCACGCCTCGGCACCTCGTTTCCGATTACGGATCGGGCGAAGTTGCACTTTACATATGGGCATTACTACCAGATTCCGCGGGGCGATGATCTCTACGAAAATCTCAACTTTGATATGCGAGGCGCAATCCGCAGAAGGGGGAATCCTGACTTGGAACCGGAGAAAACTATCGCCTACGAAGTCGGGGTGGCACAGCAATTTACCGACGACTTAACGGTTGACCTGACTGGGTTTACGAAGGATATCGACAAACTTGTGAGTAGCGTGCATGTCGATATTACCAACGATTACAGTTATTTCATTAATGACATCTACGGGCGGGTTCAAGGATTTGAGTTGACGGTTCGCAAGTGGCGCACGGGGCGGAGTCCAGTTTCCGGGATGCTCAGTTATACCTATTCCGTCGCAAAGGGGAAAGGCTCCAGTCGAAATCTGGGCTACCTGACCTATTATCGGGCACAACCTGAAGTGACTGAAAGTCATCCCTTAGCCTGGGATCAGCGGCACATTGTTTCCGGAACGTTGGACGTTCAATTGCCGTTCGATGCTGCCATCAACCTGATTGGCCGGTACGGCAGTGGCTTGCCCTACACGCCAAATCCGAACGCGCCGGTCAAACCTGACGTGAACTCGAAGCGGTATCCGGCAACTTACAATGTTGACGCGCTTCTTAGCAAGCGAAGCCGGATAGGTGGGTTGACGTATACTTTCTTTGCGGATATTCGGAATATCTTCAACACGAAAAATCTGGACGATCTGATAGATCCGGTGACATACGACCGGTACGGTCTGCCGCTCAACGATAAGAAGCATTCGGATCCGCTTTCGTGGAGTGCGCCACGCAATATTATGTTAGGTGTGAGTCTGGATTTTTAATCCGTTTTCTAGCGAGGAGAAAAAATGAAAATCAGTTCTATGTTTCATACACTAGCCTTTTTGATGGCAGAGCTGATTTTCAGCATGCCTGTTGTCTTGATGTCCGATTTGAATTAAAAGACTGTCACAAAGAGTATAAAATGCTACGATGATTAAGTCCATGCGATTCTCTTGTTTAAGAGGTTTGTTTGGGGCACAAATACTCTAACAGAAATTCCATGATATTCAACTAGCACCATTAGTTAACGACTTTTGCTAGTTAAAAGGCAAAGGAAGTGCTATCCTTTGAGAGAAGTTACTTATCTCGAATGAAAGAGAGGAAGCATTTCAATGGAGTTATGTCAAAAGCGGAGTGCCGCTTTCGCACAAGAAGGAATCACGTCGCTGAATCTCGAAGACTTGCTGAGTGTGAGTTTCATTGTTATTGATGATTTGTATGAACACCATTTCCCCGATGGAATGCCCCATCGGGGTGTCCCCAATAGCAACCTAGCCGACAGTGAAGTAATAACCATCGCTTGGGGCGGTGAGATGGTTGGCATTGATAGTCAACGGGTTAGTATAACCTTGTCAAAAAGGAGTTCTGCCATCTATTTCCGCATTTACCTGAGTGAACTCGATTTAATCGTCGGCGTCGTAATCTGTCGGGAGTAAGTGGAAAACTTAAACAAGCACTCAACGATGAACTTCCGTTAAATGACATCTTCATTGTCGATAGCTTGGCTGTCCCCCTCTGTGACTTTAAGCGTGCGCATTCTTCCACATCGCCTCTCAAGTGTCAGGACCTACGGGTATTGTGAAACCAAAGGATTGGGTACATTCTTAGGATTTCGCGTTCATCTAATCATCAAGGCGTACCCCTCGCTTTTTCCGTACCCAATGCCAATGTTGATGAGCGGGAGGTGCTTTCGACGATGTGTGAAACAGGCGATTATCCCCTGATAATTGGAGACAAAGGTTACATTTCAGACCCATTGAGTGAGATGCTCCTTGAGTTGGATGGGATTCGCTTATTCGCTATCAAGCGTGAGAATCAGAAGTCACAACATACGCCACAACTCCGGCGGAATCTCAATTGGATTCGGAGACGAATTGAAACTACCATCAATCAACTCAATGACCAGTTTCATCTCTGTCGAATCAGAGCGCGTTATCATTGGGGCATGTTGACCCGAATTATTGATAAGCTAGCAGGGTTCAGCTTAGCAGTTTTGCTCAACCGCAGTCTAGGACGACCGCTTATGGAAATCAAAGACTTAGTTTTCGCATAGCCTATATCAACTAGCACAAGTCGTTTAGTTAGTATTTTGATAGCAATCGGGATTCGTAGCGAAACAGTAAGTCACTCCCGGATAAGAGAGCGTGCCCTGACAAATGCCTCTCACACATTTCCAACTACAAAAGAGATAAATCCATGACAAAACAACCTTTTCGTTTCACTTTATTCCTGTCGATTTGCCTTTCGATTCTGATGACGGCAACCGTGCAAGCACAAACGGTGGACTTCCCCGATCCCAACCTCCGTGATGCGATTGAAAGAACCCTCGGCAAAGCGTCAGGTGACCCAATCACCGCCGATGAGATGGCGACTTTGACCCAACTTTCCGCTCGTAGTGCTAACATTAGCAATTTGACCGGGCTTGAAGGTGCAATCAACCTGACAGAACTGGATCTTGGAAACAATAACATAACAGACATCTCACCTCTGGCAGGATTAACTAATCTGACATGGCTGGGGATCCGGACAAACTCCATATCGGACCTCTCGCCCCTAGTCGCAAATACAGGACTGGGAAGTGGGGACAGAGTTAATGTGAAGAGAAACTTCCTGAACGCTGCATCCATCAACACCCACATTCCTGACCTCCAAAGCAGAGCGGTAGAGGTACAGTTTGACGACATCGTCGTGCAACCGGAGGACATCGCCCAAACGGTAGAGATACCCGACCCCAATCTCCGCGCTGTGATTGAGAATACTCGTGGCAAAGCGTCAGGTGACACAATCACCGTGGCAGATATGCTGACTTTGACCGAACTTTTCGCCTTTAATGCTAACATTAGCGATTTGACCGGGCTTGAAGCTGCAACCAACCTGACGCAACTGGGGCTTGGAGACAATAACATAACAGACATCTCAGCAATAGCAGGATTAACTAACCTGACAAGACTATGGCTTGCCAATAATTCCATATCGGACATCTCTGCCTTGGCGGGATTAACTAACCTGACAAGACTATGGTTTTGGGAAAACTCCATATCGGACATCTCTGCCTTGGCGGGATTAACTAACCTGATAGAACTGCGGCTTGAAGACAATAACATAACGGACATCTCAGCGATAGCAGGATTAACCAACCTGACAGAAGTAGGGCTTTACAACAACTCCATAACAGACATCTCTGCTGTGGCGGGATTAACCAACCTGACAGCACTGTGGCTTTACGACAATTCCATATCGGACATCTCCGCCGTGGCGGGATTAACTAACTTGACAGAACTGAGGCTTGAAGACAATAGCATATCCGACATCTCACCCTTAGTCGCAAATACAGGACTGGGAAGTGGAGACTGGGTGAATGTAAGTGAAAACCCACTCAACGCCGCAGCCGTCCACATCCACATTCCCACCCTCCAGGACAGAGGCGTGGTGATACAGTTTGATAACATCGTCGTGCAACCGGGAGACATCGACCAAACGGTGGTGGATATACCCGCCCCCAACCTACGCGCTGCCATTGAGAAAACTCTCGGTAAAGCGTCAGGGGACACCATCACCGTGGCGGATATGGAGACTTTGACCCGACTTTTCGCCCGTAACGCTAACATTAACGATTTGACAGGGCTTGAAGCTGCAACCAACCTGACAACCCTGAGTCTTGGAAATAATAACATAACGGACATCTCAGCAGTAGCAGGATTAACCAACCTGACATTCCTGTGGATTGAAGGCAATAACATAACGGACATCTCCCCCCTGGCAGGATTAACTAATCTGACAGTACTGGGGCTTTGGGAAAACTCCATATCGGATATCTCACCCTTAGCGGGATTAACTCAACTGACAGAACTGGGACTTTGGGAAAACTCCATATCGGACATCTCACCCTTAGTCGCAAATACAGGACTGGGGAACGGAGACAGGGTCAATGTAAAGGGAAATCCCCTCAACGCCGCATCCATCAACACCCACATTTCCGCCCTCCAAAACAGAGAAGTGGATGTACAGTTTGACGGTGTCGTCGTGCAACCGGAGGACATAGCACAAACGGTGGAGATACCCGACCCCAACCTACGTGCTGCCATTGAGAACTCTCTCGACAAAGCGTCAGGTGCCACCATTACCGTAGCGGATATGGAGACTTTGACCCGACTTTTCGCCCCTAACGCTAACATTAGCGATTTGACAGGACTTGAAGGTGCGAGTAATCTGACAAGCCTGACCCTTTGGATAAACTCCATAACAGATATCTCAGTCTTGGCAGGATTAACCAACCTGACAACACTGAGCCTTGATGACAATAACATAACGGATATCTCGCCCTTAGTCGAAAATACTGGACTGGGGAGTGGAGACTACTGGGTTTCGGTTGATGTGAGCGGAAACTTCCTCAACGCCGTATCCATCAACACCCACATTCCCGCCCTCCAAAGCAGAGGAGTTGCTATCCAGTTTGACGACATCGTCGTGCGACCAGAGGACATAGCGCAGACGGTGGATATACCTGACCCCAACCTACGCGCCGTAATTGAGAACCTGCGCGGCAAAACGTCAGGTGCCACCATCACTGTGGCGGATATGCTGACTTTGACCCGACTTTCCGCCCGTAACGCTAACATTAGCGATTTGACCGGGCTTGAAAGTGCAATCAACCTGACAACACTGCATCTTGGCACTGAGTATGTGGAGACGGAGGAACTTTACATTAACAGCAACTCAATATCTGATCTCTCGCCTTTGGCAGGATTAACCAACCTGACAGTGCTGTGGCTTGAAGGCAATAACATAACAGACATCTCACCCCTGGCAGGATTAACCAACTTGACTAGACTGGGGCTTGACAATAATTCTATATCGGACCTCTCACCCTTAGTTGCAAATACAGGACTGGGGAGAGGAGACAGGGTTAATGCGAGGGGCAATTTCCTGAACTCCCTATCCATCGACACCCACATTCCTGCTCTTCAAAGCAGAGGGGTTAGGGTAGAATTTGACAGCATCGTCGTGCAATCGGAGGACATTGCCCAAACGGTGGATATACCCGACCCCAACCTCCGCGCTGTCATTGAGAACGCTCGCGGCAAAACGTCAGGTGACACCATCACTGTAGCGGATATGCTGACTTTGACCCGACTTTCCGCCCGTAACGCTAACATTAGCGATTTGACCGGGCTTGAAAGTGCAACCAATCTGACAACACTGCATCTTGGCACTGAGTATGTGGAGACGGAGGGACGTTCCATTAACAGCAACTCAGTATCTGATCTCTCGCCTTTGGCAGGATTAACCAACCTGACAAGCCTGTATCTTAGGGACAATTCTATATCGGATATCTCTGCCCTAGCAGGATTAACTAACCTGACAGTACTGCGGCTTGAAGGCAATAACATAACGGACATATCAGCGATAGCAGGATTAACTAATCTGACAGGACTGGGGCTTTGGGAGAACTCCATAACGGACATATCAGCGATAGCAGGATTAACTAACCTGACAGGACTGGGGCTTACAGACAATAACATAACGGACATATCGCCCGTGGCGGGATTAACTAACTTGACATTCTTGGGGCTTATAGGCAATAACATAACGGACATATCAGCGATAGCAGGATTAATCAACCTGACAAGACTGTGGCTTGGAGGTAATAATATAACGGACATATCAGCGATAGCAGGATTAACCAACCTGACAGTACTGCGGCTTGAAGATAATAACATATCGGACCTCTCACCCTTAGTCGCAAATACTAGACTGGGGCGTGGGGACCAGGTGGATGTAAGTGAAAACCCCCTTAGCTATGGATCCATCCACGCCCACATTCCCATCATTCAAAGCAGAGGGGTGGAGATACAGTTTGACGACAGCGCAGTGCGAACGGCGGATGTCAACAGCGATGGAACCGTGAATATCTTGGATTTGGTCCTGGTCGCGTCCGAGCTTGGAAATGAAGGAAAAAATTTGGCAGCAGATGTTAGTGGAGATGGGATTGTGAATATTCTGGATTTGGTCCTGGTCGCAGGCATGTTTGGGGATGCAGCAGCCGCACCTTCAGCGCATCCACAAGTCCTTGAATCGCTCACCGCAACAGAAGTACGACAGTGGCTCACACAAGCGCAGCAATTGGACCTTACAGATGCAACATTCCAACGAGGCATTCGCTTCTTAGAACAACTCTTGGCAGCGTTAACTCCGAACGAAACGTTGCTATTACCAAATTACCCGAACCCCTTCAATCCGGAGACGTGGATACCGTATCGGTTGGCAGAGCCTGCCGATGTTACGCTGATGCTCTATGCGTTGGATGGAACAGTGGTACGCACCTTAGCCCTAGGACATCAAGATGTAGGCATGTATCAGAGCCAGAGTCGCGCGGCATATTGGGATGGCAGAAATGCAGTCGGAGAATCTGTTGCGAGCGGTATCTATTTTTACACGCTGAGAGCAGGCGAGTTCACGGCAACGCGGAAGATGCTGATACTGAAGTAGTTGGAAAAAACGCTGCATGGGCGGTGCCGCAGGGCTCGCCTTTGTGGGTCTACAACAGGTAATTACCCAAGGTGGACTTTCGTTTATCAGAGGCACATCTTTCACACACGAGAGACCAAAGAGCTATTCGCTGGTCGTAAATCTGAACAGGAGAGATACAGTGAAAATAAATTCAATGTTTCATGTTTTATTTTTTTGATGACAGTGTTGAGCTTCAGCATGCCCTTTGTTGGCTTGGCGCAAGAGAGTGCGCTACAGACTGAAGCTTCCCGATCCGGATTATTCAAATGATGAATCCCGATACATCACGATTGGTGAGTCAACACAAAGACGGTTGCTCATTATCTCCCACACAGATCGCGGACAACGAATCCGAATTATCAGTGCCCGCGAAGTCACACGTCAAGAAAGGAAAATATACGAAAATGGCTGACATAACCGCACCTAATGACGAATTGCGTCCCGAATACGACGAAACATTGCTGAAAAATGGGACTCGTGGGAAATATGCACAGCAATATGCTGCCAGTACAAACATTGTCCAGCTTGCGCCGGATGTTGTCGCCGCTTTCCCCAACGAAGAAGCTGTTAATGAAGCTTTACGATTCGTATTGAAAGGCATGGACGACGCAATGCACCTAGCCCGCCATTGCGATTGATAACAGGTTTTGGTGTGTCAACCCTGTTTTGGAAACTCCTGCCCTGCTCGTCCAATTCATCGGATAACTAAGCTTGGGCGTTGTACAGGAGAGTCAAATGAAACTTCAAAAATCAATCTCACTCTCATCCATCTATAAACGGGAAGAAGATTTCTCGGCAGATCTCGCCGATACGCTCAATGCACTTAACGTCGGTAAGTTTGAAGACCCAGAAACGGAATCCAATGTCGGTAGGCGTAAGGCGGATATTATCGCTGTCGGAGAGGATGGCGTACTCGTGGTCGAAAATCAGTTTGGCACAGCGAATTGGGATCACTGGGGCAGGCTTGAAGCCTACGCACGGTTGAAGGAAGCCACAGTGGCTGTGCTGGTCGCTGAAGATTTTGAGGACCTTATGATCACCACGTGTAATCTACGCAATGAAGACAGCGAAATTGGTTGGTATCTAATTGAGGGGTGTGCATAGTAGTTCATTGGAAAACAGCCGCCATATGAGAGATATTGCGAGCAGGTAACTTCCATATGGCATTGGCAATCATAGCCACTTGCACTGATAACACCCCGATAGCTAAACAACAGCGTACATTGAAAAACCCCTTGACCGGTAACTGCTTCTGTTGAGGAGTGGTGCCTATCACTTTAGCAATCAAGTCAAACAACGGTTCAACCGAACTGCGACGTTTGCTTAAACAGAGACGCTGCTTGGGTTGGTTGATAAATCGATGATACGCCTTGGCAAACCGTCCCTTTGTCCATCTAAGTGCCGGGGTAATCAAAGCGACTTGTGCCTTCGCCCAACGACGGATACGGTCTGCTTGGGTATAGGCATCATCGGCAGTGAGTGTCTGCGGTGAAAGTTGTGTCAGAATCTCAGACGCTTTAGCATCTATCGCCCAACTTTCGGAGACCGACGCACGGTGCACAGTTATCAGTGTTGGGAACGCACCTTGTGTGCAGATAATGTGAAGTCCGTAGCCATAGACCCAGCCATGATAACCACTCTTGCTCCACGTGGCATCGGTGTCGAGGTTGCGTAGATGTTTAGGTGCTTTTCCTGCTTTGCGGTCAGTTTGATGCCAGACGGGTCCTCGTGCCTTAAATAAACTTTTGTCGGCTACCAGATGAGCCAAGTTGAATTGTTGGGACAAGTCAGTGGCATACTGACCGATAAACAATACAAATGCCTCTATCACTTCATATAATGCCTTATAGCGACGTGCAATCGTGGTTCGATGAGGGGGCTGTTGCCACCCCAGCATTTGTAACACTTCTGGGTGATTGATTAGCCACCGCCATTGCGTTTTGAAGCCATAGATGCCGTGAAACTGCATCAACATGAAGAAAATGATAAACGAGGTGGTTGAATATGTCAATGGTTTTGCGTGTGTGACACCTGGTTTGTCAATACGGTGTTGCATAAACTGCTCAAAGAGTTGCATAATAAGAGTGACATAATCAGCCAACATTGGTCTTTGTACCATATTGGGGCTCCTTTTGCTATGATAACAATAGGAAACCCTTTTGGCTTGATTATGTCAACTATATTTATGCACACCCCTCATCTAATTCAAGCACAAGCCAATGTACACAAAGAGCTATCCTTTCATCAGGTAGTTCGGCCCGCAATAGATATTCAAACCGAGAGGCAAACCGACCTTGAATACAACGAATTCTGGGAACCGATCATCCAAGGTAAACTAGGTGAACTATTTGCCAGAAAATCTGTATTTGTCTATAAGGGAGGTTGGCTAGGTAAGACTATACGTGATGATATAGAAGTATATCTGGTGCTTACTAAGCGGAAATGCTATATTGAATTGTACTTCTACGAGGCAAATTCTACAGAACGTAGAGACGAGGTCATGGAGTTATTTTCAAAACCAGATTACAATTACAAAAATACAGACACGTCCCAGTATACGAAAGTTAAATTCCCGGTCCTTAACAAAGGCAAAAATGACCGGGACGATTGGCCCGAAATCCGTGAGAAATTGGTTTCCATGGGTACTGATATCTACAATAAGATTAACGAATCTGATACATAGTGCCTTTGAAGAGTAGAAAAAGAGAACAAGACCCTACCAACCCCAACCATCAGTCGGAACATTGCCGAGATGAACATTAAAAAAATCACAACGCTCGCATCTGTATTAGCGATTGCCATTCTAGTTGCGGGGCTTTCTGCCTGCGAACAACTTCAGCAAATTCTTCAACCCGCTATGCTGTCGCAAGCCTGCACAGATGGCACTCGAGCCCTCAATGTCGGTTTTTACGCATATTTTTCACCTGTGAGTTACAGTGCCGACGAAGACCCTACTTCCGAGGCTTTCAACACGCATCTCGGCTATGAAGCGGACCTGTTGACAGCACTCGAGGCGATGCAAGGCGCAGGATTATCCTTTGTCCGCCACCCTATCGCGGTCTGGCCGGACATCTGGCTCAAGTCCGCCGAGCCGGAATACGATCTTGTCGGCGGCGGCATCACGATTCTCGACGCTCGGACCCGAGATACGACCGGCAACAAAGTTGTCAATTTTACGTCGGGACATATCAAGTTTCGCCAGTCGCTTTTGGTACGCGCCACAGATGTAGAACGCTTCGCTACTCATGCGGATCTGACTAGCGATGTGCGCGTTGGTGTGCTTTCCGCTACGACCGGAGAAGCACGCTTGCTGGAACTGACGGGGCTCGTTGATGTCAACGGTGTCCTCGCCGAGGGGACGCGCGTTGAGACAACGCTAGGCACCGTCGTTGCCGATGGCACTGCGGCGTACATAATTACCGCCGCCAGTACCACCCCGAATTTGGCTGGGCGGAGTCATCTCTATCCACCTTCGGAAAATATGCCGCAAGTCATTTATCTTGGGGATGAGGTTGGGGAATCGGAACTTCTGGATGCTCTCGCCGCAGGGAGGATTGACGCAATAGCAAGGGGAGAGGTCGGAAACCGTGATACCGCCCAGGCCTCCAATAGCATGTTCGCTGTCACCGCCCTTGATGAACAATTTGAACTCGGTGGGTTTACCCTAGCGGTGGAAGACGCAGCACTCGCTACTTGCATTGATGAAAAGTTGAACTATCTGACGGATAACAGGAATATCGGCTATGCAGAATGGACGGCAGACCCCTCGGTATTTATGCGCCGCGTCCAGATGTGGAACCATAGGTAGCCTGACATGCAGCGACACAGAAATCAGGTTTGTTGGAACACACCAAGTCTATGATACAATTAACGTTGCTACAGTCTAAGGTAATAACTATGGAAATTAAACCAATCAAAACAGAAGTAGACTATGAAGCTGCGCTGAAGGATATAGAAAAACTCTGGGGTTCAAACTACGGTTCGCCGGAGGGGGATAAACTTGATGTGCTTGTTACACTGGTGGAGGCTTATGAAGAAGAGCATTATCTCATTCTGTCTCCAGATCCGATTGAGGCAATCCTTCATCACTAGGTGAAAAAAGGCAGAAAATAGGTATCCTTTCAGAAACGCATACCTATTTTGAAAGGAGAGCTATGGAATGGGTTGCAGTTGTAGTAGTTGTAGTGTTTCTCACTGGTCTAGGCATCGTCACAGGCCATGCCATAAAACACGCCAAAAAATCTTAACACCAATCCGCCGTCTCGGTTGATGACGGAGCCTCTCTGATTTTTATACTTCGTTGAAGTGGTTATCAACATGCTCCCTCTAAGTCCGACTCCGTAAGTGTGTTATCAGTTGATTCACCTACTGTAGGGGAGGACCCCTTATCTCGTCTTTTAGGAGGAAAAATGAAACACATGCAACCGGGCAGACGCGCAGCGCTGCCCCTAATAGCATTGCTCATATCTGGGCTGTTAATCGTAGCAATCCTACCGGTGATGGCTGCCGTGGATTGGAAGGCACTGGATGTAGGCAATCTGTCGTCTGCTGTCTACAACACCGCAGTCGTCGGCTACCCCAGCAACCCGACCGCAAACCCTTCAGGGTGGTGGCCCGCAGGAACAAACGATTCTTACATCTATGAAGGCGATATTTGGATCGGTGCCAAAAAAGGCGGGGAGATTGGAGTTTCCGCGTCAGATGGCAGGCAAAGCGAAATTTGGCCCACCGACGATGTGCCTGAGGTGATTTCAAACAAGCCCGGTGTCACGACAAAAGGAACGCCGACAAGCCAAGCTATCATGTTCAAATGCGCCGACACGAACCCTGAAGCGAATCAGGGCTTAATTCTTGGATTAGAACTTGAGGTCAACGGCTTTCAATGGAGTTATGCACCGCTCTACGATTTCTTTATTCTAGAATACAAGGTCAAAAACGTTGGCGGTGAGATGCTCGAAGACCTGTTTATGGCGTTCCGGTATGACATAGATGTCTCCAGCAATGAGACAGGCACAGCAAGCTACTCGGCTGATGATTTTATTGCGTTAGATGAAACGCCGGACGCTCTCAACCCCGATGCGTACCCGAACCGCTACCTCTCTTACGGGTTCTCCAACGCTTCTGCACCCGGGTACATCGGTTTGCGAGTATTGGATGCGTATGTGGGGAATAACCCACAGGATATCGGGGCAAAAATTCCTTTTACGGCGCACAAACGGATTACGATAGCCACCGACCCAACGACTGATGCGGAGATGTACGCTTTAATCAGCGGCCCCGGTGTTGACCCACTGCCCGCAAACTACGATGACCAACGCTTTATCCAGTCCTACGGGCCCATAGCGTCACTCGCCCCCGGACAGGAGTTCACCTTCGTAACAGCAGTGGCTATCGGTGAGGGACTTGCCGGTTTACAAGCGTCTGCAGACTGGGCGCAGAAGTTGTATGATGATGCCTACGTTGCACCTGCCCCGCCACCGTCTCCGCAGGTAACGGCTTATCCTGCCGATGGACAGGTGACGCTCGTCTGGAAAAGTGCTGGGCTCTGGGTTGATAGAGGTATCAATAAAAGTATCGAAAAATATGCTGATCCCACCGACCCGGAGAAAATTTTTGAGGGCTATAGAGTTTACCGGCGAGATCCCTCCTACGATCCAACCACCGGCAAACCTGTGGAAGATTGGGAGATGCTGGTGGAGTTTGACAAACCGAGCGCAACCGGTAATTTCTTTACGGTCGCGCATGTCGGCAAACAGTCAGACGCTACCATTGCAGGCCTTGGCGATGAACCTCACTTCGCTGACTTCTTCAAAAGCGCGGTCTACGCAATCAAATTCAATTCCAGCACAACCTTTGAGGTGATTAATACAACGCTATGGGAAGTTATAGCGTATAACCCCGAATTCCCAGCAGACGGCGGCGGGTATGCTGTCCTGAAGGATTTTAATACGGGTGAAGCGTATCCCGACGGGGTCTATCGTTCCGGTGCTCCAATCTACTTTGGGGGGGTGTATGTGGAAATTACGGACGGGCCCTCAGGTCCGCCTGTGGCTGGCGATATCTTCCGCATCGTTTCCACGCCTTCAATGGCACTTGGTGAAGATGCAGGCATCAAGAATTTCTATACTGACGAAGGATTGACGAACGGGATTCAATACACCTATGCGGTGACCTCATTCGATACAGGCAACCCGAAAACTGGGCTTATTGCGATGGAGAGCAGCCAGATTGAGACGATGGTCCATGTCGTTCCGCGCGCCCAGCCTGCCGGGTATCGAGAAGCGACCGTCGACGTAGAGGACCAAGGGGTGGGGACTGTCACCGTTGAACCGATGGTGATCGCGCCAAACAAGGTGACGGGACACCAATATAAAATCGTCTGGCAGGGCGCGAAACAGATAGGCCCCGGTGCGTATATCACAGGTCCCGGCTATCAACCGCCCTCTTATGAGATTATTGACATGACAATAAATCAAACGGTAGTGGAGCAGCAACCGTTTGAGTGGTATGATCCTGGCCACGGCGAGGCTGTTGAGGTGCTCTCCCCGATGTTTGATGGAATCGTCTTGAAGATAACGGGGGTTGATGTGACTTACGGGAGTCCAACCGAAAACCCAATCAACAACGTCGAACTGAGCGCAGGCTCCGTTCCGGGGTGGACGGTGGACATCCAATCTCCCAGTGCCGGAGAGAACACCTGGCCCAGTATCAACTGGGCAACGTATTACCGCCCGCATAGGTATTCGATCACGTTCGTTGATGATACGCACGTCAAAGTGGTGGACGAAGATACAGGCGAAGAAATTCAATTCAACGACCAGCAGGCCGAGGGATACGCAATCCTAGGTGCCGGCTGGAGTGATACATATAGCCGGGAAGACACACCGGACTTTTTTGGGATTTACATTCGGGGTGGGTACGTCTTCATAAACGATCCCAACCACGAAATCTCCGCCGGGGATGTATTCACTGTTGACATGGGGGGTGTCAGTGCGCCGCGGGATGGCGACGAGTTCCTGCTGACGACACAAGGCGAGTCGCTCGCCGCTGAAGATATCAAAGCAGATCTAGAACGAATCCGCGTCGTGCCGAACCCTTACTTCGTCACAAACAGGGCTGTGACTGCTGAAGGAACGGATAAGATCTTCTTCACGCACCTTCCGCCGCGGTGTACCATTCGGATTTATACATTGGCGGGTGAATTAGTGCAGGAGATCGAACACGAAAGCTTCGCGCCCTTCAACTCAGATGAGCGTTTGGCACAGGGCGACAAGGGCGGCACAGAAGCGTTTGACCTTCTTAATTTTTACAATCAGGCACTTGCCAGTGGCGTCTATATCTATCATGTTGAAGCACACGATGAAAGCAATGCCGTTATCGGAAATAAGATTAGTCGGTTTGCGATTATTCGATAAAGGGGGACGCGCTTTGGAAGCGCACTCTTGAGGATAAACACATGCACAATACTATTTTTGTGAATCTAGCAATGGACAGGGGGCGATTCGCCCCGACAATTTCTATTTTCTTATTTACTGTTATGTTTTTATGGGTAGTTCCAAGCGATGCGACCACCAATGTCGGGACTGCCGGTGCACAGTTTCTGAAAATTGGCCCCGGGGCGCGGGTGGACAGTTTGGGAGGTGCGTTTGGTGGGCTTGCCAACGATGTTACCAGCATCTACTGGAATCCGGCAGGGTTAAGCCAGCTCAAACAGACTAGCTTTTCAGACACGCATACGATATGGCTCGCCGATATCCGATATAACTATCTTGCGTTCGCCACGCCGATAGAAAAGGTGGGCACCTTGGGTGCAAGCGTTACATTCCTCAACGTCCCCGATATGGAAATCACAACCCTTGCGAAGCCGGATGGCACGGGGCTCTGGTTCTCGGCATGGGATGCGGCGGTGTCGGTGGCGTATTCCAGACAGCTCTACGAAAAAGAATCGGGGGTCAACCTCTCCTTCGGTATCAATGCCAAATACATCCATCAGCAGATCCATCAGGAAAGTGCCACAGGAGTGGCGATTGATGTTGGGACCTTATACCACACAGGCTGGAGAAGTTTACGCATTGGGATGTCTTTCTCGAACTTTGGACCCGAAATGCGTTTCAGCGGTCCAGACCTTGAGACCGGCGCCGAAGAAGCCGGGGATCCAAGAAATGCCGACTATCGTCCTTATCCAGATACGACGAATCCAACGCGAAAGGCTGAATTAGAAACTGTAGAATTTCCTCTGCCGTCCAATTTCCGCCTCGGCATCGCCTACGATTTGCTTAATACTGGCGATAACCTCCTCACCGTTGCAGTTGATGGCAACCATCCCACTGACAACAGCGAACGGCTAAACTTGGGGTTAGAGTACTGGTACAAAAAGATGGCGGCCATTCGTGGGGGTTATAAATTCCGCTTGGGGCCTGAACGGAGTGATGATGAAGAGGGGATTACCCTCGGATTTGGAATAAACACGGATTTTGCATCAACGGCGCTTTCTCTCGATTATGCCTTCGCTGATTTTGGGCATCTGCAACGGGCGCATCGGGTTAGCTTGGGGCTGAAATTCTGAGCGTTCCTGTTCCGGTAGGCGCGTTTCTTCTCTTGGATTTTAGCGAAGGAGAAGGTCGGATACGTCAATCTCCCCTGAGATGAGTTTGGGGAGTGGAAGGTCGCGGGTTTAGCGGAGGTTGGTGTTCTTTTTTTCAAGTGTTTCTTTGGTAGTGATGAGTGTTCCCAAAACCGATTCGGCTTTTCTCTGTAATTGCAGAGGTGGGATTATCACGGATATTTTTCGCAGGGCTGCTTGCCGGATACCCAACACGGTTGTTCCTGTAGCTCTTGCATGGAGTTGATTCTGGATCGCAGGTGAACCAATCATATAGAATAGAACGGAAGGTTTGATGATATTCGGATTAGCCCTGATACAAAACAGTCTTTGACTTAAACAGATTTTCTTCTTTTCGGCTAAATAGTAAACCTGACCGAGTGGTGCTTCAGATGTCATAAGAATGTCGTTCTTTGCAACTTCTGACTTCATCCTGAACTTACCCCCATCCTTCAGACAGCAATGAATGAGATTTAAGATAGACAATCTGACCAACTCGGTCAGGGTGAAACGCCTGAAATTATTGGAAATACACCCCGTGCGGTGTTCGATAATTGAGCGATTGATGAAACCGCTGTTGATTGTAAAAGTTGAAATAGTCTCTCAATCGACGCCAAGCTGTAGTAACGGAGTCATAGTCGTTGAGATAGACCTCCTCATACTTGACACTGCGCCAGAGCCGCTCAATAAAGATATTGTCAAAATAGCTGCCTCTGCCGTCCCAACTGATGGCAATCTGAGCCGCTTGAAGTCGAGCTGTAAAAGCATCAGAAGTAAATTGACTGCCTTGGTCGTTGTTGAATATCAACGGTCTCAATTGGCTAAGTGCGCGTTCGAGAGCCGACAGACAAAAGTATACGTCTAGTGAGTTTGAAAGTTCCCACGACACCACGTACCGGGAAAACCAATCCATAACCGCTACTAGATAAACGAAACCACGAGTCAAGCGAATATAGGTTATATCCGTTGCCCAGACCTGATTCGGTCTGATGATACTTAATCCCTTCAGTAGATAGGGATACATCTTCGACGGTTTAGCTATACCCGAGGGCTTGGGCTTCGGATAGATGGCAGCCAATCCCATCTTTCGCATCAACCGAGCCACCCGCTTTCGATTGACAACATGCCCTTGGGAACGAAGCCATACCGTCAATCGAGGGACGCCATAGAACGGTGTCTTTGTGTACTGCTCATCTATCAGACGCATATAGAGCAGATTGTGTGGCGACTCGCCTACGGGTCGGTAATAGAACGAGGCACAAACCCAGCAGTTCGCATTGTCTGACAACTGACGGTGAATGGCACCCCTTTTCAACAAGCTGTCGCTTCTGTTCAACGGAGCAGTTGCGTTTTTTTTTGAAGCCAGTCGAGTTCCACCTTCAACTGTCCGATTTGGCGATAGAGTTCATCAACTAACTGGTCGTTGTCAGAGGCTGCTTTTGGGCGTCCGTTTGCAAGCAGTTGAGGTAGTTGTTCAAGAGCCTGCTTTTTCCATTGGCTTACTTGAGTCGGGTGGACACCGTAATGACTGGCAATCTGAGCGACGGTTTGTTGGTTTTTTATCGCCTCAATAGCCACCTGTGCTTTGAATCGACCATCGTACTGTTTTCTGCTGTTTTCTGCTGTTTTCTGCGGGACATGGTATGAAAACTCCTTTCTTTTTCTGGGCGTTTCTGACCCATATTTTCGCACAGATGATGACCGGCTTGCCAGTTAGAAATCCATCTTAGTCAACTGTCTAGGTTTTGGGGGTAATTACACACATCTTGAAAACCAATTCCAGGTCCAATGGGGTTTCGCCCATGCCTGACACCGAACATTCAATCACCATGGACGCAACCAACACGCTAGCACCTAACCCAGACGAAATCAAATCAATTCTCGAAGCCATTCTGTTTGCTGCCAGCGAACCAATTTCGTTGGAGCAGTTCAGCCAATTGTTCGACGACGTATCTACTCGGCAAATCCGCCAACAACTCATGCTGTTGCGGGACGAGTATCAGGAAATGAATCGCAGCTTTCAGCTTATTGAGATTGCCAACGGGTTTCAGATCTGTACACACGCCGCGTATCACCAGTGGATTGAAAAATTCTACACGCGCCAGGTCCGCGTCAAGCTCTCGCCTTCCGCCCTAGAAGCCCTCGCTATTGTCGCCTACAAACAACCCGTGACCCGATCCGAAGTCGAGGAGATCCGCGGCGTCAACAGCGATAGCGTTCTCAATTCGCTAATCGAAAAGCGGATGGTTCGTATCGCCGGACGGAAGCCCGGTCAAGGGCGCTCGCTTCTTTTTGCGACCACTGATGAATTTCTGGAACAGTTTGGATTGAAAGATCTGTCGGCACTCCCCTCGCTGGAAGAGATTGAACAGCTTCTCAATCAGGCGGAAACCGAGTAGAGCGGCTTATTCATCATTGGAAGGGGTGCAAGTACACATGGCGACTGTTATGAACCCCAACCTGGCCGATGTGACTCGAATGTTGGGACAAGCGGCTGAAAAGGTATTGAATGCTGTACGTGGGCTCTTCGCCGAATATGCCTCCGAAGACATAGATGATCTGGAAAGTCTGATTGAGTTGGGGCGGTTAGAACTACAATTGTCCGAAAATTCGATTTATAGCACAGATTGTAAGTGTCAAAAATAGTGAGCTTTTCAGTTCTCATCAGCATCGAAGCCATCTCACCTAAGTCTGGATAAACCGAAACTCCAATAGTTCTGTCAAAACCATATCCTTCTGGGCAAAAGCCCCCGAACACCCTTCAGGTGTACTTCCGATAAAATCAGCCCGATTTGTGTCTTGTGAGTCTGATTTGGAGCGGTTTGAGTTCCAAGGCACAGGATATTGAATCGCACATCAAACAGTTGGGTGATGGCGATGAGTCTGTTCGCCGTAATGCGGCTTTAGCGTTGAGTCAGACGGGTAAATTGGCTGTGCCCGCGTTGATTAAGGCAATCAACGATGAGGAAGGGGAGGTTCGTGTCCTTACTGCTGCGGCATTGAAAATAATAGCAACCTCTGAAGCGATGAAAACCTTGGAAGAATATGAGAGAAACAAATGAGCATGAAACTCAGTCCTGATGCAGCTTTGACCCAAGCCCAGTATTTTTGCGCTTACGCACAGATTCACAGAATTAACAGATCATCTGCGGTATAAATCCGTTCATTCGGATAATCCGTGCTATATCCCTTCTGATCGCTGCTCCTCAGGTCAATAGGTATATCGGGTAAAGTTTAGTCAATCTCTTCGCCGGTTTTCCCATTCACCAGCAGGCGAATGGAACGTCCAAATGTATGCGTGAACAATTGCCCCTTCTCTTGAAGATGCCATCTTTCTAACAGACACTTGTCAAGAGATTTAACATCAATTTCAATTGCGTCATCCAGAATCTTGACTTTCAGACCTTCGACAATTGATTTATGTTGATGATCTAATGCATCAGCGACGCGCAAAATGGCAGCGAGTTTGGTCACTTGTTCCCTTTCAGCGTGCGAGAGCTCTTGAAAATGAAGATGTTTCTGTAGGTCGGGAAATGCCTTGCGATGATAACGGGCAATATTGGCAATCAGTTCAAGTTGTTTTTCATTCAGTCCAACAATTTCCGAATTCCGTATCAAGTAGTAGGAATGTTTATGGTGTGAAGATGGGTTGACATACCCGCCAATTTCGTGGAGTGTCGCGGCAACACGCAGCAGCATCCGTAACTCTGAAAACAACTGATGGAGTGGTTGCAGTTGATTAAATAGCAACTCTGTCAAATAACAAACCTGTTCAGCGTGTCCCAAATGGAAGCGGTATTTATGTCCGAGCGCCGTCGCCGCTTTGATGATCTCCGCTTCCTCCGAAGTCACGTCCCATGAGTTTCGGAAGCGATCGACCATCTCCACTAGCACGCCATCCTTGAGTCCAACATTCGCAGCATAAAGCCCTCTCGCACCGACAATGTTGCTCACCACTTCGGTGAGGACGAGACTCGCGGGTAAAATGACATCTGCCCGATCCGGTCGCATGTCGTAACGATCCATCCGCTCCTTCACGCTCAATCTGGAAATCTCTCTGGCGAAGACCTGGAAATCCCGTAGCGGAATGAAGGGGACATCTTCTGGAAAGCTTTCCTTTTCTGCATTCACCCCGATCTGTCTCCCGAGCTCTTCGACATTCCCGCCCGTACCGAGCACTAGGTCAATTTCGTGTGCGTTGATGGCGTCCAATGTTGTTTCAAGGAGTTGCTCCATGTATGCCTTGAGCAACAAAATCTGTAGATCAGAAACGGCATCCGTTCGGAGGAAGGTTTCATGCAACCTCACGGTTCCCAGCCGCAGACTGTTGGAGTAGACAATTGAACCGCGATCAATGACGTCGAACTCAACGCTTCCCCCTCCGATGTCGATGACAAGGACAATCTTGTCACGGAGGTCGATCTTGCGAGTCACAGCAAGTTGGACGAGACGCGCCTCGTCGCCGCCGGAAATCCGCTCCAATTGAATGCCAGAACTATTGTAGACACGCTCTACCAGCTCATCGCCATTGATGGCTTCGCGTGTCGCGCTCGTTGCAATTGCACGAGTCGTGTGAATCCTCGACTTCTCAATGACCTCACGAAACTCACCAAACGCCTCAATCGCTTTCTCAATGACATTCTGGCTCAGAAACCCGGTCAAGAAGACTTCGTGCCCCAGACGGACGGGGGCACGGTGTTGATAGATCTCCTCAACAGTACTGTCAGCCTTCACTTCAACAATTTCCAGCCGCATGGCGTTAGATCCGACATCAATTGCGGCAAAAGTTGCACTGTCCATGTTGCCCCCCCTTAATCGTGAAACGTGATGCGTGATACGTGAAATGAAGCCTTCCTTCCATTCTTCCTTTCCCCATCGTCCTATTTTCAAAATGGCATCATTTGTTGGGACTCAAGCCCATTCCTACCTTCTTCCATCGTGACTTCCGCGATCCAATCTAAGGATGCTCCTGTTAGATCTGTAATGGAGGCTGCGCCTTGTGCAACGAGTCGCTGATTCCCTGTACATTCATTGTCAATGGCGAAGAGTTTTCGCCCCTGTTTTCGGGCTTGATTGGCGGTGTCCATGCTTCCACTCTGATCGCTGACTTCAACAACAATCGTTGCCAACGCAAGCCCGCTGACGATGCGATCCCGGCTCATCAATGCACCGGTCGTCGGGGGTGCCTTCGGCTTGGCTTCGGAGAAAATCGCGCCCGAATGGCGGATCTGTTCAGCGAGCCCTTGATTTCGATAGGGATGAATGACTTGGATGCCCGACCCAAGCACAGCAAGGGTCCGTCCGCCGGCTTCGAGTGCCCCCTGATGTGCTGATATATCAATCCCCAGAGCGAGGCCACTCACGATGGTGAATCCACGTTCGGCAAGTCCAATTGCGAGTTGTCGTGCCAACTTTACCCCATTTGCGCTCGGTTTGCGTGTGCCGACGATTGCGATCGATTTCGTGTCATCGCCGATGAATTCTCCCGCCTGAAAGAGGATCGGCGGGGGATTTGGAATCAATTGGAGATTGGGTGGATACGTCTCTTCATCGAAGGTGTGAACTGCAATGCCTATTTGTTCTAGCGCCGTAAGCTCCGCGACAACCGCATCAATATCAATGCCGTGGATTGCCTCGGCAATCGCCGGTGTCAATCGCGGGAGTGCACAGAGTTCGTCGATTGATGCAGCGACCACCGCTTCAGGCTGTATAAATCGACTCAACAGCGCCTCAAACATTTTGGGGCCGACCCCTCGCACGAAATTGAGGGCGATGTAGGCGGCTTTTTTGTCGGCGATCATTGTTTCCTTTCACGTTTTACCTGTGCTAGGTGTGTTTAGTTGAAAACTTCTTTAGGCAATCCGGATTGGGCTATGATACTCTTCAACGTCTTGGGATGACACTTCATATTCCCTGACAAGATCATCCGGAGCATGTCTAGGAATCAATCCTTCTCGATCGTTAATCTCCATGACCACTTCTAGGTATCCTTCAACAGCTTCCTTCAGGTTCCTTTTCGCTTCGTTAAGTGTCCTGCCTTCAGTCGCAATGTTAAATTCGACGCAGAGTGCACAATAACGGTCCGCCTCTTTGCTGATCAATCCATGATATAAAAGGCTTTGGTTCATTTTAACCTCCGGGTTTTCATGCTTCACGTTGCACGTTACAGTTTTTCCGCAACGACAATCGTCTTGGCAACCCGCATTGCCGGCTGCTTCCGATTGCTAGAAACAATCAGTTGGCAGATGTACACACCAACGGAGACGCGCTCTCCATTTTCATTCCGCCCATTCCATTTAATCGATTGCACTCCGCCGGCTTCACGCCGATCGAGGAGAAGGCGGACAAGCCTGCCAGCAGAATCAAGAATCTGCACAGTAATCAAGGCTCCAGTCGGCGCTTCGTAGCGGATAGTCGTTTCTGACACTTGTGGATTGAAAGGCGTCGGCGTGATGGTGAACTTCGGTTTGCCGGTAGCCGTTTGGCTGCGGCTGTTGATCTCTCCCGGCGTTGCACCGGCGAGCGCAACCGAAAGCTGCCAATTCTTTTGCTAATCCGGAAGGAGGGAGATCTGAACCCTTTCGAGTGATCTACCGCGTATCGAACCTGACCCGACATAGTTTACGGTGTCGATCTTTCGGTTCGCAAAATCATAGAGGATAATCGTGTCGCCTGTATTATTAAGGGCTGGGAGCTTGATCTCAACAACCTTGGTGACCTCTGGATACCATGCTTGAAAATCGGATTGACTTTTTGCGAATATCAAGAATCCATTTCCAACAATCTGTGTGTTTTCGGGGATTTCTCCAGACCTTTCTGAAGCATCCTCAACGCGCCATTTATCAAGAGTCACCGACTGCGGATTTGGGTTAAATAGCTCAATCCATTCGGTTTGTCGGGTTTTCGTATCGGGGCTGTGCATAATCTCGTTGATGAGGATTGGCGTGATGGGCAGCGGCGGTTCCTCTCTCTCAGGCTTGGAGGGTATTGGCTCTTCTTTGCCGGGCTTTAATTTATTGTCAGGAGGTTTTGGTTTAGCATCAGAGAACTCTAGCTTATCATCAGGCAGTTGATCAATCCCGGGACCCGATACACTATTCTCACGCCCCGGCGTCGAACCGGACGGATCAATACTCGCTTTCCAGTTCTCAGGAATGTCTCCGACATTGACGTCGACACGCTCCGCCGAAATTCCATTTTTAGGATTAAACGGGTGAGAATAGGTGTCAATGACGTTTTCCCTGCCTTCGTCGAATAGCGTGATCGGATCATTGATTTGCAAGCCGTTGCCGAGAGTCGTATTTTTCGTCGTTAGTAAGATGGTATCCGGATGCAGATCATACTCACCCGCATACTCGGCGTCCAAAATTAGCGCGTAACCCTGTGGCGAGATGGTTGTCTGTCCCTCCTCTTGAAATGGCTGGATGATATCCGTCGCATCCCCATCGGTGAACTGCCAATTGAGCACGTCAATAGGTTCTGCGCCGGTGTTGTACAACTCAATGAATTCACCCGTATCTTCATCGAGTGGGTTTGCTATCACCTCGTTGATGACAATCGCCCCAAAAGCATGGGAAGAAAGCAGGCAAGGTAAAATAAGGATGATAGATAGAGTGATTTGGCGAAACCGTGTTGTGCGAACACTCGCGGAAATGGAGGATTGGAAGGGTAAATACATAACCTACTACCCGCCTTCGTTGATGTGTAGACCTGACAGGTTTTTGAAACTTGTCAGGTTTGTGACGCTACACTTCAAGTGTCGATCCCGGCGCCTGCACGCCGCCGCTGTGTAACGCTTCAAACAGTTGATCGTACTCCTCCCGATCTACTAGTAGGTCAACCGTCTTTTTTCGCATTGCCGAAAGTACGATGGCATTAATCAACTCAGGATACGCAGAAGTGTCCAACGGGTCACCGGATAGTTTGCGGGGAACTGTTAATCTTCCATGGTAATTATCAATGATGATAGTCAATCTCAAGTCGTATCATGTCCGGTCAGGCTCAAAATCGCCTGTGTTGCGTGAGTGTAAACCCCGCAACGACACAGGTTCCCGACGAGTGCGACGCGGACGTTTTCTTCAGTCGGGTTTGGGTTTTCATCCAGCAGCTTCTTCGCGGCTAGCAGCATCCCCGGTGTGCAGTAGCCGCACTGCACGGCGCCGTGTTCGAGGAACGCGACTTGCAGCGGATGCAGATCATCGGGGGTCCCCAGGCCTTCTATGGTCAAAACCGATTTCCCCTTTGCTTGCAGCGCAAGCACCAGACAGGATTTCACCAGATGCCCCTCAAGCAGCACGGTGCAGCTCCCACAGCGCCCGTCCTCACAAGCACACTTAGTTCCTGTTAGCCCAATTCCATCACGGATAGCCTCCATTAAGGTATGGTAGGGCTCAACGAGGATGTCATAGTTTTCGTCATTGACGGTCAACGACAGTGGATATTTCATTAAAAAGCCTCCGGTAGTTAGTTTTCAGTCTCCCTGGTTTTCAAATCAGCGCCTCAACGGTCTGTCGCAACAGCGAGAGCGACAGCGTCCGTCAGCGCTTCCCTGGTCAGCACGCCGATGAGGCCCTTTTTGTATTCGCCCGACGCCATCGGATCGCTCAACGGTGTAACATGGGCGGCGGCCAGGGCAGCGGCTTCGGCGAGCGGTTGGTCATCTTCGACGACGTTGCGGCCCTTCAGTTGCCCCTCCGCCTCCCGCGCGTGGATCGGAGTGCCAAGACAGGCGCCGACCACGATGCGCGATTCCTGACACTGTTCTGTGTCATCAAGGCTGACGAATACGCCAACGCCGACGACGGGATAATCGCCGGCGCGTAGAATAAACCGGCGATAGACAGCAGCCGAACGTGGAAGAGCAAACGGCGGGATGACGACCTCAGTCAGCAACTCATCCGGCTGAGAGGCAGTGGTAAAGGCGTCAGCGACAAAATCACGCAAAGGTAAAATCCGTTTACCGTCGGCTGTCACCAATTTCACCGCGGCGTTAAGCGCCATCAAGACCGCGGTAATGTCACTTGCTGGATGCGCCTCACAGATACCCCCAACAAGGGTTGCGCGGTCACGAATTTGCACATCCCCAACGTCTTTGATGGTCTCGCTCAACGCCCGTACCGTCGGGTGCGCGTTGCATGCAGTTTCTAAGCGATCCAGCGTAACCATCGCACCAATTTTCACACCTTCCTCAGATACGGTGATGCGGTCCAATCCGGCGACGTGCTGGATACTCACTAGACACGATGGCTGCACCTGTCCACGCCGCAACAACGGGGCGAGGCTTTGTCCGCCCGCAACAACCTTCGCAGCGTCACTGTGTTCGGCTAACAGCGTGCAGGTCTCCTCAACGGTGGTCGGCTCAAAGTAGTGAGAATCAATCATGCATTTCCTCCCTCATTCATATATCTCAGGTATGTCTTTGGCAATCATAAACGAATCATGTCTCTTGATCTTTTGAAATTTCCAAAATTATAACACAGTTTCCCCAAAAATCGCACCCAAAAGATCCACAGTTTGAGGACGGTCAACCGTGAAACGTGATGCGTAAGAAGAATACGTAAAATGTAATGTGTAAAATGTAAAAGCTCTTCCTTCCATTCTTTCTTTTCTTCCATTCCTCTCGTAGACGACATAGAAGGATCGTTTGATGTCCAGGGCTGCCATCTCGATTCCCGCGCCGAAGATTTTACCCAACTCCTTCACCTGTGCGTCAATCACCGGTGTGTTGTGAATCTCAACGCCCTTGAGTGCTTCGTTAATTTCACGCTCCATCTGTGGAACATCCGGCATCCCTGACAGATGCCCGCATCGGTGTGCATCTTCCCAATGATGTGCAGCGAGATGGCCCCGGTCTCGCGTGGTGTATGAATTGGGAAAAGTTCGATTTGGGAAATTTTCATGGTTCTGTCCTCCAGTGGTTGGTGGCTGAAGCAAACAACGATCAGTTTTATCTCCCACGCATTATATCGCTGAAAACGTCTGGTTGCAAGTAGAATTATTGTTTGGGGTTGTCGACCGCGATGATTTCAGGATTGACACAGTAAGTTCTGAGTGCTACAATGAATCGTGGAAACAAGCGAACACCGGTTGAGTAGCCCCGAGAGGATCGGGATAAACTGCGTGTATCGAAACCAAGTGAGCGTTGGTCTCGATACGGCTTCAGGTTTCGATATAACTGTGCCTACTCAACCCACCGCTACTCGACCAACGCTCAAAAGTTGAAAATAATGACCCTGGAAAAGTGGAAAAACAGAGGTTGAACGTCATAAAAGTAAAACCGCCGCTCGCAGCGGTTCAAATTGATTACATGGTGGAGAGTGATCTTCCAGCAGTAATGGAGATTGAACGGCAATCATTTTCCTGCCCTTGGAACGAAGCCTCCTTTCGTGAAGGACTAAAACACGGCGGACGGCAGGTTCATTTTCTCGTTGCTCGTCACTGCAAAAATCCAATTGCATTTATTAACTTCTGGACAGTTGAAGATGAAGCACATATTGCCAACTTCGCTGTTTCTCCTGCCTATCGAAACCGGAGCGTTGGTAAATACCTCCTCGCAAAATCCCTCGCGCTTATCAGGAAACTCGGTGGGAAGCATGTTTTCTTGGAGGTACGAGTGAGCAATATACCCGCGCAGAATCTCTATCGCCAGTTTGGGTTTAAGATTGCTTCCATTCGGAAAAGATATTACACTGATAACCGTGAAGATGCCTACCTGTTTTGGCTGGCCAACCTTGGGGCAATCGATCTTCGCATTGACGAGGAGTTTGAGGAAGCCGGGGACTAAAGGAGAGAAAATTTAGAATTGGGCAGTTCAGGAGTAAGAAAGGAGTTTTGATACAATGAAGAGATACCCTTGTTACAGTGTTTGCGTGGCGCTTTTATGCTTTACCGTGGCCAGCTTTGCAGTGTCTACAATGGGCGACCAGCCCAACGGTTTGATTATCATGATAACCGACTTTGGGGGCAAGGATTTTTACATTGGCGCGATGAAGGGTGCGATGTATAAGGTTTTCCCTCAGGCAAGGATTGACGAAATCTCGCACGAGGTTTCAAAATTTGATATTCAGGAAGGTGCGTATACCCTCGCTAAAGCGGCTCCAGAGTTTCCGCAGGGTACTGTTTTCGTTGCTGTTGTAGACCCGGGAGTTGGCACAAGCCGCAAGCCAATCGCGCTCAAGACCAGGAATGGCAACTATTTCGTTGCCCCGGATAATGGGCTTTTGACACTGGTCGGTCAGGTGATGGGGGTCGTGGAGGTCCGGGAGCTCACAAACCAAGAAGTGATGCGTCAGGCGATTCAATCGAGCACATTTCATGGACGGGATATTTTCGGGCCTGCTGCTGCGTATCTTGCCAAAGGTTTTCCTTTTGAGAAGGTGGGGCCGGTTTTGAAGGAATATATACGTCTGCCAATCTCATTTGCGAAGGTGGCTAATGGCGAGATTGTCGGACAAATCGATGTGATTGACGAGTACGGAAATGCAATCACGAACATACGTTCCGACCTGTTTGCAGCGCTGGACATACGACAGGGACAAACGATCGAAGTCGATTTTGACAATAGACAAAAAATCCACTGCGAATATGTCAAGGCTTACGGGGATGTTCCCGTGGGTGACTACGTTGGTCTGTTTGGAAGCGGTGGGATTTTTGAAGTTGCGATCAATCAAGGCAACCTTGCGAGGTACTTAAAACTCAAAACTTCAGGCGAGATTATTGTGCGTAAAATATCGGACTGATTGTGGCGTATGGAAACGCTGTTATGCAGCGCTAACGCTTGGGGATGATTGATGGAGGCGAAATTGATGGTTTTCATTCGGCTGGCATTTGTTTTTATGCTCGGCGCAGTCAGTTGGAATGAAGTTCAAGGTTCGACAGCAGAAGCTCAGGCCCCAGATCTCCGCACGCGAAAAACCGGCAGCGACTGGCCACGCTTCCTCGGTCCAACCGGAGATAGTAAGTCCTCTGAGAAATCCATCCCTATTCCGTGGCCCAAAGAAGGTCCATCCATCGTCTGGCATAAGAAGATCGCCGCCAGCTACGGTGCACCAACCATCTCTCGGGGCCGGTTATTCCTGTTTGATCGCCACGGCGACAAAGCTCGCTTGACCTGCATGAAAAGCGAAACCGGCGATGAACTTTGGCGATTTGAGTATCCGACCGATTACGAAGATATGTACGGTTATAACAATGGCCCGCGAACCTGCCCGGTCGTTGATGGAAACCGTGTGTACATTTTCGGCGCCGAAGGGATGCTGCACTGTATCAACGTGTCAGATGGGAAACAGTTGTGGAAAGTGGACACCACCGCCCAATTTCACGTCGTTCAAAACTTCTTCGGTGTTGCATCTACACCTGTGGTTGAGGAGGAACTGCTGATTGTGCAAATTGGCGGCTCACCACCGGGCGGCCCCAGGAATCTGCTCGCTTCCGGAGGTCGGATCAGGGGAAACGGCAGTGGTATCGTCGCCTTTAACAAATGGACCGGCGAAGTGGTCTACCAGATCGCCGATGAACTGGCTAGTTGTGCGAGCCCAACGCCGGCGACAATCAATGGCCGTCGGTGGTGTTTTGTTTTTGCACGTGGTGGGTTGGTTGGCTTTGAGCCTCGCACGGGGGCGGTGGACTTCCACTATCCCTGGCGAGCTAAAAAGCTAGAATCAGTCAACGCCTCCAATCCGGTCGTGGTCGGCGATCTGGTGTTTATCAGCGAGACTTATGGCCCGGGTAGTGCTTTGCTGAAAGTCCGTCCGGGCGGATACGAGGTAGTATGGAAGGATCTTCGAGGTCGTCGGAACAAAGTGATGCAGTTGCACTGGAACACAGCCATCCACGACAACGGATATCTCTACGGTTGCAGCGGACGGCATTCCAACGGATGCGAACTGCGTTGTGTCAGACTACAAACGGGCAAAGTCATCTGGTCAGAGCGGATTGATGAACGGTCGTCGCTGCTTTACGTGGATGGATACTTCGTGAGTCTCGGCGAATTCGGCACGTTGATGTCCATCCGTGTCACGCCTGAAAAACTGGACGTTATGTCTCGCGTCCAGATTACTGACCAGCGCGGAGAGAAACTGATCAAATACCCAGCCTGGGCGGCGCCGGTTCTCTCAAACGGTCTGTTGTATGTCCGTGGAAAGGATCGATTGGTATGCTTAGATCTCATCCCGCAGAAAAAGTGACGCACATGTGCGAATCAACCGCTCGGTCATCACTTGATATTTACTTGCAGAATCTACGTGAAATCCTGAATCCGTCGTAAATTTTCAAGGAAGGAAAAATCCGCATGGATAAAGAAAAAGTGCGTTACGCCGAATTACTGCCTCACAAGTTTCGGGAACGGCTAGCCGAACGACCCATTGCCCATCTGCCGTTGGGAACACTAGAATAGCACGGCGAACATCTGCCATTCGGATCCGATGCGATTATCAGCGAAGGTCTGATGGTTATTTGCGCTCGTCAACTCGGCGGGATTGTCATGCCTCCCATTCACCTGAGACCTGACCGTTTGCGGCTTGAGCCAGATGGGACATAACTGTTCGGTGTCACCAATGACTTTTGTGATCCCTGGAAGAGCCAGATCGATCACGCAGCGCGAAATGAGACCTCTTGCGCGATGGCGCCCCGACCTGAGCTTGTGGATGTCTCGCAGCTTGCAGCGGGCAGATCGGTCTGACCTGAAGGGGTTGGCGGGGAAGATCTGCGCGACGTGACCACCGAGATCGGAAAAGCGTGTCTCCTCACATCTGTAGAACTTGTCAAGCAGATGTTCTTAGATGCCGGCATCTGAGTGCATAGTGGCTTAACCTTGAAGAGGATCGCATGGCAAACAACCTGTCTGTTCAACCCAATCCATTCTGGGCGTTTGAACATGCCGCCTGGGAAAGAAGCGCCAGACTTTACCATAACTTTTGGACCCGCCTCACCATTCAAGCCGTGGAGCCACTTCTATCCACTGTCCAGATACATGGGGGTATGCACTTGCTTGATGTCGCAACCGGACAGGGCAACATCGCACAGGCTGCCGCACAACGAGGGGCTCACGTCGTCGGCGTTGATTTCTCAGAAGCCATGCTCGCTGAAGCGCGGAAACAATACCCAGACATTGCGTTCTGCACAGGCGATGCAGAGGCATTACCCTTCTCCAACGGTTGCTTTGATGCGGTTGTCATCAATTTCGGATTACTACATTTCGGGTGCCCCGAACAAGCTTTGGCAGAAGCGCGTCGCGTTCTCCGCTGCGGTGGAAAGATCGGCTTTACAGTGTGGACGCTCCCCAAAGCGGCTATCGGATTTCAAATTATATTAGAGGCAATTGAGACACACGGCAACCCCAACGTGCCCTTGCCCCCAGGTCCGCCTTTCTTCCGCTTTAGCGAGCCCGCTGAGAGTCAACGAACGCTGCTCGAGGTTGGCTTTGCGAATCTCCAAATTGTGGAGATTGCACAGCTCTGGCAGCTCGATTCCCCTGATGAACTCTTCGCGGCTTTCTACGAAGCGACAGCGCGTACCGGAGGTCTTCTCCGCGCCCAATCCAGTGAAGCATTGCGCGCCGTTCGCACGGTTGTTAGTCGCGCCGCCAGAGTTTATGAAAAAGGTGGTAGGGTCTCAATTCCAATGCCTGCGATCCTTGCGTCAGCTATCAAACCATGATGATTTGATGTGACAGTCGGTCCTAACGGTCTATCCCTGCTTCAAAATGTCGGATCAGGGGCGTTAAATCTTCCCAGAAGGCTTCCGGAATTTCGACGCTAGCCGCACGGGCGTTTTCGATGGCTTCGTCGGGAAGGCGGGCACCCGGAATCGTGGTGGCGATCTGCGGGTGGCGGGTGCACCACTGAAGGGCAGCCGCTGCCATCGGGATGTTGTGGTCGCGGCAGGGGGACTGGATTTTGGTGACGTGGTCCAGGCAGACCTGGCTGAAATTTCGTGCGAGATAGTTGATTCCTGCTACTGGGCCAGTCGCTAGCAGCCCTCGCTCCAACGGCGTGGCGACGACAAGCCCCACGTTGTACCTTTCCGCGGCAGGTAGGATGCGTTCTGCTGCAAGCTGGTTTAGAAGACTCCAGGCTTCAGGAACGACGGCAGCATCGAATTCCCCGGTTTCAATGTAGGGCGCATTGGTTTTGGGTTCGTTGGCGGCGGCGCCAACGAACCGAACGACTCCCTCGTTCTGGAGTTTGCGTAATGCCCCCAGGGCGCCGTCCTTGCCCATCACCTGCTTCATCGGGACATCCATGGCGTCGTGGATGTAGAGGACTTCAAACTGTTCGACGCCCAGACGTTCCTGGCTAGCTTCTACATCGCGCAGGATTGCGTCAAAGCGATAATCCCGGCTGTCCATCGTGAGTTGCCCTACCTTGGTGGTGACAATGCACTTAGCGGCCAGATCGGGGCGCTCCTTCAGGGCACGACCGATTATTTTTTCGCTCTGGGTTCCCCCATAAAGGGGCGCAGTGTCAATGAGGGTACACCCAGCCTCTATGGCGGCATGGACAGTTTGTACGCCAAGGTCTTCGTCCATATAACTGGTGCAACTGGTGCGGGATTCGCCCGGGCGAACGCTACGGTAATCTTCCGGGTATTCAACCGCAGCTTGATTGGGCGTGGGAATACCAATGAATGCGGCCCCCAGTCCCACAATGGACACCTCCAGTCCGGTTCGGCCTAGAATTTTGGTTTTCATGATTTTCTCCTCGATTCTTCCTTCCCACCGCATTGGATTCTGAGGCATCCGTCAATGAAAACGGGCCAATTGCGTGAAAGGTCGTAATTCGGGTTATTACTTATCTTGACTTTGTTACATTCGCCCCCCGTCCCCCAATTCCCCGATGGATCGGGGGAGTTTGTGCAATTCTCCCCCGGCATTGGGGAGCCGGGGGGGGCAGGCCAGCAGTGGATCCGCCGATGAGCTCTTTTAATCTAAGTCAAGTTATCGGCTCGCCATTTTTCAATGACCGCCGGATTCAGATCGATGCCCAGCCCGGGCTTTTCAGGCAGCAGCATGTATCCATCCTTGATCTCCGGCTGTTGAACCGGCAGATCAAACCACATCGGGTCACGGTTATAGTTGGGGAAAATTTCGACACACAGCCCGTTTGCCACACCGGCCAGCAGGTGCAGGGCGACCTGCGGCTCCTCATGATGGGCCATCAATACGCCGAAACAACTTGCCATTCCTGCCGCACGGCGCCATTCCGTAATCCCACCCGCAATGGTCGCATCAACATTAAGGATATCAACCGCACCCCGGACCACCAGATCCTTACAGCCGTGGCGGGAGATTTCGCCCTGGCCCGCGTTGATGGGGATACCGAGCGTGCGAAGGCGGGCGTTGCCATCAATCTGCTCGTACCAAGACACAGGCTCTTCCAGCCAGGCCAGGTTGAGCTCCTGGACGCTGCGGGCAAATTCCATCGCCTCATCTACTGTCCATGCCTGGTTGGAATCGGTGCAGAGATGAAAATCTGGTCCGCCGATTTTGCGGGCGAGGCGTGCACGTTCAATGTCTTCTTCGACTGACAGGCTGCCGACTTTTAATTTCATGCCGAGGACCTGCTGCGCTTTGTAATATTCAATTTCGCTTTTCAGATCGGTGATGCTTCCCCCTTGCATGACATAACCGCCGATGGCGATTACCCGCACCTGATCCCAATACCCACCTAGCAATTTATACACCGGCTGTTGAAGCAATTTGCCGAGGGCATCCCAGAGCGCGATATCTACCGCCGCAATGGCCTGGGTAAGGACACAATGCTTGGCTAAATCGAGGCTATGAATGCCCCGATTGTTCAAGTCCACCCTGATGTTCCACATCCGCTGCCAGTGTGCTTCAACGTCACGTACATCTCCACCGATCAGCAGCGGACGGTAGATCTCATTAACCACGCGGCAGACATCGAAATTGTACTGGTCTTCGTCACCACCAAAGGTTTCGCCGACGATGCCGTTATCCAATTCAACGCGGGTGACGATCGTGTTGCGGCTGGTAATTTTATAGGTGCCACCCTGGAAAATGTCTTCTAATTCACGAACTAAGGGGATGGCTTCAATGTGCTTTATTTTCACAAACAACCTCCCTGGTTGACTGAAAAAAGTGGTTTGGCAGCAGACAGTTAGTGACTTTTCGGCACATATTGCTCCCGATACTTCATCGGGGGCTTGTCAAACCACAGAGGGGGTGAGTATGTGAGGGTCATTCTTTCCCGCTCCCACGCCCCCTCGCTACCACTTTTCCGAATGGTCGTGTACGAGTTAGCCTGCTTAGAGTCGACGTTTCAGCTCTTCAATGCGCATTGACGTCTGTTCCGCTCCTGTCAAGCCAGTTTTCGCAGCATGATTTGCAATACGAGGCTATACAACCCAACAAGCGTTTGCAGCCGACGTCCTGAACTCAGTTTTTATTCTGGTCGTTTTATGCCCTTTGGGGCAAACTGTGATTGAGGTCTGCGCTGGCCCGGCCGAAACACAGTCCGTTAGCCGGAGAATAATCACATGGGACTTGCGATTCTGCAGCTGTGGTGTTTACGTAGAGAACGGCTAACCCACAAAGATATAGTAGGTTGAAATCCGTCAACACACCATTTTCAGACCAAAATGCCGTTCTTAAGATGCGTCAAAGGGACCGGGACGATTAATTCAACTTTTACCTTTGGAATAACGCGAACGGTAAGTGCTAAATTTCCAATAAAGAATTCTTCGTTCCACGCATCACGGAATCAAAGGGATCACATATGGCTCGTATCCAAAAAGCACCCTGTCCTTGACCATCACCGGCCGGTTTTCTGACCCGTCTGTTGAAATGAGCCAAAGCTGACCGTTGTTTTCATAGAGAATTGTTGAGCCATCAGGCAGCCACACCGGTTTTTCGCCGCCGTAGCGGGTCAATTGTCCCTCGCTCGGTTCTCCCTCCGGGCTGAACCTGACAATCCAGATCTGGCGATGCCGTCCTTCTGCGCGTGAAAAAGCCAGCAGATTCGGATCTGTCGGAGACCATGCTGGCTCCGCATCATCTTCTGGACCGATGCAGATAGGTTCAACTCGTCCACTCACCTGATCATATCCGTAGATATTCCAATCTTCACGGTCCTCTGGATTTTCGACGCTTCCCCTTGTGCCGTATGCCAGCAATTCTCCGCTCGGATTCCATGCAGGTGTAAACATTTCTTGAGCTGTCGAAGGCACGAGGAATTCTTCTTGACTCGAAATATGTCGAATATAGATGCGCCGTCGATCCATACTCCGCCTAGCAAACGCAAGGTATGCACCGTCAGGAGAGATCATCACATCCGATGTCAATTCACGCCTATCAAGCAGCAGCCTTCCCTCTGGGTCATCTGAATTGTGGACGACGACATTTCCTTCGAGGTCTAGATAGGTGAGTCTACCATCCAGCGACGCGGTTGGTTGTGTTCCCGCTCCCAACGGCTGTTGTATCCCTGTTGGGGCATACCCCCAGATGACGTCATCATAGCTGTAGTAGATCAGGACATTTAGCGGCGTCGCTTCCGATTCGGGTTGTGTGTCTCGGGCTTCACCGGCTGTTTGATTATCAGATTGTTCAAACTCCTGCTCAAGCTGTTTTAACTGCTCGGAGTCAACCGCCTTCGGTTCAAAATCTTTGCGGTTTTGCAATTTCCACCCAGCGCCATTGGCTTCAAATTTGAAGCTAACCCCTTGTGTCCAGTACCACCACTCCTCGATCTGGCGTCCAAAGCGGGTAAACGTAAAAACGTCTTCTGGCTCTCCATACCGCAGTTTGATTTCTGAACGGCCTCCATCCTCGATTTCAGCAATGTTACCCTCCACATCAATGTATATCGCGAAGATTTCAATATCGATGTGCAGCGTAATATGCTCCGCAAACACAGAGACCTGTTGTGGCTTGCCTCGCACAGGGCGCCGTGTGCCATAAAACCCAACCCCATCTCGCAAGCCAGCCTTCCGATCGCCATCGAGATCGACAACCGCCATGACGTAGTAATCTCCTGGCGGGATGGACACCTCATAGCGTCCATCCACCTCCAGATTTAAGGAGATCGCAACCGGTGACTGAAAGTCAGGCGTTTCCGAAATTGAGATCATCCCCTCCTTAAATTCTTTTCCAGCGTACTGAATCTGCCCGGCAATGCCGCTACCGCTATCCTGGTGAAGGTCGATCACACCTTCCGCAACCGCTTCAAGCTGCCCATCCGCGTTGTACCGGGCGCTCACAAAAATTTGGATTTTGGGGTTGGTACCTGCTACTAAGGTCAATGCCGATGGAGGCGTGGTGGTGATGTCCGCGGTTCCATACCCGCCAAGCCCATCGCCCGGGCTGTATCTACCATCGCTGTCCGCATCAACGTTTGCTATCAAATAGTAATCCCCCGGCGAGAGTTGAAGATTAAATTTCCCATTTTCGTCCACCGCAACCTGATCAATCTCTTTTAGCAAAGTCGCGTCCCGGTAAATCTGGATAACGCTTCCTTTCAGCGAATGCCCTTTCCATCTCACTTGGCCAGAAATCTCTGCTGTTCTGGTGCCAGCAGTTTCAATCTCTACCGTGCGTTCATCCAACGCAATGATTCTCCCATTTTTGAGTTGTGTTCCCACGATGGTGATCGGGATGTCCTGGGTAAATTGGTTACGCTTAACCAGCACAGGCTGGGGAAATGCCTGACGATCGCGCAGATCTGCGATGCCGTAGATACCGAGTTCATCCCCAGGATCAAAAAGATTTGTGTTGTTTTCATCAATGATTGCCATCAAATAATACTTCCCTGGTAACAGGTTGAGCGTAAAGCTGCCATCTGCCTCAACCTGCGCCTTTCCCGCCCGGTATTTCCAAGAAAGATCTGTGTAGGCAAAGACAAGTGCGCGCGTGAACGATTCATGTCGTTCATCGGTCAATTGCCCCTTAATGCCGGAGGAAATCCTTGCCAGTTCTGTCTTGAACCGTTCAAGTGGATTTTCTTGGTAGTTATGTACTGAAACAATTTGATCCCTTCCATCAACCTTCTGCATTCTTGCGGTGATGATAATCTCAAGCCTCCTAATCGTCTGCCGCTCCGCAACCTTAACGAGCTGTTTTTGTTGGTTTGGATCATTCCAATCCGTGATACCAAAGATGCCCATACCGTCACCGCTATCAAATTTGTCGGAGCGATTCAAATCCACAAAGGCGACAAGGTAGTAACTCCCCGACTCAACGCGAATTTCAAATTCACCCCCTTTTAACTGTGTGACGCCCGTGTAAAGGTTTTTCAGATTCTTATCCTTATAAATTTGTACAGTTGTCCGCGATAGGTCTTGCCCTTCCCAAATTACCTTTCCTTTGAGCCCGGCTGTCGCGCGTTTTGCAAAATCTTCTATCATTTCTTCATCAGTTTTAGCTGGCGTGGACTGCTGCGCCCAGGTATGCGCATTGTAAAGGATAATGAATGAGATGAAAATAGAATACACAATCATCCAACATTGATTCGGTTTATGCATCTTTTCTTCCTCCTCACACGAGTTTTTTCGTTAAACTTCGTGCGTAGAATTCACCTCAGATACTGACCTGATGAATCACTGTAGCCAGTTAACTCAGCATATCCTCGACCGCTGACTGTTACGCTGTCCATCTGTCCACTGACCCGTACAGCGCCTTCCCAATACGTAAAGCTAATGTGAAACTCCTGATTCGGGATGAGGGGTTCGATCTGCAAATCAATGTTTAATTCGGGAAAGACGACGTGCCAGCCGGAGGGATAGGCGGCGCCACTTTTCGGACTGGTCCACTTGCCCCTGGGGGTCAGCGTGAAATCCGCCATCCCGATACGCAACTGCCGCCCATCAGGGTATACCAGAGTGCCTTCAAAAGTGTGCGGAGCGTATGACTGATCGGATTGGCGAAGGCAGTACAGCATCAGCGCAGCACCGTTCTCCAACTGTAAGCTGAACCAGTCCCAACCCACCACCCTTTCCGCGAGGGCGCTGGTGCCAAACTCATGGTCCATCCAACTGAGCCCGCTAACTGTCATCGTTTTGCCATTGCTCGTGATGTCGCCAATTGTCTCCAACTGTACGAGACTATAGTAGTAATTGGCGTTGCCCGGCTCTGGACCTTTCTGGCTTAAACCACGGTTGCCATGCAGTATCGGTAGGTGTGTCTCTCGCAGCGTCAGATCAATTGCTGTTTGTGGTTCCATTTGATCGTCCACTGCCTGCAAGCGTACTACGCCCGGCTCTACTTCTTTAGCTGACCAATTCTCCAGCCAGACTTCATACGTTGGCTCTCCTGTCGCTCCTGCCAGTTCGCCAGCTCCCCGGCTAAAGCGTTCAAAGCAGAAATACTGACTGTGTGCTGCATCTGTCAGGGCAAAGTGGGCCATGTAAATCTGGTTCGTGGCAAGATTTGAAATCCGCTCTGGCATTTGAGGTGTTAGGGCGAAGCGGAAAAAGGTAAGTTGATAGCCAAAATCCTTGGATTGAGTAGCAGAAGAGATTCGATGAATCGGGGCAGGCTCTGCCCTCGCGTAGCGGGGCGTATCGAAATCTTGACCACTATCAGTCCGCAGGTTGCCGGTATAATACCACCACTCGGTTTTATAGCCTGGATGTGGGCCGTGATCGTGTGGAAACTGAAGTGTCATTGGCTCAAAGGCGCGAGCGAATCCCTTGTCGGTCTCGCCGCTCAACGCGCCGACGACACTCAGAGAATTCTTCTGTGGCTCCGCGAGATCGGCGCTGAGAATCGAGATCAGGATTGCAACCCATAAGTGAAAAGTGATAAATCTTTTCAAAACAATTATAAACCAGCCCTCAGCTAAGTGTTGTGGCAAGGAAAACCCCGTTTCCTGAATTAAAGACATCTGATTGACCGTGTATGCCCAACGCCCCAAGTTCAGTTGTGGCGGGGGGTTGCCGAAACACATCCGACAACCAAACCCCGCCACAAACCAAAAACAGTCATAAAACCACAGTGCCCCGCCGTCAACTGCAACAGCTGGTTAGGTGCGTTCACTGGATACTTTGAATCAATTGCATGTTGCCAGCCACTCATTGACCCATTTTTCGCCGTTTAGAATAGCAGAGGTTTTGATTCAGTATGTGAGTGCCTTCATCGGTGTTTGTTCTATTAAAGCATAAAGGAAATAAATCCTGCCCGCGTCTCCTCATAGGGAGTAATTAAATTTTCGTACGATTTCAGGTGGTTATTAAACGGCATTTATTGATCCTTTTTCCATACATAGACACATTTTCTTAGTGCTTCGCGTCCGTGCTTACCCATTTGTTGGGAGCTATTCCCCTTACCTTGAGGCAGAACAAGGATATTTTCTATTTGAAATCCAATGTCTTCAGCTATTTTTGAGAGGATTGTATCTACAGATATTGCAGTCCCAGCATACCTAACATTGTCATTAACCATGAACATCATGCCGCCTTTATCCAATACCCTGTAACATTCTTGGATAACGCAAGCCATCTCATAAAAATAACCTCTCACCATACGAGTAATTCCACTGTTATTGAGTTCTTTTTTATCTCTTTTGTAATCCAAATAGTTCAATACCCCCTGCAATAAAGGTAAGCCATCACAAATGCCTATAGCCGTTTGCCATTCGGGATTTAGGTCAATCAGTGCTTTCGCTTTGTTTTCTACCGTGCAGCTTAACATCGCTTGCCGCAAGCCCGCTAACCCAATTTCATCAACCCCAAGCAGTGCATGTTCTAAGGCATAAGTGCGTGTATAATCATAACGATTGCAGTAGGGTGGTGATGTAATTATCCCAGAATAAGCCCTGCTTTCCAATTTCGGAAGAACCTCTAAACATGACCCTTTTAATAAATTCACATCGCCTGCCTGTATATCCTCCTGCATAAATGAGAATAGATCGTCCTTGCCATCCCCAAGGTTAATATCATCTTTTATTTCGTTTAGCTTTTCTACAATGGCTTCATCGAATGGCAAAATCTTTCCTTTGTCAAAGGTGTTTTTACCATTTCTGCGTCCAGATCTGTAATCCCATCGGAGGTACTGCCCATCTTTCCTTGTATAGCTTATCGGCTCCAGAATGCATAACAGGGCAAACAGTAATATCTCTTTTGTTTCTGGAGGTTCACCCTCCAACTCATTTAGATACCTTCCGATTTTGTGGTGTGTTTTTTGAGGATACGCGCCATCGGTTATACGAAGCACTTCAAAATCCTTAATTTCACCTTCGGCCTTCCAAGGCTTTTGAAGTAACCAGCTTTCTAATCCAGAAACAATGCTCTGTTTATTCGCACCTCTAGCGAGCACATTTGCTCTTATGATTTTTTGCCCAATCGGTAATACTTCAATACCTTCAGAGTGATAACCCAAAGAGGAACAGGCAAATAAAGCGGTCCCCGCACCCGCAAAAGGCTCCAGTATTTTACCTTTTATTACATTATACTTGCGGAAAAGATATTCCACTAAATCAGCAGAAAATGCCTCTTTGTATTTGTACCATCTATAGTGTGTACGGGCTTTATTGGCTTGGAAACTGACCAGTTTTCTGGTCAAAGCATTATCAACGACAAGCGTATCGGGAAAATATTCGGTTAGGGATTTATCGAGTTCCTCTATCTGCCCCAAAAGCATATCATCTCTGGTATCTTCGGTTCTCTTAATCTCTTGGATAGCGTTAACCGGCATTCTTCAAATATTTCCTCTTTTTCAATGATGGTCTCTTTTGGCGCCTAACGACCAACCTCAGTTGTCCGATGAATCGGACGAGCACGGCGGGGGTTTACCGACAAGGGCTGTTAATTTTCGAGCAACTTCTCGATATTTCATGAGGCGGAGACCACCGTTTCTAGCCACACGGGACTATTCGCGTCAGGAATCTGGGTGTTCTCAGGCAATGAACGTCCCAGATCCTGATATAGCTCAATGACCGCAGCAAGAGCGTCTTTGACGTTTTCTAATGCTTCGTCTAACGAATCACCTTCGGTTACCAACTCAGGCAACAGAGGGGAAGTCACTGTATATCCCCCTTCAGGTGGTGGTGTCAGAACAAGTGGTATTTTGTAGTCCATCAAAAACTCTCCGTTCCAGTTATCATTGTGTTTTCACCGAAAAGTGTCCGCCGATTCGATAAGCAGTTGGAAACCCGATTTGTAAACCGTAAACGACAGCATTGGGATGCTTGGCAAGTAGACGTTTCGTGGCTACCAAATCGTCAGCGTTCATTTCGTATTCACCCGTTTCGATGTCAATGACCAAGAACTTGCCTTTGTGCGCGGACGCCTTGTAAGTCCGCACGAAATTCTTGACGTTGCGCTGACAGTTCACTGCGAATATTCTCTATGTCTTTGGATAACAGCTTGACATCCTCCTTTAACGTAGCATAACCAAAGAAGGCAGAGGCAATAATAAGCTTGGCGGTAATAAGACTCGGAAGCTAATCAGAAAGTTTCATGATTAAGAACCTTCCTTTCTCCACTCGAAGGTAAGCTCTGACGGATCGCCTACCTTGTACGGTTGAAATGGATATTCGACAAGAATTTTCTCGTCACCCTCACCATTCGCATTATATGCGCTCTTGGGCAGCTCGAGATTATTAAACCGATCATCTGCGGGGGGGAGCTTTATCAGAACCGAAGGAGAAAATTGAGAAACTTGGATTTGCTCCGATTGAATATTTCCCGTGCGGCAGATGTACAAGTAGTCTTCAATAACCCTCTCTCCGAGATACGGAAAACGAAAGTCCACCCACATTTCCTCTTGACCCAATCCTGTCCGCTCAAAGTAAAAACCGTCCTTCTGAGAGCCCTTAAGAATCCACTTAAGGCGGGCGGTAAGCTCCCCGCGAAGGCGGGCGGTAAGCTCTCGATGATAGTTAGGAAGGGTAAATTTCTCAGATTGATGACTCTCACCAAATAGAAAGGTAATCTTTCTATTAGTGTACTTTATAGGGTTATATATCACATGGACTAAAACTATCCGATCCGCTAAAAGCGGTTCATCCCACTGAAGGTGATAACTACCACTGGTATGAAGGTGATCACTATCACTGGTATCTTTGACAAGACGTACCGTGGGAGTGCCACCACCATCAGTGGCATCATCACCACCACAGCCAAAGCCGATAAAAGCCATCAGGCACGCGACCCAGATAAAGCGTAGCATATCTCCCTCCTTATTTTTACTATCAGGTTAAGTAAAAGTAACAATGATATTAACATTCCCGTTAAGACCTTCTGCATTGACACTAAAGCTAACTTGCCAAACACGTCCATTGCGCGTGTCTAGCAGAAGATGCGTCCACATATTTTGAGTTTTAAATAGTCGAAAAGAAGCATTGATTCGCTGTGGCAGATCCATCTTCATTCTGATGGTATCAGTCGCCAAAACGTAAACGAGGAAAACCGAGACGGTGAAAATCAATGCGAATACGATGCACTTTGGTGATATTGCTATTTTGTCCTCCCCGTTTTCCCTAACGACTTGGGTAAGCGGCCTCGCGGGTCCGCTTGACCCACTTGTTAGCCGCTTATCGGCTTTTCTCATCGTTCTTATCCTCTAAGTCGCGGGGTAACTGCCACCATTTTCCCTTTGTCTTACGCACCCTTCGCTTTACAGCCATTACGTTGGCATCTTCTGGGTTGAAATCGACCGCCTCCGGCTGTAGAGGTGGGGCTTCAGTAAGGTTTGTCAATTCCTTAACGATCCCGGGATTCAGATCTGGTTTAATCGGTGGCTCCTGTGCGCATTCTCGCCAGCCATGCAGATATTTATCCCATTCTTGCGATATGATTGACTCAATTTCGGTTGGAGGATATGGCGCAAAGTGCATCACGCCTTTTTCTTTTTCGCTTTCCGGCAAGGCACTGTAGTGTTGATCCAGGGCAGATAGTGCACTTTCTAGTTCTGGCCCCCAAATGAAGGTCTGGTTTTCTCTCAAGAAGAGAGGAGCGCATCGACGATGAAGTTTGTCCCATGAAACGAACACTTGGCAGAAAGGAAGATAGTACAGATAAGCGATATCTAAACGATTCGAGGGTCGATCCGACGAAATTTGGCTGGCTTCAAGCGAGATTCGGAAGAAGATCTCTATCGTTAGAACATGCGCAGCGTACGGAGCAAAGCTTGACAGAAATGGCAACTCGGATTTTAACCAACGTTCCATTATTAAGTTGCGATCTCTTTCTGGAACATCAAGAATAAAGAACACAAATCTCAACGCCTCAAGTGTTTTGTCGGTCCCGTTTACAAGAGCGTCAGCGATTGACTTGGCTTCTTGTAATGACTTGCAATTACGGCCTGATATCCCAAGATTCCGGAATTCATCAGGAATCCTTTTTAAATCAAGGGATTCAAGATTCGTACGCCAAGTGCTTGCGAATTTGCGTTCAAGGTCATGAAACTCTCTTGACTGTCAACGAAGAAACGCTTCTTCTTCAGGCGATTCCTCGAAAATAACACCTTTATGTCTATCGGATTTCACGAGCCGACTAGGGTCTCTTGGAATCCGGACAGTGAGTGGAACATGGTTTCCTAGCAAATCACCTATCACCATCTCTTGATGATGCAGTGTTGGTGCACAGTGCATTTCCGGAAACTTGTCTGCGATTATTCCAACTTCTTGTTCAGGGGGTCTGTGAAGTTTTGGCTTTTTTAGATCCGCCAGTGTCTCCACATAGAAGATCGGGCAGATAATAGAATAGAAGAAGTTGTCAAACCACACCGATTCATCAACGTTAAGCGACTGTAGGAACGATTTATCGAAGAGCGTGATTGGTCCCAATTTCCTCTTGCTCCTTTCTCTGACTTCGTTTAATTACTGAGATCAGTTGCAGCGCAAGTTTGCCAAAAAGTGTACAACTAACCGAATCCGCCACAACTGATGTGCTTTTTTCTGTTTTTTTATAGATAGTTTGTGAGAATGACATTTTTGCGCTCGGTGGCTTTGTCAATCACGGCTTGGGCTTGGGTGATTTCTGATTCTAATTGCTCGACTTCTGCCACTAACCGCTGTTGAATATCAAGCGGCGGGACATGAATTTTTATATTTCTGATTTTTTCTTGAGATAAATTATCTCTTGCTATTCCTGTTCTCATATTAAGTAAATCTTGATACATTGCTTCTAGCACTAGGTTCTGTTGACATTTGAGTATAAGGTTGTGGCATAATAGAAGAATGATGCCAATAACTAAAGTGGACCCATTGTCGAGGCCAAAATACAGGAAAAATAAGTAAGATATTTGAGATAAACTGACACTGCTTTAGCTCAGATAGACCTCAGCCGGGGTAGCATAATTTAGACTCTGGTGAGGTCGCTGTTGATTATAGAAACGGATATATTGAGTTAATCCATCAAACAGGGCTTGCCCTGTTTGGTAAAGTTTGTGATAAACATCTTCATACTTGACGCTTCGCCAAAACCGCTCAATGTAAATGTTGTCAATGGCTCTCCCCACGCTGTCCATACTCATAGCAATATCAGCGGCTTCGACCGTATCGGTGAAAGCATTGGCTGTAAACTGGACACCTTGGTCAGTATTGAAGATGATGGGGGTTGCCCCAGATAATGCGTGATGCAAAGCGTCGAGACAGAACTGCCCTGATAGACTATTGGATAACTCCCAAGTGATGACGTAACGACTATACCAGTCGAGTATCGCCACCAGATACATAAACCCTTTATCCATCGGGATATAGGTAATGTCAGCCGACCAGACCTCATTGGCAGCGGTCACCTCATAGTCCCGTAATAGGTATGGGTAAATCCGATGCTCGCTGTTGATGGCTGAGGGTTTGGGATAAATCGCTTCTATACCCATCAAACGCATCAGTCGCTGGATGCGTTTGCGGTTCACACGGTAGCCAAGCCGCTTAAGATGTTGTGTCATTCGACGACTCCCATAGAAAGGGGTTTGCAGATACTGCTCATCTATTTATCTCATCAGATGCAGATTGTCTGCTGACTCTGTAGCCGGTTGACAGTAGAGGGTTGACCGGGAAAAACCGAGTAATTCACACTGACGACGGATACTCAGTTTCAGGTGGTCGGGTTCAACGAGTGCCCGTCTCTGTTCAGCGGCTTGAGGCAGCTTTTTTTTTCAACCAGTCGAGTTCCATATTCAACCGCCCCATTTGCTCATACAGGCTCGACTCCCTGTCATTTTGCTCACGCTGTCGCTGGGTCGGGTTGGTAGCGAAAATATCGCTACCTTGTTCAAGCAACTGTTTCTTCCATTGGCTGATTTGGCTTGGGTGCAACTGATGCTCGCTTGCCAATTGGTTGATAGTTTTATCGGGCTTGATGGCTTCAACGGCTATTTGAAACTTGAATTTGGCAGTATGCCGAATCCGTTTGGTTGACATATTCAGACCTCCATTGGTGGACGGGAGTTAGACGTTATTTCTTACTTAACTCCTGGCCCGAATATTGGGGACCATTATAAACCTTACCCGATGACCAATGGAAAAAGATATACTCGTTTCTTCTAACTTGTCCCAACATCTATGTTGGCAACGAAGCGACAACACGCCGCTTTATCGAAGCTGTTCTCTGGGCGACCCGTAGCGGTGCTCAATGGAGACTTCTGCCAGACACCTATGGTAAATCGAACACCCTCTATAAGCGGTTTGCTCGGTGGTGCGACAAAGGGGTCTTCACACAGATGCACCACCACTTCGCCGCCGACCCCGATATCGAGTCGCTTATTGTGGACAGTACAATCATTCGAGCGCACCCGTGTGCGACGGGTGCCTTAAAAAAAAGGGTGGCACTGAAAACCAAGCGTTAGGCTGCTCTCGCGGGGGATTCAGTACAAAAAATCACATCACCGTTGACGGCCTGGGTAATCCACTAAGAATTCATCTGACGCCCGGTCAAAGAAACGACATAGCGGAAGCAGAAGCGTTGATACTTGGATATAAAAGCGAGTATGTGATTGGAGACAAGGGATATGACTCCGACAATTTTATCGCGGTTATCAAGGCGAATGGAGCGATTGCAGTGATACCGCCAAAAAGTCATCGTGTTGACCAAAGAACGTACGACAAACACTTATACAAAGAGAGACATCGGGTTGAATGTTTCATTAACAAGATAAAATGGTATCGCCGCATCTTCTCTCGGTTCGAGAAGTTAGCTGTCCGTTATTTTGGATTTCTCAGCTTTGTCGCCACTCTTATATGGCTCCCTTGAAATGTCAACAGAACCTAGCAACTTGGGTTATTATACAATGGTTGTGTTTTCTTTCATCTGAACTTCCAGATCTAACCCATCGATTCAATCACTTCCATCCAGACGCCCCGGACGAATCCCGGATACTTCCCCTCACTGAAAGCGGGATAATAGACATCCTCACCCGTGAAATCGTGAACGTCCTCACCGCCTTTGCCTTCGGGGATATGCACACGACAGATTCGTTTCCTCTGCTTATAAAGCTGTGTGGGCGAAGGCGTCCCCGGCTCAACGCGATAGCGTTCCAGCGCATACTCATCAACTTCGACGCCCAGCCCCGGCGCTTCCGGCGGGGCAATTGTTCCATCCACCACTTCTAACCGCTGCATCAACAAATCGTGTTCCCACAACTCATGACAGGTAATCGCCGGCAATTGCGCAGGCGTCAGCACCGCACCGATGTGCATGGCATAAGCCGCCGTGATGCCCGTTCCGACCATCTGTAACCAGAATGGCTTGTCAAATGATGCGCATAACGCTCCGACTCGCCGTGTCCCTGTTGCACCACCGCCAACAACGAATCCACCACAGCAGCGGGCATGCAAACACGGCTCATTGAAGTGTTCAACAATCCGTTTTTCTACCACATCCTGCAAACGCCCCGCGCCTTCAATATCTGTGCCGAGATAGTACGGACTTTCGTACATGGCGACGTTGGGATGTTTATCTAACTCTTGCAAGATGGGCATCGCGCTGTCCGCCGTGCGGAGAAAACCGTTGAAATCGATGTCGAGTTTATAGCCTTCTGGGACAACCTTCCCAACGGCTTCGACTTGCGCGAAGATGTCCCGCCAGGGACGTGCCTTGAGCTTGATCGACATATAACCGTGCTTCACCGATTCCTCTACTTCCTTCACCCAATCCTCCGGCGGCATGTCAATATCCCACCATGCGATCGGGCAGCGATCACGGACTTTTGTGCCTAGCAACTGGTAGACTGGCACACCGACCGTTTTTCCAACAGCGTCGAACAGGGACATCTGAATGCCGAAACCGATGCCGTCATCCTGCATGATCGCGAACGGGTTTTGTCCGAGGACCCGATCGAAGGCGCCGGATTCGTCTCCCATGTTTTCGCCGTAGCCAATGACGCCGTTATCCAACTCGACACGGTACACCTGCATAAGCTCGGTGTGCGTCAAGGCATGCTGCATGTGTCGGGTGACATGATCCGCATAAAAGGGGATGTGCAGCGTCAACATCTCAAGCGTTTTAATCTGCATAATCGAAAATCCTCTTCAAACTCAACTAAAAATTCGGAACTGTATTGACCACGCTGTTTCTGAAGAACAATGTCGGGAGTTACAGAACGTTGAACATCATCGGTGAGTGGGACTGGGAGGATTCTGTCCAGGGCTTTTTACACGTTGCCTTAAATTCCTTAACAGCGCCAAGCCACGATACAGCCTTTAACTTTCCAAGATTCTTTACGGCAAGCAAACGAATTTTGGCGTTTGGGTGTTGCAGTAGCCGTAAGAATACGCTTCCATCAAAATCGCGCGGCAATTTCCCAAGCTTTTCGAGGACGAAGAGCAACTTCTGTTCATCACTCGTTGGCCCAAGGACTTCGGCGAAAAATTTATCATTTCGTTCTAATTTCCTTGTTTCAATGAATTCTTTCGTTAGCATTTTGAGTCACCAATTGAGGTCTGGCACCCCTCACTTTTTCTGCTTTCCTATGCCTCCACCAGCAAGATGCAGTCCGGTAAGTCATTCTTCGGAGAATTGACCAAACGCGAGACTAGATAGGCTGTCATCTCCTCAGCGAGATACGGCTTGAGAAGTCCGTTCAACTGATCAGGGGATTGCTCGTGCGGTTCTAACCACTGATCGTAAGCATCAGGGTCAAGGATGACCGGCATGCACCTGTGAATGGTTTCCAGTAGCGAGTTAGGAGTGGTTGTGATGATCGTGCAGGAAAAGAGGGGATCGTTGTCCGCCGACGGATGCCATACTTCCCATAGTCCCGCGAAGGCAAAGGGTTTGTCAGATTCAAGTCGAATGTATATCGGGGTTTTGGATTTACTCCTCGGTTCTTGTCGCCATTCATAAAATCCATCTGCAAGAACGAGACAGCGGCGCCGCTTGTAGGGCATCCGAAAGGAGGGTTTTTCGGCAAGAGTCTCGGCACGTGCATTAATCATGCGATTGCCGATTTTGGGGTCTTTTGCCCAAGACGGAATTAGCCCCCACTGAAAGAATTCCACTTTGTTCTCACCGTTGTTTGGGACAACAGCGACTTCCTGAGATGGCGCGATATTGTAACTAGGAGAAAGTTCATCCGGCATGGTGAAGCCGGGAAAGGTTTCCGTCAAAGTCTCAGGTTCTGTTTTCAGCGTAAATCGTCCGCACATTGGGCTCTCCTTTGAAAATGGGTTTATGGAATAGATTTGTAATTTTAGTTAGGTTCTGTTGACATTTCAACGGAGCCATATAAGAGTGGCGACAAAGCTGAGAAATCCAAAATAACGGACAGCTAACTTCTCAAACCGAGAGAAGATACGACGATACCATTTTATCTTGTTGATGAAACATTCAACCCGATGTCTCTCTTTGTATAAGTGTTTGTCATACGTTCTTTGGTCAACACGATGACTTTTTGGCGGTATCACCGCAATCGCTCCATTCGCCTTGATAACCGCGATAAAAGCGTCCGAATCGTACCCCTTGTCTCCAATCACATATTCACTGTTATATCCGATTATCAACCCTTCCGCCTCAGTTATGTCATGTCTCTGACCGGGTGTCAGATGAATTCTTAGCGGATTGCCTAGTCCGTCAACTGTGATGTGAATTTTTGTACTGAAACCGCCCCGAAACCGACCTAATGCTTGGTTTTCAGTCCCACCGTTTTTTTTAAGGCGCCCGCCGCACACGGGTGAGCGCGGCAGATGGTACTGTCCACAATAAGCGACTCGATATCGGGGTCAGAGGCGAAGTGGGGGTGCATCTGTGTGAAGATACCTTTGTCGCACCATCGAGCAAAACGCTTGTAGCGGGTGTTCCATTTGCCATAGGTGTCTGGTAGAAGTCTCCATTGAGCCCCGCTACGAGTCACCCACAGGACGGCTTCGACGAAGCGGCGTGTAGCAGCTTCGTCGCCAACATAGATGGTGGGACAGCTTAGAAGAAACCGGTATATCTTATTCCATTGTTCATCAGGTAAGGTTATTGGCATCATTCTTCTATTATGCCACAACCTTATACTCAAATGTCAACAGAACCTAATTACACCATAACAATAGTTAAAATAACAGCGAAAACTTGGTGATCTATCTATGCTAAAGTGCAGGACGCATGGTGTGCCAGGTAGTTGCCCTTTCGTAAGCATGAGCAACTTGAAGCAGCATTTTTTCAGACCACCATTTCCCGGCAATTTGAAGCCCGATGGGCAATCTCTCTTCCGTAAAACCACACGGCACGGAGATGGACGGTGAACCGAGCAGGTTAAAGAGACGGGTATTCTGGGTCAAACGTGGACGGATGCGGTTGGACTCGCTGCTACCAGACAAATCATGCGTGCTGCGAAGGGGAGCAGGGATAGCGGTAGTCGGCGATACAATGAAATCAACCCGCTCATACGTCTGCGAAAATTCGCGTCTTGCGATTTCTCGCGCTCGAACTGCCTTCACGTAATCCAACGCCAGCAACGACAGACCGGCTTCGAGCACCTCTCGCACATCAACTCCGTAATCCGCTCGATGGTCTTCAAGCCATTGCTGATGGAAGTGGCTTGCTTCCGCCATCACAATCGTCAGCGTTGCCTCATGCCCTGCCTCTACAGACGGAAGGTCGATTTCGCTAATCTCCACTCCTAACCCCTCCAGGACCTTAATCGCTTCACCCACCGCACGCTCGATTTCGGGGTCGAGGTTATCAAAGAAATGCTGTTTGGGGATGCCGGCTTTTCGGCTGCCGATAGGCCGATCCAATCCTTCGGTATAGTCCGGCACAGGTTGATCTTCGCTATGCACATCGCAGGCATTGTAGCCGGCAAGGACATTCATCATGACCGCGACATCGTGAACATGACGGCACATCGGACCGACACAATCCAGGGACTGCGCAAGTTCAATCACCCCGTGGACACTGATGCGCCCGTAGGTCGGCTTCAACCCCACATGCCCACACACCGCCGCCGGAATGCGAATCGATCCACCCGTATCGCTGCCCAACGCGCCCGCGCAGAATCCCGCGACGATGGCTGCCGCTGAACCGCCACTCGACCCTCCCGGAACGCGGGAGGTATCCCACGGATTAGCGGTTGCGCCAAAGTGGGGGTTCTCCGTCGTCACACCGAAGGCAAATTCATGCAAATTCGTCTTGCCGATAATAATTGCGCCCGCCCGCTTCAACTTGGAGACAAGCGTGGCATCGAACTGCGGTGCTTCATCAGAAAAGAACTTCGAGCCACATGTACTGCGCGTTCCAGCCACACAGATGATGTCTTTGAGAGCAATTGGTATCCCGTGTAAGGGTCCGCGATCTTCACCTCGCTGAATCTCTGTTTCTGCTTGTCTCGCGCTCTCAAGGCTTTCCTCACGAAACAGCGTGATGAAAGCGTTTAGCTGCGGTTCACTTTGATCAATCGCCTGAAATGTGATTTCTATGAGTTCAACGGGGGAGATTTCCCCCCTCCGGATGAGCTCCGCGAGTTGAGCGATTGAACTGTGAAGTATATCTTCCATTGTTACCTCCGTTAGCCCTTAACCAACTCAACGATGATGGCAACAAGTATACCAAACCAAACTGGAATCATCAGCCCGATCAGCCACCTGAGGTTATCTCGAATTTTTCTGCTCAAACGTGACTGAACCTCACTGACACAAGCCTCAAGCGAAATCATGCGCTCTTCGAGCGAAATCATTCGATTTTCCACGGAAACTATACGACTTTCCAGTGAATCTATACGTGCATCGAGTGAACTAAACCGCTCGTTTACCTGATCTAGCGCGCCGCGCAAGTAATTCTGTTCTTTGATAACCTCCATCAACATTTCACCGTGCTGCTAGAGGATGTCTCTGTTCTGTTGAACGATATTTTTGATTTCTATGATTTCAGGATTGATATTTATATGAGCTTCCTTTCGACGAGACGCATTGTATCAACTGTTCGTCCATAAGTCAAGCGTAAATCGGAAACAGACCGACGTATCACACTTCACGTTCTAGGAGTTGGTCAGCGTTTGGGCGAATTCTCGCTAAATCTTCTGATCGGCTGAGTTCATACATGAATACCCCAGAATACTCAATCTCACCTAATACACCCACGACGCCGTTCCAATCGATGGCACCGAGTCCGGGGCAGAGATGTTCATCTTGCTCACCGTGATTGTCATGCAGGTGTAAGGTAAACAGATGTTTTCCAATAATCCGCAGGGCTTCCACCGGGTCGCCGACGATGTTGTGATGTCCCGTATCAATACAGACGCCGACGTTTGGCGCACCCAAATCCATCATCAATTGGACAAGGCGCGTGGGTTCACGGGTATAGCCGCGCGGCGTATTTTCCAGAGCGAAGGAAACTCCCATGGGGGCAGCATATTGCGCAATGGTGTGCAAATTGTCGAGAAATGCGGTGCGCTTTTCCGCATGCAGCGCGTCGTCAGGTTCAGGAATCTGGATGTGATGCGTCACAAGGATACCACCGCCCAGGACCTCCATGGCATTAACCGCCTGACAGTAGGCGACAAGCGTCTTTTCTCGTTGAATGGCGTCGAGCGTTGCGAGATCGTAGTCGCTGTCGAAGATCTCAAGGTGAATGTGAAGTGAGTTGAGATGTAGCGACAAGTTTGTCATCCCCAAGCGCAATGCTGTAAATGCCTCAAGCTCTGTGTACGAAAACTCAGGGTGATAATCTGTCAATTCCAGCGATTCAATCCCTGCTTGCTGGAATTCATGGAAGAGCGTCCAGTTTAGCGGACGGTTACGATGGAATATCGTCGAAGCGCCAATTTTCATTATCAGTTTCCTTTCTTTCAAAGCCGTTATTTCTGGATTATTTAATGAACTTCTGGTAAACTTCTCACAATCAATGAAATCTTGATCTGCTATCGGGGTTAGTTCATATTTATGCGGGGGAAATATGCAGAAAATTATACTTGATACGGATATTGGTGACGATATTGACGACACACTTGCCTTGACCTTTGCGATTCTAAGTGGTAAAATTGATTTGCTCGGTGTGACAACGGTCTTCAAGAATGTGGAGGAGCGCGCAGAACTTGCGTGTTGTGTGCTGGAGGCGTTAGATCGAACGGATATTCCCGTTTATGCAGGAATCGGCAAGACCATTCTCCAATCCATTCCAGATTGGGAAGGGGTCGCAGCAAATCATCGTCCACGCCAGATGGAGCTCTTGAAGAAACAGCAGCCATCAATCAAACCGCAGTCCGGTCATGCTGTTGACTTTATCATTGACACGGTGATGTCCGGCAATGGCGACATCACACTCGTCCCTATCGGGCCTTTGACGAACATTGCCGCGGCGTTCATCACGGAGCCGCGCCTGGCACAGAAAGCAAAGATCTGTATGATGGGCGGTGTGACAGATCGGGTCAGCCCAGAGTGGAATGCGCTCTGCGACCCCGAAGCCACGCGGGTTGTCTTCAGCACAGGGGTACCAATCACAATGGTCGGGCTTGATGTCACGGCGAAGTGTGTCATGCGCTATGATCAGGTGAAAGCCATTGGGGCCGTAGACCGTCCGATTAACCAGATCTGTTTTGAGCTGATCCATCTGTGGGGAGAAGATAACCCTGAGCCACGCCCAACACTCCATGACCCGTTGGCGGTTGGGATGCTGATTGATCCGACCTTCTGCGAAAGGCGTGAGATGCGGATTGAGATCGAAACACGCGCCGATTATCTGCGTGGGGCAACGATCCCAACAAACGGTGAGCCAAACGCTTCCGTCTGCGTTTCTGTCGATGCGGATCGGTTCATGGATAACTTTGTCAGAACTTTGACAACTTGATGAACCGATCGATGAATTAGCGAATCAACCCCTCCGCGTTTCACTCATCACGTGTCACGTTCTTACCGCTGTCGATTCCGTTGTTGGTAAAGCAATTCCATCAACTTTGGTATATCGGGGTGATTTGGCTCTAAGCGCATGACTTCTTCACCTTCGGCAATGGCGGCATCAAGCATCCCCACGTTATAATATGCCCAACCGAGTGCAGCGTGAATAATTGCAACATCCGGATCCAAACGCAATGCCTGCTGATACTGTTCGATTGCCTTGTGATACTCCTTTTTTTTGAGGTAGGTGTTACCCTGATCAAAATACGGGTTGCCGTGTCCCGCGACCGGAGGTTTGTTTGCTGGTTCAGATTGGTGCGTTGCGCCACAACCAATGACAAGTAAAACCCAAAGCCAAATTGTGCGTCTGTACCACAGTCGCATCGTAACTACCTCCCTTTCCTCTGCTAAATAAGATAGCATTGTTGATGACTTCTGTCAATTCTAATTTCCTTGACCGGTAGAAATTCCCCGCACTCTTAGTACAAGGAGATGTGATGAAAAAAATGAGTAGAATCCCGCCTGACCAATACCAGACGATAGTCACGCAGCCTCCTGACTTCGACGCGTTCTGGGATGACCTGTTGGTGGAGTCAGCGCAGATTCCGCTGAACGCGACGATGGAGTTAGTGCCGATACGTTGCACGCCAGAGGTCGAAGTTTATGATGTGCATTATGACAGCATCGACGGCGTGCGCATCGCTGGCTGGTATTGCTTACCATGTGACCAATCGGGGAAACTGCCTGCAATTGTACACATGCCAGGCTACCTCAGCGACCCATCCATCCCGCGTGAGAGCGCACGCCAAGGCTACGCGGCTTTCGGTGCTGCACCACGTGGGAAGATTCGCAGCAACCAACAGTTCAATCCGGGTTACCCCGGGCTGCTGACTTATAACATTGTAGACCGTAACACATACTCTTATCGCGGCTTCTATATTGATGCGATACGGGTAATTGATTTTTTACTTTCACGCGACGAGGTAGACAGTGAGCGCATCGGCGTAGCCGGCAGCAGTCAGGGCGGGGGGTTAACGATTGCCACAACGGCGCTGCGACCCGAGGTGCGAGCCGCTGTCGCAGGTGCGCCGTTCCTCTGTGGGTTTATGGATGCGATTGAGTTGGCCCACACTTATCCGTATCAGGAAATCCGTGATTACTTGCGGCTCTATCCAAAGCGGAAAGCTGCAGTGCGCGAGACGCTGGCTTACTTCGACGGCATTAACTTTGCGCCGCGTATCACCTGCCCTATTATGGTTTACATCGGTTTGCAGGACAACGTCTGCCCGCCGGAGACTGGCTACGCTGTCTGGCGTAGCATTGCATCCGAAGACAAACATCTCTATCCCTATGATGGACATGGACACGACGCCGGCATTGTTCACCATAGCACAGTCCTGGATGATTTCTTCAAAACGCATCTAAAAGAGGGCTGAATTCCAAAATAAGCCGACATTTCGACTTGAAAATGAGTCGGGAACGTGGTGCAACCGATAGTAAGATACAGGAGGCAAGATAAAGATTCGCCCCGTTACGCGGGATCTCACATGGCTAGAGCGAGCGTGTTGACGAACTAAGTGAGGCGCTGCGGGAGCCTTGCCCTCCCTTCACCATTTGGAGGAACACGGTTGAGGCTCCCGCCGAACCATTCTGTTCCTACATTTCCCCGAGTTTGTCAACAGACCTTAGTGCTTTGAAGCATAAATGCTCGGGCAGTTACCAAAGCTCAAACCCGGATCGTCGATCGGGGTCTATATTGACCATTTAACTGTCCAAATACTTCTGGCGTGACGCACTATAGTACCTCACGCCATCTTTGCATCTTGCCTACTTTTCGGAGAAGAACTCATTGCGGGTAGTTTCTTGGAAACCTAATAGAGCGCAGCGAAGAATCTCCTCGTTGAGGTGCGAGAGATTCGTTACTTCGTTGAGGCTGACGGGAGAAGCGCGCGTTTTACTCGCTATAAGTTCGAAGTTAGCGCGTAAACCAAACTCAGATGTCAAAATGAACCATCCTAAAGGAATCCTGTATGTCTAACATATCTCGACCAGAAGATTTCGACAACTACTGGCAGCAGGTCTGCCGTGAATTGGCAGCCGTACCCATCGCTGCCGAAGAGGAACATTTACCGATCCGATCTACAGAGTTCTGCGACTGCTACACGGTGCGCTTCACTAGCATCGGACCTTATCGATTGTTCGGTTATCTGAGCATTCCACACGGGGACGGACCGTTTCCGAGCTTGCTACTTGGGCCTGGCTATCACAGCGTCGTGAATCCATTGCCGCAAGGGGATGCCAGCGAGAAGCGCGGGCGGTTCCTCATCTTTTCGACTGCCGGGCGGGGACAGCGCAACGCCGACAAGCCGTTCGCAGCAATGTTTCCAGGTTTGATGACTGAGGGAGTCGACGCCCCTGAGACCTACATCTTTCGCAGCATTGTCGCGGATTGGTTGAGGGCGGTGGACTACCTGCTGACGCGGCGGGAGGCAGACCGTTCCCGGTTGGCGGCGGTCCAGCAAGATGACCTGCCGCTGATGACGGCGGCGCTCCGACCTGACGTAACGCATGTAGTGGCTGCGCCAGGGCAATTTTACACCGCTCGCGAGCGAGTACCTGGGGAGGTTGAAGATTATCTCCGTCTCTTTCCAAAGAAGCAGGCACGAGTTAAGCGGACGCTGTCCTATTTTGACCCGCTCTTCTTTGCCCCCGCTGTTCGTGCGCGGACACTGCTTTGGGGAGACCTACAGGCACTCGCACCATTGACCGAGGCGTTAGGTGGCGAAAGCGAGGTGAAGCAGAGCGAACATTCCTCCTACAAGAATGGGCTTTATCAGGAAGGCTGGATCTCCGAGCAATTGGGATTTACGGATGCCATTGTGCCGGCACACTGGCAGTCATGAAGAATTACAAGTTCGGATCGTATGTCGGAATGAAAGGTCCTCAGGAGGAAGCACACATGCCATAGGTGGGGACCAGGGATCAGAGACACATGACATAGAAGGTATGGTGTACACAGAGGAATAACCATTTTCGGGAGAAAATCTCTCTGCTGACTGTTTATGGAGCATATCTGCTAAGCCTATGAGGAGATTCAACATGACTATGAACAACAACAAAAACAATGGGCGCCCGCGTCCGAACATCCTCTGGATCTGCACAGACCAGCAGCGTTACGACACGATTGGTGCCCTGGGCAACCCACATGTTTCAACCCCGAATATCGATCGGTTGGTCCGGGAGGGGGTAGCCTTCACTCACGCCTACTGCCAGAGCCCAATCTGCACGCCGAGTCGAGCGAGTTTTCTGACTGGGATGTACCCGAGCGTTGTTCATGTAAACGGCAACGGGAATGAATGCTTCCCGGACAGCCCGCCCTTGGTGACCCGCATTCTATCCGAGGCCGGGTATGACTGCGGTCTAATTGGCAAGCTACACCTTGCCAGTGCGTACCGCCGCCTCGAACCCCGCGTGAACGACGGATACCGCTACTGGCAGTACAGCCACGCACCCCGTGATGACTGGGAGAAGGGACACGACTACGCAGACTGGGCGCGGTCAAAGGGGTATATTCTGGGAGAGTTGACCAGAAGTATTGACGGGGTTCCTGCTGAACTCCACCAAACTACCTGGTGCGCGGAAAAGACAATTGAATTTATTCAGCAAAAACGGGATGCCCCCTGGTTGGCAAGCGTGAATATCTACGACCCCCATCCCCCCTTCAATCCGCCGAAGACCTACCGGGATATGTTTGAGCCATCGAAGATGCCGGGACCGCTTTTCCGAGAAAGCGACTTAGAACAGCAACAGAAGCTGGAAGCGGTTGATTTCCAGTCAAAGGGACGGTCTCCGGACGAACTGGACATCCGCAGCCCGATCTTACCCCAAAGTCCGCAGCAAGGGGGCCAACCTGACCAAGCATCACAAGGCGCACAGAACGCTAAAACTCTGCAAGCCGCTTATTACGCTATGATCAAGTTGATCGATGATCAGGTGGGACGTATCTTAGGTGTGCTGGAGGAAACCGGGCAGCGTGAACAAACGGTGGTGATCTTCACCAGTGATCACGGGGAAATGCTCGGCGATCACGGGCTGATCCAGAAGGGGTGTCGGTTCTACGAGGGGCTGGTCCGAGTCCCGCTCATCTTCTCCTGGCCTGGACAGTTTGAGGAGGGGTTGAAAAGCGATGCGCTGGTAGAACTGCTTGACAAAGCGCCAACCCTGCTGGAGTTGGCTCATTTGAACGTACCGGAGCAGATGCAGGGGCGATCGCTGCTGCTCAGCCTCAGGGGAGAGGTTGCCGCTGATTATCATCGGGATTACGTCCGCTGTGAGTACTACGATGCCGTTGACCTGCCGGATGGTACCTTTGCCACGATGTACCGGGATGAGCGGTATAAGCTGGTGGTATATCATGGACACGAACATGGAGAGCTCTACGACTTGGCGACTGACCCGGGTGAGTTTGAGAACCTGTGGGATGAACCGGACCTCCAGCGTCTCAAGCTGGAGATGATGAAGCGTAGCTATGACGCATCAATGTTGGCAATGGACCGCGGGCCCCGACGGATTGGGCCCATGTAGGTAAGGGTGAATGGTAAATTGGTGAATTCGATTAACATCAGTAACCTTCGGAAGGTTTGTCGTCAGATTTGATTCATCTGAAGCAGATGTACCTTCACACCATTGCAATGGGAATTAGAAACTGAACCCCTGAAGGTTGACGAAAAAGGAACGCAATTAATGTCTAATTCCAATAGATCCAATGTAATCTTTATTCTCACGGATGATCAGGGGCCCTGGGCGGCAGGCTGCTGCGGGAATGATGAGGTTCGCACCCCGAATATTGACCGATTAGCGGCGACCGGCGTGCGTTTCGAGAACTTTTTTTGTACCTCTCCCGTCTGTTCGCCGGCGCGCGCCAGCGTGATGACCGGGAGGATTCCGTCGGCGCACGGCGTGCATAACTGGATTCGAGATGGAAACATGCCGCCAAATCCCGCAAGATACCTTGAGGGGCTCACCTGTTACACAGATGTGCTGAAGGCCAACGGCTATACTGTCGGACTCAGTGGGAAGTGGCATCTCGGCGACAGCATGACGCAGCAGCACGGCTTCAGTCACTGGTTTTCGATGCCAACCGGGGGAAGTCAATATAACGACGCGGAGATGATTCGTGATGGAGTGGTGGGCGTGCAGCCTAGCTATCTCACCGATGTCATTACGGACGATGCCTTGCAATTTATTGAGGCGAACAAAGATCAGTCGTTCTATCTCAGCGTCCACTACAACGCACCGCACACACCTTTCACCGGACACCCGCAGGACATTGTGGATCCTACGCTGATTGCCCATTCAAAACGTGCCCCCAGGAAGCATTGCACGCCTGGGCGAGACCCGATTCTCGCAACCACATGGGGAACCGGGAATCGTTGAAGGGCTATTTCGCTGCGATAACGGTGATGGATCTGAACCTTGGTCGTATCTTGGAACGGCTTAATCGGCTTGGCTTACGGGACAATACGCTAATCATCTTCAGCAACGACAACGGTTATTCCTGTGGACATCACGGCTTCTGGCACAAGGGGAATGGCACCTTCCCTCTGAAATATGTACGAAAACTCCGTCAAAGTCCCCTTTATCATGAGCCACACCGGAGACTTCGCACGAGGGCGTGTCACCGAAGCGTTGGTGAGCCAGTATGATTTCATGCTCACCCTACTTGACTATCTCGGCTTGGAAACCCCAGAAGATCCGCTGCGCCCCGGACGAAGCTTTCTGCCGGTGCTTCTCGGTGAGACAAATGATGCACAGGATGGGGTCGTTATCTTCGACGAATATGGACCGGTCCGCATGATACGGACACAGGAATGGAAATATGTGCATCGCTATCCTTACGGTCCCCACGAACTCTATGATCTAGTTGTCGATCCGGACGAACGGAAGAACCTTGTGGATGAGAAATCAAAACAAGCGCTGGTGAAGGAGATGCGCCAACAACTCGCTTTCTGGTTTAGCCGGTACGTTCTTCCAGAACTCAATGGCACACGATTTCAGGTCACTGGCCAGGGTCACGCCACCAAGATCGGACCGGGGTACTGTGGCGAAGGCGCCTTTCATCCGCTCCCGGAGGATTGGACTGAAACCCGAACGCGGTTATTCCAGCCGTCTTAGGCGGCGAGGGTTGCGAACTACTATGTCAGGATTGCCATCCCGGCTGGCGGCGAGGCGCTCCCCCTGGAAATACGACAAAACGGGTGGGTTATCTACACTTCGCCAAATCTGAAAGAAATCATACATTTGTGCGGTCATAAGGAAAATGTCCGCGACGGTTGGTTTGGCGTCGAAACGCATCCCTACAATCCAGACTTGGAGCCGACAGTGATTACGAGAACTATCCTTCGGGGGAGTAGTTGGGATTTCACCGGTCGGGTGGATAATTTGCGGTTTAAAACATCGCCGGGCGAAAAGGATTGAGTTTAGTCATTGGAATCCAGGCAACTACAACCGCCGCAGAAACGCCGACAAGAAGATCACGATCAGCCCCAACACCAGCGTCAAGTTCAGCCATGACGCAGGACGTTTTTGGATAGGCGCGAAAACAGGATAAGGGAACGTCATCAGAATGCCGAAGGTAAATATGAGAAAGACGATAAAGAGCTTGACTCCTAATACAAGGATATATAAGGAAGGATCCTGGGCAGGTTCGATGGATTCCCAAGCGGCGGCTCTCGTCGATTTCATGAAGGCGATAAAATTGTAAACGCCGGACAACAGAATTGTCACCAGCGCGACCCAGATGGTAACCCTGAATCGGCGAAATGCCGCTTCTAGGAGTTTGGACTGCTGATTTTCGGGAAGCACTTTGGTCGAAGGCAGAAGAATCACCCGGAGAAAGAAGAAGCCGCCAATCAGCAGCACGACTAATCCGACGTGAAGCCATTGTATCAAAGCCGGTAGGAATGTCATGCGCATGTGATGTTTTGAACGTCGTGGAAGGATGATATATTGGAAAGCAGATTAGTCGGAATTTATCACATCCCTCGATTTCCGTCAAGCGAAAAAAGAATTTCTAAGTCCAGACGATCATGCTATAATATTTGTGACTTGACGGAGTTTTTCGTCTAAGAATGTCAGTTATGTGTTGCACATATCCTTGAACAGAATCTTACGCTGACAACTTTAAAGTTTGGTGGGGATGTGGTGCCAAACGCGAACCGAAAATCTCTCACTATGAAACCAACTGTTATGTGGAAAGACCCTATAGTCGAAGAAATCCGCAAGATTCGGTTAAAGATAGAAGCTGACTGCGATAATGATTTTGATAATATAACCCAAGTTGCTAGTAATTGAAAATCCATGGGTTTTCCGTTAAAATTGAGGTAGTCAACCATAACACCTCAAAGGAGAAACCCATGGACATACAAATTGCAACCATTTTCTATCTCTGTGACAAGCTCTTAGAAGCCTTTAACCCGAGACCGCACCCACAAACTCAGATGTCTGATGCCGAGGTGATGACCACCGGCGGCGTCGCTGCCCTGTTTTTTGGGGCAAACTTTCAAACAACTCGAGACTTTCTCCACACTCATGGCTATATCCCAAAGATGCTCTCAAAGAGTCGATTCAATCGACGACTTCATCGAATTAAACCGATGTTCATCACATTGTTCAAAATCTTGGCACAAAGCTATGTACAACTCAATCAACAGAAAATCTATGTGATGGATACTATGCCGATTGCGGTCTGTGACAATATTCGTATTTGTCGGTCGAAACTCTACACCGATGAGGCATTTCGGGGCTATCAAGCGTCCAAACGTCGGTATTTCTATGGCTTGAAGGTTCATCTGCTAGTGACCGCGAGCCAACAACCGGTTGAATTCTTTGTGACCTCAGCGGGCACAGGCGACGTTGAAGGGTTACAGTGGTTTGATTTCGACTTGCCACCGGGGAGTCGAGTCTACGGTGACAAAGCGTACAATAACTATGAGATAGAAGATATAGTTGCAACAGTCGAAGTGGAATTAAAGCCGATACGCAAGCAGAATTCCAAGCGTGCCTACCCGCCATGGGAGACCTATTTGGCTAATTACTATCGTAAGTCTGTTGAGACGGTTGGGAGTTTAATTGAGAGATTGCTCCCCCGTTGTATCCATGCGGTGACACGACAGGGATTTGAATTGAAAGTGGTCTTGTTTGTATTAGCCAGCAGTATCAATCAACTCTGAGTTCAATCGCCTATTCGATAATAGGTGGCAACTTGGGTTAAGATATTTGTACACGCAATTCAAGCCCAAAATCAACTTGCCAATAGACTTGTCTCCAGATCATCTAGCGATCCAGTTCAGGGACATGGAGGATATAACAGGCTTTCCCCTCCAGTATATAGAAATGGCATCACCCCAGCACATCGCTAATCAGCAGCCCGGCATAGACCCCGATCAAAGATCCGGGCGAGAAAAGAGAGAACGGAGGTGAGAGTGAACAGACGTGGTAATGGTAAAAATCCCTGAGAATCGAAGGCTTGTCCCGATCCTCGATTGGGATCCTTCGATGTGCAACGCCTCAGGAGCCTGTACTGTGATAGCGCCGCAGCCCGAGCCACCAAAATACATAGCTAAAAAACAACAACAGAATGGCAACGAAGGGCGCGCCGAATTGAAAATATTCAGGCATACCGAGAAACTCACCTTTCTGAAGGAGCCGCTGGGCGGGATAATACGTCACGAAAGCGACGGGGAGAATAAACGTCAAAAGTAGGCGCACGGCGAGCGGGTAGATGGAGATGGGAAAAGTGGCTGCCTCTTTGGTCGCGGTAATGAGCAGATTGGTCAATTTTCCCGATTTTGTCGCCCATAGCGCGACAGTGGCAGTGATGAGCATGAGTGTAAACATAATCACCGTACCACTCAGAATTGTTGTGAGGGTGAACAGCGTAACGCTCATCGTCCAAGGGATATCGGTCAAGTGGAACGCGACAACGAAGATAGCGATACTTGCTAACGCCCGCGAGACGTGGATGAACTCCACTTGACTCGCAAGAATGTAGAATAGCGGCGGCACAGGTTTAATCAGCACTGTGTCCAACTCGCCACGAATAATGTACCTGTCAAAATCGTCGAGCTGGCTGCCCAATATCATCATGAGTGAGTACGCCATGTTCCCTAGGCCGTACAGGAATACAACTTCTGCCCACGTCCACCCATTCACAGCGCGAAACTTGGCGAACAAAGCACCTAACAGGCCGAGCAGACAGGCTTCGCTGGCAACGATTCCGAGGCACATGAGACCGAACGAGAGCCGGTGCGCACATACGCGCCGGCGAGAAGAAAGTAGAGTTTGCAGTAACGTCGCATAAGTGAGGTGTCCAATACTGTTGTCATACCTACACCGATTTCCTTGATTCACATGGCGTGCGAATGAGCATGACACAAAACGGCGACGTCTACCAAAACGCCGTCGCTGAACAGGTCAATGGCATTTTGAAAATCGACTTTCTGTTAAATCAGACCTTTGGCTTGATACAACAAGCCACAGTTGGCGTCAAACAAAGCGTTTCTATCTATAGCAACGAGCGGCCTCATCTCAGTTTGGGATATCAAACCCCTGAGGCGGTTTATCAGAAAAGTCGTCAAAAAGTCTCTCTAAATGACTAGAAGTTCAGGTGATTTCATGTAAACCTATATTAGGTTCTGTTGATATTTGAGTATAAGGTTGTGGCATAATAGAAGAATGATGCCAATAACCTTACCCGATGACCAATGGAAAAAGATATACTCGTTTCTTCTAACTTGTCCCACCATCTATGTTGGCAACGAAGCGACAACACGCCGCTTTATCGAAGCTGTTCTCTGGGCGCCCCGTAGCGGGGCTCAATGGAGACTTCTGCCAGACACCTATGGTAAATCGAACACCCTCTATAAGCGGTTTGCTCGGTGGTGCGACAAAGGGGTCTTCACACAGATGCATCCCCACTTCGCCGCCGACCCCGATATCGAGTCGCTTATTGTGGACAGTACAATCTGCCGCGCGCACCCGTCTGCGGCGGGTGCCTTAAAAAAAAGGGTGGCACTGAAAACCAAGCGTTAGGCTGCTCTCGCGGGGGATTCAGTACAAAAATTCACATCACCGTTGACGGCCTGGGTAATCCCCTAAGAATACATCTGACACCCGGTCAAAGAAACGACATAGCGGAAGCAGAAGGGTTGATACTTGGATATAAAAGCGAGTATGTGATTGGAGACAAGGGATATGACTCCGACAATTTTATCGCCGTTATTGAGGCGAATGGAGCGATTGCGGTGATACCGCCCAAAAGTCATCGTGTTGACCAAAGAGATTACGACAAACATCTGTACAAAGAGAGACATCTGGTTGAATGTTTCATTAACAAGATAAAATGGTATCGCCGCATCTTCTCTCGGTTCGAGAAGTTAGCTATCCGTTATTTTGGATTTCTCAGCTTTGTCTCTACTCTTATATGGCTCCCTTGAAATGTCAACAGAACCAGGACTTGACAGAACGTATCGCGACGAATGGAAGATTGACGTTTGTCCTTGTATCTTGCCCTTCGGGGATTCAGAAATTGTCCGAATTGCCGACTGTTCGCGGATTTATTATCGAAAGGTTGAATCGGTTCTTAATCCGCGTTATCCGTGCCATCTGTTTAATTCGTGATTCAGACCATTTTTCAGTTGTACTCATTTTATCCGCCCTGAACAACCAGTTTCCGGAAGTCCGCGCGGTATCCAAGTCGCCCAAGCCCCAATAACACAACCACCCATGTCAATTGTATCAACAGTGCCGTGACCAGGGAGGTGCCTGTCAATTGGCCGGTATAAAGGGCCGTTGGAAAATAGATAATAGCACGAAACGGCAAGAGCGCCGCGATTTTGGCTAAGAAGTCGGGATAGAACTCCAACGGCAGAAAGTAGCCTGAAAACAACATAGATACCCCCCATACAACAAAGTAGTAAATGCCGCGGACTTCGACAAGCCAGAAGGCCAACATGCCGATTATAAATTCGATACTAAATAGAATGAGATACCCTAAGACCACGCTGATGATAAAGAGCCCTACAGTCGAAAGCGATGGCGGTAGCGATAGCCTCAGAAGGCCGTAAAACAGTAAGAGTTTGGGGAACATATTGAATAGTGCCATATGGCTCGAAGTTCCCGCGGCCGTAGCAAGCGTCATCAACTGAAAATCGACCGGTTTCATTAAATCCGTGACCACCTTGCCGGTGCGTACCTTATCTTCGATAATACGCGTCACCCGGAGTGTAAAAGTGAAGGACAGCAAGGTCTGTGAGATGACGATATACGTCAGAATCCCGTTCAGGTCGTATCCTTCTACCGATGTTCGCTCCGTGTATAATGCCTTCCACAGATAGACATAGACCAGCATGAACAGCACGTTGATAAACAGTTCCATCCATAATTCGAACCGATATGTCAGCATCCGCTGAAAGGCTTTTGCCGTAAAAGCGAGGTATTTCTTCATCATAAATGGTAAGTGGGTATTAAATGAGGGTGGTGCATAATTCTAAGCGTCAACCCTTGAGTTCAGGAGTTCAGAGGGTGGTGCAGAAATCAAGGTGCGTCAACCCCTGATTTGGGCATTTTTTGGAGTGACAAGGCGAAGGGCGAGATGTGCTCAGTCATCTGACCATCCGAAGGACGCACAAGGGCAAACCCCATCCTTCCATTCTTCCAACCTTCCAAAATACTGAAAATGACTTAACTCACCTAGGGGCTGTTGACGAATTCCTCTTGCTCCCTTTGGATTTGCCAATCCAAAGGATCGGGAAATGCCTTTTCCGCTCGAGCGGAAGCGTGTGACGAGTGCGTTTCCCTGAGTTCGTCAACACGCCCTAAGTTTCCACCCAGATAAGCCATCCGTCAGAAACCGAGTTTTTGAAACCTACCCCCACAATTGTTGCCCAAATCGGCTGAATTGAATGCTCGTGGGCGATTCGCCAATGAAAAACTCGGTTTCTCTCCAATAGATTAATACTTGGGTTAACGCATGCCCGCCCCATATATCCGTCGAACAATCTCCTCAATTTCCGGTTCTGAGATTGTCAAATCTTGAATCTCGTAGCGCGCAGCCAACTGTGCGATGACTTCGGAAGCGGAAACCGTATCTCGGTCAAACCCAAGCCAGATACGATTTCCTTCGCGCCGGGTCAGATTCACGCCCGCAAGTTGAATATCGGGATACGTCTGTGCAAGGTCAACAATGAGCATCCGGGTTTTGCCGTAGCGTTTTTTCAACGCATCAACGCCGCCGTCATAGATGATTTTGCCGCTGTCAATGATAATCAATCGTTGACAGACTTTCTCGATATCGTTGAGGTCATGCGTCGTCAGGATAACCGTCACTTGGTGTTTGGCGTTAATCTGCCTGAGAAACTGGCGAACCTGCTCTTTGGCGACCACATCCAAGCCGATGGTCGGCTCATCTAAATACAGGATTTCCGGGTTATGCAGCAGTGCCGCGGTCAGATCGCACCGCATCCGCTGTCCAAGACTCAGTTTCCGCACCGGCGTGGAGAGAAACGGCTGTAATTGCAACAGTTCGCTGAAAAATTCGAGATTCTGTTTATACACTTTCTGAGGAATTTCGTAGATATGCTTGAGCAGCTCAAAGGAGTCAATAACAGGCAGATCCCACCAGAGTTGGGTGCGTTGTCCGAACACGACACCAATCCGGCGTGCGTTTTCCTTCCGGCGGTGATATGGCGTCAATCCCATCACGTCAATATGTCCCGAAGTTGGCACAAGGATGCCCGTCAGCATTTTGATGGTTGTCGATTTCCCCGCCCCGTTGGCACCGATGTATCCCACCAATTCCCCACGCTCAAGGGTGAAATTCACATTATCAACGGCTTTGATAATATCATACTTGCGCGAGACTGTGTTGCTGAGACTTCCCCAAAACCCCGTGCGGCGTTTATAGACTTTGAAATTCTTGCTGAGATGCTTAACAGTGATGATAGGCATTTTCGTGAGCGTCATTTGATTGTGAATTTCAGATTTTGGTTTGTGGATTGGCTGATTATATATATTCAATCCGATCATAGCCATCAAATTCAATCAATATAAGGGAATGACGCCGCGTTTTTTCGTGCTCTTTATGGGCACCGGTTTTGCTCGTTCCACCCGATGCAGATCTTTGAGGTTGCCTTCCCCATCAGCATCCCATAAGGGAGAATTCGCGATTCCCTATCTTGAAAGACATCAGGAATAGTTACAGCGTCACAACCGTATCGGTCTGGAACGACTCAATCGCCGCTTCGATGATTTCCTGCGTCGCAAGCCCCGCAGCACCGGAGGCATCAATCTCATCGGGTGAAACGCCATCGACAAGTTGTCGTGTCCATGCGCCGATCCGTGTTTTGAACGTATCCGCGAAAGAGTCCATGTGCCCTTCTTCCCTCGTCGGTGGGTTGAAATACTCTTCGATATCACCGCCGCGTCGTGGATAAAACGTCAGCTTCTCGAACACCCCGTCGATAACAAACTGTCCATTGGTCCCGGCCACCTCGCACCGTTCATTGAGGCGCCCTGCATCGTAACTCCCACTGAGATGCCCAATCGCGCCATTCTTGAATTGGAGGTTAATCGAAGCATTGCTCCAATTACGCCTGCCCGGCGCACGCATCGCAAACGCATGCACTTTCTCCACTTGACCACAGAAGTACATTATCACGTCGAGCGAATGGGGATGCAGGGCTCTGAGATGGAAAAACGGTGATGTCTCATTCGGATTCTCAATCCACAGCGCCATGTTGATAAAGAGGAGTTCGCCAAGCCTTCCGCTCGTCACCCATTCCTTTGCTTGAATCGCCAACGGTGTGAAGCGGTGGTTGAGATTCGTTCCGAGGCAAACCCCTTTTTCCTTCGCTTTGTTGACCATCTCCCGAGCGCGAGCCACATCGTTCGACAACGGCTTTTCACACAACACATGAAGTCCCACCTCAAGCGCCTGCATCGTCGGCTCGAAATGATCGCCGCCGTTTTCAAATCCCCCTGTTGCGACGCTGACGGCGTCGAGTTCCTCGTTTTCCAAAAGATCTGCGACGCTGTAATACACCTTTACACCCAGCCGCTGGGCCGATTCGTCCGCCCGCTCTTTGACGAGATCACACACAGCAACCAACTCCGCGAGGTCGTTCTCGTGATAAACATTGGCATGCGTATTGCCAATCCCGCGCATTCCAATCACTGCAACTCGTAATGCCATACACACCCTCCTGATGATGTAGAAGTTACGCACTTCAAATTTAAAAGTACCGTCCTGTGAAGCTTGCATTGATCAAATCAACCACGTAAGCCCTATGATAAACAGGGTCATGGCAAGTTTACCATCTTTTGCGCTTGCGGTGCAAGGGATTGATAAATTTTGGTACACCTACCGATTGACAAGAATCCCCAATCATGCTATAATCAGTGTTCGCAAATAGTGGAATCATACCAACCAGAATTTAGGAGATAAACGGAATCTCTGCCTATTTTTGTGCGTTAATTTTGAAATCGTAAGGAGAGGTCAATATGCCACTCAGAAGGAAAATACGTTATGGAATGGTCGGTGGCGGGCCAGACGCATTCATTGGCGCCGTCCACCGGAAGGCAGCGGCGCTCGATGGGGAAATCGAACTGGTCGCCGGCGCGTTCTCTGCGTCGCCTGAAAAATCGCGGCGCCAGGGCGTGGAGTTGCAGCTTGATCCGAACCGCGTGTACGGCTCATATCAGGAGATGGCAGAAAAAGAGAGTGCAGCGCCAGAGGAGGAACGGGTTGACTTCGTGTCCATTGTGACGCCAAACCATGTTCATTTTGACATCGCCAGGATGTTCATCGAAGCAGGCTTCCACATTATCTGTGATAAGCCGATGACGACAACGCTGGAAGATGCGGAGGCGATCTGCCGCTTGGTGAAGCAACACGATATTATCTTTGCGTTGACGCATAACTACACCGGTTATCCGATGGTTAAGCAAGCCCGTGAGTTAGTATCGCAGGGAAAGCTCGGAATGGTTCGGAAGATCGTCGTCGAATACTCGCAAGGGTGGTTGACAACATTCCTGGAGGGGGAAGGTGCAAAGCAAGCAGTCTGGCGGACGGATCCGAATCAAGCGGGGGTTTCATCCTGCATTGGCGACATTGGATCGCACGCAGAGAACCTCACGCACTACATTACCGGCCTGGAATTGGAGACGATCTGCGCAGACTTAACCACCTTCGTCGAGGGGCGCAAGCTCGAAGACGATGGGAATCTTCTGGTGCATTATAAAGGCGGTGCACGGGGTCTTCTTTTCGCTTCCCAGATCGCTGTTGGTGAGGAGAATAACTTCCGTATCCGTATCTACGGGACGGATGCCTCCCTTGAGTGGCGTCAGGAAAATCCGAATTACCTCCACGTCCGCTTCCTAGATGGGCCTGAGCATGTTTATAAGCGTGGAAATGGTTACGTTGACCCAATCGTAGCACACAACTCACGACTTCCGTTTGGACATCCGGAAGCGTTCATCGAAGCGTTTGCAAACATCTATGTCAACGCTACTCGTACAATGGCGGCAAAGATCGCCGGTGAAGCGCCCGGTGAATTTGATATGGATTTCCCGACGGCACAGGATGGCGCGCGGGGCGTACACTTCATCCACAAGTCCGTGGAAAGTGGGAATCAGCGGGCATGGGTGGACGCGAGCTACACACCGCCGGCGTAGTATTAGGTTCTGTTGACATTTAACAGTTATCAAATCTAATCCATTCCACCACTCACCACCATCTAAAGGAGGTAACAAATGGCAAGACCTGTGACACTATTTACTGGACAGTGGGCGGATTTACCCATCGAAGATCTGGCTCAGAAAGCCAGCGAATGGGGATACGATGGTCTGGAATTGGCATGCTGGGGCGATCACTTTGAAGTCGATAAGGCCCTCGAAGACGAAGGCTATTGCCAGGGGCGACACGATCTCTTAGCCAAGTACGGTTTGAAAGTCTGGGCGATTAGTAACCATCTCATCGGACAGGCAGTCTGCGACAATATCGACAGTCGCCACGAAGCCATCCTGCCACTCCATGTCTGGGGTGACGGCGAGACGGAGGGAGTTCGTCAGCGTGCCGCTGAGGAGATGAAAAAGACCGCCCGCGCCGGCGCAAAGCTCGGCGTGAGCGTGGTCAACGGGTTTTCCGGCAGCAGCATCTGGCATCTGCTCTACTCATTCCCGCCCAACGACCCTGCGCAAATCGACGCAGGTTTTGAAGACTTCGCCAACCGTTGGAATCCAGTCTTCGATGTGTTCGACGAAGTTGGTATCAAGTTCGGACTTGAAGTTCATCCCACCGAAATCGCCTTCGACATCGTGAGTTCGGAACGCGCTATTGAGGCAGTCAACGGGCGTGAAACGTTTGGCTTTAATTATGATCCAAGCCATCTTGGGTATCAAGGCGTCGATTACGTCGCATTCATTGAGCGGTTCAGCGATCGCATCTACCACGCCCACATGAAGGACGTGTGGTGGTCGCCGACGCCGCGGCTCTCCGGCGTTTTTGGCGGGCACCTGAACTTCGGCGACGCACGGCGATATTGGGATTTCCGGTCAATTGGTCGCGGCAACATCGATTTTGAGGAGATTATCCGGAAGCTCAATAATATCGGATATGATGGGCCGCTATCAATTGAATGGGAAGACAGCGGCATGGACCGCGAGCACGGGGCGCGCGAAGCGTGCGCCAAGGTCAAGGGTTACGACTTCGAGCCGTCTGCGCGTGCGTTTGATTCGGCGTTTGAAGAGTAGTCACGCTATGCAACTGTGAATGAAGCCTTTCAAAAGATGATGTTCTATTGGAGGAAATTCTGTTAAAATATCTTGATGTCTAATTTAACATTATCAAGATACAAAGAAGAAATTATCGAAAAGCTTGCCGAAGAGAAAGTAAGAAGTATTCTTTACGGAAACCCTCTTGATATCTTTGAGAAGGATAAAGCAAAACTTGGTTTTGGAACATTCTTTAAAGATCTGTACCAAGACAAATTAATACAATTTGAAAAAGAAAAATGCTAAAATGGGGTGAAGTTAACAGCGAGAAGCTTGGGGACTTAACGGGCGCATTTCTTGGCGTTGCAGTTCAACCCTAGCGTTAGGTGGACGTGCGCTCGCTCTGACCTCACGCGGCCAGCTTCGCTTTTTCGTTCTGCGCGGGAGGCAACTCAACACCGTTACAATACGCATTGAGCATTCATGTAGGCACCAAAAGATTATAATGTAAAGGAGAGTAACGTGACGCCAGAGGCAGCCGTAGAAAAGCGAGAACAGATGATGCGCGATGGTTACTGCGTGATAGACGACATCTTGACCGAAGATTTTCTGCAGGAACTCCGAGAAGAATCGGAGCGTTTAATCGATGCGCATGAGCCGCCGCCTGATGTGAGGTATCAGGGTCAACACGTCAATGTGCGTGGGGCAGACAACGGGATCATTCAGAAGTTGTTGGACTGGAGACCGTCGCGCCAAGCGCTAGAACAACTCGGTTTTGGAGATTTCGAGAGTACCGGGGGAATTATCATCCTTACCAAAGATCCAGGAGAGCCGGCGCTCTATTGGCACCAAGATTGGATGCAATGGAACGATCCAATCACTTGTTCGCCATGGCCGCAGATCATGTTTCTGAATTACTATTTGAGTGATACAACGATTGAAAACGGCTGTCTCAAAGTTATCCCCGGAACCCATCACAAGCGAATTCCGTTGCACGATCAACTCGTTCCCGCCCACGAGCAAGGCGCTCGATTTATAGAAGAAGACCATCCGATTATGTTCAGCGATCATCCGGATCAGGTCAATGTATGCGCCTCAGCAGGCTCGCTCGTCCTGGCGGATGCCCGCGTCTTGCACTCGGCGCACAGAAACCTGACAGATCAGCGAAGAACCCTAATCCTCGCCTGGCACAGGCGACCCACCACCACGGCTCCCGCCTATTGGGATGGCGATATTCCCAAGGTCATTGCCAATCGGGATGCGAATGGGGTGTATCTCGGCTCTCGCATTCCCGGCAAATATCTTAAATAGAAGGTATAGCTACACATACAATCGAGGTAAAAGTCAATGAAATTAGCCGAAGCTTTGATCTTGAGAACGGATTATGAGAACGGATTATCAGAAGCGTATTGAACAACTCAAAGCACGACTCACCCGTAACGTCAAAGTGCAGGAAGGTGAAAAATCTCGGGAAGAACCTTCGTCATCAGGCCTAAGTTCGATGAAATTCCTGATGTGACAGATAGCTAATCCCGCAAATCGCTGACGTTAAGCAGCCAGAAAATTGTGAAATATCACCTTCTGATCCTAGATGGCTATGCTGACACTTCGGATAGGCTCTACGTGGTTCTTTTCATAAGTCTATATAGGGTTTGATGTAGGCATCGAAGTCCTTCTCTTCAACTCACCAATTCTGGGGGGCAACAGAGGAGATACAGAGGTGTCCAATCCTTTCGGGACATGCACGCGATCACTAGGTTCTGTTCGGTGTACTGCGTTTTCACGACCTACCTTCCAATTCAGCGCGGACAATGTGGGCACCAGCAACGAGATTTTGAAGCTTCAGCCGACACAGCCAGCGCGGAAGTTGGAAGAACCCGCAATCGGGCGAGACACTCAACCGTTCGGCGGGACAGTGTTGCAAGACCTGACGGATATGGTTGGCGACCTCCTCGGGTGGTTCGTTCCAAAAACTCTTGATGTCCACTACGCCCGCCATGAAGTCAAACTGTCCCTCGAATCGGGCGTAGATGTCGTGTTCCACCATTTCGCGGTTGGCAAACTCCATTGATAAGCAGTCGGCATTCATGTCCAGCAGCGCCGGGAACATCCAGTCATATCGACGCTTTCCACGGGGACGAGATCCTAGGTTACCGAAGCAGATGTGCAGGTTCTTTCGCGCCGACACCCCATCAAACGCCCGATTGAGCAACGCCACCCAATCTTCGAGCTTGCCGGGGATGATGCCGAAACTTGGCTCATCAAGTTGAACCTCCGTACATCCCTCCGCTTCAAGGGCTTTCAATTCCCGGTTCACCACTTCAGCGAACTCCCATCCAAGCTCGACGCGATCTTTGTACGGATCGCCTTCGCCGATCTGGATGTGCATCGTCAGGGTCAGCGGCCCCGGACAACACGCCTTAATTCGTTGTCCCTCCCCGGCGTTCACCTTCAGAAATCGAAATTCGTCAACGATGCCCAGCCCCGCCGGAACCTGCACACGATCGCTGATATGATACCGTGGCACGCTATCGTACGCATACAATCCAGTTTGGCGGAGGACAGGTCGTTCAATTAATCCCTCCATCCGTCCGTAGAAATTTTGCACGAAATACCACCGGCGCATTTCGCCATCCGTGATGGTGTCGATGCCGGCTTCCTTCTGATCCCAGATTGCCAGCCGGACAGCATCATCGTAAACCTCTCGCTCGTCGGTAGGCCCATACTCACCGCGTTTCTGCGCATCCATCGCTGTCCAAAACCAGCCTGGCAGCGCGTGTGAACCAATAACGGTAGTAGGAAGTAAGTGTTCGTGTGACATGAGTTCTCCTCCATATTATTTCCATTCTCTTTTGTCAATTATTTTTGGGGCTGACTTTAAAGTCTCCTTCAAAACAAACTCTATGTTGTCGGCTTTTAACCTTAAAACATCTTGTATTCTTTCTTCAAGCTCTCCAAGAACTCTCTCTGAAGACTCAAGATATTTCGTCTCAACCTTCAATTTCATGAAATCCCGATCATGTTCTTGCGTGATTTCAAGGACAAAGGCACCAAGTTTAGGAAAGCTGGAAATCACCTCCGCTACCTGCCTGAGATGCACAAACATCCCCCTGATCTTGACTGCCTCACCGATTCTGCCTATAAAACCTGCAATTCTTTCCATGACAAGTCCACAAGGACAATCCACTGATATTAATTGTGATAGATCCCCCGTACCAAACCGGATTAAAGGATATGTTTCATCAAATAATGTGACTACCACCTCACCCACTTCCTGCGGTGGGAGCTGTTTCCCTGTATTGGGGTCAACAATTTCAAGAATGAAGTCCGTCGATATGTGCATGCCTTCTTTCTTTTCGCATTCAAAAGCGATGCACCCGACATCCGCCGTTCCATACCCTTGATATACATCGATACCGTGCGCCTGAAAAATCCCGCGCTGCGTGGGCGTAAAAGGCTCCGCGGCAACAAAGGCTTTCTGTATCGTGAAATCCGAGCCGAGTTCCTTCGCCTTATTCAGAAGTGTTAATAGGAAACTCGGCGTTCCGACAAACCCGGTCGCTTGGAGGTCAGCGATGATTTTCACCTGAATCTCTGTATTCCCAACGCCCGTGGGAACCACGGTTGCCCCGACGGCCCGGAGACCATCATCGAACATAAAACCCGCTGGTGAAAGATGGCAGGAAAAAGTATTGATGGCAATATCGCCTTTTCCAAACCCCGAAATCCTCAGCGGCTCTTCCCATCTCCAGTAATCCTCGGAGTGCCCCTGTGGGTCATAAATTGGGCCCGGTGATTGAAAAATCCTTTTCAGGTGATGGAGGTTCACAGGGTGCAAACCGCCAAAGGGAGGGGCCTTTGCCTGCAAGTCAACAAGGTCATCCTTTCGTACGACGGGAACCCTATCGAGGTCTTTAATCTCTCGGATCTTCTCAGGTGCAAGCCCCACGCTATCGAGCCGTTCCCTAAAGGCAGGCGAGTTTTTATAAGCGTATTTGACTGTCTATCGGAGTTTTTCTGTTCTGTTCCTTAGAAGTTCGTCTTTATCCATTTTGCCCTCTTGATCGAGAGGCAGTACTCAACCTTGCAAAGGTTTCAAACCTTCGCAAGGATTGCCTCATGTCAGCCATCGCTTTCTCCGCTTGTAATACTTTATACCTCTGAAGCCCTTTTTTTGACCAAATTCTGTCAGGCCGAGATAAAACTCTTTGACATCAGGATTTGTCTTGAGTTTCTCAGCAGAGCCATCCATGACTATCCTGCCGTTTTCCATAATGTAACCGTGGGAGGCAATTTCCAGTGCAGCCATCACATTTTGCTCAACAAGGAGAACACTCACGCCCTCCTCATGATTTATCGTTTTCACAATATCAAAGATTTCCTCGATAAGTAACGGCGCAAGTCCGAGTGATGGCTCATCAAGCAACATCAATTTTGGGCGAGCCATAAGCGCCCTACCAATTGCCAGCATCTGTTGCTCCCCACCTGAAAGGTATCCTGAGATCCTGTGCCTGAGTGCTTTCAGGCGTGGGAAGTAAGAATAGACCCCTTCTATATCCCGTTTCATGTACCCCTTGTCTTTTCTTGAGAAGGCACCGGCTTTGAGGTTTTCTTCGACGGTCAAGTGTACAAAAACTCGTCTGCCCTCCATAACCTGAGAAATGCCGGCCCGCACGATGTCCTCCGCGCCCTTTTCATCAAGCCTGATACTGTCGAATTCAACCGATCCATCGCTGACTTGACCATCTTCTTCTTTTAGGAGTCCCGAAATGGCTTTGAGAGTTGTCGTCTTTCCCGCACCGTTCGCCCCGAGCAGGCAAATAACAGCACCCTCAGGGACTTCAAGGGACACCCCTTTCAGGACGAGGATGACTTTGTTGTAAATGACTTCGATGTTGTTTAGTGAGAGCATTTCATCACTTCCTGAACACCTGAGAGCCCGTTTGTTAGGTCCGGCGAAACCCTTCGGAAGGTTCATTTTGGGATGGGTTCGTCGAAAAATTTGACCATCTTATGCCCAAAACCGTGGCAAATCGGGATTGTAACCTTTCGAAGATTGGTTCAAACACCCTCTGAAGTCGCTGGCAAGAAAACTTCCCACTTTACACTTTCCACTATTCTTGACGCGGGTATCCCAAAGCTGCCAGGGCTTCGGTGATTTCGTCCAAGATGGCCGGGTCATCGATTGTCGCCGGCATACGGTATTCGACCCCATCGGCAATCTGTTTCATGGTCCCGCGCAGAATCTTGCCCGACCGCGTTTTGGGGAGCCACTGCACCACGGTCGCCATCCGGAAGGAGGCGATGGGGCCAATCTTCTCGCGCACCATCTGGACAAGCTCCTGAATGATTACATTGTCGGTGCGCTGAGCGCCGGCTTTCAGCACAATAAAGCCTATCGGAACTTCCCCCTTGATCTCATCCGCGACCCCGACGACGGCGCATTCAGCCACGTCGGGATGAGCCGCCAGGACTTCCTCCATCGCGCCGGTCGAAAGGCGGTGTCCAGCCACGTTGATGATGTCGTCCGTGCGGCTCATGACCCATAGGTAGCCTTCCTCATCTTTGTAACCGGCATCCGCTGTCAGGTAATAGCCCGGATAGGTGCTGAGATAAGACGACTGATAGCCCGTGTCGTTGTTCCACAGCGTCGGCAGGCAGCCGGGAGGCAACGGCAACTTGACGACGATATTGCCGATCTGATTCTCTTCCACCTCTGCGCGGTTTTCATCCAGTACACGCACATCATAGCCCGGAACCGCCTTTGTGCAGGAGCCCGGCTTCACAGGAAACGTCTCAAGCCCAATGCAGTTCGCCCCCATGGGCCAGCCAGTTTCCGTCTGCCACCAGTGGTCAATCACCGGGATGCTAAGTTGTTGCTGCGCCCAGAGCAGCGTGTCGGGGTCGCATCGCTCACCGGCAAGAAAGAGCATGCGGAAACGGCTCAGATCATATTTGCGAACATAATCGCCGTTGGGGTCCTCGCGTTTAATGGCTCGGAAGGCAGTTGGCGCTGTGAATAAGAGACTCACCCCATGCTGAGAAATGACTCGCCAGAATGCACCAGGGTCGGGGGTGCCAACCGGTTTCCCCTCGTACAAAACCGTCGTGCAGCCTTTGAAAAGGGGAGCATAGACGATATAAGAGTGGCCAACAACCCAACCCACGTCAGAAGCCGCCCAGTATACTTCGCCGGTCTCCACGCCGTAGATGTGTTTCATACTCCACTTAAGCGCGACCAGATGGCCTCCGTTATCGCGTACAACGCCTTTCGGTACGCCCGTTGTGCCAGAAGTGTAGAGGATATAAAGCGGGTCTGTCGCAGCAATCGGGACGCAATCGACTGGCACCGCACTGTCCATGAGTTCCGACCAATCCAAATCGCGTCCGGCGACCATGGATGCCTGTTCTTGGGGACGCTGTAAGATAATACACCGCGAAGGTTTTGCCTTTGCGAGTTCAATGGCTCTATCGAGCAGGGGCTTATACGATACGATCCGGTTCACTTCGATGCCGCACGAAGCGGAGACGATGAGCTTCGGTTTCGCATCATCAATGCGGGTCGCCAATTCGTTGGCGGCGAAGCCTCCGAAGACAACTGAGTGAATAGTTCCGATCCGAGCGCAAGCGAGCATGGCGATAACTGCTTCGGGCACCATGGGCATGTAAATAATCACCCGATCGCCTTTCTGAACGCCCTGAGCAACGAGGACACCGGCGAAACATGCGACCTCGTCCCGAAGTTCACGGTAGGTGAAAGTCTTGATGGTTCCCGTGACGGAACTGTCGTAGATGAGCGCTAGCTGGTTAGCGCGTCCGTTTTCCACATGCAGATCGAGGGCGTTGTAGCAACTGTTGGTCAGGCCACCTGTAAACCAGCGGTAGAAAGGCTTCCGTGAGTCATCAAGGACCTTGTCCCATTTTTTGTACCAGTGGACATCTTCCGCCGCTTTCGCCCAGAAAGTATCCGGCTCGTTTAGCGACTGTGCGTAGATTTTCTCATAGGTGTCAGACATAATTTTCGACTCCTCTTTTCCAACCTTCAAAAGATTCGGTGCCCGATTAAACCACAATCTTATCATAGATTGAGATAACTTCAGAAGGATAAAATGTTGGTACAAACCTTCCTAAGTGTTAGTCACTCTTCCCCACGCTTCTCTTTTTCGGGGACCGGAGGGGCATCAAGAAAGTCTGTTACTGCGGAAAGTTCCCCGTTCTTAATCGTCACAATCTTACAGCCCTTTGCGCCCCGACGCTCATTCGAGTTGTAACTAACAGGCGTGGTCAAGCCTTTGGTATCAAAATTTTGCATGCTTTCAAGTGCCTTAAATACTTCTGTTCCCTTAACCTTTTTCGGAATCCCGCCCGCGTTTTTCAAGGCAAATTCGGTGGCATGAACCATAATCATGGCGTTCACGATGCCCGTCATATATTGAGGTTCTCAGTACTTTATGTCGGGATGATATTTCGCGTTAAGCATCTTGGCAAATCGAACGCCTTCATTGTCGTCACTCCAAATCGCAAACGGCATAATCCCTAGGTACCCTTCCGCGGCACCCCCTGCGAGTTCCACGAGTTTCTTTCCTGTCCCCCAAAAGTTTCCTGTGAAAATTACGTCGTTTAAGCCGAGTTTCTTTGCATCTTTGAGAATCGTACTTGTCGCTGTATACGTTTCCTGAATGAAGACCCAGTCCGCTCCCTTCTCCTTAATTCTCAGCAATTGTGAAGTTGCCTCAAGGTCTTGCAGCCCTACGATCTCCGTACTGACAAGCTCGATCCCAATCTCCTTTGCATACGCCTTGGCAGGCTCGACGGGGGTGCGACCATATCCCGTGTTGTTGTAGATGAGCACCATTCTCGGCGGCCTGGGATCGTCCCACTCGTCTTTGATATATTTCATCATCATTCTCACCTAGTCGGCGTATGTACTGATGGGAAGGAAGTTCCATTTTGGGGGCCAGACAAGGTGTTGCGAGAATGACGCTGAAATGTAAGGGATCTTGTCTTTGACAATTTTTGTCTTCAGCGCCTCGGAGTCTCCCGTCCCCCAGCCCAGGATGGCGACAACCTTATCCCGCTTAACCAGTTTGGCATAGGTTGAGATCGCTTGAGGGATTTTGTACTGATAGTCCGACCAGATCAGTTTGATTTTTATACCCTTCCCAATCCGTATGGATAGGTAGATTCCTTACGGAATTTCCCCCCCATCTAAACCGTGCGTGCGACTTTCACCGCACACGGCTTGCCCTGTCAATTACCGATTATCTACTATTTAGGATAATAACCTTTAGACTGACTAGATTATTTTTTTTATCCTTAGTAGTTAATCTCAGCCATACTTTATAATGGTCCCCAATATTCGGGCCAGGAGTTAAGTAAGAAATAACGTCTAACTCCCGTCCACCAATGGAGGTCTGAATATGTCAACCAAACGGATTCGGCATACTGCCAAATTCAAGTTTCAAATAGCCGTTGAAGCCATCAAGCCCGATAAAACTATCAACCAATTGGCAAGCGAGCATCAGTTGCACCCAAGCCAAATCAGCCAATGGAAGAAACAGTTGCTTGAACAAGGTAGCGATATTTTCGCTACCAACCCGACCCAGCGACAGCGTGAGCAAAATGACAGGGAGTCGAGCCTGTATGAGCAAATGGGGCGGTTGAATATGGAACTCGACTGGTTGAAAAAAAAAGCTGCCTCAAGCCGCTGAACAGAGACGGGCACTCGTTGAACCCGACCACCTGAAACTGAGTATCCGTCGTCAGTGTGAATTGCTCGGTTTTTCCCGGTCAACCCTCTACTGTCAACCGGCTACAGAGTCAGCAGACAATCTGCATCTGATGAGACAAATAGATGAGCACTATCTGCAAACCCCTTTCTATGGGAGTCGTCGAATGACACAACATCTTAAGCGGCTTGGCTACCGTGTGAACCGCAAACGCATCCAGCGACTGATGCGTTTGATGGGTATAGAAGCGATTTATCCCAAACCCTCAGCCATCAACAGCGAGCATCGGATTTACCCATACCTATTACGGGACTATGAGGTGACCGCTGCCAATGAGGTCTGGTCGGCTGACATTACCTATATCCCGATGGATAAAGGGTTTATGTATCTGGTGGCGATACTCGACTGGTATAGTCGTTACGTCATCACTTGGGAGTTATCCAATAGTCTATCAGGGCAGTTCTGTCTCGACGCTTTGCATCACGCATTATCTGGGGCAACCCCCATCATCTTCAATACTGACCAAGGTGTCCAGTTTACAGCCAATGCTTTCACCGATACGGTCGAAGCCGATGGTATTGCTATGAGTATGGACAGCGTGGGGAGAGCCATTGACAACATTTACATTGAGCGGTTTTGGCGAAGCGTCAAGTATGAAGATGTTTATCACAAACTTTACCAAACAGGGCAAGCCCTGTTTGATGGATTAACTCAATATATCCGTTTCTATAATCAACAGCGACCTCACCAGAGTCTAAATTATGCTACCCCGGCTGAGGTCTATCTGAGCTAAAGCAGTGTCAGTTTATCTCAAATATCTTACTTATTTTTCCTGTATTTTGGCCTCGACAATGGGTCCACTTTACTTTACTTTGTTTCATTCAGAACATGGGGACGAGTTGCCAAGTATGTAACAGGGACTTGATTTGCTCTCATTTTCCCTTAATCTGTTCATGAAACATTTCTGTACGTTGACACTAGGCAGGCTTTGCATAAATGCTTTTGCTGCCTTCCTCTCCCATATCATCTTAATGATGACTTAGGGACTCTTTTAATCTTACTAAATGTAATTTATAGATGACTTAGGTTCTGATTTTACCCCGAAGCAATGGCTTACTAGTGATATGAGTTGTTAGCATATCACCTTTGGTTATGTAAAAGCGAGACATAACCCTATGCTTGTACTTTATTAGTTACAGGCTTTAACTTGTAGATTAACCTGTTTGGAAGTAACGGGGCTTAAAACATCAGTTCAACTTTCGTTTTAACCTTATCATCTTCAGCCTGACGTTCCACTTTCGAGGGTCTACTTTCCCTCTCAGGAATGCGCCGTTTCCCTTTGCTTCCCACCCTGCCTTTTCAAGCAACGCAGTTAAGGTTAGGCTTGCAGTTGTAAGCTACTGTAGATGGAATCTCACCATCATTGCATTTAGTTACTTAAAAGCGCACAACAACGGCTTCCTTAACATACGGACTAAATTTTAGCTTGTTTTCGATAAACTGCGGTGAGAAGAGGTTTCCATCCGAGATCTGCATGACATCCTTCATACGGTCGATGACTACAAGATGACCGGCATCATCAATGTATCCGGCGTCCCCCGAACACAACCACCCATCTTTCAGCGCCGTTAATGTTGCCTCACTGTCCTTGTAATACCCCTGAAACACACAGGGTGACTTAGAGAGGATCTCCCCTTCCGCAGAGATCTTTACCTCCGTTTCAGGTATCGGATGACCAACCGTTTCAAATTTTATATCATCACCTCGGTGCACGACGGAGATACCGGAAATCTCTGTTTGACCATAGATCTGCTTCAGATTCACCCCAATCGCATGATAAAACCTGAAAACATCAGGGCCTAGCGCCGCCCCACCCGTGTACGCATTTCTAATTCGTGAGAGTCCAATTCTGTCTTTGATCGCCCTGAAAAGCGCAAAATATCCCAGCTTATAGAGCATCTTCCATTTGAGGGTTGGTTGCTGATTTCCAAACCTTAGATCCGCGGTCTTATAGCCAACCGGCATAAACGTTCTGTAAACGAGCCGCTTGAGCCAACTGGCATCCTCAATTTTGACCTGAATTGTGGAAAGGATTCCCTCCCAAATCCGTGGTGGAGAAAACATGACATGTGGCGCAATTTCCCGGATATCCTCCTGAACTGTCGTAGGCTCTTCGGGAAAATTGACCGTAAATCCGAGGCGCATTGCGCCCGAAATGGTTATCATCTGCTCACCAATCCAGGCGAGTGGAAGGCATGAGACAAACTCGTCTGTCGCATCCATCGGATCGATCTCAGCAAGCAGATTCTCAGCCATCTTCAGCATATTCCTGTAACTGAGCATAGCAAGTTTCGGAAGGCTCGTCGTTCCGGAGGTTGCGAGAATCAGGGCAGTATCACCGGGCGTTCCTTTGTCAATCTCCGCTTCAAAAAGCCCTGGGTGGGATTTCTCGTAAGCTCTACCAAAATCTTGAACCGCCTGAAAGCAGATCAGTATCACATCCTCGTAATTTCTCATTCCTTTGGCATCCCAATACACCACTTTTCTCAGGGGTGGAATTTCATCTTTGATCTCAAGAAGCTTATCCACCTGCTCCTGATCTTCGGCGACGATATACACGGAATCCGATTTTTCCGCAACATACTTGACTTCGGCTGGGGTTGAATCCTGGTAGATCCCTATCACAACGCCTCCCAGCGATTGAACAGCGAGTTCGGCATAAACCCACTCCGGTTCGTTATTCCCGATGATTGAGATATGCTCACCTCTTTCAAAGCCGAGGGATTTCAGCCCAAGCGCAAAGTATTTGACATGCTCATAATACCCCTTCCAGGTCACGATATTCCACAGACCATAGTCCTTTTCTCGGAGGGCAACTTTGCCGTCGCCCCATTTCAGGTATTTTTCACGTAACAGCTTTGGAAATGTACAAGTATCCATCGTATCCATCGTATCCATCGTATCCATCGTATCCATCGTATCCATCGTATCCATCGTATCCATCGTATCCATCGTATCCATCGTATCCATCGTATCCATCGTATCCATCGTATCCATCGTATCCATCCTGAACAGTCAAGCTTTTGAATTCCTTTTTTCCAACAACTGCCCGACGAATGTGGCATGCTTGGCGGTCTCCAATCCCTTTTGTAATTCTGACAAAACTGTTGCGAGATCTCCTTCCATTAGCGCCTTCACTGCCAGGCGCAAGCCGGGAAATGCCTAGCTTTCTATCAGTCCGTCCACATCGGGCAGCATCGGCACGTATTCCTCATTGACAAGACGGAACCAGTCGAGTCGTCTGTCCTGCATCTGCCACACGATGTACTCCGCCCCCCCGTTACGAAGATAGGCTTCTAATTTCTCGTGCAAATCGTAGCGCTGGTCCCGGCAATTTCGACAATCAATTCCAGTGTACCTTCGATGTAGCCCTTATCGCTGAGGAGGGAGGCACCGCCTTCGTCGATCCGGAGCAACGCATCGGGCTGCGCCTCGTTGTCGAGATCGAGGTAGACGGTGGCGTTATCCGAGAAATCAACACCGGGCGTTGCGGCACAATAGACACCGATCCAAGCCATGGTATAACCGTGAGGTTTGCCATGAATATCAGTCCGTACAGGTGAGCCCATGTAAACAACTCCTTCAATCAGTTCTGCTTTCTTCAGGTGCGGTATCGCCTCATAACGCCGCTCAAATTCGTCCCGTGTCAGGTGCTCTCCATGCTTCAGCGATGGTGGCGAAACTTTTTTCTTTTCCACAACGTGTGCAGTCGGCTGGACAGGGACCTTTTGAGATTGATCTTCCTTCGTTTTTTCGACAGCCATACGATATTCCCTCCGATTTCTGTTGTGTTCAAACCATATGATATGACTTCCTCAATGACAAATCAAATCTCCTCACCGATATAAGCTTTTATGACATTTTCATCATTTCTTACTTCCTTCGGTGCCCCTTCAGCGATTTTTTCCCCGAAATCGAGGACAGCGACGCGATCGGAAATGTCCATCACGATGCCCATATCGTGTTCAATTAAGACAACCGTGACATCCTGCTCTTCGTTGATGTCAATGATGAATCGCACGATGTCTTCCTTTTCTTCGATGGCCATGCCCGCCATTGGCTCATCCATTAAGATGATCCTGGGTTGCAAAGCCAGGGATCGACCCAATTCAACCCGTTTTTGAAGACCATAGGATAGTTGACCAACGAGCTGGTATCGAATGTGTTCAATTTCAAGAAAGTCTATGATTTCTTCGATTTTTTCGCGCATCCTCAGCTCTTCCTTTTCAGAGAATTTTCAGTAGATGCTTCCGGAGAGGATGCCAGACTTCGTATGAATATGGCCCCCAAGCATGAAGTTATCAAGGACGGTCATGTGTTTGAAGAGTTCAATGTTCTGGAAGGTCCGGGCAATTCCAAGTTCGGACCTCTTGTAGGAAGGGAGTTTTGTAATGTTCACATATTGAAAATAAATCGTGCCTTTTTGGGGACGGTAAAAGCCGCTAATACTGTTGAGCAAAGAAGTTTTTCCGGCACCATTGGGGCCAATTATCGAGAAGATTTCGCCCCGATTGACGTGAAGGCTAACGTCAGAAAGTGCCTGGACGCCGCCGAAGTTCAGGAACACATTATTAGTCCTTAGGATTTCTTCCACATTCACTCCCTGTATGCTTTTTCAGGTAGGATTAAGAATGACAAGATTTGCACCTAACTCGTTGCGGCATACGATTTTACCTCCTGATCCAACCGGTCTGCCAAAATATCCGCAGCACAATCAAGGTCGTAATCCATTTGTAGGCCCAACCAGAATTGAGGAGAAAATCAGTCAGATAGCTCTCATTCCTGATTACGCAACAGGTGTTTCTGAATCTTTCCGACGGAGGTTCTGGGGAATTCCTCACAGAACGTCACTGACACGGGAACTTTGAACCGCGTGAGTAACCTGCGGCAGTGCTCAAGGATCTGTTCATCGTTGAGCGTGGATTCTGGTCGGAGAATCACGAATGCCTTGGGGACCTCGTCGTACATCGGGTCAGGCATGCCGACAACCGCAACATCAGAGACGCCATTGACCTGTTTAATCGCTACCTCAATTTCGCTGGGGGCAACATTTTCGCCGCCTCGCTTGATTATATCCTTGCCCCGGTCAACGAAATAGAAATACCCCCGCTCATCGTAATATGCGTTGTCGCCGGTGTATAGCCATCCATCCCGAAGGGTCTCGTCGGTCGCCTTTAGATTTTTGAAGTACCCTTTCATGACCGTGTGGCCGGGTTCCGCCCCGACCACGATCTGTCCGACCTCTCCCGGAGGCACTTCGTTACCGTTGTCGTCAAAGATCTTCACTTCGTAGCCCAGGACGGGTTGTCCCATTGACGGCAGGTTTCGAGGACCGTAGAGCGGGCTCATGAGTGGCAAGCCCACCGTTTCGGTCATCCCCCAAAGATGCTGGAGCGGCGCACCGAAGCGCACATCCCACTCGGCGAATTGTTCATCGGTCAGGGCGATGGCGAAGGTGGCATTTCTCAAGCGGTGGAATCGCTGGGTCTCGTTAGGCGGTTGGGCGAGCAACATCCGCAACGGAGCGGAGAACAACGCCGCCATCGTGCATTGATGTCGGACAGCAAGTCCAAAAAAGCGCGTGGGGCTAAATCGTGGAGACACGACGATACTGGCGCCACAAACCAGAGATGGCCAAAAGGCGTGGCATTGCGCTGCCGCGTGAAACACGGGCAGTGTGATGAGGTGCCGGTCTTCGTTTCGTAGCCCGCTGGCACGCACGAAGACCTCAGCACCGTAGATCAACGCTCTGTTGGTGAATAACACGCCTTTGGGGCGACTAGTTGTGCCAGAGGTGTACAACATGTGTACAACATCTTCAGGGCTAATCTCAACGTCGGGGGGAGAGGTATCTTGTCGGGCGATTTCGCACTCGAAGACCGGATGTCCGCTGGGATGCTTACACCGAGACAGTACTATCTCCTGTACACAAGAGGTCGCCAATGCCGCTGCCTGCGCGACCTCCAGTTGTTCAAACTCGGTGACAACAAGTCGAGATTCAGAGTGATCTAAGATGTAGACAAGCTCATCAACAGTGGCGCGATGATCGGTGGGGACAATAACTGTCCCGACGCGGCTGGCGGCGATAGCGAGCGCCACGAAGGCCGGCGAGTTGGGGGCGTGAAAGGCGAAGGCTTCCCCCCGCTTGACACCCATCTCCAGCAACCAGCGAGCGGTCTGATTCACCCGCTCCTCGAACTGTGCGAAGCTCCACTGCTGACAACGTCCTTCCAAATCTTCAAAAATCAGGTACGTCTTGTCAGGATGGTATGCTGCAAACTGGCTGAAGATGCCCGATATTGTGCGGTTACCAGCAATGTCCACGTCCGTTCCTCCGTTTATTCTATACGAGTTCTATGCTCTGCTACACGGTACGCAACTCGGAAATACGATTGATGATTCGATCCGGCTTAACCGTCGTAGATGGTGGAAGCCCTTGTCCCCTATGGTCATGCCAAATTCCATAAATGCCCAATTTTTGTGGCGCGGTCACCTCCCATCCCAAGTTGTCTCCGACCATCCACGCATCCGTTGGCACAACACTCAATTCTTTTAGCGCATGCAGATAGATTTTTGGGTCCGGTTTGCCAATTCCCACGACGCCTTCGATTAGGACACAATCGAAAAATTGAGCTAAGTTGAATCTTTCAATCTTCTTCTGCTGCTTCTCCGCTGAACCATTCGTCACCAACGCCAAACGAACCCTGTTATCACGCAAATATTGCAAAGTTTCAATTGCCTTGGGAAAGAGGGTTATTCCTTCCTCCCGAATCTTTGTATACGAATCCGCGATTTCGCCTGCGAGGTTTAGACGGTTTAATCCCAAGCTGGACAACGCTTTTGAAACAATTATTCTTCTTGTCTGATTCAAATTCCTTCGACCTTCTTTGTGGCGTTCTGTGTCCGCCCAAAACCAATCCCGAACCCCTTTGATGGATTCAAAAAGATCCGTCGGGTCAAACATATTTGTCTTTTCGGCGTATTTGGAACAGATCGCTTTCCATACAGGGTCAGCTCCCACAGAAAATTCCAGAATTGTATCGTCTAAATCGAATAGAATGGCTTTTGGTAGCATGATCTATTGACTATATCCCCCAGATCTTTATTTTCTGCCTTGATATTTCTCGCCGATTAAAAACAGGCGAAAGATAAGAATAATCAGATAACTCACCTCTTACTCTCGCGTTGAACGAACCGCTGCACCGCCTGCTGTGCTTCATCGGTTGCATAACACCTTTCAAACGCCGCCACCGTCCGTCGCTCCCAATGATTGTGGTCTTGCGCCTGCATTTCACGGAGTAACGCTTTGGTTTCACGGAGTGCAGTTGCTGGGCGAGAGGCGAGCTCCTCTGCCCAATCCCACAGGCGTCCCTCGAATTCCGCATCGGGCAAAACCTCATCAACCAAGCCAATCTGCTGTGCTAACGCGCCATCAAACTGCCCCCCGCATAGCATAAGCTTTCTAGACGCCTGAAATCCTATCAGTTCCACCAATCGAGAAACGCCCCACGGCGGCGTCCAACCGTGAGCAACCTCTGGCAGGCCGATATTGGCACCCTGTGCAGCCACGCGGAAATCGTGATAGACACCCAAGAAGAGCCCACCCCCCAGAACGTACCCCTGCCATGCCGCAACGGTAATCTGCGGAAGCTTCTCTAGTTGTGCAAAAACCTGCCCGTGTGCATACTCAAACTTAGCTGCCTGCTGAGGCGAACATTTCGCCAATTCCTTCAAGTCACTACCCGCAGAAAATGCCCGTCCACTGCCCTGGGTGACGAGCACCACCACTCCTGAGGCTTCCTTCACCTGACGCAGCGCCTCCTCGAACTCACGCAATAAAGCTCGATCGATGGCATTAAGGGTTTCAGGGCGACACAAGGTCAGCGTGGCAACTCGATTGGAGATTTCCAGTTCAATTCGTGGCATTTTAGGAAAGCCTTTCTTGGATAGCTGAATTTTGACGCTAAAACTGGGTGGGTTGCAACCGCAAGTTCATCAGTTCAGAAGTTCATTGGTTAAGCGGCGCGCTAATGAACGCATGAACCAATGAACAAGCGACGCACAGGACGAGAGTTTTGGAGAAAAGCGTGAATCAAATGCTGTTTATTTCTGTACTCACGCTACACGGTATTTTTCAACAACCTTCATGTCCACTTTGACGCCCAACCCTGGTCCGTCCGGTACCAGAAAGTGCCCCGCTTTGATCCCCAGCCCCCCATCCAGCACATCGGCGACGCGGGTGAAGGGGAGTTCGTCACAGGGGAGGGTGGCGCTAGGCAAGGTGGACTGCAGATGGACGGAATAGGCGGCAAGCACGCCCAGGCAGAGCCCCCCCATCTGTATCCAGCAAGGCACATCCGCGGCTTCGGCTAATGCGGCGGCTTTCCGAATCTGCTGGGCGGAGCCCCCCAGGTTTACATAGTCGATGCACTCCGCTTTGAGCGCCGCCAGCACCCCTTTCGGGGCTCCCAGGTGCAGGGCTTGGGGGATGTGGGTTTTCTCACGCAACAAGCGATACCAATCTAAGTTATTTTTGAGGACCGGGTCTTCAAAATTGGCAACCGTTCCGAAAGGTTCAAGCTCTTCGGCCAAACGAGCGGCAATATACGGATATTTGAATTCTGTATTTGGATCCACACCGACGGTGTAATCGGGCCCCGCCGCCTCCTTCATGAGGCGCACCGTTTCCACGATGTTCCAAGAACGTGCCTTGAGTTTGTGGTTCGTGAATCCCAAACTCGCGCCCACTTCTGCCTCCGCAGCCGTTTCATGGGGATCCATAGGGCAAGACCAGTAGGAAACCGGCACCTCGTCACGTACCTTTTCGCCGAAGAAGCGGTGGACTGGAATGCCGTAGGCCTGTCCGGCGATGTCCAGCAAGGCACAGGTGAACGGATTGGGCTGAGCAAATGGGTCTAACGCCAGCGCATCTTGACCCACATAGGATTGCGCCTTGTCCTCATACATCGCTTTCTTCTCCTGCGATTCCCCCCAACCCATCAGACCTTCATCGGTCTGGAGTCGACAGAGGGTGATATCGTAGATTTTGGGGACGTACTTGGCGATGGGCGGGATTGGAGGGATTTCTACCTCGTAAAGGTCTACCTGAGTGATTTTCATGGTAAGTATCTCCTTTTGTTGTAGGCAGTCTTCGCGCCACTTACCGATTTCTTGGCACAACCGGAACCTATTTTACTGCGCTTTGGTATGCGTGTCAACGAAAATTTCGTATCAATCAGCCCCGCAGCCAATCAACTGATTTTCCAGAAATCTTAATCGCCGATAAGTTCCTGCTTGTAGGCTTCCACGATGGCATTGAGAACCCGGTTGGGAATAAATTCCAACTGCGAATCTAACTCCGATTCGACATTGACCATCATGCTGTGATCGAACGTCTCTCGATCCGCGCACGGATCAAAGGACTCACCATGCGCCGCGAGCATTTCAGCAAGCCTCGCTGGGGTGAGTCCTTCGGAAATTCCGTGGAGGCCATAAGCCGTTCCCCGGTATCCTTTGTCGTAATCTTCGCCGAGGTGTTTTCGCAAGATCTCCTCGCGTTCTGCGCCTTGCCCCCCGCTATTTTCGATCTCTTCCATCGCTGCAATTGCGTGTGGATCAAGTTCGATTTGGAAAGCGATTGATGCGTCAGGAGCGGCAGTGGGATAGATTTTGTATGGCATTTTTCTTCCTCCTTGTTTCGTAAAAAGTTGACACAGACGATTCGCCTATTGCCAGCCGATGAGTTTTAAGTACCAGCCCCAGATTTCACTCCCCGAAAACAGATCGAGCAGCGCACCAATCACGAGAAAAGGTCCGTAAGGGATGCGACCTTCTCGACTTTTTTTTCTAAGCGCAATGAGTAACACGCCAACGATTGAACCGATAAAAGCGGAGACCATAATCACGACTAGCAGATGTGGCCATACACCAAGAAACAGCCCGATAAGGATCATTAATTTGATGTCTCCACCACCCATTGCTTTCTTACGAAAGAGGACGGCGCCCACGGCGGCAATCAATAACAGCAATGCGCCCCCTGCGATTGCCCCAATCAGGTGCTCAATCAGATAGCTCAGATTACGGCTTGTCAGCGAAATGAGGATGGTTACCGCCGAACCGGCGATTAACCCAACAACGATAATGGCGTTCGGAATGATATACCACCGCGCATCAACCCAGGTAATTGGTACGAGCAAGCCGACAAACAGGCCTCCGTGCAAAAACTCAAGCGTCAATCCGAAGCGATAAAATAGGAGAAGAAACAAGCCGCCGGTCATTAGTTCAACCAAAGGGTAAACGATCGAGATCTTGGCGCCACAATGTCGACAGCGTCCTCTCACGATGAGATAACTCAGTATGGGGATGTTATCGGAAGCCTGGATTGGAGTTTGGCATTCGGGGCAGAAAGAAGTCCGGGGAAAGTGAATGGAAAGCCCTTCGCGGGGTATCCGATAGATACATACGTTCAGAAAGCTGCCAATCACCAATCCTAGCGTGAAGATGATGATGGATATTGCTATCACCAGTATTTGCTCCCTTCTTCTTCTTCTTCGAGATAAACACGGCCAATCTCAGCGATGCCTCCGAGTTGATATTTGGCGGGGATGCGTGGATGGTTTGCTGGAATACAAACTTTGTGAGAGTCGTGCAAAAACTAGGTGATAGCCCTCTTCTCCAGGGGTTTGCAGGGAGTTAGGTGACAGCTTCCTTTCCACATCTTCACTCTCAGATTGGTGAAGCAGCAGTGATGACGAGAAGGGAATCTCCCGTGATTGGGACTGCAAGGGAGCGTTAAATTTAGCATTTTAGCAAGCCGGCAATAAAAGAAACTCAAGATGCTGTTTGCGAGATCTCTTGTTCAACTTGATCAAACTCACGGCTTAATTCCTCAATCATCTGGACGCTTAATTTTGTACTTGGCGAGTTTTTTATAAAAGTTGCTCCGCTCAATTTTCAATGCTTCGGCGGTTCGCTTGATGTTCTAACCATTTGCCTCAAGCGCTTCCAGGATAAGACTCGCTTCAGCTTCATCAACCATTTCCAGCAGAGATTTGTCCATTTGATACCTGTTCCCTTGATAAGCAGCGGCGGCGTTGGGGTAGGCGGATCTGTGTAAAATCGGTAGAATATTCGCCACATCATCCGCCAGGATTACATCTTGATCGACCATGATGAGCAGGCGCTCGATAATGTTCTTTAACTCCCGCACGTTACCAGGCCAACTATAAGATTGCAGAAGGCGAATTGCCGATGGATCGATGACCTTGGGAGAGCGGGCGCTATCCCTGTGAAACTGATCGACGAAGTGTTTCACCAACAGCAGTAGATCCTCGACGTGCTCACGGAGCGGAAGGACAGCAATCGGGACCACATAATCGGGACCACATTCAAACGATAATAGAGATCCTGTCGGAAGGTTCCGATTTTAAGCTCTTTCTCAAGGTTCTTATTCGTTGCGGCAATCATCCGAACATCCACATGCAGCGTTCGATTTCCGCCAAGTCGCTCTAACTCACCGTATTCCAGAACACGCAGCACTTTTGCCTGTGCTTTTAAGCTCATATCGCCGATCTCGTCGAGGAATAGGGTGCTTCCATCTGCGATCTCAAATTTCCCCCGCCGCTGTGTTGCAGCGCCTGTGAACGCGCCGCGTTCATGACCGAATAGTTCGCTTTCGATGAGTTCGTCTGGTAATGCTGCACAATTGAGCTTAATAAACGGCTTCCGACTCCGTTGGCTCTGCTGATGAATCGCATTGGCGACCAGTTCTTTGCCGGTGCCGTTTTCTCCAGTAATCAACACGCTCAGATCCTTGATGCAACTTGACGAATCTGCGAGCGGAGGTGTTGCATAGTGGTGCTCTCCCCAATCATTTCCTCCCTCGCATCGATCTGATCCTTCAGTGCTTCATTTTCTCGTGACAGGCGTGACAGCTCCAGAAATGGCTCAATGGCGTGCAAGATCTCGTCAATGCCAGCCGGTTTGGTTACGTAGCGTCTTGCGCCCAACTCCATCGTTTTGACCGCCGTTTCGATTTCCCTTTGTGCTGACATCATCACGACGTTCAGATTCGGGTGCATCTGCCTTAACCTGGCTAGCGTTTCGACCCCATCCATGCCGAGCATGAGAATATCCAACAGCACCAGATCGACCGTCTTCGACGCACAGAGTTGCAATGCTTCCTCGCCACTCGAAGCTGTCAGCGTGTCATAGCCTTCGAGTTTCAGCCCCTGGGCAAGCATCTTGAGCGCGTTTTTTTCGTCATCGACAATGAGAATTTTTGTCATAATCATGAATCAGCGAATCAACGATTCGTTCGGTTGTGCGAAAATTTTCCCGCATAATTTCAAAAGGTGGTCTTCTGTGATGAACTAGCCAAAATGAGTTTGAGCGACAGCACTTAGATTAACTTTGCTTATTTTTGGTCTGAATTTCCGTTGGCACTTCAGTTTCTCCTTTGAGGTTATGGTTGAGCACCTCAACTTTAACGGAAAACCCATGGATTTTCAATAGGTAGCAACTTGGGTTAACATAACTCGCTTTTCCTTCCCCTAACCCGTTGAGGTGTTGTCAATTATATCTTCAAACAATATACGAATCAAGAGATAATGTGGCGAATTGCGCTTGCCTCATTGTTTCCTTTCTTTGACAGTTTTCTTCGCTTGACTTGCAAGCCGAGCGGCCTGTTTCGCTAACCGCTTGGCTTCCTCAACCCGTTTCATCACCGCCCGGTTCGTCCAGGCGACACCAGCTAGATACCGGATCTCCTTTCCGTCGGTCGCCGGGGCGTTCAGCGCTTCTGCGCCGATGTAAACTTGCAGTCCACTGGCTGCGGTGTGGCGCATCCCCGTGTTGATTCCCCTGCCATTGCCCTCAATGCTGAAAGTCAGATCGCCTTTTGCAAAGGCAGGTTGGAAGCTTTTACTGACCCCAAAGAACACCCCATTCAATACCTCACTCATGCCGAGCTCTTCGACAAAACGGTTCTTCCCGATACCGATATGTCCATTAATCTGATGAATGCGTGGCAAGTTGAACGTCTTGCTAATCGCGAGAAACACAGATTTGCGCTTGTAGCGCTTGAGGTCATTCAGTCCCGTTTCAATCTTGTCACCAATATTTTCGATGCCAATAGCCACATTGGGGACGGTCCCAGCTTCGCGAAAGAGAAGCACCTTGAGATTCCCTGATAAAAAACTCTTTTGATTATGCCGAACGCTCGTCAGACCGATTTCAACGCGATCGAACAGCCCAAAATCGAGCTGGAGCGCAGCTTCGTCGCGTGGCAGTTTATCTTCATTGCGGAAGGCGAAATACGTTCCAACATTAAAGATTCCGTGTTCGATTACCCCTCCTGTCGGTACATCTACCAGGCCACTATCCCGGAAGTAAGGGGCAGCCCAAAGGCGAGGTGAGCCAAGCATGACAACGCAAAGGATGGAAATAAGCAATCGTCGCAGAGCAGTAAGGTGAGCATTATAAATGAAATTTACCAGTCTATCCAATTGATTTTCCTTGTACAATGTATTCTCTTTAGTGTACCATTTTCAACGACAAGGAGGTAAACAAAAATGGAGATTTTTGAAGGAATTGTTGATGTCAGTGGTACTGTCTATCCTATCGAAGATATAGTGGGCGGTGGCGCTTTGAAGGTCGTCTCCCCGTACGAGTCTTCCGCCATCGGGTTAGCGGATGGGCGGCTCCTTATGGTCTACGCCGCTGTGCAGAGCAGAAGAGAAGGGGCTAGGGGGCAGGGGTATCACGGAATCACTTCCGCCGATCAAGGGAGAACCTTTGGCGAGCCCTTCCCACTTAGGACAACGGAGGGCGGAGATGTCAAGGGGGGAAGACCCATCAGCTTGCTTCGACTGCGGTCTGGCGCCTTGGGCCTCATCTGTGGGGAGACTTTCTATCGCTCCGCTGATGAAGGAAAAACATGGATGGGAGGGGTAGCGATAGGCCAAAAGAAATGGGGGATGCATGTGAGAAACGACTGTGCCCTGGTACTCAAGAGTGGTCGCATCATGGCGCCAGCCTACATGTGCCGGTTTGGTCCTGAAGCCATCTCCGAACATATTGAGGAGTTTGGATTTGGTATTGCCTACTATTCAGACGATGAGGGAGAGACATGGCAGGAGAGCAAGAATGTTATTTTCGTTCCCCTCGATAAGGGGTTGAGAGGCATGTATATGTGGGACGAGTGGAGCCTGGTGGAGTTGAAGGACAGTCGTCTACTGGGTATGGGACGAACCAATCTGGGACGGTTGTTCCAAAGCATCTCCGATGATCAAGGTGAAACGTGGCAGGCTCCGGATCCAACGCAGCTTGCCGCAGACTCTGCACCCTGCCTGCTCAGACGTATCCCTACCACAGGAGACCTGCTTATCATCTGGACTCAAGCATCGGCCGAGGAACTACAGGCTTACCTGACCCGTCACCGTCTCTCCTGTGCAATCAGCCGCGATGAAGGGAAAACATGGGAGAACTTCAAGAACCTTGAATCCCTGGACGATGTCGCCCGGATTGACCCCTCGGAGATAAAAATCTATCATCACGAGCCGCGATTCCCGACTTACCATCAACCCGAGGATCGGAAGCGTTACCACAGGGCGCCTGGCCCCCTTCGGTGCGCCTACCCAACCTGCACCTTCATTGAAGACAAAGCTGTCATAACCTGCGGCTACGGCTGCAAATACGACACCGTCGGCTATGTGGCGTGCAAAATTAGGGTTCTACCCATACAGTGGTTTTATGAGTAGGTATTTCAGTAGCTAACATTTTTGTTCACTGAAGTTCAACCCAAGCAAAGCGAAGATCCCGATCTATCGGGGCTCAAAGCTGAAGTCCACTCAAGTGTAATGCTAAAATTTGGCTTGTGGGTTATCTGAATGCCGTTCAGTGTGTCGGGGGACCTGGGTGTGATGTCGTTTGGTTTGGGGAAATGTTGCCAGAAACCGAACTCCACGCCGCACCTAATACCGTGTTTTGACACCGCCCCAAGTCGTCGTGAATTTGTCCGCTGGCTCCACACTGAGGTTTTCTTGAATCTCCGCAACGGTCAGCACCCGGTCATACACCCGGACGAGTCGGATGGAGCCGTTGAAGGTCTGGCCTTTCTGCTCAACCTCTGCAATCCCTCGCTGCGATTCCTTTGCGCCTGCGAAGACGATGTGGTAGTTCAGCGCCACCTCGGGATCAAAGTCATGCTTAGCCATCACCTTCTTTTGCAGCAGGCCATCCATCCAGGACTCAAGCTGGTTTTTACCATTGTCGTAGGTGAAGTAAGATGTGGCGCCACTGATTTACCCCAATATCGACGAGGTTTTCGTAAGCCTTAGTCTCCCCGTCGGGGCCTTTCAACGGTTCCTCAGCCGCTTTGAGTCCGATAAACATCTTCCCCGTGTCCTTCTCGGTGAAGCCCAACATAATCCACTGGTTTGCGTCGGCCCACGTTCCACCTCCATGCCCCGCCTTATGGAGGCCGAGAACATGGTGCTCATCGCCAAACGCGGGGCCGTTGCGCTTCAAGAGGACATCAAGCGTCCAGTCCTCCAGATTGACGCTTGGGTTTATCAAGATGTTGCCGCCGAAGTACTGGCCCTTCTCCGTGCCGGTGAACCGCGCCGGCTCCTCACCGGCGGCAGGCTCGAAAACCGGCGTGGCTTTCCCGCCCTTCTTCCCACCTTTCAGTTTCTTGCCGGCTACGCCGCTGCTCTTCCAGTCACCGTTGACGAAGTTGGCTTCGTCAACGATAAACTCAATCTGTGCACCGGCAACGGCGCCTTGCGCCATCGAACTGCTCATTGCAAAGAGAAACATGATACTGAGAATTGTAATACCAATTGGACATCTCATTTTAGATCCTCCTTTAGAGCCTGTTTGAACCATTTGATAAAAAAATGGATATTGACGACTTGTGCTGCGTAGTCATGCAATTCATCGCACGTTTGGTCTCCACCCAACTTTGGGGGGAGAGACAGAGAGGGCGTCGCACCGTGAACCTGAATCAGGCTGACTCTTTATCCTAAAAACTGTAGTTGTATTTGGCATACCAAAACGTGCCGCCAAAACCATACGGGCTGTACTCACCGAATGGTCTGCCAACTATTGGTGCGGGATCATCGCCTTCTGTAATATTATCAGGCTCGACGTTGAGAATATTGTTAACGCCAATCGTTATTGCTGATCCAACATCAAGTGAGAAACTGGACTCAAGGTCGAGCAAAACTGCGCTACCGAAGACTTGGTGGCCGACAGCCCATTCATCCCAAGAACCGTAATAATTGACACGCGCCAATGCATTCCAATTATTGGTCAGAGCTTGTGTCAGGGATATATTCCCGCGGTTTCTGGGAAGCCCTTTCTCCAATAGCGTGATGCGTTGTTCGTTAAGAAGTTCGGGGTTGTATTTGGTAACTTCGGTGCCCGTGTAGTTATACGCGAGACTCAGTGCGCCTGTGCGGACCGGGATCGTGAGAACGAGGTCAATACCTTGGGTTTTCGTTTCAAAGTCATTGGTAAAGAATCGGAATTCTTGCAGGTTTTTCGCGTTTATGCCTGTGGCCTCCAACTGGTCAACCTGTTCAGGCGTAAGCTCCTTGTCACTGGAGGTCGTCAGGCGATCTTCCACTGTAATGTTAAAGTAGTCGACCGTTACGCTGAACATATCACTATCAACAATAGTACCAACAGTGAAGTTTTTTGACTTTTCAGGCTCAAGTCCCTTGCCGCCCACCAAGTCCGCTGCTGGATGGGTAGAAGGAATCGTGCCTTTATTTGCCAGGATGAAATTGCCTTCGTCATCTTGCGCGAACTCAGTTGTTACGTTAAAGGCGTTTTGCTGACCGGGGGTCGGCGCCCTGAAACCAGTGCTGTAACTGCCGCGCACTTTTAGGTTAGGGACGTTACCCTCTAGCAACCCCATCTCCTCCGCGAATTCGGTAACGCCGAAGTTCGTCGCCACCTTGTAGTTAAGCGTGGATCCAAAATCCTCAAAGTCTTCACCACGCAGAGCAATGGCAAGCAACCAGTTGTCGAGTGGGTTGACTTCAGTTTCCACATAGGCAGCCACGTTGTACCGATCCCATCTGCCTGCGGCAATATTACCGAAACCCGGGAAACCATTGGAACCTGAGCTAAATCCCTGGTTCGCCAAAGGGCCTACCTGATAAGACTCTATCTGTCCCTTCACAATTTCAAATGCTTCTGTGCGATATTCAAGGCCCGCGGCGAGGAATAGCTCATCCATTAGCGGATAAGTGACATCAAAGTTAAAATTGGTATCCGCTTGGATATAGTCGCCCGGATTGAATTCGGTCGGCGTGTCGGGACCGAGAGAAGCATTCACAGTATTGAAAATGAAGAAATCGGAGTGATGGCGGCCATAAGAAGCACTTAAATCCCAGGTGATTTCCGTTTCCGAGACTGTTCCTTTGAGACCTGCTAGAACGGCTAAATCTCTCGTGTCCGCCCCAAATCGGGGTGTGAAACCGCTAGGAAATTTTTCTTGGAATGTGAATAAATTGTGGTCATTCTTAACCTGTTGTAGGGCAGCGGAGTCCGGCACGTTGTCGGTAATTTTAACCTCAGGAATATCTTCAGCCTTACGGCTGTCCAAAGCACCAACTAGTAATGTTTCCCCGCCGTCGTTACTAAATACGGCAGGCCGCGTATTGGGATTGCGGAAATAGAACCCGCCCTCAACCTGTTTGCTGGCATAGTTGGCGTGGCCATATAACTTGATGTCGTCGTTGATGGCGGTGGCGTAGTTGGCAAAGAGTTTCAGGTCGTCTCTAATAAAGGGTTACCCCCAAGGTTGGGCAGGATTTGCCACGTCAATATTGTCCGCGGCTGTCAGAGCAGCGGCATCATCTCGCTGCACGGAGCGGTCGGTCTCATCCGTGTTGCCATACTCTAGACTGAGATTTGCCCAGTGATCTTTGCGGCCCAAACCGATATTGCCAGCGACAGCATACGTGAAACCGTCGCCTTCTTGGAAAATACCGGGTTTGATTTGAATAGAACCGCCTTCATAATTGTCTTTGAGTTGGAAGTTCATCACGCCGGCAATGGCATCGGAGCCGTACTGCGCCGAGGCGCCGTCGCGGAGGACTTCCACTCGTTTCAGGGCAATTGCCGGGATGGCGGATATGTCGGGCCCTTGGGCAGCATCAGCGAGACCATTGCCCAGCCAGTAAATCACGGAGGCGCGGTGGCGGCGCTTGCCGTTGACGAGCACCAACGCATGGTCGGGCGCCAGCCCCCGCAGATTGGGAGGTCGGACGACGGTCGCCGCATCGCTGATTGGCTGGAGACCGACATTGTAGGAAGGCACGACGTTTCTCAGCAGGTCTGGCAGATCGTTGCCGCCTTGTTTGACGAATTCATCACTGCCAAGCGTATCAATAGGCACTGCTGAATCAATGACAGAACGTGGTCGCGCTCATGAACCGACGACTACCTGTTCTTCGAGCATTATCACGTTTTCTTCGGACGCCATATCTTCTTTTTCTTCAGGCGCCATCTCTTCTTCGGTTGATTCCTGTGCCGCGGTAGCTGGCACGACACTCATCAAAAGCAGTGCAGCGATGCCGAGCAGGAGGGTAAGGGGTTCAAGACTAAGTTTGTGTTTCATTGTGAATCTCCTTTCATGGCATCTTCGCGGTGCCCCCCCCCTTCTAAAAGGGGCTATCGTATAGTAAAATTGTACCACAAAACGCCTTGAAACTCAAGGACATTACACTTTCCAGCGATCTACATCCCCACCCTGTGGAGTCTTGACCGCAAGAGGCGATAAGGTCTGTAAGTCATGCTGTCTTTCTTCCCAATCGGGAAGGTAGGCAGACATGAAACTTTTGAACACCCTCCCGTGATTCGGGGCAAGGAGATGGACTAATTCATGGACGATGACAAATTCCCCCAACGCTTCCGGCAGGTCGAGCAGGTCCGTGCTGAGGGTCAATCGCCCCTTTGTCGATATGGATGCCCATTTCCTCCGCATATCGCGTAGATGCACCTCCCGCACCTTCACACCAATGTGGTCCGCCCACTGCCACACGGCACCTTTCAAATCCTCTGAGTCATTCCAGACACTTTCGGCCTTCATATTCGCTCTAACTTTAACAATGCGTTTGTTGCTTCGATCAGATCTTCTGTTCCAACAATAGGTCTTAATGTTATGTAGAACATCCCCCGCAACTGACTGTTTTGGTGTGCGTTCCACTGATAATCGGAAAATTGGTCAAAGACTCTATTGAGGGCTCGCACCTGCTCTGGTGTAATGTCTTCCGCATAGCCCTCAAGAACCTTATAAACCGCAAAGGCGTTCTCGTCCAAGTTCATTCGGGTGCGTTCGCTTGACGCCCGCTCACATTTCTTCACTAATTCTTCATACGCAGCCAGTACCTGCTGCGTTGTCAGTTGACGATTTTCATACTTTTCTTTAAGTGCCTCTGCTCGTTCTCCAATCGAAATCAGAAACGGCTTTGACCGGCTTTCTTCTATCACCGTTTTATGCAGGACCTTCCGCAAATTCAGCACCTGCACCGTATCCGATACCTCACTGTCCCCAATTTCCCTCAATGTATTTGCGCCCAATTCATGAATAGAACCCGGTAGCGCAAACTGATCGCTCTCCGTATGCTGCTGTAACAGTTCCCGCGTCTTGGCGGTCAACTCCTTATCAACATAAGGACGGTCAGCATAGGCGTTCCGAATCAGCCCATAGAGCGATGCAAGTGACTGATAATCCTCCATAAACGGGCGCAAGAAGGCATCCGGCGAAAGAATGTTATAGATATCCTGCACCTGTCTGAAGAATTTGAAAAAAGCCTCTCGGCTGTCCTTGTCCTCAAAATGCTCAATCGCCCGTTCTTTCGCCTTATCGTCCCAACCGCCGGCAAAGGGTAAATACTGCGCCGCGTCCTCCCGAATCCGCTCGGCGAAAGCGTCCTTGAGTACGTCAAGATTCTGAATCACGCTCTCCACCACGTCCGAATCGAAGGCAAGGGCTTTTTCGAGATTCTCAAAGATACCGACAAAATCTAAGACAAACCCGTACGGTTTTACCAGCCCGTCGTTGTCCTCGTATGGTCGGTTGACACGCGCAATTGCCTGTAACAGCACATGGTCACGCATCGGTTTATCGAGGTAGATGCAGTAGAGAATCGGTGCGTCGAAGCCGGTCAACAGCTTTTGGGTCACAATCAGAATCTTCGGCTGCTCGTTTTTGTCGGAGAATTTCTTACGAATATCCTTCTCTTCGTCATCGGTGCGGTGATACGCTTTCATGGCTTCAGAGTCTTGATGGTATGGGGAATAGACCACCTCCGAATACGCCGATGGTAAATGTTTGTCGAGTGCCGCCTTGTACAACGCACACGCCTCACGGTCTACGGCAACTAGAAACGCCTTAAATCCCATCGGTTCCACGTTTCCCTGAAAATGTTTGGCAACAGACGCGGCAACGTTGTCAATTCGATCGGGGGCTTTCATTATCGCTTTCAAGTTGACAGCATGATCCAGAATTGCGTCCAGTTCCTCAAAGTCGCTCACACCCTCCGCTTCCATAAGGCTTAAAAATTCTCGCTCCAATGTTTCGCGGTCAACCTGCAAATCGGAGGGGGCAAGGGCATAATTCAACGGAACGGTGGCGCCATCTTCAATGGATTCCGCTATTGCGTATTTATCCAGATAACCCTGTTCGTCGTCCGCACCGAACACCTTAAAGGTCCCTTTGCCCTGAGCGAGGTTGTCAATCGGGGTGCCTGTAAAGCCGATATAGGTCGCATTGGGGAGGGCTGCCATCAGGTAATTCCCCAAATCGCCGCCGGTCGTCCGGTGCGCTTCGTCAACCAATACAGTCACTCCCTCCCGGGTGTTGATATTCGCCGGTATTTTGTCAAACTTATGAATCATTGAGACAATCAAACCGCGATAATCGGACGCTAAAATCTTCCGTAGGTGTTTTATGCTCGTTGCAAGTTCCGGCGTGGTGATACCGTAGCCGGTGATATTTCTAAAAAGCTGGCTCTCCAATTCATTGCGGTCAACCACCATTAACACGGTCGGCTTTTCCGTCTCCCCACCACTGCGCAATAGTTGGGACGCAATCGTTATCATGGTCAGGGTCTTACCGCTGCCCTGCGTGTGCCAGATAAGCCCGCGCCGCTTGTTCGGGTCGTGAACCCGCTTAATTACCTTATCTACCGCACGGGTCTGGTGCTGGCGCAAGACAACTTTGGCCAGCGTGTCGTCCTTGCTCTGGAAAATGATCGACCGCTGCAACACTTTCAGGAAGCTCTCACGGTCAAAGAAGGTCTTGACCTTACCCTCGTAGTTTGTCGGTTCGTCGTTCTCTGAATTAGACAGGTCTTTGTGTTGCAACCCCCCAACCCCCCTTATCAGGGGGGCTTTGTTGCTTTTCCAGTTGAACAGGTTTTTGCGGCTGACGTTCCACGTCACGCCATAGAAAAAGTCCAACAGTTGCGTGACACCGAATAGTTGGGCGGTGGTAAACATCTCCGGCGTTTCGTCATGGTAGCGTCGAATCTGTTCCACACCTTCCGCCAATCCATCCCGCTTGTTAGCGGATTTGGTCTCTACCACCGCTACTGGAATCCCGTTAATCAGAAATACGACATCGGCGCGGTTGCGGTGTACTACCCCTTTCTGCCACCATTCATCGGTTACATGAAACAGGTTGTTGTCGGGGGTATCGTAATCAATCAGTGTAATATTCCGATAGCGATCCTCATCCGGAACAAAAACCGACTGCTCTCCGTGCAACCAAGAGAGGGCATCCCGGTTTCCCTCAAGCGTCGGGTTGAGCAAACGCAACTGTCGCATAATTTCCTCGCAACGAGATTGGTCCAGTATGCCCTTGTTGCGCTTCATCAGTTGCGTTTTCAGCACGTCGTTGAAGTAAAGCCCCGTATCGCCGCGGCGCATTTGCACGGCTTTTGATGGAGAAATAGACTCCCAGCCAATTTCATCGGCGTATTTGAGCATCGGATTCTGTACAGCGGAACGTTCAGACATAATCTTCTCTGAATGATTGTAAATGGCGTCGCCCATGTTAAGAAATCGTGCAACAGAAACCGAGTTTTCAAGTCCCGCGTAGCGAGGATGCTCGACGAGTCGGCAAAAAAACTCGGTTTCTCTTCGTAAAAAAGAATGGCAGACAGTGGTAAATCCTATTGAGAGATGTTTGAAAGTTTCATAGTTTTCATAGTAAATGCGAGAATTTGATAGAGACAAAAAAGGGTGATAACTCAGGCTATGACTGAGTTATGCGGGGTTTGCACGGGGAGGTCCTCGGAAAGTTACTCGGAACCCCACGTTGGCACCTAAAGACTTCTTAGGCAGGTTTCAGTGCTAAGGTTATCTTCTGAAGTGACCCCTTCTAGCCTCTTTCCCTTCTACGATGCCCGATGAATCAGGCAACTACAATTTGGGGTGAGCGCATGTTTCTTAATCCCGAAGATACCCATAACGTCGCGCCATAGTTCTAGGCTTGATTCAAATACCCACACTGTGCCACACCGTGCTTGGCTCAATGAGCCAGGAACCGACGGACAACCCACCGGGTATTTTCGGGGTAAATTTTTGATTTACCTAGCGAATCCCCTGAAGTGCGTAAGTCCTGCGGGTATTGAATCGCTTGCGTCTCCACTTTTGTGCTCCTCTGTTAATTTGGCAATTCTGCATCAATTAGCGGCACGGCAGGCCTTTGCCCTGTCATCAGTTCGTCGAGCATGGCGTGGAAAAGTTCATCCAATCGTTCGGCTTCTTGTTCAAGGGCGGCGATTTTGGTGTCAAAGGCTTGTAGAATTTCGGCGATTTTCTGTTGTTCAGCAAAACGAGGTAACGGTAGCACAAGACAGCTAAGTATGGGAATATTTACGCCTCCTTTGAGCCTACCCCCCTTGCTTTGGTTTATCTGCCTCCAATAACCATTTGTCCGAAAGTATTGAGCTAAGAAATCAGGCAATAAATCATCCTTTGTTCTCACTCGAATTAAGTACGATGCAAAAACTGCTTCAATACAATCATCAACTATGTACGCTTTTCCAGTAGTTGCACCAATTCGCGCAATTACTATATCACCAGCTTTTAATAAATACTTTTCCCTGTCTTCCTCACTACAAATACAATAAGGAACTTTTTCCCAATTCACCTCTTCGTTCTGAATGTCCGTAATTCGCAAAAATTTGGGTCCAACTGGAGAGTCACTTGCACTCTCAGTATAACCATAATCCGGTTTATAACAGTATTTCCCCAACCTTACTACTTCCCAACTCTCAGGAATTTCCCCAATCTCCGTCTCCTTGCGGGTTCCGCCCTTCGTGCCGTGTGAAAAGAGATAATCCATCAACGCCGCTTTGCGTTCACGCTCTAACGCAATCTCGCGTTGCCGGGTGGATCTGGCTTCTTGAATTGCCTGTAAGATGTGGGCAATGGCACGTTGTTCGGGAAATGGGGGAAGGAGAAACTGATAATCAAGAATATGATTTTTCGATAAATTGTTAATATTTGTGCCACGAACTTCTCTAAGTAAATGCTCCCGATAATTCTTAGTCTGAAAAATATGACCAATAAAAAATGATTCTACCATTGAATTATGGCGGAAAACCGCACAAAATGCACCAAAAGAACCATTCCAATCCGTATTTAACTGGGCGGATTTTCCAACTACAGATTTACTTCCGCTAGACATTGCAATTATCACATCACCCATGCGTAAAAGCTGTGAATCTGAAACCTTTTCAGCTTTAACGTATACTAGTTCCTCTCCTAACATTAGCTCTCTATCTTGAATGTTTGTTGCCCTAAGAACTGGTAAATATCCAAGCTCCGCAGTATCAGTTACCTCTTGTTTTTTATAAGAAACACCGCGAACCAAATCTCCTAGTTCTCCGAACCTAGCCGCTTTCCAATGCGCTGGCAAACTCATCTCACTCATTGTAGACCCTCCCCATTGAGTCCAAGACGAGTCAACAGATCTTCCAACGTCCTATCCGCCTTTTCGCGGGCGATCCGTGCTTCCGTCAGGTCCGCCAGAATCTCATAGATAGGACGGTGTTCTACCTTATCTCCCACATCCACAAACTGGGAAGGGCTCAGGTTATAATCGGTTTTTCGGGCATCTTCCAGCGTGATAACACGGCTCAACTTCTCACGCAATTCCCACGCCTGATATACTTCCGCTGCGAGATCAATCCCTTCATCGGTCAAGGCGTTTTTGGGAGTCTCCTTTACGAAATAGTTGGAAAGGTTGATAAGCAGGATCTGTGCTTTACGTTCCGTTGGCTTGCTGCAGTTCAGCAGCAAAATAATCCCCGGTGCGCTGGTGTTGTAGAACAGGTTTTCGGGCAGAAGTATCACGCCTTCAATCAGGTCATCCTTCACAAACCTTTTGCGAATATCCCGCTCCCGACTGGTCTGCACACTGCCAGAACCACGAGACACCGCGCCGGTGTCAAGGACAATCGCGGCGCGTCCGGTCTCTTTCAGGGAGGCGAGTATATGCTGAACCCACGCCCAATCCGCGGAGGAACTCGGCGCAACGCCATAGGGAAACCGTTGCCAGTGGTCATTGGCATAAAAGGCATCGTTATACTCCTTCTGGTTCCACATCGGATTGGCGAGCACATAGTCAAAGCGTTGCAGGCCCGAATCGTCGGTAACAAAACGCGGGTTGCGGAAGGTGTCGCCGATGTGCAAATCTGCACCGATAAAATCGTGCAGAAAGGCGTTCATCTTTGCCATGGCGTAGGTGGTAGCGGTCAGTTCCTGCCCGTAGATTCTTGGAGCCGCGCTCTGTTCATCCGGATGTGTTTCCTTAAATAGGAGGCGGGGTTTGATAAGCAGCCCGCCTGAACCACAGGCTGGGTCGTAGATGGTGGTGTGCGGTTCGGGGTTGATGAGGCGTGCCATTAACTGACCAACCTCTTTCGGGGTGTAGAATTCACCCGCACTCTGTCCCTGTCCTTCGGCAAATTTCCGTAACAGATATTCGTAGGCGCGCCCTAGGATATCCGGCTCTGTGTCTTGAAGTCCAAGCCGATGTTGGCTTATGACCTCAATCAGTGAGACTAGTCGGGCATCGTCAAGGGTTCGCTGTCCGCTCTGTTGTTCGTTGAAGTCCTGTACGTCAAGGACGCCACTTAACCGCGGGTTCTGACTCACAACCAAGCGCATCGCTTCGGTGACAAATTCTCCTAAGCGACCATCTGGCGGATGGTCACGAAGTGCCTCCCAACAATACTGCTTAGGTATATAAAAACGAACAATCGGGTTGCGTCCGCTCTTTAGTGCGTCCTGATGGTCGGCGTCAATGATTTCCCGCGCCACCTCTTTATCGCCGAATTCCTCGACCTGTTTCGCAAATTCATCATCGAACACATCGGAGAGCCGCTTGTAGAAAATCAGGGGTAGGATGAAATCTTTGAATTTCGGGGCATCGGTCGCCCCACGAATCACACAGGCGGCGTCCCATAGCCATGTTTCAAGGGTGGATATGTCTAACTGTTCCTGATCTGGAGGGGAAAACGGGATTGTGGTTTGTGTTGTATCTGCGGCGGTGTTATTTTTTGGCAACGGTTATGCTCCTTGTTGTTTTCCTGAAATAGGGTTTAAATTGCCAGATCTCAAATAAATGTCAATTGGTCAGGATTCGGATTCGGTGGAGGGATCATATGGAATAAGGCATAAACTCTATTCCTATCTTTGTCTGGCAATGCTTCACAGTCACAAGGCATCTGATTGCCACTACGAAAAGGGACATAGCTTTCCCCTTCAAGAGGTTGGGCTTCCAAGAATGCTTGATTGATCAGGTGGTCATCGGGAATATTCGTGTCTCTTGCCAACCAATATTTCGTTGCGGGAGACGAAGCCGAATAGACCACATGCAACTTCGGTTTGGGAGTACGATTTTTCTCATCAAAAAGATCGCCTTGAGACCTTGCTGTTTTGTTCGAGATTAATCCAAATTCGCAAATAGCGGTAATACACGAATTCGGTGCAACTTGAGCAAGTTGAATGGTCGTCGCAATTGCCGAACTCTCAAAATAATTGGCGGCAAAGGGAATCAGTTCGACACTAAATCCCTTTTCTTTATAAAGTTTTGTAAATTCCTCGCGAGGCATCAAAAACTCAGCCGCACCAATGTTGCAAAGCCTTTCTACTTGTCTTTCGTATTCACCATTTTGATCCCAAGTGACATCGTGAAGTACAGAGATTAATTCCTCATCTTCATCGATCAAGTGATGCGTGACTTCATGAAATCGAGTAAATTGTTTCCGCTCTTTGTTTTGAATCCGGGAATTGATAAGAATTGTCCTTCCTTCAATTGCCCCGTTTACTTTCGGCGGTAGTGGAACCTCCTTTACAACTAACCCTAAGCCGGAACTTACTTCATCAAAATCGGGGATTTCCGTAGAAGCATATTTCCTGACAGTATTCTGAACTAATTTGATAACATGTGCTTTTATGTCAATCACTTTTTCCTCCTGTTGGGAAAGAATCCGTCTAAGGTGAAGATACAATTCGACCCATTCTCTCTTAGAGGAGGGCCGCTTGCCACGCAAATTAATTCTCATCAGTAACTCTTTCCAGTCATCACTGATTTCCTGACTGTACTCGGGGTCCTTTAGAAATGCTTCAAATTCTTTGGGGTAAGTTGCATGTGTTGATTCTCCTAGATTCTCAACACCGCTAAACAAATCCCTGACTGTTATATTATAAGCCTTAGCAATCTTTTGAAGGGTTTCTATAGATGGATTAACGATACCACGCTCCAGATTCGACAGATAGGGAACAGACAGGTCAGCGTACTGCCTTAACTCCTTTAAAGTTAGCTTGTGCTCCTTACGAATAGAACGAAGGCGTTCTCCTAATTTCATGGCGGTGTTTTTCTCCTTTCGGTTGGATTCTGGCTGTCTCGGTATAACTGTAGTTTCTCGGAGCCGCAGTCAGAAAGTTGATATAGTCGTATTCAGTGCATTTGAGTGGATTCATAGCCTGTAGTGGATTCATAGCCTGTATTATAACCTATTTTCTGACCATATGCGTAACCCCTATTATATAAGAAAACGATTTTCAAGTAAATACTAAAAATCGAATCAATGAAAAAAACCTTGACACCGCGTTTTTTATACAATATACTAATGCAATCATAAAAAATTAAGCCCATACTTGAAAAATATCAAAATAAGGAGATTGTTACAGTGAGTAGACAAAGACGAATTCTAGCAATTGACGGCGGCGGGATTAAGGGGGTATTCCCAACCTCCTTTCTCGCCACTGTTGAAGATTCAATTCGAGACAACGTAGCAAACTACTTCGACTTAATCGTCGGGACCTCAACAGGCGGCATTATTGCTTTGGGTCTTGGTCTAGGATTGTCCGCCAAGGAGATATTGGCATTTTATGAAGAATCTGGGCCGCTCATTTTTGGTGGAAATCGCTTGTTACGGTGGCTTAGGTGGCTTAGCACCGCAAAGTACAATAGTGCCCCTCTTAAGGAAGCACTGAAGGACCGTTTCGGCGAAAAGAAATTGGGCGATAGCAGAAAGCGGCTTGTCATTCCATCATTGAACCTTGAAAATGGCGAGGTCTACATCTACAAAACCGCCCATCATCCTCGATTGGAGAGAGATTATAAGGAAAAGGCAGTAGATGTGGCACTTGCAACCTCCGCCGCCCCAACTTACTTTCCCGCACATCGGTCCGCTACAGGTACTCCTTTGATAGATGGTGGTGTGTGGGCGAATAATCCTGTGGGGATGTCCGTTGTTGAAGCAATTTCGGTACTTGAGTGGCCAAGAGATTCGTTAAAAATCTTGAGTTTAGGTTGTACGACCGAACCATTAAATATCGATCGGGGAAGAAGAATCCCACGCGGCCTTTCATATTGGACACCCAAGCTACTTGACGTGTTTATGCACGCACAATCCCATGGATCTCTCGGAACAGCGAAACTTCTTGCGGGGCATGACAACATCATCAGGATTGATCCAGTCGTTCCCCGTAGGAGGTTTAATTTAGACGGGACAAAAGAAATTAACTCGTTGAAAGGTCTTGGGCATTCTGAGGCCCGACACGCGTTGCCTAAACTCCAAGAGATTTTTCTTGGCAATCCAGTAGAACCATTTGATGCTTTTCACAATTGAGTATTGCGACAATGTTTAGCTTAGACTGGTACGTCTTGACTTAAACCCTGTTATCCTATACCAGGTCATCTTGAAGGTGACCGATAAAACCTAGGAAAATTAGATTAGGAGAAAAAAGAATGAAGCATATAACATATTTCCAAGAGTTCCTCAGCACTGAGGTAAATCTTAATGAAACGCGACTCCAAAAGTTGAATCAAAGTTCTTCGGCTGTGGACACCTACCTCAGCGAAAATTTGGATGCATACCAAAAGACTGAACGGCAAGGCTCCTACGGCTTGAAGACAATTATTAAACCTGTGGGCGATCGCGAATATGATGCTGATATGCTCTTGTACATGACATCCGATGACGACAAAGAACCAAAGGACTATATCAACGACGTTTATGACTGCTTAAAGGAAAACGGCAATTATGAAGATAAGGTCCACAGAAGAACCCGGTGTGTCTATATTGATTATGCAGGCGACTTCCACTTAGATCTTGTTCCCTGCATTACGGACGGAGCGGAACATTATATCTGCAATAACAAGGAAAATTGCCTTGAAGAGACTGATGGGACAGGCTATAGGGATTGGTTCAACGAGAAAACGAGAATTACCAACGGGAATTTAAAGCGGGGCACGCGATTGTTAAAATTTCTTCGAGACCACAAAGGGAACTTTTCCGTAAAATCAATTCTCCTAACCACGCTTATTGGTAACAGTGTATATGCTAGTGATGAGGGTAGCGAAAATTTTAAGGACATTCCAACGTCTTTAAAGATAATCTCAAACCGGATCAACATTTTTTTGCAGGACAATTCCTTAATGCCCGAAATCTATAATCCGGTTTTACCTACAGAAAGTTTCACCAGACACTGGGACCAAGGCAAATATAGTCATTTTCGGAAAATGTTCGATCTTTACAACGCTAAGATCAACGAAGCGTTTGATGCGAAAGACCACAACACCAGTGTCAAAAAGTGGAGAGAATTGTTTAATGACAATTTTGGAAAACTCAAGGATGACACTCACAAAGGTGTTGCGCCGGTAATAGTAACGCCCAGAAAGCCTTATGCAAGGTAGTTTTATCCATGAAAATAACCAACAGCGACATCAAATGGTTAGAATCGCGCTTTCCGAACCTACAATACGAGGCAGATTCTCAAAAGATTGTAGGCGAACTTGACTTTTGCGCCGCGTATGATAGCGAATCGGGAAAAGTGATAGTTGACGATGGTGCCAGAACAGCCAACCGCTTCATTTGCGACGTTTTCGAGATTGAGATTTTCTTGGAGATTCCCGACCCGAACGGATGGCCAAAAGTGTATGAAGTCAGCGGGCGGCATTATCAAATCGCCCAAAAATGCAACGTTCCACTCGTTGACTTGCACTTTTACTCAGACGATGACTTGTGTTGCTTGGGTCTCAAATGCGGAGATAACAAGGATCTTAGCATCGAAAAGTTCCTTCAGGAACTAGTAATTCCATTTTTTTATTGGCTCTCTTACACAGAAAAATTTGGCATTGCCGCAAGTCGAAATGACCTTTGGGGAGAATACTCGCATGGCGAAGAAGGACTAAGGGAATACCGCTCGGAAATCTTCAATTTCGCGGAACGGAACCTTGGTAGAAACGACTTGTGCCCCTGTGGAAGCGGAAAGAAATATAAAAAATGTCACCTAGACGACGTGGAATCTCTAAAACGTAACCAAAGGAAAACAATGGAGGCATGACAGAAGTCCCCGCGTTCACGGCTGGCTGAAGGATTCAGACCCGTCCCGGGAATTCTTCTCCTCGGATGCGCATGAAACGAAACGTCCCCGGCGGCAGCCCATAGCCATGTTTCAAGGGTGGATATGTCTAATTGTTCTTGATCTGATGCGGAAAACGGAATTGTTGTTTGTGGAGTATTTACGACGGTGTTATTTTTTGGCAATGATTATTCTCCTACCGAAGGGATGTTAAATTAACCCAAGTTTCTACCTATTCTAACGCAAGTTGCTCCCTATTCCAGAATGTCGATTTTGGAAAATCGACCTACTTTTAGACGGTTTTGATAGTTGCGATGTCGCAATCTGTCGTTACGAGATCGCGATTGAACGGCAGTTGTACAAAGCGCTGAATAAACCTGTTTTGCTCCAGCAAATGTCCCGCCGAGATTATCTTGAAAACGCATGAGTTGGCACAGCAGTTCCAGAAAAACCATAGGGGGTTATCGTTCCTCAATAATTTATATTATTGCACTAATTTTCAACTTTTGTTACAATAATAAGCGTCAAAGTTTATGCGAAAGATAAAGTCAATCAAAATCTTGCGGGCGACAAACGAGTAAAGTGAGTTTCTAAACATTAATCCCCAGCAGATGCTGCACTGTCTTTAATAAATGATCTTCGTCCCGAATCTCATGCAGCGGCTTATTCGGCAAATCTCCACGATAGTCCATATCTTTTACTATATCCTAAAAAACGGTAGCCAATTTCTGTGAATTCTACTATAATACCTCTATCTTGATAGGGGGTTAAAAATGCTGAAATTAAAGTGCCTATTTTTCATGTTCTTTTTAGTAGTAGGATGTAAAGGGTTAGATGTAGAAAGGGATAAAGAACCTGAGTGGCTTGTTACTCACAATGGAAGCCTTATAAGGATTTCAGAAATTAGTTTCATAGAAAAGACAAATGCTGGAACATCAATATTCGCAACAACAAAATCAGGTAAATCAATTCTTATTTACGATCTTGGTCGTAACCTAGAAACATTAGAATACTGTGTAGAGTATCTTGAAAGAATCACAGAGGGACTTAATACGCTTGATGGCTACAGTACAGGTAGGAGGGCTGCAGGACGAATTGGGGAACGGAGCACTTATAATCCATTTTACAAAGAGCCATAAGGCCTCACCTGCCATAGAAAATACGAACTTCAATCTCCGTCACTGCATCCGCCGTGAACCAAACATTCTGCGGATCGTACTTGTTATATTCATCATAATTTTTGGTCGTCTTAATTAAATACTCTCCACCTATGAAACCCGACTTTGACAGTTTCTAGTGGCACGGCTAGTGTTGGGACACCGATGAACACTAAATCGGCTTGAGTTCGACCCAATCAAAGGTGTCGGACTCGGAGTTGGGAAGATATTTTGAGGCAGGAATCGCTTCAGATGCCTAATGTCCCTGAACTGGCGGCGCTTTACCTCTCCCCCTTTTCCCGCTCGGAAAAATGGGTCAAAAGCCCCTAATTTCAATTCTCATCGGCGAAGACTCATGATACCTCTTAACCGCCCACCATTAGCGGAGATTGATGAGATTGCCCAGGTCCGGATCTGGACCGGAAGACAGGCGAAGGAAATCGGGCTTGTCGATGAACTTGGCGGGCTCGATACCGCGTTTGCAATCGCCAAGAAACGGTGGATTCTTTCTGGCGACCATCCCTGAGATAAAATGAATTATATCCAAAATTTCCGTTAAAGACACTTACAGGAGGACATCATAATGAAACTGGCAGAATTGATTCTCACTGAAGCAAGAGCGCGGGGATTGCAACACTTCTTCGGTCTTCCCGGTGGCGGCTCTCCGTTGGACATGATGGAAGCCGGACGACAGCTCGGCGTCGATTTTGTAAGCGTTGCGCACGAATCGTCCGCAGCGATCATGGCGGCGTACTACGGCCTTATGAAGGACACGGCAGGGCTGGCGTTGGCCGTGAAGGGAATTGGCGCAGGCAATCTCGCCGGTGGCGCCGTCAATGCCTATTTTGAACGTGCGCCGGTCGTCTGTCTCTGTGAGTCTTCACCGGCACATGTGATGCAGCGAGAGATGGTTCAGCACTGCGATCACGCGCAGTTATTCGGCGCGGTGGTGAAGTGCCAGGGCGTCTTGACTGCTGACAGTGCGGCGGCATCTGTGCAGGAAGCTGTATTTCAGGCGACAGACGGACGACCTGGGCCCGTCCTCTTAAACCTTCCCTCGGATCTGGGCCTAGCCGAATGCGGCAATCCCTTGCCCCCCAAGGCTTCGCCGGCGCCTCCACTAGATGAGGCTCAACTTACCGCTGTCCGCGAATTCATTCAAACCGCTCGTCGACCGGCCGTCATCGCCGGTACGGATGTCGTGCGGGCTGGGGCAAATGAGGAGTTATTGACCCTGGTTGAGAACATCGGTGCGGCGGTGCTGGTTAACATGGATGCCCGCGGCGTTTTTCCCGAATCCCATCCCCGTTGGGCAGGCGTCATGACCGGCGGTTACGGCCCCAACACCATTGAGACCGAGCTCATGGCTGAAGCAGACAGGGTGCTGTTGGTCGGCGCAGACGCCATGATGACACACGTCCCGTGGAACGTCGATCTCCCAACCTGCGAGCTCGTCCCCCAACCGGAATATGAAACGTTGTCGCCCAACCCGAAGGTTCGTGTGAACGGCGATTTGAAAGCGATGCTCAAGAACTTATCGGAGCATAAGCAGCAGGGCTTTTCCGAAGACGAAATCAAGGAGACGCGTCAGAAAATCCTGCAATACTTTAAGCGTCCGGAGGGGGTTCAACTTGCAGCACAAGACATCGTCGAAATCACACGTAATGTACTGCCAGCAGAAGGCGTTTTATTTTCAGAAACGGGCGTTTATATCCGTATGGTTGAAACCCTGTGGCCCGTGGATGATCCAAGTACCTATTGGGGAACGGCGGGCGGACGAACCATGGGGTTGATGCTGCCAGCCATTCTCGGCGCAAAGCTGGCAAAGCCCGACATGCCCGCGGTGGGCATTGGCGCGGACGGCAGCCTGTTGATGCGTCTGGGTGAACTGGAGACATTTGCGCGGACTGGTGTCGCAACACCGCTAGTTATTATCAATGACCAAGCGCTGGGAACAATGAAGTCCCGACAGAAATCGCGCGGCATGCCCGAATACAGCTTGAATCTCCATCCCGTCGATTTCGCCGGAATTGCCACAGCGTGCGGCTTGAGAGGTGTGACCGTGGACACGCCCGAACAGTTTGAAAGCGAGTTGAAACTTGCGATGGAAGGGGATGGAACGACGCTCATTGACGCACGGGTTGATCCGCAGGTGTATCAAGATAGCTTTGCCCGAACAGTTGGTGCCCTTGCTTGATTCAACAGATGAATTTGACGGGCCATTAGTTAGGACAAACACCATGAAGATGAAAGCAGCTATCCTGTACTCGACGCCAGGAAAACTCTCCGTCGAGGAAATCGATATCGCTGACCCCGGTCCGGGCGAAGTGCGTGTAAAGATCGCCGCCAGCGGTCTCTGCCACACGGACTGGGAGACCATGCACGGCTATCAGCCGGTGAACCTGCCTGCTGTGATTGGCCACGAGGCCGCTGGCGTTGTGGAGTCAGTCGGTCCAGGTGTCACGCGCGTCAAGGTCGGCGACCATGTTGTGTGCTCGTTGAGCCAAAACTGTGGCCACTGCTTTTACTGTGACCACAGTCAGCCCATCCTTTGCGAAGTGGCGCGAGACGCTAACGCGAGAGGTGTGCTATTCGATGGCACCACGCGAATGTCGCTCGACGGTAAGCCGGTGCATTACTATAGCCTCGTCTCATCGCACGCTGAGTACAATGTGATTGCTGAACAGGCGGCGGTGCCGCTGCGTAAAGACTTTCCACTCGACTGTGCTGCTCTGCTCGGCTGCGCCGTCATGACCGGCTATGGGGCAGCCATCCACGCCGCCCGCATCAAACCGGAAACCAGTGTCGTGGTGATTGGCTGCGGTGCGGTGGGGCTCAGTGTGATTCAAGGGGCTCGGATATCGGGCGCGTCGATCATCGTGGGGGTAGACATTAACCCCTTGAAGCTGGAGTGGGCAGAGAAGTTCGGCGCTACGCACATTGTCAACAGCACAAAAGATGACCCAATCGAATTTGTGCGAGACCTCACACAGGGACGAGGCGCCGACTACGCCATCGAAGCGGCGGGCCAAAATATCTCGATTCGGCAGACTTTGGAAGCGTCACGCCCCGGCGCACGGGTTGTGATTCTCGGCAAGACCCCATTTGGGGAGGAAGTCTCGTTTCCCTTCCACATCCTGATGGGGGAACGCGAAATCGTGCGTACCTCTTACGGAATGAGTCGGCCACGCGTTGACTTTCCACGCTTGGCGAACCTGTACATGGAAGGGCGGCTGCTGCTGGATGAGATGATTTCCATGCGCCTGTCGCTGGAGGAGATTAACGATGGCTTTGACGCGCTGGAGAAGGGGGATGTGGCGCGGTCGCTGGTCGTGTTTGATTGAAATCTTTCTCGTGAAGTATTGAAATCTTTCTCGTGAAGTATGGAAGGCGCTGGAGGGCTCTTATACTAGACTTAATTGAAAATAAGAAAATAATTTCCCATAATACAACCCCCTCTAACTCCCCCTTGGGAAGGAGGAGTTGGGGGAGGTCGGCATAGGAAATTTACGGCATGACCTTCGTTGACTTAGCTTCAGGTCGCTTTAGATCCCGATCATATTGGGGACGTGCAGTGAGGAGATGTACTTTATGATTACCGCCGAAACCCCTTCTCTGCTACGCGCAAATGTTAATTGCCAAATAAAAAAATCGGGGCGAGGGCTGCCCAAGTCGGAGAATTCATCATGATTATTGACGTACATACCCATCTTTCCACCCGCAAGCAGTGGGGGAAAGTATTCGTCGAAGTGTTCGATGCGGAACATACCGGTTACCGCGGGATCGACCTGCATGTGACGCCCGAAAAACATTGGCATGCAATGGAGGCCACTTCACGCGCGATCGTGTTCGGCATCAACTCCATCGCGTTGGGAATGCACACTCCCAATGACCAGATCTCGGCCTACGCGAAGGCACACCCGGACAAGATCATCGGATTCATGTCGGTCGATCCGAACGATCCGGATGCGCTGGACGAGATCGACCGATGTGTCAACGATCTAGGGCTCAAAGGCATCAAGATGAGCCCGGTCTATCAACACTATGACCCAAACGGCGACAGGGCGCGACGGGTGCATCGCCGTGCGGAAGAACTGGGGCTTCCCATCCTCACGCACGCAGCGTACCATGTCATCGCCAATACGCCGATGGAATGGGCGAACCCGCTGCTGTACGACCCTGTGGCCCGCGAATTCCCAAATCTGAAAATCATTCTCGCTCACATCGGACTGCCTTGGTACACCGATGCGATGGTGATGATACGCAAACACCCGAATGTCTTCGCCGACGTTTCCGGGGGCGTGTCGTTACGTCCGTGGTGGGGATATCAGGCGCTCGCGTTCTGTCATGAAAATTGCGTGATGCACAAACTGCTTTTCGGCAGCGATTTCCCGATTGTCACAATTGAGCAAACGGTTGACGCGCTACGCACTGCCAACCGATTCGCCGAAGGTACCAGTATGCCGCAGATCCCGGAGGACGAAATCGAAGGCATCATCCATCGCCATTCACTTGCTCTGCTTGGGTTAGATGAGTGAGGCACAGGCCTGACAGGTTTCAAAAACCTGTCAGGGGGAATTTCCACCATCGCGTAGGAAGGAGAGGTAGACATAACAACACCTGAAAAAATCGGCGAGTCCTCAGCAACGACGATTACACACCGTGAAATAGATTATGAGGGTTAGAGTAGAGCAAGCTGCTTGCTCTACTTGTCAAAACAAATGTGACAAAGCTAATTTCAGATTGAAATAATGCCTTTTATGAATACGACTTGAGGAGGAGCAAACATGACCGAGTCCACAAAGCCCAAATACCGAGTTGGCATCATTGGCTGTGGGAGAGCGGGGACTACCCGCGCCCGAGCCTTCGACCTTCACCCGCTGTGCGAGGTCGTCGCCATTGCTGACACCGACCCGGAGAACCTAGAGTTGGGTTGCCAACGCTTCAACGTTCCCGGATACAATAACTACGAGGAGATGTTCAACAACGAGCAGATCGACATCGCTATGCCCGTCCTGCCGGTCAGACCAAATGCCGATGCCGTGGTAGCTTCAGCCGAAGCCGGCGTGAAGGCAATCTTCTGCGAGAAGCCTCTCACTGCCAGCTTGGAAGACGCCGATCGTATGGTGGAGGCGTGCCACTCCAGGGGAGTTCACCTCGCCGCCGGGGTTGTTATCTCAAGCCATCTAGATTACCAGAAAGCCTACGAGTTGGTCGCGTCGGGTGAGATAGGTGAAGTCCAGAGAATCAATCTCTATGGGAAGAATAATCAGGGCGGTTGCCACGGGCTAAACTTGGCTCGCAAGTTCGCAAATAAAGCGGATGTCGATTGGGTCATGGGATGGGTAGACGGAGACCCCTTTAGCGACTACGAAGAGCCCTACAACGAAGGCGATACCGGATTTGGAAAAATCGGCGGTTATATCCGCTTCTCCAATGGTATAGAGTGTTTCAGTAACTTCAAAGACATCGGGTGGAAGGGAATCGAAGTCATAGGTTCCCGCGGGGTGCTCTATAACTGGAACAACACCGGTCTCGGCCTCCACCTCTGGAAGGTAGCGGACGGCGCCGACCGGCGGGGACCTGCAGATCTGCAGGAGGTCAAGGGCCTGTTTCAGGATTACAGCGTCGACGAAAGAGGCTATGATGACGAGGGCTGGCTGTATCCGGGGGACACGATGATGGGGATTGTCCAGGCAATTGTCGATACACTGGAAAAGGGCGTAACGCTCAACGTGACCACCGGGGACGATCTCCGCCATGCGTTGGAGATTGCGATTGGGTTGAGAAAATCTCATCGACGGGGTCATGCAGCGGTTAAGTTTCCCATTGAGGACCGAAGCCTTGTGATGTACCCAGAGAAGTGGCGCTGGCACTACAAGAAAGACCTGTGGGGCAGGGAGCGGTACATGGAGCAGATGGCGCAATGGAAAAGGTCGTGAACAAGGAAGAGTGCAGTTAAAAGCGCCTCAACTCAGAAGTTGATTGGGTCGCCTACATGCTTAACCTGCCGTAAGAGCGACAACTACATCAAATGGAGGTACTGATATGAACCGGCAGGAGCAAGGGTGAGGCTCCCGTTCTCATCCGAGAATCGGACCGAACCCTAAGAGGGCGGCAGAGCCCCGCTTCGTGGGATTTCGTTTCGCTCCACTTGCTGCTGGCATACGGATCGCAAGCCCACCGTACTTGCACAAAGAAAACTGAACGCCGAACAGCCCGGTAGGGATATTTTCCACCGGGCTTTTTTGATGTAACACATAGCGGCCAAAGCGTGACAAAGCTGGTCACTTTTGAATTGAATGGGATAGGGGTTTGTGTTAAACTATATCAAAATAGGCAGAGGCTGTTTCAATCTCCATGCAATCCATTCCAAGCACAACCTTACGCAAAAATCTACCGGACCCACACCTCATCCACCAACTCCATGCATTTGCAGATGAGCAGGACGTCCAACTCTACCTCGTCGGTGGCTCCGTCCGGGATGTACTGCTCAATCGGGCGGTCACAGATCTCGATTTCGCCCTTGATGGCGATACAGTTGCCTTCGCCAAAACGTTTGCGGACCGGATCGGCGAGGCTTTTGTAAAGCTAGAAGAACAACCGCCAACAGCACGAATCGTGATTCGAGAGACGCAACTTAGCTTGGATTTTGCCCAATTCCGCGCTGAGACTTTGGAAGCAGACCTGCGCCTGCGCGATCTCACCATCAACGCAATTGCGCTCGACCTTTCATCGCTCTTGACACAGCCAAGGGTGAATCTAATCGATCCGTGCAACGGTTATCGCGACCTGGAAGCCCGAACCCTCCGTTTTCCGGGTGAGCAGGTTGTTCTTGATGATCCGCTGCGATTGCTGCGGGTATATCGCTTTGCCGCACAATTGGGATTTGAGATACCCGAAGCAACAATCAGTCTCATCCAACAGCATAAAGATCGGTTGTCGCAAGTTGAACGAAGTGAAATCCCACGTAACGGGATTGCGCCTGAACGCATCCGCGATGAATTCGTCAAAATCTTAGATGTTAAAAACGCGACAATCTACCTGCGCCAAATGGACGAGATCCGCCTCCTCTCGCAAATCATCCCGGAAATTGAGGAAATGCGTGGTGTTCAGCAGAACGATTATCATCACCTTGATGTCTGGGGACATTCTCTGCTCGCTCTCGAAATGTTTGAGGCGAAACCGATACCGGATACCTGGCAACCGTACCACCAGGAAATTAAGGAATACCTGCGCGAACATCTAATCTACGATAAGCGACGATGGCAGATTATCAAACTGGCTTTGTTGCTGCACGATATGGCGAAGCCAGCAACAAAAACGGTCAACTCTCAAGGAAATACGCGGTTTATCGGTCATGAAAAGGTAGGGGCGGAGATGGCTGTCGAAATTACGAATCGTCTGCGCCTGGGCGGGAAGGTCGCAAAGCTGATGAACTGCCTCGTGCAGAATCACCTGTATCTGATGACCAACGCTGGTGGACCAGTGCGACAGGCGATGATCCGCTTTTTGAGAAACACAGGTGATGATTGGTTGGGCGTTCTCCTGCTATCATACGCAGTCCTGCGAGCCTCGCAGGGAACCCTGCGCCAACCGGCTGATGCGTCGAAAACGGAAGCGCTGATGAGGCGGATCGCGGATCTCTATTACCAAGAGATCCGTCCAATGATGACTCGCGGCAGGTTAATCACTGGGAATGACATCATGCGAAGGTTTGGGTTGGCGCCCGGTGTCAAGATCGGACGCATCCTGAAGCATATCGAAGACCTTCAGTTTGAAGGAAAAATCCACACACCTGAAGACGCACTCAAGGCGGCGCAGACATTTTTGGAAAAGTGTGAAACGTGAAGCGTATTGCGTGAGATGAGTTGAATCTTTCAACACTTCCAACCGCAACTGTGGAGTGTAGAGGCTACCATAATCACACTCAAGTTCAATGAACCGCAATTTCAAGGAAGGGAGAAGCTGAATGACTGAAGCGCAGAAAGAAATAATGGAAGCACTGACGGTGAAACTACAGCGCGGCGCGTTGACAGCAGACCGACTCCGCCAAGGAATCACGGACATCGTGGGACAAAACGGTCATCAACGGCAGGATATTCTTTATCTGCAAGCGAGAAGCACTTCCCCCGAATCGCCGGTGGTGGGTATGCTCTTGATTGAGGACGGTGAGCTCTCCGAAGGGCCGCCTGACCCCGATGACTGGCCCTACCAGACCGTGTTGGATGCCGTCCGGGAGGGGTGGCGGATTATCTCTTTCCCCAACATGGCGCTGCTTACTGTGGACAAAAAAGAGTTTTACGGACTTGGTTTTGAATTCATTCTGGAACGATGGAGGTAAACCATGCGAATATCGGAGCAGAAAACCTACGATTGTGAACCGACCCTGACGGATACGCAGGTGCTGGAGTTCTGCAAGAACGGCTATCTGATGCTTGAGGGCGTTGTCCCCGATGACGTAAATCGCAGGACGATGGCATACTGCGACGAACACTCTTATACCGAGCCGAGTGGGATTCTGGGGGAAGATTGGTTTGTCGAAAATGTGATTGTCAATCCGGCCGCCGCCGGCGCCGTGTGCTCGCTTCTGGGTGCTGATTTCCACCTGCCGATACTGATGAGCAATCATCGCGTGCAGTGCCCGATCCAGACAGTCGGTGGTTGGCATGTGGATGGCAACTATGACTATACGCACGAACTCAACTTCCTGCAAGTTTTCTACTATCCCCAAGATACGCCGATTGAAATGGGGCCGACGCAGATGGTGCCGGGGACGCATCTCGTGCGGAACAAAGCCAGATTCATGGGACATCTGGCTAATATCCGGGGCGCCATCCCCACGACCGCGCCCGCTGGTTCTATCTTCCTGACTATCTACCACATCTGGCATCGCCGGGGACCATCAACAGCTTCGGGCATCCGCAATCTGCTCAAGTACTTCTACTGGCGCACGACCCCACCAAAGCGGGATTGGGTCGTCGAGCCAGATTTCGATTTTGCCACGGCCAAATACGCCGGGCCTGCCGGGGAGTATGTGGAGCAGTTTCGTGACGCGATCAAGGTGTCGGAAATGTTCTTGTGGCTTTGCGGCTGCCACGAGTTATTCCAGAACCTGGGTGGGCAAAGCTGGCCCCTGCCTGCGGATCGCACCGACCTGCCCTACGGCTTTCCAGCGGACTTGCCTCAACCTAGCGGTTGAATTGTAGAGGGGAAACATGAAAATGCCAGCGATCCGAATCAAAACCGATGACAAGGAATTGGCAGAGGAAACCTTTTATACCATTATGAGAAACTGCTGGTCAAGTTATTTGCCGCGGGAGATATATGTTTTGAGTGAGTGAGATTTGGAGTGGCTGATGAGCAAAAACCTGCCCCTTGAAGTTCTCGCTGAAGCCGAAGTCCAAGAGGTGTTGCTGCATATAAGATATTGTCCTCAATAGTGGAACGCATTGAGTCCTGAACAGCGTCTGTTCGGGTAGCAAGCAGATTGATGGCGTCTGCATCTTGAATCCTGAATCCAACTGCAAGACACGAGATATAAATAAGACGTGAATGGCTTCAAGACCATCTCACCGACATAATGAGGTAAACGAATGCCAAACGAAAAATTACGTGCAGGTGTTATTGGCTGCGGCTTGGGAGCGAATCATGGATATGCCTACGTCAACGCCCCCGAATTTGAGATCGTCGCAGTCTGTGATCTGAAACCCGATGTCCTCAACAACTTCTTCGAGCGGTCGCGGGTCACACGCGGCTCCGTCCGGGAATACACCGACTACCACGCCATGCTCGAAAAGGAGAACCTGGACGTCGTCAGCGTGGCGACGCCGGACGATTATCACACCAATCCAGTGTGTGATGCATCGGACGCCGGGGTCAAAGGTGTTTTCTGTGAGAAACCGTTGACTATTAACCTCAACGCCGCTGACCGAATCATCAAGACGGTCGAGCGGAATGGCACCAAAATGTCGGTCGACCACACCCGGAGTTGGTTGCCGCTGTACCAAGCGGTGCGAAAAGCGGTTCGGGAGGGCGAAATTGGCGGGCTCACTCGCATTGTCGCCCACATGGGCGGGCGTCGGTCGATGCTTTTTCGTAATGGCACCCATCTTATTGATGGGGTCTGCTACTTTGCCGACGTCGACCCGGTCTGGGTAATCGCCGCACACGAGCAGGGTTTTGAAGACTATGGCACGGAATACAAGGGAGAAGGGGGAAAAGACCCAGCCCTCGATCCGGCGTCGTCGATTATCATTGAGTTCGCCAACGGGGTGCGCGGCATCGTCAACAGCGCCAAAATGACGCCCGCAGGCTGCGAATTCGACCTTCAGGGACCGACTGGTCGCTTCCGGCTGAACGATACCCGCTGCGAAGCCTGGAAGACAGACCAACCCGAAGGAACCGCTACGGAGGCACCTGCCCCGCAGGGCGATACCTACGGGGACTTCCTTGGCGAGAGTTTGATTTATCCTGTCCGAGAGCTTGCCCAAATGGTTTGGAACGACGCACCGAGCAGTTCACCTCCACGCCGCGCCCGAAACACGTTAGAGATCATGTTAGGGGCGCTGCTCTCCCAATCGCGCGACAGCGCGAAGGTTCACTTGCCCTTGCCACGGGATTAAGAACGCGTCAGAAATGGAACTGCGCTGTTAACCGGGAAGAATATCACGCATCACGTTTTGCGCATCATATACCATGTCGCAGGGTGCATGTGTCCAAAACGTACCAAACATTTAGTGATAGTACACATTCCAGAATTTGTAGGGAAAAAGATGATCACACATCGAAATAGCTACGAAGTTAAACTCGACATTCGTCCCAATGGGCTGTTGTGTGTGCCTGTCAAAATTAACGGAGAAGTTCCGTTTCTATTCGTACTTGATACGGGGTGTGGAGGCAATTGGATTTCGCCTGAAGTTGCCTAGAGGCTACAACTGAGACACTTAGATTTTGTTAACAAGCATGCTCACATCACCATTGTTGAACTTGCCGTAGAAGCGGTGCGATTGAGGCGTCAATTCATATCTGTTAGAGATTGTTCCGACCTCTGTCGCGTCGCACAGGGTCAAGTTGATGGTATGTTAGGGTATCCCTTTATCAATAACCTTCCAAGTCGTGTGAGTTATCTTTCCAGGGCAGTCATTCATATTGACCCCGTCGAAGAAGCCGGCGAACATTACCACAGCATCATGAAGCATAGCCATGATAGTTTACCAGTCCACTCACATGTTGTATAAAGCACAGAAAGGTCTCTCCTCCCCTCTACAGATTTTCTCACATCAAGATGCAGCGCTCAAGAGGATGGAGAAAGCTGAATCGAACATAAGAATAACCCTATACCTATATTGACGAGAGTAGGGAGATGCCGTATAGCACGGATAATGCGAATTAACGGATATATCGCATATTTAATCCGTTAATTCCGTTGATCTGTGCTATAAATTGGATTCCCAGTCTTCTTACCTGCATCATCTGCTTATAGGTAGCAACTCGGGTTAAGAATACATTTCAAAAAGGAGCAAACAGATGCAGCATCTGGAACCGGTAGATATTTTGTATCACATCCGACTAGGACTGAACTCGCTCGTGGGCGGGCTCGACCCAACGAAAAAATACATGCCTTACTGGTCTATCGGCTTTGCGGAAGGGCAGTTGAAGCCGTTTGGTCATGCCGGCGCGTGGGATTGGTGTCACGACGTCGCCCGAGCCATTCACGCCATCGGCATGGCAGAGCAAGTCACAGGGGAAAGTATTGACAAAGCCATCTGGAATGATCTCGCGGACCTTCAGATGGCACTGTTCGATGAGGCAGATAATCTGCCGGGGATGGCGGACGATAAAACAGGCGAGCGTTTCGTCCATCTCCACAACATACGGGAATCCATGCACGCCCTGACTGCTCTCATCCGTCGCGGTGACGAGCGTGCGCGGGAGTGGAGTCGGCGGATGATTCGCGCCGTCCGCTTCGCGCTGGACGATGACGGTACCATTCATCTCGGCCGGCTCCCTTCTTATGTTTCGGACTACAACCACCAGCCATCGCAGGAGGGGCGTGCAGTCGATGCGCTTGTTCGGAACTATCGCGTCACCGGGGACGAGGTTGCCCTGGAGTTGGCAGGACTCATGACTTCCTATGCGCTGAAACACTGTTTTACACCCGAAGGAAGGGTTAAAGAGGAAGCCGGCACCCATGGCCACTCCCTCAACGCCATGGTCGCCGGAATGCTGGATTTCGCGTGTGTCGCCAACGACGCCAACCTGCTGGAGCAAGTCAAAGCCATCTATGATGTGGGCTGCCCGCGCTTTAACAGCAGTTTCGGCTGGTCGATGGAGTCGCTGCATAAATTTCACCCCCGCGGCGAGTCCAACAACACTGGTGACCTGCTGCGCGCCGCGCTGCTCTTGGGCCACGCTGGATGGCCCAAATACTTCGAGGACGCAGAACGTATCCTCCGCGGGCATCTGCTCCCCTCACAGGTTATCGATGTGGATGACTTGCCCGATGAACCCGATGAGACGGATGACAGCCGCCATCGCCGAGCCTCACGTCTCCGCGGCGGCTTCAGTTTTCCGACGCCCAATGATTATCTCTTGCATCGAGATGCCACCATTGCAACGTATGATATTACGTCTGGCGCTGTGGATGGGATATGCGAAGCCCTGTGGTCTATTATTACCTCAGATAACGCCGGACTGCGCGTCAACCTGCTGTTGAGCCACGAGGCGGAAGGTGTGCGCGTTACCAGCCATCTTTCGAGAGAGGGGCGCCTTGAGATCGAAAACCGGAGTGGACGCAATCTGCTGGTGCGTATCCCGTCCTGGGTGGAGAAGAAAAACGTTCGCCTGAAAGTAAACGCCGCTGAAGCTTCCAAGACGTTCATCGGGGCGTATCTGCTCCTTGCCGGCGATCAAACTCCCTCATCGAGCGTCATCACCTTTCCGTTGCGCGAAGCACGGACGGTGGAGAGTATCTGCTTTGAAAACTATACCATCGACTGGCGAGGTGACCAGATCATCGCCATGTCGCCGGCTGCAAAATATCGTCCGATGTTCCCGCCGTGCAAATGAGGCGAGCGTCGGTCAAGTCGGAACGCTGTGGTGTATCGCGACTCAAGGGTTCGTTTCATAAGGAAGGAAGAATGCAACACGCAAAATATATTCGTATATACGCGGATGAGAGTGGTGAGTCTCACCTTTGAGGATTTAGAGATTGCACTTGTTCCCGTTGACTTTGCGCCACCTGCCGCCACCTTGAACATTGCCCAGTTTCTACCGACAGCGCAAAGTCTTTGGGTCGGGGCACCAGTCGGGTGGGGCGGAGAGAAACCACATCTGCCTAACCAGTCGTTGCAGTTGACGGCGGGGAGACGTGATCTTTCTTTAGCAAACGACGCTTTCGGTTTGCCCGACGTTTTCTGGCAACCCTTGCCGTGCTCGTCCGATCTATCGGACAACTGAACTTGTATCGTTATGCTTGAACTACGAAAATCTTCGACTTGCCCCAAGTGTGGAGGGCGCGACATTAAGCGCATCAGCGGCGGACGCCCAACGCAGGCAGCTTGGGGGATAGTTGAGAGAGGAGAAGTCGTTCTCGGCTCGTGCTTCGTCTCATTTGATCGGCCTGACTAGCATTGTGCGGCTTGCCGTCATCAGTGGTTTGATCCGACCGAAGCAGCACGCCAAGAGATAGACGCGCTGCTTCGGCGAATGCTGGGCAAACATAAAGCCGAAAAGCAAAAGAAAGCATAACCAGATCATTGAGCGCTATGCATTCTGCTCTCAACCACCAACACTTCGTTACTCAACCGACGTTCGCTAACTGAAAATCTCATACGAATGAGGCCGATGATGAAATTACTTGAACCGATGCCCGATGCGGTCAAAGAGAAGATCGTCCTTTCCGCTGAAGAAAATGAACTCATCCGGGTTTCCACCGATCTCAATCAGGATGGAAACTTCGGAGAGCAGTGGCTCATCGTCACAGAGAAACGGGTTATCGTAGCGGCTACGGAGGGCATTGACGGGGTTGTGGACGTGCCCATTAAAGAATTGGAAACTGTCCGGATCGAGCCTTTAATCGGAGGGGGACGCCTAGAAATCGAGCGGAAGGGAGCTACGACCATCTTTGTTCCCTACTCCAGTTCACTCGCGGAAGAGTTCTCCGAAGTAGCGCGCGGGCTTGAGCAGCTCCGCCAAGAAGACGAATTCTTGATTAACACGGAGCTTGATCGGACGCGATGTGAAAAGTGTGGCAGGCTGCTGCCTGAGAAAAACGGCATCTGTCCGGCTTGCATTCGTCGGCTGGCGACGCTCGGGCGAATTACCAATTACTTGAAACCCTACAAGTAGCGTGCAGCCATCCTGATATTCGCATCCCTTGCAACCATCGTTGCAGAGCTCGCTCCACCGCAGATTACGCGGCGTATCGTGGATGATGTTCTCGTACCGCCGGAGGGGATGGCTGCGAGCATAGATAAAAGGGCAATACTTCTGGGATTGTGGGTGCTTGCGCTGATTGGGGTTCGCGTGTTGAGTTGGAGTTCAGAATTGCTGCACGGTTGGATAGTAAGTTGGCTGAGTGCGCGGGTAACGGCCGACATTCGGAGCCAGCTCTATCGACGGCTTGAGATGCTCTCAATGCAGTTCTACGACAAACGGCGAGTGGGGGCGCTGATGTCCCGCGTCACACGGGATAGCGACATGCTGCGCGAGTTTCTGGTTGATGGACTGCCTTACCTGGTGATCAATGCCCTGATGATGGTTGGTATCCTCAGCTTCCTTTTCTGGATGAACTGGAGGCTTACCCTCTACATCCTGGTACCCATCCCATTTATTCTGATCTGGGGCAGCCTTTTTTGGCGGCGTATGCGACGGATTTTCAACAAGTATGGTCAGAGCTGGTCCCACTTCAACGCGCGATTGAATGAGGCACTGTCCGGCATCCGCGTGGTAAAAGCTTTCGCCCAGGAAGTTCGGGAGATTCGGGAATTTGAGAAGAAAAATATGGAGTTGATGCAAATTTCCAGAAAGACCGCACGGAACTTCCTTCTGTTTTTCGCGATGATGAGCCTTGTGACCGGATTCGGGGTGTTGATTGTCTGGCTGTTTGGTAGGCGGGAGGTTCTCGGTGGCAATCTGACCTTGGGCACTCTCATAGCTTTCTACAGTTATATGTGGCTTGTCTACGGTCCCCTGGAGTGGTTTGGGCAGGTTAATAGTTGGATGACACGAGCGTTTGCCGGCGCGGAGCGAATCTTCGAGGTGATCGATACCTCCCCAGAAGCCTACGATGATTCGGACGCGATGTCGATGTCTGATATGAAAGGACAGGTGACTTTCAAGGAAGTTACCTTTGGCTACGACAAGAGCAAGCCGGTCCTCCACGAGATTGACCTCGACGTTGCGCCGGGGGAGATGATCGGGCTCGTCGGCAAATCCGGTGTGGGCAAGACAACCACCGTGAACCTGATTGCCCGCTTCTATGACGTGGACCGTGGCGTCATTGAGATCGATGGCGTAGACCTTCAGAAAATCCGTTTGGAAGATCTACGAAGCCAAATCGGTATTGTGCTTCAAGAACCGTTTCTGTTTAGCGGGACGATCGCTGAGAACATTGGATACGCCAAACCCGGCGCCAGTTTCGAGGAGATTATGCAGGCAGCACAAGCAGCGAATGCCCATAGCTTTATCGTGGCAAAGCCCGATGGCTACGATACACAGGTCGGGGAACGGGGAAACAACCTGTCGGGGGGAGAAAAGCAGCGCGTCTCTATCGCCCGTGCCATCCTCCACAATCCGAAGATTCTCATTCTGGATGAGGCGACATCATCGGTGGATGTGGAGACTGAAAAACAGATTCAGGAAGCCATCGGCCGCCTGATCAAAAATCGAACGACCTTTGCGATTGCTCACCGACTTTCGACGTTGCGAAACGCAGATCGACTGGTGGTGCTTGAAGACGGACGAATTGTGGAGGTCGGCACGCACAGGGAACTCATGGAGAAAAAGAGTGTGTTCTACAACCTCGTGGAGTTACAGCAGGAGGCCGCAGAGATTATCGGAGTCAGAGAGTAGGATAAGGAAGGGAAGAAAGGATTTGTCTCACGTTTTACGTTTCACGTTTTACGCAATACGCATTACCTTGATTTATTACATTCGCCCCCGGCTCCCAATCCTGGGGGAGTTTGTGTGATTTTCCCCCAGCATTGAAGGACCGGGGAGGCGAGCCACCAGTGGATCTGCTGATGAGTTCTTTTAATCTAACAAAGTCAAATTATTTTTTAACATCTCAAGTTTATCGGAGTTTTATACAACCATGCAACCGTTTCTCGAAACGCTGCCGCCTGAAGTGGATACCAAGCTCCAGAGTATGAAACCTTCAGAAGAACAGGTGCACATTCAAGTCGCTGCAGATCTCATCGACGACCGATCTTTTGGGGAACGATGGCTGGTGGTGACTGATGAGCGCCTGTTCGTTATCCCCTCAGAAGGGGTCAATGGCGTTGTGGAAGTGCTGCTCAAAGCGGTAGAAGAAGCCAAAACAGAGGAATTTGTCGGCGGTGGGCGTCTGGAGGTTGAACCCAAAGAGGGCAAACCGACCTATCTGTACTATTCCAATTCGTTGATTCCCAAGTTCACTGAAGTCACCGAAGGCATTAAGCAACTCTCCAAAGGCGAAGTTCTCACATTGCCGACGGAGATGGAACGGTCGCGGTATGATAAGTGTGGACGACTGCTCCCGGAGAAGGACGGGATTTGCCCAGCTTGCGTCAAAAAATGGGATACCATGAAGCAGATCGTGAGCTATCTTGCGCCCTATCGGGGCAAGGCCATCATGCTCATGTTCCTTGCGGCGGCGACTCCCCTGGTTGAGTTGCTTCCTCCGCTTATCGTTCGGCATATCATCGATGACGTTCTCACACCGCTGGCAAACTTTGGGCTACTGATATGGCTGGTACTGGGGCTCTTATGTATCCACCTTCTGACCTTCCTCTTTGAAATCGTCCGTGGTTTTCTGAGAGCCGAACTTGCTAGCCGAACCAGCAAGGACATCCGCACAGAACTCTATCAGCATGTGCAGTACATGCCGTTGCGATTCTACGATAAACGGAAGGTCGGCAGCTTGATAGCTAGATTCACCAACGACTCGGATCGGCTGGAGATGTTCCTGCTTTTCGGTATCCCCTTCCTTTTGAGCAACACGCTGATGTTGGTAGGTACGCTCGCGCTCCTGCTCTACCTGAGTTGGGAGTTGACCCTCTACGTCTTGCTACCAGTGCCGTTCATTATGCTGGGTGGTTTCCTGATCTGGGGGCGCATGCGGCGTATCTGGAGTCGCTGGCACGCAAAGTGGTCTCGGCTTTCCTCGCACCTCAACGAATCGATCTCCGGCATCCGGGTGGTGAAAGCCTTCGCCCAGGAGGACCGGGAGGCGGTCCGCTTCGACGAGCGGAACGATGAACTGCGGGCGGTCAGCGTCACCGGTGAGCGGAATTGGTTTATTTTTTTCGCCGTAATGAATTTCCTGATGAGCTTCGGTGTGTTCTTCATCTGGTATTTCGGCGGAAAGCAGATTCTGCGTGGCGATCTGACCTTCGGTGTGTTGATGGCTTTCATCAGTTTTCTCTGGCAACTCTACCGTCCTTTGGGGTTCTTCAGCGAAATCAACAACTTTATCACGCGGGCGTTTGCAGGCGCCGAACGGATTTTCGAGCTTATTGACACACAATCTGAGCCATTTGATGATCCGGACGCTACCCCGATGCCTCAAATGGACGGACGGGTTGCCTTCAAAGACGCCACGTTTGGTTATGATCCGGGCAAACCGGTCCTCAAGGAGATTAACTTCGATGTGGAACCAGGCGAGATGATTGGCTTAGTGGGCAAATCCGGGGTGGGCAAGACCACCATCATCAACCTAATCTGTCGGTTCTACGATGTGAATCGAGGCAGTCTGGAGATTGATGGCGTGGATATTCGGAAGATTCGTCTTGAAGATTTGCGCCACCATATCGGAATGGTTCATCAGGAACTGTTCCTCTTCGACGGCACAATCGCCGAAAACATTAGCTACGGAAAGCCGGAGGCGGCCTTCGATGAGATCGTCCATTCGGCAATCGCGGCGGAAGCTCACGAATTCATCGTTGCCAAGCTAGACGGGTATGACACGAAGGTCGGTGAGCGTGGAAACCAACTCTCCGGCGGTGAGAAGCAGCGTATCGCCATCACACGAGCGATTCTACACGACCCGAAGTTCTGATCCTCGACGAAGCGACCTCCTCGCTGGACACGCCAACCGAGAAAAAGATCCAGGCCGCTATCGCCCGGTTGGTCAAAGGGCGAACGACCTTCGCCATCGCCCACCGGCTCTCCACCCTGCGCAACGCGGATCGGCTGATCGTCCTGGACGATGGGGTGATTGCAGAGGTCGGGACGCACGAAGAACTGATGGCTCGGAAAGGAATCTTCTACAACCTGGTCGAGACGCAGCAGGAAACCTCGGCGGTTATAGCAGTTGGCGGCGGGAAGGATGATCCGTCTCGAAGCGAGGAATGATAGTAGAGGTTGGTGATTCGTTTTCAGTTTTGTAGACCAACTTAAGTATCTGTGTCATTTTATCAGCTAAAGGCAGTATTAAAATGATGAAACGCATCCTTACTCACAGACGACCAGATTTAGACAGGAACAATCGTCCGCGCTCAAGCAGAGCCGAATTGATGGTCCACACCAGAATTGTCACGTCTCGTAAAAATGTACAAGGCTGACGCGGTCGTTTATGGGCGAATGGTCGACCGGTCGAGATCACGTTATAATACCAATTCTATTTTGAGTTAACGCGGTTTTATCGTAACGGTTAATGTTCCAGATTAGCAATCCCCTCTTTTTTCTACTTATCGGTCTCATCCCAATCCTCCTGATTATCAACCGCTGCACGCGAGTTGAGGCTGCACCATGGCGGAAGATTGGGACGCTTGCTCTGCGTCTCGGTGCGGTAATTTGCCTTATCCTTGCGTTAGTAGGTTTGCAGCAGAAGGATCGGGAGGATATCCTTTCCGTCGTATTTCTTCTGGATGTCTCTGACAGCGTTCCGATTTCACAACAGACAGAGGGCATTGGGCAGATTAACACTGCCGTTGATGCGCTGAAGTCCATTGACGAGTTCAGCGTCATTCTTTTCGGTGGGCAGGCTTCGGTGCGCCTGCCGATGCAACTAAAGGGGGAGCATTCCCGTTTAACGGAGGATATCCTCTCTGGCGCCGAAGTCGATCAGGAGGCAACCAACCTTGTGGAGGCGATTCAACTGGCGATGAGTCTCCCGTCCGGAGGACCGGGGCGACAGAAACGGCTAGTGCTGTTGAGCGATGGCTTGCAAAACGTCGGTGAAGCAGCGGCGTTACTCGACCTCGTCCGTGCAAGTGAGATTGAGCTCTTCACAATTCCGCTGGTGTCTGAGCGGGAATATGAGGTCTGGGTGCGCGATCTGCAGATACCATCGCAGGTGAGGTCTGGCGAAGTCTTCAATGTCCGCGCCATTGTCGAAACAACGGCAGATGCGCAAGTTCAGGCAAGACTTTATCGCAATGATACCCCTGTGACCGATGCACAATCGATAGCGTTGAAGCGAGGAAAACAGCCAATCGATTTTCCGCAGCAGATCTCTGAGGAAGGTAGCCATGAATATCGTCTCGAAATTTCCCTCAATGATCCAATCGCCGAAAATAACACAGGGTATGGCTTCATTCGGGTGTCTGGAAGCCCCCACGTCCTGTACGTTGAAGGGGATGCGGGACAGGTAGCATTGAAGACCGTCCTTGAAGAAAACCGTTTGACGGTCGAAGTTATTGCGCCCGCCAATTTTCCCAATAATCTCGTTGTACTCCAAAATAACGACGCCCTGATCTTGAGCAATGTATCCGCTGATGACCTTTCCGCAGTGCAAATGGAGTTAATTGAAAGCTGCGTTCGCGATCTGGGGAACGGGTTAGTCGTGATTGGCGGAGATCGCGCATTCGGCAGGGGAGGCTATCACGACACACCACTGGAACGGGTTCTGCCTCTTGACATGACACCTCGCCAGAAAAAAGAATCCCTCGCACTCATGCTCGTGGTTGATGCCTCTGGGAGCATGGCAAACTACGTTGGAGGGGATCAGAAGATCCAGTTGGCGATCGAAGGGGTTCGTGCATCCGTCCGTGCGCTTAATGATGAAGATCGAGCCGGGGTGATCGGTTTTGCAGCCAAGATCAAGATGGAGATTCAGCCGACAACTGATCACAAGTCCATCATCCGCGGAGTTGGGAAGCTACGCCCCGGCAGCGGTACGAAGATGTATCCCGCGCTTGAAAAGGCTTATAAACGACTCAAGGAGATTGATGCCAAACAAAAGCATATCATTCTTTTGTCGGATGGCAAGTCAGATGGCGATTTTATCCCCTTAGCGGAGCAGGTCGCAGCAGACAGGATAACTATTTCGACGATTGCCATTGGTGACGCAGATCGGGTGCTGATGAAAAAGATTGCCGAGGCTGGAGGGGGAGCGCACAGGGATGTTCGGAACGTCAGCCAACTGCCAAAGGTGATGGCAGACGAGGTGCGGCAGACACAGCAGTATACGGTTCAAGAGCCGTTTCAGCCAATTATCAGCGAAGGGGAAGGCCCAATCTTAGCGGGCATCAATCAGACGCCGAAGCTCTACGGCTACATCGCGACGTCGGAAAAAGAGCTCACGCAGGTTTACATCCACTCCCACGAAGAACACCCAATTCTCGCCGCATGGGATTACGGACTCGGCCGATCAATCGCCTTTACCTCTGATGTGAAGCCGGCTTGGGGAAGGGATTGGATCGCGTGGGAAAATTTCGGGAAGTTTTGGGGGCAGGCAGTCAACTGGGTTTTACCACAGACAAGCGGGAACACAGATTTCGATCTGAACCTATCCCATGGCAACGGCAAGGGACAAGTGATCATAGACGCGGCATCGATTGGGGCAATCCCTGGTTCATCTTCCACATTCGATGTGCGCGTCGCTCGACCAAACGCCGAAGGGGAAGCGATTGAACTTCACCGCGTCGCGCCAACCCAATATTCGGGGGAATTCACCATCCGTGAGCGGGGAGCGTATCTCGTCACTGCACAGAAGAAACAAGATGGAAAAGTAGAAAGTTCGATGCACAAAAGCCTTGTCCTCTCCTACCCCGCAGAGTTCACTGAATTTGAGACGAATCGTCAATTGCTTAATGAACTCGCCAGCCGAACCAACGGTGTTTTTGAACCATCGCCTGAACAGATTGCACAACACTCTGGGAAAGGAATTGAACACCTGAGGCCGCTTTCATTTGCTTTGTTGACCGTGAGTATCCTCCTGTTTGTCCTAGAGATGATACTCCGCCGTTTCAGTATTGCAAGCGGCTATATCACAGATCTCAAAGCGCAGTTGAGAACCCTTCGCCATCGAGAGCAGGGGGCGTCATCACCGGCGCTGGCACGCTTGAGCCAGAAGAAGGCTGTTTTAGCGCAGAAAACAGCAGCGCAATTTAGCGACTTCGCCACGCTTTCGGCTTCTCAATCCAAATATCAGCAGGGGAGTCGGGCAGACACAATCTCGGCAGGACGGGCATCTACAGGTATCCAACCCGCAATGGGAAGTGGCACAGGAAGGTTGTTGCAAGCCAAAAGACGAGCACAGCATGATAGGTCACAACGAGAATAGTACTGAACAAATACAACCTTGCGAAGGTTTGAAACCTTCGCAAGGTTCAGTTCGTTTGAAGGGGAAACCAAACATGCACGAAAGCAAACGCAAAGCGTTTATGCAGAAGATCAAGGGAGGTGCTGCGATCTTCCCAAGCGCGTTATCAGCGATGCGCACTCACTCCACTGAGTACAAATACCATCAAGACAGCAATTTCTACTATTTAACCGGCTTTGAAGAACCCGGGACAATCTGTGTAATCGCCCCAGACCACCCTGAACATCAATATGCTTTATTTGTTCGTCCGCGAGCCCCAGAACGGGAGGTATGGACGGGCAAGCGCGTTGGCGTCGAGGGTGCGAAAGAGGACTTCGGCGCAGACGCAGCCTATCCGATCGAGGAGTTTGATGAGAAGATCCTCGAATATCTCAACAAGGCGGATCGGCTCTACTACAGTTTTGGATTAGACGAGGCGTTTAATCGAAAGATTATCGAGCTCCTCAAACAGTATCGCCGCCGTCGCTTGCGCGAGGGAACCGGCCCTTATGTCGTAATCGATCCCGTTGAAATCCTTGCGGAGATGCGCCTCATTAAAGATTATGAGGAGTTGAGTCGGATTCGTCGAGCTATAGAAATCAGTATTGAAGCCCACATTGCGGTGATGAAAGCCGTCTGCCCCGGTATGTACGAATATGAGTTGGAAGGGCTGATTGACTCGATCTTTCGGAAGAACGGGGCGAACTGCCCGGCGTTTGAAACGATTGTGGCAAGTGGGGCAAACGCAACGATACTGCATTACACAGCAAATGACCGCCAGATCCAAGACGGAGACCTGGTGGTAATTGATGCGGGGTGTGAGTACAAATACTACAATGGGGATATCACGCGGACATTTCCCGCAAATGGGAAATTCACTAACATCCAACGCGAGGTATATCAGCTTGTCCTCGATGTCCAGCTTGAAATTATCGAAAGCATCCGTCCCGGTGTATCGATTGGAGAGCCCTACCAAAAGGCAACGGAGATGTTGACCGAAGCCATGCTGAAACTTGGCTTGTTGGAAGGCAAGAAAGAGGAATTGATCAAGGAAGATAAGCAGAAGCAATTTTACCCGCACCGGATCGGGCACATGCTGGGGATTGACGTTCACGATATGGCGAAAACACGGGAGGGGGAAGAATACAAGACGTTCCAACCGGGGATGGTAATGACCGTCGAGCCGGGGCTTTACATCGCCCCTGACAGCAAGAACGTCCCTCCGAAGTATCTGGGAATTGGCGTGCGGATTGAGGACAATGTTCTCGTCACCGAGTCTGGCTGTGAAGTCCTGACCGCTAAGGTTCCGAAGACGATTGATGAAATCGAAGCATTTATGGTTCGTTTTTGTTAATCTGTCAAGTTGCCGGAATTGCAATCAAGCCACCTCAAGTGCTTGCATCCCGATCTATCGCGTCTGCAATCCGCAATTGGCTGACGAACATGGCAGTCAAAAAGCCTGCGAAATCACGAACTTTCAGACAAGGGCTTTGAATTTAGCCAATTTTTGCGGCGTTAAATGCCTGGCGGAGTTTTTGCCGCGTGACATTTGGATCCTCAACGATAATCCTTGCGCCCCCGATAACATCCATAAAGCCGAGCTCACGCGGATATCGAGGGACGATGTGCAGGTGTAAGTGGTCAATACTTGCCCCTGATGCGCTGCCAATATTGTAGCCGACGTTGTAACCTTGTGTTTGGTAGACCTCATTTAGCACGTCGAGGCACAAGCACTGGAGACGATGCAACTCAAGAACCTCCGCCTCGGTCAGTTCTCGCACATCGACAATATGACGGTTGGGAAAGACCAACAGATGCCCCGGGCTGTAAGGGTAAAGGTTTAGGGAGACAGTGAACAACGCCGATTGATAAACTCCCAGGCGATCCACCTGATCGTTTCCGTCAATAACCGCACACAAAATACACTCGACATCGGGACGCGCCTGGCCTTTGACATAAGCCAATTTATTGGGGGAAAAAAGATTATCGCGCATATCACTCCACCCTCCGAAATATTCGCTTCATTCAACGACTCACTTATTCCCGCGAAGTGGCATAGCTTGCAGGCAGCCGTTTTCCAGGGTAGCCTCCCCAAGGGGAACCAAACCGTCAGAATAAAGTGAGGATCTGCTTCAGCCCACGTCACCCCGGCGTCCTGGTGCCAGGGAGCTACATGGCCATCTTTACCGCCCGGAGTCAATCCGGCTGGCAGCTTGGCACGGGCGCTGGATGGGACTACAGATAATCTCCGGTCCAACAATAGACTGAACCATATCCAAGAGGTTGTCGTTGCGCAGGAAGTCGAACGAGACTTTGCCCTGCAACTGCATGATGTCCAGTTCTGGATAGATTTCGTTGTTCTCCCGGCAAATACATGCCAGCTATCGCTCGAAGGGCTTGTCTTCGTAGAGTTGCGAAATCTTGTCTTCAGCCAGAAGATCTCGGGACCGTCCGTCAATATGTTCCTCGCACTCTTGGATAACCGGAGCCAGGTCACTGTCCTCCAAGGTATTCCCAACGACCGCAAACCCTTCTTCGTTGAACTGTTCGAGTTGTCCTTCACTTAGCTTCATAGTTTACTTCCATAGTTAAGTTTCAAGTGAAAGTTAGATCAATTTTAGCAGGATAACAGAATAGACCGGCATAGCTGTCAGCGACGCAAGCATCGCGGAAGTTTGGGGTGTTGATGAAAAAGGTCAATATCCAACCCCGCCAAGGACTGTCAATCATCTCCTAGCATCACACCCCGATCACAGACTATGCTATCATACATTCGTGGAGGTGTCTATCAAAAAGCGCAGTATTTTAGATCTCTTTTCGCCGAAAGAAATCAACCAAACTGATGGGGTCTCTGGAATTCAGTAACCTTTGCAAATTCTACAAAACCTGGAAATCTGCAGCCGCATAAAGTTGAGGACTAACGACAAAGATGTTGACAACACAATACCAACAATATATTATAATGATGATAAAGCCTATATTCCGGGTAACCTTCAATCAATCTTGATCGGAGACCGCTTTATGGACGCAACCACCGAAGTCCTCAAGGGGCACAACCCCATGAAAATTGAACAGATTTTTGGCCCCGAAACCAAACTTTATGAAATCCTTGAATTTGAATCCATGCTGCACTATGAAGATTTTCGGATGTTTGGCGAATATGGATTTGAAAAAAGTGGAGAAGTCATCATCACAAAAGCACCAGCGCGGCTCGATGTCATGGGTGGGATTGCTGACTACTGCGGCGCCAACGTCTTTGAATCGACACTCGACCGTGCAGCAGTCGTCGGTTGCCAGGCAAGACGGGATCGCCGGTTGAGTGCGTTAACCTTTGCCGTTTCTACGGAAGGGCATCTGCCGGCCCTACAGATCTCCCTCGATGACTTCTACACAGACGGGAACCTTAAATCTTACGAGCAGGCCCGCCAACTTTTCGGGCAAAGTCCACAAACCCTGTGGGCAGGATACGTTCTCGGTGGATTTTTCGCGCTTCTAAAAGAGCGGAAAGTCGATCGCCTACCACACGGCGCAGCCGTTGCTATTAAGAGCAATATCCCAATGGGGGCGGGGATCAGCTCTTCTGCGGCAATCGAAGTAGCGGCTCTGACAGCAATCAACCATCTATATGGGCTCAATCTCGGTGCGTTAGAAATCGCTCGAATCGGGCAAATTGTCGAAAACCGTATCGTCGGCACCCCGTGTGGCATTATGGATCAGATTACCGTTGCCGTCGGAGAAAAGGATCGAATTCTCTCCATCCGCTGCCAGCCGGATCAGATTCTTGAAACTGTCCCACTTCCTCCGAATACGAGGTTGATCGGTATCTACAGCAAAGCCAAACGGAGCACATCGAGTTCCGCCTATATTGATGCCCGTACCGCCGCATTTATGGGACTGACCATCCTTCAGAGAGAGTTGGATCTGGAGGAACTTCGGGATAATTACCTGTGCAAACTCTCTGTGGAAGATTTTCGTCGAAAGTGTTGGGAGATTTTGCCCGCGCGGATGAAAGGGGCAGATTTCCTTGACCGATACGGCGAAACGGTTGATACCGTTACGCAAGTCGAGCCCGAAAAGACCTATCATGTTCGCAGCCGTGTCGAACATCCGATTTACGAACACGCCCGCGTGCAGAAGTTTATCATGTATCTCAAAAAAGCAAATGCCGAACCGCAAAACATTCGGAGGCATCTGATGAATGCGGGAAAACTGATGTACACATCGGATTGGAGCTATCGTTGCCGGGTCGGCCTTGGCTCATTACAGGTGAATCAGATTGTGGGATCGGTTCGGAAGATTGGGGTACAGGGTGGTTTCTACGGCGCGAAAATTACCGGCGGCGGTGGCGGTGGGACCGTCGCCGTTCTTTGTCACGGTGATACTTCTAACTCCATGATCCAGATCCTTGCGGCTTACAAACTGGCCTGGGGGCTCAATGCAGAAGTCTTTACCGGCTCATCGTCGGGGGCGTTTGAGTTTGGGCACGTCCGCCTGCGACTTATCAGGGATGAAACGTGAACGGACTGCACTAAGAGCCTATCCCAAATTCTTAGGACTTACGCAGTTTCTACAAGAAATGAGTGTCTATGCTGAACTTTGCATCCTGTATCCTGCATCTGGTGCACGATTCAAGATACAGGATTTATAACAGGTTGCAGCTCAATTTGGAACATTCAAGTACGTAAGTCCTGATTCTGTTAGCTTTTACCTTGTCATTCTGAACGAAGTGAAGAATCTCAATTTCCACTATCCTTGAGATCTTTCGTTGCACTCAGGATGACATTTTTGGGAGAGGCTCTAAAGGAAAAACAGATGGGATGTGATGCTGTTGTATATTTCCGTAAGGAAAATTGTCCCGCAGAAGGGAGTGTTCTTCAATGGCGTACAGTGATTTTAGTTTACAAGACGTTGTAACAGAATTTGACTTAGTTGAGGAACGAGCGAAACTGTTTGACAGTGTGGACACATTAGAGATGAGCGAATGGCTCAAGGAAACATTTGCAGTCAGTCTTGATTGGGGGCTATTTTCATCAAGTGAGAAGGCAAGGTCTGAGTTTATTGTCGCTCCAATTCTTCTGGAATTGGGCAAAAGAAACCATGGACATCTTGCAGTTCATTCGGGTAAAAGATTCGATGTGCTTCCAGAAAAGGGGCTAAGTGGCGAGTGTGATTTCATTTTATCAAAAGGTTACTATCTTGACAACATGGGACAGATTTTAGGAATGTTACAAAATATTGTAATGGTCAATAGGATGATCGACACTTTTGCTCGCCAAATCCAAGCCGTAAATTGTCTGCCATCTTCCTGACCAATACAAATGTTACAAAATATCATAGATTTTTATGTTTGAAAAGTATCTGATCGTATTTCTATTCGCCTTTGCCCTCGGGTTCACGATTGTATCAATGGCGGCGTTCGCTGAAGAAGGTGGCCATGCAGCGGCATTTCTCAGTCACGGCGTTGGGGCACGGGCGTTGGGCATGGGGAGTGTGTTCGTATCCATTGCGGATGATGCCACGGCGGCATACTGGAATCCAGCCGGGCTTGCCCAGATTCAAAAGCACGCCTTCTCCGCGATGTACTCCGATTCCTTTGGGACAGAAGGGGGAGGCTTTCTCAGCAAAGGTTTGGTAGAGTACAACTTTGTCAATTACGTTCATCAGATTGAAGGTATCGGGAGCTTAGGGCTTAGTTGGATTCGACTCGGTGTGAACGACATCCCGCACACCACTTTCACGGATACAAACGGCAATGGCATTTTAGATGATTTTCAAGATAAGAATGGTAACGGAATCAAGGAGGAAGGCGAGTTTTACTTTGAGCCTCCCCAGATCGCAGGATATTTCAGTAACACAGACAATGCGGTGCTGATTTCCTATGCCCGTCAGATCAGTCAAAGGCTCGCGATCGGTGGGAATCTGAAGCTACTCAGACAGTCGCTCTTTGAAAACAGGGGGAATGGTTTCGGGGTTGATCTCGGCTTCATGCTTAAGCTATATCGTGGACTCCGGATCGGGGCGATGTTGGAAGATGTCACCGGCACACAGATCCGCTGGAATACGCCCGACAAACCCATGTTCACCCGTGCTCTACGGCTCCGGATTGGTGTATCTTACCATATCGCATTCCCTGTAATCGGTGATGCAACGTTCGGGGCAGATTTGGAGACGGATCAGAAAGAGCTCAAGGCGACTGGGGGTTCTGAGGTGCTTTTCCGGTTCGGTGGGGAATACTGGTTGTTCAACATAGTCGCCGTCCGTATCGGCGTAGAGGGGGATGAACTTGCAGCAGGCGCCGGACTTCGCCTCCGTTTCGGCGAAGCGACGCTCTTTGCAGACTACGCTTTCAACGCCCATGATCTCGGCGATTCGCAGCGGATTTCAATCTCTGGATTGTTTTAGTTTGCCCCCCGGCCCCTAATTCCCCGGTGGATCAGGGGAGTTTTTGCGATTCTCCCCCAGTCCCGCCGCGAAGCACCGAGAATCTGTTACTCTTTAAAAACCATGTCTATACATACATTACCGCAACAGGTTATGACTTACATCACTGGCGTCCTGTATCCTGCATCTTGAATGTGATATCCATCGAAGATTCAGGATTCAAGATACAAAAGCGTCATTTATGCCCTTTCGCAGTATAACAGCCGCCAAACGGTCTCGTTCCCTCCATCGGTTTTCGCGTTACTTCTAATCCCATGCTCCCCATCACCGATTCACATAAGTTTCATTCAGGTAGCGAGCGATAATTTTGATATCCTCCTCTTCAATGAAGAGCCCATTATCAATCATGCGGGCGATCAGTTCTGTGGTTTCTTCCTCCGATGTCGGCGGCACATTATCAACGTCTGAAAGCTCATGGCATTGGGAACAGGTAATTTCAAAAAGCTCCTTCGCAACGTCCGGGGCATAGGGCGTTTCAGCAGGAATCTCACCCGTCTCCTCAACCTCATCGGGATTTACAATCACTTCATCCGGATTCGTTAAAACGGCTAGGGCGGTTTGTGCTTTGCTGACCTGTATTCGCTGCTTCCGCTGTTCTTTTGCTGAATTTTGCAGTTCGGGCGTGATAGCGATGAGATATGCGGACACCGTCCACTGATCTTCTTGGGTAATCGGTTCCCCTATCATCGGCTTGATTGCCATCCGATCCACCGTCCGTACCCAATCCGGTGGAGTGCGTGGACGCGCTAGGATGGTTCGCAAATCGTGGCACTGAACGCATTTCTTCAACAGAACGTCCTGTCCTTCACGCAGTTTCCGCCTCGAAGCCAGCTTATCAAGTGGCGCATCAGGCGGCAATCCCGCCATTTGCAGTCGTGCATGCGTCCGCTGGATGCTGGCATCGCTGAAGACATCGCTCTTGACCCGCAGAGCACTTTCCCGCAATGTGAAGGGTACAGAGAGACCAATCAGCAGATAAGTACATATCAAGAGCGCTGTCCCGATATAAGGCATCGCTTCCTCAAAGTGTCGGAAGAAGCGGAGAATCGAAATTTTGACCAGAAGTAAAACGCCGATTGTGATACCGAGCATCAGGTGAGCAACGGTACGCGGTGGGAGTTCAACCTGATAATTCCACAGGCGGGGCACCATGTGCCACATCATGAAGATGTAAAGGATCAGATAGGCATAGCCGATAGCGCGGTGGACAAACATTAGCGATTTCGGGGCCGCGCTAGTACGGGTTTCATGGTCGAAGGGATAGCCCCACAGTTTATACATCAAAAACACGGAGGCATTTCCCAAACCAAGAAAAATAATACCAAGTATTGCACTAGTTGCAATAGACATCCTATCTCTTCCCCCTATAGATCAAACCTCTAGAAATTTTCGCTAAAAACTGCACTAGAACCAAAAATGCGACATCAGGATGAGCTGATCTACCCCCTCAAGCTGCCGGTCAGAGTTCGTTTCGTTGTGGTCCTCGTTTGCGATATTGAGCCAATAGAATAGCTCAAGGGAACCGTTTTTCATAAAGATATATTGTGCAGCAAGCGTCACGCGCTGGCTCGCATCCCCCTTGAGCGTGCGATCCGGATCGAACAATCCGTAACGTCCAGAGAGCATCAGTTCCGGCATCACGCGATATTTCGCACCAAAATAGTAACCCTTGGATGTGATGTCATCATCACTGAAACCGATGCTCTCATCGTCGCCGAAACTGCCTCCGAAATCGAACTCGCCTTCGAGGGTGAGATTTTTGTGGACGGCAGTTAAAAACGCTCCTGCGGTCATTTCACGATCTGACGGTCTATCAAGGAGAAAGGAGATGCCTCCCCGCAGGGGTCCAAGCGTACCGCCAGCGGTTGCAACCCGCCCCTTATGGTGGTTCGTATCTACGGCTCCCCCAGCACTCCGATTTCCGTTGAACACGGCGGCATTATAGAACAACTTGCCGTAAGTGCCCCCGACCTCGACCCCGACATCCCGCTTATGCGATCCAAGGTTATACCCTTGACGGACCAGGATATTGTGGTCTTTCTGTTTAAGACCAAAGGGAAGGCGGAATTGACCCACCTTGACGTAGAGGTGTTTGGGGATAGCATCAACCGTCGCAAACATGTTGAGGGGCGTCCCCATATTGTTGGATAGGGTCATCCGAAGTTTATCCGAGGCTTGTGCATTGACGGTCAACTCGCCCTGCATCATCAGGAAACTATCAATGGATGAGTGGCAGGACGTGCAATTGCCTGCACGTCCTCCGTGGTCAACATCGGTTGTTTTGACATAAGCGGTACGAATGTTGACCGCTGTTGTGAGTTTCTGGCGAATCTCTTCCGCCTCCTCCATAATTGCTTCCGGATCGAAATCTTCAGGAAATTCAAAGTAGTTATCTTCAAAAACTTGCCCAACTGGGTTGCGTGGTCCGCCGCCCGCCGGATCGAGGTGGCAGAAGCTACACTCTTTCTCTTCCATCGCCGCAAATTCCGGGCGCGCCATGCTATCATGGACGAAAGAAATTGCCAACAATGCACTGAGTAAAAAGACCAAAAATCCAAGCTGAAACCTGTATATCAATTGATGACCTCCTTATATGTAAAAGGTGATAAAGCGTGAAAAACAGAGACGCTGATTTGTCCATCGTCTATCACTCAAGTCGCGTGAACACAAAGTCTGTAGCAGCAGCCCCCGAATGGCAACCTGCGCAGGCTGCTCCCTCAGCAATCAAGCCAAACTCTGCATCCGGTGCGTTTCGCGTAAATTCCTCAAATTTCCAGTCTCCAGCGGCGGGATTGCTTCCTGCTTCCTTCCACATAACTGCGACCAGCCCAATAAAGTCTTTACCTGGACGAATTGCTTCCTTCACGACAATCGTGCCATCCGGATAAGGGAACTGCTGCTGACCATTCGGAGCAATGACCTCACGCGTTTGGTTGACATAAACATTTTTCGTTCCACGATGTGGGTCGAAGCCCGCTACCGGAGGGATCGGTTGCGCGTTCAGCTTCAACCACTGCTCATATCCCGCTGTGTCATCAGGGAGTCCCGGAAGGGCAACAGGTGGCTTTGGTTCCGGTTCCGGTTGTGGCATCTGTTCAACTAGCGGTGGTTCCGGTTGTGGTTGCGGCATCTGTTCTGCTGGCTGCGGTTGTTGTGGGTCAGGTGGTTGTGGCATCTGTTCAACTAGCGGTGGTTCCGGTTGTGGTTGCGGCGTCTGTTCACCCGGTTGCTGTTGGCTAGGGGGTTCAAGTGTTGGCTCACCCGGCGATGGGTGCTGCGGGGTGGGTGGCTCAGGTGTCACCACTTCCCCCTCATCTCCACAAGAAACGAAAATCGCACAGGCAATAAAAGCTGTTGCGATAATAGCAAGGTTCAAAATCAAGAGACCTAGATATTTTTGAATCATATTTTCCTCCATTGTTAGATTCCAGTCAGTCGTTGGACAGAATTATTTCAACATTTAGTAACAGTGGTTCAGGCATCTGGCATGATAAGTGATGAATCACTTCTGAGGTTGCACAGTTGAAAGTTGAGCGGCGGGTGACGTGCCTTCGATTATCGATCTACTTTTGTCCGCTACTTAATATATGGCGATTCCAGATCGAAGTCAGTAAGTTTTCGCTATGCGAGGGTAAAGTTAGAGTTCAACCGGCTCAAAGATAACCTCGTTACCGACCTGAATCCGCACAGGGGCTAAATACGCCCCCATCGCTTCTGTATTAACCCGCACGCCTAGCCCCGGCCCCTCCGTCAACTCCACCCGTCCATCAGATTTAACTTTTAGTCGCTCAACCGTCAGGCATTGAGATAGCTTAGAGTCTGCAGCCGGATACTCCAACAGATTGAATGATTCATTGGTCGCAAACACATGCAGTGAAGCAGCAAGGCTCAAATGGCTCTTGAAAGTGTGATTCACATACTGAACCCCATGCTGCTCGGCAAGTTGTCGCACACGGAAAGCGGTTGTGATGCCGCCAATTCGCCCGACATCGATCTGCACAAACTGAATCCCGCCGTGACAGATGAGGTCTTCCGCCATGCGATACGTTCCAGACCCCTCGCCCACTGCAATTGGCACAGGTAGATTCTGCTTTGATAGCGCACGATATGCCTCGATTGCATCAGGGGCGAGGGGTTCCTCCAACCATGTAAGGGAAAATTGCGCAAATGCTTTGGCGCGGGCATAAGCTATCTCATGGTCATCGCCCCAGGCCACGCCAGCATCAATCATGATCTGTGCATCTGCTCCCATGCCCTCGCGGGCGGCACGGACAAGTGCAATATCGTTCTCCTCACCAAATTTCCCCATCGGTCCCCAACCGAATTTTGCAGCGCGATACCCCTGCTCACGTAACCGTGATGCGATTTGATATGTTTCTTCGGGGGTATCCCCAAACAGAACGGATGCATACGGCAGCTTGGGATGTGCGCTTTGGAACTGGCTATCAAGCAGACGGTAGGTCGGCTCACCCAGTTTTTGCCCGATAATGTCCCAGAGGGCGATGTCTGCGCCGCTGTAGGCGTGGTGGATCTGCTGGATGTCAAGTCCGTTACGCAACGCCTTTGTGTGCAGTCGGGAAACATCGTCGGGGCTATCAAGTGTTTCCCCAATTAAGGATTCACGAATATTGATGATGTTCCCATGTGACATCGGGCAGCAGTAGGCGGCTAACGATACAAGCGGTGAGGCATCGCATTCGCCCCACCCGGTGATCCCCTCGTCTGTCTGGATGCGCACAAGGAGCGTATCCTGTGTACCATCTGCTGCGTCGGTGATTTGGGGCATTTTGAGGTAAAATGGATCAACGGCTATGATTTTCATAATTCCGAAACCTTATTCATATTGCCTCAGTTACCGCTCCGGGCGCATTTGCAAATTGGGAGATCTGGTTCAGGATTCCTTTGAAATCTTTCATGAACTTTCGGAATGAGCGGCACTATTCATGGGCTTGCTCAAAAGAAAAACGCTCGGCTAAAGCCGGTTGGTCGTCCGTTTCAACATAGCGATGTTCCGGCATCTGCTCGCTCAACTACGCCTTTGCACCCCGGATTGCTTCCGTATCGGATAACGGGTCAGCCGTGTCTGTAATACCCCGGATTCCCCGTAGAGATTCGACGCTGCCCAGGAACCAGGCTTCAAATTCAGACTTGGGCAGAACAACCAAAACAGGAAGGTCTGACGCCGCCTGTTGTCCTTGGCAAAGTAAACAAGGTCCAGTTCTTTTGGACAATCATGATCTGCGTCAAGAATAATGACAATTGCACCACAGTTGGGACGCAAGCAAGCTAATCCAATTGCTTTTTCTAACTCACCCTCTTTAACAACTTGATGGCGTTTGACTCGGATCGGTTTCGCGATCTCCACATCGTAGATACCATGCCGGTTGAGGATTCTTCTCATGAGGACAGGCACGGATTTGACTTCAGAATGTCCCTCTACGATTGGAACAATTGCCAACATCATCAATCCTTCTTCGTCCTAAACAGATTAAGCTGCTGGATGGGTTGTTTTTCAGGTTCACTATCAGTCACCATTTCTCCCATCCGCAACAGTTCACCAAGTGTGTATTCGACAAGGCATCTCTCTCGCTTTACTTCAAAGGCACCATGAGATTTCGCGGCTATTTCAAAGGCATAATCGGCCGACAGTTGAGGTCCTTCTATCTGGAAACGAAAACCGAAATGGGTTAGATGTCCTCTGGAATGTCGGCGGACGGCGCCAATTCCACCGCGATTCTGTAAGGCCACAGTGACGGATTAGGTCAAGCATTCCTTGACGAAACGAAGCGCGTCCACAAAGTTGCTCTTGCCGGCGCCATTGGCGCCCACCAAAATTGTAAGCGGTTCAAGGGTAATACTTGTCGCAGCCAGATTCTTGTAACTCTTCAGTTCAACTCATCTCAGTCGATACGACATCCGACGGGCCTCCTTTCATAGCCTTAAGGCGCCACAGGCGCTATACAACGAAACCCAATGCTATCAACCGCCCCGATTGGCCCATTGCCGTCTCGATGCACAACACGTACTCTACGCGATGGGGCATCCCACCCCCCGCCGCGCACGACGCGCCGGGTGGTAACCTTTGTAAAGACGTCGTCAACAAATGATATAAAACCGCCCGATACAGGATTATTGGCAGGGCTTTTCGCATAGAAGCCAACATCGTACTCATCCATGCACCACTCCCAGACATTGCCAGCCATGTCGTACAAACCGTAGCCGTTTGGGGAATATTTACCAACAGGCGTGGTTTTTCCAATCTCTGAACCGTCGTAGTTTGCCTTCGTTTTGTCACATGCCTCATCTCCCCACGGGTACGCTTTCCCTTCCAAGCCACCACGGGCGGCATATTCCCACTGTGCTTCTGTTGGGAGTGTTTTTCCAGCCCATTTGGCATAAGCCATCGCGTCGTACCAACTGACATAAACGATTGGGTGTCCATCCGTCGAGGCATATTCCACGACTCTATCCCAATCAGGAGCGGGATGTCCAGTTGCTTTGACAAACTGCTTGTATTCCCCAGCGGTGACTTCATACTTATCGATATAGAAGGCATCAAGGTAGACCGTATGCACCGGCTGTTCATCGGGGGCACCATTGTCGCTGCCCATCTGAAACACTCCCGTCGGAATCAGCGCCATCGCTGCGCCATCTTTGCCGGCGATGTGTGTAGGGGATGCTTTCTCATGGCTATCATTGTTCTGTGTATCTGGACGTCGTTGATCTTGAGACTTCCCTGTATTGCATCCCACGCTAACGAAGCATATCACACAAAGTAGGAAGCGCATATGGTATTTGGCTTTCATCGGCTACCTCTACTAACGCACCGCTACTCACAAAACAAGCTTCCCAAAAGTTCGGGAACTTTTTCCGATGAAAGGAGCACGATGGTTGCTTAATCTCCGTTCACAAAGCACACTGGAAATGTCGTGCCTTTTCTCCTCTTTATCGTGTACCATCTGGCATCATGCCCTGCATCATATCCTGTATGGTGGTTCTTTTGAAGCCTGCAGGTGCGTCGAATGTTTTCGAGGATAGAGATTTTTCCTCCATAGACACCATCTCTTGTATATCAAGGGAAGCCTCCCCGCGGAAGGCGTTAAATTCAAACGCCTTCATCACCACAGGTCAGGCGTCAGGAATCTATTTCCAGATTTCGAGATCTGTCTTATCTTCCTTGTCCGAACCATCGAAACTAGGAAATTCAATCAACATGGTTTCAAAAGCCTTCCGGAGTGGAGGATACTTGCGGCTCACCCAGGCCTGTTTTTTTCGGACTTGTTTTTTATGCGGGATTCTTCACAGTGAAAGCCATTAATGGTTTTGCTCTGGCCAGTCTTTTTGATACGCACTGACTTGCTCTCACCGCCCATCTTCTTCCCCATTCGTGCTTCCAATTCAGCGCGTGCTTCTGGGGGAAGTCTCTCAAGCATGCTTTCCATCCCTCTCATCTGCTCTCTGGCATTTTGGGTTTTCGCCTGCATCTGCCGAATATTTTCAATCGACATTTCTATGTACTGTTTTTTTGTCCCACATGATGTTGTACATCTTACCCTCGTCCAACCGCATCGGTTGAGACATTTTTCCCTCTGGCGCTTCTGTATCAAAGCGGAGTTTTTTGTCTGAGATGTAAAGCGTGGACTCCGTTATTTCCGGCGACACCCCCTTGCTTTGCACCTTTTCAAACAGTGCTTTGACCATGTCCTCCGGGCTATTATCTCCTGATCGTCTAGAATTGCTATCAAGTCACCTGTCGAAAACTCGATTGTGTGTTGCTTCCCCATGTAACTTTCCGCATCTGCATTCGACAAGCACAACCCGATGAGGAAACCTGTTAACGCCATACCGCAAAGTTGTTTTTTTCATTGGTTAATCTTTTCGATGTAAGTTGTTTGTTGATCAATAGAAATAATAATGAACTATTATCCACCCCTAGTGAGCTTTCAATCCAGCGGCCTTACAGGCCGAATATTTTTGACCGCATAGTCAGTCGTAGCAAAATTGTTTATCCAGGTCTTTGGCATAAAAAAAATCCTGCCCGTGACCGCAGTAATGTAAGCCTGTATCCGCCCCCGGAAGGGCAGCAAATAGGTAAAAGGCCGGTTTCAGCTTGGCAAGAATATCGCTGCCAGAAGGCGCTTTTGGAACCTCCACGACTTCCGTGCCATTCTTCAAATACGATGTTTTTTCGGAAGTAAACCCGATGATTTCATAATTCCCAAAATTCCCACCTTTGAACTTATTGGGAACCTTGATTTGGAACTTTCCCTTCCTTTTTCCGCCGGTATCCACTTTGAGCCACCCAACGGGGCCAAGATATTCACTTTTTTGATTGACTGTATCGTGGAGCCACGCGAAAATTGCACGACGCCCCTTGGGCATCCTTAGCCCAATGTAAGTACCTCGGAATTCGTTTGCTTCCTTATCATATAAGATAGTTCCCTTGGGACCAATGTCCTTCTTAAAATCGTAACCGTCTATCAGCAACCCACCGTACATCGGTTGGACGGCCTGACTTTCGCCTCCCTGACCCTGGACCGTCCAAGTTAGGCAGCAGATTACAAGGGCGAATGCCAACCGGAAAAGAATCTTCAGTTTCATTGAATCCTCCTTATGAAATGGTTTGGTTTGAGTGAGATGCTTCGCTAACAATTTAACTATCGCTAGTAGAAGTATTAGAAAGCCTCCAAAACATAGGTGATTTAGAGGTTTTTCTGTTTCTGGGGAGCAGTATATTCGATATGAGAATAAAAGTCAAGTCATTTTTCGGGAAAGGAAATGGTGAATCGTCGAGTCAGGACCCAAACCACTTACCATTGACCACTCACATTTTACGCTTCACGACAATGCAAAGCGTCAATCTACAAAAAACGCCCCGAAAGGCGCCTTTACGGCACCCTCTTCGAGGCGTGCGTGACGTTATGATACTATATTCACAAGGAAAGCATCCAGAGCAAATCTTGATGCTTTGTGTGTCTGCGTTGGTGATGCTGTTATGCGGCTTTCTTACGACGCCACCAGCCCATGCCGATAATACCAGGGATGCCCACGACAAAGAGAAGTAGGGTAGAGGGTTCCGGTACGACTGAAGGTTCCGGTGCGACGAGTATATAACCCAGATCCTCGTAAATTCCTATTTCGATGCCGCTAAGGGGCCGCGCACTGAGGCCTGTATCCGCGAAGGCAAGCATCAACAGCCCAGCGAGCATCGGATTTTCATCATCAAGATGGCTGACGCTGCTCGCGGGTTCAAAAAAAGAAAATGAGGTATAAAACCCTACCGGGTTTCTGCCGTTGGCTGCTGCCGCATTTGGCCCGGCAAAAAACAGTCCATTGTCGGGACTTGCCCCTCCGATTCTGTGCATATCCCATGCGGTCTGATCAAGGACAAAGAAATCGTCAATGATGAAGTTGAAGAAGGGGGCAACAATAAAGAAATCGAAAAGCGTCCACTGTCCCGGATCCGGGGACAAGACTCCGAACAGGTCACCGCCATCCTCAAACGGCACCGTGTCGTCAAACGGATCTCGGAAGAAGTCACCTCCATTGTGATGTTGCCCATGTCGGTGAATAGAGTGCCATACTGATGACTGCCGTCTCCAAATCATCGCGTCGGGCCCCTCCAAACGTAGGATCGAGGAAACCGATGCCAGGGGTGTTTGCACTGTAATCGAAGGTCCATGTGATGATGGCCTATGTCATTTGACCAGACAGAAGCCAGCCTGCAACAATAACCAAACTCAAAACCGTTTTGCAGATAAGCTTTGAGGGAAAATTTTCTCATAGCAATCTCCTTTGTAAGCTCAGTATAATCGTTATGTGATTTGATGCCTGAGCCTCCATAATTCTCCACATATGCACAGATTACAATGTTGGTCAAGGGCAGAAAATTATCCTTTTTGACTTGATCTTCTAGCTGAACTCTGCTACACTTTTTTTACTGCATCATGCATGTTGCGTGAGAAAATTGAAAATGGGTTCATGCGTTGATTTCTCTGGCACACCACCATTGAGAGGAGGCCACGATGAAAATTCTAATGAGACAACGTGACCTTTCGAACGATTATATTTTGTTTGCACAGCAGATCGGTGCCGATGGATTTGACATCCATAATGCCGAAAGCGTCCCCGGATTGGTAGAGCAAGACTACTCAGATTTAGAACAGTTGGTGAAGTTGAAAGAGTGGTCAACGCCGCCGGGCTTAATATTTACCGCGTTGCACCCGCCGAACCACAGAAGTTTCTTATGGGCGAACCGGGTGGCGAGGAAGAACTAGGGCATGTTGACGAATTCAATCGAATCGTGTAAGTCGCTTGAGATTTCTGGTCAAGTAGGAATTCCGTTTATGTTGATGCCCGTTCATCTGGCACAAACTCCGGAACACCGAGATGCCAACCCGGGATACCGGGGCGGATATACCAAACCCCTTCGAGGTGGTTATACATTGGGTGGGTTTGATGTAGAACAGATGAACCAGAGTATCGCAGAGAAATCGCTTGAACCATTCTCTGTTGAAAAGCATTGGGAACGTTGCGTGCAGACGTATCAACAGCTTGTTCCGCTCGCTGAAAAGTACGAGGTGAAGCTCATCATTCATCCATCAGATCCGCCGCTGCCGGAGACTGAATTTTCGCTGAAACGCTGGGCTACCATTCTGGATGCGGTGCCGAGCAACCACAGTGGTTTGCTTTATTGCATCGGCACCTGTTATGAGCCGGGTGTAGACATCTTGGAGAATATTCGTTATTTCGGAGCGAAGGGGAAAATCTTCCACACCCATTTCCGGAACGTGCAGGGGACGATTCCGACGGGCGGATATATGGAAGTTATCCTCGACAATGGAGACACAAACATGTTCAAGGTGCTTCGGACTCTGAAGGAAGTCGACTTTGACGGCGGCTTACAGATCAATCGCCTGCCTAACTATGCCGGCGACCCGGAGCCGCGCATTGCCTCGGCTTATGCAGTGGCTTACGTCAAAGCGATGTTAAAGGCACTTGAAGCTAGACTGTGAAACATACTGCATAGGATTTTCACGTTTTACGCATTACGCTGTTCTTCGTGAGTGGACATGTGTAGATTCAATAATCAATCATTGATCATCAATGACAAGGGAGCATACCATGAATCAACCGCCAGAAACTTTTGTTAGCATACAGGAAGACCGTCTCCTCGCTTTCAGTACTGCCTGTTTCAAGAAGGCAGGACTAGACCACGACCACGCAGCGCTCATCAGCCGCCTGCTCGTCAATTCAGATCTCCGCGGTGTCCGGAGTCACGGCACGCGGACGGTGAACGGTTACTGTAGTGGTTTTGAGAATGGGGATATGAATCCCCAACCCAACGTCCGCCTCATTCACGAAACCCCGACTGCCGTGGTCCTGGACGGCGATGGAACACTCGGTTATCTCCCGATGACGCGAGCCACCGAGCATGCCATCGCCAAAGCAACGGAGGTTGGGCTTGGCATGGGGCTTGTGCGCCACATTGGGCATTACGGCTCGGCAGGGCACTACTCGCGGATGTGCGTGGAAGCGGGATGCGTTGGCTTCTCCGTCCAGGGATCTCAAGGGCAAGGGAATGCGGCAGGAAGCAAACCCAAACCGCAACTCGGCTACTTCGGCAATCCACCCATCTGCTTCGCCATCCCTGCTGGTGACGAGCCATCTGTGGTTCTTGACGCAGCGACCTGTATCATGGCTGACTATCAGCGGGGTTCCGAATTTGATGCACTCCTGTCCTCCATCCCCGCAGCCTTTTTCAAGAGCATGGGATATACCGCTGTCGCAAGCCTCCTGGGTGGTGGACTGACGGGATTCACCCTTCCCGACGACGAGGGGGTTCGTGAACGTTGGACAGGCGGGGCTCGGTCGGGAGGCATGGTCCTCGCCATCCATGTGGGCACTGTAGTCCCCGAGGCAGTTTTCCGCGCTGAAGTGGATCGGATGGTTCGCGACGTGAGGGAAACCTACGAACCGATGCCCAACTATGACCGTGCACTGCTTCCCGGTGCCATTGAGGAAGAGCGAATTGAGATGTACTCTCATGAGGGCATCCGCTACGGAGAAATGGAGCAGGAATCGGCGCGCGCTGTGAGTGAACGGCTTGGGGTTCCGCTGCCGTGGGATTGAATCTAGGTTCTGTTGACATTTGACGGATTGAACCAATCTCCGTTCCAAGAGTCTTCGACCTGATGCACCTTGAGGCGATTTCGGACAACCGTCTTGGTTTTTGGCGGGTCGCACGATGATTACAGCGTTTGCCGAATTCGCGACAGCGAAATGTCAACAGAACCTAGTACGCATCCCGGGATATTTCCATAGGTCTTAGTCAACATGATAGTCATTGTTGAAGTATGTTCTCAATTGGTGAGTGGTGGAGTCGTAAGTGACCCGAAATCACCACTCCACTCACCCTGTATACGATAATCGGATGACATCGGCAACGATTGAATTGATGACGTTCGCAGGATGAAATTTGAAATTTTGGTTGTATTTTTCCAAATCCATGCTATTATATAAACCCAAGTTACCACCTTTCACTCTATTTGCTGCTTCTCATTAACTCTCGACCTCAAGGATGAGATCTCGCATTTTGTTGCGGTTTGAACGTGTTATAACCGATTTCTGAACCATCCCAAGATTAAGCTGAAATCTCCGTACTAGTCCCCACGGAAGTTATTCATGGGTAGATTACGACTGAGTGAAAAAGTATGTGAATTAACGGAAATTCAGGCTTAGAGGCCATCCGGAAAATACCTGGCGTGGCCCCGATAGATAAGAATGCGCGAGAGTTCGAGCCCCCGATCCGGGGACCAACAGGAACGAAAAAAGTGAAGACTGACTTTCCGGATAAGCTCTTAAGTGGGAATAAGTGAATCATTGGATTTTGTACAACAGTTAGAAAGGTTTCTGCAGTGTCCCAATCCGGCGATTTATCCTTAAATGTACGTCTGACAGTCAAGGTAAATTCCTCTGCCAATGCAACGTCTCATTTTGCTGAAGATGTGCTTGAGGGACTTTCCACACAGCCCAAACGGTTGTCACCCAGATATTTTTACGATGAAACCGGTTCAAAGTTATTTGAAGACATTTGCAATCTGCCTGAATATTACGTCACCCGCACCGAGCGCTCAATCCTCCAACGCTTCGCACCGCAAATTGCAAGGTATTCCGAAGGGAACATGTCGGTCATCGAGTTGGGAAGCGGGAACTCCCGCAAGACCGGTTTGCTCATCGAAGCCCTCATTACGCGACAGGGTGCCCTTCACTATCTTTCAATTGATATTTCCGAATCAATGCTTGTGCAAAGCGCCAAACATCTTCTCAAGACATTTCCTGAACTGAGAATCACTGCACATGTCGCCGAATACAATGCGGGAATCCAGAGAATCGCTGAAGAAGATTTTGAGCAAAAGATGGTTGTTTTCCTCGGTTCGAATATTGGTAATTTTGAACTCGATGAAGCCTCAGATTTTTTGTGTAAGATCCGCCGGGGGATGAATCGTAATGATTACTTCTTGCTCGGTACGGATATGCAGAAGGATGTGCCGATCCTCGAAGCGGCTTACGACGATTCGCAGCAGGTCACTGCAGCGTTTAATATGAATCTACTCCGGCGTATCAATCATGAGCTTGGCGGTGATCTTAATGTGAAGAATTTCTCTCATTTCGCTTTCTATAGTGCAGAGAAAAACCGCATAGAAATGCACTTGCGCAGCGAAAAAGAGCAGGAGGTACATATCGGTCAACTCAATAAGACATTCCAGTTTAGACAGGGTGAGACCATCCATACGGAGAATTCATACAAATACAACAAAGCACAGATCATCGAGATGTGTTCCCAGACTCGATTTCACCTGGCTCAAAGCTGGCAGGATGATCGGGGTTACTTTTCTTTAAATCTGCTTACCCCAATTTGAGGGTTGCCATGGAACATAACTACATACTCGAATTAAACGGCGTCTCGAAAACCTTTGGCCAGACACAGGCGGTTCAGCGAATGAATCTGGCCGTTGTGTCTGGCAAAACAACGGTGCTGATTGGCCCGAGCGGCTGTGGTAAGTCAACCCTGCTGCGGTTGATGATTGGTCTTATCCAACCAGATACAGGCACTGTCCGCTTTGAAGGAACGGAGCTGACGCCTGACAATGTTCTTGATCTCCGGCATCAGATGGGCTACGTGATTCAGGATGGCGGGCTTTTTCCACACCTTACAGCACGAGACAACGTTGCGCTCATGGCACGTTATCTCGAATGGGACGAAAATCGGATTGAGGGGCGTTTGACCGAGCTTACTGATCTGACCCACTTCCCGAACGATGGCTTAGGGCGTTACCCGGCGCAACTTTCTGGTGGGCAGCAGCAGCGTGTAAGCTTGATGCGTGCGCTTATGCTAGATCCGGATGTGCTGCTGATGGATGAACCGTTGGGGGCGTTGGATCCGATAATCCGCGCCGGACTACAGACCGATCTCCGAGGAATCTTCCAGACGCTCGGCAAGACGGTGGTCATGGTGACGCATGACATCGGTGAGGCGGGTTTCGTCGGCGACGAGATCTTGCTGCTGCGTGATGGATACATCGTGCAGGAAGGTACGCTGGAAGCGTTGGTGCGCTCGCCTGCTGATCCCTTCGTAACCAGTTTTATCAATGCCCAGCGCAGTCCGCTGGAAGCGTTAGAAGGAGGCTCCTCGTGAAGCAATTTTGGCTAACTCTGTTTCTCACAGCGATATGCTGGGCGCTAATTCCGCCGGTGAACGGCGATGTCCCGGAGGTGAAGGTCGGTTCAAAAAAGTTCACCGAGTCAGTCATCTTGGGAGAATTGATTACTTATTTAGCACGAAGCGCCGGCGCTGATGTCGTCCACCGTCGAGAACTCGGCGGGACTCGGGTGCTCTGGAATGCCTTGCTGGGAGGCGAAATTGATGTCTATCCAGAATACACCGGTACAATTAGTGGAGAAATCTTGGCTGGTAGTGGAATACGCAGTGAGGAAGAAATCCTAAAGGCGTTGGCTAATCGGGATATCCGTGTGAGTCTTCCTTTGGGTTTCAATAACACCTACGTCATTGGAATGAAGGAAGAGATTGCCGAAAAACTGGGGGTTCGGACAATCTCAGATCTGCGCAATCACCCAGATTTGAAGCTCGGTTTTTCAAACGAGTTCATGGACCGCGGAGACGGCTGGCCAAGCCTGCGCGACCGATACAGCCTGCCACACCGCGATGTGAGAGGTATGGATCACGACCTCGCCTACCGCGGTCTGGAGGACGGTACCATCCACGCTATCGATCTGTACTCGACTGATGCAGAAATCCAGTACTATAACCTACGAGGACTGGAGGATGATCTGCACCACTTTCCTACCTATAAAGCATTGCTGCTCTACCGGGATGACCTACAGAAGCGGGCGCCGGAGGTGGTGTTATCTCTGTTGAAGCTAGAGGGGCGCATCTCCGAGGCAGAAATGGTGCGGATGAACGCACGCGTGAAGCTGGATCGGGAACCGGAAAGTCTTGTGGTATCTGAATTTATCGAAATGATAAACGATCTCTTCGACTACCGCTGGGAGGCAAGCCTCAACTTAACGACCAGGATGCAGCAGGAGGGAAACATGGTCAGCCGTTTCGTGAAGCACACAAAGGAACACCTTCTCTTAGTAGCAATTTCGCTACTTGGGGCGATCGTCCTCTCCATTCCGCTTGGCATTTTAGCAACGAAAATCCCGCAGATTGGGCAATTCATCCTAGGAATAGTGGGGATCATCCAGACGATCCCCTCTTTAGCCTTACTCGTTTTCATGATTCCACTCTTGGGCATCGGCGGCCCGCCTGCGGTTGTCGCGCTGTTCCTCTACAGCCTGCTGCCGATCGTGCGAAACACCTACGCAGGGCTCCATGACATCCCGGTGCAGATACGCGAATCTGCGGAAGCACTAGGGCTGCCACCGCGGGCGCGCCTCTGTTTGGTGGAGTTGCCGATGGCAGCACGGTCTATTCTGGCTGGCATCAAGACATCGGCGGTTATCAACGTCGGGACTGCCACGCTTGGGGCACTGATCGGGGCGGGCGGCTATGGGCAGCCAATTCTCACGGGTATCCGCCTGGACAATATTGGGTTAATCCTGCAAGGCGCAGTGCCAGCCGCGGGGCTTGCCCTATTGGTACAGGGGCTTTTCGAGATCGCCGAGCGAGGACTGGTGTCAAAAGGCCTTCGATTGAAAACGGAGTGATCGATCAGAGCTGCGAGCGTCCCCAAAATATACCGCAAGATGGTATAGACTACACTTTCTATACCTGCATCTTGTATCTTGAATCCGTTGTTCATGCAAGATACAAGATGCAAAGGCGTCATTGTGGATGCGCGATTTTTAAAGATTCCATGCAAACGGAAGTACGCAATCGAATCAGAAACAGCAAAATCGTGACCCATTTCATTCCAAAAGACGTTAAAAACCTCTCGCGCCAAATCAGTTACCACGACACACCGGATGAACGACCATTAAACAAAAACGATATTTCGATCATTAAGAAGTTCTTCCCGAAATTGACAATCAAGAAATTTCGCTTCGTCGCCGTACTAAGTGCTTTAGCAGGCGATCGGGCACGTTTAGAAAAAATCAATTGGATATTATTTAAGGTGTTCCCCTTCTTGAGGTGCTTTGGAGACCATGTGGTATTAATAGCAGAAAAAGAATAGTTCACCGTTTGCGGGGAAAAATCATGATTCACACACATGCTGATGTCGTTGGAAGTTTGCTCCGTCCACCCGAGTTGCTCAAGGCGAGAGAGGATGTAGCCACGGTCCGTATGACGCAAGCAGCGTTCAAAGCAATCGAGGACCAAGCGGTTGACAAAGCCATCGCGCTCCAGGAAGAAGCAGGCCTGGAAGTCGTCACCGACGGGGAAATGCGCCGGTTATCCTTCCAGAGCCAGATGACGGAAGCTGTCGATGGTTTCGGAGAATACGACATCGACACCTTTCTCTGGGGTGACTGGTGCGGCAACGAGGGCGTGGGAGATCGACGCTTGGAACGCCCTAAAAATATGGGCGTTATGAGCAAACTGACCCGCAAGCGCCACCTCTCAGCAGAGGAGTTTACCTACCTGCGGGCCCGGACGACTCGCATACCAAAGATCACGCTGCCAAGCCCAAGTCTGTGGACAAACTTCTGGTCACCAGAATACTCCCTCCCCGTTTATCCCACGCTCGACAGTTTTCTGGCGGATGTGGTTGACATCTTGCGAGAGGAGGTCGCCGAGCTGGCCCGCCTGGGCGCCACTTACATTCAACTTGATGCACCGCATTATCCGTTGCTGCTCGATCCAAAAACCAGGGCTTTTTACGAGGCACAGGGCTGGACGCTCGATCAGTGGCTGCGCCGAGGAATCGAGATGGACAACACCGTGATTCGCGATTTTCCAGAAGTCACGTTTGGCTTTCACCTTTGACGCGGCAACCAGGGCAGCCGGTGGCTGACTGAGGGCGGATATGACCTGATTGCCAAACCGATCTTCCAGGGCATCCATGCGCAGCGGTTGTTGCTTGAGTACGACGATAAACGCTCCGGTTCGTTTGAGCCGCTGAAGGAGATCCCTGATGACAAGATCGCCGTGTTAGGGTTGGTCACCACGAAGACACCACGCCGAGCAACGCCGGAAGAACTTATCGCGCGCATCAAGGAGGCAAGTCAATTCGTGTCTCTGGAGCGGTTGGCGTTGAGTCCGCAGTGTGGTTTCTCGACTTCAATCGTCGGCAATCATATCACCGTAGGAGATCAGAAGCGTAAGCTGAAAGTTATCGTTGAAACTGCCGGAGCGGTGTGGGGCTAAACTGGGACAGGGGGACGGTTGATAGGGGAAGAGAAGAAATAGGAGAACAAGAACACGGATTGACAGAATAAACGGATTTTTGCCAATCCACGAATTCTGCAAATCCGCGCTATAATCACGCTTCACGTTTCACGTATGAGGAGGGAATCATGGATAGCGCAGAACTTGCTGAGTGGGTGCATGATGCCCGTCAGCGAACCTTCGATCTGGTTGCAGATCTCAGCGACGAACAACTGATGAGTCCCTATCTGCCGATCATCAACCCGTTGATTTGGGAGATTGGGCATGTGGCGTGGTTTCAGGAGAAATGGGTCCTGCGGGAGGTCTACAAGCAGAAACCGATTCGTGATGACGCCGACGCACTTTGGGACTCGATTGCCATCCCCCATACAACGCGATGGGATTTGCCGCTGCCCTCCCGCGAAGGGACGTTGGCATACATGCGTGAAGTGTGCAATCGGGTTATCGAGCAGCTTCAGCGGGGCGAGCCCAGCGAAGCACAGGTCTATTTTGTGCGCTATACGGTCTATCACGAAGACATGCACAATGAGGCGTTTACCTATACGCGCCAGACGCTGGCATACCCACCTCCGCGATTTTCCAGTGGCGGCAACTCACAGGCCGAAGAGGGGGCGCTGTTGGGTGACGTAGAGATTCCTGGCGGTGCGTTCATTTTGGGGGCCACATCGGACGAACCGTTCGTGTTTGACAACGAAAAGTGGGCGCATCCGATCGAGATTGAACCGTTTGCCATTGCCCGCGCTCCCGTAACTCAATCCGAGTTTGCAGGGTTTGTGGACAATGCGGGCTATCGCCGAAAAGAGCTCTGGAGTCAGGAGGGATGGGAATGGCGGAAAACGGAGAGTGCGGAACACCCGGTCTACTGGCGACGTGACGTTAACGGCGACTGGCTGCGCCGGCATTTTGACAAATGGAGGGCGCTTGAACCGGATCTGCCTGTCATCCATGTCAACTGGCATGAGGCAGAAGCTTACTGTCGTTGGGCTAGACGCCGATTGCCAACAGAAGCCGAGTGGGAGGTTGCTGCCGCTGTCGAGCCAAATTCGGACGGTCAGGGACTCTCCTCGCGGAAGCGTCACTTTCCATGGGGTGATGAACCGCCGAATCCGGATCGAGCTAACCTCGACTGGACTACCATGGGTTGTATCGATGTGGGAGCCTTGCCTGAAAGTGACAGCCCCTTCGGCTGCCGACAGATGATTGGTAACCTGTGGGAGTGGACAAGCAGCACGTTTCTCCCTTACCCCGGCTTCGAGATTGACCCCTACAAAGAGTATTCCGATCCCTGGTTTAAAACCCGTAAAGTCCTGCGAGGTGGATGCTGGACGACCCGCGCTCGTATGCTTCGTAACACATGGCGGAACTTTTATACGCCAGATCGCCGGGACGTGTGGGCGGGATTTCGGACTTGTGCGTTGGGTTGATCCGTCGTTGGCGGATCCGATTATGCTCGGTTTGGATATGTCTATCCATCGGGAGCATTAAAAAGAGGGATAGAATTACATGTCCCATGCGATGCGCATTCTAAGCGACAAACAAGCTGCCTGGAAAGAAATCTTTCGATTAATGAGAAAGTATCACTGCGATGCTACTTTTGTCCGTGAAGGCGTCTACATTGTGCTACAGACGATTCTTGATGAATTGAGCAAAAACGGAATTCGTTACGATACTGCTACGTTGACAACTGAGGAAAACCAAGAATTTCAACTCCTTTCGTTTTTAGACAAAAAGAATCCCCTGAAGGAGGTACGACATGGCTCAAGCCCCTAAAAACCATCAAACGCGAACCGAATCCGTTGGCAAATGGACGATCCGGATCAAGTCTTACCAACTCGGGAATGCGTATGTTTGTACCGTAGACAATGTGAGCCCCGGCGCCGTCATCGCTCGATCTACCGGTTCGACCAGAGAGGAAGCCGAAACCAACAGGGTAGCGCAAGCAAAAGCGGCGATAGGGGATTGAGCCTCGAACCCCGGTGTGTCTTTGTCACCTATCACCGTCACCTCTTAAAAAAGCTTTGGAGCAATACGATGAACTTAAATAAACTGTCACGAAAACATACCCTCACAAGCCTCGCGAAGACCTGTGGGTGAGCGGCCAAGGTCAGTCCAGTTGGACTGGGAGAACTCTTGGCAAAGCTGCCGAAGAAAGATGACCCAAACCTGCTTGTCGGATTTGAAACCAGCGATGATGCAGCTATCTACCGCCTGAACGACGAAATGGCTTTGGTGACTACTGCCGACTTTATCACCCCACCGGTGGATGACCCATACCTGTTTGGTCAGATCGGTGCAGCCAATTCAATCAGCGACATCTATGCAATGGGTGGCAGCCCCGTAACCTGTCTAAATTTGGTGGGTTTTCCGTCAGATAAACTGGAGCCAGAAATCCTGCATGCAATTGTTGAGGGGGCATTGAGTAAAATCACTGAAGCCGGCGCGGTCCTAGCGGGCGGTCATACAACCGATGATGAAGAACCGAAGTTCGGGCTGTCAGTCACCGGAATTGTGCATCCGCAAAAATATTGGCGAAACGTCGGTGCCAAACCGGGGGATGTTCTGATCTTGACCAAGCCTATCGGCAGTGGCGTAATTTTTAATGCTAATCTGAAAAATTGGGTATTAGATCAGGCACTAGAGGAATGTATACAAACTATCACAACGCTCAACAAAAAAGCGGCAGAGATCATGGCTGACTTTGACATCCATGCGGCGACGGACATCACCGGATTTGGACTGGCTGGCCATGCCTTGGAGATGGCAAAGGGGTCTGGCATCACTTTGCAAATCTACACCGACGAAGTGCCGATCATGCGCGAGGCTTTGGAAATGTACCAAAAAGGGATGAGTACAGGCGTCAATGCTGCCAATCGTGCGTTAATTTCAGACCTTGCGCGTTTTGAAAATTCACTACCTTCGTGGCATACGGAAATATTTGTTGACCCCCAGACCAGTGGTGGGCTCCTGGTTTCTGTGCCTGAAGCCCAAAGCCAGGCACTATTGATGGCCCTACACAATGATGGTGTAGAAAAAGCGCGGATTATCGGGCATGTGATGCCCCTCGTTGACTCGAACCACCTTGTTTTTGTATAAAGTTTCAAGGAGCAATGATGAAAATCTGTCTGATAACCCCAGCTCCAACATACTCCCGCAAGGGGAATCGTGTGACCGCCCTTCGGTGGAGCCACATCTTACGAGAACTCGGTCACCATGTCACTATCGCGCAGGAGTATCAAGGGCAGCGATGCAATCTGATGATTGCCCTCCACGCACGCCGCAGCCACAATTCCATCGCACGCTTTCGAGGTGAATATCCGGACTTGTCCCTTATCCTCGCGCTGACCGGAACGGATCTTTACGGCGATATCCACACAGCTACGTCAGCTCAAGAATCTCTGGAGATGGCGGATCGTTTCATTCTGCTGCAACCCGCAGGCATTGCGGAACTGCCGGAGCATCTGCGTGGCAAGGCGTGGGTAATCTATCAATCTGTGAAACCGCCGCCGGGAGCGTTTTCTCCCAAAAAGGGAGTTTTTGAGGTGTCAGTGCTGGGCCATCTGCGTCCCGTGAAGGACCCATTCCGAACCGCCATAGCAGCCCGATTGCTGCCTCCATCTTCACGAGTTCAGGTGGTGCATGTTGGGGGCGCCCTCACCAAAGATATGGAAATACATGCGCATGCCGAAGTATTCTCCAATCCCCGCTACCAGTGGTTAGGGGAACTCCCACGCTGGAAGGCGCTCCGCATCCTGGCTCGCAGTCGGCTTCTCGCGCTCACTTCGCAAATGGAAGGTGGGGCTAATGTCGTTTGCGAGGCTATTGCTTGTTCAGTGCCCGTCATCTCATCGCGGATATCGGGCTCGATTGGCTTGCTAGGAGAAGATTATCCGGGATACTTTCCGGTCGGAGACACAAAAGCGTTGGCGAATCTCCTGCAGCGAGTTGAAACAGACCTGGAATTTTACACCACGCTCAAAGTGTGGTGTGAGCGACTAAAGCCTATTGTCCATCCCGACCGCGAGCGGCAGAGATGGGAATGTCTGCTGCAAGAACTACGAAACTAAGCCAAGATTTCTTATGAACGCAGAAAAGGTACGATTACAAGAAGTGAGAGACCAAAAAGCCCCATGGAAGAAATGGGGGCCATATCTGACTGAGCGTCAATGGGGTACCGTGCGGGAGGATTACAGTCCGCACGGCGCCGCGTGGGAATATGTTTCTCACGATATGGCACGCAGCAAAGCCTATCGTTGGGGCGAAGAGGGAATCGCCGGAATCAGCGATGAACTGCAATTCCTCTGCTTCTCGCTGGCGCTGTGGAATGGGCGAGATGCCATTTTGAAAGGACGTCTTTTTGGCCTTACAAACAACGAAGGCAATCACGGTGAGGAGGTGAAAGAGTATTACTACTATCTGGATAGCACGCCGACCCATTCGTACATGAAAATGCTCTACAAATATCCACAGTCGGAATCTCCGTATGCCTAGCTTGTAGAGGAAAACCGCCAGCGCGGCAAAGAACCACTAGAGTTTGAGCTTATAGACATTGGCATCTTTGATGAAGACCGATACTTCGATGTGTTCGTGGAGTACGCAAAGGCTTCGCCGGAAGATTTACTGATTCGCATTACGGCATACAATTGCGGGGGTGAAGAAACAACGCTCAATCTGCTGCCACAAGTCTGGTTTCGCAACACCTGGTCATAGGGGAACAGTCATAATAACTAATGTACTAGTCTGAAATCAAAGATCCAGTCAGTAACGATCTATTCTTTGCCAAGTCGAATATGTAAATTCTACAACCCTTGTGGAAACTACATCCTCACCAACTAGCATCAAAGGTTAAGTAATTTTCAGTATTGAACTATACATTCCGTTTGTAGTAGCGCAATTCATTGCGCGTTTGGGATGGCGATGATGGGTCAGGTGCCTTATACAGCGATTCGGGATGGTATCTTTGCTCACCTGACGCTGGCGGAGTCGCTGAATAACCTGTTTATGTATGGATTCGAGGAGGATGAGGCGTGAGGCGTAAAACGTAATGAAGGGGATGACAAGAAACAAATGAACCTACTTGAAATTGACGGAAATTACGGCGAAGGCGGCGGACAGATTCTGCGATCGAGTCTGAGCTTGTCCGCGATTCTTAGACAGCCGATCCGGATTAAGAACATACGGGCAGGACGCGAAAAACCTGGGATCGCCGCGCAGCACCTCACCGGTGTCAATGCGGTCGCCGCAATCACCAACGCCGAAGTGAACGGCGGATCACTTGGCTCACAGACCTTGACCTTCGTTCCCCAAGAAATCCGCGGCGGAGGCTATACCTTCGATGTCGCCGATATTCGCCCGAGTGCGGGGGCGTTATCGCTGGTTTTCCAGTCGATTGCGGCGCCGCTGGCGCACGCAGAAGTCCCTTCCACCGCCACCTTGCGTGGCGGGACGCATGTTCCCTGGAGTCCAGCTATTCACTACCTCCAGGAAATCTTCATACCGATGGCAGCAAAATTTGGGTTTCAAGGTTCGCTGAAGTTGAACCGGTGGGGCTGGTATCCCAAAGGCGGGGGCGAAGCAATCGCAAGCATCCAGCCCTCATCTGATTGGCATGGCGTAGATTTACGGGTTCGGGGAAAACTGAAGGAGATCCAAGGCATCTCTGCGGCTTCCAATCTGCCCGAACATATCCTCAATCGACAGCGCGACCAGAGCCAGAAACGCCTGATACGATTTGGCCAACAACTCAACATCGATCTGGTCGAGGGGGAATCTATCGGGCAGGGAACGCTCGTTTTTCTGAAAGCGCAGTTTGAAAATGTCCAGGCGGGATTCTCTGCCCTTGGCGCACGCGGCAAACGCGCTGAACAGGTCGCCGATGAAGCGTGCCAAGCGCTGGAAGATTTCCTAGCGTCAGACACAGCAATCGAGCCTCACCTTGCGGATCAACTCATCCTGCCGATGGCACTTGCGCAAGGAGAATCCTGTTTTACAACCTCCCGAATCACGCGGCATCTCACCACAAACATCTGGTTGGTTCAACAGTTTTTACCCGTTCAATTTGAAGTCAATGGGGCTGAAGGGAAACCGGGGGAAATTGTGAAAAAAGGAGATTGAGAAAATGGGGAAAGGAAATGAAATTGACCAACTCATCCAAGGTGGCATTTCGGAAGAGGTTTTCCCCGGCGCAGTTGCCTATATCGCCGAAGGTCGTAAAATCTCCTACTATGAGGCATTTGGGTATAGAATGATTACTCCCGAGATCAAGCCGATGCAGCGCGAAACAATCTTTGACCTGGCATCGCTTACCAAACCGGTTGTGACTGCGACGCTCATCATGCGCCTTGTTGAGCAAGGGGATGTAGCACTCAACGTACCAATCCAGAAGTACCTCCCTGAGTTCGCACATCGGCAGATGACAGCCCTTGATCTCTTAACCCACACCTCTGGGCTACCGGACTGGCGGGCGACCTACTTAGAATCGGAGTCAAAAGATCTGGTTGTCAATTATCTCGGTCAGATGCCTTTAGAGTATCCAACGGGGACTCAGGTCATATACAGTTGCCTGGGATACATTCTGCTCGGGGCGCTCATTGAGCAAGTGACAGGAGAATCGCTGGATTGCCTCGCAAAAAAATGGATTTTTCAGCTACTTGCCATGAATTGGACGCGGTATAACCCGCCGCCGGAGTGGGCAGATCGGTGTGCAGCGACAGAAGATTCTAACAGCTTTGAAAAACGGATGGTGGACTATCATCGGTACGATTGGCGGGGAGGGATCATCGTTGGCGAAGTACATGACGAGAATGCCCATTTCCTCGGTGGGGTCTCAGGCAATGCCGGTCTGTTTTCGACCGCCACAGATCTCGGGCGTTTTTGTCAGATGCTGGTCGATGGTGGGGATGGCGTCTTGACGATGGAAAGCATCAAGCGGCTGGCGACCGTTCATACAACGGGGTTAAACGAATCGCGTGGCATTGGCTGGGTTATATTGAAAGACGGCTCACTCTACCATACCGGGTTTACGGGAACTTCGATTCGAGTCAATCTGGAAAGGAAAATGTTCGCTATCCTGCTGACGAACCGCGTTCATCCCGATGCTTCCTATCCCGGCATCATCGATTTTCGAGCCAAGTTTTATCAATCCATTTTTTAACTTTGAAAGAGAGGTAACAAACATGCAAGAGACATTGAAGACGTTTTTGAACAGTATCAAGCTGTCAATGACAAAGGTATTGGGAGAATCTATAGTTGGCGGACTATATGCTTTTGTGTTGTTGATTGCATTGCTAATTGCCTATAAAGTGTCGAAGAATTTGATCGTCAGGGCGATGCGTGGGCAGCAGCGCACGGATGCACAAATTAATCAGTTTACGACGATGTGGAAATACTCATTTATGTTGGCTGCCTTTGTTTTTATCATTGTGAGCATGTCGGGATCTCTGGCTGCGATGGGACTGACTGTTGCCTTTGTCAGTATGATTTTGGGCTGGTCACTCCAGCGGCCAGTAACAGGTGTGGCAGCATGGTTGATGGTAATGATTAAGCGCCCTTTTATGATTGGCGATCGCATTATTATTCAGGGCGTACGGGGCGATGTTTTGGAAATCACACCCACACACATTTTGTTAGGTGAAGTTGGAGGCACAGTGGGTGGTGAAGAGGCTTCTAATCGCGGCATTTTGATACCCAATGCAGTGTTGTTTGACCAGATGGTAATCAATTATGCTGTTTCTGACGAGACCAAATACATTTTGGATGAGGTGCCCGTGAGGGTATCCTACGATTCGGATTATAGACTGGCAGAAACGACGCTGATTGCTTGTGCGCGGGAGGTCACAAAGGAAATTGTAGAAGATACAGGAAAAGAACCCGAAGTGCGAGCGGAGTTTTTTGAATCGGGGTTTATTATGCGCCTGCGCTATCAATCAATTGCGGTAGATCGACAAAAGATATCGACTGAGATCGTTGCAAAAGTCGTAGAGGCGTTTGGAAAGAGCGATCAACTTGGCTTCGCCTACCCTCATTCTGCCATAGAATATAAACTGTCTGAGACGGCTTCTCTACCACCGGTGTTCAAGGAGGTGCCCCTCAATCAAGAAGTTGACCAAAATTGAGTCAAGTTCCAACGTTTATGTTTAGGTCAAAGTAACAAGGATATATGCACATAATAAAGTATGCCGTAGGTTTGACCTGTCTGTTTGTTCTCACCGCGAGTGCTAAAGGGCAGGTCAATATTGAGACTTTGCGGCGGCTGGACTCAAAGCCGGGCTGGTATAACGACATTACTTTAAGTTTAACATACCAATCCGGGAATACAGACCTACTCAGATTCAAAACCAGTTTGCGATCGGATTATTGGGTTGACAAGTATCACACGTTCGGTATTGTGACCTTTCAACAAGGCAAGCAAGGTGGAAAATTGTATACCGATAAGGGGTTCATTCACTTACGGGGTGCCCGTTCCATCAACAATCACTTGAGCGTAGAGATATTTACTCAGAAACAGTTTAACGAATCGATTCTGTTACAAGACAGGAATTTGGCTGGCGGCGGCATTCGTGTCTTAGTTCTCAGGCAACGCACGAATACGAAAAACAGTGCAGGACTGAACCTCTATATCGGCATTGGGGCAATGTGGGAAAACGAAACTATAAATGACGCGCAACAAGGCGAAGTCGAAACGGATATTATTCGTTCTACCAATTACGTCTCTTCAACGTGGCGAATTGATGAACGATTCACCGTCGCCCTAAGCGGTTATTATCAACCGGATCTTGAACGTTTTTCTGATTTTCGCCTCCTCTTTGAAAGCCGTATTGAACTTCGTGTGACAGAAACGGTATCATTCAACACTCGATTGAATTTTCGCTACGACAGTGAGCCACCGACTGATGTTGAGACGCATGATTTAGAAATTGTTAATGGGTTGAGTTATAGGTTTTGAGCAGATCTCTAAGCAGATGAAAGAACGAAATGGCTGATGTGATTTAACTATCACCTAGTGGCTTAGAGCCTATTTGAAGAATCATTAGATTCGGTTTCGCATCAAGTAAATGGAAGCAACGCACACCATCGCCTCAGTCGTCTCGGGATAGCGTTCATAGTCCAAAGCCAATTGCAGGAACTGGATGACCTTATCGTATTGGTTCAGGAGGATAGGGAATGAAAAGCTGGGAAGAGATTCTTGACATATTGGGGAAAAAACTGGTTTCTTTGGGAGATGTGACAATAACACCAGCCATTTTGATAACGGTTGTGTTGATTATGTTAGGGGCATTTTGGGTATCGCGTTTGTCCCAGCGTATGTTGCGGCGCAATGTGTTTAGACGGATGCACCTAAACATAGGTACACAGGCAACCATCTGCCGCATATTGCACTATATAATAATGTTGTTAGGCGCATTTATTGCCATACAACAGGCTGGGATTGATCTAACGGCCTTGGCTGCGGTAAGTGCGGTATTGATGGTGGGGATTGGTTTGGGGTTGCAAAATATTACCAGTAATTTCATCAGCGCGCTCATTTTGTTGTTTGAGCGTCCTGTGCAGGTGGGAGATTTTGTGGAGGTCAGTGGTGTACAAGGCAATATTCGTAGGATTAAAGCACGCAGTTCAGTAGTTGAAACTCTAGACAATGTGTCGATTATTGTGCCCAATTCAAATTTCATATCTGAAAATGTGACAAACTGGAGCTATCGAGATTCAAAAGTGCGTATTCATGTATCTGTCGGCGTGTCTTACGGTTCAGATGTTGACTTGGTCGCGGAAACCTTGTTGCAGGTGGGGCGCGCCCATCCAGAAGTTTTGGACAGTCCCGAACCGAAAATACAGTTTTTGGAATTTGGTGACAGTTCGCTTAATTTTGATTTGCTGGTCTGGATCGAAGACTCGCCCCGTCAGTATTTTGTGAGAAGCGATCTGAATTTTGCTATCGTAAAAGCATTTCGAGAGCAAGGTATTACAATTCCGTTTCCACAGCGAGATTTGCATGTCCAAAGTGTGGTGCCAATGAGTTTAACCAAGGAAGTAGACTTCAATAAATAATGAGAGTCAGCGTAGCCCCACTATGACTGAAGTCGGTTTAAGCGTTTTATTCAGAGAACGGTTGGCACTCGTTGAGGGCCAATCCATCGGGTTAATCACCAACCAAACCGGAATTGATGCACAGTTGCGGAGCAGCCTGATGCTCTTCGCTGAACACCCCAAGATTCGACTTGCTGCGCTTTTCAGCCCGGAGCATGGCGTCTGGGGAAACGTTCAAAGTGCGATCCGCATTCCCTCTGCAATTGACAAACAGCAACAGATTCCGATTTACAGCCTCTATGGAGAGACACGGCAGCCAGCACAGGAGATGCTCACTGGGATTGATGTGCTGGTATATGATATCCAAGATGTCGGTTCACGCTTTTACACCTACATTTCGACGTTGCTTCTAGCGATGAAAGCGGCCGCAGCCGGCAATGTGGATTTTCTCGTCCTCGATCGCCCAAATCCGATCCGGGGCGATCGTATTGAGGGGAATCTGTTACAACCGGCGTTCCAATCCTTTGTTGGAGCGTATCTGCTCCCAATCCGGCACGGTATGACGGTCGGTGAACTTGCGCAACTTTTCAAAGCGGAACTCGATTTGAATCTCCAGCTTGAGGTTGTTCCAATGTGCGGTTGGGCAAGATCGATGTGGTACGATCAGACTGGGCTGCCGTGGGCGCCTCCCTCACCCAATATGCCGATCCTCGAAACTGCGATGCTGTATCCCGGGACCTGTCTCATCGAAGGCACGAACCTTTCCGAAGGCCGCGGCACCACGAAGCCGTTTGAGTGGATCGGGGCGCCATGGATTGACGCAGATAGATGGGCAGAAAGGTTGAACGATTTCGACTTGCCGGGCGTTCGCTTCCGTCCTGTACATTTTACACCCACCTTTTCCAAACACGCTAATCAACAGTGCCACGGCGTGCAGGTTCACGTCATGAATCGGGAGGAATTGAAACCGATCGAAGTCGCTCTTCATCTCATCTCAACTATCATGCGTGACTATCCGGATCGATTTGCGTTTCGAGAAAATCGGGGGCGATACACCTTTGATTTGCTCGCTGGGACGGATCGCTTGCGGTTGAGGCTTCTGGGTGGAGAATCACCCACCGAAATTGTTCAGGGTTGGGGGGCGGAGGTGGAGGAATTTACCAAGAAACACAGGCCATATCTGCTTTACTGCAACGCGGAATAAACGCATGCGCAAAACTACCAAGGCATCCCAGACATTTCCTGTTAAACGGTAAGGCCACAGTCGAGGCAGATGGCGCAAATCTCAATTGCAAATTGCTGATTGATTACGTTTTACGCATCACGTTCATGAAATCCTTTCATCATCTTTCCCAAAAACAGACGAAAAAAGTCATCGGGTTAATGTCTGGCACATCAGTCGATGGTGTTGATGCTACGCTTGTGGAAATTCAGGGGTACGGTTTAGAGACAAAGGTTGAGTTGCTCGCGTTCGATTCTCTCCCCTTTGATACGGAAGTTCGAGCCCGGATTTTTGATCTCTTTCAACCGGAGACGAGCCGCGTTGACCAGATCTGTCAGATGAACTTTCTCATCGGGGAAATTTTTGCCAATGCAGCGTTGGCAGTTGTTCAACGTGCCAAATTGGGGGTGGACAAAATCGATCTGATCGGATCGCATGGACAGACGATCTATCACCTCCCGCCTCAAACAGGAGCGCAGTACATTCCATCAACGCTACAACTCGGTGAACCGGCTGTCATTGCGCATCGCACAGGCATCCCGACAGTCGCGGATTTCAGGGTGGCAGATGTCGCAGCGGGAGGGCAAGGGGCGCCGCTTGTTCCGTATGTTGACTTTCTGCTCTTTCGGCAGACGAGTCGGACGATTGCGCTTCAAAACATTGGTGGCATTTCCAATGTGACGCTCATACCTGCAGGTGCAGCGGGGTGCGACGTTCTCGCCTCCGACACCGGACCGGGGAACATGATTATTGATTCGGTTATGGAAATTCTCACGGATGGAGAGGAAATGTATGATAATGCGGGGCAGTTTGCTGCGCAGGGGAGCGTTTGTGAGTCGCTGCTAGGAGAGTGGTTGCAACACCCCTTTATAGGCGCACGGCCCCCCAAGACAACAGGACGTGAAGCATTCGGCAGGCAGTTTGCGAATGGGGCAATCCAGCGGGCACAAACTCAAAACTTGGGGCAGGCGGATTTGGTTGCTACCTTAACAGCGTTTACGGCACAAACAATCTTTGACTACTATCGTCGGTTTTTATTTCCGCACTATTCCGTCGATGAAATCTATATCAGCGGGGGAGGCAGTCATAATCTCACGTTGATGCAACACCTAAAGACACTATTCCAGCCAATTCCGCTGTTGTCAGTTGATTCCATCGGGATTTCGAGCGATGCAAAGGAAGCGGTTGCCTTTGCTATCCTCGCCAACGAAGCGATTCATGGGCATCCAGCGAACCTACCACAGGTCACAGGGGCATCGCAACCGATGGTGCTCGGGACATTCTCTCCCGCTTGAAGTCGTGCGGCTAACATCGAACTAGTTTTTACCCTAGCAACCGTAGGGGCAGGCCTTGTGCCTGCCCTTTCACACTTATCAAGGTAGCAACTCGGGTTACCCTCTACCGGGGAAAGTGAGTTCAGCAACGCCAGATTTATCCAATTCCCCTTTGCCAAGCTCGATCATTTTGTCATACTGCTTTTTGGTCGCCTCGGCGAGCGGCAGGTTCAATCCGGCGGCTTTAGCAAGGTCAAGCGCAATTCCCGAGTCCTTCGATGCGTGCGCCGAAGAGAAGTAGCACTCGTGGTCGCGATTCTGCATATCTTCGCCATCTGTTTCTAGGACACGGGAGTTTGCCCCGGTCTGGGCGAAGACCTCTTGCAGTATTGTCAAATCCAAACCAAGCGCAGCTCCAAGCCCTAGTCCTTCTGCCAGGCCCGCGGTGTTGATATTCATGACCATATTCACAAGGGCTTTGACCTGGGCAGCCCGTCCTGCCTCACCGATGTAACGGAGAGAGATGCTCATTGAATCGAGGATCGGTTTTGCGCGGTTGAACGCCTCCTCTTTCCCACCACACATCAGATACAGCGTACCTTCGCGGGCTTGGGTGATACTACTTGCCATACAGCCCTCAAGACTCGATGCGCCGTGCCTCTCCGCCAGCTTTTCGACATCCACATGAACCTGCGGCGAGATTGTCGCGCAATTGATAAACAGCGTTCCACTTGCGCCTTTGAGCAGGCTGTCTTCGGCATCTTCCAAGAAGATCTGCCGCATCGCGTTGTCGTCGGTAACGACGGTGATGATATACTCCGCGAGCTCCGTCACTCGTGCAAGCCGATTCGTTGCTTCCGCGCCAATCTCTTCGCCGAGAGACTTCGCGCGGTCTGCGTCAGCGTCATAGACAACGACGACCGGAAATCCTTCATCATTTAAGTGGCGTGCGATGTTTGCTCCCATCCTGCCCACACCCACAACACCGATTTTGTAATCTAAGTTTGCCATGTTTGCCTCCTAAAATCGTTTGAACATGCCTGAAAGATAACAAAAGTTTAGCACAATTCTGAAAGAAAGTATAGCGAAAAAGGTGACTTTGTCTTTTGTAAAAAGCATCAACGTGTCACGGTCTAAACAGTTGTCAATAATCTTATAGGCTACCATGCGGGAAAAGTAAACTGTACGTACTAGGTTCTGTTGACATTTCAAGGGAGCCATATAAGAGTGGCGACAAAGCTGAGAAATCCAAAATAACGGACAGCTAGCTTCTCAAACCAAGAGAAGATACGACGATACCATTTTATCTTGTTGATGAAACATTCAACCCGATGTCTCTCTTTGTAGATGCCTCTCTTTGTATAAGCGTTTGTCATACGTTCTTTGGTCAACACGATGACTTTTTGGCGGTATCACCGCAATCGCTCCATTCGCCTCAATAACCGCGATAAAAGCGTCCGAATCGTACCCCTTGTCTCCAATCACATATTCACTGTTATATCCGATTATCAACCCTTCCGCCTCAGTTATGTCATGTCTCTGACCGGGGGTCAGATGAATTCTTAGGGGATTGCCTAGTCCGTCAACGGTGATGTGATTTTTTGTACTGAAACCGCCCCGAGACCGACCTAATGCTTGGTTTTCAGTGCCACCCTTTTTTTTAAGGCGCCCGCCGCAGATGGGTGAGCGCGGCAGATGGTACTGTCCACAATAAGCGACTCGATATCGGGGTCAGAGGCAAAGTGGTGGTGCATCTGTGTGAAGATACCTTTGTCGCACCACCGTGCAAACCGCTTGTAGCGGGTGTTCCATTTGCCATAGGGTCTGGTAGAAGTCTCCATTGAGCGCCGCTACGAGTCACCCACAGGACAGCTTCGACGAAGCGGCGTGTAGCAGCTTCGTCGCCAACATAGATGGTGGGACAGCTTAGAAGAAACCGGTATATCTTATTCCATTGTTCATCAGGTAAGGTTATTGGCGTCATTCTTCTATTATGCCACAACCTTATGCTCAAATGTCAACAGAACCTAGTTCTCAACTTTTATCTTCAGTAGATCTTTTTCATTTCATGAAAACTGTGCAAGAAAGTCTGCCGCTGTGACAATAAGGACACCTTGATAGCTGCCAAGTGGCAACAGATGACGGCGATCACCGGTCACAACATGGGTTGCCTCCCCCACAACGGCACATTCAATGACTTTGTCGTCCTCCGAATCGGCGGGGATGGCTTTGAGCGTGTTGGTAATCTTGACCATCTGCAAGAAACCAAGGAGATCTGCGATTACATCGGTAGTTTCAGACAGCGAAAAGTTGAGTTTAGTCGTTAATTTCTCTGCCAATTCGTCCAGTATTTCAGAACAGGTCAACCCTTCAACGCTACCCTGCCATGCCAGTTCAAGACAACGATAAGGACTACCTCTCCAACCGATACCTGACAACAGAATGTTTGTATCGCAAACGGCTATTGGTTGCATTCACGATCCTCGTGGATGAGGTCATCAACAAAATTTTCGCGCTCCGCTTCGGTCATGGCATCCCAATCCAACCCCCGATCCGTACATAATTGCCGCAACTGTGCTTCAGCACGGTCTATACGCGCCTCTCGATTGGCTGCTGCCTGCTCTGCAATTGCGAGCAGTAGTGACTGTCTTTCTTCCGCTGGCATCTGTTGGACAAAACCAACAACTTGATCAGTTGTTAGTTCAACAGTTAAATTCATTTCAATTCCCTCCTTTAATCTTCTTTTGAAACGGTTTCTTAAAATAACCCAAGTTGCTAGGGCGTATTGACATTTGACAGTACGTATAACTGATGAATCAATGCACTAACTATCTGCTTCTTGAGAAATTTACAGGCGAATTTCCCGTCTAAGTGTCGGGCAAGTTGGCAACTGGACAATGATTTCTTCGCATCGCCCATCAAAAAAATAGCGATAAACCACTTCTGAAGCGGAATCTTCGTTCCCTGAAATAGTGTTCCTTGCAAAACATTGAAACTGGATTTACAACTATGACAATTCCAACGCCCTACTTTACCATATACTTGCTTTGGCGCAACATGGCCGCTTTCGCAATAAGGACATTCAGGATTATCTCCCCAACGAATAATTTCTAAGTGTTTAGGTTTGACGATCTTTCTGAAATTTAATTGCCACTGCATTTTCTCTGAATACATGCCTTCTATTGAGTTCCTCCCGCATTCCATTATTAGGATAATACACAAGAAGTTCTAAAACGCTACCCCATCTATTTCTCCCTGCCTCTACTTGGTCTGCTCGTATTTTTTCAAGAGTGGTCCCGTGAACTGCAAGCATCGGACCATCTTCTCTCTCGCAATACTTGACATCTGATCATAGAGAATTCTTATTTTCTCTAATCACTTTGAGGACACGTTCTTTGAGAAGTTCGCCCCAGAATGTCCGAAGCTCTGAATCAATGCCAGGAGGCACGTCATATACATCACTATTCGTTTCAATAGGTTCAAGACGGAGATATACAGTATAGGAATTGCCTTCTTCCCCTTTACTCAATTTATACTCTTTTGGACATCTTGTCTCATCTATCCCCTTTATCAAATAACCTGCAAACACTGATGTTGCCATAATAAAAAATCTCCTTTCAAATCCCCATCTCTTGACGTTTTGCCACAAAGGGGGCATGGGGACGTATGCCCGCCTTGTGGTTTTTATAAATCATCACAGCGACGTTCAAACTCCTTCTCCGTGAGTCGATAAGGGGCACCGCTTTCATTTGGATGTTTCTGCTCAACACACCACGTCCCCAGTAGTTTATCCAAAGCAGCCATAATAGCTGGATAATCAGGAGCACGAATATACTCAGCAGCACGAATACCTAACCTCTTACTAATATCTGCGGGCTGAAGCCACTGCTCCTCCTCATCCTCGCTATGCCTTGCCTCATGCAAAGTTTCTAATACTGCCTCCTCAAGATAAAACATACCAATCCGAGCGAGTTGCTCAGGCTCTAAGCCATGTAAATTCCCATATTTAACTATCTCCTTAATGTCCTTCAATGTGTGTGTGATAAACGACCCTAAACCGCAACGACCCGCTGATGTCCCCCTCTATCTTCTGCCGGTGTAATCCGAATCTCAATGTTACGGTTAAAACGATTGAGAAGTGTAAACAGTCGCTCTACGCTAAAGCGGTTAAAATCACCAGCCTTCAGTCTTGAAATGTCGGAGGGGTCAACACCGAGAATTTTCCCTGCTTTTGCCTGTGTGAGTTTTTGCGCTTCAATGATGTTGTAGATCTCAAGAGCTAAATCTACCTTCAACAACGCTCGCTCGGCTTCGGCATCAGCAAATCCCAAATCCTTAAACACATTCCCGGAGCTCTGCTCGACTTTAACATCTTCATTCATTATTTTTCCTCCAGTTGTTGCGCGATGGTGAGTCGCTGTTTTATCAAATCAATTTCCTGTTTTGGGGTTCTGATGCCGCGAGTCGATTTCTTTTGAAACGCATGGAGCACATAGATTTTCTCGCCAATTTTGACAGTGTAAACAGCACGATATGTGTCTGTATCGTAACGTGCGACAATTTCCCACACGCCAAATCCAATGCCCCGCATCGGTTTTGCTTTAGGGTGTTTCGCACCGCGCTGGGCAAAACGTAACGCTTCACCGACTGCCCGTCTTACGGCTTTAGGAAAACGTCGGACTTGCTCGCGAGAATCCCCAATCCAAGTTACATCTTTCATCGCTTCGTTCAAAATTATATCTTCCTCTCACTTCATGGTAGACTTGCCATATTATGGCAGATTTACCATGAAGATTGCAACTCTTTTTTGGAGGGGATTGAGGCGGAGGTAAGAAAGTTAAGGCGGGCAAAGATGTCCGATAAGAATAATTATCGGATGTTTGCGTTATGTTTAGTGATCTGATTTTCAATACCGTTATGGAGTTTTACGCCTGTGGGCTATCAGGCAACGGAGACGACAGTGCTTCAATAATCAGCGTCGATTCCACGCTCACATGGACAATGCGCTTCGATTGCAGGCATTTTCCAACGTCGTATTGAGGGTGTCTATGAATTCAGCTTTATGATTCGAGTCAAAGAAGGGGATGCCAATGATGCGGTATTTTCTATTCTCTATCATGAGCCTTCTGTGGTAATCACCACCGATCCGCTCAACATCGATCTCTTTCAAAAAACTTTCTTTCCAGCGATCTTTGGGTTGAAGATGCTTACCTTTCGGTTCAATGAAAAGTTGGTAGGTCAGCGCATCCTTCTGTTTTGCGTCTAAGAACAGCACAAAGTCGGGTTCAAACGCTCGTCCGTCAGAGAAGTTATAGAGCGCAAAATGTCTCTCGTTACGGAGCAGATAGATCCCCTCATAGATTTCCCCCGAATTTCTTATCCATCGGTCTAGCAGTTTCACCAACTCCCGCTCCTCACTCGTTCCATAGAGCGCATCGAAGGCAAACCAATCTTTTATTTTTATGAAACGCTCGTCGAACCCCTCATCAACGCGAGAGCTGCCAACATTGAGGTTCAGCGTTTTATCAGTGAAAATAGCGTTAATCTGTTTCCTGCGAAAGTCGGTTGTGCCTTTATAATCGGTAATTCGTTCACGCAGTTCGGATTCGACTTGCTCTAACAAATCACAACACGCCCTGAGCTTTTCCAAAGGGTTCTCCTCCAACTGCGACAAATCCCCTCTGAAGGTGATTGCCAGCCCACCGAGGTAGTTTTCCGAGGTCCGAAACTCGTCCATCGTTCTCAACTGAGGAAAATATCGCTTGAGTGATGAAAACTTGAAAAACGGATTTCGCGCAATCGCAGATTGAACGATATTCCGTTCAATCTCAACCAGTCGTATGGGATGCCTGCCTATCTCCTGCCTGCCCTCAGCTTCCCTATCCTCCATTACGGTCGTCATGCCCCCGGTCGCCCCGTGAATAGTATGTTCATGATTTTGCTCTCTCACACTCAGATTTGCCAAATCCGCAAAAGATATGACATCTTGATAGTCTCTCGGTTCACGTTCATTCAACCAGACAACTCCGTATTGGTAGAGATCCGTTTCCGTGAATGAATCTTTCAATTTCAGTTTTCGAGGCACTACCGTTTCGTCGATGATACCTTGCTTAACCAGTGCACTGCGGATTTCAGTAATGTATCTCGAATCGTTGATGCTATGATAGTGAAGTTCTTCCAGCACACGGAGGTCATGATCAAGATCTCTGTCGAATTTCCTGCGAAACTTGTCATCGCCTATAGAGCGGTTGGGACCGTCATCGCTTTCAGGCAGGACAAAGGGAAAATACCGTGCCCCGCGCCCGATAAGCTGTGCCTCACGAATCGTCGTTTTGCCCGGTCTGTTGTTTCTTGAATCACGAGTTTCATAACAACGAACAATGTCAAAGAGATTAAGGACATCCCACCCCTCATTGAGTTTCTCCACCGCAAAGATTGCACGGATCGGGTTGTCTCTGTCCTCAAGAGTATTAACGAGAATCTGATTGGTTTCCTTCTCCTCCTTGCTGTTGTCAGAGAGACAATATCTCTCCTGAAAATCCGATTTCAGACGTTGCGCCAACTGTCCTGAAGTGATGCAGTTCTCATCAAAAAAGCGGAACGCTCGCTGCACCACCTCAACCTCCGACGCCCTAATCCTGTCAATCTGGCTTCCAGTAAGTTCATCAATCAGCTTGTGGAAATCTGCCTTGTTCTCTCGTGATTGAGCGATTGTCTTCTGCGCCTTGAACAGTATCACCGGTTTCAGTTGAATCCCATATTCCGCCGCAACATGCTGCTTATAGTGATTCAGGATGATTGCCTGTAACATCCGATCCTCCTGACCAAAATCCGACCTCACGAGCTCAATATCCTTTGAGTACCTATGATTACGGAAGTCTTTCAGATCGTAACGGTAGACAACTTTGTTCCGATACTTCTCGACCATCGCACTATTTTCGTAGTCGTGTGTGGCGGTGAACTCCAATAGTAGATTGTCTGCGTTGGACTTGAATATACGCTCCACCGTTTTTTCCCAACTTTCAAAGAGTTCCCGTTGAGTGCTGGTATTCATGTGATGCGCTTCGTCAGATAAGAGGACGATCTTCTTGTCCGCGAAATCCTCCAGAGTGAGCGCATTCTCCCTATCCGTCGTCATGTCCAAATGAAGCTGCTGAATCGTGGTAAAACAGATGTTGATGTCGTTATGGTTGACTCCTTCAAAACTCTCAACCTCCGTCAATCTGATTCGCCTCCCTCCAATATGGATCTCCCTGTTAAAGAGATATTTTGAGGCGAGCGGATTCAGGAAGTTGTCCTCCGTCTTTTTAATGATGTTGGTAGAGTTGACGAAAAAAAGAAAATCCCGATACCCCCTCTCGTAAAGATAGAGTATCAGCCCCGCCATGATAAACGTTTTACCGCTGCCAGTCGCCATGTTAAACAGCAGATGTAACGGCTTCTCCTTGCCTGTGAAATCTTCATTGAAACAGTGAATGAATCTCGCAAACGCTTCCTCTTGATACTCACGAATCTCAAATGTGGGATTCAGATTCCGCGTAATACTCTCAGGGATCTCTACATCCGAAGTTCTAAAAAAAAGCGGACTATCATCAAAGTCTTGATAAAGAAATGGTCGTTGATGGTTAAATAGATCCCGCATCAGCGTCTCCTTGTAAATTTTATTCAATTTTTGTTCGGATTCCATAACTGTATAGCAGGAATATGATCCATTAGAACATCAAACGGCACACAAACATTGTGAGTATTCCACGGTTCACCATCTACTGTGTTATTCCACGTTTTCCCATAGACAAAACCGTTTTGACGATATTTGGCATTGGGTAACCACTGCTGCTCATTTCTACGATAAACATCTTTCAGCTCTTTATAAGGAATCAGATAATAGTCTTGATCGGGATCAACAAGATAGGCAATATAATCTGTCTCCTGACCTTCTTTCAATGCCCAACCGAGATACTGTTTGTTATAGGCTTGCCAGATTTCTATAGGAAAACGAGGGTATCCTTTCCAGTCCACCTTTTCATCTATGTTATATTGCGTTCCATCTTTCAGATAGACTATCCAGTCGATTCCGACCCTCTGACGTTTATCCTTCTTAGGAATCTCTTCCATATGAGACATTTCAGGAAAAAAGAAGCGATATGCTTGATTCCAACGCTCATGATTTCGATTCTTGTCGGCATAGTCTACGTTGTCCTCAAATGAATACATTTTGTTCATCTCATTCTCCCCTAACATTTTAGTAGTCGGCAGTTGATAGATGTTTACTCACAATAAAACTCACGATTAAGTGCTTTGTCTTCCTCGCTGATCCCCAAATCCACATCGTCTATTTCGGAAAGATGGACATAGAGCTGGTTCTTATCAAGCAACCCCATCAACAGGGTTTTCTGTTTATCCACATCGTTGATGGCGATGAAGTGGGCTTCCGCTCCTTCCGGTCTCTCAGGTTTGACATACCAGTTCAGAAAAGATTCTCTGGACATCTCACGCCAGATGTCCAAAAGTTCTCTGGTAGATTGTGCTGACAGGATCCGTTCCGTGAATGCCCCGTTGTATGGCATCAGTTCGCAATGGATGAAGTCACCACCACCCTGCCAATTGACAGATTCAGAAATGCCACCCTGCTCGCCGGCAATCACCTTTTTCTGCCTTTCAACGGGAATGTTTGCGACGTAATCCATTTGCTCAATGCCGATGTATTGCCTGTCCATCTTATGCGCAGCAGCAGCAGTTGTGCCGCTGCCTAGGTGGAAATCTAGCACAATGTCTCCTACATCGCTGCCGAGTTCGATAATCCGTGAAATCAGATGTTCTGACTTTGGGTAGTCAAAGACCCTTTGAGTGAATAGTGCTTTTATGTGTTCAGTTCCCCTCTCGTTTATAAATTCCTTCTCATCCCAGATGCTTCTTTGCCGTTTGGTAGATTTTCTGTGTTTTTGGACAATCATATAGCCTCCATCCCGTTTCGCTTTTCCTTTGATTTCTGTATTTAAGTATGCGCGTGCTTTTTCCTTGCCCCACCTCCAAACTGTTTGCACCCCTTGCGATTGTAATGGCATCACCTCAACAAATCCCTCCTTTTGTTCCAAGGATACTTCCAATAAATCTGCTGCGTCTGGATCAGTCGGATTAACATAAAATGGGTAACACAAATTGGGCCGGTTTTCGACGTTGAATCGGATATTGCGATTTCTTAACTCCATTAGGTTAAAGCCACCGATTTCATCTACATAATCAAACTTCTTATTTTTTTCTTCCATTTGATTGAGTTCTGTTCCGGGTTCCTTTGAATATATAAGCAGGTATTCATGGGTTCGCGCAATCCCCCCATAGTCTCTGCCCCCTCTGTTTACTATGACAGCAGAATTTGAGACAAAATGTTTATTACCGAAAAGCTCATCCATTAACACTTTCAGATACGCTTGTTCATTATCGTCGCACTGAACAAAAATAACTCCATCAGCTCTTAATAATTGGCTTGCAACTTCTAGCCGATTTTTCATAAACGTTAGCCAACTGGAGTGGTTAAAGCTGTCGTTATATCCAAAACTGTCACTTCCGGTATTGTACGGAGGGTCAATGTAAATCAGTTTTACCTGCCCCCGGAATAGCTGTTTCAGACAGTGGAGTGCAATGAGGTTATTCCCCTTGATGAGAAGGTTCTCACGGATTAGTCCGTTCTCAGCCCGCCGGATGTCGGTCACATCTTCCTCACCGTTAGCAGTATGGCGTTTCCAGTTGGTAAGCACCTTCGGATCGAGCATCCGGTTAATTTCGTCTTGGGCCAGAAGTTCATTAAAAAAAATCTCGCGACGTTTTTCTTCCTCCTTCGTCTGCCCTCCTTCCAGCACGCAGTCCTTATAAGGAAAAACAAGTGCTACTTCCTCCCGTTCGCGGAGGAATTTATCGCCAATGTTCAAGCCAACCTTATTGCGAAATCGAGTATAGGAATCGTCAAGGAAGTTCTTATCATTGATGTAGTCAACAAAGGTATTATTGTTGAAAATCCAACGTCCATTGACCTCCTCAAAAAACTTTGATTCTATCTCCTTATCAGTGAGTAACAGGTTGATCAGGTCATGGTCAAACTGCCATGCGAAGTGTTTGATTCTGTCGCGGAGCAATTCATCTGTGTCATCAACAAAGTCTGGATTGGTTTTGAGCAGATTGATGAGTTTTTCGTCAAATCTCACTTTTTCACTCCCCTGTGTCGAGCCAAGATCAGATTGTTCTGTTGTTTCGGACATTTAGACCTCCTGCAAAAATTGCCCAATTAAAAGTTTTAGGCTTATAATTTATGTGTAATTTTGATAAAATGTCAGCAACAAAAACTTATAAGTAAAGGAGTTACGCACGAATCTATTGGATGCTGTAGCTGGAATATCCGATAAGCCCCCTTATCGGATATTTCTTCTCAGTTACCTCCGTTTCCCATACTTAATCCGCGCCGTCGCACTATTTTGAGCGATTTCTGCGCTTGCATAATGAGACGGCATCCGAGAATCCTTCCATCTGCCATCAACCTGCATTTCCACTAGCGACGCATTCCCCCTAGCCAATGACACCGCCGAGCCAACCCGTAACGAGTGCCCCGACACCCGACCTTTGACTTCTCGAATGCCTTGACTGCGTTTCTTAACGATCTCTCTGATTGCTTCTGGCGTGAGCCGTGTGGTCGTCATTTTGCCGTTCTTCAGCACCCGGCGGAACAAAGCCCCGCGTGAGATGGTCGCTTTCGCTTTAAGTTCCTCGATGACCTGCACCGTCTCATCCCCAACAAACAACACCCGTCCCTCGCCGAGTTGATCCGTTTTGCTCTGCCGGATAGTGAGCGTATTATCCTTGAGATCTCCGATATTGACCGCGGCAACCTCACTAGGTTCTGTTGACATTTGAGTATAAGGTTGTGGCATAATAGAAGAATGATGCCAATAACCTTACCCGATGACCAATGGAAAAAGATATACTCGTTTCTTCTAACTTGTCCGACCATCTATGTTGGCAACGAAGCTTCTACACGCCGCTTTATCGAAACTGTTCTCTGGGCGACCCGTAGCGGTGCTCAATGGCGGATTCTGCCAGACACCTATGGCAACTGGAACAGCGTCTATAAACGATTCGCTCGATGGTGCGATAAAGGTATCTTTCAACGGTTGCACCACCATTTTGTCCAAGACCCTGATATGGAGTGGCTCATCATTGACACCACTATCATTCGGGCGCACCCATGTGCTGCGGGTGCATTGAAAACAAGTGGGGGTCAAGCCTCACAAGCACTCGGACGCAGTCGGGGTGGCTTTTCAACCAAGATTCACATCGCCGTCAATGGCTTAGGCAATCCATTACGTTTTATGTTGACTGCCAGTCAACGGCACGACATTATTTGTGCTGAAGCGTTGATTGACGGATATAGCAGTGAGTATGTGATAGCCGACACGTCATATGACGCTATGGCATTTATTGAGTCGATAACCCGTAGGGGTGCAGTGCCGGTGATACCGCCACGTGCCAACCGCCGTGATTCACGCACTTATGATGTGCATCTATACCAACAGAGGCATCTGGTGGAATGTTTCATCAACAAAATCAAGCAATATAGACGTATCTCCTCTCGGTTTGATAAATTAGCTGTAAGGTATTTGGGATTTCTGAGTCTCGTTGCCACGATTCTCTGGTTACGATGAAATATCAACAGAACCTAGCTATTTTCATGATGCATTAATGTGGATATAGCTTTCGTCAACTCTGCTTTGTCTTTTAAGAGGATGGATAATCTTTCAGACAGTTCGCCTAGAACGAGCCTAACAGTGCTAGCAAGTTCCAGACATTCCTCATCAGGTAATTCATGCACGCCCTGACTAAGCGCACCATGCAACAAAAGCATTGGATTCTGACCATTAATAAGTAGGCTGTCTGGCATGACATCCCTTGTCATTTTAAGGGCTGTGCTAAATTGCGTTTCGTTAATCGCTTTGCGTAATGTATTAATTTTGTCCTGTGATGCCTCGATTTTCTCCGATACTTTGACAATTTCTTCCAAAATTCTATTCTTTTGATTCTCCACTACCCGTCGATAATAAGCAAAAGCACCTATACCAAGCCCCTGATTCTCGCATCTACGTCCTTTTAGAAAAATATCCCTATCTGGGCCAATTAGTTTGATAAGTCTTGACGGAACAGGCGGTCCGTACGGAGGAAATTCACCTAACTTATAACACACCCCGTGAAGTTTTCCAATTATATCAATTTTCGCCGCCAAAGCATATACTTTTAGTGTTTCTTTGCAATTGGAGCATTGATACTTAACATACAAGTTAATAGTACGATGATCTAAAGATTTTCTGTCGACAGGAAGATCGATGCAGCGAAAAAATCGAACTCCATTGCACAATTCATGCAGACAGTGGAGTCTCAATTCAGGTGCGTTAATTTTCTTTTCAATGTTAGGATATGGGCCTACGTTTTGTGATACGGCTAAATCTGATATATACCCTAATTGATTCGGGGGAGTGTTTTGCAGAAACTCAGAAAAAGTCTGGTAGGCGACTTCTGTCTCTACCTGTTCTTGCTTGTTACGATCAGTCATAGACGACCCCTTGAAATAACTTCAGTTAAAGACTTAAGTTTATATAATTCAACCTTTATTGTCAAGATTCGTTTGTGAATTTTGCTTTAGTAGACCGTATGAATTGTTGAACGAAAAAAGGAAAGCTAACTACGTCCGCACCTGCCCATTCCCGTAGATAATGTACTTATAGCTTGTCAGCCCCTCAAGCCCCATGGGACCCCGGCAGTGCAGCTTTTGTGTGCTGATGCCGACCTCGGCGCCGAGTCCAAATTCGTAACCATCGGTGAAGCAGGTGCTCGCGTTGACATAGACCGCCGCCGAGTCAACCTCCTTGAGGAAGCGTTGCGCTGTGGTGTAGTTCTCCGTCACAATCGTGTCCGAGTGGTGTGAGCCGTAGGTTTCGATATGCTCCACCGCTGCGTCGAAATCTGAGACGACTCGAATTGATAGGATGCGATCGAGGTATTCTGTTCTCCAATCTTCTTCGGTAGCAGGGAGGAGGTCTGGACATATCCCTCGCGTTTGCTCACACCCGCGCAGTTCAACTCCTTCGGCGGCGAATTTCTCACACATTGACGGGAGAAAGCCAGGGGCGATCTTCTCGTGGACGAGCAGGGTTTCCATCGCGTTGCAAACAGCGACTTTGTATCCGATTTTTGCGTTGATACAGATCTCCTCTGCCATATCGATGTCAGCCGCCTCATCGACGTAAACATGGCAGATTCCGTCCGCATGTCCAACAACAGGTATATCCGACGTTTTCATGATATAACGGATAAATTCCTGACTTCCGCGTGGGACAATCAGATCAATCAGATCCGCCATTGAAATCATCTCTTGTACCGCTTTCCGATCTGTAATATCAACAAACTGGACAGCATTCTTTATACCTTCCCGCTCCGCAGTTTCGCTCAGAATGCTGGCAAGTGTCATGTTAGAACGAATCGCCTCTGAACCACCGCGCAAGATGACACCGTTGCCGGACTTGATACATAAGGCAGAGACCTCAATGGTAACATCGGGACGTGATTCATAGATGACGCCGACCACCCCGATTGGGACACTGACGCGCCCTATTTGTAGACCGTTGGGCCGCTCCCGAATATGTGCGACCTCTCCAATTGGATCTGGCAAGGCAGCAACCTGCCTCAGATTATCCGCCATCCGCGCAATCTTCTTCTCATCCAATGCCAGTCGCTGCATAAGCGGTTCGGCGAGTCCCGTTTTTTGTCCTTCCTCCAGATCCATCTGATTGGCTTCCTGGATTTTGTCCTTGAACGTTAAGATGCTATCTGCCATCGCCAGCAACGCACCATTGCGCACATCAACCGATGTGCTGGAGAGTTTCCGCATGGCGGCTTTGGCGGATTGGGCTTTTGAACGGATCATTTCGTGAATTGTTTGGCTCATTGATTCATCTCCTTACTGGGTCAAAGTAATCTGTTATAAGAAAGTCTACCATAACTCAGGTTCAAGTTTCAATCCGGAAATTGAACCGGGAAAAGTCGGGAAAGCAACGGTCAGGTTGAGCGTCGCAGAGGAGCTAACAGTATGGAGAAACCAGAATCTGCTTGTGGGTTATCCTATTCCCTAATTGGCTGCGGATACGGCTTCCGGCTCAATCCGAACGGAGAACCACTTATAAAGTGCGGGAATCACCAACAATGTCAGAATGGTTGATGTGACCAAACCCCCGACGACCACCGTCGCCAACGGACGCTGCACCTCGCTGCCAGTGCCTTGTGAAACTAACAGCGGAATCAGCCCCAGCGTGGTAGTAATCGCAGTCATCAATACAGGTCTGAGTCGTTGACACGCCCCCTCCACCGATGCCTCATCCATTGGGGTACCATCGCGGAGAAGCAGGTTAAGATAGGTGACCAGCACCATGCCGTTCTCCAGCGCTATGCCGAACAGGGCGATGAATCCGACAGAGGCAGGCACGGAGAGATTCTGCCCTGTCAGCCAGAGTCCAACGACACCCCCGACTAACGCCAATGGAATGTTGAGGATAATTAGCAACGCATTCTTCAGGGAGTTGAAACTCGAAAACAGTAGCAGAAAGACGATGAGTAGCGTTATTGGGACAACAAGGGACAGCCGTTTATTCGCTTCCTGTTGGAGTTCAAACTGACCGCCCCAACTTACAAGATAGCCGGGCGGAAACTGAACGCTTGCGTCAATGGCTTCTTGTGCCTCTTCGACAAAAGAGCCGATGTCCCTGCCGCGAACATTGGTCTGCACCGTGATGAACCGTTGGTTGTTCTCCCGCGTGATTTGGCGCGGACCGACAATATCTTCGATCGTTGTCAATTCATCAAGCGGTACTTTCACGCCATCTGGCGCCGAAATCAAGATATGGCCGATAGTCTCCAGACTGCGGCGGCTCTCAGGCGTGTAGCGAACCAGAATATCAAAACGGCGAATACCTTCAAAGATCTGTCCCGCTTCTTCTCCACCGACAGCGGTTTGAATGACACGCTGCACATCTTCGACGTTAATCCCATAACGGGCAATCGCCGCGTGGTCGATGGTGATACGAAGCTGTGGTGTGCCAGTCACCTGATCTTTCTGCACGTCTGCCGCGCCCTTTATCGTGCGAATGACCGTTTCGACTTCGGCGGCTTTTTCTTTCAACACCTCCATATCGGGACCAAAGATTTTGATTGCCAATTCCGCTTTGACGCCGGTCAAGAGTTCATCAACGGCGATGGCGATGGGTTGACTGAAATTCAACTGCACGCCGGGGAAATCTTCAAAGGTGTGGCTCATCTTAGCGTAAAGTTCGTCGAGCGTTTTTGCCGAGGTCCATTCTCGCTGCTCCTTGAGCCGGATGAAGATCTCCGCATTGTTCACCGGATCGGCGTGCGCCCCAACTTCGCCACGTCCCACCCGTGTGACGATTTGCGTCACCTCTGGAAATTTTTCCTGCATATCGCGTTCGAGGTGGAGAATCGTATCACGGGCGTCCAATAAAGAGATCGACGGGGCCATCGTGGCACGAATCAGCAGGTCACCTTCATTGAGGCGGGGAACGAACTCCGAGCCAAGAAACGGAAAGATAATCGCGCCGACAGCGAGCATCAGTACCGCCAGTCCCACCGCCAAGGAGCGAAAACGCACAAAAAGGCACACCACAGGTCGATATGGAATTACCAAAAACTGAACAATTCGGCTTTCATTCCCATCGGTCGCTGCGCCTTCGCGTTGGCGTGGTCGCCGCATAAGAAGCGATGCCGCGACCGGCGCCATCAATAGCGCGAAAATCAGCGACCCACCCATTGCCAGCGCGACGGTGTATGCCAGCGGACGGAAGGTTTTCCCCTCGACACCACCTAAAGTAAACAGCGGTAGGAAGACGATGATAATAATGGAGATCGCAAAGACAATTGGACGTGCGACTTCGGTGCAGGCACGCGCAACAACTTGAAGACGTGACGCCAGCGGGTTGGACATCCGCAGGTGTCGATCGACATTTTCCACCATCACAATCGTACCGTCTACCATCATGCCAATGGCAATCGCAAGCCCGCCGAGTGACATCAGATTCGCTGAAATTCCGAAGGCGTTCATCAGAATGAAGGCGAAGAAGATTGAAAAAGGGATGGCGATTGCAACGACCACACTCGGTCTCAGACCGCTCATGAATACCAAAAGGACAATCGCAACAAGGATAATCCCCTGAATGAGTGCATCGGTGACCGTTTTGACACATTTAGAAATCAGTGTCGCCTGATCATAGTACGTCTTGACCTCGATTCCGGGCGGCAGCACCTTGTTGACTGCTTCCATCCGTGTTTTCACATCACGGATAACGGTCGAGGTGTTCTCGCCGATGAGTTTCAGAACCATACCCACAACGGTCTCGCTTTGACCGTTGATGGTTGTCAATCCGCGCCGGATTTCCCCGCCAATTGTGACATCAGCGACCTGATTGAGATACACCGGCGTACCATCTTTAGATTTCAGCACAATCTGTTCAAGGTCGGAAATCTTCTCGGCAAGCCCGACTGAGCGGACGATGTATTCCTCAGAGTTTTTTACGATGAACTGCGCCCCGACATTGGCGTTGTTCGCCTTGACCGTTTCCACGATTTCGTCGAGTGTCAGGTCGTACCGCAGAAGGTCGTCGGGACGAACGAGGATATGGAATTGCTTGACCTCTCCGCCGATGGACAGCACTTCCGTGACGCCGGGGACGGTTTGAAGATTGAATTTGATGAGCCAATCCTGTATCGTTCTCAATTCAAACAGGTCATAAGCCCTGTCCTCGTCCTCCACGAAGTAAAAGAGAATTTGTCCCAGCCCGGTCGTGATGGGCCCCATCTCCGGCTCTCCGAAGCCTTCGGGCATCCCCTCGCGGGCGAGTTGTAGTCTTTCACCCACCAACTGCCGGGCGAAGTAGATGTCCGTGCCGTCCTTAAAGTAGATATTCACAACCGACAGCCCGAAATTGGACACCGAGCGAATCTCCTTGAGATGGGGAAGCCCGTTCATGGCAACCTCGACCGGGTAGGTCACATATCGCTCAACCTCCTCTGGCGCAAGCCCTTCGGTGAGTGTGAAGACCTGAACCAACGCCGGTGTCACATCAGGAAAGGCATCGACGGGTAGCTGACGGTAACTGTAGTAGCCCGCCACCATGACCAGTATCCCAATGACGATGATTAGGGTGCGGCGATGCAGGGCGAATTCGATGATTTTGTGCATTTGTGCCTCCATGTGTTAAAACGTGAAACGTGAAGCGTGAAACGTGAAACGTAATTATGGCAGTGGAACGGTAGTGAAAATATCTCGGCTATCAGTGTTGTATGTGGCTTCAGATTCGCGGATTGTGCCATCTCGATGTTGTGGAATCATCTTCAACAGAAGCCGGATGATAATGGTAAGCAATTCCAAACGGTGCAACAACTTCTCCAAGAAGATGTCTTGCCTTGTAGTACCATCCTCGACTCTCTCGCGCCGAGCCGAGGGCGTATTCGTAAAAACGTGCTCGGTCTTTGCGCGTACCACGAGAATAGCCTTCGGCGATATTTGCACTGACTGACCCCAAGGCACGGTACAATTGATCTGACAGTCCAATTGTTCGCCGATCTTTCATCAGCTTCGTCACGTCATGCCAGCCCAAATCAGCAGCAAACAACGTCTGCCGATATGCCTCCATCTTCCACAACGAATCACTCTTGAGCACCGCAGGCACGTCTACTTCCCAATCCTTATAATTCATCTTCTTCCCTCCCTAAATCCTTCACGCATCACGTTTCACGTTTCAATGAACGTGTCCGTCACCAAAAGATCCTTTGACCAATTCGGCTTTCAGCGTAAACGCACCTTTTGTCACATACCGTTGCCCCGGTTGCAATCCCTTTGTCACCTCAGCATAGGTTTCGGTACTTCGCCCAAGCGTGACAGGGCGCGGCGCAAAGCCTTCATCGGTCTGGACGAAAACGGAGAGCCGGTCCTCGACGGTCTGAAGGGCGGCTTTGGGAACAAGCAGAGGCACGTCGATTTCATCGACCGCAATTTTCGCGGTGACGAACAGTCCCGGACGCCAGTGACCATCGGGGTTTGGGAGCACAACTCGCCCCAGCGCGGTTCGGGTATGCTCATCGAGCAGTGGACCCACCCAAGCGATCTTTTCCCTTGCCGTGGGAATACCGTGTCCGGCGGAAAGCACAACAAGGAGCCCTTTCCGCACAACGAGCAGATCTTTCTGGTAAACGTTGATCTTGATCCACACCGAAGACAGATCGGCAACCACAAAGGCTTCACTATCGTCCTTTAAGGCTTCGCCGAGGACGATATGTTTTTCGACAACGACGCCATCAAACGGTGCATACATCACGGACCGGGTCACGTCGGGATGCCCATTAGAGGGAATATCATTCAATGCCGCGATTTCGTCATCGCCCAACCCCAAGATATAGAGTTTCCGTTCAGCCGCCCACAGCTTCAAGCGTGCAACTTCAAGCGTCTGCCGTGCAACCTTCAGATCTTGCTCGGCAACACGGATTTCCATCTCCGCCGCTTGCAACGCACTTTCGGCGGCGTTCACTACACTTGCGGCGGACTTCACCGCACCGTTAGCGGACTTGAGCGTCTGTCCGGCTTCTTGGACATCACGCATTGCGGCATCAACCGCCCGTTTCTTTTCCATCAAAGCCAACCGATTCTGGAACGCCAGTTCTTCGGTGATGGCTTCAAACGCCGCTTTCGCGATGGTGTAACCTTTCTGCGCTTCAAGGTAGTCAAACTCGCTGGAAATCCCCTTCTTATGAAGCGTCTCCTCCCGATCGTAAGCGGCGTCGGCAAAATTCAACTCGGCATACGCTTGGAGAATGTGTTTCCGATTTTCACCAATCGGTTTGCCTTTGAAGGCAATGGCGATTTCGTTGATTGTCGGGCTTTCCGCAAGCTGTTTGAGGAGTTCACCTGTATTGTCGTGCACCGTTTCACCCCACTGATAGTCGGTCTCTGTGATCTTCGCTTCCACCCGCTTCACATCAGCGGTTGTCTTTGCCGTTGCAACATGGGTGACGGCAAGATCGTAGTCGGTTTGAGTGACCTCCACCTGTATCCGGGCAACATCGCGCTGTGCTTTGGCGACCTGAAGTTTGGTTTCCGCCAGATTGACGTTCGCTCTGGCAACATCAAGATCCGCTTTCGTACCGAGGTATGCCACTTGCGCTTCCCCCATCTCCGGGCTATCGAGAATTGCCATGATCTCCCCGGCATGAACACAATCGCCGAGCGTCTTTCTTACTTCGCGCACAACACCGGGCACACGCGGCGTGACGTGGGCGATGCGGTCTTCATTGACGGTGACTTCGCCGGGCAGGCTGATGTCCACCGGGAGTTTCCCCGCGCTCGCCGTAGCGACTTCGATGCCGAACTTTTTCATATCGGCGTCCGAGAGCATGACCACATCTTTATGTTCATCATGCTTTTCATGGTCGTCGTGCTCACCATGCTCATCATGGTCTGCGTGGTCGTCGTGGTCTGCGTGGTCGTCGTGGTCGGATGTCTTTTCAGGGTGTTCATGCCCATCTTGAGCGGCGAGGTCGTTTGTTCCAATCCGCCACGCGCCGAAAAACCCTAACACAGCCACAGTGATAATAAGTAATGTTTTTCGATTTTTCAGTGTCCGAATCTGCATCAAATCATCTCCTTTGAAAATATGAGAGTGTTCGAATCGGGGTGTATCTGTGTAAGTAACCCAAACGTCTACCTCCTGTACTCGCTCCCCCACCTACTCATCGAAGGGGTTCTCCAATCAACCGTTCCACGTCGGCAACGGCTTTGTGGTATTTCGTCAAAGCATCGATGTACGAACCTCTCACATCAAAGAGGGTTCGTTGGGCATCGAGCATTTCCAAAAAGTCGAATTTGCCGATACGATACCCTTCGGTTACGGCATCGAACGCACTTTGCGCACTCGGCAACACTTCGTCTTCTAGGACCGTGACGGTAGTTGCGGCGGCAGAGAGCACACCATACACAGTCGCGAGTGCCGTGCGAACGGCAACTTCCGCCGATTTACGTTCCTCAAACGCCTTTGCGAGGTTGTATTCAGCTTCACGAATCGCCCCTTGATTCCGATCAAAAAGTGGGAGCGGAAGGGATAACCCGAAGATAAATGCGACATCATCGCTCTCGTTGAGGTACTTCATCCCACTACCGATGGACAGGTCAGGGAGGCACCCTGATTTTTCCAGCTTAATCACCGCACGACGGTGCGCCATCTCAACCGTCCAACGTGCGATGTTCGGGTGCTGCGAAAGCCGATTTGCCAACTGTCCGGCTGTTGGAATGGGGTTAGTCATTTCAAGCTGACCTTCTACCCTTTCAAATGTTGGTGATGTGCTCCCCCAAGTGGCAGCCAACGCAAAACGTGCCGCCTCAAGCCCGTGTCTTGAACCCTCAAGGACTATTCGACTGTTTACAAGTTCAACTTGAGCTCGTGTGCCTTCAACAGGCGAAACCTTTCCCGCCTCGATCTGTGCCTTGACGGTGTTGAAAACCTGTTCCGCCAGTCGAACCAATTCCTCGTTCAAAGCGACCGCCTCTTGTGCCGCAAGAACATCAATGAAGGCTTGGTTCACTTGGGTCAGCACATCGAGACGCGCCGTTTCGTAGTCCCAACCGGCGAGTTCCGTCTCAAGGGCAGCGACCTGTCTCTGTTTGCCGCGCACCCCACCGAGTTCAATCAGGGTGCTGAGTTGAATCGCTGTTTCAATTGCGCTGAAACCGCTAAGGGCACCCGACCCACCGAATTCCTTGATTTTAGTTTCTAACTCCGGGTTCGGACGAAGTCCGGCTTGGAGTGTTTTGGCTTCTCCGGCACGGACAGCCCAAGAGAAGGCTTTCAAGTCGGGATTGTGCGTCAGTGCCAGCGCGAGGGCTTGGCGTAGATTAGTTGTCCCCGTTGGCTCTTGGAATTGGGGCGATTTTTCAGCCGTTGGGGGGTGAATTGAGGGTTTTGAGGTTGTTAGGTCTCTGCCCAAAGGACGGGCTTCTTGCCAAGCCACATCCGCTTGGTGACCACCGCAGCCGATGAGTAAAATCAGCAGCGTGATGCCAAGGGGCATGATGGTTTTTTGTCGCATAGCCTCCTCCGAAATACATGCAATGAAATATTGGGTGAGTTTACGAATTGAACAACATACAGGTACAATTCACCCGTACTTTAGAATCTGTCGTGAATTTCGGAAGATCTAGATCAGAAGGGTAACGGTACGAAGGGAAGCGAGTGTGGAATTGGCTCTTGGTTGGGAATTGGGAAGGGAAATATCAGTTGGGATTGAAGTTAAAATGAGTTGAGTGACTGGGAGCAGCGTAATCACCAGTGTGTTAAACTGCGGTGCGTTCTTTTGGATCGGAACAATATACGGTCCCTCAGCACTCAACATAAAAATAGGCAAGTCTAAACATCGCCCGCAGTGAGCCTGAATCGGGGGTGTCTGATACACCGGCAGGAAATCGGAAGATTTCTGCTGCATCGCTGTCAGAAAAGAAGCGCACCGTCTATTGTGCGCCGCTTCGATGTCCACATGACCATCTGCACCGATGCAAAGCACCATGGTCGGCAGCGATCCCTGGCTTGCGAAAATGCTGATGAATAGCCAAACCAATAGGATAGCTGTTTTGCTGAGCGTGTGGAATAAAGATTTCATGAAATCTATCTGCCCCTTCTCGATAAGTACACGACTGGCCTTTGACATACTCCCAAAGCTAAAGCATTGAGATTCTTGAATTTCCCGATTATATCGGGACAGACTTACACAAGTGCCAATTGAATTTGACAAGATACCCGGAACGCGGGGCGAAAGTATCTGGTTCAATTCACCAAGCAATGTAATGCCACCGTGTCAGGTATTTGGACGCCATAACCCCAACTACAGGAAATTAACCCTGATACTTTGTGTCCCGATTCTATCAGGACTGGTTTTCTCATCCTTAGTGGAAAACCAATAAAATTAACCTAAGTTGCTACCTATTGGAAATTAGAGTATTTTGCATCTTTTTTGGTGTGCTGCGTTGCGTGCTATTTATTACCCCCGCTCGGCTTGGATAGACATATCCAAGCCATCTCTGTGCATGTGTAGTGGATTTGTCAATCCACTTGGGGTGAGCGCACGGTAGGGAACGCAGATCTGCGTTCCCTACGTTTACCTAGCGAACCTCTGCGAGCGGTGATTTTCTCGCTTTACCTCTCATTCACCCAAGTTGGTGCCTACCCTATAAGTGGCGACTTGAGTTAAAATTATGTATCTTCAATTCATCAATCTGTAAGCGTGAAAAGTTTCAACCGGTTCTGTTTCAACTTGTCGTTCAAACGGCATAGGACTTCGGTTTTACCTTCCCATTCCACCAGATCAAAGCCGTCGATTTCTGTGGCGGAGGCGATTAAGTAATTTTCAGGATTAAACTATACATTCTGTTTGTAGTAGCGCAATGAATTACGCGTTTGAGATGGTGATGAATCGTCCCGCTATACGGGATCTCGCTACGCTAGAGACCTCACTACAAACCATTACTTTCTTTTTGAAAATTGCTTAATTCTTGCAACGAACAACCATATTTTTCTTCAAAGTGAGCAATCCGCGCTTTGGTTTTTTCGATTCCTAAACACAGGAAAGCAGCCTTTTTCGTGAAAGCCGATTGAATAAGATGTACCGCGGCTTTGGCGTTTGTCGTCTGAATTGTCAATAATGCCATAATTCTCGTTCCTCCTCGCGCCGATATGACGGCTGCCTATAACCCGGTGTAGACCTTCGTAGACTTGCTCGTTGATTGTGATCGTGACTTTTCCGCATAATACCAGCATCTCCATTCGTATACAACTACGAAATGAGCGTTGAGAGATTAACTGGCGAACCAATATCCTAGCAAAACTCCCACACCGATCAGGACAATGACTCCGCCAACAACGCCTAACGCGAGTTTCCATGTCAACACACTCGGTTTTCCTTTATTCTCTGATTCTTCCCAGAATTCCCTCTCACCTTCACTCGCTGTACCCTGCTCTCTCGTACGACGTGAGTGGACAGAAGATTGTCCCTCCCACATCCCCTCTCTCTGCTCCCGAATCTTCTCTCTGATGCGGTCAGCTTCATCGGGTGTTGGCGAGGGATCTTCTGACACCACCGCCTGTTGTGCTTGGGAAGCATTTTCCTCATCGCCGGTGCCTTGCGCGAGATTGGATGCGGGCGCTTGTTCTTCTGCATGCGAATCGGATTGAATGCTCGGCCGCTCCTGAGCCGCTTCTGTCAGTGAAGGATCAGCTTGCGAGTCTGATGACATAGTATCGGTTGGGAGCGTTACATCGTCCGCCTCGCGGCGAGAAGAAATCACAGGCTCTGCTTGGTTGTCTGATTCCTCCTCCGGATCTTCACTTGAAGGACGTAGCGTAGAACGTTCTCCCGCCCACATTGCCTGACGCTGTTCTTTATATTTCTCTTTCAGAGCCTGTTTTTCTTCTTCACTAAGTGGCATAAAGTTCACCTCCTGAGTATAAGTTTAGCGAGTGATGCGTGAAGCGTAAAATTCTTCGTGCTTTGCTATTCACCAGAAACTTGTTCGATTTTTACAACGCTTTCACTTTTGACCTGTTTAAACGCCTTTGGATCGCCGACCAACTTGCCGACTACGTTGACCGGACTCGCGGGACAAATTTCATCCCCTCGGCTCATCGGGGTTGGTCCAAAGAAAATACAGAACGCTGTGCCGGCGGGCCAATAGGCGAGATCGCCCAATTCTACCACTTCCTGTGTGTTCTCAGCCTCCGCTTCCACAGGGATGGAGAAGTAGATTTCATCTCCCCATCTACTGCCACGCGCTTCAATCGGCAGCGCATCCCAGATTTTCTGGGTTGTTTGTGATTGGTTTAGTTCAGCTTCCATGACAACAGGTTCAGCGGTAATTTTGATTCTTTTTTGTGGCATGACAATCCTCCATGATGGAATGCCGTGAAACCTCATTTGATGTTGATTTATCCGATGCTTTTTGCGATAATAGGTATCCAGCGTAGTTGTATTCTATCACAAGCCTTTGGGATTCTCAACACAAAAAATGGTTTACAGAGGAGGAAGCACAATGAGACTAAAAGATCGGGTTGCAATTGTGACAGGCGGCGGACAAGGCATCGGGCGACAAACCTGCCTTGTTTTCGCAAGGGAAGGCGCAAACATCGTTATTGCAGAACATAACCCGACGACCGCTGAAGGGGTTGGGGCGGAGGTCGAAGCGCTTGGGGTGCGGAGTTTTGCCATCCAAACCGATGTCTCTAACAGCGATTCTGTCCGTTCCATGGTTGCACAAACCCTTGACACCTTTGGGCGGATTGATATTCTGGTCAATAATGCGGGGATCTTTACCTACACCCAGATCGAAGATTGTACCGAAGAAGAATGGGATCGAATGATGGCCGTCAACCTCAAGGGCCCCTTCCTCTGTTCGCAGGCTGTAATGAAAACGATGAAAGAGCAGAAGTCCGGCAGGATTATCAATCTCGGTTCCCTGGCGGGCCAAGTGGGCGGGCTTGTTGCATCTCCGCCGTATTCTGCCTCCAAAGCAGGGGTTATGTGTTTAACCAAGTCGTGTGCCCGTGCCTTGGGACCATACGGCATCACGGTCAACGCAATCGCTCCCGGCGTTGCCGAAACGGATATGACGAAGAATCATCCTAACCTGACAGCGCAGATGCCGCTTGGTCGAGTCGCTGAATCAGTGGAAGTCGCAAATGCCATCCTATTCCTTGCTTCCGATGAAGGTTCATATGTGACTGGGGTAACGCTCAATGTCAACGGGGGAATGTTCATGTCATCTTGAAAACACTTGCAAATAAACGACGTTTCTGATACAATGTCCCCGATTTTCAAGGACGTTATCAAACGTTGCTTTTTGGTTAAAAAGACTGTAAGACTTTAGGAGAAAAGATGCAGATTGCAAATAGACTCAAGAGGATTCCACCTTATCTATTTATTGAGCTCCGAAATAAAATTAACCAGGCAATCGCTGATGGAATTGACGTCATCAGCCTCGCCATCGGCGATCCGGTTGAGCCAACACCGCAGCCTGTAATCGACAAACTCAGCCGGGCAGCAGCGGACCCGGCAAACCACCGCTACCCGACGGACGAAGAAAAAGGGATGTTTGCATTTCGGAAGGCGGTAGCGGATTGGTATGCCCAACGATACAACGTTGAATTAGATCCGGAGGATGAAGTGCTTGGGTTAATCGGATCCAAGGAAGGCTGCCACCATTTTATTCTCGCTGTTGTGAACCCCGGAGAAACTGTACTGATGACGGACCCAGGCTATCCTGCATATCGCGCCAGTATTTTCATGGCGGAGGGCGAGCCTTACAATATTCCTATCAGGGAGGAAAACGGTTTCCTACCCAAACTCGCCGATATTCCGTCGGAGGTCGCCAAACAGGCGACAGCGATGTTCCTGAACCATCCCAATAACCCAACGGGTGCGACCGCAACGCCCGAGTTCTTCGCGGAAGTGGTTGAATTCGCCAGGACTTACGACATCACTGTGTGTCATGATAATCCCTATAGCGAGATTGTCTTTGATGGCGAAGAGCCATTGAGTTTTCTTTCGACACCGGGAGCGAAGGAGGTTGGCGTTGAGCTCAATTCTCTATCCAAGCCGTTCAACATGACAGGGTGGCGAATTGGGATGGCGATGGGGAATGCGGAGCTCATCACGGGGATAGCAAAAGTTAAAGGGAATACCGACTCAGGAATTTTCAACGCGATTCAGTACGCCGGGATTGTGGCTTTGACAGAATGCCGGTATAACATTGAGAAAATGCTACCCATCTACGCCCGCCGCCGTCAAAAAGTCCTTGACACCTTTAAGAAACTCGGCTGGGATAATTATGAACTGCCAAAGGGGACGTTTTACCTCTGGCTGCCAACCCCTGATGGAATGAGTTCTGTTGATTTTGCAACGTTGATGTTTGAAAAGGCGGCGGTTGTGATTGCGCCGGGAGCATCTTACGGGGAGTATGGAGAAGGGTATTTTCGGCTTGTCTTGACCGTGCCGGATGAGCGATTAGACGAGGCGCTGGATCGGATTAAAAAAGCGTTAAGTACATAAAATCGCAACAGAATGTCACTTTTCTATCATCCTTGACGGGAGTTCGGAAGGCAAGGAAGAATGGAAGGAAGATTTCATCCGTTCCTTCGTGAATATAAAGTCTGCACTATGACCTACCCTATTCCCCTAATTCTTGGGCAGTATTGACTTTAAGGACTTTATAACTACAAAGCGAATCACCTGCAGGCATGTGACATTCTCGTTCAACCGGAACATTGAGTAAACGCTTGAACAGTGATAATTCGAGGTGACAGAGTTGGGGATATTCTTTTGCAATCGAATCGAGCGCACAATTATGCTCTTTGAGGATATAGGCATTCGGTGTTTCTTCAATCTCAACCGCATAGCCTTCTTCATCCAAAAACCCAGCGAGTATTTTCATTTTTTCTGCTAAACTCTTACCCTCAATATTTTTGAAATAGGCCGCAATCTTAGCTTCCATCTGATACTCAAGGAGTTGGGTGACTTTCTCAGCTCCATCTATCACAACCAGGGCATCTAAGGCCCCCAGCGCAAATCGTGGATAGTTATTGGGAAATAGATTCTCCTTGGCTTCCCGGGTGAGTTTATATACATAGACGGGTCTTCCTCGACGGATTTTTTCACGGCAGTGTTGAATATAGCCTTCCCGTTCCAGAATAGACAGATGTTGGCGGACAGTCATGGAGTGAAGATCCAATTCCCCAGCAATTTCACCGGCAGTCATACCCGTGCTTTGTTTCAGAAGATCGACGATTTCTCCGCGTGTATCTTTAGGTAGCGATTTCATATTTTTACCTTCCCCGATGATCCCGCCAATTATATCAGAAAAATAACGCATTTACAAGTCAAAATAGGTTTTTTAAGTTATTTACTTGACAAAACTTAAAATATAATGTTATTATTCCACCGATTTTTCATAACATCAATTCTATGCTAAATCTTGCTATGGCACAGGAATTTCACAGACTTTCAGGAGATCGAGGCAAATGACAGCAGATGAAACGCTTGATGAAACACTAAATCAAGAAATCGTTGAAGCGCCGATGGAAGATAGGGAAATGTATCCGGGCGGGGAAGAGTGGTTCACGTCGCTAGACGACGATACGCCAACGCTCCAAATCGATGCTTTAAGTAGTTGGCTACATACGGTTTCACAGCACGGGCTTTTGTCCAGGGAGCAAGAAGTGAAGCTTGCCAAGCGAATTGAACGAGGGGATGAGCGTGCGCGTGATGAATTGGTCCAGGCGAACTTACGTTTAGTGGTTTCAGTTGCAACAAAGTATCAAGGACATAATGTCCCGCTTGAGGATCTCATCCAGGAAGGAAATATCGGGTTGATGCGGGCTACGAGTAAATTTGACTATCGAAAGGGATTTAAGTTTAGCACCTACGCCATTTGGTGGATTCGACAGGCGATTATGAGGACGCTCGACAATTGCTCGCGTTCAATCCGTCTGCCATCATACATCGTTGCGAAAGTCAGCAAATTCGATTCGGCTTATGCACACCTCAGCCAAGACCTCCATCGCGAACCAACAATTGAAGAGCTATCGGAAGCGCTCGAACTCACTGACAAACAGATCGAAGAGATTTTGGCGCTCAATTCGGATACGATCTCGCTTGAGTTACCGCTTAACGATGAAAAAAGCGCCATGACCCTGAGCGATCTGGTTGAAGACCCGCAAGCGAACCCGGAAGTCGGTTCCATTGTGGATTTGGTTGAACAGGATTTAGTGAATACGCTGCTCAGTAAACTGAAAATGAGAGAGCAAGAAGTCCTCAAGATGCGCTTTGGGCTTGAAGATGGTGAAGAAAAAACGCTGCGTGAAATTGGGGAGAAACTGGACGTTACAAGGGAGCGAATCCGACAATTGGAAATTGAGGCAATTGATCGGCTAAAACGGCTGTACGATGAAACGGGCGAATTCCGTATTCCGAAGGAACACACAAGTCGTCCGGCTGCGTAGTAGGACCTTTTCGCATTGAACCGTTCACTGACAGATTAAAACCCCGCCGATTATAATCTAGATCAAATCCATTCTTGAAACCAAAAGGAGGCAGCAGCATCCTTCCGCGATTGCTGCAAGATTATGAGAAACCTACTGAATAAACTAAAGGCAAAACAACCCGAAACAGGTCAGGAGGGCCCGCTACTTACAGTCACCGAAGCTGCTGAACAAAAGATTCAATCGGTGATCGAGGAGCAGGAGATAGAAGTTCAGGGGCTGCGAGTTAGCATTAGCGGGCGCGCGGCATCAGCGTTTGAGTACGGTCTCGGTCTTGAGATAGAACCTTCCCCGGACGATGTCGTGATCGACTGTGGCGAATTCAAAGTCTTTGTCGATCCGGAAAGCGCTGAAAATCTCAAGGGCGCAACCGTTGACTATATTGAAGACCTCAACTCAAGTGGTTTTAATATTGATAATCCCAACACACCGACCTGGGATAATCCCAAAGCGCAAGCAATTCAGCAGCTCATCGACGACCGGATTAATCCTGCTGTTGCGGCTCACGGTGGGCATATCGATCTGCTGGACGTTTCAGATGACTCGATTTACATCCACATGGGGGGCGGCTGCCAGGGGTGTGGAATGGCAGATGTCACTTTGAAGCATGGAATCGAGGCGATGATCCAGGAACACTTCCCTGAAATCAATAATATTATCGACACAACTGACCATGTGGCTGGCACGAATCCCTACTATCAACCGAGCAAAGGGTAGGGTCAACGAGCCGCCGGGATGGTTCATCCCCTTTGCTCCCCAATGAGGTCTAATTCCTCCATCACAATGGATGCGAGAAGTCCACACGCATGTCTATCACTAAATGTGCGAGAAAATCCGCCGGCGGTAATGCTTTCATCAGCCGAGAACGTATTGCGTAGGAGGCATCACGTTTCACGCATCACAGCTCCGTTCCGAGAGTTCGAGAATCGGAGTCCGCTGCGCGAAACCAGGCTCTGCCCCGATCTATCGGGGTTTCATTTTTTCGTTTTCATGGCACGAGAAAATCACGGCGTAGATTTCTCACAGGTTTAGTGATAGAACATCATCCGATCCTATTGGCGTTTCAATTCTTTGCGTTGCCTTGTACTGTTCAGATCTATGAAAGGATTCAGGCCTCATTGCATTCTTTCAGTCTTTTTACGCATCAAGTTTCACCCTCCTCGTCTTCTTGCCCTGCACACTTATCCTCCCACAACTCCTTTGTTGCATCGACAATCCGACGCGCCTCATCCATCCGCTCATGTGCTTCTGGCTTAGTCGGGTGATACCTGGCAAACTTGACCACATCGCAATTGGCGAAAAAGTCTTGGATGAGGCTCAGATGCTCATCCTGAATATCTTCGTGACCCAAACAGACTAGCAAATCTTCGGTGGTTAGTTCAAGCGCAGGGATATTGTATCGCACAGCGATATACTGACGGATGGCTTGAGAGATTTCGGTGTGGTATACCTTCATTTTGCTCTGTGCGATGAGGTTTAACGCTTCGATCCGGTTGAGTTGCTCATAAGCAATCTCGTGAGACGGACGTTGGGGCTGCACTTCGGGCTGTGGATGGATGGGTTTAGCTCGTTTGCGGACATAGAAAAAGATTAGTCCACCGACGACCATGATGATCAGCAGCGTCGCTAAAATGTAAGGGAGCAGACTGTGGGGGGCAGGAAAGGGAGGCTTGATGTCTTTCATCTCTGTGACATCAGGGGGCTTGACGGATCTTACCTCAAACGAGTAAGCAGGGGTCTGGAGGCTTGCATTGTTTGCATTGGTATCGGTGTATTTGATTGTAATTGGTGGGAGGGTATGTGTGCCGGGAGCGAACGCCCGTGAGAGGTAGGTCACTTCATAGAGCGCTTTGCCAATTATCGGTCTCTCGGGTTTTATCCGTTTCACCTGGGGTTTATCGACTTCCAGATGCTGATGATTGCTGAGATCAATTGCATCCAGGTAAATATGCAGGTTCTCATCAGCCTCGATCAGCAACCGCAACTGAACCGCATCACCGACTGTAATATCGTCCGGGTCAAATTCGTGCGAAAGGATGTGAATGCCTTCTTGAGCGAATGCACTCTCGAAGAACAGAAGTGATAAAACAAAGATAGCGGTGAGCCACACAGAAAGAAGGGAAAAAGGGTGGAAAGTTGGTAGTAGCGCATGTGCTTGCATCCCGATCCATCGGGGTCTCCCGACTTGTGATCTGATCGATACGCGAGCCTGGAGACGTGCACTGCCAGTGGATTGCGATTTTAATCTACCCAGCTTAAGGAACCATAACCGAAAGAATTGAAACCTCATGTTCAGTTTACGACAAGTGGTCGGATAATAATAGATTTTGGCGCAGTTGGACACTGATGCTGACATACACCACAACCAATACAACCCGAGGAAAAGACCTCGACGCGTTTTTGGGAATCAAGCCGGATTGCTTTTTCGCCAATTGGGCAGGCATCAACACAGTAGCGACAATCGATCCCTTGAGTCCGAAGGCAAACATCATAATTGACTTCGGCTAAACCGATCTGAATCGCATCAACTGTGAGCTTTTGCAACGCCCCGCTCGGACACACCTGCATACATTCAAGTGAATCACAGACAACACATGGTTGGTCGTCCGGATCGATCCAGGGCGTCCCAGCCAGATCCGGATTACTGTTCTGCAAAGGCTGAATGGCTTCGGCGGGGCAGCTAGCGACACAGTTTCCACACCGCAAACAGGTATCCAAAAACGTCGCTTCAGGGAGTGCTCCCGGTGGTCGTAACAGGGATTTCTCGTCAGGGAGGTAAGCGCCGATCTGTGTATCTAAGTACTCCGCAACCGGTTGGACTAGCCTTGTAAATGCTTCCCGGAAGAATGCGCGTCTACCATGCGGCGTTGGGGCGTCGGATTCTGCCATTTCACTTAATCCTTTCGCTCTCTCGCTCAATAAGACGTTTGCACATCAGCACAACTAATCTTCCTTATGGCTTGTTACTTTTGGGAATTTTGGCAATACGGCAGGCACATTTATGGCTACCTTCCATCAGATGATCTTCACGCACAACCTTTGCTCCCAGCGACTGACGGAACAGGGCTAGTGGTCTGTCAACCTTGAGTTGATGGATGGGAGGGCGAGCCAAATCGGTTCGGCAGGAGAAATCTCCCATGTCAACCTGACTCAATCGAAACAACCGATCCATCAAACTAAACTTGACGAAACACTAGCTCAGAACCGTTGAGTTTCTCCACTTCCTCTAATAGGCTAACCGCGAAACTCTTGTAGGTCACAGGGAATAGCCCATTCGCCTTGTCTATCAGGTGATAAATATATGTTCAATTATATCACAAAAACGACGCCATTGGAAATCAAACCTCAAAACTCACAAACACGTTGACAAAGACACCATATACCATGCTATAATCGTATCTTACCCTACGCAGCGATTGACGCAAACGTCGTCTTTGAAGGATTGACCAAGCAATGGCTTATACAGTGGAAAGAATACCGGAAAATGAGGCTGAAAAGCAACGGGAACGATACAATGCACTGGTTCGAAACTTGGGGCGAGCTTCTGACGCTGAAATTGAACAGACATTTGCAGAACGAGAAGTTGTTGAACCAGATCTCGATCTTTCTCCTGAAGTAGTCGCTCGTTTGCAGAAACAAATTGCAGATAGTCCGTAGGGAAACTACCCATTAAATAAACCCAAGCTGGAAAACTGAGGTCGTATTTGTTGAGAGATCGAATTCTTGTCACCCAAACCGGCGGCTGGATCGGGGATATGGTACTGCTCACGCCCACATTAAGGGCGTTGAAAATCACTTATCCGCAATCCCATCTGGCACTGATGCTCCGCCCACTTGTCGCCAATCTGATGACGACTCATCCGTATATTGATGAAGTGATCATCGACAGCAAGGCGGGGGCCTGCAGCCGTTTGAAATCTCTCTGGAAGTCAGTGAGGCATGTTCGTCGATCAAACTTCGATCTCGCAATCATCCTGCACCCAACCTCCTTCCGTAACGCATTAATTCCCTTTCTGGCGGGTGTTCCTGAACGAATTGGCTCGAATGTAAGCGGTCGTGGCATCTTGCTGACGAGCTCTTGTCCCGATCGAACAGACCTCCACGAAGTCCACCGTTACCTACGCGTGTTAGCGTTGATCGATATTCACGAGCCAAACGCAGAACTGGAGTTTTGGTATACGGACGCCGATCGCGACACTGTTAGTCAGATCCTTGCAGCTCACGGCATCTTCCCCGGAGATCGGGTCATGGGGGTAAATCTGGGTACGACGTGGCAGACAAAGCGTTGGAGTTTAGAGAATTTCGCGGCGGTCATCACGCAGGTGCAAAACCGTTTCAACGTTCCGATGCTGCTGACAGGTTCCGCTTCTGAAATTCCACTCGGCGAAGCGTTGGCACAGATTGCCAGAGTGAATGCAATCAATCTCATCGGAAAGACAACGCTGATGCAACTCGGCGTGCTCATCGAACGCTGCGATCTTTATTTGACTTGTGACAGCGGCCCGATGCATATTGCAGCGGCTGTCGGGACACCGACGATTGCCTTGTTTGGTCCGACAAGCCCGACGCGCCATCGCCCGTATGGGGAAGGACATTGCGTCATCCAGAAGCCAGTGACGTGCCGTCCTTGCTACAAGCGAAAGTGCATGCGCAAAGATAAGCCCAATTTGTGTATGATGGCAATCGACGCCAAGGAGGTGGTTGATCAGGTTTTATACTCACATCAGTCATAAGTTGAGGTTTGATGATGACTCAATGTCGAGTTTGGAGTGAAAGGTGGCAACTTGGGTTATTACAGAGACCCAAAGGAGGAAACTGTGCTTATCCATAATCCCAAAGGCCATTACCATTTTCTCAAAGGGATAGATCCATATTCCTGCGGCGTCATTGCCAATCAAGGTTACGAAATTGTCCACATCACCCTGAAAAAGTATATCCCGTGGCGTGATGGGTTTACGCGCATTGAGGCTTACCTGAAAGCGCAGGGACAGAATCGGACAGCCCTTTGTGCGATTCAACTCCGGTGTCCAGCCCCTTTCACCATGGATGGATTTATCGCCTTTAACCGCGAGTATTGCCAGGTCCTGCAGGAATGGGGGCTCTATGTCGGCGATCTCAACCCACTGGCGCGCACAAATGTGGCGCCTTTGACAGATCCGCCAGAGGAGTTGATGCTCTACAGCTTTTCCTATGTTTGTCCCTGTGATCAAGCGACTCAGCCAACCTTCATCATCGCGGGTGCCGGTGAGCTTTTGGAGGGCATCCTGAACCCCGAAGGCATCCTTCGCCGAGGAGAAACCCACCTAGAAGCTATGCGAGAGAAAGCAGCTTATGTCGCCAAGGTGATGGAGGAGCGTCTTCTGGGATTGGGGGCAACCTGGGATGCAGTGAATCGGGTCAACATTTACACCGTCCATTCACTCGGCGGTCTCGTCGAAGACATTGTACTGCCGAAGCTAGACTTGGCAAAACTCCACGGCATTCATTGGTATCAGGCATGTCCACCGGTCATGGGGATCGAATACGAGATGGATATGCGAGGTGTGGAGCAGGAACTGTACACTAATTTACTGAGTTGATGGACTCCTATGGAAACGAGAATATGGGTGTGTTGGAAATATGTATCGCGTGCTGATATAGAACGTCCTAGCGACATCTCACACAGCACGCGGGAATGAGAAAGACGCGAAGCATCCTGACGGCGTTCCCATGCGGAGCAGGGAACGAGAGTATAAAGCGTAAGTTAACTCTTTTCCTTTCCTTCCGTTAACAGAAATCTTGAACATAATGGGAAGAATCAAGCCTAACCAGTTTAATCCATAATCACTTCCTGATACCATTCCCAAAACTTCCGCAATCCCTCTGTAAGGGAGGTTTGCGGATTATAGCCCAACAGGCGGCGAGCCTTGTCGATATTGGCGAAAGTGATTTTCGGCTCGCTCGGCAGGGCAGGCGGCGTCGAAAGAATTGCTTTACGACCAACCAACCCCTCGATAATCTCCACAAAATCTGTCATGAGGACCGGCTCTCCCCGTCCCAGGTTGATGATCTCGTAGCCCAACGGCCTATCGAGTGCGGCCATCACGCCAGAAACGATGTCATCTATGTAAGTCCAATCACGCTTCATTTGACCGGCCTCGAACAGGACAATTTCCCGCTGATTAACGATATGGTCTGTAACTATGAACGGCATCATATCGGGGCGTCCGCGAGGTCCATAAACGTTGAAGAAACGTAAGGCTGTGAAATTAAGGTCGTGCAGATTGTGATAAGTGTAGCCCATGACCTCGATCGCTTTTTTGCTAGCAGGATAGGGCGCCAGGGGGTGATTGCAGGGATGGGTTTCGACGAAAGGCAATTGCTCCGTGTTCCCGTACACGGAGGAAGTGGAGGCAAAGACAAAGTTTCCGGCGCCATTGTGTCGGGCAGCTTCCAGCAGGTTAATTGAACCAACGATGTTGACATCGGTGTAGAGTCTGACACGCCCAACGGAGTAGCGCACGGCGCCGTAGGCAGCTAGGTGTGCGACCGCTTCCGGTTTGTGTTCGGCGAAGAGGTGGTTGATAGCCTCTCCATCGCGGATGTCTCCCTCAGCCATAATACAGCACGACCAATTCTGTAGCGATGCGATGTTTGCCTGCTTACGGGCAGGGTTGTAAAAATCGTTAAAATTGTCCAGAGCGATGACCGCATCGCCGCGAGACAGCAACGCTTCGCAAAGGTGAGAACCGATGAAGCCAGCAGCGCCGGTAACGAGAATTTTCAAGATGAACTCCGAGTTGGGGGTTTTGTGTGTGAAATTGATGCGTAACCGACATAATGCTATCACACGACTGATAGCGTGGTCAAGGCGGAAGTGAATGGGAAAAAATCTTGCTTTTTTGTCGCCAAATGTGTTATTTTACGTTTTACGCATCATATTTTACGCTTTTGAGGAGTCTAAAATATGTCCCAATTTTCGCCCGTCCTCTGGTCCTCAGTCGGGAAAAAATCCTGACAGGTATAACCGGTCTCGCGTTGTGCGTGTTCGTTATTGAACACCTGTCAGGCAATACTACACAAAGACCCTGACCCTTTTAACCGATACGCCCACTTCTTACACAGTCTCGGCGAACTGCTCATCATCCTTGAGCTCAGGCTAGTAACGGTTCAGTTTCATTTTGCATGGTTTGGAGAAGACACATTGTGAAAGCTATCAGATCTGATATTTTCTTTTTAGTTGCTATGATAGCAATGACCCAATACGCTTGTCTTTCAACCAATACACAAAAACAGGCGGAAAGACTGATTCAAGAGAAGAACTATCAAGGTGCGGTTGATGTGTATCAAGCGGTCATCAATTCCAAACCCACAGCGCCGGCAGCCCGTAAAGCACAATTGGGCATCGCCAGGTTATATATCGAAAAGATAAATAGCCCCCAACAGGGACTCCAGATTTGTCGAGACCTTATCGCTGTAGCGCCCGACAGCGAGGAAGCCGCAAAAGCCTACTGGCACCTGGGCGTCTACGCCTTCAAAACAAAAGATTATCCATCGGCGCAGCAATCCTTTGACGCCATCGTGAACAAATTTCCGCATCTTGAATTGAGCTATAATGCCCAACTGATGTTGGCAAAGAGCTATGAGGAAGCTAAGGACTATCAGAAAGCAACAGAAATCTACGACAACGTTGCAAACCGTCATCCAGAAGGCAAACGCGCGACACAAGCACTGACCAATAAAGCCAGAATTCAGCGGGTGCACCTCAAGGACAAAACGGCTGCAATGCAAACCTACCAATCCGTCGTCAAGCGGTACGGCAAAATCGAAGGCACGGAAGAATCGATTGGAGAAGCAAAAGGAGAACTCCGATTGATGGGAGCGAGTATCCCCAAACCGGATGATCCGTCGGTAACGCCATACAATCGCGAAATGGAAAGACGGGCAAAGCGTCTTGAACGTGACCGGCCGCGAGGTGGGGTTGAGCGCAGCCGCGCAATGGGAAGCCCAATCGAATTCGCAGACTCCGGTTTCGGCGTAGACCCGAAAGGGGTGATGAGACCCTTTAAAGAGATGATTGGGAGACGCAGCCGACCTGGTGAGGGCAAAATCTACCACTACAACATGATGCTTAACATTGCTCACATGGTTTTCGATTTTCAAAACTATCGCGATGCCGGGGCGGTGTACTTTCGTGCAATTGAACTCGCCAAACGGGATAATGCACCAATAGAGCCACTGAGTTATCTGCGTCTAGCGGTTTGCTATCGTAAGCTCGGAATGCACCAGCGTGCGAGCGAAATGGTAACAAATGCTATAAAAAAAGATGGACGGGTGCTTGACGCTATCATCACCAGCGCCACGAATCAATACGTCGATGGAGATTACGAAAAAGCAATTGAGACCTATAACTCTGTCGTGGGATTCAACCGAACCAAAGACCCGGAAATCTATTGGAAAATAGGATTAGCCTACAAAAAAATGGGCCAGCCGCACAAAGCAGTTGAGTCCTTTGAACGCACTGTTGCTGTGAAAACGGACTACATTGACGCCCTCCAGAGCCTCGCCGAAGTGCTCCACTACCAACTGAAAGAAAGCGAGAGAGCCGGAATTCTCCAGGATATTGTCGATGGGAAAGGCGATGTCTATGCGGGTGAAAAAGAGCTGGGAGATATCTGTTATAAATATCGCAACTACGGCTGGGCAAAGTCAAAATACGAGGTAGCTGCGCGCATTGCCCAACGACAGAAAAAAAATGTCGCCGAAGCTGAAAGACGGATGCTCGATAACCAGATTGTCTACGCGAGGGTACATGCGGCGATGGCTGGCTACAAAGGCGGGATGGAAGATAAGGCGCGAGAGATTATAGACGCGCTCGCCGCCGAATATCCCGATCATCCGCTGATACCCTACGGACATGGGCAACTTGCTTTGCTCAGAGGAGATACGGATACCGCAATCGCTGACTTCAAGGCGTCGATAGAAAAAGATCCGAGTTCTGCTGCGGCGCCCATCGCGCTGGGTGAATACTACGTCTCACAGGGGAATGTGGATGAGGCAATGGCGTTATGGAAAGCATCTCTCAGAGCTAACTCGCGTAATCGCGCGGTGCATCGTCGTGTCAATCAGTTGAAGAAGCAGGTTGCAGCACAAAGGACATCGGATCAGAAATCCGAGTAGCATTTTGATTCATGTATGTTGGTGTGCGTAAACGCTGTTTGCGTATCCCACCTACTCTCATAGGACCGTTTTGCGTACTCCTTCACCTATGACATCTCGGAGTACGCAGGTTCAGACGTGACAGGTTACGAATACCCAGAGAACGGGCTATTTGAAGGCTATGTTACGGATAAGGAGAATTCAAACTTCGTTGTGAGAGTAGACAACGAACTAGCGGGATTTGCAATCGTCGATGGGATGAGTACAAATGCTCAAGTAGACTACAATGTTGCTAAGTTTTTTATCCTCCGTAGGTTTCGACACAGGGGTGTAGGGAAATACGTTGTTCATTCGATATTCGATAGATTCAAAGGCAACTGGGAAGTTATGGTTTACCGTCCCAATACGACAGCCTTAGCGTTTTGGGGAAAGGTAGACCAGAATACACATCAGGTAATTGCTCGTCTGCCCGTGAGTTTGTCCCACATTGCGGTGTGAAACTGGTCATCTTTCGATTCAACAACGAATGATTGAGGGAGATAACGAAGTCCTTTCACAGGCAATTATGTCAGAGTTTCTGTCAGATGGTGAGATCGCAGCATGAGGCGAAAAGTCAGGTCTAAGACAGAAAGGAGAAATACATAATGCAAAAAACGTTGATGATTTTAATTGTCATCGCGGCAATTGGTTTAACCGCTTGGCAGATTGTCCAGTCGCAAGTTGGAGTGGAGTCCGATTGGATCCCGATGAAGCATCGAGGTTCGCGGGACACCACCGGACCTGTGGACGAGAGCCAGATTATTGTGGCTCAATATGAGTGGGACAGCACACACCAGATTTCGCTTGCAGCACTCAAGGCAGCGATTGGAAAACTGTCGAGGTATCGCCAAGAAAACTACGCCTCCAAAGAAGGTCAAGCGGAATATCTTGAGGAACTCATCGATGAAAAACTGAAACTCCTTGCTGCCTTCGAGAAGGAATTTGATAAAAACGAGGCATTGCTCAAGACAGTAGAAGAAATTGAGTACCAACTGATGATCAAACGCTTGACAAAAATGGAAGTCGATGAGAAATTCTCCTATACAGAGGCGGATCTCAGACAGTATTACGAGACACACAAAGAAGAGTATGTGGAAGAAGAAAAAGTGCGGGCGACTGTCATCTGCCTCACAGATAGAGATCGCGCACAAGAAGCCTTAGCGCAGATTCAAGACGGGAAAGACATCATTGAGATGGCGAAGGAACTGTCGGAAAATGGAGAACTGACGGGGCCCGGTTCCCGCAGAGATGATCCAGGTACAACCTCCCCCTTTACCCGATCCGTTTATACCAGTTGGCAGAAGTTTGTCGACACGGTCTTTGAACAGGAAATTGGCGAAATGACCGAAGAGGTTTTTGAAATCGAAGTTAGGGCTCAGACTTATTATATGATCTTTCGCAAAGAGGAGCACATACCTCAATACCAACAGTCCTTTGATGAGGTCAAGAATGACATCGAGTGGAAAGTAGAGAGTAAAAAGAAACGCCAGCGCTTTACCGAATGGATGGAAGAGGTCAGCAAGGCTGGCAAGCTCAAAATCTATCCGGATCGCATCCCCGAACCGTCACCCGAGAAAGACGCAGCGGTAGAGAAATCTGAGGCGGGAAAAATGGGAGCTGAATCCGGTGAAGCTGATGGAACTGTAATCGTTGAATTTGAATGGGACGGAAAACATCAAATCACACTTGAGGAAATGCAACAGGAAATTAGCGAACTCTCTAAGTACGAACAAAAACAGTATAAAGATAAAGCGGGACTTGAGGAATATATGAACCTCATGGCAGAGAGTCGTTTGATACTTTGCCTCGCCAAAGATCGGAAGCTTAATGAAGAATCTGAAGTTGTGAAGGCGGCACAAGATTATCTCCACGAATTAATGGTCGATAAGATTACAGAGCTTGAAATCGATCAGAAACTCAAGTTGGCCGAGGCAGACTACAGGCTTTACTATGAAGCGCATAAGAATGATTATCTTGAACCGGAGAAGGTGCGTCTCACATGCATTTCTCTCATAAACGAGGACCGAGCGAAGGAGGTCTTTCAGCGGATTAAGGATGGGGAAGACATCACTGAGATTGCCAAAACACTGTCGGACGAAGGAGAATTGAAAGAGCCTGGGTCAAATCCCGAAAACCCCGGCGATACCGGCTACTTTGCTCGCCATTCCCTTTCACAAGCGGCACAACCTTTGGGTGATGCGGCGTTTGCGCTAGACGTCGGACAGATGAACGAGGAGGTCTTTACCGTCGAAATCGACAATCAGGAGTATTACATGATCTTTCGCAAGGAGGACCATAAACCGGAGCACCAACAGACGTTTGAGGATGCAGATGTCCGCCGACGTGTGGAAATCGTCGCTGAAGATGAGAGGCGTGACGCTCTCAGAAACGGTTGGCTCGCCCAACTCCGCGCACGAGCGAAGGTCAAAACCTTTGTGGATCGAATTCCCGAAACGCCGAAGGAAAGGGAGGAGGCTAAAGGCGAACCTCCTGCCAAGGGTGATTCATCCCCTAAATCCGAATCCGACGCGGATGAGCCTGAATAGCACTTCCAAAATTCACAAATCGGGGTTGACATCAAGGGAAAAAATATGTTACACTTGACGGATTTTGGATTAAGGGGCACTAAGCGTTAATTTAACTTCCCTAAACCATGTCAACTTCACAACTTATTACCAACAACTCTTAACTACATTTAGAAAGGGATATAGAAAATGCGCACAAACTGTTTATTGAGCATAACCTTAACCCTTGTGCTTTCACTCATAATTGCCGGGGGTGCATTCGCTGCGCCACCACAATTTGCTGTTGAATTCAACAACGACAACGATGATAATATGGTCATTGCACAGCACAGTGGAAGTATCGCCTCTATTGTGGACGGAATAACAATGGAGGCCTGGATTTTTATAACGGAAGCAAAAAACACCTTCAACAGCCACGCTTGCGTCGTCGGGAGACAGGACTCCTATCAAACGCAAGTGTCTGAAGGCCTAATCTATAAAGGCGCGGTCTGGGGCACAGGCGCAAATGGGTTCTGGGCCTGGAAAGGTAATGCAAAGGTCACAATGAACAATTGGCACCATGTTGCTACCAGCATGGACGGGGAAAATATGTACACCCACGTTGATGGTAAACTTGACTTTGCGGAGGCCAACGGAGGACCGATTAAGTCAGTTGTTCATCCGTATACGGTTGGCCATGTTGTACGGTGGACTGCGCCATTTGAAGGAATTATTGACGAAGTCCGCCTATCTGACAGCGCCAGATATGTTGGCAAGGATTATCCGATACAAGAAAGAGAATTCGAGGCTGATGATAATACGATAATTCTCTATCATTTTAATGAAGGAGAGGGAAGAATCGCGAATGATGAATCGCAGTTCGCAAACCATGGTCTCCTGAGGAAGGCTAAATTTGTTCCATCCGATGCTCCCCTCAAACCGCTCGCGGTGAGTCCCAAAAGTAAATTATCAACCACCTGGGGTAGCATCAAGAAGGACTATACTCATTGAATCTATCGCGCCCCTCAAACCGCTCGCGGTGAGTCCCAAACGTGAATTAACAACCGCTCGGGGCAGCATTGAGATGGGTTATTAGACTTCATGCGGGAATTTGCTTAGTGCCCCTTAATCGTTATTTAATTCAGAATCCGCCTCCTGATGTTCATGATTGAATAGAGTAACACCTTCTATCGGCATCAGGAGGCTTTTTTTTTGCCAGTTTTCGTTTAAGTCTAGTACCTAACATTCACATTTCATTCGGAGTGCAAAGCCACCTTTTCAAAAGGGGGACAACCAGTAGGGATGCGACACATCGTGTCTCTACTCCCGATTCTTGGTATGTTCGCCCCGATAGATCGGGATGCAAGCAGTTGCGCTCAAACTGCTCAAACTGTAGATGCCCGATCTCGTTGGCGTACTCCACAAACCTTAACGGATTAGGAGGAGTCAGATGATTCTGATGAGTCCCGCCATACGTCTAGGAAAGACGACACGGGAGCGGAAGGCGTTCCTCCGCAAAGCCGGAATCATGGAGGTGAAAACCGTTTCCATGTCCACACCTGCCGACTGGAGCGATGCGGATGTTGAGGAAGCTAAGCGGTTCCTCGATGACCACGGCATCCGGGTCGGTGAGTTTAGTGGGTTCCACAACGGGTTTGGCTCGGCGGAGGCGGACGATTACCAAGCAGCCCTCGAACACCATCGCCGTCAACTGCGCCATGCTCACATCTTAGGCGCCCACTGCGCCGGCGTCGCGATCCTCGACGGAGGCATTTGGAATGAAGAATTACCAAAAACTTTCGCCGAGCGTGATGAAACCACGCCCCAAATGTGGTCTGAGGAGACGTGGCGGCGATGCATCGCTGCCGTAGAGGAATTAATCCCTTCTGCCGAGGCGTTTCAGATGGACATTGCCATGCACCCCCACATTATCACCCCGCTCGGCTCTGTGGAGCGGTACAAAGCGCTTTTTGAGGCAGTTCCCTCACCTCGACTGAAGGCGCTGATGGATCCTGTGAATCTCACATGGCCCCAGATGTTCTTCAGAACCACGGAGCTGGTGAATCAGATTTTCGATGAGCTGGGGGATAAAATCACCGCACTCCACGCGAAAGATGTGACGATGTGGTCAGCCCGGCCCATAAGCATTATCAGTCGCGTAGACGAAACGCCTCCGGGAAAAGGCGGTATGGACTATGCGACGATCCTTCGACGGCTAGATGAACTAGAACACGATGTCACGGTGAATGTGGAACACTTCTCGGAGCCAGACACCATTGCCGCTCAGCAATATATCCGGCATGTGGGGCGAGAGATTGGTGTAATCTTACATTAGTGGTCAGTCTTTTAATTCATATAAGGTTATTGCAGCGTGAAATAGATTCTGACAACAAGAAGCCATAGGGCATAAAACGCCGATTCTACAAGGGTTTGAATCCCATTCGCCAAAACTGAATTCACAGTGCAGTTAGAAGGAGGAACTAGCGATGAAATTCAAGGAGCCAAAAACACCGTTTTTTGGCGCAACTCGAATAAAATCCACGATTCCATCGGGTTGTCAAAAATTGAAGAATTCAGTATTGATAAGGGTTTACAGGATTTCAATAAATGCCGGAACCCCAAAAAAAGGAGTGAATCTAATGAAAACCACGTTATTTTCCATTTTAACCATCCTTTTTGTTTCTAGCCTGTTTCTACCAACTAGCTTCGCCCAAGATTACACGGAATGGGGTTTACCCGAAGGCGCCACAACGCGCATCGGCAAAGGCTCGATATCTGGTAATATCGCGTATTCCCCCAACGGTGCTCGTCTCGCGGTCGGCAGTTCCATCGGCATTTGGCTCTATGATATGGCGACCCATCAAGAGATCGCCCTGCTCACGGGGCATACGGATAGGGTCTATAGCGTATCGTTCAGTCCGGATGGGGCGACGCTGGCAAGTGGGGGTTGGGACAAGACCATCCGCCTGTGGGATGCCGTCACGGGCGCACACAAAAACACCCTCACAGGGCATACGGGTTCGGTCACTAGCGTATCGTTCAGCCCCGATGGGGTGACGCTTGCTAGTGGGAGTTCGGACGGCGCCATCCGCCTGTGGGATGCCGTCACGGGCGCACACAAAAAAAACCTCACGGAGCATACGGGTTCGGTCACTAGCGTATCGTTCAGTCCGGATGGGGCGACGCTGGCAAGTGGGAGTGGGGACGGCGCCATCCGCCTGTGGGATGCCGTCACGGGCGCACACAAAAAAAACCTCACGAGGCATACGTCGTTTGCGATCCGGGAGGTCTTGAGCGTATCGTTCAGCCCCGATGGGGTGACGCTGACAAGTGGGGGTAGGGACAAGACCATCCGCCTGTGGGATGCCGTCACGGGCGCACACAAAAAAAACCTCACAGGGCATACGGATTGGGTCACTAGCGTATCGTTCAGTCCGGATGGGGCAACGCTGGCAAGTGGGAGTGATGACAAGACCATCCGCCTGTGGGATGCCGTCACGGGCGCACACAAAAAAAACCTCACGGGGCATACGGGTCCGGTCTTGAGCGTATCGTTCAGTCCGGATGGAGCGACGCTTGCAAGTGGGGGTAGGGACGAGACCATCCGCCTGTGGGATGCCGTCACGGGCGCACACAAAAAAAACCTCACGGGGCATACGGGTTCGGTCACTAGCGTATCGTTCAGTCCGGATGGGGCGACGCTGGCAAGTAGGAGTTGGGAGGGCACCATCCGCCTGTGGGACGCGGTCACGGGCGCACACAAAAAAAACCTCACGAGGCATACGTCGTTTGTGATCTGGGAGGTCAATAGCGTATCGTTCAGTCCGGATGGGGCGACGCTAGCAAGCGGGAGTACTGACGGCACCATCCGCCTGTGGGACGCGGTCACGGGCGCACACAAAAACACGCTCACGGGGTATACGGATTGGGTCTGGAGCGTATCGTTCAGTCCCGATGGGGCGACGCTGGCAAGTGGGAGTGGGGACGGTGCCATCCGCCTGTGGGATGCCGTCACGGGTGCGCACAAAAAAAACCTCACAGGGCATACGGGTTCGGTCACTAGCGTATCGTTCAGTCCGGATGGGGCGACGCTGGCAAGTGGGAGTGATGACAAGACCATCCGCCTGTGGGATGCCGTCACGGGCGTGCACAAAAAAAACCTCACGGGGCATGGGGTTGAGAGCATTGTGTTCAGCCCGGATGGGGCGACGCTGGCAAGTGGGAGTGATGACAAGACCATCCGCCTGTGGGATGCGGTCACGGGCACACACAAAAACACCCTCACGGGGCATACGGGTTCGGTCACTAGCGTATCGTTCAGTCCGGATGGGACGACGCTTGCAAGTGGGGGTAGGGACAAGACTATCCGCCTGTGGGATGCGGTCACGGGCGCACACAAAAAAAACCTCACAGGGCATACGGGTCCGGTCTTGAGCGTATCGTTCAGTCCGGATGGAGCGACGCTTGCAAGTGGAAGTGAGGACGGCACGGTGCTCCTGTGGGAGCTCCTTTAGCCAACGCGAACGCCACTGTGAGCATTTCGCCCTCCAGCGGGCGCGTTCTTTGTGCCACCGGGTGTCGCTGGAAATCGCGTGACGCTTGCAGCAGCATCTCTTGCCGGGGTGAGCAACGGCGACGGCATGCTTGCCACGCTGACCTTTCAGGAATTCAATGCAGAATTGGCGTTGAAGCTAACTAAGAGATTTGAGATGCACTATAGCCAACCAATGGCTCATGGTTAAATATGGCTGAGATTGAACTGTCAGCGATAAGCCGACAATGCCTCAATCGAAGGATTGGTGATAAACAAACCCTACAGCGAGAGGTACAAGCCTGCGTCAATAGACGCAACCAAAAGCGGATTAAGGTAGATTGGCAATTCAGCATTAATAAGACAAGAGATAAGTTCTCTCGCTTTTATCCCAACTACTCATAACTTATTTAACAGAGCAATTATACCGTTTCTGAATAAAAATGCAGCATTGGAGCGGAAGGAAAAGGTTATGCTTGATTGTCATTCAGAATTGGTGTTAGGAGGTGTCAGATGATTCTGATGAGTCCGGCGATACATGTAGGAAAGACAACAGAGGAGCGGGCAGCATTTCTTCACAAAGTCGGAATCATGGAGGTGAAAACCGTTTCTATGTCCACACCCGCCGATTGGAGCGATGCAGATGTTGAGGAAGCCAAACGGTTCCTCGACGATCACGGCATTCGGGTCGGTGAGTTTAGTGGGTTCCACAACGGGTTTGGTTCGGCGAAGGTGGACGATTACCAGGCAGCCCTCGAACATCATCGCCGCCAACTACGCCACGCCCACATCCTGGGTGCTCACTGCGTTGGACTTGCGATCCTCGATGGAGGCGTTTGGGATGAAGAATTCTCAAAAACTTTCATTGAGCGTGATGAAACCACCCCCGAAATATGGTCTGAGGAGACATGGGAGCGATGTATCGCTGCTACAGAGGAATTGGTCACTTTTGCGGAGAAGTTTCAGGTGGATGTCGCTGTACACCCTCATATTGTGACACCCGTCGGTTCTGTCGAGCGGTACAAAGCACTTTTTGAAGCAGTTCCCTCACCTCGACTGAAGGCGCTGATGGATCCTGTGAATCTGACATGGCCCCACATGTTCTTCAGAACCACGGAATTGGTAAATCAGATTTTTGATGAGCTGAGTGATAAAATCACCGCACTCCACGCGAAAGATGTGACGATGTCGGGGGTGAAGCCGAACGGCGGGCGTTTATCAGTGGTTCACTTAGACGAAGCGGTTCCAGGAACAGGCGGTATGGACTATGCGATGATCCTTCGACGGCTAGGTGAATTAGAACACGATGTCACGGTGTGGGTTGAACACTTCCCATACGAAGACACTATCGCCGCTCAACAATATATCCGGCATGTTGCACGAGAGATTGGTGTTGCGCTACACTAGGTTCTGTTGACATTTGAGTATAAGGTTGTGGCATAATAGAAGAATGATGCCAATAACCTTACCCGATGACCAATGGAATAAGATATACTCGTTTCTTCTAACTTGTCCCAACATCTATGTTGGCAACGAAGCGATAACACGCCGCTTTATCGAAGCGGTTCTCTGGGCGACCCGTAGCGGTGCTCAATGGAGACTTCTGCCAGACACCTATGGTAAATGGAACACCCTCTACAAGCGTTTTGCTCGGTGGTGCGACAAAGGGGTCTTCACACAGATCCACCACCACTTCGCCTCTGACCCCGATATCGAGTCGCTTATTGTGGACAGTACAATCATTCGAGCGCACCCGTGTGCGGCGGGCGCCTTAAAAAAAAGGGTGGCACTGAAAACCAAGCGTTAGGCTGCTCTCGCGGGGGATTCAGTACAAAAATTCACATCACAGTTGACGGCCTGGGTAATCCCCTAAGAATACATCTGACGCCCGGTCAAAGGAACGACATAGCGGAAGCAGAAGCGTTGATACTTGGATATAAAAGCGAGTATGTGATTGGAGACAAGGGATATGACTCCGACAATTTTATCGCGGTTATTGAGGCGAATGGAGCGATTGCGGTGATACCGCCAAAAAGTCATCGTGTGGATCAAAGAGATTACGACAAACATCTGTACAAAGAGAGACATCTGAGAGACATCTGAGAGACATCTGGTTGAATGTTTCATTAACAAGATAAAATGGTATCGCCGCATCTTCTCTCGGTTCGAGAAGTTAGCTGTCCGTTATTTTGGATTTCTCAGCTTTGTCTCCACTCTTATATGGCTCCGTTGACATGAAAATCTCTAGTGAGTGTGGTTTTGACCTCAACTACACGCCATGACTCCCTATGTAGCGGTTAATTCAGAAATTACATTGTTACAAAAATTACCGAAAATTCATGTAAATATGGGCGAAAAATTGCACCGAGATGCACGTAATTAGAGGCAATCGCAAAGCACAGGTGTTTCGTGGATTCCACCATATATCGGCCCAACGTTTACCTTTTGTCTCGAAACCCTTTGATAATCCAAAGGAAAACCCGAAATGTGACATGTCCCCCAATGAACACTATCACAAAATACACGATAGCGACGAGGGGGGCCTCTTCAGGAGATATAGAATACACGTAAATGAACATTATCACACCTATAACAACAGAGATGAATAACCAAAGACGGTTGAAGCCTTTCTTCCAGTTGATACCTGCCCAGTCAATTGCCATCAGTTTTACCTACCTTTACCATATCTGAACCGGGCAATTGCGCCCCGTTCCGCTAACTCGGCTTTCGCATAGTGAGATGGCATTTTGGGGTCTTTCCACCGCCCCGCTGTCTGCATATCGACGACCGACGCCCCAGCTTGTGCCAGCGAGACCGCAGAGCCGACCCGAAGGGAGTGCCCAGAGATGAAACCATTGACCCCAGCAGCCTCCGCCCGTGCTTTGATAATTCGCCTCGCGCTGGTAGGAGTCAACCGCTCACTGGTTACATGATCGCCCCGGCGGATACGCCGAAACAACGCTCCCCGTTCAATACCTGCCTTCGACCGATACCGCCTTATCAGTTTGAGGGTAGAGTCACCGACATATAGTGCTTCGCCCCGTCCTTCCTGATCGGTCTTACTGGACACAATCAACAGCGTATTCTTTTTGAAGGCGCCACAGTTGACCGCGACCGCTTCACTGACACGTAAGAGACAATCGCTCATGAGCCGAATCAACGCGGCGTCCCTCAGCCCCGCGATGGAATTGTCCGATTCCGCAAACGCGCAGACCCGATCCACCTCGGACCAGACTATACCTTCGACCTGCCCTCGACCGCGTGCCTTCCCTTCACGGCGGATATCTGCCAATGTTTTAATGGTGATCTCACTAACGACCTCGACGCCATGATTCTTTGCCAACCACTGCGCCGCGGCGACCACCTGGGCGATCGTTGCAGGGGATTTGCCTTGCTGGTAAAGCTCCGTGATGTATGTTGCCAAAAGCGCGTCAGTCAATATCTGACCACTGAGCCATGCTTCTATCTGCTCCGATAACTTCTGGTATCTCCTGAGTGTGCTATCTGCTATGCTGGACTGGATTAACTCTTTCGTCTCGGTCCCGATAACCAGCCCCGTTTCGTTCTGTTGTCGTGTAACTGGAATTATCGAACATTATAGCATACGGACAAAACGCTTGTCAATGACTGCGTTTAGTGATAAATTAGCATTGTTTAATGGCCTACGAATTTCACTTGTTGAAGTCTGAATCTGATCAATCATCATTTACCTTCATAATCTAGGGAGATTTATTTCTATACCACAACGCGTTTCAAAATCTCTTGGACGTGCTCTCTCTATCGTTCAGTAAGCAAGTCCTTCTCTAAGAAATGTTCTATGGTGCTGATCTCCGTTTTATAGTCGTCGTTCTTGATTCTCTTGTCTGGCGTATCCCCGATGACTTTCTCCAGCCTCTCTATGTAGCGATTAAATCGTTCTTTTTCGGCTTTACGCTGCCTTTGTTTCCCCGCCCTGTCTTTACGAGGAAATATGATTACTATCAACAATAAACAGGGCAGGAAGGCGATTGAATTAGCCAGCAGGGGCAGAGCAAGCGTGATAAAATGCTTGAATAGTTGGGTATTAGTAGTGAGTTTGGGACGTTACGGGACGGGGGATAGCGGCGTGTCTCTTTGGAATGAGATACACAGTCGAGGGGGAGCTGTCTATGAGGCTATTCGCTTAGAATGCAGCGAGGAAAAAAATGCTGTGTTTGTCGCGGATAGGGAGCCTACGGGTTGGGAGACTATTAGCTTACTCTCTGATCAGTTTCGCAATGAGATTTTTGTCATTGATAAGACACGCAAAATAACGAGATTGGAGGATAGATGATGAACGATTTAGTTAGGACTGATAGGCAAAGCCAACCCGTTGGTCAAGATGCTGGGGCATTGACGATAAGCGATAGTGATAGAATCAGAATAGCGGCAGCATGGGAAGCGTTGTCGGTCAATTCGAGGTGATCCTATCAGGGGGCATGGGATAGGTGTGGACAGTGGCTTTCTGAAACGGGGCTTTCGTTGGAGGATTTATCCGATGAGGTGATGGCGGTCTACGTTGCCACGCTCGATGCTGAAGGTAAATCGCCGTCTACAATCTCGATTGCGGTTGCCGCTGTCAAGTACTTCTCGGAGATGTTGAATTTCCGATTGCATCTGGTCAATTTGTGCGGTCGTGACGGATGAAGCAGGTTGTTCATCAGGCTGGACATTTGGCTGTCCATATATAGCCTAATGACATTCACCCCTTTTAGTTTCATTGGACGCACGACTCAAGGCGTCCAATATAGCCCGCGTCAATTGATAATCTGTTTGGACTGTAGTATCATTTAAGCTTATGAAGTCGATTGACGATATGGACCCACGCTGTTGACATTGGAGATTTTGATATGTATGAAGATCAATTAACTCAGTTATTAGGGCATGTTGACATTTCGCTGTCGGCAATTAGCAATCTGTAAAATGTCAATAATTCGGAGGTTGGGCTTTCCAGCCCAATACGGAGTGGCACTTTTGTATCGGCTGAACTTTTAAGATTGGCAACGACAGAGGTTCACTAGTGAACCTCTGTCGGAAGAACATCATATCAGTCAACGCGGAACTCCTGCTCTACGTCGTTGACAATGACTTTATAATCACCCGCCGGAAGGGTCCCAATAGCAAACTGCGCTTGATGCTCTGTTACAATTGCTGCACAAACCGCATCTGCCGGACGGATGGTTGTCATCTGGATAGTAATCGTGTTTCCTTCCTGCTCGTGGTGTGTCTCGTGGTGTGCGGTACAACTATCCGATAGATACCCAACAACTAGAATGGTAACTTGAACGGGGTCACTCTCCGCAAGCAGCACTTCTATCTTTTTGATGGGCATATCTGCAATAATTGATTGATCATCAACGGCATCGCCATTGGACGGCTCATCTGGGGCGGTAATAATTTCATTAATGACATCACATCCTGCACAATATATTATGCCGATGATTGTGGCAAATAGCATGATACGATACAGAAATTGGAAACGCATTGTTTTCATGATAACTCCTTTCGGTATGTAATCTACATTTTGGTTGTGTAGGTTGGTTCTTGTTATGCCTATGTAAAAGGGGAGTCCGAGGATTCCCCATTGACCTTACTTGATATTGCATAGAAGTGTCCCCACCAGAGAAACACTCCCAATGATGTTCACTAGGGCATGTTGACATTTTGATGTTCCCAATTCGGAAAACGCTGGAAAGTGTTGCCACGGTAAATGAGTTGTAGGGAACAACGATCGTTGCTCCCTACGATATGCCCCACCGGTACATAGAAGCAAGCCTAATTCGTAGGGAACGGAGATCTCCGTTCCATTTGTCTTAAATCACCGGGGTAATGCGTCCAAAGTGCATCAAGATGGGTTCAATTTATCAAATGTCAACAGAACCTAGAGAGGAGACGAGGGAGCGGGAAATTATTTCGATCTGTTCGGTTTGGGTAACCATTTATCAGGGTTATTCTCTATTGTGACGAGTTTGCCGATGAGGTTGTTGGAATAGTTCTTGACCAACTTCCTTCGTAATGTATTCACACTCAACAGCAACTCGTCTCCGGGCTCGACTCCCTCCAAGGCTATTCTACTGGCTTCCTCCCCCCTCTGAGGGTGAAAAATACGCGCTTACTTAACAACAATTACCGTCTACCTGCTATTACTTAAGAGCTCCGATTCTTGTAACTTCTGGCGCACGCCTTGGCAGCTTCTGCTCTGCCAACTTATCTTCTGGCACATAATCCCCGTAATCCGAAATCGAACCGTGCGTCAGCGAGTAGAGCGCGACGTTGGTCATGAAACGATAGACACTGGGAGAGTAGTGGGTGCCACGGGTTGGCAAACTGACTGCCTCCATAGAACACATATAGTCACGGCGGACGAGCATGGCGGCAAGTCTTTCGCCAACGGAGAACCCTTCTAGGAAATTCCGTACGTGTTGGGCGCTTCCCCACCAGAAAATATCGAACCCAACCGGCGGGCCACCCATTTGATAGAAATTGTTGTAGAGTTCGTGGTCGTTGGGAATACGTTCAACGTGATACTCTGGCATCACATATCGCATCTGAGCGAGGAATCTGCGAGCCATCCCTTGGGCTTGCGCGTCCACACCGCAGTCGTCAAAGACGAGAAAGCCTCCTTTTTCGACGAGATACTGCCGCAATGTAGTGGCTTCCCGCTCGGTGAGTCGGTTTACCAGCCTATCTCCAGCTATACCACGACGCAACAATCCGCGGGCGTGTGAAGGAGAATGCCCCGTCATGAAGAGCAACGGCGATTTCATGATGTTCATGTCAGAAAATGTAAGGGCGCCCCCTTCAACGTTCATGTCGGCTTTGATTGGCGTGCGTTGATTAAGCCATTTGGTAAATGCGTTCAGTGCGGACGCATCCGCCCACCAGTCAGAGAGGTTGTGACGAACCCGAGTGAAGCGGAACACGGCGTGAAAGTCACGACCTCTACCAACAATACGTCCCCCCGGTTCACCACGTGGTAGGGGGCGCACCTCGATATTACCCAGTGTGATGTTTTCAACGACATCACCTAAGGCATCGCGAATCACGCCTACTTCCTTGACCATCGCAAGCCCCACCGGGCGCTCAAAAGCAACTTTCACCTGTACAATACCACCCGCAACACCGCGACCAAGGGTCGCCGGCATTGCGCTGGGGGCAGTCGCCACAGGGGCGGAAAATGCCAGCGCGCCGGGCGCATCCGAAACAGGCAACTCAGCGTGGGTCACCACCTGAGGCGCTAGGGTATTGGAGGTGACTACTTTTGGAAGGTTTGGATTAATAGGTGCGTTCAGCTTCACCGCTTTATTGGAGAATTCCAGCACGGTCTGTGGCTGGACCGAGGTGGTCCGAACCACAGCTGCAGTGGTCACTCTAGGTTGGACTTGCACTTGCTCAACGATGACGGTATTTGTGGTTGGAACCGTTGGCTTGACGACCGGTTTGATGACCGGTTTACGAACTTTGGGCTTGGGGGGCTCCTTCGCTTGCAGGACTTCAGCGCCGACTAAATCTTTGAACTGTTGGGTTTGGGTGACAAGATATATCCCTGCGATGAAGAAAATGACCCCGTGAAGAATCATTGAGGTCAGAAAAGCACTTGAGGTTCTTTTGGCATTCATTTTTTACCTCCGGAAAACGCGGGCTGGGAAGATGTACGAAATCAGCTTTTCGTCTGGTATCCGATAGAATTTTAACAAGAAATTACTGAACATAACATAACCTATTTATACTGGTTTTGTCAAGCACTTATCGGCATGTGTACTATCGATAAACCCTTGAGAAAGTCAGCCAACGTTGCACCCGTTGTCTGCGTCCGGCGTGAAAAGTGAGAAGTGATGCGTGACGACTCATCGTTGAGGGGTGAGAACCACTCGTCACCAATTAACGAAAAGGCAGAGATTCTGTCCCTGTGCGCACCAAACATTTAGTAATAACCATCTAAGTAAAGGGCTGTAGTTGCTGATACTCTCAATAATGGAGGCATTCGACTCAAGGTTTGGTCATTCAAAGAAGCCGTAGGTCGGGAATCCCAACACAATACCGAGAAGGTTCCAGGAGCAACCGACTGCATATTCACCCAAGATGAGGCCAAAGAAAAAAGGCGTTGCGTTTCGGTATGCTTTGAGGTGTCCATGTCTCAGGATAATCCACTTGATGAACCAACTCACCATAAATGAGAACCAGATGTAATTGATAACCCAGCCACTCGTTGATAGCGCATATCCGACAGGGTGCAATGACCACCATAAAAATTGGCTCCGAAGAAACATGAGCATCAGGGAAAACAATAAACCGATCCCAATAAACCCAAATCGAACGTAGTTTGTGTTGCTTGGCTCCTGTATCCACAACGCTAGCCGGGGGAACGATTCCCGTGGTATACCGACATACCCTGTGAATCCCGAGGCGACACCGGTTTTGTAAGCGGCGTGCAGCAAAACCCATAAAGCGGATATAATCCCAACCGCGACTGCTATCATCATCGCGGCGGCAAGCCTTTTGGAATTGATGCCTACAAGTTCTGCCAGTTTGAAGCCTTCCAGTTGATGGGGCATGGGGTGGCTTGTTGGATTACGGACAGTAAAGTAAAGATAAGTTAACATCGTCAAATTTTTCCCGCCTAGACGCCGAGTGCCCAGCGCCGTCGCCAGGAAAAAGTCCGGACCGACTCTATTTATTTCATGTATCGGCGGACCGAGTTCAGCACGCATCCGAGTGATGGCGGTTTCCAAACCGATCAACAAGATTAGAAACGATAATGTTATCCAGAAAGACATTCCAGCAGCGATACAGAATACGGCTAGAAAAGAAAGTCCTAAGATCAAGCCTATCAAGGCGGTTCGATAACTCATGGGTTCTGTTTTAACAAGAGATCTCTGCTGAGTTTTCACACGAAATCTCAACGCTTCAGCGAAAGCACCCTTCAGATGTTTCCGGGTCAACCACAATGCAATGACAAAGAGCCCCAGCCATGCGCCAGTTGATTGTTGATGGAGATAGGGAAAACTTTGCAGACTCATCCAACCCATGGAGCCTCCCATGATTCGTTGTACTTTGGCAAATAGATAGAAAAACCAAACCGAGAACGACAAATCGAGTGGGATAAAAAACGTAAGTCCGACAATCCACGGATAAATTACAAGCGGCGTCCAACCGATGGCATTCCACGGTTTTTCCGTGAATAGATGACCGATCGAAGTCCGCAAACGAAGGTTAGGAACCACAGGGTAATGAAAATGCAATCCATTGATTACAGTAATCGTTGCCATCAGTCCAAATCCCAATAGAAACAACCTGTTTGAGAAGAGGCCGCTTCCAGTGCCGTTTCGTGTCAGCTCCAACGGGACTTGAATAATCGGATAAGACAACTTTTCAGATTCTGTCCACTGTTTTCTGACAAGTGCCACGGCACACAGTAAAGTGAATATCAGCACCATTGAAAAGGCCGCCCAGAAAGCGAGCGGCTTCAGCCAGATGGTGAGATATTCCATGATATAGATACTGGACTCGCCTTTATAAAATCCCTGCAATGCCGCTTTGTCTTTGACCGCCAACCAGTCGGGCACAAATCGAAAGAACAGTTGGGACCATTCATTCTCAGGTGTAGCGTACCAAAAAGGAAATCCGAGTGTAAGCACAAGGTTCAAGAGGAAGTTATTCCCCGCGATGCTGGAGCCCAGACATAGCATTACATAGATTGTGAGCAATTCCCCCTGCTTTAACGCCCCTTTTGGGACGATTTGCTTGCATAATGCGTTGAGCGCCACTAAGACCAGGAGGGTGAAGGTTACATTAAAAAAAAGGGACACGACGGTCAAATAGGTCGTGCCCCAAACTGCCTCACTTTGAACCACCCAATAACAGTTAGGTGGAATTAAGATTAATCCAATCAAAAAAGCACGCAGAGTGACGCTTGGTAAGTCCTTTTCTGGTGGTTTTCCCATGTAAAAAAACCTCAAGTCTTAACGGAGGCGTGCGGTTTGTGATGGGTGTTTCCAAGATTAAACCATCCCGACAGCAATAGTGTTTCGGAGATAGTAAGTCGATTAGTTGTTATAGTATGGGTTCGGGATGATTAAAAAATTGGAAAATCCATATACTGATTACCTGAGGATAACCATTTTCCGTTGAGACGTGAAATTGCCGGCGTTCATTTGGTAAAAGTATACACCGCTTGAAACCTGTTCGCCATGTATATCCCGCCTGTTCCAGTACGCCGCCCGCTCGCGGGAGAGGTATATTCCTGCCCTTTGCTGCCCAAGCTCAATTCGATGAATAAGCAAGCCATCAACGCTATAAATGGAGATCGAGACTTCCACATCAGAAGCAATCCGGTACGGAATCCACATTTCAGGATTAAACGGATTCGGGTAGTTCTGAAACAGGACATTGTACTCGATTTTCTCAGACATTATCCGTTGTTTGTCCCCCGGTTCGACAGCGACAACAAGCGGAGAGAATTCTCGGATTTTCACGGTTTGATTGGCATCCACCGACTCAAATGTTTGAATTGCCCCACTGGGCCAGCGAATTTCAATCACATCAGCCTGCGAATGGTTTCCTAACCCGAAGGTAAGATCGAGACTGTGCTGCGAGAAACTACTGGCGCCGCTAGCGACCTCTTGAATTTGAGTGCGTCCGCCGGCAGTCACAGAAACCCGCGCGCCAATCCCACTGCGGTTGCTCATCAACCCCTCTAACTGAACTCGAATCCAATGGTTATTATCAAACTTCTCGCTAAATGGGATCGGATAGCCTAGTGTTTCCACGGTGGCTGCGTTCACCACAAATAGGTACACATGTCCGTCGTCGTTCACATCTCCCGCCGCAAGCCCCACGGCGTATGTGTTTTTCCCACTCTCATCCTGCGTCCACAGGCCATATTTTCCTGTCGATTCTGCAAACGTCCCATCGCTATTGTTGATAAACAAATGCCCCGGGTTATCTTCAACGCCCATAGTTGGGAAATTTCCAACAAAGTAGAGATCGCTGTCGCCATCATTATCGAAGTCGGTGAAAGCCGTTCCCCAACCAAACTCCCAACGCGCGAGGCCTAACTCCTCCGCCACATTCGTAAATGTGCCATTCCCGTTGTTGCGGTAGAGGGCATGGCACCTGGTATCTGGAAATTCAATGTCTTCACGGGAAGTACCAACGTTTGTCGCAAAGAGATCAAAATCCCCGTCGAGGTCATAGTCACCGAACGCAAGCCCCATCCAAAGGCCGGTGGCGCTCAAACCTGCCTCGTTTGTGACGTTGGTAAAATTTAGATTTCCGTCGTTTCGGAAGAGCATGACCGGGTTACGTTCACCTTCCTTGGAGATCCCTTGATCATTTGCCGTGAAAATGTCCTAGTCACCGTCATTGTCGTAGTCGCAAAAAACAACCGACCAAGAATACCCACCGGCTGTTCCGGTTTGCTCGCTAATGTTTGTAAAGGTCAAATCACCGTTGTTGCAATATAATTCGTTGAAGCCATATAACCAATGGGCTGTCCCAACATAGAGATCCACGTACCCATCATCGTCGATGTCGGCAAAGGCACAGGTGCTTGACCGGAATGGCGAGATCACATCTGCGGAATCTGTGATGTCTGTGAATGTGCCGTCGCCATTGTTTAGATAGAGTGCGTTGGGCCCGTCATTGGTCACGTAGATGTTGAGATCGCCATCATTATCGTAGTCAAACATCGCTGCTCCGGGTTTCTGCTCCATGTGTCGAGTTTAGTGTTCAAAAGGCAAAATCACCCCGCCTGCCCAGCTTGCCATATTCACAAGTAAGCCGGCGCTTAGCAGACAGACAAATCTCCAATAACTTTGTCTCATTTTTCATTTCCTCCTTTGGGTTTGGGAATATTATAGTACTCCCCAATTTCAAGACAGGGAACCCGATTTTGAGATACATTGAAATGCAACGAAAAAACGGAATGAGAATCCTGGAAGTTCGGAAGTCTCATTTCAATTGTGACTTGATTATAGCACAATTTCATCAGGAATAGAACAAAAATAGCCGGTCGAGTAGGCGGAGCCGTATCGAAACCAGGCGGGCTCTATAAACATGCCACTCCTACGGGGTTCGTCACGTTAGCTTAGTACGTATGGGGTGTTGCCCCTTACAATAGTTTATCAAAACCGGGGTGGGTACTTATGTCTTGTAAAGCAGCTCTAATCAGCGACAAGTCCTCTTGGATCTCCTCCGGTAACGGATCTGACGGGCAGAAAGAGTTGGTCCGGTATTTTTCAGACAGAGAGACTCACCCGCCGTCCTTCGGTTGCCGATGTTACTGCCTCCGCCCCGATGACTACCACACGCCTAGCTTCCTCCGGCGATACCAGCAGCGGCGTGCCATCCAACACACCTGTGATGAAGTCGTCTACCTCCACCTGCCAAGCATCAACGTCCGGGATAGGGAGGCTGACTTCGCCCGCCGTTGTTGCTTTGCGCACATGTGGTTCACCCTGACGATATTCGAGTGTGCCTTCGCTAAAGAGGAAACGCCGCCACGCACTGCCGGGCTGCGCCAGGCCCCGTGCATAGACAACTTGTCCTATGCCGCCGTTTGCAAAACCAACCTGCATGCTCGCCATACACTTGTCGAACGCGCCTGCCGCGTCGAGGTTGTGAAACGTACAGTGTGCATCAACCCATGTGACATCGGGACATAGATCGAAAATTGGAAACGCTAACGTTATGCCCATGAAGAACGGGTGTCCACTGATCTCTGTATGAAAGCCCGCCAACTGTTCTCCTCGCGTGTCATTGTTCCAGTGAATGTGCATGACGGCTAAAAGGAGGTTGCCAAGTGCACCTGCTTCTATCTTCATCAGCGTGTGTACGTTTTGCAGTACACTAGTGTGCCCGACGCGCAGCGCAAGTCCGTTAGCCTGCATGCGCTGAATTATGGCGTCGGCATCGTCCATACTCAATGCCATCGGTGACTCGGTAAATACATGCTTTCCGGCTCCTAGTGCTGCGAGGCTCATCAGTGCGTGCGTCCCCTGATGGGTTGCCACGAGGAGGGCATCCACATCTTCACGTTCAATCAACGCCTGCCAGTCCGGGAGGAACGGCACACCGTAAGCCTTGGCTAAAGCCTGACCGGTTGTGGGATTGCGCGACGCAACACAGATCAACCGTCCCCGCGGGTTGCGGGTAATCCGCTCCGCACGGGCGTGTGCCATGCCGCCGGAACCGATAATGCCGAAACGAAGTTCTTCCATGATTCACCTCTTTATGCCATTTCGATTCATTTCCGTATGTCGAAGCAGCGGTTCTCCGCTTCCCTACTTCAACCCTAGTTCCACCCATTTTGAGGTAAGCCGCCGGATGCGGAGGTAGCTGTCCGCAAAGGGGACAAACTGTTTTATCAACACGCCTGGGCATCACGAACAGAATGTTCCACCGAATGTCTGGCTTCGCCCTCCCGCAGCCATTGATCATTCTCTTCGTCCGAATCGCTGCGCAGGTCAAAGACATGTACTAGATCTTTGTCATCCCCAAAGTGGAAGGCATATTCTTCGTTTCGTACCGTCACTGTATATGTATCGCCATGAATCGCCTGGCCCTGATGGACGAACTGAAGATCGACGTCCGTCCCTTCAATCAGGCCGCGCAGGGACATGCCTTCCACGTTATACGGCATAGGCAGACCGCAATAATCGAGAATAGTTGGCAGAACATCAATCTGACGGGTCAATTCTGAGACGACCGTGCGAGGTGAGATGATTCCAGGTGACCGCATCAGAAGCGGCACCCAAAGGTTCGTATGCCAAAGCGTGCCATGGCCCCGTTCCACACCGTGGTCATTGAGATGCTCGCCATGATCTGCTGTAACGACGGCAAAGGTTTCCTCTGCTCCCAGTTTCTCATCCCAACCTGTCAACAAGTCACCCACCAAGGAATCAACGAATTCCACTTCGCCACTGTAGGTCTGAGGATATGGAGGCGGGCAGTTATCTGGCGTATGTGGATCGATGAAATGCACCCATAGGAGTTGTGGATGTTTTTCGTCGACATTTTGCAACCATTCTTTGACTCGCTCAAGTGTGCGGTCGCCGCGATTTTCTTCCGAGCCAGCACTACTCTTGCTGTAGGCGTTTTCGAAGCCGAGAACCTGCTGGCTCTGGAAGCCGCCCCAACTGGTGATCGCTGTTGTGGTGTAACCCTCTCCAATCGCAATTTCCGCTAACGTTTTGCGTCGGCGCGGAGTTTTGACGTTGTTCCAGTTCACGCCATGGACCGTAGGGGTGCAGCCGGTCATCAGGCTGCAATGCGACGGCAGGGTCGTCGCTAGACTGGTCAGGTAGTGATCGAAACGGACGCCGGAAGCGGCGAAAGCATCCAGATTGGGTGTACGGATTGACCGCACCTTATAACAGCCGACGTAATCGGCACGGAGGGTGTCAATGGTCACAACTAAAATGTGTTTTTTCATAGAAATCTTCGCGGCGGAAACCTCGCCCTTCCAGGACAGGGAGAACGCCGCGCCTTTTCGGGGGTGTTTGGCAATGATTTTCGCCTGATTATGATTCTCAACCTTGCGAAGGTTTGAAACCTTTGCAGGGATCCGATGGCAACAATAATGACTACCTCTCGATTATATAACAATCAATGAGGCAAAAGCAACAATTATTTTGCTTGAGAAGATCTTGGCTTTATGCTAGAATGGTGAAGGGAAAGGATAAAATATCAATTTGAGTCAAGGGAGACTTCCATGCGTTTGAAAGATAGAATCGCCATCGTCACTGGAGGAGGCGGGGGGATGGGGCGTGGTATCTGTACATGTCTTACAAGAGAAGGTGCAGATGTGGTTGTGTCGGACGTGAACCTCGATGCTGCACAGCGATGTGTTGAGAAAGTCCGCCAGGCCGGCCGGCGTGGGTTGGCCGCCCGGTCGGACGTAACGAAAGAAGCGGATTGCAAGGCTCTGGTGGAGGAAGCCCTCAAGGGGTTCGGGCATGTGGATATTCTCGTCAACAACGCTGGGCATTTCGGTGAGCGGCTTGGACTTCCGTTCACCAACCAGACGGAGGCGGAATGGGACGAAAACTATGCAGTTCACGTCAAAGGTCCCTTTTTCCTCTGCAAGGCGGTTGCTCCTCACATGATGGAACGGGAGTTTGGGAAGATTATCAACATATCATCGATCGCGGCAAAGCGGGACTCGCAGATTGTGCCGGCCTACGTGGCGGCGAAGAACGCCCTGTTGAACCTGACGCGGCTCGTTGCCAAGGACCTCGGTCCCTATAACATCAACGTCAATGCAGTCTGTCCGGGGCTAGTCTGGACCCCTTTCTGGCACAAGTTGGCGCCGCTGATTGCCAGGGGCGAGCCTGCTTACGCCGGGTTGGAGCCACGTGCTTTGTTCGAGCAGTGGGTGAAACAGAACACGCCACTACAGCGGGAACAGGCGCCAGAGGACATCGGTAACCTAGTCGTCTTCCTGGCATCAGAGGAGGCTCGAAACATCACCGGACAGACCATCCATGTAGATGGCGGGATATCGATGGGCTAATACAGATTCAGGTTTCTGATTTCCCATGAATTGGCTTATGGGTTGGGAGGGTGAGGCTCCCGTGCTCGTTCGAAAATCGGACCGAATCCAGCCGGTGTTGGCTCGGCGGGAGCTTTGCCCTCCTGCGTCCACTGTTTTTAGAATGAGAAATTTCAAACCGAATTTAGTATAAGGCTCGCGTCCGCACCTTGGATCCGACCTATTGGCGGCATAGGGTAGCAATTGGGTGTGGGTCTCAACCCTGATCAGGGTGTGTTCAAACCGTAAATTCTAACTTGCTTGCTTTTCCAGCGCTTACCGATGCATAATGATCGTCGAAATTTAACATATCAAGCAGGCTCACGCCCTCTGCCATCTTTTTCAGCAGCAAATCTTCCTTCTTCTGGATATCCTCGGCAATTGCGATAAGCTCCGACAGTTGAGCCGCGGTCGCCACAACAATACCATCGTCGTCACCGAAAATGATATCCCCTGGGTTCACGATAACGCCTCCACACGTGATTGGGATTTGTGTCTCGAAGATCTTAGAAGTGGTACCCGCAATGGGGATGATTGACCGGGCGTAATAAGGGACATCTAGCGTTCTGATCGTTTTGGTATCCCGGCAGGAACCATCTATCACAATTCCGGCTAAATTCTTTCGCGCCGCCTCGGTCGGAAACAGTTCACCCGCCACCGCCCTACGACTGCCCTGGGTATCAATGACAAGCACCTCTCCCGGTTCAGCGTCCCGTAGCCCTTTGATTACCGTAAGAAAGTCTTCATGACACGTCACTGTGTGTGCACGTCCGACGAGTTTGAGGCCGGTTCGGATTGGACGAATGGCAGGGTCAATGACTCTAAGCTCTTTAACAGTGGGATCGGCAATTCTGAGCGCTTTGTTGGCGTCACATACACAAGCGGTATCAAGAACCAACAGTCGCCGTTTAATTTCTTCAAAATTCATTGCATTGAACTCCTCAGTAGTAGTGTTGCAAGCTGATACGCGATTTATACAATCTAAATCCTCATGAAATCTCTCGCTGGGTGCATTGCGCTTGTCGGTAACAGATCATCCGGATCATTTACGACGGTGGTCTTCGGTGGACTCATTATCGGTTCTTCTAACAATGGCTCATCGGTCTCCTCCCTCCAACGCTCCAACCGACGATGCATATTCTTCAATACGTTCAGGTACTTTTCATCATCCGTACCGTTCGTTGAGGCTCGTAACAGCAGAGACGTCGGTATCGCATGACCGTAAGGCTGAACATAACACCCTGTGTCGTGAGAGTGGATGTAAAAAATGTTGGGCTTATTCATTCAGGGCATCCTTTCGTAAGTAAAACGGTCTTCAAATCCCATTATACTCCATTTGGTTAATTTGATCAAGTTCCTAAATTTAGAAATAACCTTCAGAAGGTTTCTCACACCGCGCAAATTTGCGGTCAAATCCGTTGATGAACCCCGATCGCAAATCGGGGTTTCTTATGGGAAATTTCTAATTGTTGCAGGTGTGAAAATAATAAAGTTGTTGTCATTCTTACCTGATGGAGTTAGAATATCTAATAAGATGGTTCCTCAGCACATGGGACAACGTTAGCGTGGGTCATCCCGGACAAGTTGCCGATCGCGTCACTCGCGGCTTCCGGATGGTTATTGAGCGTCCGGCCCGGCTACATTTGAAAGGAGAACATTATGTCCAATCCAGAGATCTGCTTTATGGCGGCTACAGAGTTAGTCCATCGCATTCGTGCAAGGGACCTTTCCGCCAGGGAGGTCATGGAGGCGCATTTAGCGCAGATCGAGCGCGTCAACCCGAAGGTGAACGCAATTGTCACGTTCGTGCCGGAGCAGGCAGTGGACCAAGCCCGTGCCGCCGATGAGATGTTTGCACGTGGTGAGGAGGTGGGGCCGCTGCACGGGCTTCCGGTAGCGCATAAAGACCTCGTCGACACCAAAGGCATCCGCACAACCTCCGGCTCTCCCATTTTTAAGGATTTTGTGCCAGAACATGACGCGCTGATCGTGGAGCGACTGAAAAAAGCGGGGGCTATCACCATCGGCAAGACCAACACTCCTGAGTTTGGCGCCGGCTCTCAGACCTACAACGAAGTGTTCGGGGAGACCCTCAACCCTTACGACACCACCAAAACCTGCGGCGGTAGCAGCGGCGGCGCGGCGGTGGCCCTGGCCTGCGGCATGCAGCCAATCGCAGATGGCAGCGACATGGGCGGTTCTCTGCGCAACCCGGCTAATTTCTGCAATGTGGTCGGCTTCCGCACTTCCCCCGGTAGAGTCCCCGTATGGCCTGCCCTGCTGGGTTGGTTTACCATATCCGTGCAAGGGCCTATGGCTCGCACGGTGCAGGATACTGCCCTCATGTTGAGCACGATTGCCGGCCCCGATCCGCGCTCTCCTATTGCCATCACCGAACCGGGCAGCCTGTTCTCCCACCCCCTTGAGCGTGATTTCAAAGGGGTACGCATTGCCTGGAGTCGTGATTTGGGGGGACTGCCGGTGGATGTGCGTGTGACGGCGGCGATTGACGGGCAGCGGCATGTGTTTGAGGAACTAGGCTGTGTCATAGAGGATGGCGAGCCGGATTTCACGGATGCGGACGAAATCTTCAAGGTGTGGCGGGCCTGGCGTTTTGAACTTGCCTATGCCGAACTGCTGAAGACTCACCGGGACCAGGTGAAGGACACCGTGATCTGGAACATTGAAGAGGGGATGAAGCTGAGTGGACCGCAGATTGGGCAAGCAGAACTCAAGCGAGCAGAGCTTTATCACCGTGTGCGGAAATTCATGGAGAGTTGCGAGTTCCTGATCCTTCCCGTGAACCAGGCGCCGCCCTTCGATGTGAGGCAGCGTTATGTGACCGAGATCAACGAGGTGAAAATGGATACATATATCGACTGGATGAAATCCTGCTATTATATCAGTGTCACCGGACTCCCCGCCATCTCAGTCCCCTGCGGTTTCACGCCCGAAGGTCTACCTGTGGGCCTCCAGATTGTAGGACGGCACCAGGACGACCTGGGTGTTCTACAGTTGGCTTATGCCTTTGAACAAGCCACGGGATTTTGGAAACAGAGACCTGCTGTGGCAGAATTCGGCGAAACTTGAATTTTTGCACTCCAGAAAGCCTATGGGGTGTTGACCTCTCTACAAATGATCATCAAAGGCAGGAGACTCCAGGATAATTTAACGGAGATATCTTATGAACGAAAATAATCAACCGCAATCACCCAGGAACAAACCGGCTGTCGGGCAGTATCCCTGCTTTAGTGATGACTGGACGCGCACCGAACCTGACGTAGTTGTCTATCTGCCGGTCCAGCCGCCGCATGCCGCTGAAGCCAACGACCATGTGCTCGTAGACGTGACACCGGGTGGGGAACTCTTGGCTGTGTGGACGATGGCAACCCGGCAAGACGTTTCTGATTATTCGGTTGTGTGTGTGCGCAGCACAGACGACGGCCTCACCTGGACTGCGCCCACGGCGATCGCCGCGCCGCAGAAATTGGGGACGTACTGCAATTGTGGTTGGCCCGTGATGAGCAAGTCGGGGCGCATTTATGTGTTTTACAACTTTGCGCCCGGCATTGGTGAAGGCTTTATCAATGCCATCATGCACTGCAAGTACTCCGATGATGACGGTCATACCTGGATAGACGGCGGCGTTGACATTCCCTACCGTCGCAGCAAGTTCGATCATCTCGATCCGAGGGTGTTGAGCCGATGCATCGTCTGGCAGAAACCGATCCGAGACGCAAAGGGGCGCCAGATTGTCCCGCTGACGCGCTCGACCGCTGCCTACGTTAAACCACCTTCCAAGGACAAGAGTTTCCTTGAATGTCGTTGCGAGTTTATCCGCTACAACAACATGGACAAGGGACCTGACCCAAAGGATGTTGAAATGACATTCTTACCTGACGATGAAGACCTGGTACGGTGATGCACACCGCCAATGGGCAGATCTAGTACACCGTCTCAGACGATGATGGGCGCCACTTTCGCCTAATCGAAATGCTACGCTTCAAAGATGACGGCGACCCGGTGCTCAATCCGGTGGCACCCTCGCCGATGTTCCGCCTCAATGACGGGCGCTTTCTGCTGTTTATGCAGAACCACAATGGCTACGGTTACGGCGGCCACGGTCCCATGGACCTCAACAACCGCCGTCCCCAATTCTTTGTGGTTGGCGAATTTCGGACGAATGCCCATCAGCCCGTGTGGTTCAGTGAGCCGAAGCTGATTTTCGACACACGAAACGTCGGCGTTTTCCCTCACTGCTGGAAATGGCTTTCCATGTACGCCAGCCTCACCGAGCACAACGGAGTGCGCATCTTCTGGTACGCCGGCCGGAAGATCTTCGTCCTCGGTCACCACATCACCGATCAGATGCTCGCCGACATGATGGCACCGAAAATATAGATCAGCGGTGGTAAATCGTTAACATTTGCTCAATGTCGGTATAGATCCGTTCATTCCAATTATCCGTGCTATACCCTATCTCCCCTACCTCTGTCAACATGGCGCACGGCAACTCAGGTTAAATCTGCAAATCATCTGACGCAATACACAACACACCAACTGAAACATATTATACAAGGAGAATGACCATGAAAATCCAACGTTTCAGACAAAGCATCCCACTCATCACTATGCTACTGCTACTGAGTGGCTGTTCAATCTTCACCCGAGGACCATCCTCTGAAAAGGAGATTGTCGATCCGCTGGTCGAGCGAAACAAACAGTGGCGGGAACAGATCGAGGTGGGAAATTTGGCGCTCCAGAATCAGGATTTAGACCGCGCCCTCAAAGCCTATCAAGCCGCACTGGCGATCAAGCCAAATTCGAGTAACGTTCAGCTCAAAATCGCCGAGCTCTACTTCCAACAGCAAGAGTACGAAAATGCACGTGACGCTTTCGTTGCGTTGGTGAAACTTGAACCCCAAAATATCAACGCTCGCAATTATCTGGGCTATATCTACGAGAATCTGAACAAACACGAAGCCGCAGCACGGGAGTACGAAGAGGCTTTGAAGCTGGATCCGCGTAACCTGTACGCCCTCAACCACCTCGGATTGGCTTACAAGCAACTCCACCTGCTCGACGACGCCGAGCAGGTATTACGAAAAGCGTTGGAAATCGATCCAAAGTCTGCGCGACCTGAAAGCAAAAATCTGCATAACTATCTTGGTTTGATTTACCTGGGAAGGGGAGATATTGGCGAAGCAATTGCAGAGTTTCGAGAATCGGTTCGGCTTTTCCCGAAAGATATATGGGCGCGTCAAAACCTCGCCGCCCTCTACGAAGACCACGGACATTACTACGAGGCGCAACTGCAATACCACAAAATCCTGGAGGTCGATCCGCAAAATCTGCTTGCTCCCACGCGCCTCCAGGCCCTCGCACAATTGGATCGATTTGTCGTGAGATCTGCCGACATTCCGCCGGTGGATCTGATCGACATCAATATAGACACGATCATTACCCAAGCCCCCGATGCCTCAGATTACCCGGATGCGGACGTGCTCATTCTGCTCAACCAGTTTAGCCACGAGGTGCTGCCGACGGGGCAGTCTCGCTACACCTCGCACCAAGTGGTCAAGATCTTCACGGAGCGGGGCGTACAACAGTATGATGACATTGCAATCCCATACAATCCCACCGCACAGCATATTGGTCTCAATGTTGCGCGAACTATTCTGCCCGATGGCGCCGTCGTTGAACCGCTCGATGAGGCGTTCAATGATGTCACTCCGCCGGGGCTGCTCTCTTACAATCTCTATTCGGATTCGATGTGGCGGGTTATTTCAATGCCTGCGCTGAAACCAGGGGTGTGCATTGAATATCAGGTCACGCTTGAAGATGCAGGCGCCGAATTGGTCGGGAGTACAACATGGTTTTGGGGGGGATTCAGTTTGCAATCTACAGACCCTACCCTCCAATCCAACTATGCGCTGCGTGTCCCCAAAGATACGAAATTTCGGTGGAAGGCGGTCAATTGCAAACTCAATCCGCAGGTGCTTCACGAGGAAGCGACGAGCACCTATCTTTGGACCTATGGCGAAACGCTGGGGCTCAAGGAGGAGTACAATATGCCGCCGATCAACGATATCATCCCACGCTTGAGCTATTCGTCTGTGGAATCTTGGGACGCCGTTTACAATTGGTACAAAGACCTCGCAAAAGATCGATACACTGTCGATGAAGCCATCGAAGAAACGGTGCAGCGACTCACCACATCTCTCATCACAAATGAGGATAAGATTCGGGAGATCTATCACTTCGTTACATCACAGATCCGCTACGTGGGAATCGAACTCGGTCAAGGCGCATATCAACCCTCGCCAGCCGATCAAGTGCTCAAGGTCCGATACGGCGACTGCAAGGACAAAACGACCCTGATGATCGCGATGCTCGATCTCGTTGGTATCGAAGCGTTTCCGGTGATGCTCAACCCTGCACCGTATGAACGGGTTGACCTTGAACTCCCGTCGCTTGGACAGTTCAGCCATCTGATCGCCGCAATCCCCCGAGACGATGGAGGCTATATCTGGCTGGATCCGACCTCCGAAACGTGCGCCTACGGCGAGCTCCCTGCCAGGGATGGAGGGCGTAAAGGCTTCGTTATCCGAAATGATCGGGGCGAATTTGTCGATATTCCCGCTTCTCCACCTGAATCCAATCGGCTAATCGTCAATACGGAAATCACACTCGACGCAGATGGATCTATTCAAGGGAGAATGCGGATTGACACGGGCGGGCAGTACAATTTGGAAGCCCGATTGGAGTACAAGCAGGTGTCTCCGAGCGCGTGGAAAGATACCTTCGCCGTTGAACTTAGCAAGCAGTTTCCCGGCGTCCGAATCGATCAGGTGCAGATTTCCGACCTCAATGATCTCAATGTACCTGCTCAGATTGACATCACCTTTACTGTCGGGAACTACGCCAAGCAGATTGATGCTCACATGCTGTTGCCGCTTCCGAACGACGAGTTTGCGGACTACGCGGAGATTTTTGCAGCGGCTGAACGAAAATCTCTTCTTGATCTGAGTTACCCCATGCAGATGGAGAAGACGATACGGATTACTCTGCCGGAAGGGTGGACGGCAGTGCTGCCAGACCATGTTTGTCTTGAACACAGCTTCGCCAGCATGAATCGCCGGTACAAACTGGAAGGAAATCAAATCCATTACACACTCAATTTTACGCTCAAAGATCCGATCATCCCCCCTGAAGATTATCCTACAGCGAAACATTTCTTCGAGACGCTGGCACGAGAGGATGGGACGCAGTTAATTTTAGAGACGCACGTCAAACCTGAGGCGTAAAGCGTAAAATGTAAAGAGAAAGAAACCGAAGGCAATACGTTTCCCGCAATTTCATTTCTCCGTTTTACGCATCCCGTTTCACAAAAAAGGAGGTCTCAAAATGGCAGAAAAGACGCAATACCTGCTTATCGGTGGTGGACTTGCATCGGCATGTGCTGCGGAGAGCATTCGTGAACACGACCCGCAGGGTTCAGTCGCAATCATTAGCAGCGAAGCCTATTTCCCCTATCACCGTCCCCCGCTTTCAAAAGGCTATCTCATCGAAGGGGATTGGGAGCCATCGGATACATACCATCATGAGGAAGATTGGTATGACGAAAATAACGTCACCTTCCGCGGCGGTGTGCAAGCAAGAGGACTCGATCTCAACAATCGAACCGTAACCCTTTCAACAGGTGAAATTATCGCTTACGAAAAACTCCTTCTGGCGACAGGCGCAGCGTTAATCAAACTCAACGTCCCTGGCTCAGATCTGGAAGAGCTTTACTTCCTCCGCGCAATTCCCGACTCCGACGCTTTGATCAAAGCGAGCGAAGTTGCAGAGCAGGTCGTTGTTGTCGGTGGAGGGTTCATTGGACTCGAACTCGCGTCGGCATTTCAGCAGCGTGAGTTGGACGTGACGCTGGTTTACATGGAAGAACACCCGTGGGAGCAGATGCTGAGTCCAGAAATCTCTCAATGGCTGGCGGATTACTACCGCTCAAAGGGAATCACCTTGATGAATCGTTCACAAGTCGCAGAGTTCCGGGGGAGTGGAAAAGTGGAGACAGTCGTCTTGAAATCTGGAGAGGAATTGACGGCTGATATGGTCGCACTCGGCATCGGTGTTCGCCCAGACCTCACGCTGGTCAAAGGGACGCCGCTGGAAGGGGACAATGGCATCCCCGTGGACGAATATTTGGAAACCGACCTCGCCGGTGTATACGCCGCCGGAGATATTGCATGGTATCAAGATGTTATCTTCAACAAGCGTCGCCGCGTCGAACATTGGGACACCGCAAAGGGACACGGCGAAGTCGCCGGCGCAAATATGGCAGGTGAACACCAGCCTTACCGCGAGTTGCCCTACTTTTTCAGCGATCTCTTTGATCTGGAGTTTGAGTTTGTTGGGGATTTTGACTTGCGACCGGATCGTGTTGACTTCACGGATGAACTCGCCGAGAACACCTTTACCGCTCGATATTTTCAAAACGATCGAATCTTCGCGGCGGTGTTTGTCGGGCGGGAGGAAGAGGAGGTCGAAGTGGTTAAGGCGGAAATTCTGGATGCCTATAAACAGTGATTCCCAGGAGGCAATGGGTAAAGGATTCATTTACACATTACGCATCAGGAGGTTATTATGCTTTACCACTCAAGGTACATGGCCCCCACAACCGATTACGGTTTTAAGAAACTATTCGCCAGTGAGGAGAGCAAGATCGTCTTGAAGAGCTTTCTGTTTAATCTGCTGGAATTGGAAGCCCAAATTGCGAAAATCTCCTTTTTACCCTTTGAACAGATGCCCGGTCGGCCTGATGAGCGGATCGGCATTTACGATCTCCATTGTGTCGACGAGCGTGGACAGCGGTTTGTCATCGAAATGCAGAAAAGAAGCCAAAGCTTTTTAAAAGATCGGTTGGTGTATTACAGTTCATTTCCAATCGCTCAACAAGCGCAGAAAGGAGAATGAAATTATGAGCTACAGCCGATTTACTGTCTTGGTGTTCTGGATTTTGATCTGATTGCCAATGATCAGTTTATTCATTTCGCCAAATTGAGCGACATCCTCACGGGCGACATCTATTATGATAAACTGACATTTGTCACTCTTGAGTTAAGCAAATTTCATCTTGAATTGAGCCAATTGGAGACCCGTCGGGATAAATAATCTATTTCCTGAAGCATCTGCCGGATCTCCGCCGTATTCCTGAAGAACTATCTGATGAACCATTTCGGGCAGCATTTGAAATTGCCGAAATAGCGGCGATGTCGGAGGCGGAACAGTATCATTATGAGAGAAGCCTGGACCGGGTGCGAATTGCTTATGCGGAAAGGCAAGCCGCAGAGCAAGAAGGCATGGAAAAGGGGATAGCAGCAGGTCGGGCAGAAGGGATAGAAGAAGGCAAGCAAGCAGCGGAATCGAAGTTGCCAGAAAACTCATTCAACAGCAAGTGCCGATGCAAACAATTATACAAGTGACGGGGTTCACGCAAGCGGAACTTGAAGGATTAATTCCATCGCAAGAAACGGATTAGGGCATCAATGGATCGAGCTCATCGAATTTTGCACTCCACAAGCGCCCAACACGCAATACATATCACGTTTGGTTGATGCTGCTTCTCAAGGATGCGCTTGTCAGGCTCTGAAAACGAATCTGTCAGTTTAAGTGTGACAGTGTACTGGATGCGGATTTACGAAATGTCCCCTATTTCTTCACATCACCAAAGCTCTCAATGCTGGCTGGCAACTTGCCATCAGGGAGATAGAATTCGTCCTGGATGTTGACGGGCACAGGCTGATGCGTGCGCATTGATTCAAGCGCCTTCTCGAAGATCAACGTCGGCACCGAGGCTTCCCAAGCGTCCATTGGATTGGGGCTACCTTCCAAGCACAGTCGGGCGAACATACCCATTTCCTCGTCGAAGCCGTTGTGATATTCGTTCTTCTCGATGCCGGGTTCGTCAGTTCCTTGGAACACAAGGTTTCCGAAGCGAACCGTGGCCGCGCTCACCGGGCCAGCCAGGACTTCGGCATAATGCTTGGGGAGAATGCCGCCACTGCCGACGGTGCTGAAAACAGAAGTCCCAGTCCCACCGTTGGCGAAGCGAATAACGATTGTGCTGGTGTTTGTGGGTTGCCCGTCGTGGCCCATGGCAAACACCTCCACCGGCTGCGAGCGCATGACGTACCAGATCCAGTAGAGGTTGTATCCCGAGTTGTCAAGAATACCGCTACGGCCGTATGGGCCCTCGGGGTCGTTGGGTTTTTCATACGAAACACGACAGGTGAAGAGGATATAGTATGGCTGACGGATGACCTCGCGTAACCGCCTGGTTACCGGCGAGTGCTTGAACCACCACCCGCTCATAAGCTGCACGCCTGACTCATGGACGGCCTTTTGGACACGCCTCGCCTCATCAAGTGTCATTGCCAGCGGCTTCTCTGAGAAGACATGTTTGCCTGCGGCACAGGCTTTGACCGCTATATCAGCGTGGGTGTCGTGAGTTGAACAGATCAGCACCGCATCGATGTTGGGGTCCGAGAGTACGCGGTCCAGGTTGGTTGTGTAGTATTCAGCGGCGCCCTCCTCGGCACGCACGCGCGCACCAATCCGCCGTCCATCACTGCGTACAGCTTCTTCGATGACATCCATCGTTGCAACGAGATGCATCTCCGGTGTCTTCAGGATGTTAGGCATGTGGGAGTTACTAATCCCACCGCAGCCGATGATCGCGATGTTCAGTTGTTTTGCCATCGTATCCTCCTTAACGGAAATTTTGCACAAATCGTGCGTTAAAATGTCACCCCCGATGGATCGGGATGCAAGTTGAGCGAAGCGAAATCCCGATCCATCGGGGCATCTGAGCAAACCGAAGAGTCTTTGGCAAAGGAGATCCTTCCCGCAGTTTATCCCAATCACAAATCGGAGCTCAGGATGACAATAATGTTGATTTCAGGATTACCCACCTGCCTCCACCTGTTTGATGAGGGGCTTGAGATTGGCAAAATTGATTCGCATCGCGTCTGCCCCAGAACCGCCAGGTGGTAGGAAGTGCGTGGCGACTGCAAAAACCACATCACAGTGGTGGTCGTGGAGATTTCGCAGCACAGTCAGGTAGTCGACGTCACCTTCGCCCAGGGGACAGTACTCGAAATTGCACTTCGGGCCGTCGAGGACACGCAGATCTTTCACATGAAGCGAATGGAGGTAGGGGCGCACGTTAATGAAGCCCGCTGTCGCCGAATCTAACTCGCCGGAGGTCAGGTTGTCGGACGGGTGCCACATAATCTTGATTCGCTTGGAGCCGACTCGCTCAACCAAAGCGCGACAGTGACTGGTGGTGTTGGTGTAGTGCCAGGGCAGATTGCCAAGTACAACATCAATGTCGTACTTCTCAGCCTGCTCCACCACGAGGGAGAACACCTTGGCCAGCTTCTCCATGTCAACATCGGCGATGACGCCGCCTCGCGTGAGCCACCGCATCGGCCAGGTGGGCTTGCCGGCAGAGTATTCGCCGGGCCAGGCGAAGGTATAAGCCAACACCGAATCCACACCGAGTTGGTTGGCAGCAAGCATGGTTTCAATGAGGTGGTTGAAGTCCGTGCGAAACTCCGGATGATCTTGTAGCCTTTCCAGTTCCAGATCTGCTAGGTGAAGTTTGCTAAAAGCACCTCCAGCGCCGATCATGAACAGCTTGACCCCATGCTGGGCAACACGCTTGCCTATCCCATCAATGGCGGCATCGGTTATCCCGCCATCGATCGCCCAGTGCAGGTCGCCGAACCATCCGTACGCCGCACCGAGCTCCTCCGCAAGGGCAAGCGCCTCGTCGAAAGGCAAGCCTGTCATTTGAAGGTCCATCCCAATTTTGAAACGGTAGTCGGTCATCGGTTATTATCTCCTATTTACGCCATACTCTGTTGACCGGAGGGCCAGACCTAACAGGTTTCTAAAACCTGTTAGGTCTACCAATCCTACGTCCGTAAAAAATAAATCACTAATCCGGTAGCTTTGCTCCAACCTTTTGAACCTCCTCGTAGGACTGAAGCCACGCTGTCGATCCGTCGTGCATGTCAACAACCTGAATGCGATTACCCCAAGGATCACGGAAATCGCAGCGGAAAGGCGGTATCGTCTTTAGGCCATATTTCTTCATAATCTTTTCACGAACTTCTGCGGCCTGCGTTTCGTCCCGAACCATTTTGTGCGCAAATGACAAACTCGTATCGTGACGGATTTTACGATGCCTCAAGCGTGGTGAGCAGATCTACCGCCTTCTTGCGCTTGTCCGGATCCGCATCGCGGGCGATAATCCGCTGAAGCACGGAAATCGCGCGGTTGTCACCATTCTCAGCCATCTCAAACGCCAGACGGTCTCGTTTTTCGTGAAAGCTGTTGTCGTATTCCTTGATCTGCATATCCCATTTACGCCAGTAGTACTGCAAATCGGTGGACGGCCAATCGGCGTAAATCTCTTCCCATGTGCTCAGTTGGCCATGCGGCAGAAGGCTGCCCGGCGCAATCGGATCGCTGATTTTCTGGTACCGGGCGTCGATCGACATGCGCAGCCGGTTGCTGGTGTTGGACACACCCTTGTGCACAGTCATACTGTGAAAGATAAGGGCGTCTCCCCGCTTGAGCGGATTGTTCACCCAGGTACCTTCGAGTGGGTCAATGACTTCCATACCACCGGCGCCCATCGCGGGACGAAATTCGTAGACGCCGTGCCGATGCGAGCCGGACGCAATCTGAAGTCCGCCTAATTCCGGTGGGAGGTTGCTCAGTGGTATCCATGCGGTGTAGGTCTCAGCCGTACCCTGGATGGGGATGAAGTCCTGGTGCGGCGGAGTGGTGAACACTTCGCGTTGTGGGAAGATTGTCCGCCCGATGATTCGTGCGTGTGGCATCACAGGTTCACCCAGTATCCCCTCAATCAACCCAATGAGGTTCGGATGATGCTGCAGCGCGTGAAACTCCTGAAGTTTGTACATGTGGTTATATACCTGCATGTACGATTCTGGCTCGACGCAAAACCCGTTCAGGTCTGCGATGGCGTCTTGCAGCGGCGTGTCAGTCTTGACCCAACCCGCCTTACGCGCAATCTCAAGACACTGCATCCGCAGACTTTCCAGCACATCAGCGGGCAATAACCCACGGATGAACAGGTATCCATCTCGCTGTGCACGCTTCTGCAGTTCAAATTCGTTATTCACAACATCTGTTGAATCGAGAAAAGGTTGCATGTGGTTCTCTCCTTAAAGGTTGTTCATAGGATAACTATATCACGAATCCCAAAATGCGTCAATTCCCTAAACGATGTAAGTAAATTAAGGACTGGTGGCTGCGGTGACACAGTTTTGACGACCTCCTTTGGTTAATGGCGGGATGTTCTCTAATCTAACCATCTCTGCTAGGCAGGTCAGTTAGAGTCTGATATTCAGCTACCTTTTCGAGAAGCATCAACTGTTCAGGTCGTTCAATTGGTTCTTCATGTAAGTGTTTGGGAGCAAAATTCATCACCAATGCCTCAAGTATGGGCTTTCTATTGGCTTCCTTTGCGCCAACGTGGTAGAAGTGTTCCTTAGTCAAGATGTTAAATCTTGACCACAGCGTGCGAAGAAAGGCATTTTCTCGGTGCCGGTTACTATGCCAAGTTGACAAAATAAACCTGCAAGGACACTGACTCAGAATTGTGAACAGTTGTCGTTCACTCTCTTCGTTCCAGCTATCGAAGTAATCAACGTGTCTCCCGACGTAAGGCGGATCGCAATATACAAAATCACCCTCAGAAATTCCACCCCTATATGTGACAAAATCACTCAAATTCGTAATCTTTTTTGCCTTGCCCTTACTATCAGTGACCGTAATCTTACCATAATTCATCCAGTAATCGTCGAACCATTTCTCACCCAAGCGTGAGAACATGCCCCGGCCTGAAAGTATATCAGAAATCTTGTTGATGCTTCCAATATTTGCGGTATTCCCACTACCGCTTTTATCGCTCGCGATTTTCCACTTCTCTGCTACGAAGAATTGAAAGTTCCTTATGACTGAGGCAATCGAATGAAGTTCCTCAAGCCTGTAGGTGCGAGTTTCATCTAATTTTCTTTCGCATGTCTGCTGTAGATGATGCCCAGGCAGAAATGTCCACTATATTGACTATAAGGGAATTGAATATTCTTTGAACTATCTCTATTTACAAAGTATTCCCCGTGGGAACCTCAAGGTGAATCCATTAAAAATTCTGGGTTATCTCCTAAGCGGTATGTGGTCTTGAAATCAACTGCGAATTTTATACTCTCGTCATCAGCATGCACAAAAGAAATGTCGGGATAATAATTCTGATGTTCAGCCAGAACAAGTCGGTATCTAGCTTTTTGTGCAAAGTTGAGAATACGTGGAAAGAGATGTATCTCAAGAATCTTCGATATTACCTTCGTATCGGAAGAAATAGTGTAAATATTCCGACATACATCAATGAATCCTTTGATACTCCATTGGCCATCACCTGTGCTAACATGATTATCCAGCAATAAGACGAATTGAGAGAGTGCGTGAAAAAACTCCTGCTTGAGTTCAGAATCTCGGTTCATGGGAAATTCCTTTCGCTTAGTACACCGCTTTGCCAGATTTAGGAACAACTCTACTGATGAATCTCATGAAAAGGCGACTGACTCAACCTTGCAAAGGTTTGGAACCGTGGGGTGGTTTGATTGTCCAAATTAAGAATGGGTCAAGGCTTTACTTGTTCCAGGGCGTCCACCAAGCTGTCTTCAATCAGGTCGCACAGTTCATCTATATCTGACTTCTCCGCAATCAGCGCCGGCGCAACCGCAAACCAAGTCGGGTCGATTCGGATAATCAACCCATTGTTGAGCGCAGTCCGCTTCAAGGCTTGCCCCAACTCAGGATAAGGTTCGTTGTTTTGGGCATCTTTGACCAACTCTATGCCGCGCAACATCCCCCTGCCGCGGACTTCTCGGACAACACCGTACTTCTTCAATCCCTCCAGCTTTGCAGCCAGGTAATCCCCAAGTTCACGGGCTTTGCAGTCCAGTTCCTTTTCAACGATTTCATCAATAACGGCGATGCCCACCGCACAGGCTAGTGGATTACCCGCAAATGTATGCCCGTGTGCAAAATTCACTTCATCTGCTGCCGGGCCGTAGAAGAGCTCCCCCATATCCTCCCTTGCTATCATGGCCGCCAGAGGAATGGCGCCGCTCGAAAGCCCCTTGCCGCAACAAATAATATCCGGCGTCACCCCGAAAGTCTGGGCCGCGAACATGGACCCGGTCCGAGCAAATCCGGTGATGATCTCGTCATAGATCAGGATAACATTGTAGCAGTCGCAAATCTCACGGATGATCTGAAAATAAGCCTCAGTCGGCGTGATGATGCCCCCGGTATTGCCGATGGGCTCGATAATGACGCCGGCGACGGTGTCCGGATCTTCGTTGATGATTACGTCCTCAAACATCTGCGCACAGAACCGGTTGCACTCCTCCCAAGAGGAGAAACGATCGCGATAGTAGGTCGGCGGAAAGACCTTGAGAAAGCCGCTCATCTGAGGCTCAAACCGGGTTTTGCGCTTGCCGGTGCCGCTGGCCGCCATGGCGCCGAAGGTCGCTCCATGATACCCAAAGTACCTGCTGATGAACTTGTACTTCCCCGGATGCCCGCTCTGCTTGAAGTATTGCCGTGTGAATTTTATGGCGGATTCAATGGACTCCGACCCACCGCTGTAGGTTTTAATGTAGTTCAGATTTCCAGGGGTGACCTCGCCCAGCCGCTCGATGAAATCCAGCGTGACATCCGCAGTCCCGTGCATGGGCGGGGCGAAGCTCAATGTTTCCATCTGCTTTCGCATCGCCCTCATAACCCGTGGATGTCCGTGTCCGAGCGTGGCGACAAATATCCCGCCGATTCCGTCAAAATAACGCTTCCCCTCTACATCCCAATAGTAGAGTCCTTCCGCCTTGTGCAGGATGAGCGGATTTTTGACAAATTCTGCGGTCGGCTGGTAGTCCAGAAAGGTGCGCTTGAGCAGCTTTTCCTGACGTTCATTAAGCTTCATTTTGGTTCTCCTTGCATTCAAGCTACAAATTTGTCCGTCTTATATCGCTGGTGGATTTTCAGGCGAACGACTAAGAGCAGTACCCTATTGCTGTTAATGCGTAAACTTGAGCCACCCGTACCAGTTCCTGAACCGGAACACATTCCTGCAATGTATGGGCGCCGGTGGCGGCGGGACCGTGGGTGAGGGGAAGGATGCCAGCCATACGGGAGAGGGTATTGCCGTCGTCCACAAAGGGTTTGCCGCCCATAGGGAGGGAGGCGCCGGTGACTGCTTGATAAGCAGCTTGGAAGGCAATGATAACCGGATCGGTGGGCTCAATGCGGAACGCATCTCCCTGAACCTCGAAATTTGCCTCGATACGGGTGCGACTAGTCTGAGCAAGTTCCTCCAGGATTCGGTTGAATTCAGCCTGAACCATTTCGACGCTCCCGGGCGTGACCCAGCGGCGGGTACCCTTTAGGTTGCATTCCGTTGGAGACTGGTTGAAAATCTCCCCGGCGTTAATCAGGCCGATGAAGATGGAATCAACCCCTGCGTGGGGCAGCGAATTCTTCTTGAGATGCGCGTTTAGGTCCCGGAACCGCACAACCAATTCAGCACCGGCCCCCAACACATCGGGCTGGTCAGGCGGACACAAGGTCTCGTGGATGGGCTCACCGTCACGACTGATCTTGATCTCAAAAATCCCCATGCCACGACCAGCCACGGGCAAGCGGTCAGCTAGGTATTCGGGGAGGAGAACTGCATCGCCTGTGTAGCCCGCCTTGATAAGGGCATGAAGCTGCCGGCGATCGCCCCAGGGACCCTCGTGATGGTCATGCGCCGTAAGCAGGATGCCGCCGGCGTTCAGGCTTTGCGTATCCCGCAGTACCCGCAGGGCTTCTACAAACGCTGCAATGCCCCCTTTCATATCAGCGGCGCCGGACCCGTAGAGGCAACTGTTTTCGTGCCGGGGCGGGACAAAAGGCAGATGCACCGTATCCAGATGTCCATCAAACTGCAGGATGCGGCCCGGTTTTTCCGTATGAAAGCGAACCACCACCGCGGGCGCATCGGGCCAGTCCGCAACGGGTCTTTCTACATCAAAACCGTCGCTTTCCAGAATGGAAGCGAGGCAGTCGGCTGCGGCGCCGGCGCTGCAGGTCGGACTGGGAATTTCGATTAGGGCTATGGCGGTATCCACTAAACGCTGCTGGTCAACGCTCTGGCGGATTCTTTCAATCAGTAGGCTTGAAAGTACGGGATTCATTGTGAGTACCTCAATCTGCACTCGAATCACCTCAAGAAGCAACGTTGGCTCCTGAGGGCAAACGATTTATCATCAATTGATCTTTGCACAGCCAATATTCCGTCGAGATGATCAACCTCGTGCTGTAAGAGCTCCGAGAGGTCTCCCTCAAGCTCTATGCTTTGTTCGCCCCAGTTTTCATCCCGATATGTAATTCGACACCGTTGATGCCGACGAACCCTTACAAGGAGATCGGGAAAACTCATACAGTCATCCCACAGTTCCATCATCTCTGCATTCTTGAGATCTAAGAATGGATTTATGAAAACGGCCGGTCTGTCGATGTACATGTAGACCACGCGTTTCATCACGCCAATTTGTGGCGCGGCGATTGCCCGACCGGCGTTATATTTTTCTCTAAAGTCCATCAAGGTGTCGTGCAGATCTTGGACAGCAGGTTTGATAGTTTCGAGCTCTGCTTTTTTAACCGGCTCACATATTTCATACAGCTTAGGGTTTCCGAGCAGTAGAATTTCCCGAACAGCCATTTCTCAATACCTCGCTTCAATTTCAAGAGTGATCCAATTCCCAAATCGGAAAGTAAAAGGGAAAGATCTCCTTCAGAATTTCACTTGCCGTTCCGTGACACTCGACCGGCTTCGCGGCGGGGTGAGCGCCAAAAATTAGTTGCGTAAGCTCCCGACAGGTCAGCACTACTAGCTCTGCAGATCGCTCGGCTGATACATCAACATCCCCACCGCGGAACTTGAGAGTAACGGCCTCATCGGTTTCTCGACAGACCAAGCAGACGCTGCCATGCAGTCCGATAGATTTTCTTCGTAAGTCATTCTGAATCTGTCGCAGCAATGTTTCAAGACTATTGACTCGCATCATCTGATAGCCCACACCCTTTGCCTCCTCAACCGGCCATCGGCTTCCCGGTTTCTTGGTCTCCATAAGCTGTCCGAGACAAGATGGCGTCAACGGTACCGGCGCTTGAATTTCCTCGCCCGCATCTCGTTCCAGCAAAGCACATCTGACTAGAGTTTCCAGCCCACCCATATCGCCTCCACCTTCGATTAAACCGGGCTTGTTAGTTCCTTCTCCGACCGTCAGGTAAGCGGCGACTTCTGTTCCCTTCATCGCCAGGAAGGTGGTCGTCTTCGGCAAAGAAAAAAGGGCATGGTACTCCGTGTGAGAGCGGGTGATGCGATAAGGCTCTGCATCGTGGAACTTCATAATTGTCTCAAGATGATGGAGATTCGCCGGGTCGTATTGAATGACATCGAAAGCGCCGCCTTCAAAAAGTTTGCTATCCTCCGAGTGGAGCCGATAGACCCAGCCCTGCGCCCCAACCGCTTCCCAGCCGGACCGCTGATAAAAGGGGAACGTCGCTTCCATCGTCCATAACACAGAGACGGTCCACTTGTTCTCCTTCATGATGCGGATACAGTCTTGAAGGCAAAGGGTAGCATATCCCCGTCGGCGATAATCCGGGTGCGTGACAGTGGGGCTGATGATGCCGATCATGAACCTGTCGTCTGCGGCGACGACTTCGCGTGGCCAGACCGGCACATGCGAAACGACTTTGCCGTCCACCTTGAGGATGCGCATGTACTCCATTCTTGACGGATTAAACACCAGCGGGTAGTCCGTCCGAATATCCTGGCCTGTCCCCGCTCTGAACACCCGATTGATCAGGACGACTACCTCTTCAAATTCCGACGCCTGACAGGCGCGTGGTCCATCTATCATTGATTTCCTCCATCAATCGTTCAAGCAGAAATTCCCTGTATATCACGCCTTTTTTAGGCATTACATGACACGACAAGCGACAACCGGATTTACTCCCAAATTTTCCAGAAAACTGAATCACGTGAAAATCCTTTGACAGCAATTATTTGACAAGAATTGTTATTATTTTATCAACCGCTTTCACGCAGTATAATAGAGATCTGTTAAAATGTCCAGCAAAAACGCGACCGGGTGTATCAAGAAAATCACAAGTGAGATCAGGAGACTCTCAACTTGAATCTGAGTTAAAAAATCTATTTGACGATCAGCAGAAAACCTGCTAAACTAGGATTAAATTATGTCAATAGTTTCACACGCTTTGGTATTCAAACTCAAGCATCCAGATTTCATCAGGAAAACACCATGTACCCCAATCCGCTCAAGCAGAAACTTAGAAACGGAGAACTCGTGCTAGGCTCTTCGCTGTCAGTGCCTTCCCCATTCGTCGTCAGCATGATAGCCCAGGCTGACCCCGACTTCCTCTGGATCGACACCGAGCATGCGCCATTTGGGACTGAAGCGTTGGAGATCGTCCCTGTCCTCGCCCGACAGAAAGGTGTGGCTCCTATGATCCGGGTAGCCTGGAATGATCCGGCGCTGATTAAGAAAGCCTACGATGTAGGCGCAGTAGCCGTGATGGTACCTCAAGTTGACACCCCGGAAGAAGCCGCCCAGGCTGTGCAATACGCCCGCTATGCCCCGGAAGGGAAGCGCGGCATCTCTCCCCGATGGCCCATCATCGCCGGAGAGGACTGGACTCACGTCATCAAGACCGCCAATGAAGAGACGGTGTTGGTTCTCCAGATTGAGAGTCGGCAGGGGTACGAAAACATTGACGAGATTGCAAAAGTCCCAGGCATTGATGTCCTTCTCGTTGGGCCGTTAGATCTCTCCGCCTCAGTTGGAAGGATCACGGAAACCGGTTCTCAGGAGGTTCAGGAGATTATGCAGGATGTGCCCCGCCGGCTCGAAGGCGCTGGCATTGTCGCCGGTACCACGCTTGGGGAGGTATCCGAGATTCAGGAGAAGATTCGGTGGGGCTATCGTTTTCTCAACGTCGGCAATGCCCTATCTTACGGCACGCAGGCACTAAAACAAAATCTGGAAATCCTACGCATGAATCCGACAGGAGAGAAATAGCTATGAAAGCATCAAGCCTTACCGAAGACCTTCGTCCGTGGCTGGATGAGAAGATCGGGGTATCTCTGGATCTTGCAGGTTCCGATCCAATACCGGTGTATGAGAGCGAATATGGGTCATCCGATTCGAGTGCGCTGTTCGCAGCCAGGGTCGGCGAGCGTGGACTTGTCGCAACGCAGCAGCGGTGGGTGAAGGCACTTAAACCGATCGTAGCGAACTTGGCGCTGGATGAACTGTTCTCAATATTCGGCGCCTATGAACTCGCGCGCATGTTACTGCCCGACGGCTGTGGGGTGTGGGGACCAAGCTGGTTTTATGTCGGCGATGCGGACTGTTTTCGCTCGGTAGAGGACGTCCGTCCTGTACAGCTTTCCGCAGATAAACTGGCTGAAACAGTCAATAATCGTATTTTTTGGCATTGCTTTTCAGACGAGGCAAGGGTCGGTTTCGGAATCTTCGAGGAGGGCAAACTAGCAGCACTCGCAACGGTCCGCGCCGAGGATGACCGCATCTGGGAAATCGGTGTGGACGCTGCACCGGAAGCCAAAGGTCGTGGACTAGGACGCGCTGTCGTGAGCGCGGCTGGGCAATGGATACTGGAAAATAACCGGTTCGTTCTTGCCACAACCGCACCGTGGAATGTGCGCTCTGCCCGTTGTCTTCGATCGGTGGGGCTTCAATTCATCATGTCTGTCATGATCGGATCACCGGGGCCATTCTATGTGCCGCCGCAGCCCCTTGGAAGTCCCTACCCAGGCGCCGAGACGTACAGTTACTATCCTGAATGGGCTGTAAACAAAGAAATCAAACCCCCTAAAAGAGATTAAGCCGAGTTGCTACCTTCTAGCCAACTATACCGGTTGGGCTTGTTAACCTATTTCCCATAATGAGGAGTTGCTTGCTGGAAGGAAGAAAAGAATGGAAGGAAAGGATGTAATGCCGCTTCCTCCTTCCCCTTCTTCCTTTTCTTCCGTTCCCTCGTCTTTGTCCTTCCAGATTTCCAAACCGAAATGGGAATAGGTGGCAACTTGGCTGAGATTAACGAAGGGTGAAATACCACTGATCATTGATTGTTACACCGATTTCTGGGGATATCCGGGCGAGTTGACTGAGGCGCTCGCCCGTGAAACCTTTATCATGCGCAGGCAAGAGGTAGACCTGGACATCACACCGGAAATGCACGCTGCCGCTGTAGCGAAGGTAGACCGTGCGATTGTATTCGGACTGTGAGCGCCACTCACCGGTTTCCTTACCGTCAACAACACCGTCGCAGACTACATTCGCACGGATCTGAAAAAACTTATCGGCTTTGCAGCAATCTGTCCAACCGAAGATGGCGCCCTCTCAGAAGTAGATCGCGCTGTGCAAGAACTGGGGTTTCGCGAGCTAAAAATGAGCCCAATCTACGGGGGATGGAACCCTCTGGGCCCTCGCGCCCTCCAAATCTTCGCCCGTGCTGAAGAACTTGGGCTGCCGATCATGTTTCATCGAGGAACGACCTATCCGCGGAAAGCACCGATGAAGTACGTCCTGCTCGAAGATGTTGCACTTCGCTTCCCCGATCTAAAGATGGTCATTGCCCACATCTGGCATCCCTGGGAAGCGGAGACCATCGTTCTCATCCGAAAGCAACCCAACGTCTTTGCGGACATTTCCGCTCTATTCTCCCCGCCCTGGCAATTCTACAACTCGCTACGGCTGGTAGTCGAATACGGCGTCACCGACAAGCTGTTTTTCGGCACCGATTTTCTAATAACCGCTTTCAATGAAATCGTTAAAGGGCTGCACCTGCCTCCGCTGCCGGATGACCTGCCTTCTCAGATCTTGCATCGTGACATGCTGAGCCTTCTGGGTCTTGCTGACCCTACCAATGGTCAGTGATGGGTACTACGGGTTCATTTCCGTTTTTCAGTTACGCCACCGATTCGCCGCCGTCAATGTCAATACTGACGCCGGTAACCCAAGCGGACTCATCAGACGCTAGAAAGACCGCCGCCATGGCAATGTCAGCCGGATGCCCCTCACGAACCAATTCGGGCGGCGGCGCCCCAGCGTCTTCCTCACCGCGAGAATCGCCAATGCTGCCCGGACAGATGCAGTTAATCCGAATCCCATCATCGCGATATTGTCGAGCGAGATTGCGAGTCAGCCCGACAAGCCCCCATTTCGCTGCACCATATCCGGCGTTGGCGCGTTGACGGGTTGCGCTGGCAGCCGAGACCAAGATAACCGAGCCCTGTTTTCGCGCCTGCATGTGTGGGAACAGGGCGTGAGTACACATATAAGCAGTGTGGAGGTTGATGTCCACCAGATACTTCCACGCTTCCTCGTCAGTTTCGTGCAGCCGCAACCCACTTGCCGCAGCATCCCCCAGGTTGTCGAACAACACATCAATCTGCCCCCACCGCTCAATGGTCGCATCCGTCATCTTTGCACCGCCCTCAATGGTTGTGAGATCGGCGGTCACATAGTCTGCCTCTCCCCCATTCGCCTGGATCTCGGAGACCATTTTCTCTAATGGCTCCGCTCGACGCGCCACAAGCATGAGTTTTGCACCTTCTGCCGCAAACCACAGAGGCGTGGCACGTCCCATACCTCCGCCAGCACCCGCTATAATCGCGACCCTACCAGCGAGCCTGCCTTCGTTGCTTGACTGTCTCATGATAATCTCCTTTGTTGGTTCAACATTTCCCTCGCCTCAAGAAATAGTGTTCGTTATCCTACTGACCCGATGCCGATAGAGATCCCTCACTTCGTTAAAGCTGACGGGAGAAGAGCGCGTTTTACTCGCTATAAGTTCTGTCATAAACTGCTTCACTGAGTGAGCCATGAAACTTCAAAACTGCCTATCTGCCGTGATAGATTCATCCCAGCGCTGGGCCTCCAGGTACTCCATCATAGCTTGCCTAGCGGCTGGCAAATCAATGCGCTTCAATGCATCCATGGCAAAGGCGCCCACATGCCCACACGGATCGTCCAGCGCGTGGAGCAAAACGTCCTCGGCGCCCGCGGCGTTTTTACCCAACCGCGTAAACGCCATCGCGGCGTTGACGCGAACTTGGTCTTGAGCTGTCCAGCCGCGACGCGCCTCCTCGTTCCAGTCCACCCACTCCTCCAGCAGCAAACGACTGATGTGCGGGATAAACGTCGGGTAGCTTTGGCGGATGCTTCCCAGCGCGTCCGTCGCGGTGCGGACGATGCGATGAGAGTCATCGCCCAGGCGCTTCGTCAGGTTCGACACGGCACTCGCTGCATGCGAATCCATCTCGCCGAGCGCGAAGGCGGCATTAATGCGGACCCATTCGCTGGGGGACTCCAGGGCTTCGGTCAGGGATCTAACGGCAGGCGCTCCAACGGCGGTCAAAGCGTGCGCCGCGTCTTCCATCGAGATGGCGCCTTCGTCCCAAGGTTCGGGGACTAGATGTGCATCTTCTCGGCGACCCGCCGCTTTCAGCATCTCCATCAGCGGATCGACAGCGGGTTTGCCGATCGCGCCGAGCGCATAGATCGCTGCCACTCGCGCCGCTTGATGGTCGGTTTCCAGCATGTTGACCAGGTCAGGGATGGCGGCGGCGGCATTGGGGCCAAGCCCGGCAAGGTCGTAGACAGCCTGCAAGCGAGCGCACAATTCTCGGTCGACACCCAGGTCTGCAATCAGTTGGCCCAAGTCGCCATTGGAGGACTTAGCCCCGTCGTTTCGGAGGCTTTCGTAGCGATCCCGCTTCCCACACATCCAATCCCAACTGTGAGACCAGGCCAGTTCCAAATTATATTGCGCTTCGATATTGCGGGGTTTCCGCCATTGCAGGTTTTGGCAATTCCACGACGGTGCTTTCGGCTCCAAAGCGCGAACATAAATGAACTTCACCATGTAGCGGGGTTTATTCACGAGATTGACGCCTGCGGCATGACCGACGTCGAAATGCGTCAGCGACACTGTGCCCGCTTTTCCTGCTGTAGGTATGGCACGTAACCGGTCTTCGTCGGTAAGCCCCTTATTAAATTGGGTGCCGGGGATAACGTGGGTCGGTCCCAGTTCAATCGGCGTATCCTGCGGGTAGTACATAATCCTCGCGTAACGCGAATAATGCTGCCGGGGGCGGCCCAGGGGCGTATATGCGTCCTGATGACAGTTCGCAGCCAGCTTAACGGCTGGATCAGGGTCAGGTTCTGGAGCCGGCGCAAGGTAATGGCAGTAGCGGTGCGGGTGTTCAATGTAGTCCTCACCCAGGGCGCTAATCAGCGCACCCCGCACTTCGGGACTGTTGACGATGTGCCGCATCTCTGGAACCCGCGGCAGGACATTGTTCCCCGGATTGGCCCCTCCATCCAGAACTTCCGTCAGTTTCCGAGAAATGGTTTTATGAAGTTCATCGGGGACGGATGGCTTCAGGACAATATACCCATTAACAATGAATTCGCGGATCTGCTCGTCGTTGAGCAGGAGAGGTTGTTTGAGTGAAACGTTCATAGATATTAACCCCTTTTTGATGATGAGCTTGGCGCTCATGGCTACCGGGTCAAGGCAGAGGTATTTGGGGCAGTTAGGAACCCTGGGCTACGATATTTCTGTCTAGCGACGGGGCCTGGTGGATTTCGGGCATAGCGCTGCCGATTGACGCCGGACTGTAAGCAGCGATGCCCGCTTTCGATGCCGGGAGGGCGAGGCTCCTGCCGAGCCAATACCGGCTGGGTTCGGTCCGATTCTCGGATGAGCACGGGAGCCTCACCCGGAAACCTATCCATCAAACTAAACTTGACGGGCCACTAGCGCTTCAACCTGAAAACGGCGCGATTGCTTTGCTGCGCAGGTAATCCACGTTCATCTCAATCCCAAGTCCGGGCCGGTTTGACAGGTACAGGTGACCATCCCGGATTTCCAGCGGATGATCCACCAACACATCATACGCATTTAGCTTGGCGCGCATGGTCTCTAGCTTGTAGAAGTTCGGCGTCGTCATCATCGTGTGCGCCCCAGCAAGTACGTTAATTGGCCCGCTTGCGTCGTGCGGCGACAGCGGCACGTAGTAAGCCTCAGCTAGCGTCGAAATTTTCTTCAACTCCGAAATGCCGCCGGCCCATGTAACGTCCGGCATGATGTAATCGGCGAGCTTGTTCTCAAGGATTGGCAGGAACTCATAGCGGGTGTGCAGCCGCTCGCCAACGCAGATCGGTACATTTGTGTGCTCTCGGACCTGCCTCAAGGCATGGTAACTCTCAACGGGGACCGGCTCCTCGAACCACCCAATGTTGTACGGCGCCAGACGGTCAGCCAACCGAATTGCTGTTGCGACATCGAACCGGCCATGGCAATCAATTAGAATCTCGATGCTGGGTCCAACTGCCTCTCGAATCGCGGCAATCACGTTTGCCCCATGTTCTTCTCCGGCTGCGTCTATCTGCCCGCTCAAGTAACCGTTTGCCTCTTCGGGTTGCTTTGGGAAGGGGTCGGCCTTCAATGCGGTGTGACCAGTCTCCACGATTGCCTTGCAGTGCGCCGCAATGCTCTCCGGGGTTTCTCCACCATTTGGGTGTGTGTAAAGGGCTATCGAGTCCCGGACCGGGCCGCCGAGCAGTTCGTAGATTGGTAAGTCCAACTGTTTTCCTCGAATATCCCACAATGCGATGTCGATGGCGCTGACCACATTTGACGTTGCTCCCCGGGTCCCCATGTATGTGAAGGCCCGGAAGACCTTGTTCCATGTTGCCTCGATGCGTGTAGGATCGTCGCCCTCAATCAGTTCGCCTACATGTGCAATCACGGCGCAGATCGCGCGGTTTGCCCAACGGGTAGAGACGGTGATCTCCCCCCAGCCGGTGATGTCCTCGTCAGTTGATACCTGGACAAAGACGTATTCCCGTTCCTGGTCGGGTGCTTCATTAGCCGTGTCAAGGTACGGCTGAGGCGCAGTGACAAGCCACGGTGTAACTCGGGTTATCTTCATAGCTTCACTCCTATCTCTTTCTCACTTTGGGTCATCTGCTTGTTGAGGCTGTGCAAGGGACGGTAAAATTATGTGCCCGGACGCTGGTTGACTGACAAAAGTGGTTTGGGAGCAGACAGCCCGTCAACAGAGAGGGCAAGTGTGTGAGGAAGCAAGTCTATAAGGTTCGCTCTTGCCCGCCTCCATGCTCCCTCGCTCCCTGGTCTCTACTCTCCACAACGCATGAGAAATCGGATAAAACGAGCCATGACATCGATCCGACCGAGTTTTGTCAGTTAATCAGACCCGGACGTAAGTTTTGGTATGCCCAGAAACCGAATTTTTTCAGAAAAACTCGGTTTCTTACAGGCTGAAAATATGCCAAAATTTGACAGAGTACTCATCCTTGTAGCGCCTCATATTTCTTACGATTTGGCCTCTTCGGCGCAACGTATGAATTCAGCTGCTCCAGCGGCAATCCACGCTCCAACGCCGGTCAGGAAGAAGCGCACGCCAGCGGCAACGTATTTTGCGACGGTGTCGCTGTTGGTGAGTGCGCCGGCGACGCGTCCCGCCACCTGAATGCGGGCTAATGCATCATCAACCGTGTGCTGAACCTCCGGATGCTGAAAGTCGTCGATGTGCCCCATCGAAGTTGCCAGGTCTGACGGTGCGACGAAGAACACATCGATGTGGTCCACCGTCAGGATGTCGTCGAGGTTTCTGACAGCAACAATGTCTTCAATCAGTACAATCAGCAGTGTCTCGTCGTTTGCTACCTGGAAGTAATCGGGGACAGCGTAGCCCTGGCGGCTCGTATACATGCCCCGATAGCCGATAGGGGCAAACTTGCCGCCGTCAACCACATTTTGCGCCTCTTCCTTCGTGTTGACGTGCGGAACCACGATGGCCTGGGCGCCTCGGTCGAGCGTACGGTAAATGAGGCCCTGATCGTTTCGGTTGATGCGAACCACGGAGGTCATGCCCCAGATGTCGCAGGCGCGGGTGAGGTTGCCGAGTTCAGCGGCGCTTACCGGCCCATGTTCGCCTTCCAGCCACACTCCGTCGAACCCAGATGGGCCGAAGGTATCGATGTCATCAGGGTGTGCAATGCCACTGGCCACATAGGCGGCGCCGCCTTCAGCCAGTTTGTGCTTGATTCGATTCGGTCTAATTTTCATGTTATGTTTTCTCCCGGCCGTTAGTCGGTTGACACGGCCTATGTGGAATGAATTGTGTAGATTATAACATATTCAAGGGAGCGGTCGCAATTGCTCAGAATTTCTTAATGGGTTCAATTGAGAAATGGTATAACTTGACATTCGCCCCCCGGCCTCCAATTCCCTGATGGGTCGGGGCAGGCTTCAGGAGTTTTTGCGATTCTCCCCCCAGCATTGGGGGACTGAGGCGGCAAGTCGAAGATTCTCGGTCGGAGACCGGAGCCACCAGTGGATCTGCCGATGAGCTCTTTTAATCTGAACTCATCGCGGGTAGTTTCTTGGAAGTCTAATAGAACGCAGCGAAGAATCTCCTCGTTAAGGTGCAAGAGATCCTTCCCTTCGTTCAGGATGACGGGAGAAGCGCGCATTTTACTCGCTATAAGATAAAGTCAAGATAATTGCTGAACAGATGCTGCATAGGGGAAAAGAATAGCTTCCCCGAATAGGACCAGCTTTCATCATAGAGGAAACATGATGCCAGCAGCACACACCGAAGGATCATCTAATACCGCTTCTACTCACCGACGATTAAGGCTACAGCGACCTCGGCCGTCACAGGAATGCGATTATCAAAACTCCGATTCGGGCTGTCGGTCATGAGAAACCTCCTTCGGCATACACTTTATCCATGTTGCACATTCGCCAACAGTTTAGCATCAAATCCGGTCTAAATCAAGAAATAGTTTTGGTTGCAGGACTGTCCGAATCATGGTAACATGAAAAGAGGAATTGTGTGATGAAATGAACGAAAATCATTAATCATATTCACCGACTCACTGACTGAAAGGAGACGATGATCATGATTCACGAAGGAAGAAAGGTACTGGTGTTCAGCGCCCATGCCGCTGATTTTTGCTCCCGGGCTGGCGGGACGATTATACGGCTTGTGGAAGCCGGGGGAAAAGTACAAGTCTACGACCTGACCTATGGGGAACGGTGCGAGTCACCCGCACTTTGGGCCCGAGAGGAGACTCCAACTCTGGAGGAGATAAAGGCAATTCGGAAAGAGGAAATACAAGCTGCCGCAGACATCCTCGGGGCGTCGATTAATTGCTTCGATTTCGGCGATAGTCCGCTGGTTCTAGGCTCAGAACGGCGACTGCAAATCCTCGACGCGATCAGGGCTTTCCAGCCAGACATGGTCTTGAGCCACTGGATCGATGATTTGCTGCATCCGGATCATGTGGAAACCACCCAGGCAGTCCTCTGGGCTTGTCGCTATTGTGGTGTCCCCGGTATTGAGACGGCACACGCACCGTATGCTTCGCCGCAACTGATCTGCTACGAAACCATGTTGGGAACGTCCCCGGTATCGAAGTTCCTGCCGGAAATCTATGTGGATATCACGATGGTATTTGAGCGCAAGCGGGAGGCGCTTTCGAAATTCGGCGCCCAACCTCAGTTGCCGGAACACTATGAGATACTGAATCGCTACCGGGCCCTTGAAGCACAGTTCACGGCAGGAATGAGTGAGTGCCAGTTTGCAGAGGGGTTCTGCCGGATTGGCACATCAGCAGTCCGGTGAATCGTAAGAACCTGTAAAAATTCGCAATGGTCTCGGAATTTCAGGCGGGAAATCTGCTATACTATTGACAAAAATTTGGATCTCTGCTATACTGATCGGCATTAGTGGCTGGTGTGTTATCATAACATCCAGCGTCAGTACTTTCATCTGCCGAGAACGTGTTGCGTATTGCGTAAGAGGCAAGATGTTTCACACATCACAGCCTGCCCCGATCTATCGGGGTTTCATTTTTCCCTTGTTCATAGTGCGAGAAAGTCACGGCGCAGATTTCTCAAAGGTTTAGTGATAGTACGTCCAACCATAACATTCAGGAGAATAGCCATGAGACTGATATTGGTTGGCTGCGAATACACCGGCAAGACCACGTTAGCCAGCGAAATTGTTAAATGGATTGACCGCACAATAGGCAGTGGCGGCGGTTTCCACGACCACTTTACCATTCCTTCTTCCGAGCTATCGGAGAATGAACAGAAGCAATTCCTGGCGCTAAGTCCGCGACTCAAGGAGATGTTCCAACGTTACATCATTGAGTATCATCTCCAGCCCGCATTTTACGCTGACCCCGACCACAACATGACCGGATTTCACATCGAAGAAGCGGTTTATGCACCGTTATACTACGGCTACGGCGGAAAGGGCGAATATGCCGAGCGCACGAGGTTTGCGCGGGCGGTGGAGAAAACGATTATGGCGAAAGCCCCCGACACAGTGCTCATTTTGCTCAAAGCCTCCGCCGAAGTCATTGCGAAACGGATGCGGGAAAACCCACACCCGCGCAGCCTGGTGCCGGAGAGAGACATCGCATACGTCCTGCAACAGTTTGAGGAAGAATACCAAGGTACACTGATCCGCAGAAGGTTCGTCCTCGACACTACGACGGCAACGGTGGAGGAAACACTCTCACAATTTGTGGCGCAGATCGAGCCTTACCTGTCGGAAGCTGACTGCCTTCGGATCCTGACTCATCAGGCGTTGCAGCAGACCGGAGAATGATTCATTCTCCATGAAAGTTCGGTTGACACTTTTTTCACCCTTTGAAAAAGCCCGTTGCCCGCGAATTTCATATTTCGCGTTGATTGAACCAAAGTGTTGACCAAGTAGTGAACCCAAAAGGGGAAAGATTTGTGTCTGAACAAGCAAATCTTGACCAGTTATCTATCAATACTATTCGGACCCCGTCCATGAATGCGATTCAGGCGGCCAACTCTGGTCACCCCGGTACAGCGGTGGCCCTGGCCCCAGTTACCTATTGCCTCTGGCAGAAATTCTTGCGGTTTGACCCTGAAGACCCAATCTGGCCCAATCGTGATCGCTTTGTATTGAAGGGCAGTAACGAATAATACCTATGTACCCCCTAAATAATGAACGCCCTTGCGACAGATGTATTTTCATGGCAGATACCTTCCGCCCCGAAATATGCCTGCACCCTGCCCGCCGTGACAAAGGCGAATTGGGCAAGAAGGTAGACTATGCCCTGCTCTGGAACGGTGATTGCCCTGTGCAGCAGGCTGGATGACCTGCCTTTTACGGGTTGCTTGATTTAAGCTTGCCGGTTGAGAAGTGGGAATTAGCTGGCGAACATCTGCGGCGGAGGATTGAGGCGCATTTTGCGCGGGTGGGAAGTATTACACCAAAGGATGTTGAGGGGTATATATTAACGTCAGTTCGATGTAAGGATGCAGATGGCACTTAGGGGCACGGAGTAATGAGGTGAGGGAGCGAGGAGGCGAGCGTGTTGAATTTCCTCGCTCCCACACATACTCGAAAGCCCAATTCCTTGCCACCACAGAATTCGCAGAGTAGGACACGTTATACTAGTGGACAACCCCTCCACCATTAGTTCTGAAAACAATACGGAGGTTTTTGAATGCACCGAATTATCCAAGTTGGCGTTGGCGGCTACGGACGGCGTTGGCTGACGACCGTTGCTGCTTGTAACCGCGCCGAATATGCCGCGCTTGTAGACATCAACGCACAGCACCTTGCCGCAGCCCGCGAGAGAACAGGCGTTTCCGAATCCGCCGCCTTCAGCTACGTTGAAGATGCCCTTGCAGCCGTAGAAGCCGACGCGCTGCTCTGTATCGTTCCTCCCGCCCATCACGAAGCCGTGATCAAAGCAGGATTGGAAGCAGGCTTACATGTACTTTCGGAAAAACCGATTGCCCATACCATCGATTCAGCCCATAGCATTCTACGCACCGCACAGAATACAGATCGCGTGTTCATGATTTCTCAGAAAGCCCGCTTTCACCCGTGGGTCAGAAAATTCCGAGAAATTGTCAACGGCGGCGAGTTGGGGCGGATGAGCCATGTCACCCACTACTTTCGAGCGCCCTACTATTCGTGGGGGGAATTCCGCCATAAAATGGAGCATCCGCTGTTCATCGAGATGAGCATCCATCATTTCGATCTCCTCCGCGCCTCGCTCGGCAGCAACCCTGTGACAGCGTGGGCGAATAGTTGGAATACGCCTTATAGCACGTTTACAGACGACATCACCGGGCTTGCGCACTTTACAATGGAAAATGGGCTTCCCGTGACTTACCACGGCGATGCCATTGCATCTGGCGACATGACCGACTGGTACGGGGAGCTCCGGGCTATCGGTGAGACAGGGACGCTCACGATGATCTTTCCGGATCTGTACATCGCACGAAAGGGCGCAGACCACGGCAACCGCACCGCGCCCCGTGAGAATGTGATGACAGTGACCAGCCCACGGGAAGGGCAACTGGCAGCGTTTGACGAATTTCTCACTGCCATCGAGAAGGGACGCCTTCCCGAAAGCGTAGGGATCGAAAATCTCAAGAGTCTGGCGATGGTGTTCGCCGCAATCGATTCGAGCCAAGATGGAACAGTCAAGCAGATCTCCGATTACTTGTTATAAGAAAAAGAAAAGGAAGAATAGAAAGAAAGAAACAAGACGAGACAAGTTTAGTACATCTCCGGGTTCATTCACGCATCACGTTTCACGGAAAGGAGATACCAATGAACAGTGATCTCAAAGCCGCAATCGAGCACCTAACGATCTACGGCTACTGCATGCTGGAAGATCGCATCCCCGAAGACATGGCACGCAGCATGGCTAAACGCTTCCTCGAATTGCACACCGACCCAGAGTGCCAGCGCTACAACACAGGTGACCAGCACTATCAGACGCTGTTTGGTATGATGAACTTAGACGATCGGGTTTGGACCTGTGCGAGCCATCCGGACACAGTGGCGATTGCCCGGCACTTTTTGGGGCCAAACTGTCGGGTCGTCGAAGCGTGCTCTAAGCCGACCTGGCCTGGCGCGCCGGGTCAACACCTGCACGTCGATTCTGCCCGTGAGTTCGCAGAAGTTCCTGATGTGCCGTGGCTGATCAACACCATCTGGATGCTGACCGATTTCACGATAGAGAATGGGGCGACGGGCATCGTACCGATGAGCCACCGCTCGCGCCGGAAAACTCCCCCGTCGGACATCACGCCGGATAGCCCACTGATTAAGCCGATTCCCGGACAGGCTGGCTCAGTGCTCATGTGGCATGGCGGTACGTATCACCAGGCTCGCGCGAATACAAGCAACCAGATTCGTATCGGGCTGAACATCGCTTACCTCCCACGCTGGTTCAACAACTGGATCGAAGGTGGTCATCAGCCGATCTGGCCCGAAACCTATGAACGCATGCCACCAGAAATGAAGCAACTGTGTCCTGGCCTTTTCGGGCATAACCGTGCAGACAGGTATGAGAAATTTTAGACCAAACATGAACGGAGACCATTTTCTCCTTCCTCTCAGAGCCTGCTCCGATCCATCGGAGAATGGATAGCTAAGAAAGGGCAAAACAGATGTCACAATCAGATGCAACCAACAAGACCCTGGACATTGACATCAACCAGAAAAAGTATGCGCCGAAGCCAGATCCTTTTCCGTGTGGCAGGAAGCGCCAGTTTAGCCATTGTATCAAAGTCGGTTCTCATTGGACGAAATCAAGGTACGAAATGAACCACTAGAACCCTTTCGGACCCTGGCAGTTATACCGTTTCAGCTTCAACTTGGTGGATAAGCGCCTTGAGATTGGCATAATTGATACGCATCGCTTCTTCAGCCAAGCCGCTAGGCGGGCGGAAGTGAGTTGCAACCGAAAGCACCGCATCACAGCGGTGGTCACGTAGATTCCGCAGCACAGTTAGGTAGTCAACGTCACCTTCGCCAAGGGGGCGGTACTCGAAATTGAGGTGTAAACCGTTGATGAGATGCAGGTCTTTGAGATGAAGCCCATGCAGATACGGACGCACATTGTCGAAGCCAGCGGTTGCTGTATCCCACTCGCCGCAATTTATGTTGTCTGCGGGGCCCCACATGACCTTGAGCCGCTTGGAGCCAACGGCTTCAGCAACGCGTCGGAAATTGCCGGTCGTATTGGTGTAGTTCCAGGGCATCATGCTGAGGGCAACATCGACATCATAACGCTCTGCCTGCTCTGCTACCATAGAGAACGCCTTGACCAGTTTCTCCATATCCACATCAGCGATGACGCCGCCCCGCGTTAGCCAGCGCATCGGCCAGGTGGGTTTGCCGGCAGTGTACTCGCCAGGCCAGGCGAAGGTGAAAATATTCACCGCACCTATTCCCAGACGGACAGCAACCTGCATGGAACGAATGCAGTCGTCAAACCCTTTGCGAAATTCCGGATGGTCCGCCATCGTTTCCAGATTTAGGTCGCTCAGATGAACCTGCTTGAAGGGGTTACTTGCGCCGATGAGGAATATCTGCAAACCGTGTCGGGCGACGCGCTCGCCTATACCATCCACCTCGGTGTCGCTCATCTCGGCGATAGGCGGTTCGTCAGGCAGGCTATTGAACCAAATATATTCTGCGCCGATCTCCTTTGCCTTAGCCAATGCCTCGTCAAAGGACAGACGCAATTCGGGAAGGTACATACCAAGTTTGAATCGGTAGTCAGTCATATTTCATCTCCTATCTAATCACAAATTACATTTTCAAATGAGTCCATGATGGGCAAGAGGTAGGTGGTCGCATTGATCCACCAATCACCACTCTACCACTCACCAATTACTGAGAGTTAGGATGCAGGGTCGTACCCGGCCACGCCATGTCAGTTTCGTTGACATCAACGGTAATGCCATCCGGGTCTTCCACCTTGAAAGCCGGTTCCTGGAGATTATCCGGATCTAGTGGCTGTTTACCACCCAAGCCATCGGAGAAGATCTCATAACCCATCTCTCGTAGCCGTTTGGCAGCCACAGTTACGTCTGGCACACCGACGCCGATATGCAGGTAATCAAGTATTCCGCCCAGATGCGGGGGACGTGGTTCGCCCTGGTGTTGGAAGACAGCGAAGTTGTGATAGCCATCTGTGAGGTCGTAGCGGTTTTCGCGCCGCTTTGCCACTCGCAGCCCTAAGCCATCTTGCCAGAAACGGATCGATTGCTCAAGGTTGGAAGCGCGCACTCCGACGTGAAGTAAGGTGCTCATGTCAAAATCCTCCTTTGCTTTTGTTGAGTTGAATTGATTCGTATAGTAGAGCAACAGTGCTCGTCCGAGAATCGGACAGGTGCTTGTATCCCAATTCATCGGGCTTTACTTAACCAGAGTCGCACATAATGGCGACGACGTTCCGGGTCGGGATAATCCTCAAATGCAGTACGATTGTGAAGCACCCACCGGTTGTTGGTGAAAAGCATCTGCCCGGGTTTTAAGCTAAACTCCACCCTGAAATCTGGACGACGCAGCAGCGATTCCATAACGCTCAGGACCCTTTCCTGATCCGGGGTCAACGCTTTACCAGCCCGCTCGTGGCCGGCCTGGATGTAGTAGTGCAAATAGCGAATGGTCAGTTCCTGCCTATCCCATTGGAAGATTGGGGCTTGAAAAGTCGGTGACTCCCCCGCTTTGAACTGACCCCGACGATCGAAATAAAATGGCTGATAGAGAGTTTCGAGTATATCAGGATGATTTCCCAGCAGTTCATTGTGGAGCGTGTATGCGGTGATAAGCTGGCTCTGTCCACCCGATTTCGCCGTGCGCAGGCAGAGCAGCCCCACAAGGTCGGGAACCGGATCGCCAAAGGAATGGTCGTTATGAAAGGAGCTCTCGGCGTTGGTCACGGAAAAGCGAGCTCCCCGAGCCACATCCTGACCGGTATCTCGCACATCGTACAGCAGGGTGCCTTTAATATCTTGCTCAAAGGGAAGCCCAAGGAGCTGACCAATCACCCAGTACACTGCCCGCGCCTCTTCAGAAGTAAACCGCTCCAGAGGTACTCGCTCAAGGATGGCAAAACCCCGCCCCGAGTTAAGGGCATCAAGCACAGGTTGAAGGCACTCACCGCAAATCGCGCGAAGCGAAATCCCCGATCGAAGACCAGGGGCGTCGAATGATGATTTCTGAATCTGAATCTCAGTAATCGGTCGGGAATAGCGCCGCAGTTCCTGAACAAACGCATCAAAAACAGAGAGGCAATCTTCGGACAGGGAGTAGCGCCAGGATGCAGTATCATCAATGGTACCCGCCCGCCACGCCTGTTCTTCGGCTACTGCGTTGGTCAACATCTGAGAACGGCTCATTTTGGATGTCTCCTGTGAATGCACAGCCGCAAGCGGGAGACGCTAAGGCATCTGCACCATATCAACCTTAGCTGGCTCGCTCATTGTGTTTGTCATATAGACATATCGTTCATTGGGACGATGTGAGTAACCGACATGCTCGCCGGCGCGATTCAGCGCAATAATTGCAATGTGATCGACAAGGGGATCTTGCAAATCGCGCAGATCCTTGAGTGCTTCTTCTGCCGCTTGGCCAACGGTCATACCCATCTTCATATAAAGGATGATGCTGCGCGTGGCGGAAGTGCGCAGCACAACTTCGCCTGTACCTGTCGAAGCGGCGGCGCCCCATCGGTTGTCAGCATATCCGCCAGCGCCAATCACAGGAGAATCCCCCAGACGTCCCGGATAGCTCCAGGGCCAGCCGCTTGTGCTGACTGCTGTTGCCACATTGCCGTCACCATCCTGGGCGATGAAGTTAACGGTGCCGTGTGGTTCAGCCGGTTTCCAACCCGCCATCGGTTGGTTCAAGTACCTCACTATATCCCGCAAGTTCTTACCCTCAGCCAGTTTTGAGACATCCAGATCCGGATAACGGCGCAGCAGTCCCTGACGCCACTTGTCCTCTGCCTCAGGGGTCAAGAGTTCTTCGCGCATCAACCCCATTTCCTGTGCGAAGCGTTCCGCCCCATCCCCAACAAGGAAGACATGCGGGCTCTCCTCCATAACGCGCCGGGCAAGCGTAATCACATGAACGCATCCCTGCACCGAACCGACACCGCCAGCTCGTAGGGTGCGTCCATCCATGATGGCGGCGTCAAGTCGAACTTCTCCGAGTATATTCGGCAGCCCTCCTGAACCAACGGTTTGGTCAGCAGTGTTGCGTTCAACATCACGGGTTCCTGCTTCTACAGCATCCAGGGCGTCTCCGCCTGCCTTCAGGGCATTCATTGCTGTCGAGATGCCTATCTTTCCATTAATGCTGCTAAGGACGATCAAGATTTTCCTCTCACTAATCTACGGAAACAGAGAGTTAAGTAATTTTCAAAAAAAAAGTAATGGTTTGTAGTGAGGTCTCTAGCGTAGCGAGATCCCGTGTAGCAGGATGATTCATCGCCATCCCAAACGCGCAATGAATTGCGCTACTACAAACGAAATGTATAGTTTAATACTGAAAATCACTTAAATAGGGAAGAAAGGAGCGAAACGCCTTCTGTTTCTTCCTTCCCTTCCAAACTTGAACTAAGAGTCTATCTAAAAACTCGGAACCATCGTAATATAGAACACTCTATGCGGATTCATAGGCTCTAAGCCATGATGAAATCCCAATTTATGGCCGATGCGAGTATGATCCTGTCGCATCGGATCTACTCGCTATCCGCCCAGGCGCCTTTTGCCATCATGCCGCCGTCTACGCAGACGTACTCGCCGGTCATGAAGGAGGCTTTGTCACTGGCTAGGAAGAGAACAACATTGGCGATTTCTTCGGGCTGACCAATGCGGCCGATTGGGTGCGCCTTACCCCATAATTTTTTGAGGCTCTCCAAGTCGCCGCCCATGAAGTCCACCGCTTCAGCCACTAACGGCGTGTCAATTGTACCGGGATTGACCGCCAGCACCCGAATATTGTCTTCGCCGTACTCCAGGGCCAACTGACGGGTCAGGGAGAGGGCGCCGCCCTTGCTGGCTGCGTAAGCCGATACCCCTTTCATCGACTGGAGTCCCTGGACGCTGGCTGTGTTGATGATCACCCCGCCCCCCCGCTTCTTCATTTCTGGAATGCAGAATTTGCTCATCAGGAAGAAACTCTTGAGATTCACATCAATGATGCGATCCCACATTTCTTCTGGGAATTCGTGGGCAGGCAAATAACTACTCGCGGGCTGGATACCGACATTGTTGCAGAGGATATCCACCCCGCCCCATTCTGACACGACTGTCTCGACTACCCCCTGGCATTCGCTGCTGTGGGCAACATCCGCCCGCTGGAATCGGATAGTACCAGCCATCTGTCCGGATTCGCTAGCAAGCTGTGCGCCTGCCGCTTCGTCCATATCCGCACACAGGACTTGAGCACCCTCCCGGGCAAAAGCGGTAGAAATACCCCGGCCGATGCCGTTGGCGCCGCCGGTGACGATTACAACTTTATCTTTGAAATCTGACATGATTTTCCTCCTTGCGCAACCTTGCGAAGGTTTCAAACCTTCGCAAGGTTCACACGAAATTTACCCTGATTTCCTGTTGCAATACCTTATCTACATTTGCCCCTGAAGCAATCAAACAGACGGTCTTATTCTTAAGTGCGGCTCGTATATTCAGCACTGCGGCTAAAGGGGCTGCGCCGGCGCCTTCAGGCAAATGTCCAGTGTAACGATAGAAGGCGCCCATCGCCTGTTTCAAATCCGTCTCAGAAACTAAGAGCATCTCGTCTACCACTTCCAGCATCAGATCCACTGCCTCTGGAATTGAGACTCTCACCGCTATACCGCTGGCAAAAGTGTCACAGCTTTCTGTATTCACGGCGTGACCCGCTTGAAACGACAGCGCCATACAAGACGCGAGATCTGATTGGACGCCAATCACCTGGATTGATGGGTTAAACTCCTTAAGTACCGTTCCAATTCCGCCGATTAATGCGCCGTTCGCCACCGGGACGATGACAATTTCCGCCTCCGGTAGATCCTGAACAATTTCCCACCCAATCGTTGAGGTGCCGGCGACGATTTCTGGGCAGGAACCATCTTCGATAAAAACAGTGTCAGGTGAGAGCAGGCGTCCTTGCAGCAGTTCCTTGGTTTGGTCCAGGTCACGCCCGAGGAATTCCAACTCCCCACCTAATTGACGGATCAATTCGACTTTGCTCTGATCGCAGTTGACGGGGACACCAACTGTGAGCGGAATGTTGTATCGCTGGCAGGCATACGCCATAGCGGCGCCATGATTCCCCGTCGAAACGGTGATGACTCTCGAAACATCTCCACTGCGAGCAAGCGCATAGGCTAAATTAAACGCGCCCCGAATTTTGAACGATCTGACCGGATTCAGAAATTCGTACTTTACAAACACACTGGCATTCAGGAACTCGCCGAATGCTTTCTCTGCTTTCAAGGGCGAGGCTTCAAAATGTTCGGCAATGATGCGAGCAGCAGTGATTGTATCCTCACGGGTGGGACGAAGTTTGATCTTGGACATGGGTGATGATTACCTTTCAGATCTGGATTCAGGAGACTGTATGGCAGCACGCCCTCCTTGGAAAGTGAAAGTCTCGCGCTCCTTGCTGTAACGCTATTCAAAAACCTGCTCCTTGACCAAATACTTTTTAACTGCATCGTGATTCAGGGTATACCCCAGTCCCGGATGGTTCGGCACTACAAAGCACCCATTTTCAAAAGGGAAGTCCTCATTCACCAGGGTGTCCTCCCAAGCCATGGGCCCGACCATGTCGTAGGGTTGGGTCAAGTTAGGCATGCAGGCAGCGACGTGTAACCCCATGGCCGCCCCCGGCCCGTACGCCACCGTTTGTGACCAGCCGCCCATACCAAGCTCATGAGCCAAGCGGGATTGGTTGATTGTCTCGAAATGGCTCTGCCCGCCGACGATGGCGTAGTCGAGCGCTTCCGCCTGGAATCGCTGGATGAGGTCTTCGCTGCTAGAAATATGGTCGCCGATAGGCAAGTGAATGGTCTGCCGCAGACGACGCCACTCGGAAAACGTACCGCCTGCCGCACGCTTGTTTATCGGACTTTCCAAGCAGTCAATGCGATGCCTCTGTAGACGGCGAGCGAGTTCTTGCGCGACCCAGACCTCCTGAAGCCGCCAGCGAATATCGGGCCGCACCACCATATCCGGCAGGACCTTGTGGATGGCCTCCACCCGGTCGGTGACGTAGCGGATGCGTTCTTCCGGTGTCGTTTCTCTGCTGGTGATGCACTTCATCTTGTAGGCGCGAAAGCCGTGTTCCCATCCCCACTGAGCGTCCTCTGCCGTATGTTCCGGAGTCTTGTAGCCGGTGCATTGGGTGACAAAAATGCGATCTCGCAGCCGGCCACCAAACAATTGCCAGATGGGAACGCCGAGCGTCTGGCCGCGCAGGTCTAGTATCGCCTGTTCAAAAGCCCCTACCATCGGTGGCGTCGCCTCAGCGAGATTGACCTTCAGGACATCCTGACTCAGCCACGAGTTCAATTTCGCTTCGAGGGGCTCCACCGGCGTGAAACGCCCTATCTGGGTAAGCCCTGTTAGCCCCTGGTTGGTTTCGACTTCAGCGATACCGTGTTCAGCCCGCCGATGCGCAGGCTGACCGTGGATGTCGTCGGACCACCACCACTTTCGTTCAGGGACGTTGACGATGTAGAGTCTGATGCGAGTGATTTTCATGATTTCCGATGCCCTCCCTTAAGAATGACCCCCGTCAGCGGGTCATCTGATACTATTTTAGCACAACTATAGTTTTTTCGTGGCAGAGAATGTGCCGGCTTGAATCATAGAAATAAACGCCACTTGCAACAGGCTCACCCTGCACATTCCGTCCATCCCAGTAAGAAGCCTTCTCCCTGGAGGCGTACTCATCCGCCGAGACAAAACCGAGATCTATCGTGCGAACAGGTTCGCCTTGTACGTTATAGTCTGACTGCATCCCTGATAGATCGGACAGGCTCCGTCTCCTTGAATCACGTTTCACGCATCACCCGTTGCTTTTCTCAACTGCCGCCCCGCCTCCGCCGCTAGGAAACTCAGATCATTGCTCAAGTCAAAGAACATGAATCCCTGCTCCTGCCGTTCCAAGAGCTCTTCCCCAGAAGATACTGGAATGCCACAAGGTTTGCCGACCCGATTACACACTGCCAAGAACTGTTGAATCGCCGCCTCGTGGTCAGGGCTTCCAGAAGGAATACCCATTTCAAGGGATAGGTCGCCAGGTCCGAGGAATCCAATATCGATACCTTTGACTGACATGATGGCTTCAGCATTCTGAATCCCTTTCCGGTCCTCGATCTGCGGTATCACCATGACCTCATCGTTAATCCACGACCGGTAATCCGCTCCCCATGTCACCGCTCGACCGGTCCCCGAAGACCGTTTTCCCTGTGGTGGGTATCGGCTGGCTTGCGCGAGTTGCGCGGCTTGCTCTGTCGTGCTAACATGTGGCGCGACGATACCGAATGCCCCCGCATCCAGTACGCGCCCAATCGTCTCCGGCTGGCGATCCCAGATCCGAACAATGGGTGTTGCGGCCCGAGATTCAATCGCCCGGAACATATCAGCAATCTCCGTAATTCCCACGGACGAATGTTCCGCATCAACTGCCAGCCAATCAAACCCGGCAGCAGCCATCACCTCCGCTGCCAGTGGCGACCCTAGGTTCAGCCATGACCCAATCGAGATTTCCCCACCCGATAATTTCTCACGAATTCTGTTTCTCATAAAAAATCCGCGGCAGACCTTCCCCGTTTTGAGGCGCCGCACCTCCTTATCGAAAAGATGGATACAACAACATCAACGCATCACATCATATCATATCAAAGTTTCATCACTTTCTGCAACGAAAAAGTGTTCTGATTTACCCGCTTTTGGGTTGGGAAACCCAACCCGGCAATTACCCAAAATCCCAGATCACTGAACCCCACAAAAAACTGGGGAAAATCAGAGTCCTCATTTTTTCCTCGAAAACCCGCCTATTTCGATTTATAATACTTCTAGGTTCAATTCACCTATTGTTCGTTGGGTTTGATATTTACAAGGATCGGGCAGTCGGCGGCATCTTCTTAGCCAGTTAAAGCCGATCCGCTTTTTCCAAAATCCATGCCGCATATGGGAGGGTAACATCGTGCACCATGACCGCGAACATCAAAAAAATCTCGGCCAACTCCTCACAGATTTTCGAGGAATCGAACCCCTCCGGGAACTGTTCTGGACAGAGTTAAACTATGACCGTCAAAACGACGGGATTTCCCGTCAGGACTGGACGGACACGGCTAAAAATGCCCTCGCCGACGATCCAGTTCTCTTTGCGACGGGCGGAACGGACAACGCTTTTCATGTCATCTACGCCCGTCTTAACTCAGACCGTCTGCTGCTGACGGCTGAACGCCCTGTCATCTCTAAGCTCCTAGAAGACCATCCCTACACCCTATTCGTCTTCAGCAACCGGGAACGAACGGATTGGCACTTTGTCAATGTCAAATACGATACAGGTGACTCCGAGAGACGCCGCCTATTCCGCCGCATCACAATTAGTCCTCATGAGAAACTCCGCACGGCATCCGAGCGGATTGCGATGCTTGACTTGGAATCCATCGATAGTCCCAATTTGGAAGAGTTGTCGCCGCTCGCAATTCAGAAGCGTCACGAAGAAGCCTTCGATGTCGAAGCAGTCACAAAGCAATTCTTTGAAGATTATAAATCTGTTTTCCAAGTCCTTCAGGACGACTTGGCGATTCAGACCGCAGACCATCGCCGGGCACACGATTATGCGTTGCAGTTCCTCAACCGTTGTATGTTCCTCTACTTTATTCAGCGCAAACGTTGGCTCGGTGAGGATACCGAGTTTCTCCGGTCGTTTTGGGAGAGCTACCGGTCAGCAGACGAGCCTGTTGATTCGTTTGTCAACCACTGGCTCAAAGTCCTATTCTTTGAGGCGTTCAATAACAAGTTTCACGGCGGACACCGTCATTTCCCCGACACGATCCGAGAGGCATTGGCGTTAGCCCCTTATCTCAACGGCGGTCTGTTCACAGAGAATAACCTTGACGGGGAACACGATTTCCTAATTTCTGATGTGCGTTTCAAGCGGATTTTTGAATTTCTTGAAAACTACAACTTCACCATCGCTGAAGATAGCCCCCTCGATCAGGAGGTCGCGGTCGATCCGGAGATGATTGGGAAGGTCTATGAAAGCCTCGTCAATGTCTCCACTGAAGCGGATGAACGCGGGGACGCGGGCATCTTCTATACCCCCCGCACAGAGATTGATCTGATGTGCCGTCTCGCGCTGGTGGACAACTTGACGAACCACTTAGGAGAAACCCATAAAAACCTCCTCTACGAGGTGCTTTTTGCCTTTAATCCGGACGATAAAGCAAGAGCGGATGAAAAACTCGCAGAGATGCAGCTTTGGGAGCCTCTCGACGCAAGCCTAAAAGAGCTCGCGGTCGTCGATCCCGCCTGCGGTTCCGGTTCTTTCCTCGTGGGAATGCTGCACATCCTTGATGACCTCCGGACTAGAGCCAATCAACGGCTTGGACAGGAGGAATCCAGCTTTGACCGCAAGAAGGGTATCATCGGTCAAAACCTCTACGGTGTAGACGTGATGGAGTGGGCGTGTCATGTTGCGGAATTACGGCTCTGGCTCGCCCTGATCATCGACGCGGATTTTCCCCGTGAAGAACTCCACCTGCGGAAAGATCCCTTGCTTCCTCATTTCTCGTTCAATATCCGATGCGGCGATAGCCTCGTCCAAGAAATCGGCGGCATGAACCTCGCCCAAATTCGCGCCGACTTCAGCGGCGTACCGCCCGCGTTAAAAGCCCGTATCACCCGCCTGAAAAACGAAAAACTGAAGTTTTTCAACAACGACCCCGTTTGTCGCTATCGGTCTGAAAAAGAGCTGCAACAGGAAGAATTGCGACTTTTCCGCGAGTTGGTTGATACACATGCCAAAGACATCAAAGAGCAAATTGACGACCTGCAACAGCTAATCGACGGTCCCAGAGAGCGACAGATGCGGCTTGATGGCACAATCGAAGAGAGAGCCGTACACCAACTCGACCTACAGGCGATGGAGTGGCGGAAGCAGATCGAAGCATTGACCGAAGACCGCGACCGTCTCACCGAAGTTCGCAACGCGCTTGTGAGCGCGAAGGACGTGCCTTTTGTGTGGGACATCGCCTTTGTGGAGCTCTTCACGGACGAAAAGAGCGGTTTCGACATCGTAATCGGTAACCCGCCGTATGTCCGACAGGAGAACATCTCTGATCCGAAAGCCCCACGTGAAAAGATCACCACCACAAACAAGAAGGCGTACAAGGCAAAACTCGCTCGTTCTGTCTATCAGGCGTTTCCGCGCTTCTTTGGCTACAGACGCGAAAAGGACATCAAACCCGATAATCCGTCAGCCGCTGTCTCTCACAAACTTGACGCCAAAAGCGACCTCTACATCTACTTCTACTTTCATGGACTTTCTCTCCTCAATCCGGAAGGTGCGTTCTGTTTCATCACCTCCAATTCGTGGCTCGATGTCGGCTACGGAAAAGACCTTCAGGAGTTCACCCTCAAGCACTGTCACGTCAAACAGATTATCGACAATCAGGCGCGACGCTCCTTCGCCGCAGCCGATGTGAACACAGTCATCTGTCTCTTCTCCGCACCCGACGAAAAACGCGAGCGAGGATTAGACCGGACAACACGGTTTGTGGCCTTCAAAGTGCCGTTTGAGGGAGTTCTGGATGCGGTCATCTTCTACGAGATTGAGACCACCCCGGAACGGTTGAGCACACAGGAGCACTGCGTCTTTCCGATCTCGCACGGGGACCTTTTGAAAGCAGGCAGCGATGATGCCACTCCCAGAACGAAGTATACAGGCGACAAGTGGGGCGGGAAGTATCTCCGCGCCCCGGACATCTACTGGACAATTCTGGAGAAGGGGAAGGATAAACTGGTGCGTTTGGGAGATGTCGCTGAGGTGCAGCGCGGCTTTACGACAGGAGCGAACGATTTTTTCTACTTCAACAGCGCAAACCCAATAGGAAATGGACTGATGCGCGTAATTAATGAAGATGGGTGGGAAGGTGAAATCGAGCAACACTTTTTAAGACGTGTTATCCGCAGTCCACGTAATTGTTACAGAATCGCCATTCCAGACACTGTTGGAAGCATGGCCTTTTGGTGTCACCAAAGTCGAGAGAGTCTCCGAGGCACTTCCGCCTTGGAGTATATTCGTTATGGTGAGTCAGAAGGCTATCACACGGGTTCCAGTGTTGCCAGTCGTCAAAATTGGTATAGCTTGCCGGAACAACGGAGAGCAAATCTATTTTGGCCACGGGCTTTCTTTGAACGTTTCATCTGCTACTTAGCCCCGCAAAATGTAATGGCTTCCGATCGTTTTTTCACGATTGATGCACACGGATTGCCGTCGCTTCCAATTTTCCTAAATACCCTTTTGCCGTACTTGTGGGTTGAACTACAAGGACTTCAAGTCAATCACGGTGGAATAGATACAAAAGTCGTTCTGTTAGAGAAGATTCCGGTGTGCAGAGATTTAGAAATTACACCTTCTCTCCATGATATTTTCCAAGAACTTAGGAATAGACCTATTGACCTCGTCTCTGATGAAATTGAGAGATGTGACAGACAAGAATTTGACTACGCAGTCCTTTCTCAGATTGGATTAAGCAAAGCCGAAGTTCGAGCCTTGCATTTGTTTGTAGCAGAATCCGCTAGAATGAGGATTCTCAAGGCTCGTCGGAGGCCGACAGCCAAAGTGGTCGTGAGCGGAGGGAATCGAGAAGTTTGAAAGGGCAACAGGGGATTTTGTGGAATTTGTAGGGGCGGATCTCCGTATCCGCCCGCCCGTGCTAGACGACCCTAGATTGCCTCACGATTCTATTGACAGCTTAACAGTTGTGGGGTATACTTCGTCAGATTGAATCTTCAGAGATAAAATTTCGTTGGCAAAGACCTTCAAGGCTTTTGTAGATATGACAGGATTTTATACATCCCCTACAATAAGGAGTTAATTGAGGGGTGCTCATAAGTAGACTTGAGTCAGGATAACGGTTATAATCTAATCTAACGTGCAAGAAAGAGAGGATTATAACATGGGTTATCCTGACAGTACGTATTATATCACATTTTTGTTTGAACAACTTGACCATTTCAACGCTTCCAGCCATGCACCGCCACCTGAGAGCCATGGACGTCCGAAATCGTATACAGACGACTGCTTGATTGTCCTTTTTGCCATCTTAACGCTCAAAGGCCTCCATCGCTTTAAGGCACAACACAGATGGCTCAAGCTACACCCGCAGTGGCTGTGTCGTCTTAAACTGGCATGTGTTCCGTCTCGGGCAACCCTTTGCCGACGCTACAAACAACTCGCTTACCAGCTAGAGGCGTTCATCGGGTATCTCGGTGATGTGGGAATGACTTTGATACCTGACTCACCTCCAGAGGTGGTTTACCAAGACAAAAGTCTGTTTAAGGCAAAAGGAAGCGTCTGGCATCAGAAGGATAGAAATGCCAATCGCATCCCAACTGGCATCCGTGCCATTGACACAGACGCCAGTTGGTCAAAGAGTCACTATCACGGTTGGGTTTACGGCTATGGGCTTCATCTGACCGTCTCTATAGAGGGATTGCCTCGTATGAGTGCCATTGACACCGCGTGTGTGAGTGAAAAAGCCGTCCTTGACCGACAACTCGACACACTGCTTGAACAGAACATCGGGTATTTAGTCGCTGATGCCGGCTATACCGACTTGAAACGTACCCAACACTTGGCGAACCAGGGACTGTTGCTAATCACTCCCGTCAGAGGCGCAAAGAGTCAGCGGGCACGGCGTTATGTTGAAGCGGTGAATCAATCGGCGCAGTTGCAGACCTATCAACACAAGCGCAAGGTTGCTATTGAACCTATCTTTGGATTGTTGAGCCAATTACTATCGACCCATACCAATCATAAGCAATTGCCGGTGAGTCGAAAAGCGAATGTCTCTACCTTTTTGATGCTGGGGGTGGTTTTACTGCAACTGGCTATGTTAGTCAATTCTATTTGGGGAAGACCCCTGAGAAATGTAACACATCTGATTACACTCTTTCGATAAGGGGACTTATGAGCACCCCTCAGTTAATTCAAGTGAAAAACCAATTTTCTAAGGAATCAAAAGTACTTCCAGAAGTTGCTTTTTATTATCCAAATCAGTATCTTTTTGATCCAGATTGGGTTAAAAATCTAATCCTTTTCTTTGATGGAATTGGAATGCTTATTCCCAACTACATGGAAGAACATTCTTGGCTTGATGACCTCGCTATAATCACAGGTCTTAGGGAATATGGATTGTTCCATGTTATAAAACCGGAAACTGCTGTAGATAAAGATGCAACTTGTGAACTTGTTTCAAAACTCACAGATATTATAACTTCGGGCGCACTTGATGAACTTAATAAAACAACTGCTTTTGGTTCTATTTCGAAGTCGCGTCTAGGTTTTGATGGAGATCCAGAGTTAGCACAAATGATTTTTGAAGAACTGAAAAGTCGTGGGTTGGCTAAAGACACAAAAGATGGAGGGCACTCAATCCCAATAAATACGACTGTTCGATCACTGATACTTGTCCTGCTTGCACATATTTTGCGCCCTCAAGGACAAAAACAGGGATTAGATTTATCTCCAGCAACTGATCGCCCTGAGTTAGTTAAAGCACTTGGAGAACTTGTGTCTATCTCATCAACCCCTACAGTCAATGACATAATCGCCTTTGATATGAATACTGTCGGAGTTGACTTAGGATCAGTTCCTATTGAAGAAGTCCTTGCTTTTCGCGGGGAGCATTATTCGGAACATCGAAACTACACCCTGTGTGTACGCAAGTTTGTCCGTGAGTTGAGTCTTATGGAATCTAGAGAGCGAGATCAAGCATTCGAGGCACGTCAGGAGGAACTGGAATCAATGGCAAGTGATCTTTGTAAACTGACGCGCAAAACGTGGAAAAAGCCTGCATCATTTTGCTTAGGTTTGGCTGGTGCCGTTTGGAATTTGAGTAAGGGAGATCCGGTAGGAGCTGCCATTGCAGCCACAGGAGCGTTGGTGGGCCTTGGTGGTAGTGACAAAGTCGAAACAGATGTATATTCATATTTATTTACCGCTCGCTCAAGATATGCCTAACAAAATACCACAATTGTGCCGAAAGCAAGGAGTTTGAAGGGATAGATATGAGTTTTGAGTAATGAGGGGATAAAAGTCAATGCGTACCGGACTCAGTGAACAAGAACAACAGCAGATTCGGGGGATGGATGTGGAATCCCTAGCAAAATTTGTATTTCGTTTTCTGAAAGAGAAAATCACTTCCGATCCTGATTGTTCTGACTTTTATCCTGTTGCCTGTTTAAGGAGGGAGTTATTTCTTGATGCAGGAAAACACGATCCTGCTGAGCTATTAGAAGCAATTGCCCTGCTTGAAAGAAAGGGATTAGTGGTGAGAGGCTTCTCATATCCATCGCGAACCATTCGCTCAGAAGATAGATTCATTGTTCATCTTACCTCTATCGGCATGAAGTCTGACTTTGATGATGAAATCCTGCTTTTGGTGGACAAGCCCCAAGAAATTGTTGATGCGCTAGAACAGAAAATTGGCACACTTGATAATGTCGTTAAACAATACTATCTTGAAAGCCTACGTGCCTACCAAGAAGGACTGTACATCTCATCTGTGATTTGTCTCGGTGCTGCTTCAGAGAGAGCCATACATTGGTTAGCGGAATCTATAGAATCTCACTCCAAACAGTATCAGAAAGATATAAAAAAGAGAAGGAGCGGGAACATTTTGCGCTTAACCGAATATCTCTCCAATACGGTCATTCCCAACACCTTTGGGACTGATAAGAAATTCGGAGAAGAGTTGAAGAATCGGTTAAATAGGCTTGGGAACATATATCGTGAGAACCGAAACGAAGCTGGACACCCTCAGAGCGTTGACCAAAGTTGGTTAGGGGAAGATCAGGAGATTCTTCTGCTCCACTTCCGTAGATACATCACCACGATATGCCAAGCTATAGGAAAATACCATGCCAAAAACAGACCTACAATAGCAAGCGGTAACGTTAATTGAACAACTCTCACTTAAATGAGGGGTGCTCATAAGTAGACTTGAGTCAGGATAACGGTTATAATCTAATCTAACGTGCAAGAAAGAGAGGATTATAACATGGGTTATCCTGACAGTACGTATTATATCACATTTTTGTTTGAACAACTTGACCATTTCAACGCTTCCAGCCATGCACCGCCACCTGAGAGCCATGGACGTCCGAAATCGTATACAGACGACTGCTTGATTGTCCTTTTTGCCATCTTAACGCTCAAAGGCCTCCATCGCTTTAAGGCACAACACAGATGGCTCAAGCTACACCCGCAGTGGCTGTGTCGTCTTAAACTGGCATGTGTTCCGTCTCGGGCAACCCTTTGCCGACGCTACAAACAACTCGCTTACCAGCTAGAGGCGTTCATCGGGTATCTCGGTGATGTGGGAATGACTTTGATACCTGACTCACCTCCAGAGGTGGTTTACCAAGACAAAAGTCTGTTTAAGGCAAAAGGAAGCGTCTGGCATCAGAAGGATAGAAATGCCAATCGCATCCCAACTGGCATCCGTGCCATTGACACAGACGCCAGTTGGTCAAAGAGTCACTATCACGGTTGGGTTTACGGCTATGGGCTTCATCTGACCGTCTCTATAGAGGGATTGCCTCGTATGAGTGCCATTGACACCGCGTGTGTGAGTGAAAAAGCCGTCCTTGACCGACAACTCGACACACTGCTTGAACAGAACATCGGGTATTTAGTCGCTGATGCCGGCTATACCGACTTGAAACGTACCCAACACTTGGCGAACCAGGGACTGTTGCTAATCACTCCCGTCAGAGGCGCAAAGAGTCAGCGGGCACGGCGTTATGTTGAAGCGGTGAATCAATCGGCGCAGTTGCAGACCTATCAACACAAGCGCAAGGTTGCTATTGAACCTATCTTTGGATTGTTGAGCCAATTACTATCGACCCATACCAATCATAAGCAATTGCCGGTGAGTCGAAAAGCGAATGTCTCTACCTTTTTGATGCTGGGGGTGGTTTTACTGCAACTGGCTATGTTAGTCAATTCTATTTGGGGAAGACCCCTGAGAAATGTAACACATCTGATTACACTCTTTCGATAAGGGGACTTATGAGCACCCCTCACTTAAATGACACCGACTGAAACACCAATCACGCGATAAAAAACCTCAACTATCACTTGTAACTTAACATGTGTTAATATATAATAACAGGAGCATGAAAATGAAGAAAATACAATTTGGTGGCAATTGGACAGAAGAAAAGCTAGAGCGTGTGCGCAAGTATCTTTCTGCTTACGCAACCATAATGAATAAACAACCATTCCGCTTTGCCTATATTGATGCGTTTGCCGGAGCGGGGTATAGGACACTCAAAGAGAGTGAAAATTCTTCAGAGTTGATGTTCCCTGAAATGTTGGAGTTTCTTGATGGCTCTGCACGAGTCGCGCTTAAAGTGGAGCCTCAGTTTGACACGTACATATTTATTGAGAAAGACAAAGATCGTTTTTCCAAGCTCGAAAAATTAAAGGATGACTTCCCGCATCTGCGTGACCGTATTGAGCTTGTTAGGGCTGATGGGAACACACACGTTCAAAATTTGTGTAGTTATAATTGGCTATCTTCGAGACGGAGAGCTGTTTTGTTCCTAGATCCTTATGGAATGGAAGTTAAGTGGCAAACGATCGAAGCAATTGCCAATACCAAAGCAATTGACTTGTGGCTACTTTTTCCGCTCGGAGTCGCTGTGAATCGGCTTTTGCGGAGAGATGGCCAAATTGACGAGGGTATACGAAATATACTTGACCAGTTTTTTGGAACTAAGGATTGGTTCAATGAATTTTACAAAGAGAGTGAAACACCTTCACTTTTTGAAAATCTTCCAAGTCAACAAAAAGTCGATAATTGGGATGCTATTGAACACTATTTTATTGAGCGTTTAGATTCGGTATTTACGGAAGTTGCAAAAAATCCGCTGCGATTATACAATAGCCGCAATATTCCATTATACTTGCTCTGTTTTGCAGCGGGAAACCCGAGGGGTGCTTCAACCGCTGTAGGAATTGCAGAACACATCTTGAGAAGGTAGGCAAAAATGGTTACCCAAACAAAGATCGAGTGGACAGAATCAACATGGAATCCGGTACGTGGCTGCACCCGTGTCTCCGAAGGCTGTCGCTTCTGCTACGCCGAACGTATCGCCTCCCGATTTGCTCGCGAGGGCTTAGCATACGAGGGGCTCGCCAAAATGACGAAAGCTGGGCCCCGTTGGACCAACCGCATTCAACGTGTACCACACCTTTTGGACCAACCCTTAAAATGGAAAAGACCTCGGTTGATTTTCGTTAACTCCATGAGCGATTTGTTCCATGAAGGTGTGCCGTTTGAGTACATCCAAAAGGTCTTTGATGTTATGAAACGGGCTGACTGGCACCAATTTCAAGTCCTAACCAAACGTGCGGAACGCCTTGCAGAATTGAGTCCTCAATTGGTTTGGCCGCCGAATATCTGGATGGGGGTAAGTGTGGAAAGCGTAGACTATACCTTCAGGATTGATTGTCTACGAGGGACCGCGGCACAAATTAAGTTCCTTTCATTGGAGCCGTTACTTGGGCGACTCGGTAATCTCAGATTAGATGGTATAGATTGGGTAATCGTTGGCGGGGAATCAGGGACAGATGCTAGACCGATGGAGGAAGAGTGGGTTGTTGATATTCGGGATCAGTGCCTCGATGCCTCGGTCGCCCTGTTTGTCAAGCAGATGGGCACAGATTGGGCGCGTAAGCGGAGCCGGGGAAGAAAAGGTGATGAGATGTCCGAATGGCCAGCAGATTTACGGATACGGGATTACCCGAAATGAAAATAAGGTATTTTGTGGCAGAGGCGCCCTGATTCGCCCGTTTCTATCTTGATTGCGGGAGACGAATCTCCGCCCCACAAAGCCTGAGAGGAGAATAAGGGATTACCATGCGAAAAGCAGACCTACAACAGCAAGCGGTTATGTTAATTGAACAACTCTCGGCAGAAAAACTGAAAGCGGTCATTGACTATCTTTGAATCCGTGTCATCCGTTAATCTGCAACAATCCGCGATTCAGACAATGAGGAAATCGCCATTGTAGAGCAAGTCCTCGAAAGAAAATTAACCTTAAATGACACCACCAAATTTCAAGATTTCGTGCTGAGGGATAAATCCATGAATGGCACAGAAAAGGTCGTAGAGCATTTGAAAATGACCCAAGCCGTTATTAACCGTTTGGGGAGCAACAGTTTCTGGGTCAAAAGCTGGAGCATGATCCTCATTGTCGCAGCGATGGTTTTGATCGCCAAACCGGACATGCAAAACTCACATTTTGTCTTGGTGCTTATTCTTCCCGCCCTGGGGTTTTGGATTCTGGACGGATACTTTCTCCAACAGGAGAGGTTGTTTCGACAAGTATACGGCGAAATCAGAGTTCAATCCGATACCGATTTCGAGATGAATCCTATGAAGCACAAAAATAAACCCAAATGTAGCTGGCCCTCCGCTATCTTTTCTCTCACCCTTGTTATTTTCTATATGGTAGAGATTGCCTTCATCATCGGCGTATTTGTCATAATCCAAATGTAATAGGACTTACGCGCTTCAGTTCTAAAAGTAGATGCAGACGCAGATTTCGCTGATTGTCACAGATAAAAATAGAAAAACGAAAGAAATCTGTGTTCATCTGCGTTTATCAGCGTCCATTTGAATCCTTAATCCTGTCGAAACAACTAATCACCTAAACACTCCGTCGAAATCACCAAAAAGGTTAGAAAATGACACAAAAACGAAAATACAAAAACCCATACCACCAGACCCAATCCGAACTAGCAGAATGGCTTTCTCTATTTGCTCACGATCATAGCACCACCGAAGTCGCTGACGCTCTTGTCGAGCGATACCCAGAGCGAACAACCGGCGATCCAAAAGCCGACCATCGATGGGCAAAGGAGGCAATCTGCACCGTCAACCCTAACGATAGCTGTTACAACGCCGGAAAGTGGGATAAGCAATTCAGGCTAATGCAGGCGAATTACCTGCGGGAGCTGGAGAAGCATCACCGACAACTGGCATCTAAGGCAGTGAGCGCATTGAACGCCGCGTATGACAGTCTGGAATCTACAATTTCATCCCTTAGCCCAAAAGAGCGAATCTCACTTGTTCCGAAAGCATTGCTCACTCTCAATCAAGCTGTCAGGAGCGTCAAAGCACCACCCCTGCCAGTCGAGCAAAATGACCCAGACGAGGATACCGAAGTGGAGACCGAAACCGAAGCACAATCTAATGACCATGCGAAAATAATGCAACTCTTGGACAAGATAACAAACCAAGACAAAGCACACGATATGTTACGAGAAGGCAAAGGCTTTAATGAAATAACGGCAGAAACCGGCGTCACTGAAGATGAAATGAAAGAGAAGATGGCGCGTGAAAAAGTCAAGCACGAGGTACTCGGTATGTACCAAAACGGTATGGAACTAGAGGAGATTCAGCGGCGAACCAATCTGGACTATGCCTACATCAACAGCATTATAGATAACGCCGTCAACAACAGAATTTGGGGTTATGACATCCGGGGAAAGGAAAATCCAGAGTTCCACGACAAAACCCGTTCGCTATTAAAGAACGGCGATGGGGTGGATTTAGACACCGATTCGGATGCAGCCACACTCAGCACTGAACATAACGCCGAATGGAATCCTAGATAGGATTTAGGCACTTCAGTAGGGAACAACTCTCGGACTCTCGGTCACAGATCCCGATTCCGTTGGATTGGAACAATCCTTACGGAATCGTGGATTCACGGTTCTGTTGGTTTCAGTCACTGAAACCAACAGAACCGGAACCGGAGGATCGCTGTTCCCTACGGGCGCGGGCGCCTTGCCCCTAAGGAAATACACTACAGCAGAACCAGAATTTGATTATCAAACTTATCGGGAGTTACTGTTATGATTATCAATCACCTCATCGCGAAAAACTGGCGTAATTTTCAACAGATTGATGTGCGTCTTAGCGAACGCCAGTTTATCATAGGCGTGAATGCGTCCGGCAAATCCAACCTCCTCGATATCTTTCGTTTTCTTCGAGATATCGTAAAAGCAGAGGGAGGGGGCTTTCAGAAAGCGGTCAAAGACCGAGGCGGAGTTTCTAAAATCCGTAGTTTGGCAGCGCGGCGCGATCCAGAAGTTACAATTGAAATTCACCTTGCCGACGATTCAGACTCTCCTGCAACTTGGAAATATGGACTCGGATTTCGCCAAGAAACGCGTGGATACCGCCGGACCTATCTCACTTATGAACGTGTATGGAAAAATGGTGAACAACTCCTTAGTAGACCAAATGCGGAAGATGAAGCGGATCGAGATCGACTCACCCAGACCTTTCTTGAGCAGATTAATGTTAATGCCGATTTTCGGGAAATAGTGCGTTTCCTCCAAACCATCACATACCTGCATCTGGTTCCTCAACTCTTACGGTTTGCCGATTCAATTCAGGGAAGAATCGTTGAAGATGATCCGTTTGGGCAAGGGTTCCTTGAAAGGGTCGCTAGTGTCCCGGAAAAAACCCGCCGTTCACGCTTAAAAAGAATCGAACAAGCCCTCAAAATTGCTGTGCCTCAACTTGAGGGTTTGGAATTTATTCGCGACGAAACCACCGGCCGCCCCCATTTACAGGCACTGTATTCCCACTGGCGTCCGAATGCAGGTCGGCAACGCGAAGATCAATTTTCTGACGGGACGCTGCGTCTTCTGGGGCTATTATGGGCACTGCTCGAAAGTGAGTCCGTCCTCTTATTGGAGGAGCCCGAACTTTCATTAAACGCGGGAATTGTATCACAGCTCGCGGCCCTTATTTCTAAGATGCAAAGAAGACGGCGGCGACAGGTCTTCGTTAGTACACATAGCGATGCCCTGCTGACAGAAGCCGGCATTGATGGGAGGGAGGTGCTTTTGCTCACACCTGCAAAAGAGGGAACCGCAGTCAAAATAGCCTCCGATATTGATGAAGTGCGAACACTCCTTGAGGCTGGATTGACAGTCAGTGAAGCCGTGCTTTCAAGAGCCAAACCCGAAAATGCTGAACAGTTGAGTTTCCTATAATGAGCCTAAACAGCGTAATCCTTGCAGTTGAGGATGCACTAAGCAATGCAGTTTCGACTAAAATTCTAAAGCATTTTGGTATCGAAATTGTGCAAAGAATCCCAAATACATATCAAGGGAATTCTTACCTTCAAAGGAGAGCCATCGAACTCAACCGATCAGCCAAGGGACCGCCTTACGTATTCATGTTGACAGATTTAGACTCCTCCAAAAATTGTCCTCCGAACCTGATTGAATCTTGGGTTAAAGGCTCCCTAAATCCTGGTTTTTTCTTTCGCGTTGCGGTCATGGAAGTCGAATCTTGGATTATGGCAGATCGGAGTGCCCTCGCAGGATTTCTATCAATACCCGTAAATCGGATTCCGTCCAACACAGACGTTATAGACAATCCCAAAGAATTTCTGGTCTCGCTTGCACGAAGGAGTAACAAGAGAAGATTGCGAGACCAGCTAGTGCCGGGACCACGAGCAGCGACCGCAAGAGTAGGTCCCGAATATAACAGTCGTTTCAGCGAATTTGTACGAACCCATTGGGATTTAGAACGTGCTGCTGTTGCATCTCTAAGTCTAAAGCGAACATTAGACCGCATCCGCAGCGCACAATCAGTTTCCGATCCCTCTCAGAACTGAGTGGGAAGGCATCTAGCTATTCCATTCTCTGAGTTGATTGACTACCTTTGAATCCGTGTCCTCCGTTAGTCTGCGACAATCCACGATGCAGACAGTAATATATTGATTGGGGGATTAGCAATGTTTGACAGTTTGACAGAACTCACTGAAAAAATATATCTGGGAGAAGACTCAACGATTGAATTCAAAAGAGAGTTACCTCACAGAGAGAGTCTCGCCGATGAAATCGCTGCTTTTGCCAACGCCAGCGGTGGGGCAATACTGATCGGTGTTGACGACCATAACAAAATTGTCGGCATGAACCGCCGAGATTTGGACAGGACAGAGAAAACAGTGCTTGAGATATGTCGGGACAACATTGACTCCATGGTTCACATTGTTACAGAAAAACTGCGGATTGATGATAAAAATCTGTTAAAAATCGAGGTGCCTCGGAGCCCGTTTGTTCACAAAACATCTAACGGTTATTTCATCCGCCAAGGCAGCAGCAAAAGAGAGATGACCACCGAGCAGTTGGGGCGGTTATTACAAAGCCGCTCGCAGGCACGTAGAATCTCTTTTGATGAGCAGTTCGTGCCGAACACTCACAAAGACACATTAAAGGAAACGCTGTATCAACGATTTATTACAGCAAGAGCGACTGATCGTGAGAAGATAGAAGACCTGCTACTTAAAAGACGTTTGCTAGTCAAAGAAGGCGAGGAGTACCGCGCCTCGGTAGCCGGTTTGTTGATGTGTCATGATAAACCCGACGATTATCTCTATAACAGTTTCATTCAAGCTGTTTTCTATAATGGCGTGGAAAGGGATACGAACTACCAGATTGATGCTAAGGATTTTAGGGGACCGCTGGACCAACAGATTGTGGAGGCCTTCAAATTTGTTGAAAGATACAACCAAGTATCGGCCCGCAAGGAAATTGGCAGAATAGAACGATCACAATACAGCATGAGAGCCGTTTTTGAGGCAGTGGTTAATGCAGTTGTACATAGAGATTATTCAAAAGCCGGATCGAAGATTCGTCTGTTTATGTTCACTGACCGGCTAGAACTGTATTCGCCGGGTGCATTGGCAAACACCTTAACGGTGGACGATTTGCGCTACAACCAAGCGCCCCGTAACGAACTCCTAGCTCGCCTACTTTCGGAAACGACACTCAACGATGATATGGGTGCACAGGTAGTGCGGCGACACTTTTTAGAACGTCGGGGGGAAGGGGTTGGTATCATTTTGAACGAAAGTGAAAGACTGAGCGGTAAAATCCCTGTATACGAACTATTTGGCGAAGAATTACGCTTAACAATTTTTGCGGCCAAGTCCCTGCAAGAAGAGAGGGAATCGTAAAAGCAATGCCCGTGAACAAAAAAAAGACAATATATCTTGCGAACCCCTACGGCTTCTCAGAGCAACAACGAGAAACCATATTACCCGCTCTCATTAAGGCATTGGAAGCGGTTGGCTTAGAAGTGTGGGAGCCATTTGAACGCAACAACCAAGACACAATATCCTCCGACTGGGCATACCGAATTGGACAAAAGGATAAACAGGATGTATTCGACGCAGACGCGATTTTCGCGGTCGTGAACGGAGTGCCACCAGATGAAGGAGTCATGATTGAGCTAGGGATAGCGATCGCACTCGGCAAGCCTACCTTCCTATTTCGGGACGACTTTCGACGTGCCGTCGATAGTGATGAATACCCACTCAACCTGATGATTTTCACCGGCCTACCCCGCCTCGGATGGGAACGCTACTACTACACATCTATCGCCGATATTTCATCGCCCGATAAAGCACTGGTGGATTGGGCCAAGGAATAATAACAACCATGCGAAAAGCAGAGTTACAACAGCAAGCGGGGGCTGGCTTGCAAGTGAAAGATTGGACAAATTGACGGCTTGTAGTAGCGCAATTGATTGCGCGTTCCAAGAAGATCTAGGATGCATCCATGCAACACGACATCATCGACAACCGCAACGAAAAGTTGGTCGAGCACATCAACGTCATCCTCGACTCCACTGAAAAAGCAAGATTCGCGGTGGGCTACTTTTTTCTGTCGGGATTCCAAAGCATTGCGAAAGAACTCCAGCACGCCAAAGAACTGCGCCTGCTGATCGGTAACACCACCAATCGTGAAACGTTGGAGCAGCTCGCCGAGGGGTATCGCAGATTAGAGCAAGTCGCAGAAGCTGCAGAAGCGCAGGCTTATCCCAAGCGAACCGAACGTCGGCAGATGGGGGCAGACACCGTAGAGAATATCATAGAGTCGGTCGAGTTGATGGATCAGACCGACGAAAGTGAAGCGTTGATTAAAACGTTGGCAAAGATGATAGCGGAAAAGCGGCTGCTTGCTCGCGTCTATACCAAAGGACGGCTACACGCCAAAGCCTACATCTTCGATTATGATGGAGACGGACGTTACGAAAAGGGCATCGCCGTTGTGGGGTCATCCAACCTCACGCTATCCGGTGTGAGCCACAATACCGAGTTAAACGTTGTGGTTCAAGGGAACGCCAACCACGCCGAACTGTGTCGCTGGTTCGACGAGCTCTGGGATGAGGCGGAAGACTTCGATGAATCCCTGATGGAGGTAATGAAATCATCTTGGGCGATTGCCCCCGTCAGACCCTATGATATTTACATGAAGACACTTTATGAGCTGGTTAAAGACCGACTCGAAGGGGAGGATGAGGCGGACATACTTTGGGTGGATGACATTATCAAACAGTTAGCGGATTTTCAGAAAGTTGCTGTCCGACAGGCGGTGCAGATTATTCGCGATTACGGCGGAGCCTTTGTCTCAGATGTGGTCGGTCTCGGTAAAAGCTACATCGGTGCAGCGATTGTTAAGTATTTTGAACGGACGGAAAATGCACGTCCACTGATTATCTGCCCTGCCCCGTTGATCGAAATGTGGGAACGCTACAATGAGGTCTACCAACTCAACGCCCGTGTGCTTTCTATGGGAGTTTTACGAGAAGGTGACGGTGGACAGGGTGAGCAGGTGCACAGCACCGCCTCTACAATTCTTGGTGACGTGATATACCGCGACCGGAATTTCGTACTGGTTGACGAGAGCCATAACTTCCGCCACCCCGACACGCAACGCTACAAAGTGTTGCAGACCTTCTTAGCCACTAGACGACGATGTTGTTTTCTTACAGCGACACCACGCAACAAGAGCGCTTGGGACATATACCACCAGATTAAACTTTTTCATCACAACGACATCACCGATTTGCCAATCGATCCGCCCAACCTGCGGACGTACTTTCGCCAGATTGAGAAGCGAGAAAAAAATCTCCCCGACCTGTTGAGGAATATCCTCATCCGACGCACCCGCAATCACATCTTGCGCTGGTACGGTTTCGATGAGGGGACCGATCACCCCGTTGATCCATCCCGATTTCAGGAATACCTTGATGGACATCGAAAGGCTTACGTTGTTGTCGGTGGAAAAAAGCAGTTCTTCCCCAAGCGTGTCTTGGAAACCATCTCCTACAATATCGAGGACACCTATCAGGGACTTTACTTTAAGCTGCGGGAACATATAGGAAAACCGCGCAGCAGCCAATTGAACTCCTCCTCGGCTGGCGAATTAACCTATGCCCGTTATGGACTTTGGAACTACGTGATCGAGGCAAAGCAGAAACAAGAACCTTATACCAACCTGCAACGGTCAGGGATCAACCTGCGTGGGCTGATGCGGATACTCCTGTTCAAGCGATTTGAATCCAGCGTGTACGCTTTTAAGCAGACGGTGCGTCGGTTGTTGGCAGTCCACGAACGCTTTCTCGAAGCCCTTGAAGGTGGCATTGTCCCCGCCGGTGAAGAAGCGCAAGCAATTCTCTACGAACCCAACGAGGCAGAGGAACAGGACTTGATGGATGCGTTGAGGCAGGCTTCAGCACGATACGACATTGCGGATTTCAAAATCGAAGCACTGCGTGCAGATATTGAGCATGACCTCCAGTTACTACGAGGGATGTCGGAACTTGTATCACCAATCACCGCCGTGCAAGATGCTAAGCTGCAAATCCTCAAACAGCACTTGGCAGAACCGCCACTTAACGAGGGAAAATGCCTAATCTTCACCCAATATGCAGATACGGCGCGTTATCTGTTTGAAAATCTCAACCCCGATGGCAAACGGGATGAGGTTGACGTGATCTATAGCGGTGACAAAAGCAAAGAACGAGCAGTGGGGCGTTTCGCGCCGAAAGCAAATCCAGAGTACCAATTTCAGGGTGGGGAGTCGGAATTGTTCACCCTCATCGCCACCGACGTGCTAGCGGAAGGACTGAACCTACAGGACGGCGACAAAATTATTAACTACGACCTCCACTGGAATCCCGTGCGGCTGATTCAGCGATTCGGGCGCATTGACCGTATCGGGAGCAAGCACGATGTGATTTACGGCTTCAACTTTCTGCCAGAAACCGGCATCGAACAAAATTTGGGGCTGCAACAGATCCTTCATCATCGCATCCAAGAGATTCACGATACGATTGGCGAGGACGCGGCTATCCTCGATAAATCAGAACAACTTAACGAAACAGCGATGTATGCCATCTATGAGGGGGAAGGCGAACAGTTGAGCCTGTTTGAAAACGCCGAAGATGAAAAGGCAATAGATCTCAACGAAGCCGAAGAGATTCTGAGGCAGCTGCGGCATGAGGACCCGGCGGAGTATGAGCGAATTGCGAATCTGAGAGACGGGATTCGCACAGCAATGCCAAAAGGTTCACAAGGGACCTATCTGTTTTGTCAAGCAGGGCGTTATCAGCAACTATTCCTTCTGGACGAAAAAGGCGGTATCATCTCCAGAGACATCTCCCGCATCCTCAGTTATATCAAGTGCGAACCGGAACTTTCCGGGGGCGAGTTGCCTACGGATTACAACGCGGTCATTATGGGGGTCAAGCGGTTATTCACTCAAGAAATCAGAGACCTGCAATCGGAACGCAAGCACACACTTTCCCTGACGCAAGCGCAACGGTACGTGCTAAAGGAATTGCAACTTATTTTTAGGAACGCGCCAGATGAAGATATCTCTGCTCAAGCGGACACATTGGAAAAGGCGTTCCGCGGGACAATTACGAACGCCGTGAATCAAGAACTCAATTTACTACGTCGAAATGGTGTGACAGGAAACGCATTATTGCAAAATCTGATCGACCTTTACCACCAACATAACATGGGGGAGTGGGAATCGAGGCAGCGGGATGCTCAACTTGAGAATGAATCCGTTCCAAAAATTATTTGCAGTGCGGCATTGGTATGAAAATTCGTATTATAGCCGACGATGTTTACCTCTTTAATGCCGAGGGGGAAAGAAGGATAAAAATTGAAAGGTACTCGTCAAGCATTGATAGCGAAGGTAACAGGTGTTCACAAGTTGACACTGTATCACTTCATCAAGACAAGAGGGCTGGAGTAGGACTAAAGTGGACCCATTGTCCAGTCCAAAATAATGGATAAATAAGTAAGATGATTGAGAGTCACCGACACTGCTTTAGCCGAGATACACCTCAGCCGGCGTCGCATAATCGAGACTCTGGTGAGGTCGCTTCTCATTATAGAAACGCATATAATGAGTTAATCCATCAAAAAGGGCTTGTCCCGTCGGGTACAGTTTCTGGTAAACATCTTCATACTTGACCGAACGCCAAAACCGCTTGATGTAAATGTTGTCAATGGCCCGACCCACGCTATCGATACTCATAGCAATGCCAGCGGCTTCGATGGTATCGGTGAAAGCATTGGCGGTAAACTGGATACCTTGGTCGGTATTGAAGATTGCAAGGGTTGCCTCACATAATGCTTGATGCAAGGCGTCGAGACAGAACTGACCCGCTAAACTATTGGATAACTCCCAAGTGATGACGTAACGACTATACCAGTCGAGTATCGCAACCCAATACATAAACCCTTTATTCATCGGGATATATGTAATGTCAGCCAACCAGACTTGATTGGAGGCTGTCACCTCATAGTCACGTAATAGGTATGGATAAATCCGATGCTCGCTGTTAATGGGTGAGAGCTTGGGTTTGGGATAAATTGCTTCTATGCCCATCAAACGCATGAGTCGCCTGATGCGTTTGCGATTCACACGGTAGCCAAGACGCTTCAGATGCGCTGTCATTCGGCGACTCCCATAGAAAGGTGTTTCCATATACTGCTCATCTATTTGCCGCATCAGATGCAGATTGTCTTCCGACTCTGCAGCGGGTGGGTAGTAGAGCGTTGACCGAGAGACCGCCAGCAACTGACACTGACGACGCATACTCAGTTTGGGGTGGTCAGGTTCAACGAGTGCCCGTCTCTGTTCAGCGGCTTGAAGCAGCTTTTTTTTTCAACCAGTCGAGTTCCATATTCAACCGCCCCATTTGCTCATACAGATTCGACTCTCTGTCATTTTGCTCGCGTTGTTGCTTACTCAGACTGGAAGCGCAAATATCGCTCCCATGTTCAAGCAACTGTTTCTTCCACTGGCTGATTTGGCTTGGGTGCAACTGGTGGTCGCTTGCCAGTTGGTTGATACTTTTGTCTGACTTGATGGCTTTAAGTGCAATTTGAAACTTGAATTTGGCAGTATGCCGAATCCGCTTTGTTGACATATTTAATCCTCCATTTACGGGGGTGAGTTAGACCTAATTTCTTACTTAACTCCTGGACCGAATATAGGGGACCATTATATTACCTTTTGAACCGGTTTAACGAAATGCCATGTCCCGTTGATTTGTATGTTATCTATCTGCCACTTCACATTATCAACAAATCCATTGGGAGAATGTGTGAAACGTGAAACGCACCATCCTTCCTTTCCTTTGCAGCCCGGCCTGCAATATTAAAACAGTGTAAGTTGTTCCTCGTCTTCAACCTTTTGGGGCAATGAAATATTACCCGCTGCAACCTGATGCGCATATCGTGTTGTTTCAGGTAGTCTGTAATTCCGACGACACGCCAGTGTAAACCGGATTGCTGAATCCAAAGAGACACGATGCCCAATCGAAACATACACGACATTGACGTTAAATCTTGTGCGAACGGCTGCGCCGATAATTTCGTCCCTGTCGTACAAATACTCAATTGAGCCCGCCTCAGGCTTTGGTTCTTTGTGTCTTCCCCATAAACGGGATTTGGCACAACCAATGGCGGGTTTGTCCAAAATTAACCCCAGGTGTGACGCAATTCCAAAACGCCTTGGATGAGCGATGCCTTGCCCATCAGCGATAACGAGATCCGGTTCAGTATTTAGTTGATCAAAAGCTTTGAGAAGGGGAGGTGTTTCGCGGAAAGATAACAAGCCCGGAATGTAAGGGAAACCAACCGGGCTTTCAACGAGGACACCATCAATCAATTGCAACTCTGGAAAGCTCAACACGATAACCGATGCACGTGCGATGTCTTTCCTGAAACCGAGATCGACCCCGGCGACCGTCTTGATCTCCCCGAACTGGTCTTCGTGTATGACCTGATCACGGAGTTTGTTTTGGATCTGGCGTGCTTCGGCGGGTGTTATGTCCCATGGGTGGAGTTGCTTATAATGCATGAATAAGCCACCGGTTAAAGATGGATTTCCCTCTTTTTCATAAACGGAGGACAAAAGTTAGAAGGAATAAATGCAGAAACAGCGTAATATGCTACCCAAAGAGAGTTTCAGGTGTCAAGATTTTTCTCAACCTCTGCTTCCAACCCGCGACGTTTAGAGATTAACTGGATGCCAGCGAAAACAGTAGTGAGAAGAAGGTATCCACCGCCGATTCCCATAATTGAGCAAACCGCTCCCAACATGAGTTCAATACCGTTGAACATGTGTTTTTCTCCTAATATCAATCGTTTCGATTATGATTATGAGCCATCATTCCTATGACAGAATATACGATGAAACGTGATTGGGGTTTCACCTGTACTATGGCTAAAGCACTGTCAGTTTACGCGACTACCTGACCGGTTGCGTGTTGAAAAAATGCGAAAGCGTCAGAGAAACATCGAAATTACTGATCCGGATTTTTCCTTTGCACGAGTTTTATTTTTGAAAATTACTTAACTTGACGTCTAATTTAACATTGTCAAGTTAACATGAGCCCTTATGTTTTGTGCAATACGCCTCACGTTTGAAGCAATTATGAAGTATAATTCCCCACATCCATCAGGAAAATCGTCTCGTTCATTTGATGCCAACAAACACGCCTTCCAGAACCGCCGAAATCCGAAACTACTGCTTTTCATCACCCGTCCATGCTTCCACTAAAGTGGACCCATTGTCGAGGCCAAAACACAGGAAAAATAAGTAAGATATTTGAGATAAACTGACACTGCTTTAGCTCAGATAGACCTCAGCCGGGGTAGCATAATTTAGACTCTGGTGAGGTCGCTGTTGATTATAGAAACGGATATATTGAGTTAATCCATCAAACAGGGCTTGCCCTGTTTGGTAAAGTTTGTGATAAACATCTTCATACTTGACGCTTCGCCAAAACCGCTCAATGTAAATGTTGTCAATGGCTCTCCCCACGCTGTCCATACTCATAGCAATGCCAGCGGCTTCGATGGTATCGATGAAAGCATTGGCTGTAAACTGGACGCCTTGTCGGTATTGAAGATGGTAGGGGTTGCCCCACATAATGCTTGATGCAAGGCATCAAGACAGAACTGACCCTCTAAACTATTAGATAGTTCCCAAGTGATGACGTAACGACTATACCAGTCGAGTATCACAACCCAATACATAAACCCTTTATTCATCGGGATATATGTAATGTCAGTCGACCAGACCTGATTGGAGGCTGTCACCTCATAGTCACGTAATAGGTACGGATAAATCCGATGCTCGCTGTTGATGGGTGAGTTGGGATAAATCGCTTCTATGCCCATCAAACGCATGAGTCGCCTGATGCGTTTGCGGTTCACACGGTAGCCAAGCCGCTTAAGATGTTGTGTCATTCGACGACTCCCATAGAAAGGGGTTTGCAGATAGTGCTCATCTATTTGTCTCATCAGATGCAGATTGTCTGCTGACTCTGTAGCCGGTTGACAGTAGAGGGTTGACCGGGAAAAACCGAGCAATTCACACTGACGACGGATACTCAGTTTCAGGTGGTCGGGTTCAACGAGTGCCCGTCTCTGTTCAGCGGCTTGAGGCAGCTTTTTTTTTCAACCAGTCGAGTTCCATATTCAACCGCCCCATTTGCTCATACAGGCTCGACTCCCTGTCATTTTGCTCACGCTGTCGCTGGGTCGGGTTGGTAGCGAAAATATCGCTACCTTGTTCAAGCAACTGTTTCTTCCATTGGCTGATTTGGCTTGGGTGCAACTGATGCTCGCTTGCCAATTGGTTGATAGTTTTATCGGGCTTGATGGCTTCAACGGCTATTTGAAACTTGAATTTGGCAGTATGCCGAATCCGTTTGGTTGACATATTCAGACCTCCATTGGTGGACGGGAGTTAGACGTTATTTCTTACTTAACTCCTGGCCCGAATATTGGGGACCATTATAGAGAAAGATGGGAGCAGGATGGACTGTAATTCTTGATAAAAAAGAATACCAGCGGAAATATGGAAAGATATTGTCATTTCAGGTAGAAGATGGCAATAATTGAACAAATCAAGTCCGCGTCCTATAAAATTCTGGTAGGTCAAAGCCCACTGATAAAGAAGATGTTTTACTACTACGGTCGAAAAAAACAGATAGTCAGGTACTATCCTGATCCGAATTTTGATAATATCATTGAACCTTTTGCGGGTTCAGCAGCATACTCGTTACATGGAGATAATTGGAGGAAGAACGTTATTTTAATAGAGAAGGATGAAAGAGTAGCGAGCCTATGGCAATGGTTAATTGCGAAAGCAACACCCGAAGAGATATTAAGAATGCCAGATTTGAAGATTGGAGAAAAGAGTTCTGAGTTTCTACATATTATACATGCTGCAACCAAAATGGCTTTTTACTATCGGACGATCAAAATCACTCCAATTCTGTCAAGGAATTGGAGCATAAGTAAGCGGTATATGGCGAATAATCTATTTAAGGTAAAGCACTGGCGAATTATTTGTGGGGATTATACCGAAGCTCCGGATATTGAAGCAACCTGGTTTATTGAGCCACCTTATAGAAAAGCGCCGGGAAAAGGGTATAGACATGGAAGCGATCTGCTTGATTATAAGAACTTGGCCGAATGGGCACTAAAGAGAAAGGGGGAACTCATTTTTTGTGAAGGTGAATATGGACTATTTACCTTTTCAACCCTTGAAAGACTCAAAAGGTGTTACTGGGAAAATAAGCAAAGAAGTGATTTTTTATAGGTCTCCTATAAAGGAAAGGCAACTCACTCTTTTTTAGTGCCTCACTCGATTGATGGCGTTTCAGAAATCGTACACGATGCTAAACCGATGGCTGCCATAAGTGTCCTCGATTCCGCCGATGGGAAAAAGGAAGCCGTAGTCAATGCGGATGCTTTTGTACGGGCGATACCCACCGCCAAGCGTCAGATTTGTTCCCCATGCCAGATTCTCCAACCGGAATCCACCACGCACAATCAGACTCTCCCTATTAAACTGGCGCTCGATACCGACCTTAACATCAACCTGGCTTCCTTTGAAAACGAGATCCATTCCCCATATGGTGTCTTGCCCAGAAATACCGATACCGAGCGTCACCTGCAGCGGGAGATTCTCTGTTACGGGCGAATCGGTCGAAGCGATGTTGGGGGTATTGAGATTCTGGAGGGATAGAGCTATCGGAATACTTGGGGCTGGACGAAAGATTACCCCGACATCCAGGCTCAACTGACTACGCCCCGGCAAATCTTCCACAACGGCGCCGTCTGCTCCGATTGTCGGCGCCGTGTCCCAATTTAAGAATTTGACTGCGCCTCCAAGTGAGATACGCCGCGTCTCCTCGGCGCCGAGGTCGTAACTTTTGCTCACCCCAACGAGGACATAATTTTCTGAATACAAGTGACTGACGTTCAACCGCTTCCATAGCAATCCCAAAGCCCCCCGCGTCGCGTGGGAATTGGCATAGCTAACCAGGTTCTGTGTAATCGATGTTTCATCACTCAAGCCAACGTGCAGTGTCGCCATTGTTGCTGATAATTGTTGTGCGGATTGGAGTGATTCCGAATGCCACATCAGGTTTGAAATCGATGCGGGGTTGACGAGCAATCCATCCGATTCATTGCCAATTGCTGTGAACGCCCCTCCCATTGCGAAGGCGCGCGCCCCTATAAATCCATCCTCAAACGCCGCATGCGTCCACGTAGAGAATCCTACCATTCCTGTCCCGAGGAGTAGAAGATGGAGCATCAGCTTGAAATAGGAGATGGAAACCAAAGTAGATCGGACCGGTGTACGGGTTGAGTGAAGTGAAATCCCAGATTGGCGATTGGCGGAAGGGTGGAAAATCCAAAAGAGAGGGGGTTGGAAGCAGTGCCAGGAAGAGGATTTCAGGAGAGCAAAATCCTGTATATCTTCCATCCTTCTATCCTTCTATCATCGAGTTATTCGTCTGTGAATTTGTAGCCAACCCCCCAGACGGTTTTAATATATTCGGGTTGGCTTGCCTCTGTCTCAATTTGTTCCCTCAGTCGCCGGATGTGCACATTGACAGTACGTGCCCCCACGAAGCTATCCTGTCCCCATACGTAATCGAGCAAATGATCGCGTGAATAGACACGCCCTGGGTTTCGCATCAGAAATAGCAGCAGATCAAATTTCTTCATTGTGAAGTTCAAGAGTTTATCGCCGATGGTTGCCTTTCGACGTTCGGTGTCAATAGATAGATCTTTATATTTCAGTTGGGGCGTTTGGCTCTGCGGCTGATAATCCTGGCGATAGGTTGCTTCGCAAGATTGTTTTGATCCGCGCTACCAACTCACGTGGATTGAACGGTTTCGATATATAATCATCTGCGCCAATTTCCAAGCCAACGATTTTATCCACATCACTGTCTTTCGCTGTTACCATCAAAATTGGAACCGCAGACTCTGTCCGCATCTGTTTACAGGTTTCAAAGCCATCCAATCCCGGTAGCATAATGTCGAGGATAACGAGATCGGGGGGATCCTGGCGCATTTTGTCAAGGGCTTCAGTTCCGTCGTAGGCTTTGATGACGCTGTACCCTTCTTCCGTCAGGTAATCATCGATAAAGTCAACGATATCCGCTTCATCATCGACAACCAGGATTTTATACGCGCAATCTCTCATTGCAATCACCCGCCTTGGAACGATATACAGGTTTACGACTTTCTAGGTTGATGAGGAAACAAAAATTTCAATGGGACCATCATGTGGATACAGGAACGAACGATTTCCCTTTCTTCGTGGGATAGTTTCTCCAAAGCCGTGCAGTTACCTTTCATTTTCCCACCACGATCACGCCGTTACGGACGCCAATCTGGGTACCAGATCGGAGCTGAATCTGGTAGATGTAGGGACCGATATTAACGATCTCCTCGTTCTGATCTCTGCCATCCCATTCAACACTCATCGCATTCGTGCTCATCACAATCCGATTAATCAAAGTTCTGATGAGCTTATTGTGGAGATCGAAAATTTCAACAACAAGTTCAGTTTGTCCGATTTGTGAAGCATTGGGGTTCACGATTGTTAATCGCGTCATGTCAGCGATACCATTTCCGTCAGGCGAGAAGGGGTTAAAACTCCACACCGCTTGAAGCTGCGATGGGACAGCTTGGAACAGAGCGACCTGGGAGATAAAGTTGAGCTCCAAACGCACGGCTTGCTGATTTAGGTCAATTTCGCCTCCTGCCAATTGCCACTCTTGCGCGAGAGCATCCCAGACGAAGACTTTCAAGTCTTTTTCTCTTGTGATATTTGCGGCAACCAAATCTGAAGGGTTATAGCTTAGTTCGAGCAATGCAGGGCGCTCAAGGATGAGATGCTCGAAGATGTCAAATGACACGATTTTCGCGCTCGATGCATCGAAAAACTCAACCTCATTCAGTTGAATGTTATTGGCTTGTTTGCTCTCCGTGATTTCAAGGCGAAAGTAACGGGCTGATGGTCGTGTTGGAAGCTCGATAACCGTTGTCTGGTCTTCAAACTCGGTGATTCCAATATACGCCGTGAAATTTTCGTTATCATTTGATGTGAGGATGGTCGCACTCTGTGGGCCGAAGGAGATGTCATCTTCCACGTTGGCATGGACAACCATACGGCTGACAGTGCGCGGGATGCCGAGATCAATCGTCAGACTAACGGGCAGCGGTACAAGACCCGCTACCCATGTGGACGGTGACTCCAAGATGCCATCGACAGCGAGCGTTGGTGGTTGATTGGGCAGCGACCTTGTTGCTTTGGCTGCAAACACCCCTTGCCGGAGTGCTTCAAAGCGGTAAACGACAACTGGCGAAGTACCCTTAACAATACGAGTGTTCCTCAGATAGGACAGCGAATCAACTTGCTCAGGTGGAATCGGAAAAAACTGTAGTTTTTTGATGCGTTCATCAAATGCATCTGCCGGAATTACAATTGTTGCCTGGCTTCCATCGCTCAGGGTGAAAAATCCTTCATCAGCCGCTTCAGGTTGTAACTCTGGAAGGTGGAAGAGTGAAATCGTCTCTGCGTCCACCGCGTCCGGTGAATCCGGATCTGATAGTGAAAGTTCCCTCGCGATCAACGAGAGTCGGTTTTCCCCCGCTTCGAGCAAGACTTCTATGGAAAAAGTTGCACGGCGTGTTTCTGTCAGATTGAGCAGGATTGAAATGGATTGGATCCGCGCTTGTATGATCCGATTGCTGGTGTCTAAAAACCCGATTGACTCAATGGCAATCGGCCCGATCTGCCAACCTTCGAGCATCTCAATTTGAATGAATCGTGTGGAGATAATGGACGAGAAATCAACGACGGCGCTTTGGAAAACCGGATCTATGCCAGATGGAATGTTGAAAGGTTGCCCCCCAGAGAAACTGGAACCATCCTGAGAAAAGGCGATACGTGTCAAGCGTGGACCGCGTGGGAACTCTCCATCCGTAACGGGACGAATCAACAGCCCCTTGAGTTCTTGTAAACTTCCGAGATCTACGACGATTGCATAAATTGAATGCGCCACTTGCGCGAGATCTCGAATACCAGCAGGTGTATTTGTCGAAACGATAACTTTCGTTGGGATTGAGGATTCAACTACTCCCTCAACCTGTAGCGTTCGATTGTTTGTTGTAAAACCCGTTGTCGGACTGATGATAGAAAGATCAACCAAAGCCGTTGATTTGCCGGCGCCGAAAAGGAAAACGATGATAAAGAGCAAGAGGGTGCGGAATCGCATGAATCACCACAAGAGCCGAACCATAAATTTGGTTAAGTGTAGCATATCGGGCAATATATCTGCAACTAAATTGGGGAAGGTTAGAAATTCCGTTGACAGCAAATCTGGTCAGTGCTATAATGTTGAGCCGATGTCGCTACTTCAAATTTTCATGATCACATTGACTGGAGGCGGACCTTGATAACGTCTTTTTTAGAAAAGCCTGCTGATTTACTGCTCATGCCAATTCCAGAAACAGCGGTGAATATTTACACACCAAAGAACCCCTTTCCGGCAGAGGTTTTGAGTAAGTATCGTATTACGGATCGTTCTAGCCCCAATTACAGTTGGCACGTCGTCCTCAGTCTGAAGGGGAGCAAAATGGCAGGCAAGTATCGTATTGGTCAGAGCATTGGCGTTGTACCGGAAGGACGTTTCAATGACCCAGAACTCAATTATGTTCACGAAGCGCTGAACGATAAAATTCGCCTCTATTCGATTACTTCTGCCTGTTGGGGCGATGACTGGGCGGGAACGACTGTTTCTCTGTGCGTCAAGCGGGAAGTCAAAGAGGATGAAGAAACAGGTAAATTGGTTTTCGGTGCAACTTCAAATTACATTTGTGATGCAAAGCCCAGTGATGAGATGCTTATCACGGGACCAGTAGGCAAGAGCTTCCTGCTGCCAGATGCCCCACTAGATCGCGATTACGTGTTCGTAGCAACAGGGACAGGGATTGCTCCGTTTGTTGGGATGCTTGTTGAGCTATTGAATCAGGGCTTTGAACGGGAAGTCTGGCTGGTCTTTGGCGTGCCGTATTCAACGGACATTATGTACAATGAGGAATTTCTTTATTTCGCAGAGCGCCATCCGAATTTTCATTACGTCACTGCGATTAGTCGGGAACAACTCAATGCTCGTGGGGACAAGCTGTATGTGCAAGACCGTCTCGAAGAGCATCAGGATACGCTTGTGCCCCTTCTTGAGAAGCCGGATACCCTATTTTATATGTGTGGGCTGAAAGGCATGGAGTACGGTATCTATCCGTGGCTTTATCGGATTGGATCTAACCTCGTCAACCTTCCAGAAGGTCTGACCGTGGAGGACATCCAGCGGCTGCCTCGGGATGCGCCAGAGTGGACAAAGATTGAAAGGGTTCGGGATAGAAAGCGACTGCTCAAGGAAACTTATTGAGGATGGCCAAGCGGCTTATACAGCTGCTTCCTTTAGTTCGATGGCCACCGGGACTTTCACCGTTGTCTGACAGTGGCGGCGCGGCGAAGCATCCTGCTGCACACTTAGCACACTCGGAGGAAGCGAATTCCCATGTTCTATGCACGATTCAATGAGTTTTCGTGCTACATCTTGTGCTATCTCCAGCGTTTCCGCCACCGTGCGCCTATACGCGACCAACCCTTGCAACTCATTGCTGGCTGCCAAGTAGCCTCCTTCTTCCAGCATCTCAACTTTTATCTTCATAAAAACTTCTGCCATCGTTGAAAGCCTCTTTCATCTCCCTAGGCTTCGCTGCCGAGCCTCTCTTGGTAAGGAATGTAGACATGCTCTGTCCAAAGTTGAGCATGATAACCAAACTCGTCAGGTAGGTGGTCAGGAAGATGGTAGACATTATCCCTACAATTTGCGGCTTGGATTTACCAAGCAAACGTGTCGATTATCCTATTGACCATTACATAACACCCGAAAAAGACGGCATTTTGCCATCTTTTCCTTTGACCAACACTTCAATTCTATCCCACTTCCTCACCGTCAAGCCTACCGACCTGCAAATCAATTTCCTCGCGTGTCTCAATTTTATCGACCCTACCATCCCCCATGTAGAAGATTCGATCCGACACATCGAGCATTTTTGTGTCGTGTGTGGCGGTAATAATCGTCACTCCATTTTCCTCATTCAAACTTTTCAGGAGGTCGATGATCTCAAGCCCAGTCTTTGTATCCAAGTTTCCCGTCGGTTCATCTGCAAGCACAATCGCCGGATTATTTGCAAGCGAACGCGCAACAGCGACGCGCTGTTGCTGACCGCCGGAGAGTTCAAGCGGTTTATGTCGCACGCGCTCTCCTAACCCGACAAGGGTTAACAAATCAACAGCTTTTTCGCGGCTATCATCAGCCGTCATACCGGCAAAGATCATGGGCAGAGAGACATTTTCGAGGGCTGTCATCACTGGAATCAGGTTGAATGCCTGGAAAATGTAGCCAATCTTACGGCAGCGCAGCCACGCCAATTCATACGCATCTAACTGTGCAATATCTACCTCATCAATGTAGACTCTGCCCTCCGTTGGCTTGTCCAGGCCGCCTATCATGTTGAACAGCGTCGATTTACCGGAGCCGGATGGTCCCATAATCGAGATGTACTCTCCTCGGCGAATTTCAAAATTGACGCCTCGTAACGCCTCAACAACGCTAGAGCCCATTTCATATTTTTTAATCAGGTTTCTTACGCGTACCGTATTTTCCTTCGGTAGGTCTCTCTTCAATCGTTCGGGGGTTTCGGTTGGAACAACACCATCCACAGGTATTGCTTCCGGATCTATCGCTTGCTCAAGTTCTGCCATTTACTTTTTTCCTTTCTTCGTTTTTTGGGGAACCGCAAAGCCGACCATGCCCCGCTTACCCAACTGACGCATAAAGGTGAACAGCGATGTCTCTGCCTCTTTTCTCGTCATACGGTATTTCCCACAAAGGTGTTTGATAATCTGGCCGATGGAATTATGCCCATCACACAATTGCCACACATAAGACCCAACATCGTCTAAGACAACCACACGCTTGCCGGGCAACATAAAAAGCTTTGCAACCAGCCGTATCCACAGTGTCTCCTTCTGAGGAATAACCAGCGAAACTTCCTCCTTATCATCGACTTCCCATTCGATTAACTCGTTGTGGAGCGGTAATGATTTTAAAATATCCGCCCGCTCAAATTCGGAATCTGGACGTTTTTTGAGTCTGAGCTTGTAAAGTATTGGGTTGATCATGGTAAAACGCGATGCGTATTGCGTAAAATATATAAAGGGGACAAATGGAAATTAACACCAATTCCCGTCAGATGCAAGATTCAAGTTGAGCCCCTATCCAAAGATCGGGATAACCCCGATAAATCGCGATGCAAGCAATCTGCATCTTGTATCCTGTATCCTGTATCCTGTATCCTGTATTCGTGTGTTCCTGTTTTAATGACACCGAATGCTCGCCGCAATCTCCTCAGCGGTCTTGGCTGCATCGCGTTTGGCGATAGCTTGAACAACGTAAATTCGATTTGAGCGATGGCATCGCCACAGGTAAACGGCGAAGGTTTTGCGGCGCATCACCTTATCAATAATCAGGACGGGAGCCATGGGGATATGATCTATAATGCGGGTTTGCCCACCGATCAGCGTTAATCGTTCGTCTACATTGTCCCGGCTAGTTTCAATTGAGAAACCGTACCCGCGAATAGCTTTGGCGTATTTTGCTCGGAACCAGGACTCAAGGTCATGTTCCTTTAGCACAACGTCTGCCACCCCATACCGCTCAATGCTGACCTTACGACTTCCATCTACAAATGAAAAAAGCAGGTAGCCGGACAACAGTTGATGCTTGTCGAGACGGTACCGTCGCGGGATTTCTGCATTGAGTTGGTAGGCGCTCCACGGCGTTGTCTGCCCTGTTGGGTGATCTTGAATGGAACCTAGGATGCGGGTTGTTTTTGCGCGGAGATTCTCCTTGAGATGTCCCATCACCTGCACAATTGTGATTCGCCTGCAGGTGTGGCAGTGGAAGATGACGCCGCCTGCCCGATACTCCCCCTTCCAACTGAAGAAAACGACCTCTCGCCCCTCGAAGAACCCCTCATCTTTGATAAGATTGACATTGCGCTGAATGTGAAGGTGTGCCTCTTTACGTTTGTAATTTTTGCGAACGAGCTTAAAATATTCATCGAGGACACGCTGGAGGTCTGGCTTCTTCTTCTTTGACTCAGACCACTTTAACTCCAGGCGCGGCATCTCCGCATCATCCAGGCGCAAGTACCCACTTTTATCGTCACCGGATAATCCACTCAGTTCCCAGTCCGCAGGGGTTTTGAGGGTAATGCCACTCCATCCTAAGGTTGTCCATTCCATGATAGGTCTATGAGTTCATTGGTTCAGTAGTTCATTGGTTGATGGGTCATGGGTTTGACTGTCAGATTTTGATAGATCTCTAAACGAATAAACTCATCTTGAACCAATAAACTCCTGAACTCGTGAACTTATCTTCAAAAAGGTTTGACAATCACAGCTTTGGAAACCAGCGCAATCGCAACAGTCCCCATACCAACCAGTCCAACGCCACAAGTAAAGCCTGCTGCCAGGACAGGATTAAACATGAACCATCGTTTCAGACCAAATCGCTTGATCATGTAAAACCTACCGATGGCTGCACCCAAAACTCGTGGAATCATCATCCCTGGGTCGGCGCCAATCCCACCAACGAGGCCATAGAACCACATGCTTGGCATCTTAGCCACCCAAAGCAAACCGTAGATTGCCAGCGAAGAGGTGAAGCCAGCCGCCACGTAATCACCACGAATGGCTTGTAGCATTTGGCTGTTTCCATCGCGAAGTGAGGTTTTCCAGAGACATTCGTTGGTCGCGTAGATTGGCCACCACGTTTGTGCAAACGGATATTGAGAAGAAGGAATTGGCGCTATTTTCCAGATGAAATGCCAAACGATGATTCCAGAAATGAGCAGAATCGGCATCATTATCAGATGCGCGGCAATATTACTGGTGAAGGTTGTGCCGGTCAGTTCAAGCACTCGCCAATGCTGCGTACCAGCGCCGTAGTCTTCATCAGGCAGCGGAGCAAACCAGATGTCGATCTCCTCATAGCGACTTAAAATAAACGTGGTTTCGTGGATATAGGGGATGTCAAAGAGAGGCCTCCCTAAAACACCAAAAGTTCTAGCATTGATGTAGGAATGAAGGGGGGTATACACGAAGGCAAAGCCGACCAGGAATGCCAGCGGGAAGTTCGGCACCATCCAATGCACGAGCCACACAAAAACTCCCATGCCAAGTATCCATAGCCCTCCCATCAGCCAAAGTGGAAAATCTCCACGCCCTGGGGGAGGCCGCAGTGAACCGCGTGCACTCGTGCCAGACTGTCTTCCTTTTCGCATCTGCACCAGCACCATCGGAATGGAAGCCGCTAGGCCGACAACAGCAAAGCTAAAGGCCTTCCCCATCCCGAAGCTAATCCAGAAATCAAGGCCATTAAACAATCCAACCCCACGCACATCCAAGCCGGCACGCCACTGATGTAAGATCTCAGTGGGATAAAGGATTTGTGGGTTCAGAATAAACTGGGTAAAGAGCGCCGCAGCAAACTCAGTCATGATGACAGGGAACGGCAGGACGAAACCTATAAGCATTTGTCCGAAGTCGGTCGATAGCGCAAACACACCCGTCGGGGCGAACCCTTCAATGCTCGGTGTAAAATCGATAAATGGAATTTTCAGAATCTGAATCGGTTGTGACATCATCACCCCGGTGAGGGAGGGAATACCGATATAGAGAAATCCCCAGAACAGGCCTACCATTGACCCAACGGAAAACACACGCCAACGCCACGTTTCTGCCCGACCGGTGGTCTCCGCTAAGGCAGTTGCGCCTTGAGCTTGAATGGGCGCCAGCGGGTAAGGAAGGCGCTCCAAATCCGCCGTGAGACGGAACAGAAAATATCCTGCACTAATACTTCGGATCGTTCCAAGCAGTTTCATGATCAGAAAGATCACGATCGGCCAAAACCAGTCCATATGTAAAAGCAATCTCTCTGCAAGCGCAATCGAATCCTGCGAGGGCGCAATCCAAAAGGGTATTTTGTCTGCAATTTCATACGATTCCGCCTGCTGTGTCTGAATAAAGAAGGCGTTCCAGATGAAGCCCCGATATTGATCCCCAGAACCGACCGCGGCGCCGGTGAGCCCGAGCAACATGTAAAGCTCTTGCCGTCTCGCTGTGGTAAAGGATCGGCGTGCCAATTCCGTAAACAGGATGACCGCTACCCAGGGGGCGGCGCCTGCACCCGATTGACCGGACACTAAAGTCAGATAAATTGAACCTGGCATCATCAATAGCCCGACAAAAAGGGCGCCTAAAAAGACTTTAAGGGTTAAGCCAGATTCAAAGGTCCGAATCCCACCATCAATATCATACCGCTGCGCCCAAGCTTGCCACTCTTCTGCCTGCGACACTCTCTCTCTTGCCAAACCTGTTCTCCTTTCAAGAATCTGCGAACAACGAATTCACGAATCTTGTTTCGCCTATTTGCCGATTCACTTATTTTTTTGCCCGGAAGCTTTCCTCCCAAATGTGAGCAACCAAGATTCCAACGGCTAGAATAACTGCAGCTAGTATTTGTGGCTGCCATCGCCCTTCCATAAAAAGAATCGAAAAGCCCCAAAGCACCGCACCGATAAAGATTAAACCGTATGCCAATTTCTCCATTTTGTTTTCTCCTAATCATTTTTGGTCGTAAATGTAAATTTGATCTCCCATTTATTTCCTTCGGCATCTTTGAACATCCCCTAGTAGGTTGTTCCATTGACCAGTTCCTTGCCTTTCGGCGGGTTTTGCCCCTATCGCCTTCCAAACCCCCGCCTCAACAGAAGTACCGTTCACGCGAATAGAGGCGGGTGTCCGGTCAAAAAACAGTTCTACCGTGGGATACACAGCTTCACGACCGCATGCAGCAGGTATGTTGACAACGAAACTACCATCTGGTGGTTCATAAATAGGAAATTCGTAACGGGCTTTGGCTTGACGTCATCCTCCCCGATAGGTTCCTCAGGTTCGCCGCATCCCGAGGTAATCAGAAACATCGAAGCCACTAGGACCCAAACAACCTTCTCTCTTTCTTGAGCAAAGACCGGATTTGATAGGATATGGTTGAGCAAGGGAATAAGGGTAACTGTAATGATGAGTACATCTCCATTACGTTTCAATCTGCTGGCTGGGGCGCCAAACCGCCAACGCTCGGCGCGGCTTCTGCTTCACTCTCTTGCCGCCCACGTTCATGGAATTCACCACGGACATCGGCGCTAAACGTCCGCCAAATCAGCAATTGCTTTCGGACAAGGTTCAAGAAGCGACGGTTGACGCGCTTCCACGAGGCGATCTCTCCACTCTCTCGATGGACATCAAGGTTAATCTTGTAGAGTTCTTCCTCTTCTCCACCGACCGGTGAGGTCACAAGCCGAATGGATTGACTGACCCCGAGGTCATACGGGGCGAGCCAAACCATCATGCCGATATTGTAGGCCTCATCCTCTCTCCCTTCGATTGCCACGGGGGTCCGACCAAAGGCAACCTGGTCCGTATAGAAGTCGCTTGCAGATTCGTCGGCGTGCGCTTCAAAGTAATCCCGCATGAAAATATTCAAGCCGAGTGCTTCTTCCACCAGCACAGTGAAGGGGAGATCGAAGTGCCATTCATCGCCATCAGGTTCCGGTAATTTCCATTTCCGCTCAATGTCGGGGACTGCCATTCGACTTGCTTTAATCGCGGGGTAGAGCGTACTTCCGATAACAACAATCATTACAATAATAGTTGCTACCACTGTTGACATCGATGAGTAGTTGAGGGTCAGTCCAGCGAGAAAGGCGAATTTGACCAGGATAGTGGCAACGGCCTGACCGAGCAGGTAGCCGAGCACCGCACCAATAATTGCGTACACGCATGCCTCCGCAAGGAAAAGAAAAGCAATATGCACAGGAGCAAGTCCCACAGAACTATAGATGCTGATTTCTCGGACTCTCTCATAGACCGCACCGAGCATCGTGTTTAGCACAATCAGCGCCGCGATCAGGATCGGCACAAACAGGTTCCCCATTCCGGAGAAAGAGGTCATCCCGATTGAGCTGTAGAGATAGGTATCGCGATCCTTGCCGACGAAGAAGTCGAGCGCAATTCGGCTCATAAGCGGTCCCATGATCAGGTCAAGCCTATCGGCGGCGCGCGGGATCGCCGGATCGCCGGGCGGTGGCTCCATGTTGACAGCGACCGAGCGCAACGTCCCGCCCTGATTCATCACCACATTATACGGCAGGATAGCAACACTATCAGGGGGAAGATGAATGTACTTCTCCAACTCCCCTTCGACGGGTTGATTCCCCTGTTGTCCACCACCTCGCGCTTCCTGCTGCTGCATCAGTTGGTAATCAACGGGCGTAAGTTCCTCGCCATCGTTATCGTGCAGATCTTTGAAACCAATACCGAGGACACCGGTGACGGTGAAATTCGCACCGTACACGGATACGGTCGCTTTGCCCATATCTTCCTCGGTGATGCCGAGCAGATCTGCCATACCCTTGGGCAGCACGCAAGCGTAGGGCCACTGTGTTGGCCATTCCACTTCATCGGCCGGATTAAACCACTTACCGTACTGAAGGTAGCGGTCAATCCCCGTGACGCCGGGTTCATCCGGGGTCATGCCGACAAGCATAGTGGCGGAGTAGGTTTTCGGCTGACCGGTTGCGAGTTCGACCGGCGGCGCGGCATCCATCGAATTGGGGGTACGTGTCAACTGCACGAATGACTGATTACCTGTGCCAGCGGACTGATACCACGCCCGCGGCGCGACGACGTTGTAGACTCGCAATACGGACTCACCGCCAAGATTGATTAACGCCCCCTGCCGCCGCAGGTCGGCAAAGATGGATGTAACTTCCTCTGGAGATTTCTGTTTTTTCAGCAGCAACCGCAAGTTCTTTTCAGGAATCTGCGTTTTCCGCATGTCATTTAGAATCGAGGTGATGACCGGCTCCTCAAGGGGACTCCAATACTGATCGCGGATGAGCATCCCGGTATAGCGCGGCGTCACCGACGGAAGGTTGGTACTGTTAGGGTGCATAAAGGTGCGCACCGACGTAAAGGAGATCACCGTAAAGGTCAGAATGACCAGTGTGGTACAGGTGAGGATGGTACGCCCTTTCCGCTTACGCATATTGGAGACACCCAAACTGAAGGCAGCGGCGGAAGCGGAAAGGCGACCAACATCTGCCTTATAGACCTTTGAGCTTTCCTGCTTGATTTTTTCTACCTGTTCTTCAAACTTCCGGATAATGATGCTAATCACGAGCGCCGTCAACGCGAGGACAATGAACGCAATCAGGATGATAATCGGCGTTGTGGTAATCTGAAATGCGGGGTGCACCTGCGAAAGGAAGAAGAACACCACGAGGAAGATTGCGAAGGTCACGATAATCTGCTTGTGTACGGTGGGGAAGGCAAACAGCAACCGTTCCATAAAGTAGGCAAAGGGTATCAGGAGGGCAAGGTAGAACATCACACCGTTGACCACGTCATTGCCGGTCTTTTTCACATCGGGATAAGCGCGAGATTCGTATCCCCAGGCGGCGCGGGCAAGCTTAAGCGCCTGCTGATAGTCTTTTTGGGTGAGGGCAATCTCTGCCTGATCCAGATGTTCATTGGCAAACTGGTGAAGTTGGTCGAGGCGATCGCTGCTGATGCCGAAGCGTTTGTAAAGACTACTCCGGTTTTCATCAAGCCACCACATATCGCGCACGACGACGTAAGGGGTCACACGAATGCTTCCGTTTTCCCGCACTACAAAGCCATCCCCGGTATAGAGCGTAGGATTCTTTGTTCCACTTTTGCCTGCCTTAATCAGCAGCAACCGTTTGCCTATCTGTCCATACGCCATGCCGATCTTGATTCGGGTGTTTGGTTCGGAATAGACCAGCGCAAGCGGCTCCGTTGCAGAGATCCCTTCTTGCTGCCACGGCTTTGACATCCCATATTTTTCTGGCGTACTATCGCTGACCGCATTGAAGACCTCTAGCTCCCGTAGTGTGCGCAGATAACGCTGATCTACAAGATCGTAGATGGTAGTGGACACGCATGGGAAGACTACAATTCGACATCCACGACGGTGCGTGTTGATGGGTACCAGGTTTGGCAAGAGTTTAGCTCCGAAGTTGCCGAGGTCCGGCGCGTAGACAATATCGCCGGAATCAGGGTCAAGGATGTACGCTTCCACCTCCTGTTTTCCACCAATGCGGTACGTGGCGCGTCCTTCCATCGCGAGCCCCGCGACCTCAAAATTCCCTTTGTTGTCCCCTATTGCAAAGAGGTCGCCGCGGACCCCCATCATGGTTTTGTGCTTTCGCCGCAGGGTGAGGACGGGGTAAGGGACCGGCTTGTTCGGAAGTGCGCTCTCGCGGGCATCGTACTCCACCACGTCGCCAAAGAGATTGCAGTAGAAGTTCCCAACCCGAGCGGTAGTGGGCATCTTCGGATCACGCATCGCTTGGATGAGGACAGCAGCAAGGGTTTTCACCTGCTTATGCAGGGCGCCATCTTCTCGCAGATCCATTCGGTTGATGGTGTCGAGCGGGGTGTCGGTCAGGATTCGGGCATCGTCGATCGTGGCAAAGGCGATGCCGGTAAAACCTGTGAGGGTTGCTACTTCGCTGTCGAAGGCAATCTTGCCGGGGATGTATGTCCTCCAAATTTTGCCACCACTGGCGGAGATGGCGTTGACGAAGTTCGTTTCGCCGCCCAGGCCCACGATGTCGATGAGCGTCTTGATATCCTCGACTTCTTCTTCGGTCAACGCGGATGCATCCTCGTGGCGGAGGGCGAGCATGGCATCTAGCCGATTGAGGAGACGAATCTTATTTTTGCGGTTCTTTCGCGCTTCACGTATGTCGTTGCGGATAAATCGCTCCACCTCTTTGCGGATATAGTCCATATCCTTGAGCATATCTTCGGAGGGTTCCCCCTGGTTTTTCATCTGTTCAAACTGCATCTTCATCAGGCGAGAGACACCGGAGAGCCCAACCAATGTGTCGTAGTGTTCGGCGATCAGGGTCTCCAACGACTTACCTTCAATTATCCGTTTCGACTCAATATCGGACCCGACCTCCCATTGGCTGCTCATCACCGCCTGTCGGATCTGGTCATCAGTAAAGGTCCACAGCTTCCCGATGCGCTCACCGAAATCGGCTTGATTCGCATACTCCATGAGCCTGTTGCCGATGGAAGCGAACTCGCGACGTAACACAAATTCAGGCTGTTGGTTGTAGAACCAGCCTTTGTTGAAAACGCCGAATTTGTCGCTCTGGCTGGAAAGGTCAATGGCAATAAAAAGGGAGGTGTAGTAACGGTTGAAGAGGTCTTGCAGCGCAATCGCTTGTTCAATCGACCGGACCTTCCGATTGTATTCCGGTTCGCTGATGCGTGCAATCTTTTCGACGCGCTTCTGCAGATTACGGAATCGGGCGTTGCGCATCGTAAGCAGGTTATCACGCAGGAGAATCTTGGTGTCCTCATCAAGATCGTGATCAAGACGGTTGAGGACATTCAACAGGTTCTGGAGATCGACAATATCATTCTTCGCTCGCTTCTTCACCATCTTCAGCAGGCGCTCTTCTTCAAGGTGGGCAAAGATCTGGGCCCGGACCTCCATCGCGAGATCAACCACATCGTCAGGGAGGTGGTGGCGTAGAACAAGCGTCTCCTCGGCGAGATAAGGGCGGATCAGCGAATCGTGACGTTCCAGCAGGAATTCGATCCGCTGTCGTTCAAGGCGGGCGTTGCGCATGGCGATTTCGAGTATGTTCTGTTTGTCTCGGGTGAGGTCGGCAATCAGGACAGCGTCCAACTCACGTGAAGTCGCCGTTCCTGTTTCATCCATTATGGCCAATTTCTGGCGGAGCTGGTTCTGAATGACCTCGAATCGCTTCAGGGTTGGCTCGTTGAGGAAAAGCTTCAGCTCAACGATCAGGTCCTTGGGGACGGAAGCGGGGTCCCCCTCTAACTGCATGATGGTGTTTTTGATGCGGGTCTCTGCACCACTGTCAGTAGGAATCTGGGCGAGGACTTTTTCGAGAAGTTGCTGCTCAACGGCGATGTATTCCGAGAGGTCTTTCGTAGCACGGTGAACCACCTTGCGGGCTTGCTTCATCTGTTCCAGTCCATTAAAATCAAGGTGACGGTCTAGCAGGCGCTCCTGAGCATACTGGAGAGTGAATTTCCGCGAATCCTTAAATTCCCAGTCTTCCAAAGCCCTGGACAGCATCTCGACATCCGCTTTCAGGATTGGCGGCACATTCCCAGGAACCGGCAGATAAAAGCTCCCATCCGCTCCTTTCTCCGGCTTCAAATAGCTGCTGTCCGGCGTCTGATCATACTTCCCGCCGATTTGCTGCGCTGCCAAATCCGCTTCCAATCGCCCGATTGCCCATTCATCTAAACGAGCCATCGGCAAAGCGATTTGTTCAATCAACTCATGTTGCACCTTTCGGGATTCATTCAACGCCTGGGCGCGCATCCACGTTATCCGGCGGACCATCAACCGGAGAAATTGGGCCGTCTGAAGCACGTCCTTCTTGAACTTCGCGAGGTTGACTTCGAGCCGGGACTTCTCCTCCTCAGTAAACCCCTGCTTCTCCCGCTTCTTGGCCGTTTCCAGTTTTCTCTTTTCTTTCTCCTTCGCATCACGCTGGGCGTTGCGCAACCCGTCGATTTTTCCCCGCGTCTGCTCAAGGTGAGTGAGAGTAGTCATCAGGGAGTCGAGATCCGCATCAAACTGGTGGACTTCGTAGAAGAAATCCGAGGGAAGGTCAACCAGCACGTTCCGATCGATAGAAAGGAGCAATTTCCGCCCAAGTTCTTCAAATTCAAAAAGATCCGCGCTTAAGCCACGCCGTAGCCCACGCATTGTGGGGGTGCCGGGAGAGTCCGATTCTCGTCCGACAATATCCTGACCAATCCCCTCCATAAACGCACGCATGCCGGCTAATCCCTGGAAGTGGGCATCCGTTGCAACGAAGAGGAAGGACCGACCCGGACGGAATTTCTCTTGGCTGAAGATGCGCCCAAGTTCCAGAAGCGCGGCAATCCCGCCGGTGGGATCAGCGCCAGGCGCCATCGCAGGAACAACAGACATTGCGTCGTAGTAGCCGGTGATCACGACCAGTTCATCTTTCAAAGCAGGATCGCCACCTTCAAGAAAGCCACGGATATTTTGCCCGATGCACCGTTCCCAGGTGATAGTGCAGGTGAGACGAACGGAGAGACCTCCCTCCTGTTTTCCCTCCCCTGTTGGAGGGGACAGGTGGGGAACTTCCCCAAGCATGGCGAGGAGTTCGTCAGCATCTGCCTTAGAAATCCAGAAGCGAGGAATGTTGGCAGGGACGGTCAGGAATTTGTTCTCGGCTTCCCCACGAATCGTGGTCTCCGGCTCAATGAAGATCACCGCCTTCGCCCCAAGCATCGCGGCGTTAATCCATTTGGTGCTGGAGTTGAAGTCAATCAGAACGACGCTGCCCTGGGGAATAAAAATGCTGGATTCGGAAGCGGCGACAAATTCGCCATCTTCGTCAATCTGACCGTCGTTGTTGTTATCAACGCCGTCAGTGTTATCACCGGGCTGTTCATCTGCGAAGTCATCCCTATCGTTGTCGATGCCGTCGGTATCCCAGTACAAGATTTCTGTCAGCGGGGGGATCTCTCCGTATTCATCGATTTGTCCATCTTCGTCGTTGTCAATGCCGTCTTCAGTCTTCTGGAGATGACTATTAAGAACGTCATCGGTGATGCTCCCGGCGCCGATGCGAAAACGGTGAGCAATGTCCTCCAGCGTATCACCGGGTTGAATTTTGTACCAAAATCCCCCGATATCTTTGCCGTTAAAGTCAGCGAGTTCACCTTTTCCTCCATAGAAGAGAGGAACCGTCAATCCACCGGTGGGGATGAAGACGGGATTGCCTTCGACAAGCGCCAACTCGCCCGGTTCATCAATTTCACCATCACCATCGTTATCCCGGCTGTCGGTCACTTGATCGCGGAGGTATTGGTTGTGAGGGTCAGCTAAAATGGCTTGTGGGTCCACCTGGTAGGATTTGGCAATTCCCTCAAGGGTCTCTCCTTCACCTACAAGATGAGAAATGCCGTCAGGCAGGAGGGAGGTACGGACAAGGTTGGGCCAGAGGGGCCAGATTTTGTAAGTCTTTAGAACAGTGCCCTCTTCGGAGAGGAGGTCTACCTTTCCGTCACCGTGGTCAATCGGGACGGAGATTGGGAATTCGCGGCTTTCTACATTTTGTAATCCGATTTCGACGAATCGATCAAAGATGTATTTGCTAGCGGAGGCAGATTCGGAATAGCCAGTAACGCGGGTAGACAGATTGGATAGCCGAGCGATGTCCTTTCGGATCCGGCCGATGTCGACTTCGTCATGAATTTTGACAGCGGTCTCCGAAAGACTGACTAACAGTTGATCGTCGGCAGCAAGACAGACATACGTAGACGATAGAATAAGCAAGCAAAGCCATAAACCGATGTACGAATACCTCTTAATCATGATGCCCCCTCCGGGAAAAGGTGTATTTTATTGAACTTTCTTCAGATTCTATCATAGTCAGGAATTCTTGTCAAGGCGCAAAACGGATCTAATTCACAAAAGTAAATGTCGGGTAGGATTGCAACCCCTTTTTAAATTTGCGTTAATATCTCTGTAATTCTGTCATAATACCTTGCATTAAATTGAAGCACGTGTTAAAATGTATGTTACAATTGTTAGGGAATTCTTTGAAGATTACCCTTTTTGTTTTCGTTAACTTCCTAACCCAACTCATACGAAAGGAGATATGCAATCATGTCTGTTGCAGCACGCATTAAGAAACGCCGGGATGATCTCAAGATGACACAGACGCAACTCGCCAAATCTGCGACGCTAACACCTGCGGCCATCTCACAGTTTGAGTCCGGCACCCGTAAACCGTCATTCGATACACTTTCGAGTCTCGCCGACGCGCTGAAAGTGACGACAGACTATCTGCTTGGTAAAAAGAAGCAGAGCTACGACGATCTTTTAGCGGATCCGAAGGTCAGTGTTATGTTCAGGGGCATCATGGAGCTCTCGGAAAAAGATAAGGAGACGATGCTCGAATTCTACGAATTTCTCAGAGACAAGAACAAGAAACAGGAAAGTAATGAAGTATCTGCGGACTGAGCATGAATCAGCCACCTCCCCAAAAACATCAAATTTCAAAACAGATGTCCAAGCTAGCTCCAGAGCCCGCAGAGCAAGCGCAACAGTTGTTGCGGGAATTAAACGCCCAGGCCATCCCGATTCAACCCCGAAAAATCGCGGCGCAACTCCAGATCGTTGTTTGGGAACGTGAAATGGAAAGCCGGTACGACGGCTGCCTGATGCGAGTCGGTGACGCCTGGGGCATCTTGCTCAACAGCCTGATTCAATCGCAGTCCCGGAAGAACTTTACAATCGCTCACGAGTTAGGGCACTACCACCTAGATGGGGGGCGAACCGTACAGCATCGCTGCCAGCGCGAGGATCTGCGTGGGTTTGATTCGCACCGATTGGAGGAACAGCGTGCCAATCAATTCGCGGTTGAGTTGCTGATGCCGTATCCGATTTTTCAAGCAGATGCAGCCGATCTGCCTGAAGCCGGTTTGCCAGCAATCGACACGCTTGCTGGCAGGTATTCTACCTCTCTGACAAGCACATCCATTCGCTACATCCGCTTGAGTCAACATGTCTGTGCGATTGTATTTTCTGAAAAGGGACAGATTAAATATTTTGCTTACTCAGAGGGCTTTCGTCAAAACAGTGACTGTTATCTCGCCAAAAACAAACCATTCCATCCCGCCTCTATAGCATACCTCCTTGCCAACAGCAAATCCAAAGAGATCAAGGAAAAACAGGAAGAAGTTCCGCTATCTCACTGGTGTTCGACCAAATCAGATCGGACCGTCATCGAGCAATCCCGCCGCCTACCCCGTATGAACTAGGTACTCTCATTTCTTTGGCTGCCGGATTAACCCTGGATGGGAGGAGGCTTGTCCCTACAATTTCTAACCATCTGCGTCACCATATTCGTTTACGAGCTCTCTCACCATTACCAACGCCTTTGCACGGTGGCTGATTTGATTCTTTATCTCTTCTCCCAACTCTGCAAAGGTTTCGTCATAGTCAGACGGAACGAAAACAGGATCATATCCAAACCCTTGAACCCCACGGGCTGCGCGAATGATCCGGCCTTCGCATACGCCAACGATAACCTTGAGAATCGGAATTTCGCGCAGTTGCTCGCATCCCGATTGCAAATCGGGGTTACACTCGATCTCTGATTGGGGCTCAACCTGCGTTTGACTATCAGGTTTGGCGATTGCCACAGCACATTTGAAACACGCCATCCGCTGATCATCAGGAACGTCCCTAAGCGCATCAAGCAGTTTGGCAATCCGATCTGCGTCCGAAGCGTTCTCACCAGCATACCGTGCGGAATGGAGGCCGGGGGCACCGTCAAGTGCGTCTACCTCCAAACCGGAGTCGTCGGCGATCGTTAAATATCCGGTGTATTCGGCGAGCACGGAGGCTTTTTTGATGGCGTTCTCCTCATAAGTTTTGCCATCTTCGACGACAGCCGGGGCGTCCGGGTAGTTGAGAAGCGACAAAAGCTCAATCTCGTCTTGGACTTTGAGGATTTCACCGATTTCGCGCACTTTGCCGCGATTACGGGTTGCCAATACTAGCTTCATCCCTCTTCTCAATAATCATACGTTTTTGGAGTCGGATCAGTTGCCCAATGCTGCTGATTGCCAGATTGAGCATCTGATCAGCCTCCTCCTTGGAGAATGGGGCTTCTTCTGCAGTGCCCTGGATCTCGACGAATTTCCCCGCGCCTGTCATGATAACGTTCATATCCACATCAGCGGTGGAATCCTCCGAGTAACAGAGGTCTAGCATGGGCGTCCCATCAATAATGCCGACGCTTGTCGCCGCTACATGATCAAGAATCGGGACAGTTGTAATCAATTTTCGATCCATCAACCACTGACAAGCATCCCAAAGCGCAATAAATGCGCCGGTAATTGACGCTGTGCGCGTGCCGCCGTCTGCCTGGATGACGTCGCAGTCGATCCAGATCGTGCGTTCACCGAGGGCTTTGAGATCTACGACTGCCCGCAGCGATCTGCCAATGAGCCGTTGAATCTCTTGCGTTCTTCCGCCGGGTGACCCACGGGTGACTTCACGCCGCAACCGGTCGGCGGTTGAGCGCGGTAGCATTGAATATTCGGCGGTGACCCAGCCTTTGTTTCGGATGTGCTGCTCGCGCATGAAATACGGTTGTCTCTCCTCCACCGATGCGGTGCAAACAACTTTTGTGTCACCCACAGCAATCAAGACAGATCCTTCTGGGTGTTTAATGTAATTCCGAACTATGCGGGTCGGGCGCATCTGATTCGGCTTGCGCCGGTCTACTCTTGCCATTTCAGTTCCTCTTTTTCTAAATTGACTTTCAATCATGGCGTAATCTCGGCCGGTATCGTATCTGGCCTGAAAACCGGGGTTCAATTATCCCCCGCTTATTCTGCATAAGAGGCGTTGTACAAACTAAAGGGTGTTGAGGAATCTCTAATTGGGATTGGGCGGGAAATCGGTTTTCTATTACCTTCAGCGCATCCTCGAAAAGCACGATTGGACTGTCCAATGTTTGCAACATGGAAACATGTGCAACCGGCATGATCGTGGAGTCATGCGTTTCCATGTTGCTAATCTGTAGATAGAAACGTTGTGGGATTTCAAATGGATCGGCTACGAGATAGTCGAGCGAGGCGCGTTGTTGCAAGAATTCGAGTTTCTCCGCGTCGGAACCCGCGCCGACATAAGCTTTGGCGCGCAAAGAGTATATCACTCCTTCTTCATCCATTACGTACCATAGGTTCACGACGACTTCTCTGTTATCCAATGTTCCGTTCCCCCGGTGCTAACCTAAAGTTCACTCACGCTTGCAGCGTAGTTGTAAGCGCTGAAGGCAATGTCTTGTTAGAATGAATCCTCTTTTCTAGAAGCCTCGACTCAACGATAGAAATATATTCCTCGTTGATGTCTGATAAAATTGCAGCCCGATTATGTTTCAATGCAAATGCACCTGTAGTACCAGACCCACACATGGGGTCATAAATTAAATCTTCTTCTTTTGTCGTCATGAAGAAAAGCGGCTCGTATACTTTTAACGGTTTTTGAGATGGATGCCCCGTCTGCTCATCCTTGCCCACAAAGCCTACCAATAAGGCGGCTTCTATGACACTCGTTGGACCTGGCATATATCTTAGCTTTCCTGCTTTTAGCTTTTCTTTTTGTGCGTCATTCAAAAAGTGTTCGGGATATAACTTTGTATCACCCTGAGAAAGATGCAAGCAAGTATTCTGACTCGATCGCCAACCTCGGATAACAGATGGATTATTCTTATAGTACCAAGTGAGCCACGCAACAAGCTGGTATTCAGTCGGTATACGATTAAAATACTGAGCTATAATCTCAGGAAAACCCCACAAAAATACATGCTCGGAGATACCAATAAGGGCTTCGAGTATGGATATAACAAAATCATTGTAATCATCTCTTATTTCTCCAAAACCTTTGTTATACCAGGGATCAAGCATTGTGACACGCGGCTTAATACCAGTTGATTTAATCAATTCAATAGATTCAAATATATCCATCGGTGGTAGTATGACAGCATTCCCCTTTTTAGTTCCGTTATTGTGCGTGACTTTATCGAGTGCCGTGAAAGTCATTTGAGTCATACCTACTCCTTCTCCAATTTCCCGTCATTGATTTGATACCCAAAATAATCTAGGAGAAAAGAAAAGACAATCCGCTTTTCCTTTTTACTTGCAGCTTGAACAATAGCATAAACATTGATTTTACCTGTACTATCATCCCAAAAATTCTTTTTCATGACTTGATGTCGCCCACATAAGACTCTCCATTGATTGGGATCGTCTGGATCAGTTTCAACGTTTATGGAATGTGGCGACTTATGATCTGGCGTCAGTTTTACGGTGCCTCCTCCGATCGGATCTATTTGCCCATCCTCAAGTTCACACCGAATACCATCCTCATCCCATTCACAAGAGTAATTCGCCTTTTCCAATATCTGTAACCATACTTCGTCATGTGGACGAACCCTCCTGTTGATTCGCTGCCTTTTTTCAGAGGTAGGCATAAGGTATTCTTGAATTTTTAGATCGCCCCGATTGCGCCACGACAAAATTGTGTATCCATCATCGGTTCGTAACTCCGATAACCTCTGATGCCAATTTTCAGGATCCTTTTGGGTTATCGGGTCTCTAGCTACTTCGATGATTTGTTCTCTCAATAGAATCTTTCCGAGGTTATCGAGGAAAAGAGCTTCGATTCTCTTTTTGATACTCTTTTGGTTATATGATCCTTTTACTTCACCGTAAATTTTCTCTGCTTCCGACTTAAAATAGTTTTCTTTTTTCTTTTTCATTATTCTAGGTTCTGTTGACATTTCAAGGGAGCCATATAAGAGTGGAGACAAAGCTGAGAAATCCAAAATAACGGATAGCTAACTTCTCGAACCGAGAGAAGATGCGGCGATACCATTTTATCTTGTTAATGAAACATTCAACCAGATGTCTCTCTTTGTACAGATGTTTGTCGTAATCTCTTTGATCCACACGATGACTTTTGGGCGGTATCACCGCAATCGCTCCATTCGCCTCAATAACAGCGATAAAATTGTCGGAGTCATATCCCTTGTCTCCAATCACATACTCGCTTTTATATCCAAGTATCAACCCTTCTGCTTCCGCTATGTCGTTTCTTTGACCGGGCGTCAGATGTATTCTTAGGGGATTACCCAGGCCGTCAACGGTGATGTGAATTTTTGTACTGAAACCGCCCCGAGACCGACCTAACGCTTGGTTTTCAGTACCACCCTTTTTTTTAAGGCGCCAGCTTTTTAAGGCGCCCGCCGCACACGGGTGTGCTCGAATGATTGTACTGTCCACAATAAGCGACTCGATATCGGGGGCGGCGGCGAAGTGGGGGTGGATCTGTGTGAAGCCCCCTTTGTCGCACCACCGAGCAAAACGCTTATAGAGGGTGTTCCATTTACCATAGGTGTCTGGCAGAATCCGCCATTGAGCACCGCTACGGGTCGCCCACAGAACCGCTTCGATAAAGCGGCGTGTTGTCACTTCGTTGCCAACATAGATGGTGGGACAAGTTAGAAGAAACGAGTATATCTTTTTCCATTGGTCATCAGGTAAGGTTATTGGCATCATTCTTCTATTATGCCACAACCTTATACTCAAATGTCAACAGAACCTAACGTATGGAATGAGCAGTTTACGGCTTGCATGGCATTTTAGTCGCGGATTTGGTTTGCTGGACTTCCCATATTTGAGTTAAATTAAGCCTTATATGATGTCAATCCGAATCAGCAACGAAGCCATCCTTCAGAAAATCGAGCGCTTTGGTATAACTTCGGCGTTGCAGGTAGTGGCGTAGCGTCGGCGGTGCAGCCGCTCCAATCTCCTGATGTAGACGCTCGATCTGCTCAAGGTCTTCCGTTATATTCTGTTTTTGGGCAATGTGCTCGAACATTGATTCTAAAGTGATTTTCAGGGTTGTTGCTTGTTCTGTTGTCATGAGGCTCCCCTATTATCTAAACTCCCTTTAGGTCTAAAACCCAAGTCTTTAGACTTGGGATACAGACCGCTTTAGCCTTGAGTTTCAAGGCGTTGCATGGTATAATTCGCTATCATCGTTGTCAAGGGACTGGACGGTTGGCAACCCCGCCAACCGCCCTTGACACCCATTCCAGTGGGTTGATGCGGTGAACGGTGAATTCCATGAAAACTTACAAGTTCAAATTGTATCATCATAGGCGGAATCGGCATCTACACCGTCAAATCAACGGGTATAGCCATGTCTACAATCATTGTATCGCTTTACATCGGCGATATTACGCCATGTATCGTAGCAAAGCCGAGCCCCGCCACGATCAGATGTGATGGGGACCATGCAGAAAAGTCCATAATTGTCCCCCCCCTTCCGCGCGACGGGTTCAGTCCCACTAGTCAACCGTTTGAAGGAATGCCTCAATCTCGGTTTTGAGACTTTCATTGCCAGCTCTTTCTGCAAGTTTCAAGGCAGCCCTGAGATCTTGCTTCCCCTCCCCAAAACGTCCCAGACTCCCCTTTGCAATACCCCGATTGCAGTAGGCTTTGGCATCATCGGGTTGGAAGCGGATAGCCGTGTCATAATCTGCGATAGCGGCGAAATGTTGCCCTAAGCGAGCCTTCGCATTTCCCCGATTGAAGTAAAAAAAAGCATAATCTGGGAAGAGTTGGATAGCAGTGTTATAATCAGAAATGGCGACAGCGTATCGTCCCAGATCATATTTCGCAAGTCCGCGAAAGCAGTAAGCAAAGGCATCATCGGGTTTGAGGTAGATGGCTTGGGTGTAGTCCGTAATCGCCCCCTTATAATCCCCCAATTCTGCCTTCTCATAGCCTCTAATGAAATAAGTCTCAGCAGATATGGATTGACTCTCTTGCGAAAAGGGTTTGACTGTTCCCGATCGTGCAAGTAGCGTTTTGAGCGCATTTGAAGGAATCGCAAAATTGAGATTCTGTGCATATAGCCCACGGTAGGCTGAGACTGACACCCCGATTACTTCACCCTTGCGGTTTAGCACCGGTCCCCCACTGCTGCCCGGAGAGATCGGCGCAGTCATCTGGAAACGTTCTTTCGCGTCTCTATCGCGGCGACTGATGATGATGCCATCCGAGACTGTGCCTTCTAAACCCAACGGGTTGCCCGCGACGTAAACCGTTTCGCCAATCCGAACCGTGTCGCTGTCGCCCAGTGGAAGGGGTTTGATACCATACACAGTGACCTTTAGAAGTGCGAGGTCGTTTGTTTTATCAGTTGCCGTGATACCTTCAATGGCGTACGTCGTATCCTTATCAACCAACTTCGCGGTGCCTCGCGCCGCCCCTTCGATGACGTGGTAGTTTGTTGCAATGAGGTTGCGTCGGACGAAAAAGCCACTGCCAAATCCGAGTGCGACACCGTTTCTACCCTGCATCTCTAAAGGTACGGTAGCGGCTAATGCTTTTTCTGCAACCTGTGGCACGGTCTGGGCGTTGCTTGTGGTGCAAAATAGCAGCACGACCGCAAGTGTAACCAGAGGCAGCTGCCACAATGATTTGTTCTGATGTTTCATCGAAAATCCTCCTTCTGCAAGCGCACCGGGAACTGACGGGGTTCGGGTACATCGGGGAGTGGCGTTTCATCTGGCGCAAGTGTCGGTTCATGCCCAACAACGGACGGCACTTCTATGTCAGGAACCGGGAGCGTTCCGATTTCGTGGGTAGGTGCGGGGAGGTGTACGGGTGTGGCTGTGGATTCAAGTCCCAGTATCGGCGGGCGTGTGGGCATCTCAGGTCTTGTTACGGTGCCCTCGCTAAAGCCCGGTTGCGTTTTGGGTTGCAACGCCTCAACTTCATTGTTGGTTTCGCGGTCGTGGTTCTCAGTGCTCATGGTAAACTCTTTTCGGTGATTTTTCCGTGCTTTTTTCCAAGCTACGAAAGTCAATCACTATATGGATTTCAGCTGTTGCTTGCGTGCTTTTATTGCTTTGGTTTCGCGATCGATTAGCTTCGGCAAATCGTTGATGACACATTCACGAACAATTTCAGAAAAGTTCGTGTTGAGTCGCTTGATTGCTCTCCTTTGCAGGTGTAAAACGCTCGTGACTTTATGGGAGCGTCCCTGTAAGGTTTCCCGCTCTATCAAGGGTGACGATCTGCCCCCCGTGTTCATTGGTAGACAAGCTAACGGCCCCTTATCTACAGAGGTATGGAGGGTTATCATGAAATGACGTGGCCAATGATAAGTTGCGTTACTCAGTTTATCATCCTTCCGCTCTGATGTCAAATGCTTCTGATTTTCGATTCACATAAACCCGAGAGATCCGTTTCCCGAGTCCTGTCAAAATCTCATACGAGATGGTTCCCGCCTTCTCCGCAACCCGATCGACGGTAATCTCCAAATCTCCCTGCTCCCCGATCAGCACCGCTTCATCGCCAATGCGTAGGGGCAGATCCGCGCGTCCTCCCTTCGGCGGCTCGATCCGAAAGACGGTGCCGTCCATACAAACCGATCCGACTAGTTGACACCTTGCCCCTCCGATCAACGCTTCACCACGATTCGATAGGGCACGTGAATAGCCATCGGCGTAGCCAACGGGCAGAGTGGCTAACCATGTCGGCTGATTGATTTTGTAAGTGGAGCCGTAGCTGACCCCTTCCCCTGGCGTCGCTTCATGCAAGCTGATGACTCGCGCCCTCCAACTCAGGGCAGGACACAAGGACACAGCACTCGCTCCTCTGACGTCAGACGATGGATAAACGCCGTATAAACCCAAGCCCACACGAACTGCATCAAAATGGGAGTCGGGAAGCGTCAACATCGCTGCACTGTTGGCGGCATGCGCAATCGGGGGGCGTAGGTTGAGGTTGGAGAGAGCCTGAAGCACGGACTTGAACCGTTTTAACTGAAGATGTGCGTGGCTTTTGTCGGCTTCGTCCGCCGCTGCAAAGTGTGTGAAGATTCCCTGAATCTCAACCCCCTCCAGCGATGTCAACCACTGGATGAAACCAACAGCTTCCGTATACCATATTCCACCGCGATTCATGCCGGTGTCCACATCAACGTGAACTTTAATCTGTCGATTCGATGCTTGAGCGGTGCGGGACAACGTTTGGCAGAGCATTGATTCACACACTGACTGCGTCAGTTGATGCCGGACAACTGTTTCCGTTTGGTCGGGCAGGGCATTGAACAGCACGAGAATTGGCTTCCTGACCCCAGCCGCACGCAATTCGACAGCTTCCTCAACTGTGGCAACAGCGTACATCGCGGCTTCTTCGCTTAACGCTCTCGCAACAGGAATCACACCGTGCCCGTAAGCGTCTGCCTTGATAACGGCGATCAGCAGCTTACCCTCGGTATACGCTCTGATTGCCTGTGCGTTGGATTTGATTGCGGAAAGGTCTATTTCTGCCCATGTTGTCATTTATGTGTTATTATAACCCAAGTTGCGACCTATTCATCGAATATGTGAGTGAACTGAATATGTGAGTGAACTCAGAGCTGATTGATACTGCTAGCCAATACAAACAAGACCACTTTCAATTCAAATCCGTGTTGCGTTACTGCATGGATTGAACGTGGAAGCAGTTTGTTAATCAAACTGCCAGCCGTCTCAACAGACTTACGATGGTAATTAGCCAAGTAGGTCTCCCATGGTGGATACAGCCGCTTGGAATTCTTCTTGCGTACTGGCTTTAATTCGACTCCGACTGATGTAACAATATCTTCTATCTCATAATTATTGTATGCTTTGTCACCATAGCCCGGTGGCAAGTCGAAGTCAAACCACTGTAACCCTTCAACGTCCCCTGTACTGGCTGGGGTCACAAAAAATTCAACAGGGTGTCGACTCGCAGTCACTAGCAGATGAACTTTCAAGCCATAGAAATACCGACGTTTGGACGCTTGATAGCCTCGATATGCCTTATCGGTGTAGATTTTTGACCGACGAATGCGGAACAAACAGCAATTGGTATGGTATCCAGTGCATAGATTTTCTGTTGATTAAGTTGCACATAGCTTCGTCCCAAGATTTTGAACAATGGGGTGAACATCGGTTTAATTCGATGAAGTCGTCGGTTGAATCGACTTTTTGAAAGCATCTTGGGTATATAGCCATGAGTCTTTAGAAAGTCACAAGTGGTTTGCAAGTTTGCCCCGAAGAACAACGCAGCGACGATGCCGGTGGTCATCACTTCGGCATCAGACATCTGCGTTTGTGGGTGTGGTTTTGAGTTGAGTGCTTCTAAGAGCTTGTCACAGAGATAGAAAATGGTTACAATTTGTATGTCCATGGGTTTCTCCTTTGAGGTATTATGGTTTGGATTACCTCTACTTTAACGGAAAACCCATGGATTTTCAATTACTAGCAACTTGGGTTATTATACCAATTCTTCGTGATTCACGCATTATCATTTTGGGTTTCAATTTTTATGTTGGTATGCTAAGATATGAGGCAGGAGGGGATGGTATGCCATCACTAAATGCGTGAAAAAGATTGATCTATTCCCCTTATAGCCTTACGACATAAGAGTGATGAGTAACGAGTGGTGAATGATAGGTGAATCACTTGTCACTTATCACTCGTCACGTTTGATGAAGAGGCTGTCATAGTGCGCACTAAATATTTAGTGATAGAATGGAAAATGAACCATCCTGAAATTAGATGGCAGAAATCAAACTTGAACACGTCACAAAACGTTTTGGGGATGTCGTTGCCATCAACAACATGAACCTTGAAATTCATGATCAAGAATTTGTGGTTTTCCTGGGCCCCTCTGGCTGTGGGAAGACAACCACGCTCAGGGCAATCGCCGGGTTAGAACACCCCGAAGAAGGTGACATCTTTATTGATGGAAATCGGATGAATGAACTATCGCCGGCCGATCGAGACATCGCGTTTGTGTTCCAATTTTACGCGCTTTATCCACACCTGACTGTTTATGATAACATCGCATTTCCGCTCAAAGCCGTGAAGGCGCCCAAACCCGAAATTCAGAAACGGGTGAAAGAAGTTGCGGACATCCTGCGAATTGAGGCGATGCTTAATCGGAAGCCGAGCCATCTGAGCGGCGGGGAAATGCAGCGCGTCGCGTTGGGGCGGGCGATGGTTCGTCATCCCAAGGCGTTCTTGATGGATGAGCCGATGTCGAACCTCGACGCAAAGCTGCGAGTGGATATGCGATCCGAGCTCAAACGCCTTCAGCGTGAACTAGGGGCGACGACGATTTTCGTCACCCATGATCAGATTGAAGCGATGTCGATGGCAGACCGAATCGCTGTCATGCACCTGGGAGTGCTTCAGCAGATTGGGACACCCCAAGAAGTGTATAATCAGCCGGAGAGCCTGTTTGTCGCGGAATTTATGGGGAGTCCATCAATGAACCTGATCGCTAGCGAGGTTGAGTCATTGGACGGCAAGCCGGTTTTGCATCTGACGCACACCGATGTTTCGATAAGGTTGTCCGATAAACAGATGGGGCTTGTCCGTCAAGGGGCAAGTTCCCATGAATTGGTCTTTGGGGTTCGTCCGGAACATACTATCGTCTCAAAAGAGCCGGTTGAGAAGGGCGTCAAAGCAGCGGTACATCTTGTCGAAGCGCTGGGTTCAGTCAATATTATCGATATCTTTCTGGGCGAAAATTCCGCCACAGGCGATTTCATCTTCCTCAGAGCACGTACACATCCCGCATTCCGGATTGATATTGGACAGTTAGTCTGGCTCGATTTCGATGCGAAACACATTCATCTGTTTGATCGCTATACTGAAAAGGCGATCTGCTGAATCCGCTGGCGACCAAACAGCGAGTTGTAGACATCGATCTGGACAATTTTGATTTCGTGCAGCAAAATCAGACTTTGGAATAGTAGATTTGATGGCTACTGACAACAATTCGAAGAGCGCGTCCATTCCGTTACAGCGGAAGATATACGTTCCCTTTCACCGGAAACCAAAGAAAAGCTATAGCAGCTATTGAATCAACCGGACGGAAAACAGAACTATAAGAACGCATAGAGTTGACGAGGTCAAACACAATATTCCCCTTTCAGGCACTGGGTACAAGGAGAAAACAGATGGGAAAAATTGGATGCCGTTTGGCGGCTTTGGATTTGGATGGAACGCTATTGAATGATGATCACGTTGTGACAGATCGGAATTGCGAAGCGCTTCAAAAATTATCAGCGCAAGGCGTTGTGGTCGTGCTGGTTTCGGGCAGGATGCATCAATCGATTCTGCCAATCAGCGATCAGATTGGGCTAGAAAATCCGATCATCTCATACAACGGTGGGATGGTCAAGCACACCAAAACGGGCGAAGTCTTTCACCACACGCCCATCCCTGCGCCGGATGCAACGGCGCTCGTCGAATATTGTGATCAGAGCGTATTGCATCTGAACTTCTGTTTGAATGATCAGTTGTATATCAAGGAGGTCAATCCGTGGAGTGAGTTGTATGAGACGAGGACAGAGGTTGCAGCGACGGCGCTCGGCGATTTGCACCAATTAGACGGCGAAGAACCTACGAAGATGCAAATCCTGGATACGCCTAAAAAAATCGATCAACTTCTGATTGAATGCAAGGAAAAGTTTGGCGAGCAGTTGTATGTGACACGGACGCAGGTTGAATACATTGAGTTTATGAACCCGCAGGTATCGAAAGGACGGGCGCTGAAAGCCCTCGCCGCCCAATTCGACATCTCCACCGATCTGCTTGTCGCGTTTGGCGACGGCTACAACGATGAAAGCATGATGGAAGTCGCCGGTTTTCGGGTCGCCATGGGAAATTCCGTTGATGAGATTAAGGCTTGCGCAAATTACATCACAGACACCAATCACAATGATGGGGTAGCCCTTGCCGTTGAGCGTCTGCTGCTTTGAGGCATTCGTCGGGGCTGCAATCCGCAACCGAATCACGCCTGCATGGGATGACGGACTTTCATACCAAAGACCGGGATGTTTGCAACGAGCGCCATTGAGTCTTTTTCCCGCTGTAGATCCATCTCGACATGATCTGGTTTCAGTATAAAATACTTTGACAGCACTTCAGTCAAGTCTGCTTGCAAGCTTTTCATGACCTCTTCATCAACCCCGGTGCGGTCTTGCACTAAGATCAATTGCAGACGGCTTTTTGCGACACTTTTGCTCTTCGGTTGCCGATTCAGTACCTGTATTAACCGTTTGAACATCTGTTTTCTCCTTTTAGCCCCACTTGAACAATTTGCCAAACAAGCTATCGAACAAGCCTTCTGGCTTAAACTCTGGAATTGGGATATCTTCTCCCGCAAGCCGCCGCGCGATACGTTTGTAGGCCTGCCCAGCATCAGACTTATGATTATAGGCTAACGGTAACCCTCGGTTGGTTGAAACGATAATTTCCTTATCCTCTGGGATGACTCCAACCAAATCAATTGACAAAATGTCAATGACATCCGTCGGCTCCATCATATCCCCTGCTTCGACCATTTCTGGTGCGAGACGATTGATGATGAGTTGTATGTCACTAATCTCCATGTTCTGCAACAAACCGATGATTCGATCCGCATCTCTAACCGATGCAATTTCGGGCGTTGTCACGATAAGCGCCTCATCTGCACCTACTGCTGCGTTCTGAAACCCTTGCTCAATGCCAGCGGGTGAATCGACGAGGACGTAATCGCACTTCTCTTTCAGCTCAAAGCAGATCTTTTTCATCTGTTCCGGTTGAATATCGCTTTTGTTATTCTTCTGAGAAGCTGCAAGCAGGTTGAGGTCTTTTGTTCGCCGATCTCTTACAAGCGCCTTTTCGAGGTCACAAACGCCTTCGAGCACATCCATCGATGTATAAACGACGCGGCTCTCCAGGCCCATGATGACGTCAAGGTTTCTCAATCCCACGTCTGCGTCAACAACAACAACCTTTTTACCCAGCACGGCTAAAGCAGTTCCGATATTCGCTGTGGAAGTGCTTTTACCAACCCCGCCTTTACCGGAGGTAATTACAAACACTTTTCCCATATTTTTCGCTCCTTTCTTCACAGAACTTACTTAAGTGTACTATCACTATATTTGCGAGAAAATCCGTTCCACGTGACATATCGATCTAACGATTAAGAGCTTGAGTTCAGATGCGACGTTAGTTGTCTAGTTGCAATGCGGTTTCTCAAAGGTTTATTGATAGTACAGTCAAATTTCATTAGATGCTCTAAAGTCGATCGAATTGCTCAACAACGATAGCCTCCTCTTGTATGCGCGCGATTTCTGCTTTCCGACGCCGGCGTTGTTTCCCACCGGGCGGACGAGTGATAAAACGTCCAATTCTCAATTGAGTTGGCAGTAGGTTCAATGCGATAATCACCGACGCTGTATTCCCAAGCGCTCCGGCGTGGGCAACCCCGCGCAGGGCACCGAGGACAATAATATCTCCAGCGGCAGTCACTTCCGCTCCCGGATTCACATCCCCCAAAATGACCATATTGCCTTCTAAGAAACGCTCGACCTGTCCAGAACGAAGCGTATGACGGATAAATTGTGTATCTTCGTGCATCGGGGCGAGGCGATTAAAAACGCGCGCTTCCTCATGGATTGCTGGGGCGCCAACAATCTGAGATTCTTCCGCTATCGTTGGTTCATCGTAGGAGTCGCCAATGACGTGATTAACCTCCAGTCCGTAGTTCTCATGCAGCAGATCTCTTAAGCGGATTAACCCCTCATCGGGTAGTGATCGGCTTCCGACATCGATATTCATCGCCATGCCTGACAACGAATCTCCTAAGTTTGCCATTCGTTCTGCAATCGCACGCTCGATCCCCTCTATAGGCGCTTTCGGATCAATAATCAAGCGTAAGCCATCGCGGTATCCTTTGAGTTCGACGATTGGGCGTGATACGTTCTGCATTTCATTCCCCTCGTGGAATCGTTGTTAGGTATCAGGTATTGGGGCTCATACTGGTTTAGGCTTGTCGTTTCCCATTGGGAGATGGAAAATTTTAAGCCGAATTCGGTATAAGTTCTAATGCCTGATGCGCCTAAGTCCCAAAACCTAATTTTCGACTTTTGCTAAAACATAGGGGCCTTCAGGGATTGCCGCGATTTGGGCATCAGCCCCATGTTTGAAAAGGACGCGCTCAATCCCTTCTTCAAGGGTTCGGATCGGATGCACAAACAGGTCCTTGAGTTGGTCATAAGGTATACCATCGCTATAACAGTATATCTCGGCCTTTTTCGCCGCTTTTGCTAGCTCCTCCAGTTGCCATTGATCGATGACAAAGTTCGCCGGGTCGTAAATATCGTGGATAAATTGCCTGAGATCTTGTGTTTTCAAAATCAGTTCTGTGAAAGGCTTGCTGCCAATTCCTTGACTGCACTCCGCTGCTAGGATAATGCTCCCATTTGGCTTGACAATTTCCACCGCCGCCAGGAGTCCTTTGATGGCTTGATAAAATGTAGCATCGAGCGGATAACCCGCACTTGACACCAGGACAGCGTCCACGGGCTGCGGCAGTGTGGCTTTCACCTGTTTCTCAACGAACTTAACGCCGGCTAAATGGGACTCAACAAGATGACCGGCAAACACGCCGGTCAGTCGACGTCGATCGTCGATTGTGACATTCACGTTGAAATCGACGCTTGCCATCAAGGCGATCTCAGTGGCTTCGATATGAAGCGGGTTGCCTTCAAGGATACCGACCGAAGCGTTCGGATGCTCAAGAATCTGGGGGCCGTGCATAATTTTCATCGTCTCGACCGAAGCCAGCCCCGGGCAAATCGATTTGCGTCCGCCAGAATATCCCGCCATCAAATGCGGCTCAATCAGAGCCGTCGTGACCTTCAGGTCTGATTCCAGATAGGTTTTATTGATATAAACCGGTGTCCCGTTCCGTGTTAAACCAAGATATTTGTGCGTTTCCAGCTCCTGCGAAAGATGGTTGATAATCCGATAGTTGTTCATGAGCTTGGTGCCGACCATCTCCTCAAGCTCTTCTCCTTCGTTGGGACGATGGATGCCCGTCGCAATCAGGATTATGATTTTCTCTCGGTGAATGCCACTCGTCTCCAATGTTTGTAGAATCGGTGGCAGAATCAGCTTATTGGGAACAGGACGTGTCACGTCCGAAATGACAACGCAGGCGGAAGTCAGATCCCTCGCCAGCTCCGCTAATGGCGGGGAATGAATTGGCGACTCGATTGCGTCCCAAACCGCACGTTCTGGATGCTCGATTGGGACAGATCGCTGGATAGTTAGCACACCTGCTAAATTTCGGTCAGGGATTTCGACTTCCAGCATACCGCGTCCGTATTGCATACCAACTCGCATTAAAATTCACCTCTTTTTAACACCCAAGCCTGAATCCTTCATACATACACTACCATTATAAACGAGATCCGTATTTCGTGCAAGTCTTTTTTCAGATAACAATCTCCCCTAAATTATACTAAAGTTTGGACAGTGTACTAAAGTGTCTAAAGTGAGAAGAGACTTCGCTTGGAGCCATCTGCGGTATCAATAGTGACAGATTGGTCAGACAAATCCCCAAAATCAGACACCTGCATTCCTCCGACAATTGGGGAGAATTTTGTGTGAGTCGAGAGATTTTATGAACTCTGATTAAAATCCACAACCCTTGCTATTACTGATTTTGGTGAGGGTAAAATTGTCCAAAGCTTAGTAAATTATAGCGAAGCGGGAAATAGATCGGATTCGAAAAATCCGACGATGGGTAGCCATCCCACCCAATCTGCCTCCGCTGTTCTGACAGCTTCGCTCGGCGAGGGCAAAGAAATGTTGCTGAAAGTTTGAGCCAGTGGAAAAAATGCCTTGACAAAACACCACAAAATCGGTGAAAATGCAGTATTATGATTGTCCGTGTGGTTTGAGTCATTTCATGATAGCACGGAGTTGGAGGGATAAATGATCCGTCTCGGAATCGTTGATTTTGATACATCCCATGTGGTTGAATTCACACGACGTTTGAACTATGTGGACGTGAGCGAAGAACAGTAGGTTGATGGGGCAAAAGTTGTTCTCGGCTGTCCAGGGGATTCGCTTCTGTCGCCTGAATGCATCCTCGTCTACACAAAGCAGATGCAGGGATACGGTGTGTCATTGGTCGACAAACCGGATGAGATGATTGGGCAGATCGATGCGGTACTCATCGAGTCGGTCGAGGGCAGCTTCCACTATGATCGCACTGCACCGTTTCTGGAAGCGGGATTGCCCGTATTTGTGGATAAGCCCTTTACCTGCTCTTTAGAACAGGCGAAGGCTTTAGCGGGCCTCGCCCAATCGAAAAATGTTCCAATCTTCACCTCCTCATCGTTGCGTTACGGTTTAGAGGTCGTTGAAATTCAAGAAAAGATAAGGGAAATCGGGGAGATTCTTGACATGGAGGTTTGCTCGCCTGCGCCGCTCCATCCACACAACCCGGGGTTATTTCACTACGGCCTCCACGGTGTAGAAACCTTGTATGCGCTGATGGGGCCAGGCTGTGAAGCAGTTTGGGTTGTCTCGAATGATGACGCCGATGTTGTGACCGGGCTTTGGAAAAATGGACGAATCGGGTCGTTACTATGGAAAACTCAAACAAGAAGCAATTCAACAAGGACTTCAGCAAGGGATGCATGTCATTCTTTTGCAGCAATTGCAAGCCAAATTTGGGGAACTTCCGCAAGTAACCATAGATAGAATCCAGGCAATCAAATCTCAGGAAGCGTTGACAGCCCTTGCCACGAATGTCCTAACAGTAGAGTCGTTAGCAGATTTGGGACTCAATGGCGCCGCATAGAGGATTGAAAATAATATAATAGAGGGAAATCTTCATGGCACAAGTTAAATTGGGTTTTATCGGTTGTGGGACACATGCGACCAGAAATCTCCAGCCCTGTATTCCGTTAATCCGCGAAATCGACTTCGTTGCAACCTGTGATCTAGAAATCGAGAGGGCTGAAAGCAACGCCAAGTGCTTTGGCGCCAAGCGGTGGTACACGGATTATCGAGAGATGATTACTACCGAAGATCTGGATGCCGTTGCAGTTGTTGGACATCCCAAAATCATGCACACCGACCTGGCGATCGCTTGCATGGAATTGGGGAAGCACGTTTTCATTGAAAAGCCACCTGCTGTCAATGTCGAAGACGCCGAGCGCCTCCGTGAAACCTCGGAAAGCACGGGGAAATTTGGCATGGTTGCAACGATGTGGCGGCACGCACCTGCACACCGCATGGCGAAGCAGATTATTGAGCAAGCGGAATTCGGCGATCCAATCCTATTTGAGGGGCGTTATCTTGCGCCGAGCCCAAGGGGCGCCCACGAAACGCTGGAGTGGGCGTTCCTTCTAGATCAGGGCGTTCATATTGTGGATTGCATGCAGTATCTGGTAGGCGACGTGACGCAACTTCTCGCCCTTGAACATTTTGGAGCGGACGGGCGAATGGTGTTCGCGGTATCTCTACAGTTTGCAAACGGAGCGGTTGGCACGCTGAATATGGTTGCCGGCGCACCGACAGTGGAAACGCTGGTGATGGTTGCCGGCGATAGCGGGCATGTCATCCAGGTGCACAATATGCAACGAATTCAGTATCTTAAGCCAGATACGTGGTCAGGAAGTGGAGGCTATCGTGATTTCCCAACACAGGAATGGAATCAAGGAACGCACTACCGCGGCTACGGTCGCCATGGCTACCTCGAAGAACTGGAGCATTTCGCCAGATCCATCATTGCCGGCAAACAACCCCATGCCAGCCTCGCCGATGCCTGTGAGATGATGCAGATCTGCCAAGCGATTGCCGATAGCCACAAAACTGGTTCTTCAGTTCAAATCAAAAAATCTGAATAGGAAGGGAGGTGCCCAAGCGATGCCACAGATTAATGTCACAACCAAACCGAATGGCGCAGGGCGTAATTGGCTAGAAGTTGGCCATTATGAAACAGATCAGTTTGAGCGCAAACAGTGGATTAAACAGAATGTTCCACATCAAGATCGACGTCTGAAGACGCATCGGCAATATTCGGACCGAGGCGAGACAGTTGATTGGATCATACTGGTGCCGGACAATTACCCATTCGCCATTGTGAAAGTCAACTATGATCGTCTGAACCCAAGGCAATTGGAAGTCATTTGGGAGCCGGGCGGTGCAACACACGAAAGCAGCCGGGAGGATAAAATAAAACGCGCTCTTGAGTTGGCTTCAGGAAACGAAGAGCTGACGAATTTGCTGAGAGAGTTACTTACTCCGTAAGGATGAACAGTCATATAGCCTATAGCTAGAAGAAGGAGCATCCATGAATCCATCAAATGCCATCGTTACCAGAGAAGAACTTCGTCAAAAAATAAACCAACAGCCTCAAGTGGAAATCGGGCATTTTCCAACTCCTTTAGAGGACTGTCCACGTCTATCTGAGGCATTGGGCGGTCCGCGTATTCTCATCAAACGCGAAGACTGTTCAGGGCTTGCGTTTGGCGGAAATAAGGTACGCCAGTTGACTTTCACGGTCGGTGAAGCCGTAGATCAGGGAGCGGACACGATCATTCAGGGTGCGGCATCACAATCGAACCACTGTCGGCAAGCCGCTGCTGCCGCTGCGAAGCTTGGGTTGAAATGCTATCTGCGACTCATCCGTGACCACAAAAGCATGATCCAAGGGAATGTGCTGCTGGATGGTTTGGCTGGCGCAGACGTTGAATTCGTCGATGCGGTGATGGGCGCTGAACTTGATGCAATCAAGTACGCCCTCGCTGAAGATTTGAAGAAGCAAGGCCTCAAGCCCTACGTCATCGCTGCCCCAAGATCGACAGCCCTCGCTGCGGTTGCCTTTTCGTGGTGCATCGCCGAGATCCACGAACAGCAGGAAGCAATGGGGATTGAGGCGGACTGGATCTATGCAGCTTCAGCGGGCGGAACACAGGCGGGGTTAATCCTCGGATCAAAGGCGTTGGGCATGAAGCTAAAGCCTTTTGGGCTCGCGCCGATTGGCTGGGATGATCGGATCGAGCGCATCCGAATCGCGGCGAACAACGCGGCGCAGATTTTGGATCTCGAGCTCCACATCCACGATGACGACGTGTGTAACACCGCCGATTACGTCGGCGAAGCCTATGGCGTGTTGACACCCGAATGCATTACAGCCTTAAAATTGGTCGCGCAAACGGAAGGGATTTTCCTGGATCCGTCCTACACGAGCAAGGCATTTGCAGGCTTGATTGATCATATCCGAAAGGGTAGAATCTCTTCTGATGAAACGGTAATTTTCCTGCATACCGGAGGCACACCTGCGCTGTTTGCGTATAATGAGGAGTTAGGCGCTTAAGTAATTCAAACATACTCAGGAGATGCCTCTATGGAATTACGTTTTCGTTACGGAAAGGTTGATCCTGATTATCAATACCAGGATTTGCAGTTGGCAAAAATCGAGGTTTTGTTCGACGAAGAGCAGATTCGCCAGAGATTGACACAAAGCTATAAAAGTTGCCAAAGTGGGTTTGGCAGACCACCAATCGACCCCATTATTGGTTACAAAACGCATTTGCTCTACTTCCTCAAACGAGACATCATTTCGTTTAACGAACTCCCCAGACAAGTCAATAAGGACGCTGATTACCAACAGTTCTGTCGGAAGGGGTTGAGTTTACAGCCTCATACCTGTCGTTGTTTAGAAAGTACCATCTGACTGGTGAAATAGCACAACAATTTCACTGTGACATCCTCACTTCTCTAGAGATTGAGGCTTCGACCGAACCGTTGCAAAACTGTGACTGTCAACAGGGATGCGACTGCCCTAAACATTTCTCCGATTCTGATGTGCAAATCAGTTGGCAAAGACCAACGTTGACAAAGAAGGATAAGTTTGTGGGGTATCGCAAGCATACCATTTTTGCTTATGACGCCGATAAAAATCACCGACTGCCACTGGCGACGGCGGTTGCACCGGCTGACCAAGCAGATATCAACGTCATTGAAAACATCCTTGAGCAATGTTATTAGGTTCTGTTGACATTTCAAGGGAGCCATATAAGAGTGGCGACAAAGCTGAGAAATCCAAAATAACGGACAGCTAGCTTCTCAAACCGAGAGAAGATACGACGATACCATTTTATCTTGTTGATGAAACATTCAACCCGATGTCTCTCTTTGTATAAGCGTTTGTCATACGTTCTTTGGTCAACACGATGACTTTTGGGCGGTATCACCGCAATCGCTCCATTCGCCTCAATAACCGTGATAAAAGCGTCCGAATCGTACCCCTTGTCTCCAATCACATATTCACTGTTATATCCGATTATCAACCCTTCCGCCTCAGTTATGTCATGTCTCTGACCGGGGGTCAGATGAATTCTTAGGGGATTGCCTAGTCCGTTAACTGTGATGTGAATTTTTGTACTGAAACCGCCCCGAGACCGACCTAATGCTTGGTTTTCAGTGCCACCCTTTTTTTTAAGGCGCCCGCCGCACACGGGTGAGCGCGGCAGATGGTACTGTCCACAATAAGCGACTCGATATCGGGGTCAGAGGCGAAGTGGGGGTGCATCTGTGTGAAGATACCTTTGTCGCACCATCGAGCAAACCGCTTGTAGCGGGTGTTCCATTTGCCATAGGTGTCTGGTAGAAGTCTCCATTGAGCGCCACTACGAGTCACCCACAGGACGGCTTCGACGAAGCGGCGTGTAGCAGCTTCGTCGCCAACATAGATGGTGGGACAGCTTAGAAGAAACCGGTATATCTTATTCCATTGTTCATCAGGTAAGGTTATTGGCGTCATTCTTCTATATGCCACAACCTTATACTCAAATGTCAACAGAACCTAGTTCGTGCATAAGGAATATGGAACAATTTGATGGAGGTCGGTGTATTATAAAAAGATTCACGTCTACTTTGCGCCAGATCTCCGAACTTTCACGCATCGACCATCCCCCACCGAAAAGGAGAAAGCCGCATGGCTAAATGCAGTTATACTTTACCGGCGCGTTCAACCCACACTTCTCCGTCTACTGATGAGGGAGAACTCGTCGAACGGTTCCAGAATGGTGAAAAAGAAGTTTTTAATGAGCTTGTAATTAAATATCAGGCGAAAATCTATAATTTAGCTTATAAATACGTCCCCAATTCTGAAACCGCGAGAGACCTCTCTCAAGAGGTCTTTATCAAAGCCTTTCGCGCCCTACCTCATTTCAAGCGGCAATCGGCATTCTATAGTTGGCTCTATCGGATTGCCATTAACCTCTGCATTGACTTCATTCGTCAACAAAACCGTGGACGAACTTTATCACTGGAGGACCTGACCGCAGGGGGCAATGATGAGGCAGCGTTTAACGATGCAAGTCCACTACCGCCGGATCAGGTAGAGACCAAGGAACTTGGGCAGATCATTGGTCAAGCTGTACGCCAACTTCCGCCCGGACAGCAACGTGTTTTTAATCTTCGATATCAAGAAGGGCTCCAATTGAAAGAGATTGCCGCACGATTGGACAGATCTGAAGGTACAATCAAAGCCCATCTCCACCATGCCCATCAACGTCTTCAAACCCTTCTACTCCCGTATTTGAAAAATGAACAACTTGAGTGGGCGTTAAATCCCTAGCTGGGTTGCAAGAGCCCTCACAATAACTTCCTGAAACATACCATTATGCACAAAGGGGCTTGATTCGATTTGGCATATATGTTATGCTATCCATGTGATAAGCGCTGTGTCTGCCATTGAATCAACAGCAGCAAGCAGATGAGGGATTTTGCATGGGACATAAGCTATCAATCGTTATTCCTGTCTATAATGAAATCGACACGCTGGATGAAATGCTCCGGCAGGTTAAAGCTGTCAATGTCGGGATTGAAAAGGAGATCATCTTAGTGGACGACTACTCAACGGATGGGACCCGTAGGATGCTCAAGAAAATTGAAGCGTCCGGCGATGAATCAATTCGCGTGTTTCACCATGAGTCTAACCGGGGAAAGGGCGCCGCACTGCGAACTGGGTTTCATCATGTGACTGGGGATATAACGATCATCCAGGATGCCGATTTGGAGTACGACCCCCAGGATTACCCCAGGCTGATTCAACCTATTTTAGCTGGGGAGGCGGATGCTGTGTACGGGTCTCGGTTCACAGTGGGAAGGCAGCGGGCGCTGCTGTTGAGCTATGCCGCGAATAAATTCTTGACTTTTCTTTCCAATCTCTTCACTCGTTTAGACCTCACCGACATGGAAACGTGCTACAAAGTGATAAAAACTCCGATTTTGCGTGAGATACCGTTGCGTTCGGATCGATTTGGGTTCGAGCCGGAAATCACAGCCAAGCTTGCCAAACGCAAATGCCGCGTTCTTGAGATGCCCATTAACTACAGAGGACGGGATTATGCTCAAGGGAAAAAGGTAAGCTGGAAAGATGGGGTTGCGGCGCTGTTTCATATTATCCGCTTTCGATTCAAAGACTAGGCACGAAAAACCGAATCATGTGTCGCCTACATACAGGCACCTCCGGTGGAAGTTGCCTAGAGGATGCCTATTTTGTTTCCGAGATGAAAGATTTACAAGCGCTCCTTCAGAACATAGATCAACTACTCGACGCACCAGGTGAGACGCCAAAATCCCCCTCGGTTTCAGAGAATGATAGCGCTGCGCCTGATGAAATCACGGATGAATTGCTGGCAGCACTCAAACAGCATTTTGGTCATTCTGCCTTCCGGGAGGGGCAGCATGAAGTTATAGAAAAAATTCTGGTTGGAGAGAATATTCTCGTGTCCTTCCCAACCGGCTACGGAAAATCACTCTGCTATCAGTTGCCGGCGTTGATGCTACCAGGGGTGACTGTGATTGTTTCTCCACTGATTTCTTTGATGAAAGATCAGGTTGATGCGTTACGTGAGCAAGGGATTTATGCGGTGGCACTGCTCAACAGTAGTCTGAGTTGGGAGGAGTACCGTACGGAATTGGAACGCTTAGAACGTAGGGAAATCAAGCTGCTCTATATCGCTCCAGAGCGTTTTCGTAGTCGTCGATTTCTGAACCTGCTTGATTCACACCAGATCTCCCTGTTTGTGATTGACGAAGCCCACTGTATCTCTCAATGGGGACACGATTTCCGTCCTTCCTACCTCGCGCTCCGTGACGCCATTCGTGAATTGCATCCGAGTTCAATTGCTCTGTTCACAGCAACGGCAACCCTTGATGTACGGGAAGACATTCTGGATCACTTAGAAATTCAACCGCCCCAGACTTTCACCCGTGGTATTGAACGTTCCAACCTGAAATTCAGCGTTTGCGAAGTTTCGGGGGATGCCGAAAAATATCCGCATCTTGATGAACACCTGCAGCGGCTAACGGGCAAGGGGATTGTGTACGCCGGACGTCGGCGGGAGACTGAGGAGATTGCGTTGTACCTAAAGAGGCGTGGGCACCGTGTCGATTTTTATCACGCCGGGCGCGAAGATTTTGAGCGTAAACGGGTACAAGATCGGTTCTTTGACGATGGTCCTGCTGGACTTGATCTGGTTGTTGCCACCAATGCGTTCGGGATGGGAATTGACAAATCCAACATCCGATATATCATTCATTGGACAATGACGGGCACGCTGGAGCAGTACTATCAAGAAGCGGGACGCGCTGGACGTGATGGCGAAGCTGCACACTGTGTCCTGTTTTATTGCCCGGACGACCGAAAGTTGCATGAGTGGTTTATCAAGGAGAGCGCGCCAAATAAACCAGATCTCCTCAAACTCCTGAAGCTGATCGAAACCTTCCCCTCAGTTGGCAGCTTTCGGATGTTTGCGGCGGAGGAGTTAGAGTGGTTGAGTAGTTTCAACGAAGGGAAAATTCGGGGCGGGATTAGCCACTTGGAGAAACTCGGTTTCCTGCGGAGATTGTATAATGTACCTTCAAAACTCTCGGTGAGAACACCTTCATTTGAACCTATTGAGAGTGCGGGGATTGCCGACGAATCACAACGGATTCTGCTACGCCACTTGCGCTCCCGATCGGAATTACACGTCCTAGATTTTTGTCGAGAGTTCGACCTCCGTCCCGACCGACTCATGGAGCAGCTAATTGACTTGCAAGGCGAAGGGTATTTGAGGTATTGGGGGGCGGAAGATCTGGTATTGATTGAGTTACTTCAAGACAGCGATCTGTTCGCCTCAATGTCCGCGGATCAGATGGGGTTTGAGGATTACCTTCGCAGCAAACGTCGCCAAATTGACCAGATCGACCTCTATGCGCTTGCGGAAGGATGTCGCGGGCGATTGGTACGGAGGTATTTCGGCGAAGCGGTCGAGGAGGAATACTATTGCGGAAATTGTGATCTGTGCAATCCGAGTTATCGGCTCGATTGTAACGTGCCGGACGCGGCTCGTTCGTAAGCTGTTTCATCTCTGGTTTCCTCTCAATCCCTTTCTGCTTACTGTTTTCTTCTCCTCTTCCACGCTACTAAGTATACCCCTCCCGTGATAGGCTGTCAATCCTTCTATTTTCCGTTGCATCTTCATCACAGTTATGTCAGAAGGAAGGCTGAATGGAGACACAAGAAACAAGTTACTTCCTTGAGAACACATCGATTGAGATTCTCCACGAAGTCAGGAAGGGAAGGATCCAGCACGCCCTTTTTGATTTCGATGGCACGATCTCCCTGATTCGTGACGGTTGGCAAAACGTCATGGTACCCATGATGGTTGATGTTCTTCTTGAAGAAATCCCGACAAATGAAACACCGGAAGTATTGGAACAGATCGTCGTTGACTTCGTGGATCGGTTGACCGGCAAGCAAACAATTTATCAGATAATCCAACTGTGCGAGGAGATCGAGAAACGTGGGGGTGCCCCGAAAGCGCCACTGGACTATAAAGACCTGTATAACAACCTGCTCCTACCCATTGTGGATAAACGCATCGCCAAACTGGAACGTGGAGAGATTAAAGCCCGCGATCTGCGCATACCGATGTCGCTTGAGTTCTTGGGTAAACTCCGGAGACGCGGAGTGAAGCTCTACCTTGCCAGCGGGACAGATGTTGAGTTTGTTCAGCATGAAGCAGAGCTTCTAGGCGTGGCCTCCTGCTTTGACGGCGGCATCTTCGGAGCGCTGCGGGAGTATAAAAACTTTTCAAAGGCGATGATGATTCAGAAGATTCTCAAAGATTTCAACCTGAGTGGGAGTGAGTTTCTGGTTGTCGGAGATGGGGTCGTGGAGATCGAAAATGCAAAGGCTGTCGACGCAATTGCCCTCGGCGTGGCATCAGTGGAAAACAACCGTTATAATATGAACGCCGACAAGCGCAATCGATTGATTCACGCCGGAGCGGACATTTTGATCTCTGATTTTCGGGATGGGGGTCAGTTGTTGGCGTATCTATTTGACGAATGATTAAAGCACACCGGCTCAATCCATACGAAATAGTGACATACGACAAACCAAAGCGTGCAACAAGGCTAGAACTACTCGGTACTGAGAAGGTGGAATCTATCTGACATAACGATGGGAAGCCGCAATCTTAAATCCGCCTGCACTGTGACAGCTTGAGTTGTTTTCTACATACGTGACATTGACGACTCAAGTGTACTACAAACAAAAAAGCTATGCTCCCAAATTCTCGTACCACTTGACGTTGCTTGTACTCAACCCTCCGGCAACGATGTCTACTCGTCCATCGTCGTTCAGGTCAAGCACATGCATATTACCGACGCCCAATCCTCCGTCGTCAATGATTTCTTTCGTCCATCGGTTCCCATCCAGGTTTTCGAGACGATAGAGTTCGAGGCTTGTGCCTTCGCCATTATATCCAGAGATAATTTCTACCCTTCCATCGTCGTCGATGTCAATCCCGTGCAGTGAATGTCCGCGATTGAGCATGTCATCAATCTGGTGCCGCACCCACACCCCTTTCCGCAAATCTCCTGACGCCTTGTACCATGACAGGGTACTCCCGTGCCATGGCTCGATCGATAAGATTTCGTTGACCCCATCGCCATCCAGATCGACCGTGAAAACTTCGCTGCTTTCGAGATCGCTGATGCCCCACTTTCCCCACTTGCCTGTAAACGGGTCCGAAGGGGGTTCAAGCCAAATCGTTCCGTCCCGGCAGCCGATTAAGATATCGAGCCGTCCGTCTCCATCTACATCCCCGATGCTCAACCCGTGATTGAGGTGCAAATCGCCATCGATTAATCGGCGCTCCCATGGGCCGTTAACCGGATCGCTTGGGAGACGATAACACCAGAGACCGCCCGGATCATACCATTCATTGAGTTCCCCTTCAGGCCCCTTAATTGATGCGGCGAATAAGAGCGGCTGGCCATCGCCGTTGATATCCACAAGCGCGATACGGTGAAGGAACGGAATCTCCTCAATGTGGTGACTCTTCCACTGTCCGCTATCTGCCGGGGCTTCGAGCCAATGTAAATATTCGATAAGCGTACGGTCCTCCCGATTAAATGCGCTTCCGACAATCAGATCTGGGATACCACTTCCCGTCAAATCGTGAGCGACGATGGTGATGTTGCCGGGGTGTTGATCTGTGATCAGATGCCTCTCCCAATGTGGCGCCTCGTACCAAGCAATGACCGGTTTGCCGGTGGAGCCAATGACGATATCCTTCTTGCCATCGCCATTGATGTCCGCAATTTCCAAGCCATAGATGCTTTTAATTGTATCGTCAATGAGATGTTCTTTGAATCGCATAATTTTCACCTATTGCGAAAGGAAATTTGAAAGTTGTGTATCAACCCTTGGTGCTAGTTTTGGAATGTGGATTCAATAACGACGGACATAAAGCCCTGGACTACGGAGAATCGTGTCGTAGCCGAGTCTCTTGTGGGCGTTGAGTTTGGTACGAACTAGGGCCATTGGTTATGAATGTGACACCGGGGTAATGAGTAACGAATAATGCGTAAAACTTACTCGTTACTCCTTATGCTATTGCGTTTTACACCTTACAACACTTCGCGCACGAAGGTGTACACCCCTCTCAGCCAGGACGCATAATAGAGACCGTTCGCGTAGAGGAAGTAAAGGATTTTCAAACCGATAACACTCAACAAACAGATCAGTACAACGGAGATCAGGAGGGCATCCTGCTGTTTCATTTTCAGTTCGCGCAGGAAAGTGCGATGTTCAGCGGCAGTTTCAGGGGAAAATGCGCGGCTTTCAACAGCTTCACCAAGATGGGTTGCCCGACGGATGTTGTTGGTTAAGATTGGACGCAGACTGTTTAAGATGCCGCTGCTAGTGTGGAGGAGATTAAGCTGCAGATACCGGAAACCGCGCAGTCGCTGCGAGCGGATCACTGTTATCGCTTCCGAGCCGATGAGCGGAATGTAGCGCAATGCAGTCGTTACCATGAACGCGAGGCTGTAGGGAACACGCAATTTAACGAGGGCGAGGAGGAGGTCACGAGGTTGGGTTGTCCAGATAATAAAACAACCGATTGTGAGCGTCGTATTAAACCGCAGGGATTGAACGGCACCGTGAAGCAGCCCCTCGCGATAGAAATGAATTCCTCCTGTTACTTTGCCGATTAAAGGAAAGTCTTTATGGACAAGCGTAAAAATCACGGTCCGCGGGAACTCGTTATAGAAGATTGCTTGGCTGTAAATCAACCCCCAGGTTCCCAATCCGATAAAGAGGATAAGCAGGCGAATCTGATGCCACGGCGGCGAGATAAGCAGGATGAGGCTGAGGCTTGCCAGAAAACATACAAAAAGGGCAATTGGGCTATCGAGTAAAATGACCAGACAGCTAGCGATTGTGAGGATAGCGATTTTGGTATGGGGATGGAGATGTGTGAGTGACATAAATAAGGAAACCTCACTGCTTCATTTTCCAATTTCCCAATTTCCTCATTTCCTTTTGTAGTTGCATCGTCAGCGGCGCGACCAGCGATACCTGCTTTAACCGTTCAAGATTTGCAAAGGCGGCATCAGGTGTTCCGTCGAAGATCAGTTCACCACGATGAAGCAGCAGGATGCGATTCGCGTATTTCAGCGTGAGGTGTACATCGTGAGTACAGAAGATTATCGTTTTGTCCTGTGCCTTCATAACGTCACAGAGCCGCCGCATGAGTTGTTGCAGATGACGGTGATCTTGGCCGGTTGTGGGCTCGTCAAGGAGGAGAAGATCCGGATGGAGGGAATAGCTCGCGGCGGCGGCGGTGCGTTGGCGCTGCCCGCGTGAAAGGGCATAAGGGGCTTCCGCTTTGAGGGCTTCCAAATCAAACATCGGCAAGGTCTTCGCTAGCCGATGCCGAATTTCTTGACGAGACAGCTTGAGGTTCTTTGGGCCAAAGGCAACCTCATCGGATACCGTTGATGCCTGCAACAGCAGATCCGGATTTTGAAAAACAATCCCCACTTGTCCTGCGAGATAGTGGAGCTTACAACGCTCCGTAGTCTGCCCTTTGATGAGGACCTTTCCTGCTGAAGGACGAAGCATTGCGACCAGATGCAAGAGCAGTGTTGTCTTTCCCGATCCGTTTGCCCCCATAATCGCAATCACTTCACCGCGCCCAACCTGAAGTGAGATATTCTTTAGCACATCAACGGAGGTACGAGGGTAACGAAATGTGAGATTCCGAACATCAACCAAAACATCGTTGGATGCATCGTGCGTATTGCGTATTGAGTATTGCGTATTGTGTGAAGCGTGACGGAACCCCTGAACTCCTGAACCCCTTTTCTCCTTGTCTTCTTGCCCCGATTTGTCGATTCGTCGGTTCCCAAAAAGCTGCACGGCATCTTCAAGGGTCAGTGGACGTTCAGGACAGCCGAGTTGGCCCGCGAGCTGTGCGAGCTCGGGAACTTGCACGCCCAATCGATGGTACAATTCAAGATCTCTGAACGCTTGATCGATTGGAAGGACTGAAATGAGTTCGCCGTCATTCATGAGCCAAACACGATCGCACAGCGGGGCAATCTCATTCACTTGATGCCCCGCGATAATGACGGTGATGCCAAGATCCCTATTCAGATTGCGGATAATCTTGAGGATGGTAAGGGTGGCTTGCGGGTCAAGATAACTCGTCGGCTCATCAAGCAGGAGGATCTGGGGGCGCATTGCGCACAGACAGGCAAGAGCAATCCGCTGCTTCTGTCCACTGGAAAGTGAAGTGATCTGATGATTTCTAAATCCGGCGAGTTCAACCTGCTCTAAAGCGGAATTGATTCGGCGATCGATTTCGAGGGGCGGCAGGCCGAGATTTTCCAGTCCAAATGCAATCTCATCTTCTACAGTAATACAAAAGAGTTGATCCTCGGGGTTTTGAAATAGCAACCCAACCTGCTGGCATGTCACCGCTAGCGGTTGCTCGGCAACGTTTTCGCCGTTGACGCGAACCAGTCCAGATAACTTTCCACCCGAAGCGTGAGGAATTAATCCATTCAACGTCCGCAGCAACGTTGATTTACCACAACCCGTCGGGCCTGTGAGCAGGACAAACTCCCCCGCTTCAACATTCAGGTTTATCCCCCGCAGCGTCGGTTCACTGCGGCTTGGATAGGCAAACTGGAGGTTTTTGACCTCAATGGCTGGCATCTCTGACTAATCAAGGCTCGGGAGTTCAATCTGGGTTGAACCAACAATCTGATCCAGGTGAGATTTCACGGATTCTTGAAAGGCATCGAGAGTATCCTCAACACTGTATCTGAAATCTTTGTGGATTTGCTCATATTGCGCCTGAACACGCGAGAAAAGTTCTTGAACATGTGCGCCAATTGCCCCAATCCGATTGCCTTGCGCTTTCGCGAACCGAGACACAACTTCTTCTTTAAACGCATCAAGTTCTTTTTTGAGAGACTGTTTGAAATCGTCAACGGCGATCTGCTGGCTGGTAATCTTCTCGAAATGGTATCCCATGACGGCCAGGCGAACTGCATATAGAAAAAACCGCGGGTGATCTTTCAGAACCTTGACCAAAAATCTGAAATAAGCGGGGCCCTGCTTGGAGAAGAACTGGCGTCGGATTGACTTGGCGAAAGCCATCACGTCCGTCGTGCCCAAGCTTTGCGGACGATGATCTGTTACCTTCAGATGCTTGAACATTGTCAAGCAACGGTCAAAGTAATGGTTCAAACTGGGATCATAAAGGGTGGAAACCACTCGTCTATATTCCGCGATGAGTTGGTCGCGCGGAAGTTGAGGCATGAAATTTAACGTGAGATCTGTGTTGTTTCCAGTGGATTCCCTAATCAGGCGCCCTTCACGTTCAAGACGGTGATAGAGGTCTGTTCCTTTCAAAGCATTTAACAAGCCAGCTATGGCCATGGGAATGCCCGCTTCTTGAATAAACTGAATGTGCGAATCAAATTCTGTGTCGCCATCCAGTCCGATGATGAACCCGCCACTCACTTCTATGCCACATCCTTGTATTTCTCGAACGGCATAGAGCAAATAACTTCCGGGCGCTTCATCTTTGTTAGTATTTTGCTTCTTCTTCGTTGCCAAAAGCGCATCTTCATTAGGACTCTCAATTCCCAAAAATACCATGTTGAATCCAGAATCACTCATTGCATCCAACATGTCTGGAATCTCGACGAGATTCACGCTGGCTTCCGTGTAGAGGTCAAAAGGATACCCTTTTTCCTTCTGCCATTTGGTCGTTTCAGGAAGCAAACGCATTGCATCTCGCTTATTCCCAATGAAATTATCATCAACCACGAAAAGAGAACCACGCCAGCCGAGGCGGCAGAGCATGTCGAACTCTGCAATCATCTGCTCATTGGTCTTGGTGCGCGGAACACGACCAAACAACTTCGTAATATCACAGAATTCACAATCAAACGGACACCCACGAGAAAATTGGAGTGCCATAGATCCATAGTCGGACAAGTTGATGAGACCATAACGCGGCGGCGGTGTTTTCGTTACATCAGGCTTCTTCGTTGCCCTGTAGATGTGTTTGGCCGTTCCATTGCGCAGGTCTTGTAAGAATTCGGGAAAAATATCTTCAACCTCATCTAAAACGAAGGAGTCTACACCCTCTCCTTTAGTAAAAGGTTTGCTAATCTCTTCGTGGAATGAGGTTGGGTGCGGGCCGCCAACGACAATCGGAACGCCTGCACGGTTGCATCGCTCAATGACTTCTTGCAGCGAATCTTTCTGGACAATCATTGTGGACGTCAAAACCAGATCCGCCCATCTCAAATCCACGTCCGTCAAAGGGATAGCGTTCATATCAACGACTTTGAGTTGGTAATCTTTCGGGAACATTCCGGCAACCGTCAAGAGCCCTAAAGGTGGCATGGCTGACTTTTTTCCAACAAAATCCTCCTCGCTTGGTTTCGATACGCAAGCGACTCCACCCAAACCTCGACTAGGTTCTGTTGACATTTCAATGGAGTCATATAAGAGTGGAGACAAAGCTGAGAAATCCAAAATAACGGACAGCTAGCTTCTCAAACCGAGAGAAGATACGACGATACCATTTTATCTTGTTGATGAAACATTCAACCCGATGTCTCTCTTTGTATAAGTGTTTGTTATACGTTCTTTGGTCAACACGATGACTTTTGGGCGGTATCACCGCAATCGCTCCATTCGCCTCAATAACCGCGATAAAAGCGTCCGAATCGTACCCCTTGTCTCCAATCACATATTCACTGTTATATCCGATTATCAACCCTTCCGCCTCAGTTATGTCATGTCTCTGACCGGGGGTCAGATGAATTCTTAGGGGATTGCCTAGTCCGTCAACTGTGATGTGATTTTTTGTGCTGAAACCGCCCCGAGACCGACCTAATGCTTGGTTTTCAGTGCCACCGTTTTTTTTAAGGCGCCCGCCGCAGACGGGTGAGCGCGGGAGATGGTACTGTCCACAATAAGCGACTCGATATCGGGGTCAGAGGCAAAGTGGTGGTGCATCTGTGTAAAGATACCTTTGTCGCACCATCGAGCAAACCGCTTGTAGCGGGTGTTCCATTTGCCATAGGTGTCTGGTAGAAGTCTCCATTGAGCGCCACTACGAGTCACCCACAGAACCGCTTCGACGAAGCGGTGTGTAGCAGCTTCAGATGGTGGGACAGCTAAGAAGAAACCGGTATATCTTATTCCATTGTTCATCAGGTAAGGTTATTGGCGTCATTCTTCTATTATGCCACAACCTTATACTCAAATGTCAACAGAACCTAATCAAAACTCTTGACTTCAATTGCGACAGGACCAACAAGCTGATTCAGGTAAGATTTCACGGATTCCTGGAAGGGAGCGAGGACGTCGTGAACGCTGTGCCTAAAATCCTTGTGAATCCGCTCGTATTGTGCATGGACACGAGCCAAGAGTTCACCCGCATGCTCACCAACTTCACCGACTCGATCGCCACCCGCTTTGGCGAACCGGGAAACAGTTTCCTTGAATGCGCCGAACTCGGCATCCAGATAATGTTTGAACACGGATTTCTGAAAGGTATTGAGCGCGTTCTGCACACTATATCTGAAATCCTCGTGAATCTCCTCATATTGCGTGTGGACACGAGCCAAGAGTTCTTGTGCATGCGAACGAATCTCTCCAATGCGGCTACCGTGCGCTTTCGCAAGGTGAGACACAATTTCCTTGAATGCGTTGAATTCCTTATCCAAGTACTGTTTGAAATTGTCAACAGCAATCGTCTGGCTTGTCATTTTTTCAAAATGATACCCATAAATAGCGAGACGCACTGCCTTAACGAACATGTTTCGGTGTTCCTTCAGCACCTTTATTAAAAACCGCAAGTAAGCAGGTCCCTGTTTGGAGAAGAGCTGCCGCTTGATTGATCTAACGAGAGCTGTTATCTCCGTCCTGCCAATCTTTCTCGCAGGATAGTCTGCTGGATTCAGATGCTTCAGCAACGTTAGGCAGCGTTCAAAATAGTTCTCCAAGGTAGGGTCATACAGCGTGGAAACGACCCGCCGATATTCGGCAATGAGGTGATCTCGTGGCAGTTCAGGCACAAAATTCAATGTGATGTCAGTGTTGTTTCCAGTGGATTCGTCAAGTAGACGCCCTTCACGTTGGAGACGATGATAGAGGTCTGTTTCTTTCAAAGCCGTTAACAAACCGGCCATTGCCACGGGAACACCAGCCTCTTGAATGAACTGAATATGTGAGTCAAATTCTGTGTCGCCATCCATTCCAATGATGAAACCACCGGTCACTTCTATGCCCTTGCCTTGTATTTCGTGAACGGCACGGAGCAAATAGCTTCTTGCGTCTTCTTCTTTGTTGGTATTCTGCTTCTTTTTCGTTGTCAATAGCGCATCGTCATTCGGGCTCTCAATTCCCAAAAATACCATGCTAAAGCCTGCATCGCTCATCGTATCCAACATCTCTGGAATTTCGACGAGGTTCACGCTGGCTTCGGTGAAAAGGTCAAACGGATAATTTCTTTCCTTCTGGTACGCGATAACTTCAGGGAGCAAACGCATTGCATCTCGCTTATTCCCAATGAAATTGTCATCAACCACGAAAAGCGCGCCATGCCAGCCAAGACGGTAGAGCATGTCGAACTCCGTCATCATCTGCTCATTGGTCTTGGTGCGCGGCACACGACCAAACAGTTTTGTGATGTCACAAAACTCACAGTCAAAGGGACACCCGCGAGAAAATTGGAGCGCCATTGAACCGTAATCCTTCAGATTAATGAGGTCGTAGCGTGGCAACGGCATTTTTGTCATATCCGGTTTTTTCGTTTCCGGATATACCTCTTTGGCGATTCCCGCTTTCAGATCTGTGAGAAAACCATCAAATGTCTCCTCTACTTCGCCGAAAAGAAAATGATCGATCGTTCCACCCGCTTCCGCTTTGATATTGTCATAATAGGAAGTTGGGTGCGGGCCACCAGCGACAATGGGAACTCCGGCTCGATTGCATCGTTGAACCACTTGATAAAACGAGTCCTTTTGGACGATCATCGTGGACGTTAAGACGACATCTGCCCAATCGAGGGCTGTGTCCGTCAAAGGGGTCACATTTATATCAACGACTTTGAGTTGATAATCCTTCGGGAACATTCCGGCAACGGTCAGCAGCCCAAGCGGTGGCATGGCTGATTTTTTCCCCACGAAATCCAAGGCGTATTGGTAGCCCCAATACGACGGTGGGAACTCTGGATAAACTAAAAGGGCATTTGGCATTTGGGTAAATCTCCAATCGTATCTTTACGACTTGTGTGAGTCGTCTCTACAACGGCAATTTTTCGATGCCAGTCGTAACGGCGCATCGAAAAAAGAATTCGCACAAGTCATTATCTTTGTAATTTGCAAAGTAAGCACTTAAAAAACAGTTAATTCTATCACAATTTACGACTAATCTCAACTCTAAATTACTTCCTTTCTCATTGCATACCGCGCTATGTTGTCGTACAATACTATAAATCGCCTGTTATGGCAGGGTGTTGAACCGTAAACTATTATTTGTTGAAAACAGAAAGGAGACCCTATGTCATTCCCACTTGCCTACAGCGGCCTCCATTGGCAAACGCCCAACCTGGAACAGAACCTCGTACACATCCGAGAAGCCGGATGGGAAGGTTGGGAGGCCCGGCAGTCCCTCGACTGGCTCGGTTCGGCCTGTCGAGTTCGCCGGATCTGCGATGCTGTTGGTATAAAAGTTGCTGCCATTTGTGGTCCCAATGTCACTCTCAGCACAACAGATCCGGACCACGAAATCAACAAACGCCGGATTGAATTCGCCTCCGACCTTGAGGTCCCCACCTTTATGACCAAGGGGCCGGGACGTCTCGACAGCCCCACCACCGACGATGACCTGGACCGGATGGCCGCCATCTACGAAGACCTCGCCATTTATGCTGAACCCCTCGGCGTCACCGTCACTTTCCACCCCCACACCGGCCATGTGGTGGACAGCGCCGATGAGTGGAAGCGGTTCATGACCCGGCTTGACCGTTGCCGCCTCTGCCTCGATATGTCTCATGCCGTCCACTGGGGTTACGACCCTGTGCAGGCTGTTTACGATTATCGGGACCGTATGGACTATGTCCACCTCCACGACCATAAAGACGGCCGTAACGTCGAACTGGGTGAAGGCCCCATGTGTGACTTTCCGGCTTTTCTGGAGGCATTAGCAGACGTTAGTTATAAGAATTGGATTACCGTCTGTCCGGGAGGAACAGCCCGCACCGACGAGGACAAGATGCAGATCAACCGAGCTTACCTGAAAAGCATCGGCTACTAATCGCGTCCACCTCGATCATGTTAGCATGTCGGCAGAAATTATGAACCTGCAGCCCCCCTCTGCATCTTCCCCTTTGAGACAGGAGAAACAGAGAGACGGTCTAGAGCAGCAGACAAGAAATCAAAACTTACGCCGCGATGTTGCTGCCAGCGCCATCTCGTGATGCATCACCAACCACAACCTGAATTTCTCCAGCCTGTAGTAACTACTGACAGTGTCAGGACTTACGCAATTGAACCGGCTGATTATACTCCCAACCTCCTGTGCATCTTGTCTCTTGCATCTTGTATCCGATTCAGGATTCAAGATTCAGGATACGGTGAAATTGCAGGTTCTGCACATCGGCTGTGTAAGTCCTAAGTGTATCATATACATCTCCTCTTTACAATCCTTGCAGAAATGGATTCTCACGCTTCTCGGTGCCAATTGTGGTACTTGGACCGTGTCCAGGATAAACAACCGTATTGTCATCCAGCGGCCACAGCTTTCCCCAAATCGAATCCAGTAATTGTTCATAGTTCCCTCCCCAGAGATCCGTCCGTCCGATACTGCCCTGAAAGAGGGTATCGCCAACGAACAGGATCTTCTCCCCTTCAAGTTTCAAACAGATACCGCCGGGACTATGTCCTGGAGTTTCGAGGACAGACAGGGTAAACTGTCCAAATGAAATTCGTTCTCCTTCGTGAATGTATTGGTCTACAGTTGGCGACTCTGGCGCTGAAAGCCCAAACGTCGTCCCTTGCAGCGTTAGGTTATCCAGAAGGATCTGGTCAGCTTCGTGGATTAACACCGGCGCTCCAGTCTCTCGTTGGATAGCGGCTGTGGCGGAGACGTGATCCAGATGCCCATGCGTGTGGATGAGATATTTGGGTGTCAGCTTGTGTGCTTTCAAGGTTTTCAGGATACCGGCTTCGTCCCCCGGATCGATCACGACACCCTCCCGCGTCTCCTCACAACCGAGTATCCAGCAATTTGACTGAAAAGGAGGGACAACCAAACACTCCAATATAATCTGCATTTAATCACTCCAAATTGTCTGTGCTGCATCTTGTTTCAAACCCTTGATGGAAAGGGGCACCCATGTTGATGCTATATTATACCATTCCGGTTGCGAAATGGTATATAGTGATAGATAGATCGGTTGAGAGCATATTTGGACAACGAATAGCCTTGAGGGGATGGGACTCAACGGTGGGAAAATAGTGTCCAAGGGAGATTAAATCAGCAGTTCCATTACCAGGCCTGAAATCAACGGCATCGTCAAATTATCGTCTAATCCAATGGGTAGGAGTTCAATTAGCGTTGCGACAACCGCCCCGGTGATTGCAACGGCCGGATGGAATTTCATGAGCAGCGCAATCAGTGCACACACGATGAAACAGGCAAGACTGCCTTCTAAGCTTTTTCGGGAAAAGAGCTTAATCCGTCCCCATTGCTTACCAATCACCGCCGCAAATAGATCTCCCAAAGTGAGGAAACAAAGACAAACGATTGCCAGTGTTTTGTCAAAAAAAAGAATACAGAGAAAAGATCCGATGAGGTAGTATGTGGCACCGGTGAATTCGCCCTTCCGCTCACGGGAGCGCAACATTGGGGAGAACATCCGTACAAACAGATTCCGAAAGGCTGGAGAGAGCACTTTCAGCAATTCAACCAACAAAGCGACAGCCACGAGGAAGCCAACAATGATAAGGGTGGTTTGCCGCGTTGTGAAAGCGTAACCGATGGGAACAGCCAGTCCTAACAGATGAATACTTTTGCGCCTTAGTTCTTGAGCCATGATGTTATGCTCTGCTTTCATGTTATATCATTAGAGCGATTATTGCATAGGCAAGAAGTATACCAACTCGCTCAGGTTACGAAAGGCTCAAAGATACAAGGATTGATTGGAAATTCTCTCTGAAAAAATGCTCCGCCTCCCCATGCAAGGTTTACGCAATTGTGCAAAATTTGCGCAATGCTTCATATCAATTTCCGAAAGATAGTCATGCACCATCACGCGCTTGAACCCGATCGAACTGATTAATGACAACCTCGTCATCAGGAAACTGGGCGACGATTTTAAGTGTGGCGCCCATGGCGGATAAGACCCGATGTAGCGTACTAACACGTATGTCGGTCTGGCTTTCCATCAAAGTGGGAAAGGGAGAAAGTGAGATTTAATCTTCTTCTCACCTTCACACTTTCCCACTTGTGCGTTGACTCACTTTAGACACTTTGGCACACTTGTCCAAACTTTAGTACGGCTAAAACCCCACTTAAAATCCTCAAAAAAGTGTCCAGAAAATTGAGGTCACTTCATTACGGAGGGAAAAATGAACCAATCACGTTATGCCGTTGATCTGACTGAGATTGATGGTATTGAAGTTTACGTCTTGCGAGATGACGCCACAAAAGCGGAGGCGAGGATCACGCCGAGTCTTGGGAATAACTGCTACAGTTTTGGGCTTCCTGTCAACGGAGAATGGATAGACCTGCTAGACCCACCGCCTGATCTGGATACACTGAAAGCCCAGCCAACGAGGTATGGCAACCCAATTTTATTCCCTTTTCCGAACCGTATTCGTGAGGGGAAATTTACGTTTGACGGTAAAGCGTATACATTCGACCAGAAACTGGGAGCTCCCAACTCGATTCATGGACTGTTGTTGAGTCAACCCTACCACGTTGAATGCACGAGTGCGGATGCAGAGAATGATGCTTCAATCGTCTGCCGTTTGGATTCACGCGAATTTCCAGAGATCATGCGTCAGTATCCGCTTCCATTCGAAATTCAAATAACGTATATCCTCAAGGAAGCAATCTTGACAATGGGGGTCAATGTCAAAAATACCGGAGATCGCAATATGCCGATGGGGTTTGGCATCCATCCCTATTTTCGTGTGCCACTGTCATCGAGCTCTTCGCCTGAGAGGTGCTTGATCACCGTGCCGGCGTCGAAGTATTGGGAGCTTGATGAATTCCTACCGACAGGAAGGATCTTTGATTTGGAGGGAGATTATGATCTTCGAGAGAGAAAGCCGCTTGCGGGGAGGCAGTTTGACGATGTTTTGACGGGGGTCATCCTTTCAGATGGCGTCAGTCGTTGTGTCATTGATGATCAGGACTTAGGCCTCCGTATGATATTGGAATCCGACGCACAGTTCCGAGAGTTGGTGGTCTACACACCACCGGATCGATCATCGATCTGTTTTGAACCGTATACCTGCCCGACGAACGCCATTAATCTCGAAGCGAGCGGAATTGATGCGAGGATAATCGTTCTCAAGCCGGGCGAGGTGTTTTCGGGAACAACTCGCATCATCGCAGACCTGTGATATTAGGGATCACATACGTCAGGTAGTGAGTTATACGCGATTTTTGCCGAGAAAAAACGCAATTTTACCCGACGCTGGGTATATCACGGCAGGCGTCAACACAGCCTAATCTTACTTATTTCCTTTCCAGATTGCTTGCTCAATCGCCTTCCGATATGGACCTCGCAGCCCCCAAGCCACGATTGTTTTGAGAAGGTCTTGTGGGTTGCCTGTGTCATAACGGTTGCCTTGTACAAGGTAACCGTACATCCCCTCCTGAAGCATAACCTCACCCATCGCATCGCGGAGTTGGATCTCTCCTTGAGTGCAAATCCCACGCCTGTAGTTGTATTCGAGGATGTCAAACAGCAGCGGCGCCAAGAGATCTATTCCAAAATTGCAGAGGTAACCCAAGTTGCTAGTAATTGAAAATCCATGGGTTTTCAATTACTAGCAACTTGGGTTATTGTTAACAATGTGTTAAGCTAACGACTTGTGCTAGTTGATATAGGCTATGCGAAAACTAAGTCTTTGATTTCCATAAGCGGTCGTCCTAGACTGCGGTTGAGCAAAACTGCTAAGCTGAACCCTGCTAGCTTATCAATAATTCGGGTCAACATGTCCCAATGATAACGCGCTCTGATTCGACAGAGATGAAACTGGTCATTGAGTTGATTGATGGTAGTTTCAATTCATCTCCGAATCCAATTGAGATTCCGCCGGAGTTGTGGCGTATGTTGTGACTTCTGATTCTCACGCTTGATAGCGAATAAGCGAATCCCATCCAACTCAAGGAGCATCTCACTCAATGGGTCTGAAATGTAACCTTTGTCTCCAATTATCAGGGGATAATCGCCTGTTTCACACATCGTCGAAAGTACCTCCCGCTCATCAACATTGGCATTGGGTACGGAAAAAGCGAGGGGTACGCCTTGATGATTAGATGAACGCGAAATCCTAAGAATGTACCCAATCTTTTAGTTTCACAATACCCGTAGGTCCTGACACTTGAGAGGCGATGTGGAAGAATGCGCACGCTTAAAGTCACGGAGGGGGACAGGCAAGCTATCAACAATGAAGATGTCGTTTAACGGAAGTTCATCGTTGAGTGCTTGTCTAAGTTTTCCACTTACTCCCGACAGATTACGACGCCGACGATTAAATCGAGTTCACTCAGGTAAATGCGGAAATAGATGGCAGAACTCCTTTTTGACAAGGTTATACCAACCCGTTGACTATCAATGCTAACCATCTCACCGACCCAAGCGATGGTTATTACTTCACTGTCGGCTAGGTTGCTATTGGGGACACCCCGATGGGGCATTCCATCGGGGAAATGGTGTTCATACAAATCATCAATAACAATGAAACTCACACTCAGCAAGTCTTCGAGATTCAGCGACGTGATTCCTTCTTGTGCGAAAGCGGCACTCCGCTTTTGACATAACTCCATTGAAATGCTTCCTCTCTTTCATTCGAGATAAGTAACTTCTCTCAAAGGATAGCACTTCCTTTGCCTTTTAACTAGGTTCTGTTGACATTTCAAGGGAGCCATATAAGAGTGGAGACAAAGCTGAGAAATCCAAAATAACGGATAGCTAACTTCTCGAACCGAGAGAAGATGCGGCGATACCATTTTATCTTGTTAATGAAACATTCAACCCGATGTCTCTCTTTGTACAGATGTTTGTCGTAATCTCTTTGATCCACACGATGACTTTTGGGCGGTATCACCGCAATCGCTCCATTCGCCTCAATAACCGCGATAAAATTGTCGGAGTCATATCCCTTGTCTCCATGTCTCCAATCACATACTCGCTTTTATATCCAAGTATCAACGCTTCTGCTTCCGCTATGTCGTTTCTTTGACCGGGCGTCAGATGTATTCTTAGGGGATTACCCAGGCCGTCAACGGTGATGTGAATTTTTGTACTGAATCCCCCGCGAGAGCAGCCTAACGCTTGGTTTTCAGTGCCACCCTTTTTTTTTCGGCACCTGCCGCACACAGGTGCGCTCGAATGATTGTACTGTCCACAATAAGCGACTCGATATCGGGGTCGGCGGCGAAGTGGGGGTGGATCTGTGTGAAGACCCCTTTGTCGCACCACCGAGCAAACCGCTTATAGAGGGTGTTCCATTTACCATAGGTGTCTAGCAGAAGTCTCCATTGAGCACCGCTACGGGTCGCCCAGAGAACAGTTTCGATAAAGCGGCGTGTTGTCGCTTCGTTGCCAACATAGATGTTGGGACAAGTTAGAAGAAACGAGTATATCTTTTTCCATTGGTCATCGGGTAAGGTTATTGGCATCATTCTTCTATTATGCCACAACCTTATACTCAAATGTCAACAGAACCTAGCACAAGTCGTTAAGATAATGTGAACGTAATGCATAATACGCGTGATTTGCCCATTTGTGGATTCGCTACTCCAGAAGGATTTCGCCTTTTTTCTCGGATGATGCGTAGATGCCATCAAGCATTTGCATCAACATAACCCCTTGACGTGCTGATGAAATCGGCTCACTGCCATCCAAAATACAATCCACGAAGTGCCTGGTTTCTTCATCAAAACTGTTCACGGCTGGTGCCTCTGGTGTTCTGTTGATTTCTTTACCGTTTTCCTCTGTGTAGATTGTGAGTGGGTTCAGTTGAGCGCCTGCTTTTGTTCCCGCAACCTAGATATAGCCACCGCCGGGCAGATTGAGCGCCCATGTCGCCTCCAGCACAATCGTTGCCTCATTCTCGAATCGGATCTGTGCGAAGGTTGCATCGTCTACATCGTATTTGACATCTTTCGGCACGAGGTGTCCAAACTTTGAGTAGGCTGCCCCGATAATCGCCACAGGCTCCGGTGAACCCATCAACCACCAAACACAATCGAGTGCGTGAACCCCGATGTCAATGAGTGCGCCGCCACCGGATCTCGCTTTATCGACGAACCATCCTTCGCGCCCCATCAAGATGCCGCGCCGACGGATATAGCCGGCTTTCCCGAAATAGACCTCTCCAAATTCTCCGGCATCAATCATCCGTTTGAGCAATTGGGCATGTCCGTCAAAACGTTGGACCAGGGCGTACATCAAGACGCATCTATTTTTCTCAGCCACATCCGCCATCGTCTGGGCTTCTTGCACCGTGGTTGCAGGCGGTTTCTCGCAGAGGACGTGTTTCCCCGCATTCAGCGCGTCGATTGAGATTGGCGCATGCAAGAAATTCGGCAGGCACACGCTGACCAAATCAATTTCGTTGTTCTCCAGCATCCGTCGGTGATTCGTGAAGATTTGTGGCACATCGTATTCTTTCGCAACTTCCTTGCACCGTTTTTCGTCGAGATCACAAACGGCGACCACTTCGGATCGTTTGCAAGCGATATACCCTTTCAGGTGCTGTATTCCGGGCCAGCCGAGGACGACGATTGCTGCGCGTACTCTTGTGGTTTGGTTCGGCAAAGTTTTCTATCCTTTCATTATCAGGAACATCGTATGAATGCATTAAGGAAATTTCCTAATTATAGCACCAATCGGGCTGAAAAACAATATCAGGTTTCGCCCCAGAATTTCTGGTTACTGTTGAAACCAATTGACAACGACTCGCAAATTCGTTATCATACTTGTTCTGGGGGCAATTCTCAAATTTGCAAAGCTAATAATGTCATCTGAAGTCCTTCATAAAAATTAAGGAGAACTAAATGATCAAACCGCATGGATCTGAAAATTTGAATCCGATTTACGTTGCAGATGACGTCCAACGCGCCGAGCTTATTCAAGAGGCTGACAACCTGCCTTCCATCCTGATATCCTCCGGGGCTGCCGCATCTGTGGTGATGCTCGGTTCAGGCTATTTTAACCCCCTCACGGGCTACATGAACATCGCCGAAGCGACAAGTGTTGCTGAAAATATGACGCTGCCCAACGGTCTGTTTTGGCCCATCCCGGTAATGAATATTGTCAAGGCAGAGCAGGTCACCGATGCGATCAAAAATGTTGAACGGATTGCGCTGCTTGATCCGAATGTGGAAGGCCATCCACCTCTTGCAATCGTGGAGGTTTCAGCGATTGAAGAGATTTCCGATGAACAAAAGACATTCCTGATTGAGAAGATTTTTCGGACAACAGATTCCGGACATCCGGGCGTAGCAACCTTTGCTGAGATGGGAAATCAGGTTATCTCCGGCCCCATACAGGTACTCAATTATTCCTACTTCCAATCCGACTTTCCTGAGACCTTCCGTACTGCCGTGGAGATCCGAGAACACATCGCAAAAAGAGGATGGAATACAGTTGTTGCTTTTCAAACACGGAACCCAATGCACCGCGCCCATGAAGAATTATGCAAAATTGCGCAAAGGGAAGTTCACGCTGACGGGATACTGATTCACATGCTGCTTGGCAAGCTACAGCCGGGGGATACTCCTGCCCATGTCCGCGATGCTGCTATCCGCAAAATGGTCGAGTTGTATTTCCCGGACAACACGGTCTCTATTACAGGTTATGGCTTCGATATGCTCTACGCCGGACCACGTGAAGCTGTGTTACACGCAGTATTTCGGCAAAATTGTGGCTGCACCCATCTGATTGTTGGTCGCGATCACGCAGGAGTTGGGGATTACTACGGTCCATTTGATGCACAGGAGATTTTCGATGAGATTCCCGAAAATGCGCTTGGAATCGCGATCTTCCGTGGCGACCATACCGTGTGGTGCAACAAATGCAATCGAATCGTAATGATGCGTGACTGTCCGCACGGTTCAGAAGATTACCTGTTTCTGTCGGGCACGAGGATCAGAGAGATGTTGGCGTCCGGTGAAATGTTGCCGCCGGAGTTCTCGCACCCTGAAGTTGCGGAGATCCTGATGAAATATTATCAAGAAGAGACAGTACGTGAAACGTGAAATGTGTTGGGTAGTTTGCAGGCCAGCGGGGAGGGCGAGGCTCCCGCCGAGCCTGATCGTGGATTTGGTCCGATTCTCGGACGAGCACGGGAGCCTCACCCTCCCGGCCAGTAGAGTAGAGACCGAGTTTTCCGCATGACATGGAATCCGTATCCCCCTCTCCGAACCGTGCGTGCAACTTTCATTGCACACAGCTCTCCAGTCAATTATAATTCATCCTTTTGAATTGTTACTAACCCACTTGGGTTAATTCTAGGGATTAAAATATATTTGACCTGTTGCCCTTCCCCCTATACCATAAAGTTTTTCGTTGCTGTTACCAGAAACTTATACTTTATGTTTTTGGTGTTATTCACACTGTACCAAGCCTTTTTTGACTTTGTACGTTGGGTACTATGGCAACTCCGTTAGCGTATTGGTATAAATACCAGCTTAGCTAATCCCATGTTTTCAAAAATTCAAAGATACGATATACTTAGAGTTCCTTTTGTCCCTTTTATCCCTCTTAAGAAGGCATGTCGGACGAGTCGGATATAGTCATAATAATGATTTATTTGGGCTTACCACTTGCCCACTATATCAGTCCGAAATAACGCTTCAAACAGTTGTGAGCCATTACCTCTAAAGTGGACCCCATGCTCAAGGCCAAAGTAATGGAAAAATAAGTAAGATGTTTGAGATATACCGACGCTGTTTTAGCCGAGATACACCTCAGCCGGCGTTGCATAATCAAGACTCTGGTGCGGTCGTTGCTCATTATAGAAACGGATATAGTTAGCTAATCCATCAAAAAGGGCTTGTCCCGTCTGGTAGAGTTTCTGGTAAACATCTTCGTACTTGACGGAGCACGAAAACCGCTCGATGTAAATGTTGTCAATGGCTCGACCCACGCCATCCATACTCATAGCAATACCAGCAGTTTCAATAGTATTGGTGAAAGCATTGGCGGTAAACTGGACGCCTTGGTCGGTATTGAAGATGGTAGGGGTTGCCCAAGCTAATACGCGATGCAAGGCGTCGAGGCAGAACTGACCTTCTAGACGATTGGATAGCTCCCAAGTAATGACGTAACGACTATACCAGTCGAGTATCGCAACCAGATACATAAACCCTTTATTCATCGGTAGATATGTGATGTCTGCTAACCAGACCTCATTGGGAGTTTCAACCACATAATCACGCAACAGGTATGGGTAAATCCGATGCTTGCTGTTGATGGCTGAGGACTTGAGTTTGGGATAAATCGCTTCTATGCCCAGTATCTTCATCAGTCGCTGAACCTGCTTGCGATTGACATCTATGCCAAGGCGTTTGAGATATTGGGTCATTCGGCGGCTACCGTAAAAGGGTGTCTTCATATACTGCTCATCAATCAGCTACATCAACCTGAGATTTTCCTCCGATTCTTGTGCGGGTTGGTAGTAGAGCGTTGAGCGGGAAAAACCAAGCAACTCACACTGGCGACGAATACTCAGCTTAGGATGGTTCGCTTCAATCCATGCGCGTTTTTGTTCAACTCGATGGGGTCGCTTTTTTTCAACCAGTCGAGTTCCATATTCAGCCGACCGATTTGTTCATATAGGTCTGACTCCCTTTGGTGCTGCTTGAGTTGATGTTTGGCAGCGATGTTAGATAAAATTTGGCTCCCTTGGTCAAGGGGTTGTTTTTTCCACTGACTGATTTGGCTGGGGTGCAGTTGGTGTTCGCTTGCCAGTTGATTGATACTTTTGTCTGCCCTTATCGCCTCAATAGCAATAGTAAACTTGAACTTGGCGGTGTGCCGAATTCTTTTCGTAGACATATTGGACCCTCCATTTTGAATGAGTATTCATTCGACGAATTTCTGACTTAATTGGTGGTACAGATTTCGGGATCCATTATTAGGATGTCTTTTGATTCTATTTCTACTTCAGAAGAATTGCCTGAAATAAAAATCCCTCTCCCCCCGATTGAAGTGCAACAGTCGATTGTCGATCAATGTGAGGCGGTGAATCAGGAAACCGACCAAGCCCGTCAAAACATCATCGCATCCAAACAGAAGATTGAGGAGTTAGTTAGTTCTGTTGAAAAAACGTCAAGATTAAACCAAGTAGTTGACAGAATATCCGACATCGTTAACCCAAAAGAGGAAAATGGCGTTGTTCACTATGTTGGCTTAGAAAATATTGAAAGTCAAACAGGTGTATTGTTAAGAGACCCACAGTCTGATTTTTCTATGATAAAAAGCAATAAAAATGTTTTTCGTAGAGGCGACATTTTATATGGCAAGCTCAGACCTAATTTGAATAAAGTACATTTGGCGAACATAGATGGAATCTGTTCGACCGACATTGAACTTACCCCCATCCTTCAGACAGCAATGAATGAGATTTAAGATAGACAATCTGACCAACTCGGTCAGGGTGAAACGCCTGAAATTATTGGAAATACACCCCGTGCGGTGTTCGATAATTGAGCAATTGATGAAACCGCTGTTGATTGTAAAAGTTGAAATAGTCTCTCAATCGACGCCAAGCTGTAGTAACGGAGTCATAGTCGTTGAGATAGACCTCCTCATACTTGACACTGCGCCAGAGACGCTCAATAAAGATGTTGTCAAAATAGCTGCCTCTGCCGTCCCAACTGATGGCAATCTGAGCCGCTTCAAGTCGAGCGGTAAAAGCATCAGAAGTAAATTGACTGCCTTGGTCGTTGTTGAATATCAACGGTCTCAATTGGCTAAGTGCGCGTTCGAGAGCCGACAGACAAAAGTATACGTCTAGTGAGTTTGAAAGTTCCCACGACACCACGTACCGGGAAAACCAATCCATAACCGCTACTAGATAAACAAAACCACGAGTCAAGCGAATATAGGTTATATCCGTTGCCCAGACCTGATTCGGTCTGATGATACTTAATCCCTTCAGTAGATAGGGATACATCTTCGACGGTTTAGCTATACCCGAGGGCTTGGGCTTGGGATAGATGGCAGCCAATCCCATCTTTCGCATCAACCGAGCCACCTGCTTTCGATTGACAACATGCCCTTGGGAACGAAGCCATACCGTCAATCGAGGGACACCATAGAACGGTGTCTTTGTGTACTGCTCATCTATCAGACGCATATAGAGCAGATTGTGTGGCGACTCGCCTACGGGTCGGTAATAGAACGAGGCACAAACCCAGCAGTTCGCATTGTCTGACAACTGACGGTGAATGGCACCCCTTTTCAACAAGCTGTCGCTTCTGTTCAACGGAGCAGTTGCGTTTTTTTTTGAAGCCAGTCGAGTTTCACCTTCAACTGTCCGATTTGGCGATAGAGTTCATCAACTAACTGGTCGTTGTCAGAGGCTGCTTTTGGGCGTCCGTTTGCAAGCAGTTGAGGTAGTTGTTCAAGAGCCTGCTTTTTCCATTGGCTTACTTGAGTCGGGTGGACACCGTAATGACTGGCAATCTGAGCGACGGTTTGTTGGTTTTTTATCGCCTCAATAGCCACCTGTGCTTTGAATCGACCATCGTACTGTTTTCTGCTGTTTTCTGCTGTTTTCTGCGGGACATGGTATGAAAACTCCTTTCTTTTTCTGGGCGTTTCTGACCCATATTTTCGCACAGATGATGACCGGTTTGCCAGTTAGAAATCCATCTTAGTCAACTGTCTAGGTTTTGGGGGTAATTACATCCATCTCTCGTACAATTTCTCACTGACAAACTTCGCCTTCTCCAAATTCACAAGTCTTCCGTGCTTAACATTCATAGCCGACAACGCTACAATTCCTGATTCGGACCAATCGCCGCCTAACTTTTTGGGTGTCTTGCCCTGATAGTCGATGATTTCCGAAATAACCTCACCAAGCCTCTTTATCTCCCACCTGTGTGGTATCAGGCTTAACTCCGACTCTACCATCTTCACATTCTCATGTCCCGGAAATCGGAATTCGACAAACCATTGTCGGTAGATTGTACCCGCCATCTCCTCAAGGATTTTGATGCGGCGGGTGTTGTTTTCGATGAGGTCGTCCTAACGAAAACAGTTCAGTTGTCCGATGAATCAGACGAACACAGCCTACGCACGGCTCGTTAGGCATTACTCTTTAGTGAACGAAGTACCTCCGAGTTTAATTCAGACAACGAAGTGTGGAGACCTGCCTTGTAGAGCCAGGCTTCCATATTTTTCTTCACTTTAGGCCAATCCGTGTCGAGCATCGCAAACCAGATGGTATCACGATTTCGATTATTAACGATCATGTGCTTGTAAAAGAGCCCCTCGAAACTAAACCCGAGGCGTTGCGCCGCAAAACACGATTTGGCGTTTAACGAATCACATTTCCATTCAACGCGGCGATATTGCAGACACTCAAAAGCTTCAACGAGCATCAAGTAGATCGACTCGGTGTTTACTTTGGTGCGCTGTGCATCGGGAGTATACCAAATATTGCCGAGTTCTAAACGGCGCATCTCAGGAACAATATTCAAGAAACTTACCATGCCGACCTTGTGATTTGTCTCATTGAGAGTAACTGTCAAAAAAAGTGAATCTTCTGATTTTTGGCGGCGCTTAAGCCATCTCAACATGGATTCAGGGTTTGGAAATGGGCCACTAGAGGGCATATATGTCCATAACTTCGATTTTTCGTCTGTGCCGTGTGAGATTTGGAAAAGTTCTTCTACATCAGAATCAACGTTGACAGGGTTCAACGTGACGAATTTGCCGACATAGGCCTGCTGACGTGGTGATTGCGTAGTTCCTTTTGATTCAACAAGCTCTCCCACTGGCAGGTTGACTGGTAATTGTACGGATGAGGTCATTGCTATCTCCGGTGTAATCATACCATATCTCTAATATCCAAGATAACCGGGCACGGCGGGTGTTTTGCCGAAAACCTAAAACAACCCAAAACCCGCCGCACTCGCACGAACGAACGTCTTTATCGAGCTTATGTCACCTTTGCCACAACAAGCGTTATGTCATCTTCCGGCTCACGATTTTGGATAAACCCGCGAACATCGTCTATCATTCGGTTGATGCTTTCTACTGATGAGATGCCGCTTCGCCCGATGCTGAGGATGCTCTTTTCGAGTCGGTCATAGTCGTAGGCCTCCTCGTTGATGTTGAGAACCTCCGTGAGTCCATCGGTGTAAAAAATGAGCAGATCCCCTTCGGACAGACTGACCGCTTCATCTGTATACCGCGACTTCCCGGATACGCCGAGCGGGTAGCTTTCCGAAGCCAGTTCATAGACAGTGTCTGTGTGTGGGCGACAATGGTAAATTCCGGGATGACCCGCTTTCGACCAGAGCATCTGCTTTTCAGCGAGATCAATGACGGCGACGCAGCACGTAATAAAGGGCGTGCGTTTGGGCTGCTGACAGAGCATACGATTTAGTGCGCAGAGCATCGCGCCTGGCGTCCCCTCTTTGACGGCAAACTCAAGCATCCCGGAGAACATCACGGCGGGGATTGCTGCAGCCATGTCGTGTCCGGCAACATCGGCGATGACGATTGCGAGTTTCGTCCGATCGGAATCTAGCCACAGATAGTTGTAATAATCCCCGCCGACGTGGTTCGCTGAGAGGCAACGCCCCGCCAGATCGAGCCCGCTAATGTCAAGCGCTTTGGGTAACAGCCCCATCTGCATATCCTCAGCCGTTTGGATTTCTCGCGCCATGAGCTCCTTACCGAGCAATTCGGAGACCACACGATTCGCCACAACTACCGCGATGACAAGTATGATAACAGCAGCGATTGCGGATACCGCCATGAGCCACCGCCCTTGCTGCTTCAGGGGAGTATAAGCCGCTTCGAGCGGGATGTACGTTAATACTGTCCACGCCGAGCCGCGAGACCAGCCAACAAGGACTTTTTCGGCATCCTTAACCCCGACAATGAACCCGTTCTTATGAGTCTGGTTTGTCCAAACCGCCTTGGGGAGCACGACGCTAGATCTGTCTTCTAGAATCCGATCCCGCTCCGTCTCACGTGTTGCAACGATGAAACCGTTTCGGTTTATCAGTTCGTAATGCCGTGTGTCCGTCTCGCTGACGGCTCCGATTAGATTCCGGATGTTCTCCACATTGTAGACTGCCTTAATAATGCCCACAATTTGCCCGCCATCCGTCTTGATGCTTATGTTGATATCGACGGAATAAATGTCTGCGCTTTCATCAAAGTCAACATCTCCGATGTGTTCACCTTTTGTTCTCGCCGCCACCCACCACGGTTCACCGGATGGCGGATCATCTTCCGGCCCTTGATCGAAGTCACTTGTTTTGTTTGTGGCAGCGACGACATATCCGCGCCGATCTGTCAGAAAGATCTCCTCGAACCGATTCGGCGCTGTCTGCTGGAGTGTCTTGAGCAACTTGGCTCCGGAAGTTGAAGTTAATCCGTCGTGCTTCCAGCTATTGAGGAGTTCATGGGCTGGCTTCTGCCCACCGGCGAGCACGATTTCTAAAACCTCTGGAATGCGCCCCCAGTTCCTGACCAAAAGGCGGGCGTTCTCCATCTCGCGGTCAATCTTATCCATGACCTCAATCGACAGATCTTGCTCTAAAGTACCGATGACCTGCTTCAATGTCTTCTGGCTCGAATAGAAAGAGAGAATCGAGGCAGCAAACAGCGGAGATAGCCCGATTAGAAGAAACATGAGAACAATCTGTCCTTTTAGGGTTTTGCCTTTATTGCGAATCACTGAGATGTACTCCGAAAGGTGACTGATAGTATCACAGGGACAACGGAGGTTCTAGTTTTTCTATCTACAAACGGGTTTGCTCATCCTGTTCTTGCTCAGATTGCAACAGGTTCTTGACATCTGTAAGCGTATCGTTAATGGAGAATATGACGATAAGGAGCTCGCAGGAGATACGCACGCTAATCGGTCCCAAAACAAGCAAACTAATTCCCGCAAAAACCTGCTCTCGTGGATGGTGTTTGGTCTCTTCTTTGACGATGTTTTCGATGATGAGCATTGTGTGTTTTCTCTATGGCAGTCGTAAGAGTTATCGTCATTCTATGAGCAGACCATCGATCTCGAAGCCAAGTTCTTCGTCGACAGTATGCTCATCATAATCGATCCACGCATCAGTCAGGTAACCCAACTCAGAGTGATATTCAGCTAAAATGCTGTGTGCATTCTTATTGATTCCCTCTTGCAGGAGATCAAAAAGCCCCTCAATTGTGCGGTAACGCGTGACAGCAACTTCGATGGGAATTGGAACGTTACCTTCCACGAGAGCTGCACTGTCAATTCTGTTTTTACGCACAGAGATGTTAACCGGGTCGATATATTCCGGACCGCAATAACAGGACCATCGGAAATCGAATTGATAATTGGACACCATTTCCGACGCCCACTTCCTCCGATTCTGATTCAGTTTCGACTGGATATTGGAATCTTCGTCCGATTTTAGAACACAGCCAAGCAGGGGGGGGAGTGTAAAGCATAGTAAAATCACACGACATAAAGTGTACGTATTTTTCATGATTGGTTTCCTCCACTGTATTGGGACTGGCAAGAGCACTGTCTTGGCCTCGTCACATTATTCCGTTGCCCCCCAGAATTAAAGGCGCACACAATTTCCTGAGTAAAATTTCTTTCTTCATAACTCCCTGTAGCCTCCCCAAGGCGTGTGATCTTTGCGGTAACTTTCGTGAGTCCCATAGCCGAATTTCCCTTTCTGTGTGTCGTATTGCCATTATAACACGACACCAGACATCAACACAATCACAAACGTGAAGCAAGCCGTCACAGCCTTCAAAACAGAAGGTCACGCTGCGCCATTGGAAGGATTTCGGTGGGTTCGCAGGTCAGGAGTTCGCCATCAGCACGGACTTCGTAGGTTTTGGGGTTGACTTGAGGGTGGCACATAAATACATCCTGAATGGATAGGGGTTGGGGATCCCAACCCGTCGGGCGAGGGAACCTCGCCCCTACAATCGATCAAGACGACCCCGCGCCAATCCAGCGATGACGCGCATTGAATTATGAACCACCCTTGTTTAATTCCATGTTTGAAATAGTCCTCCAACGAAAAAGTTCAGTTGTCCGATGAATCGGGCGAGCACGGTGGGGTTTTCCGAAAATGGTCGGACAGACCAAACCCCACTGCAACCCGAAAAACATCGAAAAAACGGGAGGAGGCCCGCCTTCAACGGCAACGACCGCTCAGGCGAACTGAACGCTCAAAACCCAAAGTATGTAGGCAAGTGCAAATACTATCCAAATACATGCAATCGTTTTCATCACGCGGCTTGGCCAACCTATTTTCGTGAGGTAAAACACGATGTGATTGAATAGTAGCGCCAACGCGACTACGAGGTTGGCGTATCGGTCATAAACGAAATCCCACCAAAGCAGTAGGATAATCACGTTGAAGGCGAGCAGGCAAAGAATAATCACCAGGAAACCATATTTCCAGAAATAGCTTAACGCGGTCGAAGTTCCGCTTTTTGACGCTTCTTCGTTTCTTAGAGCAATCTCTTTAACAGTCTGATGTTGCCGTTCTTGCTCGTCTTTAATCTTCGCTTGCAGTTGCTGTTTTTCAGCGTCGTTGAACTCCCTCATGAGAAATGAACTCCTTATGGCCCTGTGGAGAGCGATTGACCTCTCATGGAACATGCGATCGCCTTTCATCCGAACGACCTAAGTCGATCTTCAACAGGCTGTCCATTTCACGGTGCGCTCCGTTCTTGAATCCAGTTTCCCTTTTTTTACTTCCCATACATAGCTCAACACGTCGCCATCCGCGTCAACCTGTAATTCGACACTGTCACCTAGGTTGACCACCTGCTCTGGAACAATTGATCAATGACAGGTGGGCTATTGTGGCGTCCATTGTGACTCTCACCAATCACCACAGCCAAAAATGGCAATAACATCACCGATAGCATGACAATCGTCCTCATTGATGTCAGTTCCTCCTAATGAAAAAGTTGAGTGACAGCAGGGGTTTACCAATAGGAATCACCTGAACCGACCGTCAACGAAAATGGTGGTCAGAGAATGCTTGGAAAGAATAACACGCCAATTGTGAGAACCACTGTGAAAACCCCTACCGCCGTGAGCAGATAGAAAGCAAAGGGAATCATATTTGTACCCAGAGACGATGTCCGGAAGTATTGATTCATCGCGTTGGCGATTTCTTTGAGCAAGGAGTAGTGCTGGTTCTGTTTGACCTTGAGATGGACTGTTCCCATCCACATAGACACTTGCAGGTCAGCTTCAACAGATGTCAGCCTTATGAGCCGTTTTGAGCCAACAGATCTAAGTCTTCTTAAGGAAGAGGGCTCTTCGTAGGGCAACTGTAGTTCTTCGAGCGTTGCCAGTAGCCCTTCATGAAATGGCGTGTATGTCACGCCGAATGCCATGTAACCCTTCATCGTGTCACATACTATTACTATCAGAAGGCTACACACCGCCGTCAGAAGGCTACACGCGGATAGAAGAAGGAGGGATAAACTCGTGAGGGGAATGGGTTGCGAAAACATAAATAAGAGAGGGAATAAGAGTAATGGAATGAAAACCACAAGTATCATTGCAACCGGCCACACCGATGAGACCAGGAAAGGCCGCTGGGTCTTGATCCCCCGAATCCCGATGACAAGGAAAGGAATTGTCATCATCCCAAGCGTAATTGAAAACAACACCTTGATGTAGAAATCTGGTTCCATGATTTTCTGCTCCTTATTCTGCCTAACTGCCAAAGTTCAGTTGCGGCGGGGGTTTGCCGAAAAACGCTCGACAACCCAAAACCCGTCGCAACTCCAAAACATTATTAAAACCACTACTCCCCTCCGTCAACTGTAGCAACGGGTTAAGTGAGATACTGTCTCTTTTTGGGATTGGAAAATCTTCCCTCGTCCCAGTCGATAATGTCATAGAATGTCTGAACCGTAGGATCATCGCACCCAGAATAGATGGTCTTCAAAACCGCTTCAAACTTCGAACGAGAACGTGTCCCATCAGATCCGAGCAGCACGGCGAGATCATTCCACTGACTGATTGTCTCTGGTGTCACGCCATGCAATCCTAAAAACCACCTCTCGAAGTCTTCATCGGTCAAATGCTTGCACACATTGTTAACAAATTCATCGGGGGCTATGTCGAAGAAGTGCAAGAACAACCCGTCCATTGCTCTGGGATTACACAGATATTCTTGATACTCCCCGCTTAAAGTTCCCTCCTGATCTCGCCGAACTTTGTCAACGATCCTTGCCAGCCATGTGCCTCCAGTAAGTTGGTCATAGGGACTGTGTATATTCACTGGTCTCCTTCACCTCCTAACGAGCCGAGTTCAGTTAGGGCGTGGGATGCCCTCTTCAATCAAGCTAATAATAGAGTCCAAGTTCCTACTAACGATATGGAGCGCGACGGAATAGCGATCAGGTGGAGTGCCTTATTCGATGAGTTTTTTCTTGACAACCCATAACCACAGTCGTATAATCGTAAATTATAATATACGACAAAGATACGTCCGAAAAAAATTAGTTGCCTGTGAACAAGCTGTCGGATTCTAGGTGAAATCCAAAATGAAACGGCTAACCATTGATGTGCCCGCAAACCTTCATTCAGCCATAAAAGTAGAGTGCACACGAAAAGGTGGAAAAATGGCGGACGTTATCAGAGACATCCATAAAAGCGAGTTTGGGAAAGGCGGTTAGGCAATGGCGCAACAACAATTAGACCTCCTGTTTACGCCGGAAGAACGGACACCATCGGGACGAAAAAGACCAGACGGGGTCGCCACAACTAATCTGGTCTTATCGGCCTATGTAGGGAATAATGCAGACATCTTTCCCAATGTGCTGCGCCTCCATGTCCCGGAAGGGTCGAAGATTGCTGACGTTACCTATGGAAAAGGTGTCTTCTGGCGGAAAATTCGTATCGAGAAGTACGACTTTCATCCATCAGACATCGCTGATGGAACCGACTGCCGTAATCTGCCCTACGAGGATGAATCGTTTGATTGTATTGTCTTTGATCCGCCTTACATGGAGGGATTCTTCCGAAATCGTAATTCGATTAAAGCCGGTGCAGGAACACATAATGCGTTTCGTGACCACTACTCGAATGGACACGAAGCACCAAAAAATGGAGGCGGAAAATGGCACGCAGCGGTCATCGAACTCTACGAAGAAGGTGGACGCGAAGCCCATCGCGTACTGCGTGACCGTGGCGTGTTCATTGTGAAATGCCAGGATGAAGTAAGTGCTAATCGCCAAAATCTCACCCACGTCGAAGTCATTTCTGCATATGCAGAAATGGGTTTCTTCTGTAAGGACCTGTTCGTCGTTGTGCGGCCTAATAGGCCTGGGATGAGCAGATTGCTGAAACAGGTTCACGCCAGGAAAAACCATTCCTACTTTCTTGTGTTCGTGAAAATTCCGAAGGGAAAAAAGGCATCTCATACCGGTTCTGAATGATCTCGTTCATCAACGTGAATGGCTCTTCGGAAAATGGAGGCTTAGGGGGCCAGTGAACTTCGACGAATGTAGCCAACAAATGCTGGCGCTGATATTCCGTGTACTTCTTGTAGTTCGATGTGGGCAGATCGGAATTCTTCGTAAAAACGAAGCGCCAAGTATCTTCAAAGGCAAAAATGTTAACGGCCAGCATATCAAACTCTCCTTTTAGCAAGCAAGTGGTTGTGACGGTGCTGCCGTCTGGCAAGACCACCTCTCGGCGGTCATTGGCGTCAACTTGTGCTTTTCCCACCCAACCATCATCCGTCTTCCTGATCATCGCTGTCTGCAAGGACTTGGACTCAAAGGTAAACTCATGCTTTTTATAGCGGATCACCCGGTCTCCCTTCTTCTTTCGATCGTGATCGTCATGCTTGGTCACGTCCGAAATCCCTTTACCCGACAACCAAAGTTTTTCGGTTTCAACTCTGCCAAATATCCAAGAATCATACCGCGAAGGCTCGGATTCTGGTCAATAACCTCGGTAAGTTCTTCGGGTGTGATATCCCACCGTTCAAGAATTGAGCCAGTCATAGAGGGGATTGTAGTCCTTTCTCATTGAACTTGTAATTAGACGGAATTTTTTCCGTATACTCCTGTTGTACGTATTTCTGAATTTGGGTTAAATCCCCCAATTCAGAAACCTGCTGATAATTATGGTTTCACAACGAGAGTTCAGTCAAGTATATAGTTGGAGATGCGGCGGTGGGCAACCGCCACGGGAAACTTCTTGACCAGGGCCGAGATGCGATTCGATTGACACATTACTCCTTCCGAACGGAAGAAGCATACGTCAACTGAAACGCTGTGTATGGTCGCTTGTAGGGAGATGCTATGAAAATTCCAATTCTTTACGGTCCGAGGGACCTGCGTATTGAGGAGCAACCTCTTGATACCAGCAACCTGAAACCTGACGAAATCTGGATCGAGACTGAGATTACCGCCCTGAAAATCGGGACCGACCGCGGCAACTACGAAGGCGCGGACCAGGTTCCGGGCGCGCCCGATTACCCTCGATGGGTCGGCGACAGTAATTTGGGGATTGTTCACGGCGTGGGGAGCGCTGTTACCCGCGTCCGGATTGGCGACCGGGTGGTGACCCGGCAGCCCCACCAATCCGAATACATCACCAACGAATCCGCCAGCATTGTCAGAGTCCCGGATGGCGTCCATCCGGAAGATGCGGTCTACACACACCTCTACGCCCTCAGCGGCCACTGCTACCGAAAAGCGCATTTCCAACCGGGCGAATATGTGGCAGTGGTTGGGCTGGGTGTGCTCGGGCTGGGCGCGGTTGCGCTTGGTCCGCCTTTTGGGGCGCGAGTGGTAGGAATTGGTAACAGCCTCATCCGCCTAGAGATGGCAGAGCAGATGGGGGCTCACGCCGCGTACATGTCCGATGACCCCGATCTCGAAGCGAAGCTGGATGAATTCACCCACGGCGTCGGCATTGACTTGGTCATCCTCACCGCGAATCCTTGGCCCGCGTTCCGCACCTCTGTAGAGATCGTCCGGCACAACGGACGCGTTTCTATCGTCAGCCTTCTCGGGCGCGGCGAACCGCCCCTTGATTTTAATCCGCTGGCGATGGAATGGTTCTATAATAAGGGCATCTCTATCATCGCTGTGTCGGGGCCGTCCGGTTATCTGTATCCAACATCCGCAGACCGATTTAGTAATGACCGTTCTGGGGATTATATCGTTTTCCTGATGGCTGACGGTCTCCTTGAGCCGAAGCGGTTAATCACCCATCGTCTTCATTATACCGAGATGGTCAAAGCCTACGAGATGGCATATGATCGGGAGAAGTCGATGTTGGGTGTCATCTTTAATTGGCAGGATTAATCCCGAAACTTTGCGCTCGTGCAAACCCGGAAAAACGCTATCACAAGGAGAGAACCACAATGAATAACCTGCTTGTTCACCCCTTACCGAATCTCCAAACGCTGCCGGCATCACTACCTATCGAAGGGGCCGTCCGAATCGAACTTGTTGAAGGCGTTCCGATTTTCAAAGCGTCGACTCACGTCTAGGAAAGGATTGAGGCGTTAGTGGAGAAAAATTAAGATGATGGGCTAACGGCGGAAGAGGAGAAGCCGCATAGTTGACCGAAGTTAAGCCTCCAATTTTCAAGAATCAATTGACCAAACTAGAGCATGTTGGTGTAATGAACCGCTAGCGCATATTGCGTAGCGCGTCAAAAATACGAAATACACAACACAAAATACCCAGATTCTTGTCAACTGTGCTCTGAAGCAAAACACTTTCACACCGAAAGGAGTTACAAATGCCTGTACTTAACCACGACGTCACCCGTTCTTACAAACTCTATCAGCGTACCGGCGAAATTATCCCTGGCTGGACCCAACTGATCAGCCGTCGAGCCAGCCAGTTTGCCAACGGCGTCAGCCCCGTCTATGCCCAACGTGCAAAAGGCTCCCGTTTTATCGATGTCGATGGCAATGAATTCATCGATTGGGTCAATGCGGTTGGCGCGATTATCCTTGGTCATGCTGATCCGGTTGTCGATACGGCGGTCAAAGCGCAAATTGATCGGGGTAGCCTTTACACCCTAAATGGCCCTTTAGAAATTGACTTGGCGGAAGAACTCATAGACACCATTCCCAGCGCCGAGATGGTCCGGTACACCAAAGGAGGTGGCGAAGCCTGTGCAGTTGCAGCTCGCATCGCCCGCGGGACAACCGGCAGAGACAAGATCCTTTTCTGTGGCTACCATGGGTGGCACGACTGGTACCAAGCGGCGAACTACGGCGTTGACCCGGAAAGCGGCGAGTACCCATTTGCAGGGATTGAGCCAATCGGCGTACCCAGGGCGTTGGCTGGCACCGCCATTCCCTTTATCTATGGAGACCTTGCCATGCTGGAAGGACTGCTAGAGGAATATCAAGGTGAGATTGCCGCGGTTATGATGGAACCTGCCCGCTCTGAGCTTCCTGATCCCGGGTATCTGGAAGGGGTCAAAGCCCTCGCCCAACAGCATGACGCCATTCTGATTTTTGACGAAGTGTCCTGCGGCTGGCGGTTTTCGATCGGCGGTCTGCAAAAATACCTGGGTGTTACCCCAGACATGACTGTTGTTGCAAAGGCGATGTCAAACGGCTATCCGATGGGCGCTGTGGTTGGATCGCGAGCGGCAATGGAGCCAACCAGCCGCATGTTCGTCTCAAGTTCCTATTGGAGCGACAACATTGGGTTGGTTGCCGCGCTGACGACGATCCGGGAACTGAAACGGCGCGACTCTGAAACGCGCTTCAAGGAAATTGGCGAGAGTTTGCGCGCCGCCCTGAATGATGCAATTGCTGCTGTGGGTTTCTCCGGCGCTTGTACCGGGCTCCACACCAGCCTTTCGCTCTCCCTCGATCTGCCTGACGAAACGCTGGCTTCCACAGTGAAGACGCTATTCATCCAGGAAATGGCGAGGCGTGGCGTCCACTGTGCTATGGGGTTCAAGGGAACCCTTGCCCACACCGAAGAAGACATCCGCCTGACCGCCGAAGCGGTGGCGGAGGCGTTGGGCGTGATTAAATCCGGCCTGGACGCGGGCAACGTGGACGATCTGCTGGAATGCGACCTCAAGAAAGACCCCTTCCGCCGCCTTGTCCGGTAGGATTGATCATTGTCAATTGTTGAGAAATTCTGAACATGACTGAATGAAAGGAGTATGGTATGGCACTTACATGGTCCAATCAAACATGGCAGGGGCGAAAAGTGAAAGAGGACAAAGGATCTATTAGCGATCTTCGGCAGGAGATTCCTTGTTTTAGGATAGCTCCGTTTGGCATAGAAGACGGGGGAGTGAATAAATACCTAACCCTCATAGTACGGAAACCTCTCAAGAGGAATCAGGGTTATCTTCTACCAATCAACGATGATGAAGTGCAGATACCCGTTGCCACTGTCTCAGAGCAGTATGAACTCGTTCAACATCGTCGTATTGTTGAGGCATTAGAGACTGCCCTGAAACAAATTGACTTTAATCCAGAGCATCTTGAAGCAGAATTGACACTGACGGAGTATGGTGAACGCATGCGGGTTAGTTTTACCTTACCCAATTACAAATTCGATCCAGGCGACGGAGGAGAGACTGTCTTACTCAGAGTGAATGCCTTAAATTCGGTGGATAAAACCACTACATTGGAGATTAACCTAACGTGGTGCAGTGTTAATTTTAGGACTGGCATGTTGATGCGCCGGGATGCAAGATTGAAAATAATCCACCGGAAATCGCCCATACCCCTTGAATGTATCATTAAGGAATTCTTAGAGCGCCAACTTCACCAAGCTTCAGGGGACATACGTCGACTCCAACAGTGGCAGCTAATGAAGGTATCTTGCGAGAAATTATCTGAAGCAAAGCCCAGTCCGGGTCAAATTGAACATTGGATTGATAAGGCCGTCGCCAAAAGATGGGGTGTCCATGCAGCCGCAAGAGCGTACCATATTGCCAGAACAGGGAAGGACGGTGAGCTTGTCGATCGATTTGAACAGGATGTTGAGCCCCACGAGCATAAAGTGCGATCTATAGATAAAGTCCCCGGTTCCTTCGCGCCGGTGCGAAATGCCTACGATATCAGTCAAGTGTTAAGTTGGCTTGCTAGTCAGCGAGGAACAATACAGAATCAACTTGACCGGATGATGGATATTCCTTACTTAATGCATGCTTTGTTGAAGGAAGAAAAACCGCTTACGTTATCAATGTAAAACCAGAGTATGTAATGTGCCCCGGTCAGGTGCTTCTCCCGGAACACTTCCCTGAGCTTGCGTGTCTAATTCCTACTGCAATCGCTCCGGGGGGTTTTGAGAATTGCCTTGCCGCCCTTATATCGGAACGAGTGGATGAATTCATTGAATCCGGAGCCGCCTCGGGCTCGCTTCAAGCAGAAATTTACGTCGCCGTTGAAAAACCGCTATTTGAACTTGCTCTCCAACGCACCGGCTGGAATCGTAGGAAAGCTGCTGAAATCCTTGGAATCAATCGGAATACGCTCCATTCTAAGATGGAGAAATATGGGATTCGGAACACGATTCAATAATTTTCAGGTTGCTTTGAATCCCGATGCAATTGGGGATAATCTTGAAAATCCAGAAATCCTAATACGCTATGGATAATTGAGAAGAAATTTCGTGCGATTGTTTTTCAATAATCAATAGACAATCCGAATTTGTTTTTGACGAGACCTTATGAGGAGGCTTTTGTTTATGCTAATCATTGATGCCCATCTTGATCTTTCCTATAACGCACTGCAAGGGAACCGAGACTTGTTGCAATCCGCTTACACTATCCGTACCCAGGAAGTTGGAACCCCAGGTAAGGGACGCGGCCAGGGCACCGTTGCATTCCTAGAGATGCATCAGGCCCGGATGGCGCTCTGCTTTGTTACCCTGTTTGCTCGGTCCACAGGGCATCCCGCGCCCCACGCGGATTACGCATCGCCGGTCCAATCCTACGGTATTGCTCACGGCCAATTGGCGTACTATCACGCCTTAGAATCCGAGGGGCACATCCGCATTATTACAGATCAACCGACCTTGGATGGTCATATCCACGCATGGGAAGCCTGGGAGGCAGCGAGGGAACCGGATGGAGATGAAACACCGCCCCTGGGGTTTGTGATCAGTATGGAGGGCGCGGATCCAATCCTGCAACCCGATCAGCTAGAGGAATGGGTGGAAGGGGGCCTACGTCTACTCGGGCTGACGCATTATGGGCCGGGACGTTATGCAGGCGGCACAGGCACGGAACTGGGCTTGACCGAGCTCGGCCCGCCGCTGCTCGCTGAAATGGAGCGGTTAGGCGTTCCGCTCGATCTCACGCACTGCTCCGATCAAGCCTTCTGGGAGGCATTAGAACACTACGAAGGATTGGTGTTAGCGAGCCACAACAACTGCCGGGCGCTGGTCCCCCACCAACGTCAGTTCAGCGATGCACAATTGCGAGCAATTTTTGAGCGAGATGGTGTGATAGGTGCGGCTTTTGATGCGTGGATGCTGCAACCGGGCTGGATCTCCGGCCAGAGTACAAATGAAGAGGTCACACTGGACACCGTCGTTGACCACATTGACCATGTGTGCCAATTGGCGGGTGCCAACCGCCACGCTGGGATTGGCACCGATTTGGATGGCGGCTATGGCCGGGAGCAATCGCCCCGTGATCTGGACACCATCGCCGATCTGCAAAAGTTAGTGGAGCTGCTGGCGAATCGGGGTTACAACGACGACGATATCGTCGCCATCTTGCATGGCAACTGGCTGCGGCTACTGCGCCAAACGTGGAAGGAGTAATGTGTTTAGATTTTTCTTTGCCTTTTTCTAGCTTTTTTGTATAATAACCAATGGTGTGGGTTCACGGAATTCAACGCCCCCGAGGGGCTAGGCTGGTTTTCCGTAACCAGTGGCTTTATGCCCGCTCTCATTCTAGTAGTAATAGGAGGCTCCTATGACTCACAAGCCAATAACATCAATGAATAAGCACTCGGGTATTAGTATAGGTGGCTCAAAGACATCAGATGGACTGTTGTCAAATTGGGTACGTGGTTTCTGATTGGGAACGAAAAGTTACCGTTAAATCTAAATCCCTCATTGGGATAGAGAAACACTTCTTAAAGGTGTAGTATATTATTCTACACCGGTTTTGAATTTTTTATCGCCCACCTTGGAAAGTATCTGTAAGTCATCTTGCCTGTTTTTCACTTTCCAGTCAGCAAAAATCTGCGTTATCAAGTGACATATTGGGTCAAATTAAACAAAGGTACGTGCGCCCTAACAATCTCTAATGTAATGCGGGTTCAATTTCCGCTCCGGTAACCTATCACCGAAAGTCTTACCATAACTGTGATGATTTCATTCGCAAACTTACTTAGAAGTTCGAGATGAGCGAGAATCGGTGGACGGAACCGAGTTTTCCGAAGGAAACAAAAGCGTAGTCAATTTGGAAGCCTTCAATGGTGAACCCAATTCCGCTGGTGATCCCGGACGCTGTTCCCAAATCGTTGCCGCCGAGTTTGTATTTGTAACCCGTCCGCAGGTGGATGAGCTCAGATGCCGTGAACGCTGCTCCAAACCCAATTGTAGGGTCGTTATCGGTGGGGCGATTCACATCAACAGCGAGGGTAAAAGCCTCGTCAAGGAGTTTATACGCCGCTCCGACTTTAATATTGACGGGCAGACTAAAGGATTCCTCAACAAATTTGGCTTTGGCGCCGAGATGTTGGGCGTTGAATCCGAGAGAGAGCGAACTGTTGGGAATCGTATACAAACCGCCGACATCAAACGCGACAGCTTGCGCGCTTTCCGTGTCAATCTTTTCACGGACCCATTTCGCGTTGGCGCCAAGGGAAAACGCGGACGCAAGTTGACGGGCGTAAGAGAGGATCAGCGCAAGGTCATAAGGACGAAAGTTTTCTGTTTTAACGGGCTCGCCATTTTCATCAATGTCGTATCCCTCAAGCTCGCCATAGGAGAGGTAGATCAAACTCCCGCCAAGTGTTCCCGCCTTACCGAGTGGATGTGCAAAGCCAACGAATTGGTGATTAATCCCTTCAAACCATTCGTTGTGCATCAAGCCAAGTTGTGGGCGTTGGAGTTGTGCAAGTCCGGCTGGGTTCCAGTATGTGGCGTAAAGATCATTTGCGTCAGCAACCTGTGACTCTCCCATACCGATGGCTTTGGCGCCAACACCGATCTTCAAAAATGTCATCGCCCGAGTTCCCGCGTTTTCATGAATATCAGCACCATCGGCTGCAATCCACGGGGACAACGCAATTGCACACAATATAAAAAGGATGAAATATTGATTGGATCTTGGCAAAACTATCCTCCTAATTGGGATCTACGAAGTGAATGGTGATGAGTTTCGAGGAAATGTCGGGTCATTATAGCGTTTCGGGATGGCGTTGTCAACACAAAATTAGACAGTCTCAAGATCTGCGTCCTGGTTTTCGAGGGCATTTGCAGGTAGACTCGCAAGGTATTCCTCAACGAGGGCTTTTGCTGCTTGTAATTCATCATAGTGGACAAGCACCTCGCCCCACTCCGGCTCCAATCGGACACCACCAAGCGCAGGAATCTCGTGTGGGTGCACCACGGCGTCAATCCCCCCGCCCCTTAGCACACCCTTGATTAGATTGCCTTCAAATTCGGTGGGAACCTCCTGAACGACTTCCCAATCGATGTACTCAACGGTATCCTCCGGTAGGCGTTCAGGGACAAGTTCAACCTGGCAATCGGCGCAGATTGAAACACCTTCGGTATATTCAGCTTTGCATTGCGGACAAAAGGGCATGGCGAATGCCTCCTTTCAAACTTTTCTAATGTGCATTATATCCGAAATTCCTCGAACTGAAAAGCATGGATTTATGAGAATTGAGCTTCACTGCAACAAAAATAGGGACGCGGGGTTAATAGAGAGCAACTTTGGAGGAGACCGTAAAAATGAAAAGAACAATGATAGCCCGTGCAGTGCTTTGCGTCTAATAGCAAATTATTCAGGGAATTTCCAAAGCTGAAGCGCGGTTTTGCCCAATACCCATTCCCGATCTTCGGGCGTAAAAAAATCCATCTCGTCCCGCACGACGGATAGGGTTTGGGCGTAAGTCGCCTTACTCAAGCAGACGGGCCAATCCGTCCCCCACATGATACGCCGCCCACCGAATGCGTGATAGACTTTCTTGACCAGGTCGTGTATATCCGCCCAGGGATATGTGGTATTGGAGATCGACCATGTGTGACTGATCTTGACGTAAACCCGCGGGAATTTCGCCATGTCTAGCAGCAGTTGTTGTTTTTCGGGGCCATCCGCCGGCGCATCCGCCATGTGATCGATGACTACGTCGAGATCGCCGTGGCGTTTCAAAATCGCTGCCAGATCAGGCAGCCGATCCGCGCCGGTCAAAATCAGCATCGGGACACCAAGTGCTTCTGCACGGCTAAAGATTGGATCCATCAACGGTCCCGTGAACCAATCGCCAGCGGACCCAACGGCAGGGCTCAATCGGACGCCGTGGAAGCCGTGTTCCTCTGTCCAGTAACTAAGATGGTCTGGCGATTTGGGGTCTTCGGGATTGATTCGGCAGACCCCCATGAATTTATCTGGATAGGTTTTCATCGCGTGGGCAGCATAGCTGTTGTCCCAGCGATAGTGAATCACCTGCACCAAGACAGTTTTCTCAACGCCGTTAGCAGCCATCAATTGGAGTAGCATCTCTGGCGTGGCGTCTTCCTTTGGTGGGTTGGCTGTCTCTGGCGCCCAGGGGAATTGTGAGTCATTTTTCCAAACGTGGACATGTGGATCGATAATTCTCAATTTTGTTTTCCTTTCTTTTGCTAACCTTGCGAAGGTTCGGAACCTTCGCAAGGTTTGAGGACTTATATCCCAAACTCTTGTTTAACCTCAGCGAACATCTTGACGGCGAAATCGAGATCTTCAATGGAATGGGCAGAGGAGATCTGCGTTCGGATTCTCGCCTTTCCTTTGGGAACCACGGGATAGAAGAAGCCAATCACGTACACACCTTTTTCGAGGAGTTTCGCAGCCATCTTCTGCGACAACACGGCATCCCCAAGCATAATCGGCACGATGGGATGGACGCCCGGCGGAATATCAAAACCCACTTCTGACATTTTTTCTCTGAAATAGCGGGTGTTTTCCTCAAGCTTGTCCCGCAAAGCTGTTGATGCGGAGATGATCTCAAGCGCCTTCAGGGACGCACATACAATGCTGGGAGCCAGGGTGTTGGAAAAAAGATAGGGCCGTGAACGTTGACGCAGCAGGTCTATAATTTCACCCCTACCGCTTGTCAATCCGCCGCTGGCGCCGCCGAGCGCCTTTCCAAGTGTGCTGGTGATGATGTCCACTTGACCCACTACGTCGCGGTATTCGTGTGTGCCTTTTCCACGCCCCCCAAGGAATCCCGTCGCATGGGAATCGTCGATCATGACCAGCGCCTCGTATTCATCTGCGAGATCGCAGATGCCCTGCAGGTTGGCAATGGTCCCGTCCATGGAGAACACACCGTCCGTTGCAATCAGACGAAAGCGCGAGTCCTGGGCTTCCTTGAGTTTTGCCTCAAGGTCAGCCATGTCGCGGTTCTTAAAACGGAAGCGTTTCGCTTTGCACAGCCGTATGCCGTCGATGATGCTTGCGTGGTTCAGTTCATCGCTGATAACCGCATCTTCTTCGGTCAGCAGAGTTTCAAACAGCCCCCCGTTTGCGTCAAAACAGGAGGTATAGAGAATAGTATCGTCCGTACCGAGGAATTCAGAGATTTTACCCTCCAACGTTTTGTGGATTTCCTGCGTCCCACAAATGAAGCGCACAGACGAGAGACCGTACCCCCATTTGTCTATGCCTGCCTTGGCGGTTTCGATAATATCAGGGTCATCCGCAAGTCCAAGGTAATTATTGGTGCACATATTGAGGACGGTTTGGCCCGTTTTGACGTTGATTCTCGCCCGCTGTGGACTGGTAATGATTCGTTCGGTTTTAAACAGTCCACTTTCCTCGATTTCCACCAGTTGCCCCCTCAAATGAGATTTCATCGTATCAATCATCTGGCGTTTTCCTTCCATTATTATTACTGCAACGCTATATCATTAGTGTGAACTTAACTTGACTTTGTATGAGAGTTGGAGTGACCTACTAAGTTGACACAGGTAAATACTACATCATCAAATCCCCGCCATTGATGTCTATTGACGCCCCTGTGATATACGGTGCATCCATCACCAGAAAGAATATCAGTTGGGCCACTTCTTCAGGCGTTCCCAACCGGGGAATTGGAAAACTAGCTTCATACGCCCTCAATTGCTCAGGGGAACAGTTCTCCCGTGCCATCTCGGTATCGATTAATCCTGGGCAAATGGCATTGACGGTAATCCCAAAGGGCGCGACCTCTTTCGCCATGCCCCTGGTCAAACCGAGGACTCCCGCTTTGGCGGCGGTATAGTGAACCCCACCAAGCGTACTGACGCTTCTCCCTGCTGATGAAGACATGTTGATAATGCGGCCAAAATTGTTTGCCTTCATTATCGGCAGCACCGCTTTTGAGCACAGAAAGCTGCCATTCAAATTCACATCAATGACTTCGTCCCACTCGGCTTTGGTGATGTTGTCGATTCGTGTTGGATAGAGAATCCCCACATTGTTCACCAGAATACCAACGGTCCCATAGTGCGCGATAGTCGCTTCCACCATCTCAGCGACTTCATTCTCCTTCGTGACATCTGTTTTCATCGCCACCGCGCTGTCCTCGATGGCGGTGTTTATTCTCTCAGCGACCTGCGCGACCTTTTCCGCATTGATGTCGCTCAAGACAACCTTCATACCTTCCGCTGCCAGACGACCGGCAATTGCAGCACCCATCCCTTGAGCGGCACCGGTAACAATCACCACCTGATTATGAAGTTTCCCTTCGGATTGTTGCATCTGATTACTCCCTAATTACAATGAATTCAACAAAATCGTGGTTGATAGCAAAGAACCTTCACCTCAAATATCTCCTTCAGGCACACGCTGGATAATCTTTTGAATCGCTTGGTTGACTTCAGTATGCACATCTAAATCTGACAATTTTGCTTCAAGCCGTGGCAATATATTCCTGTCTCCAAGTTCTCCAATGATCCAAATCGCGCACATTTTACCTTGTTCATCGTCGAGTGCTTCTAAAGCGGCATCAATGATAATATTCTTTTCAACTCGCTTAAAGAGATCCAAAATAATCTTTTCTCCTTTGACATCCTCAAAAAATTGGCTTCGGAGTTGGGATATACATTGAATTGCTTCAATTCCAACCTTATCAGCAAAGCAGTTTTTTATAGCCGCTTTTAATTGACTAGAATCAAACCCAATCCGCATAAGTGATTGCCGCGCTTCTTTACTTCGGCTGGCCATCTCTAAGCCTACAACAGCCATCAACCGCGATATTAGTTCCTCATCAGATAACAAATCAATAAGAGACTTGTATTGAACAAACCGTACCAATATGCACCAGAGCTTTCGCGGCTTCCCAATGCACCCTCCAAGTCATCCTTGAATCACCAATATTAAAAGGCTCAAGATATTCAAGTAGGGTTTGAATAACCGAGTCGCTGCCATAGATTCCCAGATCACGAATGCCGAACTGTTCAACGCCGCTTAATTCGTCAAAGCGAGGAGATAGGCTGAGTATTAAGAGTCGTTCGTAACGTTTATTACCTAACTGCTTGATTACTTCCTCTGTTGTTTTCTGCTTCAAAGGTAGGGTCCAAGGTAGGGTATAATGGTCCCCAATATTCGGGCCAGGAGTTAAGTAAGAAATAACGTCTAACTCCCGTCCACCAATGGAGGTCTGAATATGTCAACCAAACGGATTCGGCATACTGCCAAATTCAAGTTTCAAATAGCCGTTGAAGCCATCAAACCCGATAAAACTATCAACCAATTGGCAAGCGAGCATCAGTTGCACCCAAGCCAAATCAGCCAATGGAAGAAACAGTTGCTTGAACAAGGTAGCGATATTTTCGCTACCAACCCGACCCAGCGACAGCGTGAGCAAAATGACAGGGAGTCGAGCCTGTATGAGCAAATGGGGCGGTTGAATATGGAACTCGACTGGTTGAAAAAAAAAGCTGCCTCAAGCCGCTGAACAGAGACGGGCACTCGTTGAACCCGACCACCTGAAACTGAGTATCCGTCGTCAGTGTGAATTGCTCGGTTTTTCCCGGTCAACCCTCTACTGTCAACCGGCTACAGAGTCAGCAGACAATCTGCATCTGATGAGACAAATAGATGAGCACTATCTGCAAACCCCTTCTCTATGGGAGTCGTCGAATGACACAACATCTTAAGCGGCTTGGCTACCGTGTGAACCGCAAACGCATCCAGCGACTGATGCGTTTGATGGGTATAGAAGCGATTTATCCCAAACCCTCAGCCATCAACAGCGAGCATCGGATTTACCCATACCTATTACGGGACTATGAGGTGACCGCTGCCAATGAGGTCTGGTCGGCTGACATTACCTATATCCCGATGGATAAAGGGTTTATGTATCTGGTGGCGATACTCGACTGGTATAGTCGTTACGTCATCACTTGGGAGTTATCCAATAGTCTATCAGGGCAGTTCTGTCTCGACGCTTTGCATCACGCATTATCTGGGGCAACCCCCATCATCTTCAATACTGACCAAGGTGTCCAGTTTACAGCCAATGCTTTCACCGATACGGTCGAAGCCGATGGTATTGCTATGAGTATGGACAGCGTGGGGAGAGCCATTGACAACACTTACATTGAGCGGTTTTGGCGAAGCGTCAAGTATGAAGATGTTTATCACAAACTTTACCAAACAGGGCAAGCCCTGTTTGATGGATTAACTCAATATATCCGTTTCTATAATCAACAGCGACCTCACCAGAGTCTAAATTATGCTACCCCGGCTGAGGTCTATCTGAGCTAAAGCAGTGTCAGTTTATCTCAAATATCTTACTTATTTTTCCTGTATTTTGGCCTCGACAATGGGTCCACTTTACTTCGTCAAGTGCCCGTGCCAAAGCAACAATGGCTTTTCGTTCATTGGAATACTCTGGCACATCACCAATCCACATCTGAACACTCATTTTGTTATCTCCCATTTATCAGAAAAAAGGTAATTACTTCAGAAAGACCTAAGAAAAACTATGAAGTATAGCCTTAATACATCTGATGGTTCAAATACTATGCGAATCCTCCTTAAGACGTGTTTCCAAAACTTGGGCATCTACAGACGGGATTCCTCGGGAACTCTTTCCGTTTCACGCAATTTTCATTAACTTATCCGTTGCCTTCAAGCCTGAGCCTGTCAGAATCGAGACGGTTACATCGCCTTCGCGGATAATTCCTGATTTCACAAATTTATCGAAGGCTTTGACGATAACGGCTGAAGTGGGTTCAACGTAGATGCCTTTTGAAGCCAGAATTCTGATTCCTGCTTTAATCTCTTCTTCATCAACGATCGCGATTGCGCCGTTTGTCCTGCGAATTGCCGCCATGATGGTCTGCGTCCGGATTGGCGCCTCCGATGTGATACCTTCGGCGAGGGTCTCATGAGTTTGCGGAGACCTTTCGATCTGCGACCTATTTTCAGCATAAGCCTTGTAAACTGGGCAACACGCGGCGGACTGAACGCCGAGTAAGCGGGGGAGTTTGGTGATAATCTCCTGTGCCTGAAGTTCTTGAAATCCGATGTACAAGCCCATATAGACGCTCCCAAACCCAACTGGACAGATGATATGGTCTGGAGCCTGCCAACCGAGCTGCTCCGCAATCTCAAAGGCGATGGTTTTTGTGCCTTCCAAAAAGAAAGGATTCCAGTTGTGCGAGGCGTAATAGGTGGTCTCCGCCGCTTCGAGGACTGCCTGTGTCGTTGCGGCTCGATTTCCTTCGATCAGTTTTAGTTTCGCACCATACATCGAGATCTGCGCGAGCTTGCCTTTCGAGGTAGACGCCGGACAGTAGATTGTGCAGTCGATTCCCGCTTTCGCGCTATATGCCGCAATCGCCGCGCCCGCGTTTCCCGAAGAATCCTCGACGACTTCTTGGACGCCGAGCTCCTTGACTTTGGATAACAGGATGGCAGCCCCGCGGTCCTTGTATGAACCTGTCGGACAAACAAAATCCAACTTCAGTCGATGGTCATGTGTGGGGTGATCAAAGGATATGAGCGGCGTCATCCCCTCGCCGAGCGAGATCACCGATGTGTCATCAGTAATTGGGAGGGCTTCGCGATAGCGCCAGAGCGAGTTGCTTCGCCTGGTTATCTGATCAATTGGAAATGCGATCTCCTTTTTTTTGAGTTCAAGGGGTTGACCGCAATCGCATTTGTATCGGATGGCGTCAATGGAGTATGTGGTATTGCATTGGTTGCAAATATATTCAATCATTTGCCTCAACTCACCTGCCGGCTTTCTGATTTTCCGTCTTTCAGGTTCGACATTTTACCTGAAAGACAGCTTACGTCCTAATATCCCAGGGAATCGAAGGAACCGTAAGCAGAAAAAACGAGGACGGCCGCGCCTGTTCGATGTGGGGATTTATGCCAAGCGGTTTTGCGTTGAGCGCAGTTTCGCTTGGGTGGACAAATACAAGCGATTACTGATTCGATTTGAGAGGACCGATGCCAACTTTTTCGGCTTCCATTGTATTGCTTTTGCTATGATTAACCTACGCCATTTACTAGCGTGAAAAGTTTCAACCGGTTCAATGGCAATTGCACAACCGAAGACAGAACGCCTAGTTATCATAGACGGAAATCGATGGAACATCTTTTTATTCTTCATGTTGGTAGATGCGTGAGAATGATGATTCGTTATTTAGACGTGACCTGCCGAACTTCCTATTATTATATCACAAATCGCGTGAAATGCCACCTTTCTACGTGAAAACGAAACAGTATTCCTTGCCCGTCAATGAAATTCGGGGTATAATTTATTTTATACGACTTTTTCACCTATTGTGTAATAGTTAATAGGATGATCGACACTTTTGCTCGCCAAATCCAAGCGGCAAATTGTCTGCCATCTTCCTGACCAATACATTTTTTACCTATTGCAAGATCTCTCCCCTCCTCAATGGGGTTTAGGGACGGAGAGAGGAATTTTGGTATGCGTTTGAGCGTCTGCAAATGATAAAAGTTGAGGAAATTAGTTGGGTAACAGCGACTTAACCTTAATGAGCTTTTACTATGAGCATGTTCCGTGAACATTACATCGGCGGGTTGATCGCTTACAGTTCGTTTTTCGCAGTTTCGCTTGGGGTGTCGCTGATCGGCAAATTTGTCCTTCATCTGCCCATCGATCAGAATCCAACTGTCCCTCTTGATCCGTGGAAAATTGGAAGTTGTCTCGTCATTGCTGTCCTCTCAGGGCTATGGCCCGATGTGGACATCAAAAGCAAAAGTCAACAGATCTTCTATCGAATCTTTCTCGTCTTTAACGCTGTACTGATTCTTCGTGAACACTATATTGAATCGGCGGTTCTCGGCTTATTCGCCATGCTTCCCCTGATTGGCAAACATCGTGGCTGGACACATTCCAGACTCACGATGTTACTGCTGCCTGCTACCTTTCTGATCCTGCCGATCTATTTCCAACACGATGTGCTTGATCCGCATCATCTGCTGTCCTCGCAGAATCTGGACTTAATCCGGAAACGAATTATACTCGGACTCCCTTTTTATACGGCAAGTTTAATTGGGTATGCAACGCACCTGCATCTGGACGGCATCTTGCTCCGATCTCGCAAAAGACAGAGACGGAATGCCAGGTCCCGCTAAAGCAGTCAAAGTTGCGCAGGAAGAAACCCCTCACTTTTTCCCTTGATCTCCTGTCCAGAATTTGCTAAAATTTCAGCGTGCAGTGAAATTCAATTCAACGGAGGTAAACAGTGAGATTGCCTTTAACTTTTACCACGCTTATATGGTTTAGCTTTACCCTAATTTTTATCCGCTTGCGGAGGCGATGATGATGACGCCGTAAATCCCACAACGGCCATAATCCCAATTAACTTTTCAAACATTACCGAGGGAGGGGAATACGCTGTGCGGGTTACGATTACCGGACAAAGTATGAAGAAAACGACGACAAGTCAGAATTTCTCTGTCAAGCCAAGAAATCGGTCCATTGAGATGATCACCTTCAGTGAGATTTCCTTTAGGGCAAATCAGGTCATTGAGGTAGAAGTATCAAAAGGCGGAACACTTTATCTATCAAGGAGAAGGACTGGGTAGTATTGCTCGCGATGACGAGAACGTTTTATTCGAGATCGTCGTTAATCCGGTTGGACATGAGCTTGTCGCGGCGTTCAATGTGACTGCGGAAGCCGTTGGCGATTTTTTAGATGGCCAGATAAAAGTCGAGGACAATGCATCCCGCGATACGCATTATGACATTTCCGAAGTGCAATGGGATTGGGGAGACAGACAGCAGACGGCATTCAGTAAAGACTTCACAGCATCGCACACCTACAGAAAGATCGGAGAATATATAATTACCCTAACTCTACGAAACAATGCCCCTGCCCCTGTTACAGCGGAGCATCAAAAAACGATTGCCGTCACAGCCAAGCCAGAGTTTGTCTCGGAAAAGGATGAAACAACCATGCCTCTAATTCCCGCCGGCGCGTTTTCGATGGGCGATCGCTTTAGGGAAGGCTTACCCCACAAACTCCCGGTTCACACGGTTCACCTCGATCCCTTCTATATAGATGTGACTGAAGTCACTAACGCTATGTATAAAAAGTTCATCGATGAAACCGGACACAAGGCGCCCAGATTATGGAATGACCCATCCGTTAACACCCCTGATCAATCTGTCATTGGCGTGGCTTGGCATGATGCCGCCGCGTATGTCCAGTGGTCCGGCAAGCGGCTTCCCACTGAAGCCGAATGGGAATATGCGGCTCGTGGTGGACTGGTTGGCAAGCGGTATCCGTGGGGGGATGAAATCACTCATGATAACGCCAATTATAAAGGCATAAATGGACGAGATATATGGGACGGGATCGCTCCTGTTGGGAGTTTTCCAAAAAATGGCTATGGCTTGTTTGATATGGCAGGCAATGTCTGGGAATGGTGCGCCGATGCATACAACGAAGAATTCTATTCCATGAGTCCAGAAATCAACCCAATCGCCGGTAAATTAATCACGTTTGTTAATAACGATTTTGAGAGTGTCAAAACCCGCCGCGTGTGGCGTGGTGGCGCGTGGAACAGCCGTGAGGTCAATCTGCGTGTCGCCGCTCGCGCTTTTTTCGATCCCTCGTCCACGGGCCATTTTGCTGGTTTTCGTTGCGCGAGGACACCTGTGCCCTTGATTGGTGAGTGGGATACCAAGCCCGAAACGTGAAGAATCTAACGCATCACAGCCTGCCCCGATCCATCGAGGTTTCACGCTTCAGATGCGACGCCGTGAGGTTCATGCCCCAGGAGGCTGGTCTTCATTTCGTGATAGCGCACCTGTCAAAGCAAATTTGGCGGAATAATTAGGAGGACGTTATGCAAATTTCTGAAGAATTACGACAATCGGTCATTTGTTCGTTGCCCGAGGTGAACGAGATCGGCGATGAAACGCTGCGCAACCAAGTCATTGATGCGTGGGCGTACGGCCTGGGACAAAGTTCGTTTAATTCTATTGATGAGATTCGCCCATCGGGCAATCCCGACACGCCGCCGCTCAAACGCGGGACGCAGGCAGATCACATTCGCGGCGTCACGCGGCTTGCCATGCGAATCTCCAACGAGTTGACAGCGATGTTTCCCGAACTTGAGGTCAACCGTGATCTCCTGATCGCGTGCGCATTGTGCCATGACGTGGGCAAACCGTGGGAGTTCGATCCGGAGAACCAGAACCGCTGGCGAAGTTCCCCGCGCGCCGCCGGGTGGCCATCGATTCGGCATCCGGCCTACGGTGTGCACATCTGTCTGACCGTAGGTCTCCCGGAGGCAGTCGCGCACGCAGCCAGTGCGCATTCGGGCGAGGGTGAGTTGGTCGTCCGCAGCTTGGAAAACACGATTGTCCACCATGCGGACTACGCCTTCTGGCGTGTATTGGAGGCCGGTGGTCTCTTGGAGAGCGATTAAGAAATGATGTGGAGCCCCCCTTTTGAGAATCCACATCGGAACTGGAAGATTAACGTCGCAAAAGTTCATGGGTTCATTGAACGTTTGAACTCTTGAACTCAAATCGTTGATCGTCTTTTCGATACGCTAACTGGAACAGATTTTCTCACGCATTCAGTGATATACTGTGCCGAAATTGAGGTATAATCAGGAGGTTAGACTATGGATGGGCTGCACGAACCGGTTTTGACTGACGAGGAACTAAAGATATTTCACCAGCAGGGGTATGTACGTCTGGGCAAAGTCGCTCCAGACGAAGAGGTCGAAGCACTTTGTCGGCGCATTGACGATATCATGCTGGGGAACATCTGTTACGACAACATGCTGATGCAGTTGTGCCCTTCAGCGCGAAAGCCGGAATTGTCAAAGCAGACGAAAGAATTCAAAGGTTCATCGTTGAAATACCGAAAGATTCAAGACCTTGAACAGGACCCGTTGTTTCTCCCCTACATACAATACCCCCTGTTCCGGGACATTACGCGGAAGATTATCGGCGAGGAGATTTCCGCTTTTCGGTCGATGTTTTTCAACAAGCCAGCGGAGCAGGGCGTCGTCATCAATTGGCATCAGGATGGAGTCGGTGGTTGGAGACTGAGCATTCCGCCGAAGGTAACAATCTGGACGGCGCTGGATGCGACCTGTGTCGCCAACGGGTGTCTGCAAATTATTCCGGGGTCGCACAAAAGCCTCATTCCCGAGAAGGGTGACCAGTTGTCTCCAGAGGAAAGGGTGATTCACGCGCCAGATGAAAAGCGGCTCTATCTGGAGATGGAGATGGGAGAGGTCGTGCTGCTGCATAACTGGACGTTACACCGCTCAGAAGTCAACACAACAAATCGCCCACGGCGAGCGTTCAGCGTGTGCTATATTGATGCAGCGACACGGCAACTCTCAACCGGACGCAGTTATCCGAAGATCTTTCCGGAGTATGTGCCGGTGGCAGAAGCATAAGGTGTTTGAATCTGAGAGGAATTACGCAGTTGTCCCGATCATTCTGCAATTTGCCCATCCGCTGATTAGTCGATTATTGGCTTGACATCAGTTGAGACAAATTGTTATCATAGGCTGAACTTTGAGAGCTAGATTACGGCTTTCCGCAAGTGCAACAAGTGAGAATGTTAAACACGTAGGACTTACGTAGTTGATTCCTCGGATTCAAGGTCTGCCTGCATCTTGTATCTTGATTCGGATTCAGGATTCAGTTAAGACGAGACTTTTTCAGTTTGAAGTGCGTAAGTCCTAACACGATTTCGGAGCCGAAAAATTGAATGAGGTGAGCATTTTGAAAAAGGTCTGTTTTGCACTTATTACCGGCATGTTCTTTTTGGCTGTGCTTCAAGCGAGTGCGCAAATTAAGTGGGACGCATCGAAATTTATGCCGCTATCAGAGATTGAGCCCGGCATGAGGGGAAAGGCGTATACCGTTTTCTCCGGCACAACCGTTGAAAAGTTTGACTTTGAAGTTGTCAGTATTGAATACAATTTCATGCCCAATTGGCATGTGATATGGGTCAGAGGAATCAGTAAGAATTTTGATAAGACGGGGGTTGCCGGGGGCATGAGTGGGAGTCCGGGGTATATCAAAGGACGGCTCATTGGTGCGCTTTCTCTTGGCTACTTTTTCCAGCGTGAACATGCAAACCTTGTCGGATTTACACCAATTGAGTTAATGGTTGATGTGACACAACGGGGAATGCAGCCAAATCTGAGCTATCAAGGCGGGAGCCTCTTTAACTTCGGTTCAGATACCGCCTGGGATGGAACTGAAATGTTCCCCTTGATTCCTGACAAAGAACTGGCCCATGAAACACAACTGGGGATTTCACTCAGACCGGCTCAAGGGATTGATTCGGCACGTCTTCAGATTCCCGTTGCATTTTCAGGATTGCCCCCTCAAGCGATGGGAATTCTCAAGCCGTTCTTTGATAAATACCGCTTGAGTCCGATACAAGGATCTGGTGGTGGTTCGCCCGTTAAAAGTGCTCCTACTGAGCCGGGACAGGTCGTTGGCATTGAGTATGCCCGTGGGGACTTTACTGCCTTCGGATACGGAACAATGACCTATATTGAAGGCAACCAAGTGATAGGCTTTGGACATGCAATGTTCGGAGAAGGCAACGTTAATCTGCCGATTTCCGGTGGTTATGTTCACTTCACTTTGCCAAGCATTACCCGATCTTTCAAAGTGGCTTCCCCAACAAAACCGATCGGTACACTCGTACAAGATCGCCAGGCAGCAATCGCTGGCTTAATTGGCTCCCATCCGAGCTTTATTCCCGTTAATGCCGAGATTCAAACAATGGATAGCAAAACCCATCCAATGCGTTACGAGGTGATGCGCCATCGCAATCTATCAGCGTTAATCACGCTTATTGGTCTTTGGAACCTCATCAACGGACTTGAGATTAGTGGTGGCGACCACACCCTCAACATCAATACGGCAATTTCTCTAAAAGATCAGTCGAATTTGGCATCGTGGGAGATTGTTCGTAAAAATGTCTACTCTTCCAGCGGTTCGCCAGGATTTCAGGCGGCCCTATCATTGTCACCACTATTTAGTCTGATTGGCAATGAATACGCGAAGGTTGATGTGGAGGGCATAGAGATCGATATTAAGATGGAGGACAAACGCAAAACGGCGGTGATTGAGGGAATTCGGATAAACAAAGATCGATATCGCCCTGGCGAAAAAATTGAGGTAACGATGCGCCTGCGCCCATACCTCGAAGAGCCCATTATCCAAACAGGTTCTATTACGATTCCGAATGACACCCCCGAAGGCTTAACCACACTCTTAGCTATCAGTGCTTCTTCTTATCAAACCTGGCAGCAGACACGGGCCCCCTTGAACTACCGTCCGACGAACATCAATCAACTGATTAAGCTGCTGCAACGTGAAGAAAACAATAATGACATCATCCTGGAACTTTTTGTGCCTAAAATCGGTATGACCGTTCAGGGACAAGAGTTTCCCAATCTTCCAGTATCCATGCTCTCCGTGATGAGCGCCCCTACCCAATCCGGCGAAGGCGGCTTCACCCGCGGCACCACGTTGCATTTTGAGAAGGTTACGACGCCTTATGTGGTCTCCGGCAGCCAATTTTTGCGATTCACGATTGACCGCAACGCCCCAAGATAAGGCTATAAGCCAATTACTAAGGAGGATATTTTTTGATGACGCTTCCCCGAGCTTTTCATATTTTCGGTATCATTTCAATTTTCTTTTCGATGAATCTTCCACCAACACTAGCAGTGACAACCAAGATTTGGGAACAACAGCACCAGAAAGATTTTGAATCTGGTACCCCTCAAAATATTTCAGTGTCGAGTCGGGGGGAGCTCATGTTAGCGCCTAAATTAGAGCTCTCTTTTACAGATACCCAGGAGATATACATCTGGTGCCTTGCCGAGGATTCCAACGGAAACATTTACGCAGGCACAGGGAATGAAGGCAAGATTTATCGTATTACTCCCGATGGTCAGTCATCACTCTTTTACGACTCACCAGAAGTTTCAATCCTAAGCCTTGCCATTGATACAAATGGCAACATCTATGCTGGCACAGCGCCTGACGGTTTAATCTACAAGATCACGGGGAAGGGCACCCCGCCAACAACGATACTCAGCTCGGAAGAGAAATACGTCTGGGCGCTAGCCTTCGATGACGCAGGTGCCCTTTATGCAGCAACGGGAACAAACGGGAAAATTTACAAGATTATGCCCGATGGAAAAACCAACGTCCTCTTTGATTCCGAAGAACCCAACATCTTATGTCTACTTTACCATCAAGGAGTTTTGTATGCCGGCAGCGATGGAAAAGGTATTATCTATCGTATTATCACAACTGACGGGACCGGTTCTGTGATTTACCAGACAGGGCAGAGAGAGGTTCGCACGCTCGCCATGGATGCCCAAGGGATTATCTACGCTGGAACTGTTACCATAGCGCCTCCGCAGCCGGGTGGGCCGCCTCCTCCGAGCGGTCCTCCGTCTCCGAGCGGTCGTCCAGCTGAGGAAAAGAAATCAAGGGTTTATCAGATTCAGCCGGACGGCGTTGTCTCTATAATGTGGACGGTGCCGGATCCGCTGATCCTGGCGATGGTGGTTATCCCGGAGGCTGAACTTCTTATTGGTACAGGGGACAGCGGAAAGATCTACCAGGTCAACACAGATGGGGATTTTATCTCATTAGGCAAATGCGACGCGAGTCAAATTCTTGCTATGCATCGCACAGCGGACACGAATAAACTGCTCCTTGCTACGGGAAATCCCGGGAAAATTTTTGAATTGCAATCGGCGTATATTGCCGAAGGTACGCTTGAATCCACGGCAAATGATACGAAAGTTATCTCGCGATGGGGTAAATTATCGTGGGAAGGTATTACGCCAGAAGGGACATCTATCGCTTTTGCCACGCGAACCGGTAACACGGAGAAACCGGATAGCACATGGAGTGATTGGTCAGAGGAATTAATGGTTTCCGAAGCCTCCCAAATTGCGAGTCCTTCTGCACAGTACATTCAGTGGCGTGCCAAACTCACAACGAGCGATGTCTCCGCAACGCCTGTGCTCAGAAAAGTAACTGTTGCCTCGGTTCAGTCCAATATTGAGCCGCGATTCAACTCGATTGAAATCAACCGAGGGCGCGCACCTAAAGCATCCAATGGACCGCCCCGAAGCGGTAGCGGCCCGAGAGAAAACCCACCTCAACCTGGTTCAGGACGGAATGCTAACAAAAAGTATACGGTTGCGTGGAAGGTGGAAGATGCAAACAGTGACACTTTGCAGTTCAACATTTACTACAAAGGCATCGACGAGATGAATTGGAAGCTCCTGAAAAAAGAATTAAAGCAGACCAATTATACCTGGGATACAACCTCAATGCCGGACGGACGTTACACGATCAAGGTCGAAGCGACGGACAAACTTAGTAACCCGCCGGGGTTGGCAAAGTCTACCGATAAGATTAGCGATTCCTTTGATATCGATAACACGCAGCCGATGGTCGGCAATATCACCGCCACAGCAAATGGGGATGAAACCTATCAGATTTCTTGTACGGCTGAGGACAGGTCAAGTTACATCCAGAAGGCGGTTTACAAGATCGATAGCGATGAACACTGGCAAGTCATCTTTCCGGCCGATGGCATCTTTGACTCCAAACGCGAAGATCTTCTACTCCAAACAAATACACTCCCACCCGGTGACCATACGGTAACAATTCGGGTCACCGATTCGGCAGGGAATACGGCTGTCGGACGAGGGAATTTTTGAGCGTCCCAATCATTCTGTGCAAAAGGCGTCCCTGGCCTGTGAATTTAGGCCGTGGATGCCTCGTTTTTTTATAAGTACAGGAATGTCGCTGGTCTACCCCCTGAACACTTACCTTGAATCTTGTCTGGATCAGGATTCAAGATGCAGCGCCCCGCTACGCGGGATCTCGTCTCGCCAGTTGCTTTGAATCCCGATGCAATCGGGGAGACCCGCCCCGATCCATCTGGGATTCAGATCAAGATGAAGTGGGTAACACCCAAACTGTTAAGAAACACTGCCATGCAACTTTCACTCATCAATCCGGCCCAACACAAACAACTGTTCCTCGACGACTACGCTATCGACAAGACATTGAACATAAAGCGGACGTTGCATCAACCGAAGAAGTGTGGGCCTGTCATCAGACCGGACCGCTCGCAGGGGCAGACATCCCTTCAGAGCCGAAGCGCGCCACAGTGGAACTCTGAAAAAAGAACTTGGGAATGGTGGTATTGGGCAAGCGTCCCCGTTGAGCCCTACGGCGAACACCGCGACGCGAGCATCTCACTGACGCACTATGCAACCTCGACGGATGGGGTTCACTGGGAAGTGCCTTCGCTTGAGCTCTACGAATGGCGTGGATCGAAAGATAACAACATCGCCCCAATAATATCGGGATCCAAAGCGACCTGCGATCCCAGGACAGGGCATCGGAATCTGTATCACATCATCCGTGATGAACGCGACCCCGACCCCCAACGTCGATACAAGGGTCTCTTCGATGCCCGCAATCGGTTTCTTGGTGTTTCGCCGGATGGTTTCCATTGGACAATGCTTGATGCACCGCCCATCCCCAGTCAGGACGAGTCCCATTTCACTTATGACGAAATCAGCGAGCAATATATCACCATGGTAAAGCAACCCACCGAGTGGGGGCGTTCGGTCTGGCTTGCAACGAGTAAGGACTTCGTGACCTTTACCGAGCCGCAACTCATCCTGCATTCCGATGAAATTGATAAAGAGAACCGCAAGAAACGGGTCCGGGAGGTGGTCGAAACCCCGGCGTATATCACACCGCCGATTGTTGATAACACGGACTACATCGCCGAAGTCTACCAGATGGCGGTAATGCCTTACGAGGGAATCTACATCGGTTTCCCGGGACTCTTTAACCCCTTCGGAGCCTGTCCGCCGCCACAGATGAATTATACGCGCATCAACCAGGTGGAACTTGCAGTATCACGTAATCTGTATCATTGGGAGCGTGTAGCAGACCGGGCGGTGTTTATCGGGGTAGACCCATGGGACGGAGAGAATTACGGTACGAATCAGAACCTGTTAACCGGGCGACCCCACGTCCACGACAACCGGGAGATCTGGATTTACTACAATGCTCTCCGCTTCCCTGCTAGCAGGAAACTTTACCGGATGTACAACAGGAATAAAGAACTTTACCGCTTGGATATCGACCCCGAGCTTTTTGACGACAGCGGCGCGTTGTGTCTGGCAAAACTGAGGCCGGATGGATTCGTGTCTCTCGACGCCGAAGAGGTCGGAACGGTCACTACAAAACCATTCATGCTGAACGGCGAAAATTTGTACGTCAATGCTGAGGCGAAGTGGGGTGAGGTCCGCGCCGAAATTCTGGACGCCGAGACGATGCGAGTGCAGGCTAGCTTCTCCACACCGCAGAGCATCCCCCTGAAAGGCAATCATCTGTCTGAACGTATGGCCTGGGAGGGTCAACCGGAGATGGCCTTTGAAAAATCGGTGCGCATCCGCTTCGTGTTGTGGCAGGCAAGGCTGTACGCATTCTGGCTGGGGGCGTAAGGGGAATGTATCTATTTCGTCTTGCAGGTTTCAGCAAGGGAGACGTTTTTCGCCCTTCGTTGAAGCCACCGCAGTGGCAAAGATCCGGTTGAGGATTCTCCCCTACGGGAGGGGTGATGTGCAGTTTCAAGGTTAGGTGCCAGTTTTCCATCAACGAACAGCGCCGATCTGAAGCCTGTCCCCAACGTGACAACCAATTCCACACCGTGTCCAGAAATGGCGTCGAACCCTTGAATGTTAGCGTCATTAGCGACGCGCACCGGTTTGTTGAGGCTTTCAGACAGCGCCTTCGCCAAATCAAACCCAATCCAGTGCAAGGTTCGCTGCTATTTCAGTCACACCCCTGCACACCACACCGAGAAAGCCTACCAATACACGGTCACCCTGTTTTTCAGCTAACTCGATGATTGCCGCGAGGACAGCATCCGGTTTAGCAGGTTGCGGGGTTGGGATGCGAGCTCGTTCGCTCACGGAATTTCCACTCTCATCCAGGACCATCACCTTGATACCACTGCTGCCTATATCAAAGGTCTCCTTTTGGGTTCATCGGGAATTTGTCAATGAACGGAATACGTCATGCGCGATGCAGTATTAGGTATTAGCACCATTGGTTAATAAAAAAATGACTAATTCTCAAAAATGAACCGATATGGAATCCGTATCCGCATAGGCACGGCTGTTTTCCCTTGCTTGGCTGGAGCAAAGCGAGAGGCTTTCAGGGCTTTAGCCGCCGCCTCATCGCAGCCGAATCCTAACGATTCCACTACCTGAATGTCTCTTGCCATTCCGTCCACGCCGATTGTCGCTTCAAGCATAACCACGCCTTCCTTTTGAGCGCGGCGGGCAGATTCTGGATACTTCGGCTCGACTTTGTTGATTAAACGGGGTCGCTGAGTAACATCGCTCAACTCAGTGTCTGGGAGTTCAATGAAATCGGGATCGGGGAGATGTGTCTCAATTTTTGATAGAACTGATGAAGATGACTGGGGTTTAATTTCAGGTATTTCTGAAGGTATTTCTGCCCGATGGCTGCTCCTCAGTTTTTTATCCAGCGCTTCTGAAATCGAGACGGCACTAGAGGGCGCCTGAACAGGGATCCGCAGATTTCCGTGAGGGATAAACCTTGCATTGTCTGATGGAATTTCCACCGCTGCCGTGGTAGGCTGCCGTAACTGTGGCGCTTGAATTCGAAAAGATTTGGGGGGCGTAATACTTTCTATTTGCCGAGGGGGCACGCGGCGTTTAACTTTAGCGGGTTTCCATTTCATGAGATTTACAACGACGGCATCATCATCGACATTGGGCGCTTGAACGATATATAGTGTTGCTATCAATGCTCCAATGAGATGGAAGCAGAGAGAAACCAGCAGCGCAAAACGCTTAGAGGTAAGGACTCGATTCCCTTGCTCCTGATCAGATGTCGTTTGGGAGGCAGAAATTGCACCCCGCTGTTCTCGATTCAACGAAATGGATTTCAAAGGAATAGACACTGGCTCACCCAGTGCCATCCGCTTTCGGCGTTTAGCGATTTGCTGTCGTCGGCGCTGTTTGGCTTTTAAGTATTCATCAAGAGCACTGCCTTTGCTGTTCATCATTTTATTTCCCTTATCTATTAGGTGGGTAATCTTCCTGTTGAGTGTTAATCCTGTTCCGCGGATTGATAATTCGGGTTGAGAATACATCTCCAATTAAAACTATACCATATCGACACGATAGAAGGGGCATCTATATCTAATGCAGATTTCATCATTCATCCGGAGGGCTTAAAGAACACCCTCTCGCCGGAGTTCCTTAACGTCCTCCGGCGACATTTTGAGATAATCTTTCAGCATCTCATCCACGTGTTCACTGAATTTTGGACCACGGCGGCGCTCGACTTTGGAATCGCTAATTTTGATCGGGGAAGCTACCTAGCGAACAACGCCGAACTCCGGATGTGGAATCTCAAGGATTATCTCATCTTTAGCCACCTGCGGATCGCGAAACGCCTCCTTTACTGTGTTCACGGGGGTGCACGGAACCTGGACCTTAAGCAACTCCAACCACTTGGTCAATGTTAATTATCAAACCTACTTCTCGTGAAACAAGAAACCGTTGCATTTTTAATTCCTTTCTAAAACTGTCTTATTCCTGATAGAGACGATAGAGCAGCGCTGCTTTTCCCATCCTTTCCAGCAACTATCACATAACCGTTGGCCTCATCTATAATCATTGTACTACTACTCTTGCCGTCCTTTCCATGGGCGGTTACAATCCCTCCCGTATCTTCAATTCCCAATGAAGCCAAGCCATTTTCACCTTTGCCATAGACAGTTACAACTCCTCACATATTCGCTCTTTCTTAATAGGATTAGAGTCTTGCCCTCATCATCTCAGATCAACCAGCAACAGCCCTGTCTTCTGCAGCGGGGCGCCAGGTTCGCCCGTAATGCTCATCCCGGTCACCAGAGCCAGGGTAAAGGTACTGTTGACCAGGATCCGCTTCCACTTCGTCTGTTCGGCGTAGCGTTTGTCAAAATGCAACGGGTTGGTGTTGTGGGTAAGTTGGGTAAACAGGGTGTTATCGGCTTCCGTGACCGTATGTCCAAACCGACTCCGTCATTTTGTTCCCCTTCTTAATGAGGTGCGTAACTCCTATAACTAATCTGGCCAATCTTCTTCAATTCAGTTATTCAAGATTTCCTCCAGCCTGATTTCAATCGCTCAACGGTGAATATTATATCCTTAAAACCGCGGTCTGTCAAGTCCGCTTATGTGTATTTAGGAGCCCCATCAGTCCAAACACAGAAATTTCATCGATCTGCAATGTGTTGAACATGATGAGAGATTTTGCTGTGATTCGGCCGAACATCGTATTTTTTAATTGACGCAGATTCGTATATGTGTATAATGAAAGCCACGTTCCGAGCCCAGTTTGACGCGGTTTGCACCGGTGGAGGGTTCTGGAATTGAGTAGGGATCTAAGCCGAGGAGGCAGAAAATGAGCGATGTACTGTCTGTTGGGGTAATTGGCGCTGGAGGAATCGCCTCGTCCCACATGAAAGCCATTGAAGTGAATGAAAACATCCGGCTGGTTGCAGTCATGGATATGGATGCCGACCGGGCAGAGGCGGCAGCGCGGGAGTTTGGAGCCAGGGCTTACAAGAGTCTGGAGCTTCTACTGGCGGATGCGGAAGTGGAAGCAGTCCACGTCTGTACGCCCCACAACCTGCACGCCGACCAGGTAGTAGTGGCTGCAGAGGCGGGGAAGCATGTGATGGTGGAGAAGCCGATGGCGCTGACGCTCCTGGATTGTGACCGGATGATCGAGGCATGCGATCGGGCCGGAAAGATCCTGATGGTGGGCCAAGTGATGCGATACTACCCGGTGAATCGCATGATACGGAACATGATTGCCAGAGGAGAAATCGGAGAGGTAGGACATCTGATGCGGCGGCGATACAGCTTTTTCAACCCGGTGCCATCAGGGAGAGATTCTCGGCATTGGTACCTTGATCTCGAAGTTGGGGGGAACTGTGTGCTTTATTGTTTTGGGCCACATGAGTACGATATCCTCCACTGGTATCTGGATTCACCCGTGACTCAGGTCTACGCGCAGGGAACGGAAAGCGCCGACCTGTATCACGGGCAGAAGGATTCATACACGTCCGTGATGAATCACGAAGATGGAGCGGTGAGCGTGCTGTCACAATCGGTGGTCTGTCACTCCAGCGCCCACGACCAATATATCGTCGGGAGCAGAGGATCGATGATGTTAGCGGACAATAAACTGCTCGTCAACGGAAAGGAAGTTCCGGTAGAGGGAGCGAACGGAGAAGGTATGTCGAACCAGATCCGGGAGTTTGCGGTTTGCTGCCTGAAAGGCGGTGAGCCCAATGCAAGTGGGCGGTCTGTGCGGCATTCGATGGCGGTAATTGAGGCGGCTAAACAGAGCGCCGAGCGAAATGCGCCGGTTCAGTTGTCCGAGTTCGAGTAAATTCCGGATCAGCAAAAGAAGGTTGATATTGGTGATAAGCCCATAAGCCAAATAATTAAGCGAAAGGAAAAATTTTCTATGAAACCACGTCAACGAAAATACGGCACCGTAGTCGGACCGCATCCTAGAACCGCCAGGGCTGGGATGGCTATGCTCAAACAGGGCGGTAATGCGGTAGATGCTGCCGTCGCCGCCGCTTTCACCGAGGGGGTTGTTGAACCGAGCCAGAACGGTGTGGCTGGCTACGGTGGCTGTATGGTCATTTCCCTCGCCGAGCGAAAAGAAGTCGTCGCCATCGACTACAACACGACCGTCCCTGCTGCTGCCTCGGATCGGATGTTTACCATTGAAAAAACAGACACGCCGGCGGGCTATCGGGTGCCGGGGCGAGTGAATATCCACGGACCCTTGTCAGTCGGCGTCCCCGGCGTGGTGGCGGGATTGTGTTTGGCGCTTCAGCAATTCGGCAGCATGCCCCTTCATGAAATTCTCAAACTCGCCATTCGTTCTGCCCGCTACGGATTTGCGCCCAACCGCGCTAATCGAGACGGTATCACCGCTAATGCCGAACGATGGCTTCAAGAGTTTCCGGAGACAGCGCGGGTGTTCCTTAAAAACGGGCGTCCGCCGCAACCGGGTGAACGGCTAACAAACCCCGCCCTTGCTCGAACACTGGAAAAGGTTGCCGAAGGTGGAGCGCCTGCTTTCTACAACGGTCCCATCGCGAAAAAGATTACCGATCACATCCAGGAAAGTGGTGGGTGCCTGGCCCTTGAAGATTTCCAGAACTATCGTCCCAAGATAGTCCGGCCGTATGAAATTCATTACCGGGGCTATCAGTTCTACACGCCGCCGCTGGGTGCGGGAGGACTGACCACCTTGCAGATGCTACGGTTAATCGAGGGTTATGATGTCGGAAATATGGCCCTCGTCGAGCGAATGCACCTCTTCGCCGAGGCTATGAAAATCGGCTGGCCCGAGCGTCTCAGTCGATTTGGCGATCCGGAATTTGTGGGAATTGATGTCTCCGATGAACTTTCCGACCAATTCACCACCAAACTCAAGCCTCGTTTGAAGGATGGACTGAAATCACCCAAGCCGGGGAAAATCGTATATCACGAACCGATCAGTTGCACCAGCCATATTTCTACCGCGGATGTCCACGGAAATATGGTCGCCTTGACACAGACGCATGGTGGTGGGTTTGGCTCAATGGTTACTGTGCCGGGTACGGGGCTGTTGCTGGGCCACGGCGTCGGGCGCTTCGACCCACGGCCGGGACTGGTGAACTCGATCGCTCCCGGCAAATGCCCGCTCCACAACATGTCGCCGTTTATTGCGTTGCGGAATGACCGTCCCTTTGCGACATATGGCATCCCCGGCGGCCGCACGATTCTGAACAATCAGCTCAGCATCTCGGTGAATCTCATCGATCTGCAAATGACCATCCAAGAAGCCCTGGACGCGCCTCGGCTGCATAGTGAGGGCGCTGAACCCATTCAGGTCGAAGAACGGGCTGGAGAAGCTGTCCTGGGAGATCTGCAAAAACTTGGTCATGAGGTTGAGCCGCAGGAGGGTATTGGTGGACCAGGTCACGGAATTGTGGTCTCGGAAGACCCTGCGGTACAATCCGGAGGGACAGATCCGCGCGGTGAAGGCCGCGTGATTTCGTCATAACGATCAATTGGTATTACCAAATATCCTTCAACAAAGCGGTTACAATTATGGGAGATTGCGAATGGAAGATCTGATACCCGACATCGAACGGCTGGCCGCAACGAAGCTGGCGAAGTATCGCTTCCCCGGCTTGGCTCTGGGCATTATCCGTGACCAGGAGCTCGCTTGGTTTGGTGGGTTCGGCGCTGTAGACCTTGACTCAGACCGAAAACCAGATGAGAACACCATCGCCCGGGTCGCTTCGGTTACGAAGACGTTTACGACCACCGCCATCATGCAATTGCGGGACGAAGGGCGGCTCAAGCTGGGAGATTCGCTGGTGCGGCACATTCCTGAATTTGCCCAGGTTCGCTCCACCTGTGTCGCTGTCGAAGACGTGACCATCCGGCGCTTACTGACCCACCGCTCCGGATTAGTCACTGAGTCGCCGACGCAGGGTTGGGACGCACTCAACTTTCCAATCCGCGAAGAGGTTCTTGCGAAACTACCAGAGACGGAGATTGTCATCCCCCAGGACTCCGCCTTCAAGTACTCGAACCTTGCATTTGGGTTGCTCGGCGAAGTGGTGTACCGAGTCACCGGCGAGTCATACCCCGAGTATGTCCACGCCAGTATCATCGAGCCGCTTGGACTCACGTCCACTGTTTTCGACCTCACAGACGAACTACGCCCCCACTTCTTCGTCGGCTACAACCCGACGCCCTACCAGGACAGTCCTGAACGTGCGTGCTACGCCCACCTGAAGGGCATTTCATCGGCGGGCCAACTTCACTCAACCGTCGGCGATCTCGCAGAGTGGGTGTCGTTCCAGTTCAAAACTGACGGCGGTCATCGCCACGGTGCACAGATCCTAAACGGTCAAACGCTCACGGAGATTCAACAGCCGCAGTACGTCGAAACGGACTGGTCGGCGGGGCAGTGCCTCGGCTGGCTGGCGACGCGCGTTGGCAACCATGTCTATCACAATCACGGCGGCGGAATTCATGGCTTCAGCACGCAGGTCTGGTTCAACGTTCCGAGTAAGACTGGAGCGGTCGTGCTTATCAACCTGTGGCCGCCGCACGGCGGCCTTGAGTTGGCGCAGGAAGTCCTTGAAATGGTGTTGAACGCCGACGAGGCAGCGACTTCAGCACCCGAGCAACCGAAGCTCGAACCAATGCCCGACGCCCTGCGCCGCTTTATCGGTTACTACCGCGCCGAACCTGGAATCGATGTAAATATCGAGTACCGTGACGGCAGGCTGCGGCTTGCTGGCCACGGCGGGTCAGCGTACTCCTTGCACGCCCCGGCAGAGCTTGAGCCTACCGACAAGGAGAATGAATGGCTTGTCCGCGCTGGGCGTGCATCCGGCGAAACGGCTGTCTTCAAGTTCGACGATGACGACCGTGTGTTCAGCTATGCGCTGGGCGGTTTCGTGTTCAAAAAGCTTGTATAAAAATTTGGCCGATTTGAGAGGGTAGATATGAGTTGGCTTGCTGTTATCCAGATCGGACACGATTTGCAGGTCTGTCCCGACTGCAACCGGGAATATGAAGTAATCGATGAGTTTTTATTGACAAAGAATGAGCAGCCGGCAGGAGGTGACTGGCTCGATGAGATGTTCAGTGAAGAATATTACATCGCGTTGCGTTGCTCACAGTGTCTGGAAACGCGACATCTACGTCTCAAATCGCTCACTCAAAAGCAGTATCAAACGGCGCGAGAAGAAAATCGATGCCGCAAAAGTCGTCAAGTGTAGAATTCCCCATCTTAAAATGTTGTGAAGCACAGCCTAATTGTTCTCTCCGAAATAATCGCCTTCCTCTACCCTAACCAATGTCTCAACCAAACGAGTGTTTTTGCGTCTAAAACAGATCGAGTCCCAACTGTGAATGCAATCACGGTTGCGCTGCGATTTTAGCGGAAAAAGGGTTATGTCCACCGACAAATCGGCAAGCTCCGCTAAATAATATTCAGGCAATTGTAGGGGGAAATGCGTGCGAATTATCAAAACTGCAAGACAACACCGTCCGTACCAGAAAAAACAAGCTTCTTCTACTCTATTTTCTCAAAACGGATACTGTTTATTCGTCCTTATTCTTTTGTTCCAATTTTTCCCGTTCTTTTTCTTTATTCAAGGCGGAACCCTGGTTTGGGCGTTACGCTTTGAAACCTCACCGCAGGCGATTGATGATGCCGATGAGGATACTGTTTTTAGCCCAAATGGAGATAGTGTACAAGATAACCTCCTTATCAGCTTTGTTACCGATGGCGATTTCGGTGATTTCCGGATCACGATCGATACGCATGGCCCAAGTGGCGTCGGTACACCTGATGGCCGATTTAATCTTGAAGATGATTGGGTAATTACAGGGGAGGTTGGTGCTGGCGTTAATCCAAGTGACGGTCCAAGAGCCATCCGCGAGGCGTGGGACGGAAATGATTTTTCAAGACAGCAGGGTGAGAAAAATCCGCACCCGCTCAAGGATGGAAGATACCGGATTAAAATTGAAATTGACGCTATTCCCAACGACAGCGTGAATACTGCGGAGTCAGAATACGTTGCAATTGAGCTTTCAGCGGTAATTGACAAGACGCCACCGCAACTATCAGCCGCTGTTTCCCAACGTGATTTGTCACCGAATGGGGATTCCATCAGAGACGCAACACAGATCCGCTACGGACTCTCCGAGGATTTGGCGGCACTTCAGTTGGAATTTATCAATCCGTCAGATCGACCAGCAGTTTCTCTAGGGAATCACTCATTTACTTGGACGGGGAGTGATGGCTTAGGAACGCTACTGAGCGACGGAACGTATACCCTTCAACTGCGCGGAACCGACAAAGGTGGTAATGTAGGGACGTTTGGAATCGGTAGTATCCGAATTGATACAGAGGCGCCAATCATTTCCCAGGTAACGCCGAGCCAGAACGCATTTTGGAACACGTCCGTTGAACAGATTGAGGCGATATTTAGCGTGGGTGAAGGAAGTCCGATCGATTTTAGTCCAACCTTTACAAAGATTACTTTAGAAAATGAGAATGGCATAATCAGCGGGATTCTCAGTCACAATGAGAGTACCAACCGTGTCACACTGACGCTCGATCAACCCCTCGACACCAGTGACGAAAACGGGGTTTATACAGTCAGTGTTTCTGGAGGAGACAAAGCCGGTAACATCGTCCAGAGCGAAGTACAATTTACCTTCGATACAGTTGCACCCACCATAACAAAACTTGCAGCCGATGGCGGTGAGTTGACTCCCGGTGCAAGTACCGGTGTACAACTCACTTTCGTTGAGGCTATCCTAGAGGATAACATTGATGCCGGATTGAACTTTGGTGTATCGACGATTCGCTTGAGCGGTCCCAGGGAAGCGGTAACGGGAGTCCAGCGTCACGTTGGAGAAAACGGTATCCGTTGGACGTTAGGGTTTCCGCTCGCAGCGGATGGCTCTGACGACGGTGTTTACACGATTACTGTGCAGCCCCTGGACCGTGCAGGGAATGACGCGGGTGAGAGCCAAATTCCTTTCATCTACGATACCCAGGCACCCAAGTTGATTTCACTCACGTCGGAAACGGGGGTTCAACTGAACGCTTCGGCAGGGGCAAAAACCTTCCTAAGCAGTTCTCTGTCCTTGATAACCGCGACGTTCAACGATGGAAACGGCGGGGGTGTCGACTTCGGCGCAACGACGATTGAAATGGTCCCAATCGTCCCGGAGAATGGCGCAGAGGTTCCAGTTGAAGGAACAACGACATCTGATGAAGATAACAACATGCTGGAATTTCGACTGACCCAGCCACTTGAAATGCGCGACGGGAGTCAGGACGGCCCTTATCGCATTCGAGTCACATCGACGGACAAGGCGGGTAATTCTCAAACGGAGAACTTTGATCTCACTTACGACACACAGGCGCCCGCTATCATTTCGACTAATCCTGCAGGAAACGAAACTGTCTCGTCCCTCACCCAGGTGTCGGTCATCCTGAATACTAGCAACGGGATTGATTTTTCTGCGACCACCGTGAAGTTGCTTCGCGCCGACGGAGGTACAGTGAATACAGATGTTCGCAATAACGGTAAGGACACCATTTCCCTGACATTGGCAGAACCACTGGCAATCAACGGTTCAGACGACGGAGAATATATCATTGAAATCACGCCCCTGGATGGCGCCGGCAACGCCGGCTCAACAGTCCGTCCTCGATTTTTCGTTGCCTCGCGGATGCCCGAGATTCGTCTGAATACGCCCACCGAAACCCGAATCAACACCCTAACGACGATTGAAGCGCAACTGTTCGACTACATCGGCGTGGGGCTTGATTTCTCAGCGTCAAAATCAACGATTGCTGTCCGCAGGAACGGCACAATCGTGGCGGCAAAATCCGTGGCGGCAGAGGAACCGGGTGCCCGTCTTATCTGGTCGATTGATAAGCCCCTCTCCCGCGACGGTTCAGCGGATGGCGAGTATACAGTCAGCGTCCAGTACACGGATCTCGTTGACAGAAGCTTCACGGCGGATTTTGTCCTCACCCTCGACACACAGGTGCCAGCAATCACAAGCACGACGCCAGCTGAAGGCGCGCGAGTTTCAGCGTTGGACAGCGTCACCGTCACGCTGACGGATAACTTGAGTGGTGTAGATCTGGTGGAGACCGTCGTCAGCTTGATGGCTCCCGGAAATGCAACCGTCCCAGGCACAAAACGCAGCGGGGGGAATCAAATCACTTTGTCATTTACTCCACTCAAAACCGATGGAAGGGCGGATGGCGTTTACCGCATCGAAGTCACTCCTATCGATTTGGCGGGTAATGTTGGCAGCCTTTCGGTAATCGAGTTCACCTATGCGACCCAAGCTCCTGACATTGACACATTGACCCCACCAGACAATGCGATCGTCAACCGTGTCCAGGAAATCCGCGCCCTCCTGATCGATAACAGTGGGGAAGGAGTCGATTTCGATCAGTCAACCATCACCTTGAAAAGCGCATCCGGCGACGAAATCCTCGGCGCTTTGCGGAACGATAAGGATTTGACACTTATTTTGGAGGCAGCGCTGCCGACCAACGGTGCCGCCGACGGTGGATACACTGTTGAGCTGCATCTTGTCAACAAACTAGGCACAGCAGCAGATTACACCCGGCGGTTTACCTACGATAGCCAGCTACCTATCATCACCCTGGAATCTCGCCTGCCGGCTGAGAATCCTATTGTGAGTAATCTCCTGACACATATTGAGGCGACACTCAATGATACCGGCACCGGCATCGATTTTGACCATTCGACGATTATCTTAAAAGCCCCAGATCAATCACTCATTACCGGTCGCCAAAGGGTAGAGGAAGCCCAATCGTCGATTACCTGGGAATTGAACCAGCTCCTCCCACGAGATGGGAGTGCGGATGGCGAATACACCATCCAACTGTCAATCTTCGACAAGGCGGGGAACAACGCAGATATGGAACAAGCATTCGTTTACGATACGCTTATCCCGGCTATCGTTGCCGTGACGGCAAACACCGATCCGCCAACGCCCATTCCAGCGGAAGGGCTTGCCGTTATCAATCAATCGTTTGCTAGGCTGGCTGTCAAGCTCTCTGACACAAATGGTGAGACGACACAGATGAGTGGCATCGATCTCGTCGGAACAGATATCCGATTACTCGCTCCGGGGAATGCGCCGGTCGGCATCAACATCCGCGATGATGGAGTTGATATCATCACTGTCAGTTTTGCCTCGCTGCGTCAGCGCGGGACTTACATTGTCGAAATCACGCCACAGGATCTGGCAGGGAACGTCTCAGGATACGCCATTGAGTACAAATTCAATCTGGAACTTGGACGCTCAAGTGTTTCCGATGTGACAATTGACGATCAGTCTGCTCCGGTTGCGTTTGTGAATCGACTGGACGAAATCGTCGCGACCCTCGTGGATGTCAGCGGGACAGGTTTGGATCTGACTACTGATGGTTCGACGACTACCGTAATAGGTCCCAATGGTGAAGTTGACGGCGATCAGGCCTCCCGTGGAGAAAACCAGATTGTTTGGACGCCGTTGCAACTCGCGACGGATGGTTCGGCGGACGGTGTCTACACCGTGACAGTTACGCCCGTTGATAGCGTCGGCCGATCAGGGACACCTTCTCGGCATCAGTTTACGCTTGATACACAGGGGCCTGAAGTGGCTGCCGTGACGCCGATCGATTTCACCCAGCCAATTTCATACATTGGTCAGCAGCTTACGCAGATTACTGCGCAAGTGATCGATGTCGGGCCCGCTGGTTTGGAGATTGAATCCCAGGGTCTTCAACTGAGGAATGCACAGGGGGACGTCGTTGCGGCCGATCAGACCGATGATGGGAATACCCAGATTTTCCTCACCCTTTCTCAGCCTCTTGCTACCGATGGCAGCGATGATGGCGTGTACACCGTCGTTCTTGATCTCATCGATAAGGCGCGTAACCTAGATACACGTTCGCATAAGCTCGTTTACGATACCCAGGCCCCAACGCTTGTCAGTACAGATCCGGCTGATGGCGCTCTTCGTAGCGACGACATTACGTTGATTACGGTGAATCTGAATGACCGAGGAGATAGTGGTATCGATTTTGTCGCCTCTCAGTTGACGCTGTTGGATCCAAGCGGGAACCTAATCAGCGGAAAGCAAAACAACGATGGGCACGGAAAACTAACGTTGCAGATTAACGGGCTCGCAGAAGATGGTAATTACACCATCCGTGTCCAGGCAGTTGACCGCGCTGGTAACGGGGCAAATGCACCATTTGAAGCGAACTTCACCTTTTCATCGGGCATGCCCGTTGTCGTTTCAACGCTTCCCAAAACAACTCCCGCAGAAGAAGCGTTCACGAACGAACCACTCCGTCAAGTCGAAGTTGAGCTTCAATCAGACGATGGTGGTTCCAATCGTTCCACGATTACGTTGCTCTCCCCTGAAGGAACGACGGTTTCGGGACAGCAGGTGCGTCAGGGGAACAAGCTCATTTATCGGCTTTTACGGGAACTTGCTGCTGACGGTTCTGACGATGGGATTTACACTGTTTCGGTGACGCCCGTCAATAGCGCCGGACGGCGGGGGACGCCAGAACAGTTTACCTTTGTCTACGATACCGTCCCGCCCGAAGTTGATGTGGAAACAATTCGGTTGATTGTCGCCGAACCGGGCGTCAATAACGCGCTTAATGAGATTCAGGTGACAATCACGGACGATGAACCGAGTTCAGCGATCGATTGGGATAACCTTGATGACTCATGGCTCACACTCGAAGCGCCGCCGGTCACGGAATCGAGCAAGAGCGAGCCCCGTCGGCAGATTGGCGGGACCCTGTCCAGCGACGAGCAGCAACTCCTCACCTTTCGTCTGACGATATCACTCGCCAACGATGGGAGTCAAGATGGTACATATCGGGTAACAATTGCCCCGAAGGATCGCGCCGGGAATGTCACTGAAACAGTGACATACGAGTTCTCCTACGACACACGTCCGCCGACGATTGATACCGGCTCGTTGTTCATTGATGAGCAACCCTTGCTTGTTGATTCAAACGATCCGGATTATCCTTCGGCGACCAACGGTGGAGGCGGCGTCATCATCGACGCAACGCTTTCCGACATCAATCCGGATGGCAGTCGGGGCCTTGGGGTTGATCTCGCGCAATCGTCGATTACCGTGCGTTCTTCCGAAGGAAACGTGATCAGTGGCACCACAACGCAGAATGGCAGCAATCGCATCAGGTTCAAGTCCGGACCACTCAGCGAGCAGGGGCTCTATCAGGTGACAATTACCGGCGTGGGGCTCGATGACGCGAATCTTGGCTTTCAGCCGACTGATTCAATCTCGACGCAGTTTCTCTTTGAAACCACGAAGCCGGTCGCCGAGCTAACGGATTTCGGTGGGGAAACAATCCTCGAAGATGAATCGGCGCCATTACAAGGAACCGCCCATGACCCGTCAGCATCAGAAAGCGGTATCCCTGCATCTGAAGTCGCGCTGGTCGAGATTGTTGGGACAGGCCCCGATGACGAGCCAATCAATCCGGTCGTCGCAGAAGATAACAGTGAGGAGGAGGAAGAACCGTGGAGCCGCTGGTCGCTTGATTTTCTGCCCGCCCAATCCGGTGAATACAATCTCGATATTCGCGTTACCGATCGCGCGGGTAATGTCGGCGTTTACGATGCGGTGACTGCAAACTTCTCGGTTTCGCTCATCTTCAAAGGACCGACGTACGTTTGGCCCAACCCTTTGAGCTTTTTAAGGCGTTCAAACGGCGAAATCGCTCGCTTCTCCTTCGAGGTCAACGTCCCCGGTGGCGAAGGCGCGAAAATCACTTTGAGCATCTACGATTTCGCTGGCGATTTGGTGTACGAGAAGGAATTCCGCGACGTGAGCCCCGGCAGAAACGATAATGAAGTGACATGGGATCTGAAAAATCAGTCCGGCACCGATGTTGCCCGTGGGGTCTATATCTTCCGTTTAGAAGCAGAGGATACTGTAACGAACAACCACACAAACGCAGTCGGGAAGATTCTCGTCGTTGAGTAATGGATATCCAGAAAGGAATAATAAATGCCTGAGAAACAGAGTTCGATGCGCTTGTTTACCATAATTTTTGCAATGATTGCTCTCCCTACTTTTGCCGCAGACATTCACGACGACGCCGGCACAACAGGCGCTGCATTCCTCAAAATCGAGGCGGGTACCCGTCCTGTTGGGATGGGTGGAGCGTTCGTGGGACTTGCTAACGATGTCAACACAATCTACTGGAATCCTGCCGGACTGACAGCGGTGCGGGATCGCGAATTCACTGCGACCCAGAATTTCTCAATCGCCGATATTAGCAACCAATTCCTTGGTTATGCGCAACACTTGGGCGAAAAAGCTGCCTGGGGGGCAAGTTTTCTCGGTGCGTTTACAGAGATTGAACGCCGTCGTAGTCCCACGGAGGACCCCGACAGCACTGTGACCGTCGGAGGCTTCGCCGCAGGATTGTCCGTCGCTTATATCTTGTCTCCGGAGCTTTCGATTGGGGGAACCGCAAAAGCAATCTCTCAGCAACTCGACATCGAGGACTCGGTCGGCGCCGCTGCCGATATCGGTGTGCTTTTACGAATCTTCGATAATCGGCTCGGTGTGGGAATTGCGGCGCAACACCTGGGTTTTCTAGATACGGAAGAAGATTTGCCGATGAACGTGCGCGGCGGCGTTGCTTACCAGGTCCGCACAAAGCCGAGCATTGACGATCCGACGCCTCCGCGAGACCTTTTCGCACTAGTCGCGGATGTAAACTACCCAATCGTCGCTGGCTTCCCAACCTTCCACATCGGCGCGGAGAATTGGTTCTACGATGTTCTCGCCGTTCGTGTTGGGTATGGCATCAGCAAAGGGGAGAATCCGAGAAATGGTTTGACTGCCGGCGTTGGCATCCGTCGCAGAGGAGAAGCATCCCTTGAAAACATCAGTTTTCAATTTGATTATGCCTTCATTCCAGACGAAGATGTCGGTAATGCACATCGAATTTCGCTCCTCTTGCGATTCTAGGGTAGCACCACATTAAAGTGTGGTGGCCGTCATCCGACCCAAAAGCGGGGATCAATTCACCTTTGTCGGATAAGTGTCGGACACACAAATGCTGTGATGACAAGGTCTCACCAAGTTCGTGTCCGACAGTGGTCTGAATCGAATGCCCGCAATGAAGGCGGATGCCACAACTCCACACTTAAGTGCAGAGCTACCGATTCTAGTGCTGCAAGGAACAATCCATCATTTAACCGCGAGGCACTCCCATGAACATCATCTGCACAGGAATTAGTTGTTCAGGTCGAAAAGAACTGATGAAAGATTTTGAATCCCTCTGCCGTGATAAAGGGATCCGGATTGGGTTTTTCAACGTCGGAGATTTTATGGAGCGAGCTGCCGCCAGCTCCGGGGTGCGATTCACAGAAAAGGTGCTCGACTCCGATCACGCCGTCCTCTCGCTGGCACGCAGATCCGCGTTCTATGAGATCACCAATCTTGCGCATGAGTATGATCACGCCTTCATCGGACTACACGCTTGCTTCCGTTGGCGAGGGGGACTCGCCGAAGGAATTTCGTTTCGAGACATTGAGAGCGTCCCGGGTGACGTATTCATCAACGTCGTAGACAACCTAGCGGACATCGTTCAACGCATGCGGAATAATCCGCAATGGGCAGGTATGCGACGTGACGAAATCAATGTCTGGCTTGATGAGGAGGAATTTCTAACTAAACAACTTGCTAACCTCAAAGGGAAGCCTCACTACACCGTCGCTCGACAGCACGACCTGGGAAATTTCCACGATCTGCTTTTTTCAACAAAGAAGAAGTTCTATCTGAGCTATCCGATCACGCTTATCCGCTATGAGACGCCGGATCAGATTGGGAGCATCCGCGCTTTTGGATCAAAGATGCAGAAAGACTTTATCATATTTGATCCGCTCTACATCAAGGATATGGAGCTAGTCCATGCCACGGAATCCCCCCAGGAAGAAGCGGGCAGTGGCGAAATTACAACAATTAGTGGCATTGATCGGAATCTCAGTAAACAGATTAAGACCCGCACCATTTCCAGAGATTACCAATTTATTCACCAGTGCGATTTTGTCGTTGTCATCTATCCAACCGATAAACTCTCCCCTGGCGTCTTGAGCGAGATGAACTTTGCATCGCGCTATAACAAACCCGTTTACGCCGTGTATTCCCATGCGCGTAGCCCATTCTTCGAGAATTTGTGTGAGCAAATCTTCGACACAATTGAGGAGCTTGAAACCTTTTTGGAGACTCAGCGAGCAGGTATTAGGTATTAGGTATTAGGCATGAAGGGATACCTAACGACGCCTTCACGTTTTACGTTTTACGCAATACAAACATGAGAATTGCTCTCCTTTCTCTCGGTGCTCAAAATTATGCAACTCGGCGGTTGGTTGACGCTGCCTTCGCAGCCGGTCACACCCCAAAAGTACTCGATCCGTTCGGATTTTATCTGCATATAGGAAGTCCGGGAAGGCGTATTTACTACGATGAAGATTCCGCCGAAGATTTCGATGTGGTTCTCCCACGTTTAAGTGGGGCAACGGCAAAATACGGCGAGGAAGTTGTTGCCCACTTTGAATGGGTCGGTATTCCTGTGATTAATCGGTCATGTGCAATTGCAAACGCCCGGAATAAATTTCGCAGCCTTCGCATTCTGGCTCAGCATGGCGTGCCGGTCCCGCCGAGTTTTACTGCGGCGTCGCTTCGTTTTCTGGACAGATCTGTGCGCCAGACTGGCGAATACCCCTTCATCATGAAACCCTTCGAGGGAACTCACGGCAAAGCGATTCTGCTGCTTGACACCCCAACATCTCTCAGTTCAGCAATTGGCGCGATGTGTGTCGATCTCCACCAAGATTACGTCGTCCAGCCCTTCATCAAAGAATCGGCGGGGAATGACATGCGCGTGATTGTCGTTGGCGGGAGGGCAGTTGCGGCCATGAGAAGAACGGCGCAGGAAGGCGAATTCAGAGCGAACATCCATCGGGGCGGCAAGGGCCATCCCTTTGATCTCCACGGCGAGTATATCAACGTTGCGATCCGGGCGGCGGAGGTGATGGGGCTACAGATCGCGGGAGTAGACCTGCTGCAAACCGCAGCCGGTCCGATGGTGTTAGAGGTCAACCCCTCACCCGGGTTTAAAGAGATCGAAGCGGTTACCAGCATCAAGGTCGCAGAAGCAATCATTGCATTTGCCGTTGAATATTGCCGAAAAAATTGATAATTGATGATTGACGATTCTTCGTTGTCAATTGTCGATTTCTTTCATTTAGACGAAGTCCATCTCGATATTAATTGATGGACTTTTTTGCGTCTATCAATTATCCCCTGACAATACCGGAAAATTAAGATAAATTGTTCGCTGTTTACAGGAAACTCATCCTCGACTTTCTTGCATCAAACTGCCATAATTGTTGGAATTGCAGATGCTATCAGAACTTCTCCTTAGAATGCTGATCGATGCGGGCCACCTCAGCCGGTTTAAGCAGAAACCTCGCCTTGTGATTGCGGTAGATGAACAGCATAAAGGCGTACCGAACCTGAGTCGTCCGTTTGCCGCGTTATTGGGGGAAAAGCTGGCGAAGCTGAATATTCCCGTAATCTCAGCCAACCTGCCGGCACAACCACAAAGATTGAGTGACGCTGATATTGCCAAAGCTATTCAAAGCAGCAGCGGCGATGTGGCCATCGTCAGGGAATCCATCAGCGAAATGCTCAAGGTGGGCGGAAACGGTATCTTCACATAATCACCTGCTACGCGGGCTTGATGGTGAAGCTGACCTGAATGCGGATGGAGTAGTGACGCTGCTCGAATTGCATCTGTATCTCGTAAAAACGGTTGATGAGACCGCACAGATAGCTGTTGGAACAAGTCAGACGCCCACTTTAAGGGGAAGAATCGATGGTGATTTGACGCTCGCAACGATTGCCGACAAGTGATGGGTAAGCAGAGGAAGGAAGGAACGGATTCATTTCACGCTTTACGCACCACGCACCAGACAAATAGGGAAATATGAATATCCTAAATCCGGCTGATCATCAGTTCACTTTTCAGGATGGCTTTCTCCCCGTGAAGATACTCGCTGGTGGGCGAGTGTTTGAGCGACTTGCCCCGCAGCGGACAAGTATCATCTTTGGCATCACGGAGGTGCCATGGGCTGCTGCTGCTTATCGGATTGACGAACTCGCCGTACAGCTTGAGACCAACCTCAACGAATGGGATGCGATTGCGATTGCTGGTTCAGGGAAAGCACGCCTCGTACGTCATAACGCAGCTATCTATGAGTTGGACTACATCATTCCGCCAGACATCACAGAGTTGCATTCCAACTTTTTCTATTGCTGCCCCGAATGTAACGGACATATCTACGAATGCGCGCATCTTCTAATCAGCAATCAGAATCGACATGAACCTCTATCTTCAACATCCATCAGCCCGGAAGTTATGACCTGCCCAGATTGCGGAGGCAAGATCCAGAGCCTTGCGCCGGGGGTGAGTTTCTGCCTCGATTGTGATTGGGAGTATGGTTTGGAACCGATCAGTTAGGTGAAGTCTAGCGGGGGACGATTCATGTGGGGTTTGAAAGTCCCCGCCAGCGCCATCGCTTCAAATCCCATAACCGCAGGGAAAAGCCACTCCCCTTGAAACACGTGATCTTCCAGATACGCATCCGTGCCAGTAGACAGTTCAGCATCGACAACAAGCTCTACTCCTGGGTAAAAAACATGCAGGTCTTCGAGGAAACGTAGAAACGGCAGACCCGGTTGTTCCATCTGCAGCGTTGGCGCCTCTCCAAAGCGACCTGTCACCATCACGGACGTCCGGCGTATTGGCGGTTATCCCTTGTTGGACTAACGCATCTATAGCACATCTTTGTTGTGGTGTCTGTCCCCATAATAACCAATGGTGCTAGTTTGGAATTTGGTGGAAGTCAATGGGCATAACAGAACACCCTGGCTTCGCTTTGGTCCTCGCTGGATTGAGGTCATGAGACGATTTCCTCGATTCTACCGTTAATCTAAGTGTTAGACAATTCTTGATTAACGGGAGGAAATCCAGACTCATGCCCCTTATAGATTTTATCACACAATTGTTCTGTTGTGTAGATGATAAACTCACACAACACCAGAAAAACCAAAAGCATACCCAAGCCAATCTCTATCCCTCTGAAGTGGTAACCCTCGCCTTACTTTTTGCACTCAAAGGCGTTGGCAACCGAGCCTTCTACCGCTGGATAGAAAACAATTATAAACCCTGGTTCCCCAATTTACCCGAGCGAACCTGCTTGTTTCGCTTGTTCAACAATCATCAACATCTGACTGATATTTTCATGGCAAATCCTTCACTCATCGGCGTGATTGACACTTATGGTATCGAACTGATTCACCCCCGCCGAGAATGTCGTTCTGAGCAGCAAATGGGCCGGAAAGGGATATCCAACCAACGCTGGATTGTGGGGGGGAAGCTTTGTCTGCTGCTCAATCATCTTGGACTAATTGTCGACTGGGATTGTGATACTGCCAATGTGCACGACGGTAGTCGCTTCCAACATCTTGTTGATGGGGTCTGTGACCAGATGGTTGTTTTTGCCGATGAAGGGTTTGCCAAGGTCGTTTGGTTTCCTTCCAACTTGCGTCTGTGCCGACGAGGGGAATGGAATTGTCGGATGCTGGTAGAAACTGTTTTGTCGATGTTGACGGTGGTGTGCCACTTTAAGAAAGTGATGCATCGTTGTTGGGCCTATTTCAAAACACGCCTCGCTTTCACGATGGCGTTGTTTAATCTCTTGGTGCAGTGGAATGGCTTTGAGGCTGACGCAGATGGGTTTATGCCTTTATCTATTGCTCAATTTAGTCTCTAACTAGCACCAAAGGTTAATAGGTACAAAATTCATTTTTTTACGAAAACGTGAAAAAATTACTCTACATAACATGGTGTTGTTTGAAGGCCACTTGCAACACAGATTCATCCCAAGCGCGGACAGCATTTACCAAATTCTTAATCGTCTGCTAAGAATATTGTAGCACAGTTCAAAAAAATACAACAGAAATTTTCGGTTGACAAGCTATGCCGCCGATGCTATCATAGGCTGATTTTTCGGACATGGGATTATCGACGGTAGAATAGAAAGGAAAAACATGGCAGAAAATTCGACAGGTTTTCTTCGACGAGAATTGCGCAAGCGAATGCCGCTCATCGCCAAATTGCTCGCAGTTGCCCTCCTCCTGATGCTGATTCTCTTTTTTTCGCAGTTGTATGTGATTACAGAGTTATTCAGTTCTGCTGCGAATCTCATGGAAAGCCAATTGGTACAGCAAGCTCCCGATGGCGTAGATGCCTCAGAAATCAGGACGACATTTGATCATGTCAAACAGGCAATGAAGGGGATGCCGTTGAGTTATCTACGCGGAAAGGTTCGCCTGAAGAAAGTCAAAATTGCAGCAGATTACGCCTCGAAGGCGAATGAGGATGGGGTGTGGACTTCAGAGGAGGTCGAAACGTTGTTGGAAATGATGAATGCGGCAGTCGGGTTCAAGGGAAAGGAAAAGTAACAGATGTCAGAGTTGACAGAACCGTATGAGAAATTTGCGTATCCCTATGATCGCATGATGTCCAACGTCGATTATGTCCGTTGGGCAAACTATATAGAGGAGTTATTCACGCACTATAAATACCGACCGCGTAAGATTTTGGAGGTTGCCTGCGGTACAGCGGCTTTGACGGTGCTCCTCGCGGAGCGGAGCTATCAAATGTGGGGGACGGATCGCGCCGAGGGGATGCTGGCGGTTGCGCGTCAAAAAGCGGAGGCGCGTCGCTTGGATATCCCGTTGATTCAAGCGGACATGCGGAATTTTGATCTCCAGCAGCGGTTTGATGCGGTGCTTTGCGTTTACGATAGCATTAACTATGTTGTTGATGAAACCGAGCTTGAAAGTGTCTTCCGATCTGTTTCAAAGCATTTGCATCCGTCCGGGCTGTTCATTTTTGATGTGACCACCGAGCCAAACATCGTTCAGCATTTCCATGGTCAGACGTTTGCTGAAAACCACGATGACTACTCCTATATCTGGAAAAACATCTACTCGCATCACGATAAGATTTGCCGTACATTACTGACTTTTTTTATTCGTGAAGGGGAGCTCTTCCGCCGTTCTGAGGAGGTTCACATCCAGAAGATGTTTGACGTCAACACCGTTAAGAAACTGCTGCAAAAGACAGGATACAAAATGCTCAATGCCTATGATATGTACACTTTTAACCGGTGGAACCGACACTCGGATCGGATCAATTTTACAGCACGTAAGGAAGAAGAGATAGAATAATGGTGCAGGACAATAGACGAAACAAACGAACAAATATGTTGGAGGAAGGGGAGTCATTCATTTCACATTTTATGTTTACGCCTTGAACTGTCTGACCGCGTCAGGTATGACTGGAGATTTAACGCATCTAATTTCATCAGATCTCTTTCTCGCTCGGTGCGGAGTTTGACCTCCACAGCATCGGTTTTCAGGGTGCGTTGGCTGATAGTCAGGCGCAGGGGCATGCCCAACAGATCCGCTTCCTTGAATTTGACGCCTGGACTTTCTTGGCGGTCGTCGTAGAGGACTTCATACCCCTGCTCTTGAAGTTGCTGATAGAGCGCCTCAGTCCGTTGGACAACTTCCTCCCCTTTGCCAATGTGCATCAAGTGAATCTGATACGGCGCGACGGAGAGGGGCCAGATAATGCCATCGGTATCGTGGTTTGTCTCCACAATACTGGCAAGCAAGCGCCCAAGTCCGATGCCATAGCAGCCCATGAAAATCGGCTGTGCTCTACCTTTCTGGTTCAGGTAGGTTGCGCCCATCGCTTCACTGTACTTCGTGCCGAGTTTGAAGATGTTTCCGACTTCAATCCCCCGTTTCGCCTCTAACTTCCCGCCACAGTGAACACAAGCCATCTCTCCTTGGGCCAGCGCAATATCGGTCACGATGTCCGCCTGAAAATCACGAGGGAAATTCATGTTTTTCAGATGGTATCCCGGTTTATTAGCGCCAGCGACTAGATTCGTGGCAGCGGCAACTGAATCATCAACGACCACTTTGACCCCTTTAACGTCAATTGGAGAGGCATAGCTAGCCACTAAACCATATCTTTCAAGTTCTGCATCAGTCGCAATCCAGAGATCTGTAGCGCCCACAGCATTTCTGAGTTTCGTTTCGTTCACCTCGAACTCGCCGCGGATAGCGGCAAAAATCAACTCTTCGTCTGTTGAATAGAAGACCGCTTTGAGTGTTTGCGTCTTCTCAACGCCAAGATAGTTCGCAACGCCTTCGATTGTTGTTTGGCCCGGCGTTGCAACTTCTTCGATTTCTTGAGGTGCGCCGTTATCGACCGCTAGCTTCTGCATCGCAGCGACTTCCGCGTTTGCCTTATAATCACAGCCGTTGCAACAGATGAGTTTATCCTCACCCGAATCGGAGATAAGCATAAACTCGTGCGCGGCGGAACCCCCAATCATCCCTGTGTCTGACTCCACCACAATGACGTCAATCCCTGAACGATGAAAAATGTTGAGGTACGCTCAATAAACCTGATCATAATACCGGTCTAGATCTGCTTCATCGACGTGGAAACTGTAAGCGTCCTTCATGACGAATTCGCGGACACGAATCAAACCGGCACAGGGACGCGGTTCATCGCGAAACTTGAGCTTGATTTGATAGAGCATCAGCGGCAGTTGTCGGTAAGAGTTGATCTGGTTTCGGACGAGATCTGTGACCGCTTCCTCATGCGTCATTGCAAGTACAAGTTTTCGCCCAAATCGATCTTCAAATCCAGCCAACTCCTTCCCAACAAGCATCTCCCAGCGCCCGGTTTCCTGCCACAACTCCGTAGGCTGGACGAGCGGCATGTCCACCTCTTGTCCACCAATAGCGTCCATCTCCTCACGGATAATGTTTTCAATCTTGCGTAAGGCACGTTGAGCAAGGGACAGGTAGCTATACATCCCCACCACGAGCCGCCGAATCATTCCAGCCTGCAAAAGCAGTTGATGGCTGGGGATTTCGGCTTCTGCGGGAATTTCCCTAAGTGTCCGACCAAATAGTTGAGATAATCGCATCAATAATCTCCATGTATTCTTCAGTTATTGGGTGACTGTGCTTCAGAATATAAGGCGTGAAACGTGATGCGTGAAATGTAAAAAATGAACTCATGAACCCATTTTCTCATAAGTCCCTGAACTTATGAATTCACTCGGCGACTGCCGCCGCAATCATGTCCCCGATTTCTGTTGTGGTGTATCCCATCCGTCCAGCCGCGAGATCTTTAATCTTTCCACTGGCGAGCAGGTCACTGACAGCTTGATCGACCAAAGCTGCGCCTTCTGTTTCACCGAGATGGTCAAACATCATGCCGGCGGCGCTGATTGCTGCGATGGGATTGATCTGGTTTTTCCCTGTGTATCGAGGGGCAGAGCCGTGAATTGGTTCAAACATAGCAACGCTCTTAGGATTGAGATTACCCGATGCAGCAACCCCCATCCCGCCTTGGATCATCGCGCCGAGATCCGTGATAATGTCGCCGAACATGTTGGAGGTCACAATGACATCAAACCATTCTGGGTTCTTCACCATCCACATTGTGGTTGCATCCACAAAAGCGTAGTCTCTCTTGATGTCGGGATATTCTGCGCCCACTTCTTCAAAGACTCGCCGCCAGAGATCATGGGCGTAAGTCAACACATTCGCCTTGTCGCACAACGTCAGCTTCTTCTCTTTGTTCCGCTTCTGGGTCAACTCAAAAGCGTAGCGGACGCACCGTTCTACCCCTTTGCGGGTGTTAATCATCTCCTGAATCGCGACTTCATCAGGCGTTCCATGCTTCAAGAAGCCACCAATGCCGGCGTACAGTCCTTCCGTGTTTTCACGAACAATGACAAAATCAATCTCTTCAGGTCCCTTGTCTTTAATTGGCGTCCAGACCCCGGGATAGAGCTTTACGGGTCGAAGGTTAATATAAAGATCTAATTCAAAGCGAGTTCTCAATAGGATCCCTTTTTCCAGGAGGCCCGGTGTGACATCGGGGTGGCCAATGGCTCCCAAAAAGATCGCATCCATCTGCCGGAATTCATTGAGCGCAGAGTCAGGCAAAATTTCACCGGTTTTGAGGTAGCGCTCGCCGCCAAAGTCGTATTCAACAGTTTCGTATTTGAAACCTGTTTTCTCCGCTGCAGCCCCGAAGGCCTTCATCGCTTCATTCGTCACTTCGGGGCCAATCCCGTCGCCGGGGATCAGGGCAATTTTATACATCGAATTCCTCCAGAAAATGTGGTTAAGCTGCAATGCGATGATCCGCTGTGCATGAAAGGCAATGTGACGGATACATCCTGTTAGAAATGCGCCTACATTTTAACATGCCCCTGTACAGGCTGACAATCTTTTTATGCTGGAAAGCAGAACCTTGAAAAATATCATACTTCGTTGTTGTGAAATTTATCATAGTCGTTGCCTTCTAATGTGGTATAATAACCTTTGGTGCTAGGTTCTGTTGACATTTGAGTATAAGGTTGTGGCATAATAGAAGAATGACGCCAATAACCTTACCTGATGACCAATGGAATAAGATATACCGGTTTCTTCTAAGCTGTCCCACCATCTATGTTGGCGACGAAGCTGCTCCACGCCGCTTCGTCGAAGCCGTCCTGTGGGTGACTCGTAGCGGGGCTCAATGGAGACTTCTACCAGACACCTATAGCAAATGGAACACCCGCTACAAGCGGTTTGCTCGATGGTGCGACAAAGGTTTCTTCACACAGATGCACCCCCACTTCGCCTCTGACCCCGATATCGAGTCGCTTATTGTGGACAGTACCATCTGCCGCGCTCACCCGTCTGCGGCGGGCGCCTTAAAAAGCTGGCGCCTTAAAAAAAAGGGTGGCACTGAAAACCAAGCATTAGGTCGGTCTCGGGGCGGTTTCAGTACAAAAAATCACATCACAGTTGACGGACTAGGCAATCCCCTAAGAATTCATCTGACCCCCGGTCAGAGACATGACATAACTGAGGCGGAAGGGTTGATAATCGGATATAATAGTGAATATGTGATTGGAGACAAGGGGTACGATTCGGACGCTTTTATCGCGGTTATTGAGGCGAATGGAGCGATTGTGGTGATACCGCCCAAAAGTCATCGTGTTGACCAAAGAACGTATGACAAACACTTATACAAAGAGAGACATCGGGTTGAATGTTTCATCAACAAGATAAAATGGTATCGTCGTATCTTCTCTCGGTTTGAGAAGCTAGCTGTCCGTTATTTTGGATTTCTCAGCTTTGTCGCCACTCTTATATGACTCCGTTGAAATGTCAACAGAACCTAGCACCATTAGTTAATATAACGTGAGTTCGACTGTAAGAGGGTCTGGCAAATAAAATCGCGCATGTGCTGGATAATTATGAACAGGTTGTGGCAAGCCTCCCGAAAACAGAAGTGCGTAATACACTGGCTGAAAAAGTGGGTTTGCTGAGTCAGGGATAAAAGAGCGGGCAGGTCTAAGGAATTGGGCAGGTGAACAGGCTTCTTAGTCCCACACAGCGGGGAGAGAAAATGAAACGGGGAAACAAGAGGACAAGGAGTTCATCAGTTCAGGAGTTCATCAGGGCATTGGTTCGTTGGTTCGTTTTGTCACGTTTCACAGCTCCGTTCCGAGAGTCTACAGAGTGGAGTCCGCTACGTGAGACCAGGCTCTGCACCGATCTATCGGGATTTCACGCTTTACTTTTTTCCTTCGCGTTATTGGTCTCCATCCCTCTCGCCATCGGCGACCCGGTGGATATAAACCCGCCCTCTCCCGATGAAGCGCAAACCAGCTATCTGATTCGCCAGATCACTTTTGAGGGGAATGAACACTTTGATCGGAAGCAGTTATCTCAACTCATTGGTGTTCAAGCGGGCCAACCCTACCGCGAACCAGAAATGATCGCCGGGCTTAATCAGATTCTGGCAAAGTACCATGAAAGCGGACTTGTATTCGCTTCAATCGAGCCTGAAATTGCAATCATCTCCGCCGATCAGGTCCATATCCGCGTTCACATTCACGAAGGGGCAGCGATTTGCACCGGTCAGATCGTGATTGAAGGGAATCAGCTATTTTCGACGCACGACCTCCGGCGTGAGCTTGGCTTGCGCGAGGGCATGGCTTTCAGCCGAATTGCCTTTGAACAGGGGGTCGAGAAGATTTTAATCCTGTACAGCGAGCATGGCTACCCCAAGCTTGAAATTCAGCCCACTGACTTTCATCTATCAGAAGAAGGTGGCACGGTCGATTTTCGCCTGCAAATTCGTGAAGGGAATCAGACGCGGCTAGGAGCGGTGAAACTGAGCGGCTTGCAGAAAACAAAGACTGAGGTCGTCCTCCGCGAGCTGCCGATTCAAGCCGGTGAAGTGTTTGATCAGCGCAAAATCGATCAGAGTTTCCACCGCCTGGTGAACCTCGGCTATTTCTACGAAGTGAGTCCCGCCCTGCTGGAGGAAGGAAATACACCGGACGAGATTATTTTTAACGCGAAGGTGACAGAAGCACGAACGGGCAGGTTCAGTGGTGTAATCGGTTATGCTCCGCCGACTTCGGAATTTGATGAAGCCCCACGACTCACGGGAGTTATCGAAGCAATGGAGGCCAACCTTTTCGGCACGGGGCGTCAGGCAAATTTTCTTTGGAAGTCTGGCTTGCTCAACACGCTAAAGATCGGTTATGCTGAACCATGGGCTTTCGGAAAACCGATCAAAATCGGCGTTGAATATTCGCAGGTAAAGCAGAGAAATCAGTTTACTGATGTCGAATCGACGGAGCAGGCCGGACATTTGAGCATCAGCACACGTTTCCGAAGGTTGCTTGAGGGCTCGCTGGGGTTCTCCTACAAGCAGATTAATCTCCCCGCAATCAATATCTTGCGCCCTGCTATGCCGCTAACCACTCCCTCCTTTCCTCCGGACCTTCCGTCTGAGCGCTCACAAATCCCAGTTTTAACTGACGGGGAAGCACAAAACGGCGTGAAGTACGGCGTCACCTTTAGTTTGACCCGCGATAGCAGAGATTACTTTCTGAACCCGACACGTGGACGCCGCGATCATGTTGCTTTTGAATTCTCGCGTGGGGATTTCAAGCTGCGCAAACTGTGGGTCGATCTCCAGCAATACTTCCCAACATGGCGGAAGCAGGTGATCGCCATCGATTTACACGGTGCGGTAGCATGGGGGAATAAGATTCCGCCGACGGAGTTTTTTTATCTGGGTGGGGCAAACACGCTACGAGGCTATGATGAGGATTGGTTTTTTGGCCCTCGCCATCTATATGCGAATATTGAATACCGACTGCTGGTCGGACGCACATCGCAGTTCTTCGCGTTTGTCGATCTGGGCGCGGTAACTCAAGTGGATCGACCGACAGTCTTCGACCCGCTTCGTGTGGGTTACGGATTTGGCATGCGGCTTGAATCAAAGAGGGGCATCCTGCGCATGGATTATGGACTTGCCGAAGGGCGCTCCGCTTTGCAAGGGAAAATTCATGTCAATCTGGGGACATCGTTTTGAGTAAGGGCCGGTTTTAAACCTGCCCTTACTCTTTAAGCATTGGGAGGCAAGATTTATTGTGCAACAGGCAGGATAAATTTTGCACTCCGGAAAAAACGAGTGCCACGGGTTACTACAGGATTGGTTTGCCTCCGGATCGAATCAGAGGACGACTAGGTTTTATCTTAATCTCTGGAACTGGAAGTTCAGCAATCTTATCAGGTGCGAGCTGATGACCAATTTGCTTAAGCATGTGACTTCGGATATCCGCTCGCATCTGATTCTCTGGAATACGGCTGTACTCTTTCGCCGGATCCTGCGTCTGGAACTCCCGGATATACTTCGTGTAACCTGTGAATCCCAGATTATCCCAGATGACGTTACCGGATTTCGTATCAATGGCTTTCACATGCATCTTGAGTATAGACTGTTGATAGACCAATATAAATCGCGTGGTTCCGGAGATGCCTGCTTGATTAGTCATATCGAAGATCGGTCGGTTATCCATCCATTCTTCAATCTTCGGATTCTCGATATGGCCAACGATAATCACATCGGCATTAACCCCACGTCCCACTTTCGCAGCAAGGGCAGGATCGAGAAAGATATTCTCGGGAGCCAAGCTCTGAGCGTCCAACTGACTCCGAATTGGATTGAGTGCATCCGATTGATCATAGATCCACTCCTTGTCCTTTTTTACAAGGCTAAGCTGAGTTGATAAGTCTTGGGGAAACCGGCGCTCCATGTCAGCAGATTCTTCTTCTGTCCAAAACGGGGCGATGGCGATCCGTTTTTGTGAATCATCAAGGTTTAGCGGTTCAACTTGTTTAGAACAACCGCTTATAAACGCAACAGAAACTAGCATAGCCGCAGAAACGGCCAGTATCTTCCATCCTTTCATTTTGTATCAACACTCCTTCCTTAATAAATAGAATGTCCATGTAACCTGATTTATATGGTTGGACTGCTAAATCCCTCCGGAAACCACATCAAAATGGGACTCCCAGTTCTTCAGCAGTATTCCGCAACACACACAACTTTCAGTTTAGAATGCAGAGATTATAGCACGGTTTGTTTTTTATGTCAACGACTGTCTTGGATCAAAATTCAACAACTTTCTAAAACGCAGGGAATTTCTATCGTTAGCAACTCACTTCGAAGTATGCTTTCTACCTGTGCTTCATGCCGATGATTACCTGAGCAATTATGTGGAACACCACCTTGATGCCGACTCCTTGATGCAGAAAAACGCAATCCGAAGATCCCCTTCTCTGATCGCAATCACGCTGAACCCATGTTCGTTGGGTAGCCATTCATCCACACTGTAGAGTGGATAGGTATCAATGCCCCACCTTTTGTCTGAAAGTTGATCCGGTAATTGCCTCAAATTTTGTCAGGCAGAGTCAGTGTGCCAAGAGATCCACAATTAAACTGAAACCCTGCGCTATTCCGCACGTAACAGTGGGTAGACTGAATCCCTTGCCCTTTAAGGTGGGGTTTGGACATTCAATTTGTCGTTCCATCTCTAGCGTAATCCTATTTGCCCGAGTGCAGGCGCATAATCGTAGACGGGATCGAAACGAAAAAACTCCACCACGCATTACATCTTCCACATTACGTTTCACGCACCACGTATCAGGAGGTCGAAAACATCAATGACGGGTGGCGAACTCATTGTAAAGTTACTCGAACAACATGATATAGATTTCGTCTTTGGTGTGCTGGCCGATCAGGATACCAGCATTTTTAATGCACTCAGCCGGTCGCCCAAGATACGTTACCGCGCGGCGCAAACAAGCCAGGGGGCTGGGCTGATAGCAGATGGCTATGCACGTGCAACGGGCAAAGTCGGTGTCTGCATCACTCCAAGAGGACAAACACCGATCAGCACAGTTGCCGGCATCGCAACCGCGTATACCGATGGCATACCATTACTGCTGATCACCGTTCAGGTGCCTTCAGCAGGGCTTTCCGCCAACGCAAATAATGGCAAACCGAAGGAGTATTCTGATTATGTGGATGTGCTGAAGCTGTTCAAACCGATTACGAAGTGGAACATCTGTATCAAAAATCCAGACGAAATCTCGAAGATGATTGTTCGTGCATTTAGAGTTATGGCAACCGGCAGACCAAGCCCCATCCATCTTGAAATTCCTATTGATATCGTAGAAGCAGAGTTGGGGGCACCTTCGTTATTCAAGGCGCCTCCGATGCGACACATCCCCGGCGCACAGCGCCTCAACGTACTCGCTGCCGAGATCTTAGGCAAGGCAAAATACCCGCTCATTATCGCAGGGGGCGGGGTCGTGTCAGCACGGGCAGGTCCGGAGTTGATGCAGATCGCTGAAATCCTAAACGCTCCAATTCTGATTACCCCAATGAGTAAGGGAGTGTTTCCATCAGACCATCCGCTTTACGCCGGGCTGACCTGGCAGCCATTCGTCGCCGATCCGGAGCATTCAATTTCAGCCGGCGTGGACAAAGCGGACGCCGTTTTATCGGTGGGATGTAGTTTGTCCCAACGAACAACGGGGGATTGGAAGCTGTCCCTGCCGAAACATCTTATACAAATCGACATAGATGAAAAAGAGATTGGAAAGAACTATCCTGTGCAGGTCGGCATTGTTGCCGATGCTAAAATTGCGCTTGAGCAGCTTGTCCGAACTATCAGCGCACAAGAAGAGAATGGGAGAAGTCAATGGGGAAACTTTGAGCGTCAACTGTATCTTCCTCAATATATACGGGAAGGGGATCTGAAGATTGTGCAGATTTTGCAAGACGTGCTGGAAAAGCAGACGATTCTAGCGGCCGAGGGGCCATACCTGGTTGACCTGCTGCTATCCGATCTCGATGTGGCGCTCCCACGATCTTTTTTACATGCCTGTGATCTGCCGACAGTGGGGTATGCCTTGCCCGCGGCACTCGGTGCAAAGTTTGCGTATCCGGACCAGCCGGCTGTCGCCATCACGGATACAGCGGGATTTTTAACCTCTGGAGTGGAACTAACGACAGCGGTGAAATATGGACTGAATGTTCTAACAATCATCAATAATCAGGGTTTAAACGAAAAGCCGGATTTCGTGAAATTTGCCGAATCGCTGGGTGTCCGTGGATTTCGTGTAGACAAAATCGATCAGTTGGAAACAGCAGTGAGAGATGCGCAAACCAAAAATCAGCCGACTGTGATTGAAGCCCGTCTTTCGTCATAAAGGCAAGATAGATAGTTTATCCATCGCTCCGCTTCTTATGGCTGAATAGGTCACTGTTAGTGACTACTTTTACCTCTTACGCAATACGCATCTCTCTTCGCTACCGCTTTTCGTATTCAAATGGAAACGTGACCGGCTCCCCATCATTCGACCCCGATCGCGACATCGATCTCCCGATCTTTGCGACCATTGTACGCTGTCCGTCAGTGGTATCGTTCAAGATAACGGCTTCCTCCGGGAACACATGCTCCGTTCAGCGTAGAACTTGGCGCCGTTGAAGCCTCGAAGCGGTGAACCGTAAGATAAGTTGCTGAAGTTGAGGACGCCGTGCTGCCAATCCTCAGTGCCGCGCTTCAGCTGACCTTTGCGCTAGACGTGCTTCTGTACCTAGTGACTCTTGCGGAAGCCGAAGACTCGAACCGGTTCATTGTCGAAGCCAACATGTGGATTAAGCCGATTCTGTGATAACCGTGTCCACGAAATTCGTTGTAGGCAGCGTTGACTTTTCCAAACACACCGGCGAGGATCATCTCCCTTTTGATCCGTTCCGATGGCGCCCGATAGTAGTTTTCGTTGACTTCGAGCTTGGTACCGTGCTGCTTCGCGGACTGGATCATCTTGTCTGACTACCCGGAATCGGTGTCGATCGGTGTTTCCGTGCAGTAACTGACGTCATGCTCTGAACACAGCAACCCCACGATGTGGTTATTGCTCGGCGTGATCACGATTGCACAGATATCTGGCCTGGTTTTCTCCAACATCTCGGCTGTATCCTTGTATGCAGACACATCGTATTTCCTGCCCTGCGCTTTGACTGCTTCTTCCCGTGGATCGCAGACAGCAATCAGCTCAAGGTCATCTTTGAGCTTGGAAATAATCGGGTATAGGTACTTGTTCCCCGATTCCCTGTGCCGATCAACGCGATTTTCACTTTGTCCATTTGTTCGCTCCTGTGATACCTGTTTCTCGCTTTCATGAATAAACCTTTGTCTCGCTGCTTTCAATCGGTGTATCATACGACATGCTCCAAGTCAACCTCACAAATTCGCAGATCAACACTTCGGTTGCATGGGGCTTTTTTGTTGGGTGCGCATTCCAAACCTAGCGTCTCGTTGAATGGAATTTTAGGCTTGACGTGATAATACACTATGGCGTACAATGCCTTGAAGACGAAGTCACGGACACTGAAATCGTTAAGGAGCATTTCACAACAGTTTTGTTAATGAGCAAACCTGCAACAGATTACACAAGGAGATTATCTATGCAAGGCATTGACGCAGTTGCAAAAATTTTGAAGACCGAAGGCGTTGAGTATCTATTTTGCTTTCCAGCCAACAGCCTCATTGACGCTTGTGCGAGCGTCGGCATCCGACCCATCATGACTCGCACGGAACGGACACTGATCAATATGGCAGATGGTTTCAGCCGCATCTCCAATGGAGAACGATTGGGTGTCGCATGTGTACAGTCGGGGCCCGGCAGCGAAAACGCTTTCGGAGGGGTCGCGCAAGCGTTTTCGGACTCCGTTCCAATTCTGATGCTACCCGGCGGGGTCGCTCGTCGCACCCACGGGATTCCCACGCATTTCGAGGCGGTCAAAAACTACGGCGGTGTCACAAAATGGCTCGCGCAGGTTAACTTCGCAGATCGAATTCCAGACATGATGCGCCGGGCATTTAGCCTGCTTCGAACGGGACACCCAGGACCGGTGATGCTCGAAATCCCGACCGATGTCTCCGATGAAGAGATTGACGACAACTTCGACTACAAACCGCCCGAGCGAACTAAATCAGCCGGTAACCCCAGCGACATCGAAGCCTCGGTGAAAGCCCTACTTGATGTGGAATGTCCAATCCTCCACGCGGGACAGGGTGTCCTTTATGCATGTGCGACGGATGAATTGCTCGAATTTGCCGAGTTGGTGCAGGTCCCAGTGATGACAACGATGGCTGGCAAAAGCGCGTTCCCTGAAAATCATCCACTGTCGATCGGGGTGGGCGGACATACCGGTACCGGAATGGTCAAGTATTTTTTTGAGAAAGCTGACCTCGTTTTTGGGCTTGGGTGCAGTTTTTCAAAGTCGGTGATGTCCACCCCCATCTCCAACGGAAAGCTGATGGCCCACAACTCGATCGACGGACTTGACATCAACAAAGATTACGCCGCTGATTACGCGATTATCGGCGATGCTAAGATCGTTCTCAGGCAACTGATAGATGAAGCGAAGAAACAGCTTGGTGGAAGCGAACGAAGCAGGGGCGCAGTCATGCAGGAAATCAAAGCTGTGAAGGAAAAATGGCTGGCAGAGTGGATGCCGAAGTTGACCTCGGACGAAATTCCGATCAATCCTTATCGGGTTATCTGGGACTTGACGCAGGCGGTCGATCGGACGCAGACAATCGCCACCCACGATTCGGGGAATCCACGCGACCAGATGCTCCCCTTCTACGAAGCGATTACGCCACGTGGATACATCGGTTGGGGCAAGTCCACACAGTTGGGATATGGGCTTGGATTGATCATGGGGGCGAAGCTGGCTGCGCCAGAAAAACTCGCCGTCAACATCATGGGAGATGCCGCCTTCGGTATGGCGGGAATGGACTTTGAAACCGCTGCGCGAGAGCGCATTCCCATCCTGACGATTATCCTCAACAACTCCGCCCTCGGCGGCTACGAGAAACACATGCCCGTCGCAACAGAACGCTTCCGGACAAAGTTCCTCTCTGGAGATTATGTGAAGGTCGCCGAGGGGTTGGGGGGCTATAGCGAGAAAGTCGAGAATCCAGCGGACATTATCCCTGCCATCCACCGTGCTCAGACGGAGATGGAGTCCGGGAAACCTGCGCTTCTTGAAGTCATTACGCGGGAAGAAGGGGCGTTCTCAAAATCATTCTAGCACGTCTACAGAAACTCTTGCTCCCCAGACCATCCCTCTGCGTTTTCCTCCTTCGAGGGGAGGATACAGTTTATCCCGGGATCGTATCTGTTGAAGTAATTCAGGAAGCCGCGATGCCGGTGGGAAAAGCTATTGCGTACTGTGTATTGCGTAAAACGTGAAACGAATCCTTCGTTTGACTTCTCACGCATGCTCTTACGCTAACGCCTGATCGACGTCTGCAATAATATCCACTGCATCCTCCAAGCCCACGGACACCCGGACAAGCCCATCAGTGATTCCGGCGCGTCTTCGGGCTTCCGGTGAAACCTCCGAGTGCGTTGTCGAAGCGGGGTGGCAGATCAACGTCCGCACATCGCCCAAGCTCACGGCTAGGGAGCAGATCTCGATCCGATTCACCAGCCGTTCTCCCGCCTCTAACCCACCTTTGAGCTCAAACGAAATCATCCCGCCGAAGTCGTTCATCTGACGTTTGGCGAGCGCGTGCTGTGGGTGACTTGGCAGACCGGGGTAGCACACCCATTCAGCCGCCGGATGGCTTTCCAGAAACTCTGAGATCACGCGGGCGTTGGCGCAGTGACGCTCGAACCGCAACGGCAATGTAGCGACGCCGTGCAGCGTCAGCCATGCGTTGAATGGACTGATTACGCCACCAAAGTTTCGCAACGTCCTTTTCTTTGCGCGATCAATGAACCTCTTCGATCCAACGATGACGCCCGCGACAACCGTACCGTTTCCGCTGAGATACTTGGTCATACTGTGGACGGCGACATCAATCCCAAGCGCAATCGGCTGCTGTCCACACGGCGTCGCAAAGGTGTTATCAATCATGGAGGTGACCTCGTGCGCCGTCGCGATCTCCGCGCAAGCGGCGATGTCAACTAACTTCAGCGTTGGGTTGGTGGGGCTTTCGATATAGATAACTTTGGTATTCGGTTGAATCGCCCGCTCGATTTTACTCACGTCAGTTGCATCCACAAACGTCGTTTCGATGCCCATGCGACGCAGATCCTCGTTAAAGATATTGTACGCAGCGGAGTAGAGCGAATCCATCGCCACGACATGATCGCCAGATGCAAGCAGCGTCAACAACGCGGTGCTCATAGCTGCCATTCCTGACGCCGTTGCGAGCGCCGCTTCACCGCCCTCCAACGCTGCGATTTTTTCCTGCAACACGGTTTGGGTGGGGTTGCCCCAGCGGGTATAGACGTAGCCCGAATCTTCGTCTGTGAATGCGGTGACGCATGCCCCTGCTGTATCGAATCGGAAAGTGCTGTTCTGGTAAATGGGCGGGATGAGTGGTCCTGTTTTGGGAAGGGTTGCTTCGCCGGCGTGGATAGCTTTGGTTGACCAGCCGGCTGGTTTCGATTTCGATGTCATTTTACCCTCACTTTGACGACTTCATGCTCTTTAGCAGGAGGAAGGGTGCTCGGATGGGATATAGCACGATCATCGGAATGAACCGATTTGCTAAGCAACCAACCCCACACTACATCTCCCCACGCAAGTTGAGCGCAGCTTGGGCGTAGCTGCTGGCATCCCGTCTATCGGGGTCGGAAGATATGCGCGACCATACTCTACTCCAACAGCAGAGGTGTAGACGTTTTCCTCAACAAGCGTGGTAACCAGAGACTGAGTTCTGGAATGTAAGTGATTAACAGAAGTGCGATTAGCAACAGCCCAATGAAAAGGAGCACAGACCGATATAGCGAAACGACAGATTTATCAAACTTAAGGCTTGAGATAAAGAGGTTCATACCGACAGGCGGGGTTAAGTAGCCAATTTCAAGGTTGGTCAAAACGATCACGCCGAGATGCGCTTTGTCAATACCGAATTCCTCTGCAATCGGAATCAGCAGCGGAACGACAACAATGATCGCCGAGAAGATATCCATCAAGCAACCGACAGCTAACAAGAAGATATTTAATCCGATCAGGGTGATGATTTTGTTTTGCGCGTGCGCTTGAATCCAGTCAAGCACGATCATCGGCAGTTCGATTGTGACGAGGTAGTTCGTCAATCCGAGTGCAACCCCGAGAATGATCAAAATCGCGCCGACGAGCAGCATGCTTTCTCGCACGATCTTCGGCAGGTCTCTCACGCTGATGTCATGATGAATGAGGACTTCGACAATCAGCAGATAGATCGCCGTCAATGCCGCCGCTTCATCGATTGTCACGACGCCCGATATAATGCAAGCAAACACAATGAACGGTAAAATTGCTTCCCACTTCGCGTCCCACAACGCCCGCCAAAACGCCTTAAAATCAAAAGGCGTGTGTTCAATTCGTTTGAAGGCGCTCCATCCAGAGCAGTAACCCGCAAGAATCAGCATCAGGAGAAAGCCGGGGATAATCCCTGCGATGAACATCTGATCAATCGGCGTTTGTGCAATGATCGCGTAGAGGATGAGCGGAATACTTGGTGGAAAAAGGAGTCCGAGGCTGCCCGATGCTGTGATTAAGCCGAGTGAGAATCGCTCATTGTAGCTCTGACGGAGGATTGGGTAGAGCAAGCCACCTAGCGCGATGATCGTCACACCTGAAGCGCCGGTGAACGTTGTAAAGAACGCGCATGTCACTAACACAACCATGGCAATACCGCCCGGCAGCCAGCCAACGCCTGTCTGTGCAAGAACAATAAGGCGTTTGGGAGCTCGGCTTTCCGCCATCACATATCCCGCGAAGGTGAACAGCGGGATGATCATGATTGTCGGGTTTTTCGTCAGGCGATTTAGATCGATGATAATGCTCGAAACCGGATCGCCGGCGGTGGCGTAACCGATGATCGCCGCCGCACCGAGCAGGACAAACAACGCTCCTCCAAAGAGTGCGAATATAATCAAGCCCAAACCGATCAACGCTCCCACGATGTCGCTTCTCCTTTAATCTGGCTGACGATACCCATTACAATGTGAATCACAAAATGAAAGACTATCAGGATGAACCCAAGCGGAATAATGATCTTCGCCCACCATAGCGGTACGCTCCCGACCAACGTGGCCTCGCTCACCTGCTCGTCGCGTAAAAATTCGATGCTGGCATTAGCAAGAATGCTAACGACAGCAAGGCTGATTGCGTCAATGACGATGGTGGCGAGTTGAACGAAGCGGGGTGGCAAAAGGCGCATGAGAACATCAATGCTGATATGGCGTTTTTCACAGGTGGCAAGCGCCGCGCCCAAAAACGCTAACCACAGCGTGAAGTGCTGAAGCATCACGTCATTCCACAGGATGCCTGTGTGAAAAAGGTAACGTAGAACAATCTTCAAGAGTGCCATGCCAATCACCAACAAAATGATGAGGCATAGTAATGCTGTTTCGATATGTCCGAGGAGGGTGTTGAGGCGTGAAACGTGAAACGTAAAACGTGAAACATGATTAGTAGTGGGCATCAGTTCTCCATCCCTTTTTTTACGAAGGCAGCCGAAGCTGGAAACCCCCAATAGATTTCTTTCAATCTCTCAATGACATATTTTTCAATGTCCTTTTTTAACCGATTAACAGCTAGCTCGTTCATATCGATGAATCCTCCGATAATCAAGCACAGCGCTCTCTGAGCAGATCAGTGATTTTGCGTTTGATGTCTCTCTGCATTTGACGCCACTTAAACCGGACTTTCCAAAGCAGCCTGTTCTACCGCTTGATGGCAAATCGCATTCTTGCATAGGTTTTATGCCTTAACTACTCCTCCGCCAACACCTGAATACCAGCACATGGGAATGCAGTCACCTTTGCGTTTTGGGGCAGCTTTTCTGCGAGCATATTGATAAGTGTATCCCACTCACGGAAGAGGATGTCGTTCGAGTGCTTCTTGTAAAACTCATCAACGGGAAAGTGCTCCGACCAAACGAGGAGCTGATCTGGCGTTCCGACTTTTGGCGGGGGCAATTCCATTGGTGCCTTCTCCGCTCTCTGCTTGAGGAAACGTGCGTAATCTAGCTGGTCGAAAAGCCCATGATAGCAAATGCCATCGCTTGCGGGGTTGACGGCAATCGTGTAGGCGTTATCGAAATACTGAATTGCCCAAAACGACTTTCCGGTCTGGATCGGATCCGAGTCGAGTGGATAGCAGTTTAACACAACCACATCCGTTGCCTGACGCACCTCCTCTGGAATCTTCGTCCCGTAGGTTGCTAGAGCGAAGTGTGCCCCCGTCCGGTGCGCTTTTACGAAATCACCCACGAATAGGCCAACCACCTCGCGTCTGCTGTTGAGGACAACGTTCACAATGACGTCCAGGCCAATCACTTCCGCAACGGCTTCCGAGGCATCTCGATGGTCGAGTTCATCGCCCTGCCTTTCAATCACCGCATGTCCGCGTCCCGGATGGAAACTGTGGAAATAGAACATCGTGGCGAAGCCCACAACGCCCGGCAGAATTAGCTTCGCCCCTCCGCCGAATCCCACAGCTCCGTGCGGATAGATGCCGCCCAAGCAAATCTTGAAATCGGCGTCCGCAACGACGCGGTTGATATAGATCGGCAGACCACTGTCGAGACTTCCCAACGCTCGGAGATCGCCACTCATAAAGTCGTGGCTTGTCATTTCGTACTCCGCCGCGACGTCGGGACCAACTTTTTTCGCCGCCTCCTCATCAGTCAGGGGGCGATGTGAACCACCGCCGACAACAAAGCGAATCTCGTTTTTGGGGAGGCCTGCTTGTGAGAGTTCGCGGAGTAGAAAAGGAATCACCGTTGCGGCGGGCGTGGGACGGCTCAGATCATCGACGATGATGGCGGCGCTGCTCTTGCCCCGCGCCATTTCTGCGATGCGTGGTGTGCCAATGGGTTGACCGAATGCCGCTTCAATCCCCGCATCTGACAATTTGGGTGCGTCCTCCGGAGCAATCATTGTGACTTCCCAACCTTCAGGGAACGTCAGCGTCATTTCTTCGTCACCATACCAGGCGCGTGAATACATATTTGCATAGTTTTTTGACATATTGACCTCCAATTCTGAAACGTGATGCGTAAAACGTAATGCGTAATGAACCCATGAGACTCCTGAACTTCCTTCCCTTTCTCCCCTCCTTCCTTTCCTTCCCGTCCATATCGTCAATTTCTTCACTCAGATGATCCGGAATCGGCATGACTATTCTCTCCATCAGATTGCTGCTGTTGATAGCGCAAAGCAGCTTGAATAAAATTACGGAACAGTGGGTGCGGTTCAAGGGGTTTGGACTGAAATTCGGGGTGGAACTGCGAACCGACCATCCAGGGGTGATCAACAACTTCAGCGACTTCAACCAGACTCTTATCGGGTGATAAGCCGCTAAAACACAATCCATCCGATTCGAGTCCATCCCGATAACGGTTATTTAACTCATATCGATGACGATGCCGTTCTAAGATGATTGGCTGCTGATATGCTTCATGGCTGTTTGTGTTTTCTTCGAGGACGCAGGGGTAGAGACCGAGCCGCATGGTTCCGCCGAGCTCTGACTTTTTCCGTTGATCTAACAGCAGATCGATCACCGGATGAGGCGTTTTCTCATCAAACTCAGAACTATTTGCGTTTTTCAGATCTGCGACGTGTCGCGCAAACTCGATCACCATGCATTGCATGCCGAGGCATAATCCCAGAAATGGGATTTTGTTTTCACGCGCATAACGGGCAGCAACAATCATCCCTTCGATGCCACGGTAGCCAAAACCACCGGGGACGAGAATTCCATCAACCCCCTCGAACTGCGCCTCCAGATTTTGATGGTCTCCTAACGTCTCAGAGTCTATCCACCTGACGTTTACAGCGGACTCATTGGCAATTCCACCATGCTTGAGTGCTTCCTTCACACTGAGATAGGTATCAGATCCCTGTACATACTTACCAACGATTGCGATCTGTATCTGGTGTTTTGGGTGCTTCAACTTATGAACCATTTCTGTCCATTTAGTGTCATTGGGTGGACGCTCTTCCAACCTAAGTCGCTTTATCACCAGATGTGCCATGCCCTGTCGCTCGAAGTTCAGTGGAATCTCATCAACTAGATCGGTGTCAAGTCCTTCGACGATGTACTCCTTCTGAAACCCACAGAGGAGCGAGATCTTCTGCCGTATTCCCTCTCCCATCGGCTGGCTTGTGCGGCAAATCAGGAGATCGGGTTGGATACCATACTCTTGTAGCGTACGGATGCTATGTTGAGTCGGTTTGCTCTTGCTTTCTCCACTGGGAAGGGTATAGATTAGCGACACATGGATAAACAGCGTATTTTCGCGGCCAACCTCCACTGCCATCTGTCGGATAGCCTCTACAAAGGGGGGTGTCTCAAAATCCCCAATGGTCCCGCCAATCTCCGTAATGACTACTTCCGCATCACTGTCGCGCCCAAGTTGGTAGATGCGCTCCTTGATCTCATCGGTGATGTGCGGGATAAGCTGCACAGTCCCACCCAAATAATCCCCGCGTCGTTCTTTGGCGATGACCGCATTGTAGACCGAACCCGAGGTAATATAAGAGTTTCGATTGAGATTGAGGCCCAGAAATCGCTCGTAATTACCGAGATCGAGATCGGTTTCGGTGCCATCCTGCGTCACAAATACCTCACCATGTTCAAACGGATTCATCGTACCGGCATCTAAGTTGAGGTAAGGGTCGATTTTGACAACGATTACACGGAATCCTCGATCGACCAGCAAGCGGCCTAGCGATGCCGTCGTTATTCCCTTTCCGATGCCGGAGATTACCCCTCCGGTTACAAATATATATTTTGTCATCTCAATAGTAACTCCTTCTGTAAAAAATACGCAAACCATGCATTGCGTATTTCGTAATGCGTAAAACGTAATCTACTGCCGCGATCTCAAGATTTCAAGCACGCGCTCCAAATCTGCCGGCACATCGACGCCAATCAACAAATGCTCTGTTTCAACAACGCAGATGCGAACGCCGTGTTCGAGGAAACGCAACTGCTCCAACCCTTCGGCGATCTCATGCGGCGTCCGCTCCCATTGGGTGAACGCAAGCAGCCGTTCTCTGCGGTAGGCGTACAACCCGACATGCCGATAGATTGGGTTGGCTGGAATCCAGTCATTTGCGAGATTACCGGGAATTGACCCCCTCGAAAAATACAGCGCGAAGCCCTCAAGATCGGTCGCAACCTTCACGACGTTAGGGTCTTGATAATCCGCTTCATTATCGACGCGCTGTTTCAGTGTGCTGATTTGCACGTCCGGATCATCAAGGAACGGTTGAATCATCTGATCGAGGACCACCGGCTCCAGCAACGGTTCATCGCCCTGAATATTGGCAACGACATCGCAATCCAGCGTTTCCGCGACCGCCGCCACCCTTTCGGTCCCCGTGGAGCAGTCCGGCGATGTCATGACGGCTTTCCCGCCGAATCCGGCGACCGCATCGTAGATGCGCTGGTCGTCGGTTGCAACAATGACCTCATCAAGCGTTTTAGCGCGGGAGGCTCGCTCATAGACACGCTGCACCATCGGTTTTCCCAAAATGTCCACCAACGCCTTTCCCTCAAATCGACTTGATGCGTAACGTGCGGGGATAATTCCTACGATTTTCACGACTTTCTGTTCTCCTTGAATCAAAGGATTATGGCTTATCTGCTGAATTCGTTTCAACAAGGAAGATTCGCCGGTCAAATCCGCCTCTTTCCTCTCGTTTTTTCCTTCTCATCTCTTCAAGCTGGGATTGACTAACACCTTCGACAGCGGCTAAGGCGTAGACCACTTCAAGAATGTCCGCTAACTCTTCGATTTGGTTTGACACTCCAAATTCAGCGACTTCTTCACCCAACTTTCTCCACAGTTCCCTTCGGTATGCATCGGGACTCAATATCTGGGTGATAGATTTATCACCATGTTTCTTAATGATGCTGGGGATCTTGTCCCTAACCAATTTGTTGTGTTTCATGCCCTACCTCGATCTAAAAATACTGATTACTATCGGCGTATTGAACCATACTTTCCGCATCGAAGAGCCCCATGCCGCAATAGAAGTAGTCATCATCGCGCAGGATCTTTGGCAAGAACAGTTTTTGATGCTCGGCAAAACCCTCCAAGCCATTGAGATCGTTAATATTGTGCCAACCCAAAACCCCTTCATCGGTTCCCTTCAGGAGATTGCCCTCGTATTCCGTTGCAACGAAAAGGTACAAAGCCCCTGCCGTCGTCTCGCCGATCCAGGAGAACGTGCCACGAAGTGTTGGATTTCCGATTGTCAGTCCCGACTCCTCTGCAAACTCTCTGATGGCCGACGCTACAAATTCTTCGCCCGGCTCCACTTTTCCGCCCAGACCAAGCCACTCGCCAGCGTGCATCTCTTTGTCAGGCGACCTTTTGAGCAGCAGTACCTCATCGCCAGATTTCAGGTAGATCAGCGTGAATGGCATTATTTTTTTGGCTGAAAGATCGAAAATCGTCTCTGGCATTTTTAACCTGCTTCATTAGTTTCTTTCATCAAATCTTCAATCACTCCCTGCTGGTAGAAATTTACAAAGGGAGTCGAGAATCAGTAGATGCTACCTTGATGGTAGCCTCTTTGAATCCGTTGAGGAGATTGGCAAGACTTTTTGTTCTTTCTCCAGTCATTTGCTCACTTGCTCATTTGCATATTTCTACCCTTCTGGATTCCACCTTGTGTGGTGTCGGATTACCATACGCATAAGAACCAAAGAGAGTGACTTTCTCTGGGTGGAATTGCTCAACAATCCGATGGGTGATTTCTTGGAATAGTTCTGCTGTGACCTTTGGTCGAAGGTGTTGCCAATCCAGGATTGACGTGTTTTTGTTCCGTGTCATTGATGGTTTCCCAAGCCTTTCATAAGCGAATCGGCAATCCCCGGTAAACCAAGCCACCCGACACCAGCGCAATCAGCAGAAAAGTTAATCCCGCGCCATAGAAGCCCAAAATCAATTTGCCGAATGCAAACAGTGTGCAATACACAAAGATCGAACCCAGCAGCCAGTTTATCAGTGCCGGCGTGCCGTCTTCCGAGATCGGTTTGACGTTTGCACGGCTGGCAATCCGCCCCCACCATCCACCACTGGGATGCACGCGATTATAAAATGCGATTAACGTGTCCTCTGAAACAGGAGCGGTAGCTAGGGTCGTTATCAGCCAAGCCAGCGTCGAAATCGGCACGATGATCAACATCTGATACGCGAAGTGATCCTTTGTCTGAGGCAAGGTAAACACAACCGCCGACACAATCGCTGAAGCAAACATCGCGGCGATCTCCGACCAGGCATTGATCCGCCACCAGTACCACCGCAGAATCTGTACAAGTCCGATACCTGCGTTGAGGGCAATGAGGAATTTCCATGCGCCGGCAATCGAATTCATGAACAGACTGGTCACGCCTGCAACGACCATGATCAGCACCACCGAAATGCGCGACACGATCACGTAGTGACGGTCGTCAGCCTCCGGTCTGAAGAAGCGTTTGTAGAAGTCGTTGACGAGATAGGACGCCCCCCAGTTGAGATGGGTGTCAATCGTCGACATAAACGCCGCAAGAAATGCCGTCATCACTAGCCCCAGCAACCCAACGGGCAGGTATTCGAGCATCAACATCGGATAGCCCGCCTCCGCATCCTCAAGACCGGGGTGAACGACCATCGACACCAGGGCGACGAGAATCCATGGCCAGGGTCGCAACGTATAGTGGGCGATATTGAACCATAGCGTGGCGAGCAGCGTATTTCGCTCATCCTTCGCTGCGAACATCCGCTGGGCGATGTAGCCGCTCCCGTCCACCCCATTGGAGGCCCACCACTGTACGCCGAGGTAAACGCCAAACGTCAATATCGCCATCTCCCCGGCACTCAGATCCGGCAAGAAATTCAGAATTGTATGGTCTGCTCCATGTGTCTGTACCAGCTTTGTCTTTAGTGCGCTAATTCCACCAATCTTGGCCACGGCAATAATTGCTAACGCGATAGAACCGATCATTGCCATGCTAAACTGGATGAGATCTGTCATGACAACGCCCCAAAAGCCGGAAAGCGCACAATAAACACCTGCAATCAGCATACACGCAAGGACTGCGAGAATTTTTGATGCCCCGGTATCCGGCAGATCGAAGGTCAGCACGATAATCTTCTGCATGGCGAGGATGACCCACCCCATGGTGATGCAGTTGATCGGCAACCCAATGTAAAGGGCGCGAGCCCCGCGCAAAACACTTGCAGGTCTGCCGGAGTAACGTAACTCCGTCAGTTCAATGTCGGTGATAATTCCTGCTCGCCGCCAGAGGCGCGAAAACAGGAAGGTCGCCAACATCCCGCTCAGAACCATATTCCACCAGAGCCAATTCCCCGCAATACCGTCGTTGACAACGAGCCCCGTGACAGCCAACGGCGTATCCGCAGCAAACGTCGTTGCAACCATTGATGTGCCTGCGAGCCACCACGGCAAGTTTCGTCCCGAGATGAAGAATTCGTTGATATTCCTCCCGGCACGTTTGGAATAGTAAATGCCAAGTCCAAGCGCAAAGAGAATATAGCCAACAATGATTGCCCCGTCGATCGGTGAGAGTTTCATCTAAAGTCCAATCTCCTCTCTTGAAACTATTTCATCTTATCACGAACACGACCCGAAATCAAGCGAAATCTGGTGAGAAAAATCTCCCGTTTCGCTTGCCACACTTCTGCAAAAAGGAGGCAGCAATGGCGCAATACGCAAAAGGCTCAACCCACCCGTCGGAACTTTGTGAATTTGAAGAATAGCCAGACTGGCACCCATATCTACCAACTCACCGATCATCCCTCGATTAACCACAACCCCTATTTTCTCACCCCATCCTTCACGCCCGATCAAGGGCAGATCGTCTTTACATCTTACCGATCCGGAAAGCTGGATTTTTACAAACTCGAATTCCCCAATGGGAAGATTGTCCAACTGACCGATGCTGATGGGGTTCACGGATATTCAGGGATTATCTCGAAAGATGGACGGGAACTTTTTTCTACGCGGCGAGAGGCGATCAAAGCTATCCCTCTTGAATCGCTGGAGGAACGGACACTGGAAGAATTCGACGGTGGCGGACTCGGTGAGTGCAGCCTCAGTGGTGATGAAAAGCACATCGTTACAGCGATGAAGCGAGCCAGCAAGTCGTATATCACCGTCACAGCGACGGACGGCTCGGGTGGACGGGTGATTCACACTTCGAAGTCATATTGAGTAAAACCTAAAGATGTGGTAAAATAAAGAAAGGAAAGGAAATAATTTATGGCCCAAAATTTCCGCTTCGGATACCCATTCACTTTATGAAAGAAGTGTGGAACACGACGATCAAAAGCAACTGAGATACAACAGTATTCCCAGTTAAAAAAGGGGTGATGGCATCGGTATGAGTTCTTCAGAAAATCAAACGATCATTCACCCGCAATTTCACCCCAAACCCCCGGATCTGATTGCATACTCTGGCGACCCCGCCCCGCGGATGTGGACAATTAAGCGGGATGGTACAGAATTTATTCAGCGGAAAATACGGGATGTGACCGGAGATGATCAAACGCGCTTTCCTCTCTTGCAAACGCCTTCATTCTCTCATCAAGGGCGATTGCCCGTTTGAGGGAATCAATAGATTTCTCGTTTTCATCTTTGAGGGCATAGGCGCAGGCGAGGTTATAGCGGATCAGCGCGACATTCGGGGTAATCTGAATTGCCTTCTCACAAAATTTGACTGCTTTGTCCGGCAAATTCTGCTTCAGGTAAGCTGTCGCCAAATTGATATAAGCCTCCATCGCATCCGGTTTCATTTCAAGCACTTTTTGGAAAGCAGTGATTGCCTGATCGTATTCTGCTTTACGCAGATAGGCTTGACCCAGATTATTGTATGCCGATGGCTCTTGGGTAAAAAAAATCGTGCGCTTTTTTTGCTTGATGGCTTTGGTATACGCTTTGATCGCTGGATCTAATTCGCCATTTCTCAGATGAAAAAGGGCTTTGCGCGAATGGTCGTTAAACTGACTCTGATGGTGCCAGATCCAGATAAACACAAGCGTTACCATGAGGCAAAAGGCCATGCTTACTTTTCTTATCATTTGAGGAATTCTAACCGCTCCTGTACATCTTCGATCATATTGCTATCATCGTTTTGCTGTGCAAGGTGCAAGGTTTGCTCATAAGTTTCGAGGGCTTTGTCGATCTCTTGGATTTCCTCATAGGCGTTTGCGAGTTTCCAAAAAGCCGCCATATAGTCCGGTTGCAGCTTAATCGTCGTTTTGAATTCTTCGATTACTTCTTCAAGTCGATTTTCGTCGAGATACAGCAAACCCAACGAAAAATGGACCATCGGGTTATCGGGATTGTCTTTCAGGAATTCTTTGTATAATTCTTCTTTTGAGGTGTCCATGTGATCTCCTTACGCTATAGATAATCGAGATTATACCAGAGGAGCCTCCATGTGCCAACCCAAAATTCTCGTTTGCAAGTGACTGAGATCTGTGCTAAACTAAGCAACAACAAAAATCCCAATGAGGAAAACAGCTTGCAGAAGGAAAGAGTTGAGCACCAAAAATTCCTGAGAACCAAGCTGGAGGATAATCGTTACCAAGATCGCTTTGGGCTTTCAGACAATATTGAATTAGAGGCAGAAGATGTTATCCCAACAGTTGCAAGCCAAATTCGGACCCTTGCCACAGGAAGTTGTCGATCGGATTCAGAAAATCGGATCCGAGGCTAAACTATCGGATCTGGCTAAAAGATTAATAATCGCTTCTTCTTTGGCTGAACTTGAATTAAGTTGAATGAGAAAGAAATCCCAACGAACAAGGAGTCATCATTTTATGAAAACTTACGATTTTGGGATTATCGGCTGCGGGATGATTGCTGATTTTCACTCGGCGGCGATTGCAGAGCTTGAAGGTGGAAAATTGGTCTCGGTCAGCTCAAGAAACGGAGACAACGCGAGGCGAGTTGCGGATCGTTACAACGTGGATTGGTATCCCGATTACAATGAAATGTTGAAGCGCAAAGATCTCGACATCATTTGCGTGTGCACACCCAGCGGGGCTCATAGAGCCCCGGCGGTCGCTGCGGCAAGAGCGGGGAAACATGTCGTCGTTGAAAAGCCGCTTGAGATTACTCTAGACCGTTGCGATGACATCATTCAAGCGTGTGACAAAGCAGACGTGCGTTTATGTGCCATCTTTAACTCGCGATTTACCGAGGGAAGCCAGTTGGTTAAGAAAACGATCGACAGTGGTCGTTTCGGAGTGTTGACCTTGGGTGACGCCTACATCAAGTGGTATCGCACACAGGAATACTACGACAGTGGTGGTTGGCGAGGCACCTGGGAGCTTGACGGCGGTGGCGCATTGATGAATCAGTCAATCCACGCAATCGATCTCCTCCAGTATTTTATGGGCCCCGTGAAAGCAGTACAAGCATTTACCGACACAATGGCGCATGAACGGATAGAGGTCGAAGATGTCGCCGTTGCGGCGCTTCGGTTTGAAAACGGTGCGTTAGGCGTAATTGAAGGGACAACAACTGCCTATCCCGGCATGCTGAAGAGGACCGAAATCTCTGGGAGCAACGGCACTGTGATTCTTGAAGAAGAGGATATTATCAAATGGGAGTTTGCTCCGGAACTTCCTGAAGATGCCGAAATTCATCAGCAATTTGCGCAGAGGAGATCCGGTGGTGGCGGCGCCGCAGATCCGCGTGCGATTAGCCATGAAAACCACCGCCGACAAATGCAAGATCTCATCAACACTATTGAGAACGGGACGCCTCACCTCGTCAATGGGCGTGAAGGACGCAAAGCGGTAGAAATTATCCTTGCCATCTACACATCCAGCAAAGAAGGACGAATGGTCGAATTACCGCTTTAGAACCGCAGGATTTACGCATTTGAATGTTGCAGGTTCTCCTCAAATCCTTGCTGTCTCCTGAATCTTGAATTCAACACAGCACAGGATATATGATGCCAGATACAGAAAACACGCCGGTTTCTTATCGTAATTGCGTAAGTCCTGAACCTATTAAACCTCGCGAATCAACTGTGACAATCATTTGTTTCCGGTTCTCATTCATTGTTCTACCGATTCTCAAGTGCTTTCACCAGCGTTTCCCCAATCGTCGCGGGGCTTTCGGCGACAGCGATACCAGCCGCTTTCAACGCCTCGATCTTCTTAGCCGCCGTGCCGTGCCCACCGGAGATAATCGCTCCAGCATGCCCCATCCGCTTTCCCGGTGGAGCCGTTTGCCCGGCGATAAAGCTGACGACGGGTTGGGTCATGTTTTCCTTCACGAATTTAGCTGCCTCCTCCTCTGCTGTCCCACCAATTTCGCCGATCATGATCACCGCTTCCGTATCTGGGTCCGCTTCAAACATCTCTAGCACGTCAACAAAATTTGTGCCGATGACCGGATCGCCGCCGATGCCGATGCAGGTGGATTGCCCAAGACCGAGTTTGGTCACCTGATCCACGGCCTCATACGTCAACGTCCCACTACGAGAGACAATGCCGATCTTTCCAAGCTGATGAATGTAGCCGGGCATAATCCCGATTTTGCACTCGCCGGGCGTGATAACGCCGGGGCAGTTTGGTCCAATCAGGCAAGTTGGTCTTCCCTCCAGGAAACGTTTGGCTTTGACCATATCAAGGACAGAAATGCCTTCTGTGATGCAGACGACTAACCTGAGCTCTGCATCGGTGGCTTCCATGATCGAATCCGCGGCAAACCTGGCGGGCACAAAGATTACGGACGCATCTGCCCCCGTCGCTGCAGCCGCTTCAGCAACGGTATCGTAGACCGGGATGCCGTCGACATCGGAACCGCCTCTGCCGGGTGTTACGCCAGCGACGATTTTTGTGCCGTAAGCGACGCACTGTTGCGTATGAAATCGGCCTGAACGACCAGTAATTCCTTGAACGACCACTTTTGTATTTTTATTCACAAAAATGCTCATTTGATGTAACTCCTTCACCAATTGTTTATTGAAGTGCCAATCCCGATTTTATCCCAAATCTTCGGTTAAGTCAATTCCTTTTCTGGGTCACAACGGACGAATATAGTGAATCTGCCGGGCGACTTCGACAAAGCCCATCTTGGGATAAAACGTGGTTCCAATCTCATTCTGCGCCAATGTCTCGATCCTTACGTAAAGCATCCCCTCTGCTTTGAGATACGTCAACGCTGTCTCAATGAGGCGCGTGCCTAATCCGCGTTGTTGGAAGTTGGGGTGTACAGAGAGGTTCGGAATGCCGCCAATTTTCGTCCAGTGATCGATCCGGGTTGTGATGTAACCAGTGATCTCTCCGGTGATCTCTGCGACGAATACGCCATTGGGATTCACTTCCACATCATCGTTAATGTGTGGCATTTTGCGCTGCTTCCAATCCACCCCAGCGATAACACCGAATTTGTCTTCGATGTTCTTATCGATTGAAACGCCCTCAAAACAGATAGCGGTAATCTGCCGCAACGTTTCAAGGTCAGATGGCTGATATTTCCTGATCATGATTTCCCCTTTCGACAAGATTTTAAATTTCTGGCTTTGCAAAGCGAAGCTTGACCTGCTACCGATTACCATCGTATAATAGAGACACTTAACTATACATTCCGTTTGTAGTAGCGCAATTCATTGCGCGTTTGGGACGGCGATGAATCGCCTCACTACAAACCATTACTTTCTTTTTGAAAATTACTCAACAGTCAAAGCTCTCTATAATACAGTATAAATCGCGGTTTGTCAGTTAATAAACAGGGTAAGGTTATGCCAAAGATTATGATTATCGCCGGCGAACCTTCCGGCGATCTCCAGGCCTCTCGTGTAGCAGCAAAACTCAAAGAACTTGCACCCGGTGTCGATCTCTTTGGCATGGGGGGCGATTTGATGGCGACAGCGGAGGTCAATCTGATCTATCATATCCGCGACTCTGCGGTGATGGGAATCGGCGAGGTAATTACCACCATCCCTACTTTTCTGAAAAAGCGAAAACACCTCAAACATCTGATTCGTGCGAAGCGCCCCGATGCCGTGGTTCTGGTTGATTTCGCGGATTTCAACATGCCGTTGGCGCGTTTCGCCTATCACCAGGGGATTCCCGTCATCTACTATATTCCTCCGAAAGCATGGGCGTGGCGTGGTAGCCGTGCAAAGAAGATTGCCAAAACGACGACCGTTGTTACGTCAATCTTCCCTTTTGAAGCGGAATTTTACCGGAATGCTGGCGCAAATGTCAAGTTCGTGGGACACCCGCTGTTGGACTTTGCCCGAACCGATCTCAGTTGCGTCGAAGCCCGTCGTGAACTGGGTTTACGCGAAGATGGATATGTACTCGGGCTAATGCCCGGCAGTCGCCGCCGAGAAGTTGAAAGCTTACTTCCGGTGATGTTGGAGGTCGTGGGCCAGCTTCGTCAAACTTTACCCGACTGCCAATTTGTCCTGCCGCTTGCGCCGGGTATTGATCCAACTTGTTTGCCAGAGATGCCGTGTGTCAAAGTTGTGAGCGAGGCAGTATATGAAGCAATGCGAGCATCAGATCTCATGCTAATCGCGTCAGGGACAGCGACCCTTGAAGCCGCTTGCTTGGGCACGCCGATGATCGTGGTCTATAAGATGTTGCCGCTGTCGTGGCGAATCCTCAAAACGCTTGTCAAGCTGGAGTTCAGCGGTTTGCCCAACGTTATCGCAGGGCGCGAGATTGTTCCAGAGTTACTTCAAAACCAAGTAAAAGCAGACCGCATGACCCCGATCACACTCCGGTTATTGCAGGATGCAAAGGAGCGAGAAGCACAGCAAGCGGAGCTTCGCAAGGTGTATCAACAACTTGGATGCCCCGGAGCAGTTGAACGGACAGCACGGTTGATACTCAGCCATTTTGCTTGTGAAATGTGATGAAAGGGAAGAAGTTCATGGGTTCATTAGTCCATTGGTTCATTGATCACGCCTCACGTTTCACGTTTCACGTTTCACATGCCGTGTACAACGTCATTACACGGCGTCACAAGGGGAAACTACCCACTTTCATTCGGGGGATGCTGACGCCGCCGAGTTGGATTTACGGCGCGTTGGTGGCACTGCGCAGTTGGCTTTACGATCTGCGAATCCGATGCCCCAGATGTCTCCCGTGTGCAGTGATCAGCGTCGGGAATATCGTCGCTGGCGGCACAGGCAAAACGCCAATGGTGATTTGGATCGCCAGGTATCTGCAAAGCGAAGGATTTCATGTGGCCGTTCTCCTGCGTGGCTATCGACGCAAAGGTAGCCCTTCAACAGCGATTGTATCCAATGGCAGGAGGATCTTAACGCCGGTGACAGAAAGCGGCGATGAAGCCGCGATGATCGCGCGGGAGTTACCGGGTATTCCGGTGGTAATCGGGAAGGATCGTTATGTCGCAGGGTTTGAGGCGATTCGACTTTTGGAATACGGGCAAGAAAAAGGGTTCAGCAGGAGCCTCACCCTCCCTGATGCTCCCAACCGGGGAAGGGAGGGCAAGGCTCCCGCCGTGCCTGCTTTAGTTCATCAATACGCTCTTATCCTGGATGATGGATTTCAGCACCGGGGATTGGCACGAGATTTGGATATCGTCACGGTTGACAGCACGCAGCCTTTTGGGACGGGAAAATTGCTGCCAGCAGGAACGCTCCGAGAACCCAGATCCGCCTTGAAGCGAGCAGATATCGTCCTGCTGACTCGAACCGATTTCGCGACAGATCCGGTCACGCTTCAACAATTCGTACCAGGGGAACAAATCTTTGAGAGCCGCCATCAACCCACGAAGCTGTATCGATTGGGGACCGATGAGAAACTTCCGCTAGATCTATTGAATGGGCAACGCCTGCTTGCCGTGTGCGGCATCGGTAACCCCGAAGCCTTCGCTGAAACGCTCCGACGATATGAGCCACAGTGTGTTGAGTTGTTGGCGTTTCCCGATCATCATCAATACATGCCAGCAGATCTCAGCCAGATCAGAACTCAAGCGAGTCAGGCTTGCGCCGATTTGATTGTGACGACCAAAAAAGATGCGCAGAAATTGGCAAACACGAAATCCAAATCAGAAGAATTACAAATCTTTGTGTTAGCAATCGAGCTTGAAATTACAAAAAATCGAGGAGCCTTCAAGCAGCGATTAAGACAGGTTGTGACTGAGTTTCAAAAATAATGGAAGGTTAAGACAGAGGTAAACAATGGTGAGCAAATTCAAAGTTGGTGTGATTAGGTGTAGTGGGATGGGCGTACATCATGCGTCGATCTTTCACCAACTCCCAACAACGCAATTGACGATGCTGGCGGAAATTCAGTCCGAACGTTTGCAGCCGGGAGGACGAGAGCTTGATGTGACCTACCTTTGCGGGGGATAATGTATACCATCTTCCTGACCAATACAAAAAAAACCATATAGCCTCAACTTGACTATATGGCTGACAAATGCCGGAGGTCGGACTCGAACCGACACGAGCCGAAGCTCACTGGATTTTGAGTCCAGCGCGTCTACCAATTTCACCACTCCGGCAAAAGGCTTCCCTATTTTAGCATATCTCCGTTAAAATTTTCAAGTGCAAAATCCGGGGGAATGTGTGCAGAACGAACTTGATTCTACAGAAAACCGATTGAGGCAAGTCCTCCAGAAACTGAGGCAGACCTCCCTCCAACAGGTGTTCGATGGAGAAACATGGAATCGGCTCCAGCGCTGGATACTCTGGAATATTTCCCTGAAGCGACGACGTATTAAACGCCTCACCAGACGCCTGATACCGTTGGACCAAAACGCCCCGCCTGAAGTGCGAATATTGCGCGATGAAGTTTTCGCGCTGACCTGTCTTAAACTGAAGCGGATGGAGGAACGACACGAATTATTGGAGCTACTCAACAGCGCAAATCAGCCGGTTGGGTTCGAGCAGATCTTCCTGAGCGCGATCTATCCCCAGATTTTGAATCGAAACTTTGGGCTCTCGCTTTTGCCGGGGACAGCCAATCACCGACTTGACGTCGAGATTGGGTACCTCGGGCATAATGAAGATTACTTCTTCTGGCTCTTTGAAATTGATGGAGTAGCCGAAGATAAGCCCGGCAGAACACTCGTACCTGAACAAAAAATCCGTGATGACAAACGGTATGTTATTTATCGGCTCGGTGTTGCAGGGCTGGTTGAAGAGGGGAACCTGGATGCGTTGCAGTGGATAATTAACGCGCAGGTGCTTTTCAACAACGTGCTGGCCGATCTTAAAAAGCGAAACTACAAAGTTACAGCAGCGTCAAGACCTCATTTTGAGCGGGGACGGTTGTCACTATTACGCCGTCTGGCGCTAGATGAGCTAAAAAAACGTCAATCTCGCTCCTGACACCGAATTGAGGAAGATAGATCCCCGGCTCGATCGAGAAGCAGATGCCGCGGATTAAGGCGCGTTCATCTTTTGTTTCCAAATTGTCGATATTGACGCCATTTCCGTGTATCTCCATCCCGATATTATGCCCGGTCCGGTGGATGAAAAACTCGCCGTATCCCTTCTCCGTAATATAATTTCGCACCACATCATCAACGGCGTAGCCATAAACCTTGTCTCCCGACGCAAGGGTTTCGCGGATGAACGTAACGGCGCGATCGCGGGCATCACGAACAATCTCGAATATCTCCACATAACGTTCAGGAGCAGTCTTGCCGGCGTATGCAACCCAGGTTGTATCTGCATAAACGGCGTCCGCTAATTTCTGTTTTGCCCACAGATCGATTAAAACGAAATCTCCCCGCTGGATAGGCTGATGTTGTGCTGCCGTCGGCGAATAGTGTGGATTGCCGCTGTTCGCGTTGACTGCCACAATTGGTGGGTGTCCCAGCGTTAAATCCATGGCGTCAAAGCGTTCCATGATAAAGCGTTGCACATCATACTCTGTGACCATATTGCCATCGCGCAGTCGCTCCCCGATCCACCCAAAAGCGAGATCTTTAGTCTCCAGGACCAAACGCGCTGATTCCTGATGTCCGGCAAGTTGATCGGCTGTCCAACGCGCCTCAATGAGCTGCACCAGATCTGCGGAGGAGACCACTTCAACTCCAAAGGAACGAACCATCTCGATTGTGCCTGCATCCACCCTTGAAACATAAGGGTTAGCGGCATCGGGAGAATACTCCATCGCAATCTTACTGCTGTTTGCCAACAACGTTTCCATTTCACGGTGCAGTTCACGCCAACTGGTGTAGGCCTTTACTTCGCCGATAACATCGGAAAAATGGGAGAGCTCAATCCGGTGGACAAGCCATACCGGTTCACCCTGCAATTGAATGTAGCAGAACCAGCGCCGTGTAATGCCGGAAGCCGTGATTCCAGCAACGCTTCGCGCAATTGGATTCAATCCGCGGAAATCGTACAATAACCACCCGTCAAGTTGGTTTTCTGTGAGAAAGCGTTGAATTTCATTAATATTCATGGTCATGCCTCCAGAAGAATAATGAGTAAAACGTAAGAAGAACCTTTTACGCATCACGTTTCACGATGTATTGTACCGAGCCTGCTACTGATGGTCAATCAAATTATGTACGAAAACGAGCCTTCCTATATCAACAATGAAAACGTCCTGACGGAGGAGTACATCAACAAATACCGCCATCCAGCGATCTAGCGCCTGAAACCTCAACTCAGCGCATCAGACCTCGTTTGGACAACGCCAAACCGATTGACGTTTGTGGCAGAAATCCACAATACAGCGTGCGAAGTAGAGCATCAGTGGCGACACTCATTTTTTCCTTGATTATTTCCGCTGGATCGCCTATCATTTCTGAAAATGTGAAAGGAAGATCAAGAAAATGGTTTTAACATTTTTGAATAAACATAGACACACCGGTCTCTTAATTCTCCGTATCGGACTTGGGTGCATGTTCCTCTTTCACGGTGCGCCCAAACTGTTTGGCGGACCAGAGAAATGGGAACAGATCGGCATGGCGATGGCAGTCCTTGGTATTGGGTTCATTCCAACATTTTGGGGACTCATGGCTGCGATTTCAGAGTTTATTGGAGGCATCTGCCTTATCCTCGGTCTATTTTTCAGACCGGCTTGTACCCTTTTGGCAATAACTATGATGGTTGCCGCTGCCAGCCACCTGAGTCGAGGAGAAGGTTTGGGGGGCGCGTCGCACGCCATCGAAGATGGAATCGTTTTTCTGAGTTTCATCCTGATTGGAGCAGGTAAGTATAGCCTTGATGAAAAACTGAACCCGTATCGAGGCGAGGATAACTAATCCAGACGGACTATTGAATTGGCGGGTTACCCCTCAACCTCTTGTGCATCGACAGCTTTGCAAAAATTATTGGCGGTGATGGACAGAGTCCATGAGAAGAACAAAGGTGTCAGCGAAGAAGAAGTTGTCAAATATGCGACGCAAGCCATCGCCGAACTTCGTGCGGAAAGTCAAATTTTCTTGACACACAAATCCGCGTTGTGATAACCTTTACGAAATCGCGACGAAAGGCAAGGCCGATGAAATTTACGAATTTACTCCCCCATTCCTATAGTTTCACTCGCACTTGGTAGCGTCATTCCGCCTTCCGATTGATGATTGTTTCAATAATCAATCCAAGGCTACTTCAGAATAACCATCCGCTTCATCTGATGGAAAGATGGGGTGGACAATTGGTAGAAATAGATCCCGCTTGAAACCCGCTCGCCCATTGCATTACGCCCATCCCAATAGGCGGCACGTGCCCAACTTTGATAGAAGCCTGCTGACTGGAATCCTAGCGAAAGCGTTCGGACAAGTCGTCCGGTCGTGTCGTAAATTGATAGGGTCACAGGAGCTGCCTCCGAAAGGTGATACGGAATCCACGTTTCGGGGTTGAACGGGTTGGGATAGTTCTGCAACAGGAGACTCTGCTTCGGTCTGCCAACGCCATCAAGTGTTACTGACAGAACCGTGTTTGCAAGATCGTTGGGTATTATTGTGAAACTGAACTCCTCCGAAGCAATCTCCCCGGTTGCATCGGTGACGGTTACTTCTAGGGAATCACCAACTTGCACAACGCTCTGACGGGAGAGATCGGCAGTCGCTATGGCGAAGTAGCCGTCTCGTACATGGCCCGTCATGATAGCATTGGTGTATAGGTTTCGCACCGTGACCAGATAGCCATCAAAGTTCCGCGCGCTTTCTAAGCGTCCGCTGACAACGAACGCCCAAGCGCCGTCGGTCGATGTCGTGCTCGGTGCCGCAGCGACTTGCGGTTGATTCGTCCACGGTGCACCCACAAAGGCGACCTGTCGTGGCTGGGGGACATTGACGATGTAGCCTTTCGCGCCTTCGATCGGAAATCCGTCGTCTGGCGCGTCCGGCGTCCAGCCAACAAATTTTTGATTCACGCTATCGAGCGTAATTACCGTTGTCGCACCAATCATCTTCGCTAAGGAACGGGCGGTCATCGGTGTCGCTGGTTTTAGGGGAACTGAGAGCATGTTCAAACCTTTAGAGAGGGACGCTAAGTAAACGTTGCTAAAATCTTCCACACCCTCACCGGTAAGGGGGCTGGCAATAAATCCATGTCTTTGTCCGTCCGGCGTGTCATAGTAACCGACGACCTGCCCTTGCGCATCAATATCCCGTGCCACCGTATTAACACTGCCGGGGAATCGCAACTCCATCAGCTCACAGTTCGGCAGGAGGACATAAGAACGCTCAACATCGTCAAACTCTTTGGCTCTGAACACAATGACGCCGGCATCGTTGATGGCGTTCACGTAAAGGTACTCTAGGTTCGACAGCATACCGGGAAACTCGAAAGTGGTAAAGCTACCGTCGGCATGGCGCATGTATCCGTGATGTATCCCATCGGCATTTATGTAACTCCCAACTAAGATGCCCCCAGCGTTCACATGGTCGGCATAAGTTGTCCTCGCCCCGGGTACATCGATCTGCGCATCGCCCATAAAACCGTGACTGACACCAGCGGCATCAACAATATTACCAGCAAGTACCCCCGTTTCACTAACCCCAAAGATTAGCGTTTCGGCTGCTCCCGGAAAATCGAATTGTGTCAACTCACCATCTTGCACGATTATGCCGTGAGAGACCTTGTCCGGATCATCGTAGTAACCCACAGCCTGTCCTGCGTTGTTGAGTCCATAGAAAACAGTTTTGAGGGAATCGGGGACATCATAAGTGGAAAAGACCCCGTCAATCAGCGTGAAGCCGATGATTTTCTCGCCATCAGGGCTACGGGTGTTACCCGTGTAATGCCCAAGGTCATTGCTTGAAGTCAACTCCAGAAAATCAACACCGGGAACCTCAATCGTCTCGAAAATATAGTCCACAGTAGGTTCAGGTGACTCAGGGAGAGCCCACAGCAGCATGTTTCCATCCACTGATGCGAGAGTAAGGCACATCGCCATAAGAAAGGTAAAACGAAAAACTGGTGTTTTCATCGGTTTGTATCTCCTTCATTGTTTGGTTTAACCTCATGTGTATTGAATGGTGCGAAGAACGCACCCAACTTGAAAAATCATCAATCCGTCAGCGCGAGCAGAGAAAACACCCATGCCGTGTTTTGGCTCCGCATGCCAAACTTGTTCAATGCCTTGCCAGCTTGAATCATGCACTTATTGTACGTACTACTGCAGATTATATCAAGCATCTTTTCGGTGCGGTCGGGGCGAGACATTCTAAGTTGTCCGATCTATACTTAGAAAGTCGATGTCTGAAGATTTAACGCTTGGAAGTAACAAAGATGTCGGGCAGAATTAAACACGTCATTTTGTGTGTTTTGTTTACGGCTTCCGTGTTGTTTGCCGAGATACCGATACCGTCATTATTGTGTTGGAAAAGTAGGGACTGTATACCCTCGGACGAATTGGTCTGCATAAAACGCTTGACACGCATCCATTCCAAATTCTCTCGTGAGTGATGGAACCCGCCACAACCCTCAAACATTAATAAAACCGAAAATCTCACATCAGCTCTAACTGTTTGTTAGAATCATCTCTTTCTTATGCTAGCATTTGACCATAGCGTTTAGGCGCAGGCGCGAATCGAGAAAAATCTGAATTCTATCGCGGACACGGGGTTTCAATGGACAAATAACAACGCAAAGGAGAGAGGAAAAACCTGTGAAAATTGACTTCGACTTTTGGGTTGTTTGGGCGTTTCTTGCCATCTTTTTAGCAGTTCAACCTCCAGGCGACATACAGGCTGCAGGCGAGGCAAACTCGCCCCACAGAACCGCGACCGCCATCCGAATTAACGGTGTACCGCCGCAGTTGGATGGCGTTTTGGACGACGAGATATGGAAAAGCGCGCCGCTCCACGAAGGTTTTCGCCAGCGCGACCCGGATGAAGGAAAACCGGCAACGGAACGCACCACGTTCCAAATCGCCTACGATGACGAGGCCATCTATTTTGCGGCCATGTGCTATGACAGTGAACCCGATAAAATTGTCTCCCGGCTGGTCAGGCGAGACAATTATGTTGAATCGGATAAAATCACCATTAGCCTTGACCCGCATTACAACCGGCAAAGCGGTTTCTGGTTTACTGTCTACCCTTCTGGCTCGGTGACAGAAGGTATCGCTCCCGATGGTGGTTGGTGGGACGACACATGGGACGGTGTGTGGGAAGTTAAGACCGAGATTCACGAAAATGGTTGGGCGGCAGAATATAAAATCCCGTTTCATGTGTTGCGCTTTTCCCCCAAAGATGAATACACTTGGGGGCTACAGGTAGAGCGGTACATCAGTCGCAGAAAAGAGCAGGCTCACTGGCGTTTGGTCAAGCGTGGTGAACCCAGCTGGGTGTCTCGCTTTGGCGACCTCACCGGCATCAAAGATATTCATCCGTCACGTCATTTGGAATTGTTGCCTTACGCGATGGGACGCACACGCCTCAATGATGAAACCGAGTTGTGGGGCAATGTTGGAACCGATGTTCAATATGGGATTAGCTCTGGGATTTCGCTCAATGCCACGATTAACCCCGATTTTGGACAGGTGGAGGCAGACCCTGCGAGTTTAAATCTCTCGGCTTATGAGGAGTATTTTGATGAACGCCGCCCCTTCTTTGTGAAAGGTGCGAAAATCTTTGAAAACGGGGACTACAGTTTCTTTTACTCCCGGCGGATCGGGCGGCGGCCGGGGCATTTCGAGCTTCCCAACGGTGCCACCGAACGGAGCCGTCCCGAAGCCACAACGATTCTCGGTGCCGTCAAAATTGTAGGGAAAACTCAAGGCAACACCCATTTTGGTATCATGGAGGCAGTCACCACACCGGAGTATGCACAGATTGAGGAGGAGGTCAACGGGAAGAAAATCCAACGCGAGCACCTCATTGAACCGTTAACCAACTACTTTATCGGTCGAATCAATCAGGATGTGCTGAAAGGGAATTCCCGCGTCGGACTGATAACGACTGCCGTGAATCGACGAAATTCCAACGCCGCTTATGTCGGCGGAGTTGATTGGGATTTGAAGTTTGCGAAAGAGCAATTTCAAGTAACCGGCACGGTGGCGGCAAGTCAGGAGGGAAAGTTGGATGCACGCAAGTCGGGCTACCTTGCACACTTTGAGTTTGACAAACGGGGCGGGTGGTTGAGAGGGGGGAGCAGTTTTAGGGTGCTCTCACCGGACCTGGAGGTGAACGACCTTGGCTTCCGTCATCGCGCCGACATGCTAGAGTGGGGTTACGACCTCACGGTGCGGAAGGAGAAACCGTTTAGCATTTTCCGACGCGTCGTTTTGGGGCTCTATGGCTGGCGACAGTGGAATTATGACAGGGTCAATATCAGCAGCTACTCCGAGATATGGACAGACGGCCGCTTCAAGAACTATTGGGATTATGACCTATGGGTTGGACGCGTCTTGGAATCATTTAGTGATGATGACATTAGGCGTGGCGGAACGCTGATTAAAAATCCCGCAGGCTGGTGGATTTATACACAACTCTCTACCGACAGCCGCAAAATGATTCGGCTGGAGTTGAATCCCGTTTTCGCCTGGGATGACGATAGGCGTTCGTATGACTACGATGTAGGCCTTCTCCTTCGTATTCGGCCAACATCCAACATTGGTTTGAGCGTTGGGCCAAGTTATGCCTATCAGGTGAAGGATGCACAGTGGGTAGAAATGGTTGAAGAGAAGGTCAACGGGCAGATCGAAAAACACTACGTCTATGGGGAGTTAACGGGCCGAACGCTTGACTTCACTACCCGTGCAAACATCAGTTTTACCCCGACGTTGAGCCTTCAGTTCTACGTGCAACCCTTCATTACCATCGGAGATTATACAAACTTCAAGGAGTTGGTCGAACCGAAGTCGTATCAGTTCAAACCGTATCTGCTGAACAAGAACCGTGACTTCCATCGGCGGTCTTTGCGGGGCAACACCGTGCTTCGCTGGGAATTCCGCCCCGGAAGTACACTGTTTTTGGTTTGGTCCCAATCGCGGGAAGCCGCTTTAGCGCGTGTTGAAGAAGCAGACCTCAAATTTCGTCCGTTGCATCGCTTGAGAACGAGCTTCACCGATGCCGGGTCGAATATCTTCCTCGTGAAATGTCGGTATTGGTTTGGGATGTAGTCGGTCGGGCTGCATATCTCGACGCCAAAGTATTAATTTTGGAAGTAGACCAATTATATTATAATCTAAGCAAGTAGGACTTATTAAGACTTACGCAGCCCGTAGGGAACAACGATCGTTGTTCCCTACACCCAACCGAGGAACCTCGATTGAGTAAGTGTTGTTCCGACACAAAGGAATCGGGCCTTGTAGTCAGGTGATTTATCACCCATCGTTGAGAAACAGCTATAACTATTGAGGGAACACAGGAGGGAAGTGCACGTGCCCAGTACAATCGGTATTGATACCGGTCGGTGGCACTTTTACAGACCTAGTCGCAATTTCGGCAGATACAGTTTTCGGGACCGGCGATTATCGAAGAAATCGATTCGACAACGTTTATACCGTCCGGTACAGAACTGCACCTTGACGAAAATTACAACCTCATTCTCACCCTGATTTAGGATGGCTAATTGGCAAGGGGCTTGATTCAATAAAAAAACACCAGCAAGATCTCTGCCGGTGTTTTTTTGAGTACATAGTTATTTGAGGGGTGTGCATAGTAGTTCATTGGAAAACAGCCGCCATATGAGAGATATTGCGAGCAGGTAACTTCCATATGGCATTGGCAATCATAGCCACTTGCACTGATAACACCCCGATAGCTAAACAACAGCGTACATTGAAAAACCCCTTGACCGGTAACTGCTTCTGTTGAGGAGTGGTGCCTATCACTTTAGCAATCAAGTCAAACAACGGTTCAACCGAACTGCGACGTTTGCTTAAACAGAGACGCTGCTTGGGTTGGTTGATAAATCGATGATACGCCTTGGCAAACCGTCCCTTTGTCCATCTAAGTGCCGGGGTAATCAAAGCGACTTGTGCCTTCGCCCAACGACGGATACGGTCTGCTTGGGTATAGGCATCATCGGCAGTGAGTGTCTGCGGTGAAAGTTGTGTCAGAATCTCAGACGCTTTAGCATCTATCGCCCAACTTTCGGAGACCGACGCACGGTGCACAGTTATCAGTGTTGGGAACGCACCTTGTGTGCAGATAATGTGAAGTCCGTAGCCATAGACCCAGCCATGATAACCACTCTTGCTCCACGTGGCATCGGTGTCGAGGTTGCGTAGATGTTTAGGTGCTTTTCCTGCTTTGCGGTCAGTTTGATGCCAGACGGGTCCTCGTGCCTTAAATAAACTTTTGTCGGCTACCAGATGAGCCAAGTTGAATTGTTGGGACAAGTCAGTGGCATACTGACCGATAAACAATACAAATGCCTCTATCACTTCATATAATGCCTTATAGCGACGTGCAATCGTGGTTCGATGAGGGGGCTGTTGCCACCCCAGCATTTGTAACACTTCTGGGTGATTGATTAGCCACCGCCATTGCGTTTTGAAGCCATAGATGCCGTGAAACTGCATCAACATGAAGAAAATGATAAACGAGGTGGTTGAATATGTCAATGGTTTTGCGTGTGTGACACCTGGTTTGTCAATACGGTGTTGCATAAACTGCTCAAAGAGTTGCATAATAAGAGTGACATAATCAGCCAACATTGGTCTTTGTACCATATTGGGGCTCCTTTTGCTATGATAACAATAGGAAACCCTTTTGGCTTGATTATGTCAACTATATTTATGCACACCCCTCAGTTATTTGAGGAGTGCTCATAAATAGAATTAAGTCAGGATAACGATTATAATCTTATCTAACTCCCAAGCAAGAAAGGATTATAACATGTGTTACCCTGACAGTGACTATTATAACGCAAGTTGCTAGTAGTAGACATACTCCGTATGCCGTAACCTCCGTCCCATCAACCCATTGAGTTCAAGAGTTCGTTAATTACACCAATGAACCAGCATAGCCCTTGGGGGCGACATGTGCAATTTGTGTTAAGATAGTCACTAAAATTTCAGAGTAATTTTCCGAGGGCCTTCTTGTGCAAAATGCTCAGAAATGAGTCATAGCGTAAGTTCTGTTAGAATGAGACCCGCACCAATTCCACAGGAAAATCAGCCGTAAAAGTTGGCTTGCGGAGCGTCATGAAGCCGTAGGTCAACCATTCATTGATTGAAGGTAACGAAATCGTAACTTTTTCCGATGGAGGAATGAGATTGGTTCTCGCAAACGGAGTTTTTTCACCCCAACCTCGTGTAGAATTGTGTGCAAACCAAATTCCCACGGCTGACCCAAGTATATTTGCCACAGTATAAGATTTATCGCTTATATCGCCTTCCGGATTGGCCAGTAGAACAACTCCATTGCTGAATAGGGCACCTGCAAGTGCGCCCAATTGTATCAAAGCTGCCCGGCCGGGTGTATACTCATCTCCAGCAGTCAATTGATAGCCGAGATATGTTCCTACCGGTAAGCCAAGCATGGAGGCTAATACATAGACTCGTGGTGACTCCGCATCCGCTAGGAAGGTAATTCCATTTGCATAGGCACTACCAATAAGCCCCCCAAAAGAGATTAGAGATGACCGCCCCTCGCTAATCGGCTTGTTGTAAATTAATTTTGTTGTCGTCCACACTCCAACAGGTACACCGATCATCGCGGACGCAACATAGATTTTGGCTTGCGTCCAATCTTCAAAATCTTCGATATTGACGAGATATGGAATTGCAATCCCGTACAACCCGCCCACCAGTCCACCATTTGAAATTAGGTATGATTCACCCTTTTCAAACCATCTGTGAGAACTCAACTTATGAGCAAGCAATCCTCCTATTGGCGTAGCGAACATCATACAGGCCGTATAAGCCTTTTCGTTCTCTGATTCAAATAACACAGGCACTCCGGCCCCATATAGGGTGCCCGCCATACTGCCCGATAAGATTAAATTGGATCGTCCCGCGCCGAGTCGATGACTTTTTGTGACTTCAAGAGCACCTATAAAAGAACCACCGCCAATTAAGAGTTCCAATCCAACTATTTGCCGTTCTGATTCAATATCAAGTAAAATAGCTGTTCCCGGTCCATACAAAGAAAGCCCGTATAGTGTAGACCCCCAGACTATTAGCGATCTTCCCTCCTGCTGCTCTTCAAGGGAAACATTCTGTTTGGTTCGTATTTGAGGATATCCTTCATGCACGAAATGCATAAAAATCAGAGCCACAAAAAAAAGGAGATAAGGGGTTTTGTGAAACATAGAGTTAATTCGCATTTTTTCCTTTCAGATTGATGTTTCAGAAGAGGTACTCTGGTGAGGGTATAATACTCCCCAAAACTGGACAGGCTCTTAAGATGGTGTATGTCAATCCAGATATCGATGCTTATTGGATTGTCGATTACCGTATCTATGACCCTGACCGAGATGGCAAAAGTAAAATTGACCATCTACCCCGATCAGATCGGGATTCAAAGCAACTTGAGATGTTACGCGATGCCTGTTATGCCAAGCACCTGCCCTTTACAACCGTTTTAGTCAACAGTTGGTATGCCTCCCGTTACGTGCTTCGTTATATTGAACAACTTGAAAAGGTCTACTATTCAAGAGCAATCGGCTTGTTGACGATTCAGATGCCCAACACCCGCACCGACGCGTGGATACCCTCCACTTCAATGAGGCCGAACAGGTTTATGGGAAATGGGTACATCTAAAGAATTTCCCCAAGGGGCATAGAGTGAAGTTGTTCCGGCTTGTACTTTCTACCGGGCACACGGAATATGTCGTGACCAACGACCTAACTCAAGATTCGACGAGTGAAACTCAAAAGCACTGTTCCATTCGTTTCAAGATTGAGCAATTTCATCGGCAAGTCAAACAGGTGACGGAGCTTGAAAGTTGTCAATGTCGGAAGCAGCGGGCGGTAAGAAATCATATCGGCTGTGCGCTGTTAGTCTGGGTTCACCTCAATCGTGTCGCCCGTCAGACGGGCAAGATGATTTACCAACTCAAGCAGTCACTGCTTGACGATTATCTGTCTCAGCAATTGCTTTCACCTGCTATTCCTATCACTCTTGCGTAAGTCCTATTTCTTTTTGAGGACGATGGTTCCGCCATCATCGCTCGCTGTGTTTAGTGTGAGGGTATTCCCTTGTCTAGACCATGTACCGGTGTCTTCGTCTGTAGGACCGACTGTTCCTACTTCTCCTACTTCTCCTTCAAATAAACCGGTCCCTTCTACTTCTGTAGGTGTGAGTGTAAAGCTAGAGCCAGATAGGACGTAAGTCCCCGTCATTTTCATTGAACCTTCCCCTGAAACATCTAAGCCCTGCTCTTTCACTTCAAACTTCATCCCGAATTCCATTTCCATTGTTCCATCACTATCAAATGTCCACTCGTTGGCAGTAATGGAGAGTTCTATGACATCTCCAAACTCTTCTGCAAAACCTTGTTCAAAACTCTGACCATCAATGGTTTCGATGGCCCATGTGCCGACCCACTCATTATCATCATCGTCACCACCACAGCCGATGATTCCGATAGTAAGAACTGCCCAAATGCTAACTAACCACAAAAACGAACGGGGGATTACTTATTGAAACATTTTTTTCTCCTTAGGACTTACGCAATTTGCGCAATTATGGCATAATATGACTTATGACAACCTTAACTGCAAACCATTGTGAGCTTCAACTGGATTATTGCAACTATACACAGACTTACTTCGCTAAGCATACCCAAAAGTGGAGTCACGACCCAATCAACCGATACCTCAGAAACGAGACAATTCCTCCCAGACAAGTCTGGGAAAATGTCAAAGATGACATCTGTTTTTCAAAAAACGGGTATCTGTTGTTTGATGATACCGTCGTTGACAAGAACTATTCGTCCAAAATTGAACCCGCTCGACGGCAATACAGTGGCAATTTTGTTATTAGACGGAATTTTTTCCGCATAATCCGGTTAAATAAATCCCCAAAACTGGGTATGACAAAAAAGCACAAATTAGTCTACTGTTACCGGTAATGACTGGCGCGTGACGTTTTGCGCGGTGCGACGAATCGAAAAGGGCACGGCGGAAGTCGGAGCAAATACTTTGTTGCCCATCAAGACCAACTCCGCCATGCTCCCAGCAAACTTGCCGACGAAATCGGATTCGTTTAAGTCACGGGTTCGGACGCATCGCGCCATAGATGGCAGCCGGTTGTTCCGGCAACTAACATGAACAACCCATCAATGAACTCCCACCAGACATCCTTAGATTCCATGGCAACAGCAGGCATGTTGTTAGGAAACAGGTCGTAGGTGAAAAAATTTGTGAAAAACCAGGGAACCAACAGGAGCGAGGCGTAGAATGCTAGGTTGGCTTCCAAGTACTCCCGCGTTATCGGACTGTCAGCCCTTCCATTTCCGAGGGCACGTTTCCGAGTGAAATTCACGAGCAGGGACACTATCACGGCAAACGCCATGAACCAGTTCACAACCTTCCATACTGGATATTCTGCAGACCCATCGTGGTAGACCGGCGTAATCATCCAGTTGACTGCCACCACAATGGCGATCGCTACGAGGATGACCGCGAGTATCCGTTTCAGCGTTGACATCGCCATTACCTCCTTATACTAACCTGAGTTGCTAGTATCATAGAGAAACCGAGTTTTTCACTTTCAGATTGTCTGATTTAGGGAAAATCAGTTGTATTTTTCCCTAAATCGTGTTCCTAATCTATAAAAAACTCGGTTTCTGACGCTTGCTTTATCAACTAGCAACTTGCGTTATACTAAAAACTGTAACCGACTTTAGCATACCAGTACGCGCCGTTAAAGCCAAATGGGCTAAATTGACCGTATTGGTTGCCAATATTACCCGACTTCGGATTTTCATCGGGGTAGGTGTTGAGGAGATTCTGGACACCGAGCGTGATGATTATGCCGGAAGCCGCCATGTAACTCGTTTCCGCGTCGAAAAGCACCTTGCTGGTGTACGTTTCACCATCCTCAGAATCGTACCAGTCGCCGAAATAACTGGCGCGACCCAGCACACTCCATTGGCTGATTATGGATTGTGTTACCGTGAGACTGGCGCGATTTTTCGGTAAATTCTCTTCCAATTCGCGGATACGGGCATCCACACCCTGGACCCAACCCCGCAACTTGATAATCCGTGTCTCCTCATCGCTTTTCGGGGCTTTGTCCTGAATCGCCGTGAAGAAGTCATCATCGCTCAGTTGATCTTCCTCAATGCCCAGTTTCTTGAGTTCTTCCAACCACTTGGGTCGTTGATCGTTGTGAATGACGCTGGTGCTTGTATTGTTATACACCGCAGTGACATCGCCATTCGGTACGGGGACCGTGAGGACCACATCAATACCTTGGGTTGTTGTATCGAAGTCATTGGTAAAGAATCGGAATTCCTGTAAATTCGCCGCGCTGGTTACACCGGCTTTAATCAGGTCGTCCTTTTGGCCCTCCTCCAGTTCAAAGTCTTGAGATAGGGCTAACCGGTCCTTCATCCGAATATCAAACAGATCTACGGTGAGGTTTATGTCCCTCACTTCAAAGGTGAAACCGCTGGTAATGTTCTTTGATGTTTCCGGATCAAGCGCGTTATCTTCCTTACCTGTTACCACCGCAACAGCGGGATTAGTGGAAGGAATCGTTCCGTTATTGACCAAATCGTTTTTCGCGAAATTGAATTCGGTCGTAACGTTGAAGGTATTTTGCTGCCCGGGAGTCGGCGCCCTAAATCCAGTGCTATAACTGCCACGGAATTTCAGGATCATCTCATCGTTGGCAATCATACCGGCATCCTCAAGAAAGTCCGTAACGCCGATGTTGGTGGCGACCTTGTAATTGAAGGTCTGTCCGAAATCTTCAAAGTCTTCACCACGCACAGCAAGACCGACCAGCCAGTGTTTGAGCGGCCTGACTTCACTTTCCAAATAAGCCGCAACGTTGGCGCGATTCCATTCGCCAGCAGCAATTTGGCTGAAGCCTGAAAATCCATTAGAGGCGGCACTGAAGCCTTGGGTTGCCAAAGGACCGATTTGATACGATTCTCGCTGCCCCTCTGCCACTTCAAAACCCTCGTTCCGATATTCTAAACCCGAAGCAAAGAACAGCATATCGCTAAGTTCGTGCGTTACATCAAAGTTCAGGTTATAATCGGTCTGGATGTAGTCACCCGGATCGAAATCGGTCGGCGTATCGGGACCTAGAGAGGCATTGACGGTGTTGAAGATAAAGAAATCCGCATGATGCCGTCCAAAATAGGCACTCAAATCCCATCCTAACCCTGAGGTCAGCATTGATTCCAAAGCGGCGCCTTTGACCCCGACCAGAACGGAGCTGTCCACTGCGTTTGCCCCAAATCTTGGTGTGAATCCGCCCGGAAACATCTCCCTGAACGAGAATAAATTCGGGTCATCAAGGACTGCTTGCAATTGAGCCGGATCCGCTGGGACTCCGTTCTGAATCTCTTTCCTTTCCTTGGCAATCTCTGCGTCTTCTTTGTCTTTGGCTTCACCTTCCAGGCCCGGCGTGGGCGTTCTGGGAACCAATGCACCAGTCTTAGGGTGGGCTAACTGAATATCATCAGCATCTTTATCGGCTCCTTCTGGTAAGCCTGACAAATTCCCAACGAGTAAATAGAACTCGTCATCGTCCGTATTGCCATCATTAGGATAATCTACCTTACGGCCAAACACAGCACCCCGCGTGTTGGGATTTCGGAAATAGAACCCGCCTTCGACCCGTTTGCTGGCATAGTTGGCGTGTCCATAGAAATCAATGTTATCTGTAAGGACACTTCCATAGTTGGCGAAGAATTTGAGGTCTCCTTCTACAATAGGTTGTCCCCAAATTTGCGCTGGGTCTCTCACACGGTCATTGCCAGCATCAACTAGCGCTAGCGCATCAGCGCGCTGTACCGAACGGATAGTCGGGTCTGCGCCGCCGTATTCTAAGCTCAGGTTGGCCCAAGTTTCCTGGCTACCCAAACCGATATTACCGGCGACCCCGTATTGGCGACCATCCCCATACTGAAAAATGCCGGGCTTGAATTCAAAGGAACCGCCCTCATGGCTATCTTTGAGTTGGAAATTCATCACACCTGCAATGGCATCGGAACCGTATTGAGCCGATGCACCGTCCCGGAGTACCTCCACCTGTTTCAGCGCGATCGCCGGGATGGCAGACAGGTCAGGCCCTTGTGCGCCATCAGCCAACCCATTTCCTAGCCAGTGAATCACCGCCGCACGGTGACGCCGCTTATTGTTGACAAGCACCAACGTGTGGTCGGGCGCCAGCCCTCGTAAATTCGCAGGCCGAACAACTGTCCCCGCGTCGCTGATTGGCTGGATGTTGACGTTGTAAGAAGGTATCAAATTTCTAAACAGGTCTTGTAAATCCGTGACACCTTGCTTGAGGAAATCCTCACCGCGAATGGTGTCAATCGGCACTGCTGAATCAATGACAGAACGGGGTCGCGCTCTTGAACCGATCACGACCTGTTCTTCGAGCTCGATGACTTGTTCCTCAGATGCCATATCTTCTTCCGTAGATGCCATCTCTTCTTCGGTTGATTCCTGCGCCAGGGTCGCGAGTGCGACGCTCATCAAAAGCACTGCCGCGATACCGAGCGCGAGGGTAAGGGGTTTAAAACTCGATTTGTGTTTCATAACAGGGAATATTTCCTCCTTTGTTTTTGAAAAATGTTTTCAACCAATTTAGCTCGCGTTCACCACGAGGGTGACCGCGAGTATCTGTTTCAACCTTGACATAGTCAATTACCTCCTTATTTTAACATATATTTCATTTTCTGCCAATTTTTTTTTATCTTCATTGTTTATGAGATAGCCTCGAGTATACCAAACATTTATGAAAATCTCAACCTCTTGTAGGAGGGGTTTGTAACAACATGAAGTGGGATGAGCACTTGAAAATTATCGGAAGCGAGGGCACTTTTGGCCGGCAACATTAAACCGGATGATTTACTCGTTGGTCAAACTACGTATGTTTGGAATGGGAAGGATTACGTGCCGGATGCGTCAACTTTGGCAGATAAATAACGTAATTTACCTCCCGAAACTGATGCACCTAGATATTCAGTCGTTCACAAGTTTCCTAGGGGTATTGAATTATTATCGGAGCGATGCCTACTTCACAATAACCATCTTCCGGGTCCCCGTCGATTCAGGGGTGATTAACTGGTAGAAATAAACACCCGAAGCCAGCCGTTCGCCAAAATCGTTACGACCATCCCAGTAGGCGGCGCGTGACTTTCCAATATAATATCCTGCGCTCTGAAATCCAAGGTCAAGATGCCGAACGAGTTCTCCTGTCGGGGCGTAGATGCGAATCGCAACATCAGTGTCATTCGCCAACTGATACGGCATCCACGTTTCCGGATTAAACGGGTTTGGATAATTGGTGAGCAGTGCGGTCCGTCTCGGTTTCAGGTCGTCTGGCGTCAGTCGCAATTCCGTGAACGCCCGACGGATGTCTATCACGTTAATTTCGTGATGCAGCGTGCGAATCAATTCACCACTTGCGTCACGCACTTCAATCGTCAGCGTATCGCCGACAGAAACAACCGCCCGGCGGCTTATGTCTGCCCAAACAGCGTGCGACCTATTCGCATCAACGGCTCCGGCAACTCTGGTGTGTCCGTTGTAGACGGTCAGCGTCACATTCTCGACCCCTTCAAGCCAAGCGTGAAGGACAAACGCCCACACCTTGGGAATCTGAGCCGGTGTAGGCGCGGCTGAGATTGTCGTCGGTGTGTTTTGCCATGCACGACCGGTGAATCTGACAACCTTCGATTCGGTAACGTTGATAATGTAGCCCTTCCCGCCTTCGACAGGGAAACCGTCGCCGGAAGAATTTGCCGTAAATCCGATAAAACTGCCAACCGATGGATTGTACTCAATGATGACCGTCGCGCCGAGTTTTTCCATGAAGGAACGCGCTGTGTAAGGTTCGTCGGGCATCAGGGGTAAACTGATCATGTTCAAACCCGCGCTGAGTTGTGTGTCAAATGCGCTTGCGGTTGTCGCCGGTACAATCAAGCTATCGGCACGAAATGCGAGATTTTGAATGCGTTGATCGCTTTCGGGCCCCACATCGGCATCCATAAACGATGTTATCGAGAAGTTCGCCGCGACATATTCTGCGAGGGCATCCTGTTCCGTACCGGGTGAAACAAAAGTCGCTTTGCCACCCGACTGTTCCTCCGTTATCACTGCGGGGATATCTACGCGGTCGGTATTCGGGAAATTCGGATAAGGATAGTCGTCACCGCCATCTGCAAGGAAATCAAGCGTGACCATGCGGAACGTCCGATTCGCATCGCTGACCAGTTCGCTATTCTGTGCGATGATGTCAATCGGGTTGCCACCGGCATCGGTGATGACGAGCGACTTGACCCTTGAACCCGCGGGTTGCGAGATGTCGAAACTGAAGGCAAATCCAGCGACCTGAGCAAACTGCCCGTGCCCGGGGCTCACACCCAGTTCTGATTCAGCGACAGCGTGTTCGATGACCTCAAGGAGTTGCGCGGCTGTGAGTGTTAATAGACTCAATCCGTTGTTGAATCGGAGCGCATTTTCGATATCAATCTGCGAAATTTGACCAGCGGCCTTGCCGACCAACGGATTCGCAGGCGGTGGAAGTGCCTGTCCACCGACAGTGACACCAATAGAGGCTCGGATGCCGCCGCCATTTTTCAGCGAGACAACCACCGTCGGGTCAACCCGCCGTGCCACGTCTAAGTTGGCATCAGCGGTTAAGTTGCCGAGGTTCGTTTCCTCTGTGCGAACCGAACCCCTGGTTCCATTCAGATAGACGCTTGTCTGCCCAAAGGTATTGCTGTCCTTCGCGACAACCACGTTCCGAATCGCTTCGGTAATTTCAATGACACGCGGCTCTGGTTCGACGTTGCCGGTATCCGCAACGCCCTGTTCGTCCGTAACGAAGGCGCCGCTCACTTCAGGGTCAATCGATTCCGGTATCAGGACACCTGCCTCGTCAAAACTGACGACTAATCGACCGACGTACTTGTAATCACCATCTGTGCCGACAATTGCAATCGGTTCATTCGCGGCGGAATTTGTCAGAATAGGATAAGGCCGGGCAACGGTGTCACCATCGTGCAGACGGTCTGCCTCATCCGCGAGCAGTGTGTTTGAGCCACCCGCAATGATAATGTCAACGTCGCGCAACTGGGGCGCTACCGCCTCATCAATGCGAATTTGCAGAAGGTGACCGGTGACAATAATTTTGTTCACTCCGGTTGCTGTCAACCCATCAACGGCTTCTTGGATGATTGCTGCCAATGCCACAATATCATCCGGGTTTTCCGGTGCAATCCCGACATCGCCCGGTGAAGATATACTTCCGAGCCGTGGTGTGGTTACGCCAACAACCCCAATCTTTTCGCCCGAAGCAGTCGTGATAACCACGCTCTTGCTGATACTGTTTGGAACCGTACTTGCCTCCTGCCCGGCATCAACAACAAGATCGGCAAGGTTGCTATCGAGGCTGAAATCCAAGTTCGCACTTAGGAATGGGAACGCTGTGCCGACGTAGCCTCTACTATCATTCTGAATCAACCCAGCGAGTGTGGCAGTGCCTAGGTCAAATTCATGGTTGCCGAGTGCTGACGCCATAAATCCCATCGCATTGAGCATCAGAATATCCGCACGCCCCGACCCCTCACGCCCCAAAACGTCGCGAAGGCTTGGGTCATTGCCCGCTGCGAAAAATGCCCCGGGGATGTAGGTATCCCCTGCTCCGATGATAACTGTATTCTCAACCTCAATTTTGAGCGCATTCAATACCGATGAGAAGCGTGGGGCATTTTCAAGTGCCTCGATGCCGCTCTCTATGTCTGCCGTGTGGAGAAGTTGAAGTGTAAAGCTGGATGCTGCTTCTTGGTTCAGATTCTGGGAAAAGGCAGGTGTGGAAATGCCTAACATTAAGGTCGAAAGAACTGTGAAAACAGAAGTTGAGATAAAGTGTCCCTTGTTGTGCATCAGAAAATACTCCCTTAATTCATCTAAAGTCAAGTTAATTGTAAAATCCTGAGTGGGGCAAAGCATCGCCAGGGCGCCATCACCGGGATTCTTCGCCACAGCCAGGGTCTAAGGCGGTGTAACCGTGACTGGAACAGGAGATGAGTGAGGTTCTCAACCCTTAATAAGGATAACCCAAGAACCCAAGGATGTCAATAAATGGAGGACCGTTTCATTACGCGTCGGTCGGTGGAGTTCGACGGTAATTCGACGGACAATCAAAGATTTGCCATTCTCTTGACACTTGAGACGTAAATCCTGTTGGTAGACCTTTTCTGTGTTGGTCTGTCCCTTAAATTTGCGTTTACCCAGTAAAGTACCCTGGACATTACCATGTTGACGCAGGAGAAACTTGCCCAACCGCTCACTAATCCCAAACATGAAACCAAGCGTGCAAAAGTTCCTATCCCCAATCCACAAATCGATTCGTTCCCAGCGTCATAGCCGCGAGGGCCCCCTTTTTCAGTTGTTTTCACGGAACTTGTAGGATGGCTATGGTCGTGAGTATCAGGTCTTTCAAAGCGTTTTTTAAAACGGGCTTGAAAATCTCCGTAAGATAGGTTATCATGAGTTTTGGATTCACCCGTTTTGGGTGGTATTTCTTTTTAATAATAACCCAAGTTCGGACCTATTGGAGAGAAACCGAGTTTTTCATTGACGGTCGCCCACGAGCTCTCAATTGAGCCGATTTGGGCTGAAATTGTGGGTGTGAGTTGTCAAAAACTCGGTTTCTGACGAATCACTAGAATAAACAAGCGTAAAGCGGATGCTGATAAAAAAGACTATGGCAAAAAAGAAACGAGACACAAAATCGAATGAAAACGGGGCGACGCTCGGCTTTGAAGCAACCCTATACCAAGCAGCGGACAAACTCCGTAACAACCTTGATGCCGCCGAATATAAGCATGTGGTGTTGGGGTTAATCTTCCTCAAGTATATTTCAGACGCTTTCGAGGAAAAACGCGATTGGCTGTTCAAAGAATCTGCCGATCCTCACAGTGAATACTACATTAAAGAGAAAGCTGCCCGCTACCAGATCACCGAGGACCGAGATGAATATCTAGCAGACAACATCTTCTACGTCCCGGAGAAAGCCCGCTGGGCTTATCTGCAAGCGAATGCCAAGCGACCGGAAATTGGGACGTTGGTTGATAACGCGATGATTGCGATTGAGGGGGAAAACTCGCGTCTGAAAGGGGTTCTTCCTAAAAACTATGCGCGTCCGGGGCTTGACAAGCAACGACTTGGCGAACTGATTGACCTGATCGGTACAATCGGTTTGGGAGAGGAAGCGAACCGCTCAAAGGATATATTGGGCAGGGTCTACGAATACTTCCTTTCAGAATTCGCGAGTGCGGAGGGCAAAAGGGGCGGACAGTTCTACACCCCCCGCTGTGTGGTGCGGGTGCTCGTTGAGATGCTCGCGCCATACAAGGGGCGGGTTTACGACCCGTGCTGTGGTTCTAGCGGCATGTTTGTTCAGAGTGAAACTTTCGTTGAAGCACACGGCGGAAAGCGCGACGATATTGTCGTCTACGGGCAGGAGTCGAACCCGACCACACGACAGTTGGCACTGATGAACCTCGCAATTCGTAGCATTGAAGCCAATCTCGGACAGGAACATGCTGATAGCTTCCACCACGACCTGCATCCAGACTTGAAAGCGGACTATGTCCTCGCCAATCCACCCTTTAATGACAGCGACTGGGGCGGTGACCGGTTGCGTCAAGATAGACGTTGGGTTTACGGTGCGCCATCCGTAGGAAACGCCAACTTCGCTTGGGTACAGCACTTTATCCATCACCTCGCGCCAAACGGCGCCGCTGGTTTTGTGTTGGCAAACGGTTCGATGAGTTCTAATACATCTACTGAAGGCGAGATTCGCAAGAACATCGTCGAAGCCGATTTGGTGGATTGCATGGTGGCGTTGCCCGGACAGCTTTTCTATTCCACACAGATTCCCGTTTGCCTCTGGTTTATCGCCCGCAACCGCCACGGATCCGGCATGAGGGCAACCCCGGTGAATAGGGCAACCACAAGGGTTGCCCCTATAGAGGACGAACCAAATGTAGGGGCAGGTCTTGTGCCTGCCCAACCCCCGGCCGGTAGGGCGGAAAATGCGGCAACCGTGCCCAACAGGGCAACCACAAGGGTTGCCCCTACAGAGGACGAACCAAATGTAGGGGCAGGTCTTGTGCCTGCCCAAAACCGTCTGCCTTTCCGCGACCGTAGCGGCGAAATCCTGTTCATAGACGCTCGCACGCTCGGCGTGATGATTGATCGCGTTCATCGGGAATTAACAGATGAAGATATAACGCGCATTGCTAATACCTATCAGGCTTGGCGCGGCGATGAGGGTGCGGGCGAATATGCCGATGTGCCCGGCTTCTGCAAAAGCACAACCCTAGAGGAAGTACGCAAGCATAGCCACGTCTTGACCCCTGGCCGCTACGTTGGGACAGTGGTTCAGGAGGACGACAACGAAGCGTTTGAGGAAACGATGGCACATTTAACCAAGAAACTGACCGAGCAGATGGCGGAGGCGCGGCGGTTGGATGCGGCGATCGGTGAGAATTTGGAGATAGTTGGGATTGGAGATAATTCATGAATTTCAGTGACGAAGAAATCAAACGCCAAATGCGCCTCGGCGAGGACAGCCACTGGGAATTCAAGGAGATTGAGTTTGTTGGTAATGTTCCTAGGAGTCCCCGTCGCGGCGATCTGGTAGATGAACTCGCTGCCTTTGCCAATACAGACGGCGGTGTGGTGCTATGTGGTGTGACCGACAGTGGCGATGTGCAAGGTATGTCACGCGAGCAGATGGACGGACTGGAGCGGCTTTTAGTGGAAGTTTGCACTGACAAGATTGCCCCCCCAATCCGCCTTACCATCCTTCGTAGAGAACTAAAGGAAGGGGCATCATTCCTATTGGTTGAAGTACCGCAAGGTCACACTCAGCACGACAGTCCCGGCGGCAGCTACCATCGGGTCGGCAGCTCAAAACGTCGGATGACGAGCAATGAGCGGCTGCGTCTGGCACAGCAGCGCGGGCAGGCACGATTCCTCTGGTTTGATAAACAGCCGGTTGAGGGAACTGGATTTGGATCCCTAGATGAATCTCTTTGGAAGCCTTTATTGAGTACCGTAGGTGCTGCCGATCCTGAATCTGCGCTGGAAAGGATGGGGCTTCTGGCTAACGACGAAAATGGGACAACGCGGGCTACGGTGGCGGGAGTGCTGTTGTGCAGTCGCTCGCCCGAAGAATGGCTTCCCAACGCTTGCATCACCGCGACCTGTTACCGAGGCAACGATCGTGCCTCCGATCAGATAGATGCCCAGACAATTACTGGACCGTTGAACCGACAAATTACTGAGGCAGTTGCCTTTGCGGTCCGCAACATGCGCGTCGGTGCTTACAAGAATCCCGCTCGGACCGACTTGCCACAATACAGTGAGACAGCACTGTTTGAAGCGATTGTCAACGCCGTTGCCCACCGCGACTACTCAATTCGTGGCAGCCGGATTCGACTCTCAATGTTCGCGGATCGCCTTGAAATAAACTCTCCCGGTGGGTTGCCAAACAACCTAACGATCGACAGCATGGATGTCCGCCAATCAACTCGAAACGAAGCACTTGCTTCAATCTTCGGACGAATACCTGTCGGGGAGGTCCGGGGTTCGGGAGATCGGCAATTTTTCATGGAGCGGCGTGGGGACGGTGTGCCAATCATCCTTCGTGAAACGGAAGCCTTGAGTGGAAAAATCCCAGAATACCAGCTTATTGATGATTCAGACCTTGTTCTCACAATTCCTGCCGCTCCCACGGATGCGACACCGGCAACCACTGTCATCATGTGCCATCACCGCGGCCTCCCTGTGCCGGGGGTCAAGTTGTTGGCACTGTTTCCCAATAAGACATGGAAACAAACAACCACCGACGAGAATGGCGAGGCACAAGTCAATCTGTATTCCACGCACCTTCCCATGACGGTGTTCGCGGCCGCTACCGGCTTCGCCGCACACCTTAAACACGACTGGGTGCCAGCGCAGGGGGCACTTGCAATTGAAATGCAAAGCCTGCCAGATGGCGGATCCGTGCTCTTTCCGGAGGAGACCGGCTACCTTCCGGGCTTGTCGGGGCGTTTGAATCCCATTCGCGATACCCATGACCGGACCTACCTCTACGCCTCCAACATCGCCATCAACGAGGGCCAACCGCAGCCAGTTCATTTCATGCCCGGTGAGGATTTGCGTCTCACTGATGCCGATGGAAGGGAACTGGTAGCGCGCATCGTCGCAATCATCGGTAGGTCGGCGCTAGTGGAGTATCGCCCTTATTCCAAAGGAGATGGAAAATGACGATAAAAGCGTTGGTTGAACTCCTCAGAAAATATCCGGATGATTTGCGGGTCGTTGTCAATGGCTATGAGGATGGCTATGACGACCTGTCGCTAGAACGGATTTCCGTCATAAAGATACAACTGGACACCCAAATCTACGACTGGGAGGGCCAACACAACGATTTTCACGGGTCAGAGAAAGAAATAACTGACGATGCCCAAATTGTAGAAGCCTTGGTTTTCCGCCGTCAATGAAGCAAACTGCCAAAGAAGAGAGCAGTGGAGGAATGTGCGGTGATACAGAAATTGGCATCCGTTAAAGAGAGCAGTCAATTTGAGCAAATTCGCGGGAGTTAGAAAATGGCGAGTAAAACCATAGCTGACTTCGTAGATATTGTGATGGGGCAGTCGCCACTAGGCAATACAGTTTCAGGAGATATAGGGATTCCACTACTGAACGGTCCAACTGAATTTGGCCCTTACCATCCCACGCCCGTTCAGTTTACCACTGATGCGCGTAAGATCGCAAATCCAGGAGACCTTCTCTTTTGCGTCCGGGGTTCAACCACGGGCCGCATGAATTGGGCGGATCAAAAATATGCGATTGGACGTGGTATAGCAGCTTTTCGTCACCGGTGGATAGATGAACTCCAGCCGTTCGTTCGCGCGGTGATTGAGTTTCAACTTCCCGCATTGCTCGCACAAGCGACAGGGTCAACATTTCCTAGTATCTCTGCGTCGCAACTCGCCGCGATCCCTTACCCGAACTTCGGCGAAGCTGCACAATATGCCATCGCCTACATCCTCGGCACGCTTGACGACAAAATCAAACTCAACCGACAGATGAATGAGACACTGGAAGCGATGGCGCGGGCGATTTTCAAGTCGTGGTTTGTGGACTTTGACCCGGTGCGGGCAAAGATGGATGGACGCCAACCCGCTGGTATGGACGCTGAAACTGCTGCCCTGTTCCCGTCAGCATTCCAAGATTCGCCGGTGGGAAAAATCCCGAAGGGGTGGGAAGTTGACCAAGTAAAAAATCAAGTATCACGAATCCAATATGGATTTACACAGAGTGCATCTGAAAAACCTGTCGGACCAAAGTTCCTAAGAATCACTGACATTTCTAATAAAAGGCTTAATTGGGCAAGCGTACCATTTTGTCATATTACTGAAAAAAATCATGAGAAATACCGACTTCAGGAAGGAGACATACTCGTAGCGCGGACTGGAGCCACAACGGGCGCGAACATCTATATTGTTGATCCACCTGATGCCGTTTTTGCTTCCTACCTTGTGAGAATTCAATTTCATGATTTAAGCATGGCTCGTCTGGTTGGGGAGTTCATGGCTTCGCCAGTATACGATAATTATGTGGCAGGTTGTATAGGTGGCTCTGCACAACCTAATGCGAATGCTCAATTGCTTTCCGCTGTTGAATTTGTTTTTCCGCCGCTTGATATCGCCAAACGGTTTTATGAAAAAGTTTCCATACTTGATAAAAAACGAGCTGCTAATAATCAACAATCCCACACTCTATCGCAAATCCGGGACGTGCTGCTGCCGAAGTTGCTGTTCGGGGAAATTCGTGTGGACGATGTAGATGAGAGATTGGAGGTAAAAGATGGCAGAACACCCTAAGGTATTCATTTCATATTCTCACGATTCTCCAGAACACAAGCGGTGGGTATCAGAACTCGGTGCAAAACTTCGCCACAATGGAGTTGATGCGATACTCGACCAATGGGACCTCGGTCCGGGCGATGATGTAACACAATTCATGGAGCGCGGTATTGTAGACTCCGATAGGGTACTAGTCGTTTGCACGGAACAGTACGTGAGGAAGGCGAGTGCCGGTGAAGGTGGCGTTGGCTATGAGCGAATGATTGTAACCGCGCAGCTTGTTCAGGATTTAGGAACTGATAAATTCATTCCTGTAATCCGTCAGGCATCAGGAAAGGAAAAGACACCAACATTTTTAGGAACGCGAGTTTATATTGACTTCAGGAATGACAGTCAATTTGAATCGGAATTTGATAAGTTGATTCATGAACTCCATCGAGTGCCAGTTATAGAGAAACCCCCTTTGGGAAAAAACCCATTCGCTAAACTTCCCTCTGGACAAGAAGCACCGCCTATTGAAGGGTCAGGCACTCAACTGCCTGAAATCCCGGCGCAGGTTGGATCTGCATCCGAAGCTTACTTAGCTGCGATCAAGCTCGCCCGTGCGGGGGACGTACTTGGATGGCGACAACTCGTCAAAAGAATTAAGCCAAGTGTATTCAATTCCTTGGTACAATGGCGACAAAATGAGTTGGAGGGTCAGCGACCAGAAAGCAAAGAACAGTTGGTTCGGGTTGTGGATACAGCGGTTGAAATTATCTCACCCTTAATTTCTGTTGCTTTAGTGGGAGTTGAATCTAGTAGGGAACAGTTTAGAGATCAGAAGCCCATTCTCGATGACCTGCTGAATATTGCAAGTTGGAATCGTTCCGTGTACGTAGACTGGCAAAACATATCTTTTGCACTAGGGTATGTCTATCACAGTCTGCACGGGGGTCTCAGCCTGAGCACAAATCAGCTAGATCTCGCCCTAAGCCTTGCACGAGTTAAAATCCCTGTTGCAGATGGTAGAAAATCCCTTCCTGTATGGAAAACAAGTCAACTTAGAGGGTACTCCGAATTACTTAGTGGCACTCGTGGTGGTAATTGTCTAGAAGGTTGGAAGTATTTAACGAAGGCATACGAAAAATGGGATTGGTTGGCTCCCATATTTGGTAATGAATTGGACTATCAGACTTCATTGGTGGCATATTATATGGCACTAAATATCCATGAATTAACGACGTTAATCGCTTCAGGTCGACAGGACACCTTAAACACAAGTTCTGAATATTACTTTACAGTCCCGTTGACTTTTCTTTACGAAGGGAACGATATAACCCAGCGTGCGACTGTTCTACTTCGTCGTAATCCGGAAGCACTTATGGAATTATGGATCAGCTTAAATGTCACACGTCAGCAAATCGAGCACTTATGGGAAAATTGGATTCACTTAGCCGATAAGGAGTTACAGGCGTATGGATTTAATCCGATAGCTCACCAGAATCTTTCTGATATCTATCAGAATTTCTTTGAGGGGGTGTAACCTCAGTTACTGAAGTTACTGATTGGTTAAAACCGTTTGAACAATCTTGCACTCTCCCAAATCGGAGACGTTCTGCTGTCGAACTGTCGTCAGGAGAGATTCGCGTTGTTTGACTTCATCGATTTTTTTAACAGTATTTAGATTTGTGCGATGTTTCATATTCGCATGAAATTGGAGGTAGGAGATGGCGGAGCATCCCAAGGTGTTCATCTCATATTCTCATGATACGCCAGAACATAAGCAGTGGGTATCAGAACTCAGTGCAAAGCTTCATCGCAAGGGAGTTGAGGTTATACTTGACCAGTGGCACCTCCGTCTGGGCGATGATTTAGCACAATTCATGGAGCGTGGCATCAGAGACTCCGACAGGGTACTGGTCATTTGTACAGATAGCTACGTGAGAAAGGCAAACGCCGGTGAAGGTGGCGTTGGCTACGAGCCAATGATTGTAACTAGGAAACTTGTCGAAGATGTGGGAAACAACAAATTCATTCCCATAATCCGTCAGGCGCTGGGGGAAGATAAAACGCCATCATTTTTAGGAACACAAGTTTATATAGACCTTCCGGCTGAAGATCAATTTGATGAAAAATTTAATGAGCTGCTCCGCGAATGTCTCCCAGTGCTAGTTGTACAGAAGCTGCTTATCCCACACATTGAGTCATTACGTGTAAGGAACTATCGTGCCCTACGAGATGTAGAATTAAAAGGAATCACACCACTGTCTGTCTTTTTGGGGCCAAACGGCAGCGGGAAGTCAACGCTGTTCGATGTCTTTGCATTTCTCACAGAATGTTTCACGGACGGGCTGCGTTCTGCATGGGCAAAAAGGGAACGTTTTAAGGAGTTAAGGACGCGCGGCAGTGATGGACCGATTGAATTTGAGTTAAAATATCGCGAGAAACCCAAGACACCACTCATCACCTACCATCTGACCATTGATGAAGATACAAAAGGACCGTGTGTTAAAGCCGAGTGGCTGCGATGGCGGCGCGGTAGTCGGGGAAGACCGTTTCGCTTCCTCGATTTTCAGGAGGGCAAAGGGCACATTACCGCTGGTGAAATACCGGATGAGGAAGACAAGCAAATCAATGAACAACTTAATGATTTGTCAACGCTCGCTGTCAGCAGATTTGGGCAATCAGCACTCCATCCCCGTGTGAGTGCCCTTTATCGCTTCGTTACAGGTTGGCACTTTTCTGATCTTTCCGCCGATGCTACACGGGGCATTGCAGAAGCGGGCCCGCAAGAAAGGTTATCCAAAACGGGAGACAACCTGCCCAATGTTATCCAGTATCTAAAGGAACGATACCCAGAGCGTTTGGAAAAAATTCTTTTGATACTGTCGGAATGGGTTCCATGCTTGGAAGAGGTGGACACAGAACTGGTGATGGACGGACGTCTTCTGTTAAAGATTAAGGATGCGCCGTTTGAAAAACCTATCTCGGCGAAGTTTGCCTCCGATGGTATGTTAAAGATGCTGTCGTACTTGACCTTGCTATATGCCCCAGAACCTCCCCAACTAATCGGCATTGAGGAACCTGAAAATTACCTCCATCCGCGCCTGCTGAACGGTTTAGTGGAGGAGTACAGTGAGGCATTGGGGTTGTCTCAACTGATGATTACCACCCATTCTCCCCATTTTGTTAACGAACTGCGCTCCGAGGAGGTGTGGGTACTTTACCGAGATAAGCAGGGGTTTACGGTCTGCAAACGTACGTCAGAGATGCGGGGAATCAATGATTTCCTAGATGCGGGTGCGAAGTTGGGGCAACTCTGGATGGAAGGTTACTTTGAAGTTGGAGATCCGCTGACTAATGCGGGCGGTCCAAAGCGAGGTGGGAATGCAGATTGAATTTCTCCTGGAGGAACGCTCTGCTGAAGTGGTATTAAAAATCATTTTGCCTAAGATTCTTTCTGATGATGTGGATTGCACTTTCCATGTCTCTCAAGGCAAACCCGATTTGCTTAAGAACTTGCCGACACTCTTGAAAGGATTCAACCCACCGATAGCCGATAATCGTCGAATTATGGTCCTTATTGATGAGGATCGCGAAGATTGTTTCCAACTGAAGGCACAGTTAGAAGCAATAGCGTGTGCTGCGGGGTTTGTGACGAAATCTAGCGCGTCCCAAGAAGGGGATTTTCAAGTGGTCAATCGATTGGCAATTGAAGAATTAGAGGCGTGGTTCTTTGGAGATATTGAGGCTTTGCGAGACGCTTACCCTAGAGTTTCAAGAAACGCCCAATATCAGGATCCTGATGCAATTGAGAACGGTACATCTGAAGCACTATGGCGTGCGCTGAGACGATATTATCCAAAGCGGTTACACAAAACTAAGGTAGCACGAAAAATCGCTCAACACATGAAACCGAACCGGAACAAATCGAAAAGTTTTCAGGTGTTTGTCGAGGGACTCAAAGCGTGCGTGGGAGAAGGCGGCTTGAGAAGTCAATAGGAACCTGATTGATACGATACCCCTTGAGGGGATAACATGAATCTCAATCCAATTTACGAATCCGATATCGAAGAAGTCGCACTTGATTGGCTCGCTGGCCTGGGTTATACCGTTTTACATGGTCCCGACATCGCCCCGGAGACTCCCGATGCGGAACGCTCCACGTACAGTGAGGTAATCTTAAAACGCCGTTTTCGGGATGCGGTTTCCCGCCTGAATCCAAACATACCCGCCGAAGCACAAGAGGAAGCGATCCGAAAAGTCCTTCACCCAGATTCTCCTGCATTGACCCAGAACAACCGCGCATTTCACTTGATGCTGGTCGATGGGATAGAGGTTGAGGCTCGACAGCCGGACGGTACGATACGCGGTAAGCGCGTGCGGTTGGTTGATTTTGATACGCCTGAAAGCAATGATTGGTTGACGGTCAACCAGTTCACAGTGGTAGAGAACAGCGAACGCCGCCCGGATATCGTGTTGTTTATCAACGGGCTGCCCTTAGCCGTGATTGAACTCAAAAACCCGACCGACGAAAAAGCCACCATCCTAACCGCATTTCGCCAAATCTGTACCTACAAGCAGGAAATTCCTTCGCTGTTCATCTATAACGAGACGCTCGTCATTTCTGACGGATTAGAGGCGCGCATCGGCTCCCTGACCGCTGATCACGAATGGTTCATGCCGTGGAGGACAATCAAGGGAGAGGATGAGGCGCCCTCAACTGAATTAGAACTAGAGGTGTTGATTAAGGGTATCTTTGAGCAGGGACGCTTTTTGAGCTACCTTAAACACTTCATCGTCTTTGAAGAAACTGAAGGCGAGACGATTGCTAAAAAGATTGCCGGTTATCACCAATTCCACGCCGTGAAAACGGCGGTCGATACCACTGTAAAAGCATCGCGCCCTGAAGGGGACAAACAATGCGGCGTCGTATGGCATACACAAGGTTCGGGCAAGAGTCTGACTATGGTCTTTTACACAGGCAGCATCGCCCAGCATCCACAGATGGAAAACCCAACACTGGTCGTTATCACCGATCGAAATGACCTAGATGAGCAACTATTCGGCACATTTGCGCGGTGTAATCAACTTTTGCGACAAACACCGGTACAAGCAAGAGACAGGAGACACCTGCGCGAACTTCTGAAAGTCGCATCGGGCGGGGTGGTCTTTACCACAGTCCAGAAGTTTTTTCCAGAAGGCGATGAAATCCGTTTTCCCCTACTATCCAATCGGCGGAACATTGTGGTTATTGCGGACGAGGCACACCGCAGCCAGTACGACTTTATTAGCGGATTTGCCCGTCACATGCGAGACGCACTCCCCAACGCCTCTTTTATCGGTTTTACCGGCACACCGATTGAGGCGACCGACCGCAACACCCGTGCGGTTTTTGGAAATTACATCAGCGTCTACGATATACAACGTGCGGTTGAGGACGGCGCCACAGTTCCGATTTACTACGAAAGTCGTCTCGCCAGAATTGAATTGGATGAGAACGAAAAGCCCCTCGTTGACCCGGAATTTGAGGAAGCGACCGAAGGGGAGGAGGTCGCACGCAAAGAGAAACTCAAGACCAAATGGGCTCAACTTGAGGCGTTGGTGGGAACGGAAAAGCGGTTAGGGCTCATCGCCGATGATATTGTCACACACTTTGAAGAACGGCTGGAAGCAATGGAGGGTAAGGCGATGAGCGTCTGCATGAGCCGCCGTATCTGCGTTGACCTTTACAACGCGCTTGTCAAACGTCGTCCAGAGTGGCACAATGATGATGACAAGCAGGGGGCGATCAAAGTTGTGATGACAGGCTCGTCTGATGATGATGCGTCGTGGCAACCGCATATCCGCAACAAGGCTCGGCGAGAAGAGATGGCGGTACGATTCAAAAACCCCAAAGACCCGTTGAAAGTGGTAATTGTCCGTGATATGTGGCTAACAGGGTTTGACGCGCCAAGCCTTCACACCATGTATGTGGACAAGCCGATGCGTGGACATGGACTGATGCAAGCCATTGCCCGCGTCAATCGGGTGTTCGCCGACAAGCCGGGCGGTTTGATTGTGGACTACATCGGGCTCGCTTACCACCTGAAACGGGCACTGGCAAACTACACCGAAAACGGTGGAAAAGGGAGTACCGCCATTAACAAAGCAGAAGCTGTTGCGGTAATGCAAGAAAAGCACGAAATCTGCTGTGGACTGTTTTACAGTTTCGATTGGTCGTCGTGGATCGCTGGCAACGCCACAGATCGCCTCAAACTGCTACCACCAGCTCAAGAGCACATCTTGAAACAGAAGGATGGCAAAGTCCGTCTACTGGAAACGGTTACCGCGCTCTCCAAAGCGTTTGCGCTGGCAGTGCCGCACGAGAAAACGATTGAAATTCGTGACGATGTCGCCTTTTTTCAAGCGGTGAGAAGTGTTTTGGCAAAACCGACTGCTACGGAAGAAGCCCAGTCTGAAGCGACAGAGCAGGCAATAAAGCAGTTGATATCCAGAGCGGTGGTTTCTGAAGGCGTGGTTGACATTTTCGCCGCTGCGGGGCTGGAAAAGCCCGATGTCTCGATTCTCTCCGACGAATTTCTCGTCGAAGTGCGTGACTTGCCGCATAAAAACGTGGCGGTTGAACTTTTGGAAAAACTCCTCAACGATGAGATCAGAACCCACTCACGGAAGAATGTCGTGCAGGGGCGTTCGTTTGCAGAAATGCTAGAACGCTCGATCCGCGCTTATCAGAACCGTACGGTTGAAGCATCACAGGTAATCGAGGTACTGATCGAAATCGCAAAAGAGATGCGTCAGGCGCAAGAACGTGGCGAGGAACTAGGGCTTTCAGACGATGAGTTGGCATTCTACGACGCCCTTGAGGTCAACGATAGCGCGGTCGAGGTGTTGGGTAGTGAAACACTGCGAACCATCGCGGTTGAACTCGTCGAAACTGTTCGGCGGAATGTGACCATCGACTGGACACTAAGGGAGAGCGTCCGTGCTAAGCTACGGGTGATGGTGAAGCGCATTCTTCGCAAATACGGCTACCCACCCGACAAACAAGCCAAAGCCACCGAAACTGTCTTAGAACAAGCCGAGGTGTTGTGTGAGGATTGGGCATGAGCAATAGAAAGATTCCCTTTGAACAGCGAATATGTTGGTGATGAATTCCACTTTGAATTGAAAGGGCTATCGCCGGAGATGCCGGAGATACCGGGGATGGAGATTAGGGATGTTCGGGCACACGACGAACTGGTTAGGATGCGAAAAGTGGATGGGGTGTGGCGAATTTATGATAGTGAGACATTAGACTAGGTTCTGTTGACATTTCAAGGGAGCCATATAAGAGTGGCGACAAAGCTAAGAAATCCAAAATAACGGATAGATAACTTCTCGAACCGAGAGAAGATGCGGCGATACCATTTTATCTTGTTAATGAAACATTCAACCCGATGTCTCTCTTTGTACAGATGTTTGTCGTAATCTCTTTGATCCACACGATGACTTTTGGGCGGTATCACCGCAATCGCTCCATTCGCCTCAATAACCGCGATAAAATTGTCGGAGTCATATCCCTTGTCTCCAATCACATACTCGCTTTTATATCCAAGTATCAACGCTTCTGCTTCCGCTATGTCGTTTCTTTGACCGGGTGTCAGATGTATTCTTAGGGGATTACCCAGGCCGTCAACGGTGATGTGAATTTTTGTACTGAATCCCCCGCGAGAGCAGCCTAACGCTTGGTTTTCAGTGCCACCCTTTTTTTTTCGGCACCCGCCGCAGACGGGTGCGCTCGAATGATTGTACTGTCCACAATAAGCGACTCGATATCGGGGTCAGAGGCGAAGTGGGGGTGCATCTGTGTGAAGATACCTTTGTCGCACCACCGAGCAAAACGCTTATAGAGGGTGTTCGATTTACCATAGGTGTCTGGCAGAATCCGCCATTGAGCACCGCTACGGGTCGCCCAGAGAACAGCTTCGATAAAGCGGCGTGTTGTCGCTTCGTTGCCAACATAGATGTTGGGACAAGTTAGAAGAAACGAGTATATCTTTTTCCATTGGTCATCGGGTAAGGTTATTGGCATCATTCTTCTATTATGCCACAACCTTATACTCAAATGTCAACAGAACCTAGATACAAGATCGCGATACGTTTGTGATTGATGGTCAGAAACCATGATTTTACTGTATAGCTTGTGTTCAAATAATGTTCCCGCTTCTCATCAGTCGTATTCTGATTTCCGTGAGTGTCAACAGTTTCTGTACACATCAGTTTGGCCTCCCGCTCCCGTCTGTGACAAGGGACTTCATGTAAGTAATGATTTGTAACACCCCTTCTTCGCTGATCTGTCCTTGATAGGTCGGCATAATCGGCTTGTATCCAGACACCAGCTTCGCATTTGGCTTGAGAATTGATTCGCGGATGTAAGCCTCGTCAGCAATGACCGTTTCACTGTTCTGCAATTGCACCGATTTTCCGACAAGTCCAGCAAGTGCGGGACCACGCGCTCCCGATTCGGCTTTGTGACAGGTATTGCACCCGAGTTGCTGAAAACGGCTCTCACCCGCTGCAACGACCGACACGCCCACATTCCCTCCCTCACCACTTAACCATTTCTGGTAATCGGCTCGCTCCATGATGATTACCCGACCAATCATGAGGGAATGTTCGGTGCCGCAATATTCCGCGCAGAATAAATGATATTCACCGATCCGGGTCGCCTCGAACCATGTGGTGCTATAACGTCCCGGTAACACATCCCGCTTCACCCGAAAGGCCGGCACATAGAAACTGTGAATTACATCTTCTGATGCCATTCTGAGTTTGATCGGTTGGCCCACAGGGATATGTAATTCGTTGATTTCTCGCCGCCCGGTTGGATGTTGTAGTTTCCACATCCACTGCTTGCCGATTACGGCGATTTCCAACGCATCCGTCAGCGGACGATATGTCTTGAAATATAGACTTGCTCCCCAGGCAAACGATGTCAATCCGATGCCGAGCGGAATCACAGTCCAGAGAACTTCGAGGGTGGGTTGAGCCTTCAATTTGCTGTGGCATCTCTGATTCAGATTTTCGGCGGTACTTGATTGCAAAGATAAACACCAATAAAAAAATGATCACAGTGAAAAAGATAGCGATCGCGATTAAAAAGAAGTATATCGCATCGACACTCCCTGCGATTGTCGATGCCTGTTGAGGAAATAATGGAGCGTTTGGCCACATGGTTTTAGAAATTAAAAAGAAGCTATTCGAGAGTGGGAATTTAGAGATTTCGGCGAAATACCACCTTTATGTTACCACAAAATCGTTGCATCTGGAGGTCCAAATGGTATAAAATGTGCAAATATGCAAATAATTGTAATGGTCAATCAGGATGATATACGCCTGTAATCGGCTCATAACCGATGGATTTGCCAATCCATCGGGAGCAGTTCAGTGTCTACCATCTTCCTGACCAATAAAAATACGCAAATAATCCTGCATTTTGTAAACAAAATACCGGATTCAAGATACAAGAGACAGAACACCCCGGTTTGCAAATTTATCGAAAGATGTTATATGCAATTTGGTGAATTTGAACTTTTTGTAGTAAGTGACGGCACGTTCCGTCTGGACGGCGGGGCGATGTTCGGCACAATACCGAAGGTGCTGTGGGAGCGGACGAATCCCGCCGATGATCGCAACCGCATCCTGCTGGGGCTGAACTGTCTGCTAATCCGGACGCCTGGAGAAGCCATCCTGGTAGACACCGGCATTGGGACTGTTTACGATGAAAAATTCGCGTTCCTGTCTGATGTAGACAAGTCTGAGACCGACCTTCTGAGAAGCCTCGCGGCTGTGGATGTGCGGGTGGCGGATATCACCAAAGTCATTCTAACGCACCTGCATTTCGACCATTGCGGTGGGAACTGTTTACAAGGTAGTAACGGAGAACTAAAGCCCACATTTCCGAATGCACTTTATTACATCAATCAAGACGAACTAATGTATGCCAAGCGACCAGATCCCCGTAGTAAGCCCAGTTATCTACCGCACACCTGGGACCCGCTCGAAAAGCGAGGGCAGGTCGTCCTCACTGATGATGATGAGGAAATTGCACCCGGCATCGCGGTGATGCTCGCGTCAGGACACACGGCAAACCATCAGGTTGTCATGGTGCGTTCGGGTGGCCTGACCGCGTGTTTTCTGGCAGACCTCGTACCGACGCCTTCGCACCTGAAAACACACTACGTTATGGGATATGATCTGTATCCTTTGACCACGATGGAAAACAAGGAACAGGTGCTGAAACAGGCGCGAGAGGAAAACTGGTTGCTCATTTTCGAGCATTCGCCGGATGTCAAAGCCGGTTACCTGACGGAAGAGCTGAAGATTAAACCGGTCAAACTCCTTCCCCCGTGAAGCGAGATATAGGTAAGTACCCTGTAATTTAATCCCATTCAGGTAAGGCTGAGATTACTATTAAGGCTGAGATTACTATGACAAACTATCAAAACATATTCATTTTTGTTGTCAGTTTTGCGGTCATCGCGCTTGCCTCAAAACAGATTGGACAATTCTTCGCCAAATTCAAACTACCCTTGATTAGCGGCTTCCTTTTTACTGGAATCGTAACGGGACCCTTTATATTCGACATGATTTCAGTCGAGGCCACGGCAAGCCTACGTTTTGTGGATGAACTATCGCTGGCATTTATTGCTTTCGCCGCTGGAAGTGAGCTGTACTTGAAGGAGCTAAGAAGTCGATTGAGAAGTATTAAATTTGTAACGATTGGACTTGTCGCAAGCACCTTTACCTGGGGCAGCTTGACCGTTTTTATGTTGGCGGAGTTTATTCCTTTTATGCAGGGACTGCCTGTTGCAAGTCGAATTGCCATTTCTATTCTTGCGGGTGCGATTCTGGTAGCGCGTTCTCCGTCCTCGGCCGTAGCCGTTATAAAGGAACTCCGTGCAAAAGGTCCATTTACACAAACAGCAATGGGCGTTACTGTGGTTATGGATGTTGTGGTCATCATCCTGTTTTCCATGAACTCTTTTGTCGCGGATGCCCTTTTAACGGGCCTTCGCTTTAATCTAACTTTTATCATCTTGCTATTCGTCGAGTTGGTGGTGTCATTGGCAATAGGATATGTCGTTGGAAAAATCCTACAACTGATCCTGTCAAGCCGCATAAATAGCGTCGTAAAGACCGGGGGGATTTTACTGACAGGCTATGCTGTTTTTGCCTTATCTGCATGGATTCGTCATTTAACCCATGACAAATTGCCCTTTGAAGTGCTGTTAGAACCCTTGCTCGTTTGTATGATTGGGAGTTTTTGGTTGATTAACTCCACTAACTCTCGCGATGAGTTTTTGAAGATTCTACACGACGTTGGACCGCTGGTTTATATTGCCTTTTTCACACTGACCGGTGCTTCTCTCACTTTGGATATCTTGGCGGATATTTGGCCAATTACCCTCGCACTGTTTGCGGTTCGTTTGGGAGGAATATTCATCGGCTCTTTTGCGGGTGGTGTCCTAGCTGGAGATACGATGGCGCACAACAGAGTCAGTTGGATGGCTTATATCACGCAGGCTGGCGTTGGATTAGGACTGGCAAAGCAAGTCGCTGTAGAGTTTCCGGTGTGGGGCTTAGCTTTTGCCACCATGATGATTTCAGTCATCGTGCTGAATCAGATTGTCGGTCCTGCCTTTTTTAAGTGGGCAATTTTTCTGGTAAAGGAGGCGCGCCCTCGCGCGAAGAAATCGGAGCCTGACCGGATACACAGCGCCGTTATTTTTGGTTCAGACAACCAATCACTGGCGTTGGCTCGGCAGTTGCACTCACATGACTGGGAGGTAAAGGTGGCATATAGACAAACGAGAGATATGAAAAATGTGGCCAATCCGTATGTTGATATTCAGCCGATGCCCGGTTTGTCGTTGGACGAATTACGGGAGTTTGGCGCTGGAGAAGCCGGCGCCATTGTCGCTATGCTTTCCGATGAAGAAAATTACCAGATTTGTGAGTTAGCATATCAGCATCTTGGAGCGGAAAACCTCGTTGTGTGCTTGAATGATCTTGCCAATTACGATCGTTTCCGTGAACTGGATGCCTTTATCGTCAGACCTTCCACAGCAGTTATTAGTTTGCTGGATCATTTTGTGCGTGCGCCATCATCGGTATCGCTGTTACTGGGAATGGAGGAGAACCACGATATTATTGATTTGGAAGTCCGTAATCCCAATCTGGATGGCGTGGCGGTGCGAAATTTGCGCTTGCCGACGGACATACTGATTCTGTCAGTTCGCCGCGGCGGGCACCTGATGATCACCCATGGCTACACCCGGCTACAGATTGGAGATTGGGTTACAGTGGTTGGTTCCCTGGAAAGTTTGGAAGAGTTGGAGCTATGATTTGATGCGTAGATACGAAATCCGCGATACGACTTCGCCATAGGAGGTAAATACCTTGCCGAACGGGAATTATGAGCAGCGCAACCCTTACAAGGGTGCAACCACTTCAGCCATGGGTTAAAGTTAAATTTGAGAAAATGGAAGGAGTAAGTCATGAAGGTTTTGAATCAAGAACTCGCCGAAACCATTAAAGGATGGGTTGAATTGGATACGACATACTTACAGACTTGTCGCGAACAACGAATCCCTGAAATGAACTAACAGTACCCGTCCCGATCGAAGCTCGGGATACACTCCCTGCAGATCATCTGCCACTGTGCATCGCTGCTTCTTCTTCTCGACAGATCTCGCTCAGGACTGGATCGATTGACGGCCACACCGTTCAAGCAGGATCAAAGCGGACACTGCGGCGATAACTGAGACCGTGCCTGCGATGATGAAGAACCCAGCAAGTCCCACGGCATCGGCAACAGCGCCCGCAGTTGTCGGCCCCAAGAACATGCCTATTGCATAGATCGCCTGATATACACCCATCGCTGTCGCTCGGTCTTCACCAGATATCTCCCGGATACTCAGTCCCATGAGCAGGGGATATACCATCCCTCGCCCAAATCCGCTAAAACCCTGGGAAATCGCCAAGAGCGGTATATTGTTGATTAGGGGGACAACAAACATCATCGCCGCCATCACAAGCATCCCCATAAAGACCGCACGATTTTCGCCCAGGCGATTGGCAAAGCGATGGTTCACCAAAGCGGTTAAGGTGTAGGGCGCTAGAGCAATCACGCCAATGACGCCAAGCACCAATTTGCTTGCCCCCAGATTCGCCGCGTAGAGCGGAATAAAGCTAAATGTGGTTGACCAGAATGCATAGTTGTTGAGGGCTGTGATGGATGCGACAATCATCAGCGCTGGGTGCGTTATGATCCGCCGTATCTGTCGAAGCGTGGGCGCCTTCCGATCCACCCGATGTTCCTTGATAGGCACCGTCGCTGCGAGGCCGGTAGCCGCCAGACCGGCGCCGGCGTAGAACGTGGCGGTCATTCCCCACATCTGAGCCATCTGACCGCCCAGCCCATTGACGACAATGAGCGATATGCCATTGATGGCCGTGACCACGCCCATTGCCCTGGGGCTTTGATCGGGCGGAAAGTAGCTAGCGAAAAGGACAGTGAACGCGACCCATGTGGCGGCGCTAATACCGAGGACGCCACGGAACACCACTAGATACATCGGCGTTGGCGCCATCGCCAGCCCCAAACACCCGACGAGGTTGAAGAAGTGACCAGCATAAAGAAAGGGCAGGCGGCGTCCCAACCGGTCCGACCAAATCCCTAACGGAATTCGGAGAAACATTTGCACAAAGCCGTACGCGCCCACAACCATGCCGACCGTCGTGAACGAGGCGCCCAGCGACTGCGCATATACGGATAGAATCGGCGAGTAGACATATAGCGCCCCCCAATAGAAGAATGTGCCGCCGTAGAACGACCAAATCGTAAGCCGCTCGGGTTGATATGGAGGCGCCTGTGTCTTATGAACTAATTCGGATGGGTGAGTCCTTTTCATATTTTATACCGGTTTGGTGGGAGTGATCCGCTTGAAGATAGGCGGGCTCTTTAATCGGTATCCTCTGAATCATCTGGCCGAGAAGTTTCTGTGTTTTAACCCAATTATTGTAACAGGAAACCGAAGAAAATTTCAAACGCTAACACTCAAAGTTGGGGTCATACGCACAAGATTGATGGCATAAAGATTAGGCGTGGGGACCAGATAGGCCATGTATTTTCAACTCTTCCGGTGGAAAATTTGAACTTGATGGCGTTGTTTCGGAGGGTGAAAAAACGCCATTCGACAGAAAAACTGGTCTATCGTCGATTGGCGGATGATACGCGGTCAGCGATTGATTGTAGATGGAAGCGATTTGCTGCAATAACTTCGAAAACGGCCGCCCTTCTGCCTTCAATTCGTCGATTTTTTACGCTTGACCTGGTGCTGGCAAAAATCTACAACGACCCAGACGTGATTGATCGGTTGGCTCAAGGGGTTCTCCAATTGGCAATCGCTCGGATACCATAGCAGTCGGTATCAAGGTGGTGATACTGATCAACAAACTCAACACCAATAGGATCTTAGTTTCGTTCGTAGTCGTGCGATTCATCGCACGTCACGGGGAGGCGCGCAATGACCCCGATGGATCGGGATGCAAGTTGCTCCCGATGAAGCATCAAGGACTAAGAAGTTTTGAATCCCGCGTAGCAGGGCAATTGCGCTACTACAAATCACATGACATCTACATCCTAAAAAACTAGCATAAGTCCATAATAGGAATTACGCACTTGATTCCGATCAATCTACGATTCAGGTAACACGACACTGTTTCAATATGAAGTACGTAAGCGCCTAAACTAACCAAGGAGTAAACCATGAAAAAATACCGCGTTGCGCTGATTGGCACCGGGCGAGTGGCGTACCAGTTTAGCTTCGGCGACCTACCCGACAACCACGCGGATGCAGCTCAGCAAAGCGAACACTGCGAACTGGCAACGGGCGTCAATCGGGGACGCGACAAACTTGAAGATTTTGGCAAACGCTATCATGTCCAAGCCCTGTATCACGACTACCACCAGATGCTGGAGGCGATCAAACCGGATATTTGCATCGTCGCCACCCACCCCGAACTGCACTGTGATATGGTCCTCGGTTGTGCCGCAGCTCCCTCCACCAAAGCAATCATCTGTGAAAAGCCGATGGCCCTTTCTCTGGATGAATGTGATCGCATGATTGACGCTTGTGATACCGCTGGCGTTCTCCTGCAAATTAACCACAACCGTCGCTGGCATCCAGAGTGGAACCTCGGCCTGGATTTGTTGGCAGACGGCGCCATCGGCGATCTAAACCATGTGTACTGCTACATAGATGGAGGCAAACCCGCCCCCTGGTGGCGCAGCGAGAACGAAGGCCCCCTGCTCCACGACTTCACCCACTACTTCGACCTGATGGATATGTACGCCGGCGAGGTAGACTGGCTTTGCGGTATGGCCGAGCAGCGCATGCGGCCCTGGGCGGTCGAGGACTTCAGCGCCGCGTTCATGAAATTCAAAAATGGTGTCACGGGTGTGATTCATGCCACCGAACTAACTGAGTACACAGACAGCACGTTTGAACTCCGCGGCGCTCAAGGCATCATCCGCTTTGACCAAGACTGCGTCCATCTTTTCCAAGCAGAACAGGATGTCTACGAACCGGACAGCGGCTTCCAGTGGAGTTCCCTGCAATCCAAGGAAGCCATCCATCCTGCCCCGACTTCCACCTACGTCGCCGCCTTGGATGAACTCATCACAGCCATGGAAGGCCAGGGAGAATTGCGCAGCGATGGCCGGGTCGGCCGCCGCTCATTGGAGATGGTCATGGCCATCTACCAATCTCAACAGCAGGGCAATCAGCCGGTTCGATTCCCGATCTCCCTACGAGAATCCGGTGTGGGGATGCTGCGTCGGGTGGGTCAGTTCAGCGAGAGATCTGATACCAATTCCAGTCCTCGGAGAGTAGAGGTAGAACCGGGCAGGTGAGATGACCCCCATTTGAGCCACTTTTGTCAGGAACCAGCCCGAAAGTGAAAAGAACATATTCGAGACTATAGGAGAATCGAGAATGCGTATAGTCCATTCATGGACAGATCTCAGCGCCACCATAGGTGTCGAAGGATTGACTCAGCCGGTGCGTGTCCTGCATGTAGCAGACACACATATGGCTCTAATTGACGACCGGGACGCGGAGCACGTTGCGACCTGTCGCGGGCGTAGCAATCGCTTTGGCCATCGTCACCAGAACCGGGACGCGCAGGGCAAGCCTATCACCCCAGAGAAGGCGTTTACCGATATGATGGTCGCCGCGAGTTCTCAGGCGTTGGATCTGATTGCCCTGACCGGCGACATCATCGATTTTCCATCTCAGGCGAATGTGGGTGGCGTTATCGCAGGGGTAGAGATTGCCGGCGCACCGATGCTCTACACCGCCGGCAATCACGATTGGATATTCCCAACAGTGGACGGAACCGCTCCTCCTGCGATTTTACGAGAAGCATGGTTGCCGGCATTGGCATGGTTGCATGCAGGCCAGGCAGACTACTCAATCAGAGACATCAGCGGGGTTCGTTTCTTGGCTGTTGACGATTCGACCTACCAGATCAGTGAAGACCAACTGGAATTCACACGCAAGGGCCTGGCAGCCGGGCTGCCGACGATCATCCTGACGCACATCCCTTTGAGTCTTCCAACGCTGCGCGATCCGACGATCGAGAAAATGCAGTCCCCAGTTCTGCTTGGCGATCCGGATTGGCCGCTGGCAGATCGCCGGCGGTTGGGTATCGGCGAAGACGCACCGGCGACGCTGGAGTTCGTGCGGCTTGTTGCCAACGCGGAGAACTTAGTGGCAATTCTCTGTGGGCATATCCACTTCCCGCATGTGGACGCCATCAGCCTGCAAGCTGTGCAGTACGTGGCGGCGCCTGGCTACGCTGGCGAGTACCGGCTGGTCGAACTGCGCCCACTGTAGCGGTTTATCGAATCAATTACTGAATAGCACTATTTAGGAGCGCATACCGTGAATGATACGCCGTTCGATCAATTATACTGCCCGCCGCCAGAAATTGAGCTTTTTTAGGGGCCGACCCTTGCGAAGGTTTCAAAGCGCAATTTCATGCGGTGCTAAGTATAATCTTCGTCACCCACCCGGAGCTCGCGTCGCAGTAGAGAAAATCCTCGCCAAAAATGGACAGTCCGTGCGGTTCCGGATCTGACGCCGGCACGACGATTCGGTCCAATTCTGAGCCATCTTCCAGATCCAGCTTGACGATGACTCGGTCGGACGTATGTACCACCCAGATACCGTCTTCCACCCGTACCACACCGTGCGCTCGTCCATACGGCAAGGAAATCGAATGCTGCACAGACCAGTCCGAAATCCGCACCTTGTGCAAGATCTGATGTTTGAGCGTTTCAACCCAGAGATAACCCTCTTCATAGTGGTCGTATTCTACACCGTGTGTGCCGCCGCCATCCGGTATCGGATACCGTTGCAAGGTCTCCCCAGTTTGTGGATGGATTTTGATGATCTCTCCCAGGCTCGGCTTGGCATCGGTCGGCCGTGCCAGTCGCCACCCGCCTCCTTGGCCATTCGCCGCTAACCAGAGCGCCCCACCGCCATAGGCGAGGCCGCTGGTATTGGAGGATTCACTCGGAATATCCCGGATCAGTTTGGTCACTCCGTAATCCGAGGGATCGGAGATCTCTACCAGAGCTACCCGGTCGGTAATCTGGTCTACAATCCACAGGCCTTCATCCGTCACCTGTAGCCCATTGGGTACCGCGTAGGGAGCGCGGAATAACTTCTCGATTGGTCTTGCCATCTGCTTCTCCTTTTCTGTCGGGTTTAGTGTCAGCCAACCTATCGATGAGGTGGTCTCCGTTTTGCAGAGTCGAGGGATCGAGTTGCGAAGCCCGATTCAAGGCGATCCAGGTGCCCCCTGTTCGCGCGGGCGTGGAAGTGTGCGCACGCCGGCAGGTTCGAGAGACACAGAAATCCGCCCTCCGGCGTGAAGCAGTCCTCCCGCAGACAAGCGATCAGCTTGCGCGCCAGGGCAAGCTCGTAAGCCTGTGAAATTGTCGGGCAAAATTCGTTTAATCCCTTCGACACGCTCAGGGCAAGCCTTAAATTCGCTGTGAAGATGGCGGATAATACCCCTCTCATATCATACCAGCAGCTCATCCAGGTTGTCGAAGACTTTGCGGAAGGCAGTCACGTAGCACTCCATCAATTCCATATCTTGGATAAAGATGGAATACTGCTCGTCGTTGACGACCAGAGACGTCTCCAGCAGGCGAATTGCCTCCGGATAGTCTTCCGGATTGTAAGTGATCTCCCTGTCGTAGTATGGAGAGCGCCAGGGATAGCCGTTGCTGTACCCAATATCGAGGTTTTGGAAGATAGGGAACGAGGGCATCGGGGTGTAGTGCCAAAGCCCCACCGCCACGCCCTCAGCATCCAATGCGTCCAGCAGCTTGTCCCGAAATTTGACGGCCGGCATCTTCAACCCTAACCCATCCGGATCGAAGCGGAGGCGATATTTGTGATACACCGTCGTCCGGTCTCCCGGCACGTGGGGCGGGAGCAGCCCCTCGATCTTGCCCAATTCTTGGCTCAGGTACTCGCCGTTGCGCTGAGCGATGGCGTTGTACTGCGGCAATCGTTTCAACTGGCTGCGGGCGAAGGCGGCCGGCAGCTCCTGGAGACGGTAGTTCCAGCCGATGGTGTAGCAGTAGTAGGGCCGAAACTTCTCTTTCTCCTGCCCGACCTTCTCGCCAAAGGTACGTAGCAACTTCGCCCGCTCAGCGAATTCCTCGTTATCGGTCAGGAGGAACCCACCCTCACCACCAGCGAGGTTCTTGGTCGCATTCAGGCTAAAGCAGCCCATGTCCCCAATCGTCCCCGCCATCTTCCCCTGGTAAGTCGCCCCATGGGCCTGACAGGCATCCTCGACGACGATGAGGTTGTACTTTTCGGCCAGAGCTAGGACAGCGTCCATATCGGCCGGCAGTCCGTGGATATGGACCGGCAGCAGCACCTTGGTCAGATCCGTAATCTTAGCCTCTATCTGGCTCACATCAATGTTGTAGGTGCGTGGGTCGATGTCCACAAAGATCGGGATCGCATGCTGTTGCAAAATGGGTTGGAAACTACCCGAGAAAGAGAAGGCCGTGGTGATGACCTCGTTGCCGGGCTGTACGCCAGCTGCGAATAGGGCGGTGTGTATCGACGCCGTACCGCTGTTGAAAGCCAGGGCGTGTTTGCTGCCGGTGAATTCACCCCATTCCTTCTCAAAAGCAGCCGTCTCCGGACCGTGGTCGTGGCCGGTGAGAACGTTGCGATCCAGCACCGCCATGACGGCATCTTTGTCCGCCTGGGTGATATTGGGCCATTGTTTCTTCAACCCTTCCGGAACGGCACGTGGCCCGTCGTTGATTGCCAATTTACCCTTCATAGTTGCTATTCTCCTCTATCGTCACTGCTTCGCCTATATCGGCAGAGCGATAGGCCGCTTCCAACACCCGCATGGTCCACAACCCATCAATGCCGCCTGGGGTCGGCTCTTTATCGTTCAGGACACAATCCAGAAAATGATCCATCTGCGCTTGAAATGCCGGTAAGTCTTCCTGTCGCTGGCGCTGTGGCACCTTCGGATGGATGACACTCCACTCCCCTTCGACGGACATGCGAAGTTCCGATGGCACGGCCCGGGCGTAACCCTTCGTACCAAATACCTGGGTGTATCCCTGCATTTCATCGGCGTAAAGGTTATACCAGCCGGCCTCAATCAGGGCGGCAATACCGCCCTCAAATTCAAGGAACAACGTAGCCGTATCCTCTAGCTCAATATCCGTGAAGTAGGTGCCAACCCTGGCAAATACCTTTGTTGGACGAGCGTCTCCCAGCACAAAGCGTAGCGTATCGAAAGAGTGGACACCCATATCAGTGAGGGCACCCCCCCCGGCGAGTTCGCGCTTGACGAACCAGCTCGTCGTCGGAGGGTCTTCACCCAAAACATCATAAATCAGGACTTCGTGAGACTTCACCTTGAAGATTTTACCCAATTTGCCGCTGGTCACCACGTTACGCAACCAGACAATCTCTCGGTCGAAGCGCCAAATGTGGCCAATCATCAGTTTGCGCTCAGCTTGACGGGTGGCCTCTATCATTTTTCCCCCCTCGGCAACCGTCATAGCCATCGGCTTCTCGCAGAGCACATGCTTACCCGCCTCCAGCATCCGGATCGTCACCGGCGCGTGGAGGTAGTTAGGCAACCCGTTGACGACCGCATCAATGTTGGGGTCGGCGGCCATCTCGGCAAAGTCAGTATACGTCTTGGGAATATTAAAGTCCGCAGCCAGACGGCTTAAAGACTCAGCATGCAGGTTTCCCGCAGCCACCACCTCTGCCTGGGGATGGTTTTGCAATGTTAGCAGATGGGAACCACGGATGATGACGCCTGTCCCCAAGATTCCGATTCTGACCTTGTCCATAGTTTACCTCCTCATTTTAGCCACGATTGACTTGATCAACGATTTGGCGGATGGGTTCCAGCGAGGCGCTGTCATCGCCGCGAGGCATGTATTCCAAGCCCACGTACCCGTCGTAACCAGCGTGTTTGGCCGCCTCCAACACGTTCAGGAAGTTGATCTCCCCGGTCCCTGGCACGCGGCGGTCAGGGACATCTGCCACATGCAGATGTGCGACCAGGTCAATGTGGCGAGTGAGGTTGTTTATCAGATTGCCCTCAGTGATCTGCTGATGATAGACGTCGAAGAGCAATCGGACCGCCGGACTACCGACTTCCTGGATAATTTCGAAGCCTTCCTGCGAAGACGCCAGAAAGTAGCCACCGTGATCCAGCGTGTTCAGTGGCTCCAGCAGAAGCGTGATGCCTTCACCTTCGGCGATGGGCGCCACCGCTTTGAAGGCACGCACAATGTTGTCGCGTTGGATCTGGCGAAGTGCCCTTTGCCCTTCGTTGGCCAAGAAACTGTACCAGGGCTGGCCGGCGCCGAACGGTATGTCCTGCAAATCCGTCGTCAACGTCTCGCAATCCAGTTGCTGTGCGATTCGGCAGGATTCACGCACCCCTTGGACAAAGGCCGGGATGGCATCGCCATCAAGTAAATACACAGGTGGATCCAGACTCACCGTCGCCACTGCCAGCCCATGATGCTCTTTACGTTCAATGATCGCCGGCAGGTCTTTGTCCTGCCACCCCCAGAATTCGATAGCCGGCAGACCGGCCTCTGCCACGGCATCAATCCGTGCCGGGAAATCCCGATCCTCGAAGATCCACTCGATGCATACCGACAGTTGCAGCATTTCTGATCCTCCTTCGCTTGATTTTAGTGACCCGACTTCCCCGTTTTCCTCAGGGCAACGTAGCCTCCTGGGAAGGTCGGGGTGTTGAAAATCCCAGAAATCTTGCTCATTGATCTCTTCTGGCGCGCCAGCCCAAGAGCCCTGGTGGGCGCGGCTGCCAGCAGCAGGCCATCGGTTTACGTTAATGGGCTGCAGATCCACTGAAGAGCCGTGCGCGGGACGCGGGAATGCTCGACCGAATCCGCAAACGCCCCGGGCGAGCAACCTCACGCGCAGGTCGCGTTCCATCCCCCGAACGAGCCGGGCTACCTCTACTTGACCCGCACTTGGGCCTGGGCTACGCCGCCCGACGCAAGGTCGGTTACGCGCACGGTCCATGCGCCGGGCGGATCGTTGAATGCCACAGGCACGCTGAACGCCGCGGCGCCCCCACCGACCTCGGCGAAGCGGCGATAGGGGCGCCGCCACTCGCCTTCGGGGTCGTAGACGTCCATCTGCAACAGGCGGCCGGCGCTGTTCGGCAGCTTCGCATGAACCACAACTCGCGTCCCCCGCCGCGCTTTCGGTGGGCACTGCAACGCCGGGGCTGCCAGCTCCACATTCGCCAAACAGAAGAGCTCGTAGCCCCGGCTGTCCTCGGGTACGATGATCGTGTCGCGCCGGCCGAGAGACTTCGCCCGCATCGCGTCATAGACGTATGCGGTGGAGGCGAGCTTGATGGAGAGCGGCCCCGCGGAAGTGCGAATCACGGACAACAGGCGCACCTTGCCTAGTGTAAACATGTACACGCGGGCGCCACCCGGCGGCAACAACGTGAAGGGCTGGGGCACACCGGCGCGCCCTAGCAGGGCCGCTGTCAGCGCGCGCGCCGCTGCCACCCCTTCCGCGCCCCGGGTGATGAGGTCTCCGTAGCATCCATTCAGGTGAACCACGGCGCCCCGACCTAGCTCGCGAGCCACGATAAGCGGGACATGGCCGGCCGCCAGTACAGTCTGACCTTCCGCCGCCTGGAGTGATGCATCGGCCTGCATGTCTTCGACTTGCAGCTCGATCTCAGTCCCGAACACGTTGCAGCGCCCGGCTGCCCGGACGCGCGTTACGTTCGGCCCGCCCGCGCGCCGGACCCCCAGAAGCTCGTCCAACTGGCCCTTCGCTTGGAGGGAGCAATGGCCGTCCATTAGACCGGTGGATCCCGTGGACAGGAGCACACCACCGCCCCGGACATACTCGGCTAGGCGCTCTGCTGTCCGGGTGCGGAGGGCCGTTGTCATGGGCAGGAGCAGCAGGCGAACCCTGGCGGGGTCTAGTCCGTCTCGATCCACCTGGCGGTCGGTCACAATTTGGTAGCTGATGCCGTTGGCGTGGAGCATCGCGAACTGAGCCCCCATCTCGCCCCGACGCTCCACGCCAACAGCGTCGTCCGCCGGTTTGCCCGCAGCGAAGGGCATGTACAAGCGCGCCATGTGCTCGGAAGCCTGCGACCACAGGAGCACCACCCCCATGTCCGCCGGCTCTGCCGCTGCGATCAGCGGCCCGGGCGTTTCGTAGATCGTGTGCAGCTCCGGGATGCCGCGCTCGAAGTAGTCGGCCCAGCTCATGTCGGACGCGCAATTGGCTTCGTGATTCCCGGTTTGCCCGTTGAAGAAGTAGTTGGTGTTGCACACCCCCTCGAACACCGGCGTCCAGAACCGATCGGTTACAGTCCAACGGTCAAAAAAGGCGCCATGGTACCCACCCCACCACATGCCACGCACCACGTCCTTGTCGGCCAGCGAGGCTAGCAGCACGGCGATCCGCCGGTTATGGTAAGGCCCCCACATTTCCAGCCCCTCGAGCGTCAGCTCTAGGTCGCCTGGATGCGAGCCCTCCGCGCCGACCCTGGCCCCCGGGTCCATCCGCGTGAGCGCGTCGTCCAGGGCATGCATCATCTTCGCGTAGAGCATTTCGAAGAACGCCATGCGCTCGTGCTTGCGCGGGTAGTTGTGGGCTCCCTCCGCCTTCGCCCAGTCGATCGGCTCGATCTCGCGGAACGACCCGTAGGTCGTCTGCCACGCCCGGTTCAACTCGCCGATATCGGCGTAGCGGCCCTCCAGAAACTCCCGGTAGGCCGCCACGTCGGTGGGCGCCATTCTCTGCCCGGGAGATCCCATGCTGCACTCGTCACCGAGGGAGTAGACGTAGGGGCCGTACTGCGCGTTCACACGGCACCCATTGACGATTTCCTCGGCCAGGTTTGCCATGTAGTCCGGGTTGGTGGCCCAGCCATCCTGGCCATCGCTGACACCCCCGATGCGCGTGGCGTAGATGACCAGCTGCATGTCGGCCAGGGCCGCGAACCGGGCTTTTTGGGAGCCCGCGCCCGTGAGCGTCAGGTTGAAGCCGATGTCGCGCTGGCGCCGCAGCAGGCGTAGCCCATGCAGCCCCCCTCTCGCAGCTTCCCACAGCAGGGCAGGATACTCCGGCGGATGAGAACGGGCTGTGATGAGCAGTTCCTGGTCTTGGTCGAGCACCGTGTCCTCGAGTGTCAACTCGGCCCACACCCAGTGGGCCATGGGCAGCGTCGCCTTCGCCTCCTGCGCTCCCTCCACCACCGGCGCCCTCACGTCGGCAATGCGCCGCCCGTAGGTGTCGGTCGCCATGATGCGCATTGCTGAGCCCGGAACCGGCGGCGCGCTGAACTTTACCATCACCTCGGCAGATACGTCACCCAGGCGATGGAACGGCGTGTCGAACTCCACGGCGGTAATCCGCACCGGGTCCGTCACCGTGAAGCCCACGCTGCCGAACTGCTCGATCTTCCCCTCAGTCTTGATCCAGACATCCAGGAAATGGCGGCCGGCCGGCAATACGGGCACGGATATCAAGACCCTGCCCTCGCCCGGATTGAGGGTTAGGTCCAGGACGCCCTGCTGCTGGACCTCCTCGTATTGGTTGCGGATGCAGTACTCCACCGCGACCGCAGCGGCCTGCTGTCACCTCGAGCGCAGGCCGAGAGTGAGCGCGGCCGGGAGGGTGGCGCGCGGCAGCAAGGCACCCTCCGGCAGGTTCGACCAGACGAACTCCGGTGACAGGCTCGGCACCACCCACTGGAGCGCGCGGATGTAGATGGCCGCGCAGTAGTCATGGTAGACTTCGTCTTCGGGATCAACGCCGTAGCCGTTGGGGTTGACGACGGCCACCCGCGTGCCGGAAAGCAGATGGGCCATCCCCGCCTGGCGGGCCGCCTCAGGCCAGTTCGGCACCTCCACGCCCAGAGCACGCTCTTCGCCGCCGTACCCAGGGATCTGCGTCAGGGGCAGTCCCGCGAGAAAGTCCGCTCCCGTGGGTGCCAACTTCAGCTTTAGCTTCGCGGGAACTGGGGACTCGGCCAGCACCAAACCGCAACCAGCTTCGAGCTTTCGCAGAAAGAGGGTCTGGGCCTCCTCCGGAAGCCACGCTACATCGAAGCCGATTAGCACCATGGCATCGTAGTCCGCCGAGAGACGCTGGACGGCCTCATGCATTTTCTCTTCGGGCCGCGAGCCTTCGATGTTGCCCAAGTATGTCGCGGTGTATGCCGCTTGCTCGACTGTGCGAACATCTAAGATGTAGGCCTCGAAGTTGATGTCCATCCGCTGCCACACCTCGACGATGTCACGGGCGGCCAACTCCCGGTGCCGGTCAGACCGGCGGACCATGAAGAGCACCCGCGGCCCGGGTCTGGCACTGGGCCTGAGCCACCTGGTGTGCGGGGTGCGGACTTCCGTGCTCACCTTGTGCAGGTAGGCGCCGTCGTGGCGACCTGCCAGCACGTCCGTGCTCACTGACTTGGCGACGCACAACAATAGAAGGGCATAAAGAGAAAGACGTTCGGGCATATTGACGCCATCAAGCAAAAGCATTGTGGGTATTCTCAGGTGATATAAGTCTCTGGCAGTTTTGGTGCCTTTGGAGTATTGGCAACAAATAAAAGAGATTGCGGGTTCCATAAGGATTCGGGTATTCTAATTCCTTGCAACATTCAAGAAAGCAACCCACCATCAATAGAACACCACAACTCTTCACAGATGTCAAACCGGTAATAACACAAGCCATCGAACAAACCCGCAGGCGATTCGAAAAATCGAAAAGAAGCTGCACTATCAACCCATCTTTCGCTCATTTGGATCGTGAGTTTTTGAAATTTGGGAAGGCCCACAAGATACGGTATGGACAGATACAATGACACATAAATTTTGACCCTGAAAATGGTAGATTCTCAGATCAAGGTGCACATTCTCACATCGAGATGAACACGGGCGATCGCCCGAACCCAGAATTGATGTGGGTTCGGAAAAAATAAGCGAACGGTGGGTGTGCAACATCAAAATGGATTTGGATGATGAGGTGTTCATAGATTTGCCCGCCATCCTTTCATCCGATATCAGGCGCTTACCGCACAACCGTGATCCGCGGCGCCCACCCGCCTTGCAGCCACCATTCAAATCCATCTTTCTCCGCGATGAAACAGCCAATCCCGAACCCCTTTTTCTCTTCCGCCGTGATACCGGGCCAGAGCGACTGCCAAAACGCCGGGCGCCGGTACGCCGCCCAACCCCCGCCATCGGCCGAAAACTCGATGATCGCATGTTGTCCGGCGTAGGGTGTGAGATCCGCCTCCAACCGCTCCCCGCCGGGCAGTTGCAGAATCGGCTTGCCATTGACGCGGACCACACCCTCGCCCGCGGTCTGCAACAGGACCTTCGATGCCCGCGGCACACGGCCAATAAGAATGCCGGCGTATTCGCTCCTGTGGGCATAGTGAGTGTTTTCCGTGTAGCATTGGGTGTAGTGGTTCATCTGCTGCTTCGTCGGAATCTGCCACGGCAGCGAGGTCGCCTCCCCCGCCAGTTCCCGATCCGATTTGACAAAGGCGAGCAACACGCTAGGCTGATCTTTCGGCGCTGCAATCCAGGCGATTGCTCTTCGCGTTTTCGGGTCAACTGCCACCACCGAATCGTCCAGACACACGATCCACTCATCGGGGACGTTCATTTCCAGTTCACCATTGCCCGTAAAGGTGATCCTGAAGTACGCCCCGTCCCGACCCACTTCGATGGGAATCGTGCGCTTGCGCTGCTTTTCGCTGGCGTAGAGCACGAAGTCAGAAGGCACCGACGTCACGTGAAAACGATCCGGCCGCAGCGTCACGTTTTCATCGAATCCGTAGGTGTGCTTGGGATTGAGAGAGATTAACGTGTTGCCGTCGTACAACGGCCAGTCTTCCAACGCGCCGGGCCCCGGCCAGGAGGTGATGCCGGTCGCCCGGGTGCCGTGCCACGTGGGATCCTTCCCCGCTTCGTAAACCACGAGTCCCCGCTTCTTGTCCTGCTTTTCGTAGTAAGCCTTCACCCCGCCGGAACCCATATAGCCGAAGAGTTGGTCGGGCCCAAGCGGCATACGTGCGTCGGGCACAAAGTTGTAGGTTGTGAAAGCTTTGGCGATTTGCAGCCAGGAAGCATTCCAGCTTGCGCCCGGAACCATGAATCCCCAGGCCTGGTGCTCATCCATCTGCTTCTCGTTCGTCGGCTCGTAGTATGACCATTCCGGGACAACCTTAATGAAGCGGCTGAAGATATAACCGCTCAGCGGATGGCCAGGATCCAACGTTGTGAGGGCAAAACTCGCATACTTGCAGATGACGGGATTGAACTGCTCGGTCATAAGTGCGACATGCGGGTACGCCTCGGCGATCTGCTTCATCATGAGCATGACCCCTTGCGTGGATGTCATCCCATCAATAAAAGCCCGGCCGGTGCCGCCACACTCATCAAGGTAGATCAGATCCACCCCCGCGTCCACCAGCGGCCGCAACTGCTCAACGAAGAAATCACGGAAATCCTTCAACGCCGGCGAACAGTAGGCGTGGGCGCCGACGCCTGAAACGATCTTGTCACCGTCGGGTGTCTTGGCCATCACCCGTCCGGCATGGGGAGGCGCTGTCTCCCATTTCTCCTTGCCGTCCGCGTCAGTCCAGATTTCCAAGAAGCCCCGATGAAAGCGGGCGACCAGTTCCCGATTGTCAGGAACAACACCGGTGGTGTTTACATGGGCGCCAACGTGGAATCCAAGCTCGCGGGCGCGTTTGAACCATTGCTTGGAAGTCTCCGAAGGTTCATAGAAGGGAAAAGGCAGTCGGTTGAAGTCTGTGACGCGGCCGAGCAGCGTCTTGGAGGGATCCACCCGCTTGGCGAGCAGTTCGAGTCCCTCGAACTCCCAGGGATAGAGATATGCCTGCGCACGAATCTGTTTTACCCAGGAAGGCTGCTTCGCCTCAATCGGAACATACCTCGCTTCTTCGGCCATCCACGCTAGGTAGGGATCCACTGCATCCGGCCAGTTAGTGTCATAACGGCGCAAACGTATTTCAACAGGTCCGGGTGCGCGCGTGATGGCCGGGTACGCCCGCACCATCGTCACATCCACCATTCCGCCATGGCCCACCGCCGACACAGAGGCGGTGCCGGCGTCCAATTCCCGTGCTTCGACAAACCAGCCGGATTCTTTTCCCTCAAACAGCACGACTGGCACCGAACCGCCCAACGTTTCGCTCCAGGGCGCTGTCCGTTCTATGCCTGAGCCCGTGCCGTTGATCAGCACGATCTTGTGCCCGGTAATGTCCAACCCGGGTAGGATCAGCCGAAACTGGGCGATCGGCGCCGTAGCGCGAACTGATGTGTGCAAGACAAGGTCACCGTCACCGGGTTCAATCGACCAGTGCAGTTCCCACCGCGTCCCATCCGGCGCTCGAAACCGGCTGACCACGGAATCAGCGGTTGTTTGCTGAGACCTGGCGCACTCATCAAGATTGATTCCGGTCGTGGCAAAGATCGGTACGATTGACTTCAATCGCGCCGGATCCATCGACATCAAGGCACTACCTGACTTCTTATCGGCCACCCGGAACAAGATTCCAGATTGAAACTCGGCGTGCAGTGCATCGTTGTCAAGACTGATACGATGAACCGGGTCTCGCCACGAACCGTCGGCCTTCACACCGGCAAGGGGCACAGCGCATGCGGCAAGGGCGATCCCTACCTTCCTTAGATTGAACATTGCCTCTCCTCCTAGAAGTCTATTAGGGGTAACAGAATATGGTTCCGCTACCCCTAAGCCCTATTCCCCCGTCCCATAAACGTCGAACCGCCACTTGTCCAGCTTGCGCACCACCATGCTGGGCGGTGTAAGACTTGGCTGGCCAGACTCGATCTACGCCTTTATCTCCTCGAGATGACCCAGCCGCCGCAGGGCCTCCCAGGATCCGGGATGGAACGGGCCCGTGTCCCAGAAGTAAAAGTGCTCTACCTCTGCATCGTACAGCGCCGCCGCTCGGCGCCGGTAGCCCTCGGCACTCAAGTTCCGCGGCATGATGTTCAGCGCCAGCAGGCACGGCATCCCCTTCGTCAGCGATACCCAGTAGTCCACATCGCGCTGCTCAGTCCATGATTCACAGTTGCTGCCCCGCTTCGGATGCGACGAGTAGGGAATCAGGGTGTCGACCAGGTCCTCGTTCACCCATGTCTTGGCGTCGATTCCGTTGAAGAGGTTCTCCGCCTCGATGCCCATTACGATTGCCGAGACCTGGATCCGCTTGGTGCGACCTTGTTCCTGGGTTGTCTCATCCATCGTGCGGCACACGTCACACATGAAGCCCGTCAAGATCCGCGCCCGGAAGGCCAACCAGCGCGGATCATTTGCGTCGATCTCCCGCGCATCTACGCCATACTCCGCCTTGAACCCCTCAACCAGCGGGGGCTCGTACTCCACCAGCGGCAGCCGCCGGTTGTAGAAGATGCAGATGCCATCCACCGGGTACGCAGCAATTTCCCGCAGCAACGATAGCACGAACTCGCGAGTCTCCGGGTACGTGTAGGCGATCTGCGGCGTCCAATCACCGCCCCGATCCACGCCACGCAACTCCGGATGCCGGTGGTAGAAGGATGTCTTTTGATGCCAATCCGGCAGTGGCGGTGGGGTCATGAATCCGGCCACCCGGTAGCTGGCGTGCAGCTCCAAGCCGAACCCATGCGCATACTCGATCGCGACCCCTAACGGGTCAATGCTTTTCTCGCGGAAAATGCGCCAGCTCTCCGCAACCATCCGGTTGCCCTGACGCCCAAAATCCTCGGCGCTGTCGCTGGTGGGGATCTCGCCGATCTGGGTAGGGTAGTTCATCACATCGCCCGCGCCGGCTTCCCAGTAGATCCGCGCGAAATTTGGTGTCACGGTAGGGCTCCAACTCTCGCCGGATGCCGTCGGCGTCGGTCAGACGGTACATCCAGTGCAGTCCGTGTGCATCGTTGTGCGCGAACAGATGACGCGTATCGCTGCCGTGCTGGTCGGCCCGATGCGCTGTCCGCTCGGCCTCGTTCAACGGCGTCAGCTTCACATAGGCGATGGCGGCATCCAGGCCCACCACCGAGCCGGGCGCATCCCCGGCGCTCGCCTGCCAAGACACCTGGCCCAGTACGAGCTCCTGGCCGGTGAGATCAGCGACTTTCCAGAAGATCTCGCGGATCTGCTCCGCTTCCGCTGAGTGGGTGGTCCAGTCTGCCTCAAGCTGGGGCATCACCAGATTGCAGAACGCCCCCTCGCCACTAAGTTTCACCAGCAGCCGTAAACTGACGCCAGGCTGCGTGTAGAAGCCAATCGAGATGGCACGCCAGCCGGCGGTACGCAGCGGGTAACGAATCTCCGGTGCGGCGGTCTCCGGTCCCGCCAGCAACATTACACCCGCCAACGTGTCGGTCTCATAGTCGAGCATCCGCCACTGCCCGCGCCGGGCATCGCGGGTCAGCGCCGCCGACGGCTGGCAGCGGTCCAGGTCGGTCAAATAGGTCGACTCACCGCTGAGCCATCGGTCCGTGAAGTAATCGTTTCTAAACTCGCTCACCCCCAGCCTCCTCGTCATTTGTGGCTTGCCCATCCGGCCGGGCCCCGGCGTGCGTCCCACACGGCCTCGGGACCTGAGCCGTTGCCAACCAACCAGCCAGGTAGCGATCAGATCGGTGTAAATTGATACCCTCAACAAATTTTCGTAATTCATCTCAATGACGAACCCGCACCACGACAGGATTGTTGATTTCGGCACGGTCTGGTGACCAATAGCGGTAACGAAACGTGCAAAAAAGGACGCGGTGACTTGATGAAACCGTCAAATCGGCACCGTCTCTGCCTTCGTACAAAAACCTGATTTCCCTAAGGACTTGTCGTACTTTGTACCCCAAAACGATACTGTGACGCAACAAAAAAATCCCCGGTGTTCGTTTTTCAATCAGCTAAAAGTGACGTGTCGCGCTGAATTACGCAAAAAGATTGTGGTTCGATTCCGCGTTCTTGTACTGTTGATCAGCGTCCTCGTTGTATACGACCCGCCGCTTTCGGCGCTTATCAAACAGCTATCATTTCCTCATGTAACAATTTCGCCTTGCCGTACAACTAACACGAAAAGCTAAAAAGCTTGCTCCGTTCCAGATAAAATCGCACCTTCATGATCCGGCCTGGATTTGGCCGGCCCTGGTGGGTTGCAGTGCCGACCAACTCAGTCAAGTCGGATATGCCCTTCCAGGTCATCGCGTGGGCTAAGCAATCCCCACAAAACGGATCCGACTCCGCTACGGAGAATCCTTCGACGGGATTGCCCAGGGCGTCGAGAAGCTCGGCGCGAAGGCTGCCCTTGCTGGCGTCTGCGTTCACCTTCAGGAAATTCTGGGCAAAATAGGTCGCTCGGGTGTGCAGCAAGCCCGAGTCTGCAACCGGCTCAATGGCAGCCCAGCGATCCCTCTTCAAGGTTGCCATGCCGATCGCGCTGGTCGCGGGGCGTGCATCGCTCCCCACACAATCCCCGCGATAGGAAATATAGATCGTATCGTCCACACACGCCATCCTGGCGGGGATTATACGACGGTCGTCCCATTGACCCGGCTCGCCTATAGGAAAGTAAGTCTTCCGTCCTGCTGGCCGATCCCACAGATATCCGTCGCGGCTGAAAGCGAGCTGTACCTCCATTGGGTAGCCTTGCTGTGATGAACCCTTTAAAACCACAAGCAGGCCCACGTAGCCGCCAGGGACCTCGATGGTAGAAACGCGATCAAACTGCACAGAAGGCGGATCCACCTCATCAGGCACCAAGACCAGTTGCGGATAGGGGATCTCCTTAAGATCGTCCGTAAAACTGACCCCGAGCGTTCGATACTTGGTCCAACCAACCGTGGGAACATCTGTTTCCGAACGCGCCCGAATAAACAGCATCCATTTACAACGCTGTTTGTCCCAGCCATGAAGCACAACCTGATCGAGCATAAGCAGGATAGGCATCAGCGGCGGACCAGCCTCCCGGCGCCATCGGACACCATCAGCAGAATACCCCAGCGATATTCCACAGATCAGGGGCAATGATTCGTTCAGGTGGCTCCATATCTGCTGGGGGTCGTCAGCTTGGCGAGGGCGGCGTTCCACCCCCAGGGCGACATATCTTTTGTCTGGGTCTTGCGTTTGCGTGTCTTTAATGATGTTGTGAGTCATACCATCACCCGCGGATGGTGGCACACAAATCAGATTGTTCTTTTTGCTTCCGTTCCATTGGTTGACGCCAAGATCAGGACGTTCCCAGCACAGACCGTCGGACGAGACAGCGTAAGCAATCTGGGCAGTCGCGTTCAGGTCAGGGTATTTCTCTTTATTGTGCTGCGGGTCGTCGGTGCCATACCACAGCTTGAACACATTCTCGTCGGAGTCATACATAAAGCCATTGGAAAGATGGATGTGATTGCCTTCCCAGGGTTCTTTGGCTTGAAGAATTGGTCCATCTATTTTAGTTGGCTGACATGGAGACCGCTGCAGATTCTCCATTCGCGAGATGAACAGGTCATCGATGAACAAATAGGTCACCGCAGGATAGATGCCGGTATCGGCGTATACCGTTCTGAACCCTTCTGCTGTCAATGTCTTGCTCCTTACTTGTTCTGAGGGGGTGTTTGAAAAGTCTCTGCATCTGATTTTGGCGTCCGGGTCGCAATAGAACAAAAACTCCCGTTAAGGAATTCGATTCATATTATCAGTGTGGACGAAAACCTTGATTTTGATCCGTTATCAATTAGAACGAATTCACACCTAGAACGAATTCACACCAAGCGTTTAATTATCTCTGCCCCGGAACCAGTGGCCAGACTCTGAACTCTCCATAAACTCATAAACCGCACCGTCTTTCAAAATAAAGACCACACGCAGCGTATCTGTAGGAAAGAAGGGGCCCAGCAAGACTTCCTCCCCCTCAATCACTTTATCAAGATCATCAACCCGAAAAGCGATGTGTGGTAGATCTCGTACGGGCCCTGTCACCAGACTGTCAGGTTCATAGCGCAAGTATTCAACTTTGTAAGGGTGCGCTAACGGATCAGTCACCCACACCTTTGTATCTGGAACGTACATTTCGTCAGGTTGTCTGTCATCCGTAGGAAGACCCATGTGATCAAACTCTCGCATGTTTTTAGCTCCTTCCGGGGTGGTTCAGGGTATTCTTACCATCTTACGTTCTCTCCGAAAGGTGCTAGCGCATGTCCTCGACCCGTACAATCTCGCCTGTTGCAGCGGACGCTTCAGCGGCAAGACAAGCTTGTACAGCCGCCATGGATTCTTCAGAACGGATCACCGTTGGTGGCTTGCCTGCGGAGATGCATGTAACAAAGTAATCGAGTTCGGTACGCAAAGCGCCAGCCCGTACACCATGTAATTCAGGCCAATAGGTCGTGTCCGGCGAACGCCAACCGTTTTCGTCGACGACGGAGAAATTGGGGTGGGTCTCGTGGATGTGGATCGCGCCTTCAGTACCGATGATTTCCATACGCTCATCTATCTGAAACGCCGTCTTATCCGGCAAGAACCACACGTTCTCGCAGACACCAACCGCACCCGAATCGAAGCGATACATGGTCCAGCCGATGTCCGGGTATTTCAAACCGCGCACGCTGACGGTTTGAGCGTAAGCCGTCTCAATCTTAGCGTCAGTGTACCATAGCATGAGATCCGTGTCGTGCACCCCATCGCCAATAATCGGTCCAATCTTACCCAGGACCTGCTTACCAACGGCCGCGGGAATATTTCGCCTAGCATAGATCGACACGATTTTGCCGATGTTTCCCGCCTCGATTTCTTGTTTTGCTGCTGCATAACGGGGATTGAAACGGCAAATGTGGCCTACCATGAAAAACTTATTCGATGCGTTGGCTGCCTCTACGATGGACTGGCAGTCAACAATCGTCGAGGCCATGGGTTTCTCCAAGAAGACATGTTTACCGGCTTTGAGAGCAGCCAGCGTCGGCGCCGTGTGCTGGTCCCACATGGTCGTGATGCTAACGGCAGAGACCTCCGGATTCGCTAGAAGTTCGTTGTAGTCTGTGTATGCGTGCTTCACATCGAATCCGTCGGCGAGTTGTTTAAGTCTTGACTCTGTTCTTGTGCAGAGTGCATACAGTTCCACGTTTGGGAGGCCAGCCAGCACCTCACAATGCTTTTCACCAAACCACCCCAAGCCGATGACGGCATATTTGACCTTACTCATTGTTTACCTCCTTGATCATAGCCTCTGAAGCCGTATCACAACTGGATTTTCTACCTGACTCTAGTAGTACTGCGCCCATTCGTCTATTCGCCTGGGCGAGTTCCAGCAGACAATCGTCATCCAGCGGCTCAATCGGCGTGAAGTTGCGGTGGGCGATCCACTCCGGGCGCTTGAACTTTTGGATGTGGTTGTCCACATGACAGAGGCTCAGATATACAATCACCCGGCCCCATGGGCTGATGTTGGGCGCCGATGCGTGCACCATGTTGGAGTGGAACAGCAGCACGGCGCCCGGCTTGCCCTTGGGCGCGACGATGCCGCCTTCGTTTGCCAAACGGCTTACCGTTTCCTTGTCGAGTGTCCACAGCGGATAGGACGTGGTCAACGTGTCATGGCCTGCCTCTATCACGCCCTGCTTGTGGCTGCGTGGGATGAGATAGAGGGGACCGTTGAACTCGGTTACCTCGTCAATGAACAGCGCGATGTTCATCGCCCGCGGTTGTGGCATCCGGTCGTCGCGTGCCCAGGTGCCGTAGTCCTGGTGCCACTGCCAGACGTCGCCGCTGAAGGCGGCCTTCCCGTTAATCTTGTACTGGTGCATGTACACCGGTCCGCCGAGGAGTTGCATGACCGGCTCGATTAGGCGCGGATGGCGTCCCAGGCAGGAGAACGCCTCGTTGTAGGTATGTACGGCGAAGGCGGTGCGAACCGCTTGTCCGTCCTTTTCGCGCCAGACCTCCTCGCGACGCATCGCGAAAATCTTCGGCAGTTCATCGTTGAGGACGTCAATTTCTTCCTGACTGAACTGGTCAGGCAGCAGCACCCAGCCTTCGGTATCGAACTGCTCGATCTGTTCCTTTGTCAGTTTCATGGTGCGGTATTCCCTGAGATTCCCGGAATCCTTCCCTGATTGCATCCCGACGAAGCGTCGAGGATTCAGAGCAACCTGTGATGGAAGATTCTAGGAGTCTCACTGTTTGGAGTTTTGAACACTGTCTGACCTTATTTTACAAACGCATTTAATAGATTAAGGCTTGACAATTCGCCTTTTTGTATGATATATTAAGGGTGTACAGTCCGCTAATTATTAATAGTAGCAGACTTTAATTTCAACCCTCACCAAAGGAGGATTATTATGAACTACCAACTGCCCGACTACAAGCGCGTTAATACTGCCAGGACAAATGCAAATCTCATTACCAATAATGGCGTTGACAAATGCCATAAACACGACTATAAAGAAGGTATTGCCGATTTTGACGCGGCACTCCGCTTTGATCCACAGCATCCATTAGCAACCTATAACAAGGGAATTGCTATGATTGCGTGGGGCTATAAGCAAGTATTAGACGGACATGCCCTTATCAATGGGGGGATGAATGAACTCGCCAAAACTTCTGATATGCGGATTGATGCCATCAAGGAATTGGCGAGTTCGCTTGAGGACGAGTTTAGAAGCCTCCGCTATCTCGACTAATTCTTGATGTTTCTCTTCTCTTTCTTCTTGAGTAAGTTCTTGAGTTGCTATGATAATCACCTCCTATATCAAGTACAGTAAGCCATTCATCAAGGCGCATCCCATATCGCCTCTCCTGTTTTATCGCAGATATACATACCATTTCTTCCATAAGTATATAAGGCAACCCCTGTCTGTCCCTTTTCATCGAAGAGAGATATACCATTACGCGGTTATAAACTTTAGGCTTGTTTTAACTTTCACTCACTACAGAAAGGAACACCCCAAGATGATATTCTTAGCCGCTTCAATCCTGCTTCTGTTCTATAACAAACCATGGATGCGATCAATTGTAGTTGTTACATGGTTAATTGGGGCAATCGTGAATATGCCTGTATGGCCACTTTACCTTGTTGCTTCTGGTATGTTTTTGGTAATCTGGTTGATTGGGTATGGAATTATCAATCATTTTAGAACAAAATCTAACAAGTAAAAGAAGTAGGGTGCCCGGTCTAACCACCGGACACCCTCTCACGTCACAACACAGAAAGGAGGTGAGTCCTCATGCGTTGTTCAAACAGCAACGATGGTGTTAAAGCAATGGTAAGACAGTTGCTTTATCCCACTAAAGCTGAAAAGCAACACGCTGCAACGTTTCAGCGTATTGCAAACCGGCATAAGCCGGGAATGGGACAAGGTGCCGCTTCATTGTCACCTGTCACATTTCCTAAGCAATAATGCTTAGGCACTCAGGGGGTGCTTATACAAAGCATTCCCTGATAAACTTCTCAAATATGTCAAGACTTGGCAGGATAGTAGATAACCCGGTCAGAGCCAGCACCTTTTCTGTCTTTTAATTCCCCAACACGATGAATTAAATCCCTTGCTTCATCCTCAGAGGCATCAGACAAAAGGATAATGGACTCCCAAGAGTTATCCTTTAAGTAAGCATGAACAGAAAATGTTCCATCTCTATCCCGCTTTTTCTGTAGACGGACAATGATGTCAACATCACAAAAATCATCATCATCAACATTGCTGATAAACAAACCTTATACCTCCCTAAGGTGCCCGCCACGTTACGTTTCCTGTCTTATCCATGACAACTATACCATTATTCGATTCAAGGGAAGATAAGAAAACCGCTGCCGTGCCCTCTGTCTTATCATGGACAATTACACCATTCCCTGATTCATCGGCAGTTAATTGAGATGCCACTTTCCCCATTTTATCGTAAACAGCCACAAAATTCTCTGATTCAGTGCCGAGTATTTGAATTGCCCTTTTCCTCACTTCATCAAAGACAGCCAAACCACTCCCTAATTCAGTGGCAGATAAACTTACCCCTGATTTTTCTTTGCCGTGGACAATTATATCATTCCTCGATTGAGAAGCGGATAATTGGATTCCCGATTCTTTCGCTTTGCCATGGATAAGAACATGATTCTCTGATTCAGTAGCGTATAAGCGAATTGCTGTTTTCCCTGTCTTATCAAAAACTGTTAGCTTTGTACACTCAATCTCATCAAAAACTGTAGTCTTATCAACGGCTATGAGTTGAGAATGGCTGAACAAAGTGCAACATAAGGCTGCGATCAGAAATACTGTCAACCTCTTATTTACGCGCCCCTTCAAAGCATTGGCTACTATAAGCGTTGCAAATAGCAAGAAAAAGCCCCCAGCAGTGATGCCGAAAATAAGCGTGAAATCATTCATTCGAGCACTTAATTGAGTATTCAACTCAGACTGTAGCCGGTTTTCGGACTCCTGAATCTTTTGGACAAGCCGAAGTTTAAGTGCCGTCATTTCCGACTGGATTATCGCGTTTTCAGACTTGATCACTTCTCGAACCTTCTCAATATCCGAGTGTGTTAATTCCGAGAACGCGGAACATGGTAATCCCAGCGATACAAGCAGTATAGCAACAACAAATAGGCGTTTCATTGTGATTCCTCCTTTAGACGATTCGTATGAACCGTGTTTGAGTAAAAATCGCTATCGCCTATCTATTATGTCATGCCATGCCAATATAGTCAAAATGTTTTCTGTCAGGATTTGGCAGGATAGTAGATAACCCGGTCAGAGCCAGCGCCTTTTCTGTCTTTTAATTCCCCGACACGATGAATTAAATCCTTTGCTTTGTCCTCAGAGGCGCCAGACAAAAGGATAATGGACTCCCAAGAGTTATCCTTTAAATAAGCATGAACAGAAAATGTTCCATCTCTATCCCGCTTTTTCTGTAGACGGACAATGATGTCAACATCACAAAAATCATCACAGTCAACATTGCTGATAAACAAACCTTATACCTCCTTACTCATCATCATCATCGTCATCAGCCCCTGATGGGTAAGGCGGAAGGAGATTCAGGATTGCTTGTCGTAGTTCAGAAAGTTGCAACATGACATCATCAATTCGCTTACCCATATCATCAATTCGCTTGCCCATTGATAATACGACCGTGACAACTAATCCGCTAGCAGCTAAGATGGAAGCAACAATAGTGATAGTTTGTGTCCAGTCCATTATACAAAACACTCCCTGATAAACTTCTTGAAGATGTTTCGGTTCTTCCGATTGTTGTACTTATAACACGCCTCAGCGATGTAGAGCGAGACATGCTTGTAGTGGTGATGTGTCCCATGAAAAGCACGTTTCACCAGTAACCAGAACCCTTCAATCGTGTTTGTGTGTGTCTCACCGTCCACATACTGCCATTTCTTGTGTTTGATGACATGGTGGGGCATCATACCATCAACGGCTTCGTATGACGAGAACTCATTCTGTCATCAGCACTGAATCTTTGGGCTTCTCGATAATGCCTTTGATGAACCCCAAAACGCCCTTACGAGTTAGGCTCGTAGCTACACGCGCTACAACATTCCCAGCCCGTTCAACAGCACCAATTACGGGCGTTTTCTTCGTTCCTCTGCCTCGCTTGCTCGGCGGAGGTAGGTTTCCGTCCTTGTCTTTCCGTCTGCGCGGCTTGCCGCCGACGTAGGTCTCATCGATCTCAATTATGCCCTTGAGCAAGGTTTCCCCTTTTCGATTCATTTCCTGCCTTATCCGCTGCATCATGTACCATGCAGACATTTGATTCAAGCCTAAATGTCGAGCAAGTTGACAACTGGAGAGACTCTTTTTCGCGTTTGCCATTAAAGCGATTCCAACGAACCATTTCGTTAGGGAGATTTTCGTCCCTTGAAACAGGGTGCCGGATAAAACATTGAAACTAGACTTGCAAAGATGACAATTCCAACGTCCAATTTTATCACCTTCACGCTTGCGAGCAACCTTTTCACTCTCACAATGGGGGCACTCTGGTTGTTCACCCCAGCGAATAGTTTCGAGATGCTCAATGCAACTTTCGTGGGTTGAAAAATGCTCCATTATGTTGAACAGATTCATGATTAACTCCTTTATTCATCAGGGTTTGACGCTATTATTATACCTGATTTACAAAGTTTTTTCAAGCCTTAATCTATTAGGCGCGTTTTACAAATTGGATTGAATCTCACTTTTCCCAACTACTGATTATAACACGACGTCTCCGTGCTAATTTATTCGCAAAGAGGCAGGTGAGACCTCCAAGCATAACACAGCCTAGGATGACTTCGGTCATCGGCCACATTTCGGAAGTATTATTCAGTCACCCAAATGTGACAAAGTCAAAGTATATTCCACGCCAGAGAAAAGTTCAAGCATATTTTTTCTTCGATCTATTTTCTTCCCAGCGCTCCTTCCAACTTTTCTGTTTCACCCCCTTTCATTGCGGCTCAAAAAATTTGTTAGTATTGGCAACAAATAAAAGAGATTGCGGGTTCCATAAGGATTCGGGTATTCTAATCTCTTGCAAAATTCAAGAAAGCAACCCGCCATCAATAGAATACGACGACTCTTCACAAATATCAAACTGGTAATGACACAAGCCATCGAACAAACCCGCGGGCGACCCAAGAAATCGAAAAGAGGTCGCCCATTATCAAAGCAGAAGATTGCTCAGCCACGCGGAAGATGCTGACTCTGAAATAAGTGCGCCCTCACCTCAACCTAACTGAAGGCCCGTGGTAGATGCTGTATCTGCCACGGGCTTTTTTATTAGGGCGCATTATTGTACTATTGATCGAACAAGATCACTCCCCTCGCATTCTTCCCGGCCTCCATGTCCGCAAAGGCTTCGTTGATCTCCTCAAGGCGATAGTTTCGCGTAATCAGTTCGTCGAGCTTGAGTTTCCCTTCGTCGTAGAATTTGAGCAGCTTGGGCATATCGACGCGCGGTGCAGAAGAACCGTAGAACGAGCCCATTAACCGTTTCTCCGCCATGATCAGTTCCTGCGCCGGTAGGCTTACCTGGGCATCTTGACGGCAAACCCCAATGGCGACAGCCGTTCCCGCGCGACGCACCATTGCGTAAGCCTGCTCGATCGTCTTGGGATTACCGATCACTTCAAAGGCGTAATCGACGCCCTCGCCGCCTGTCAAATCCTGAATCGCCTCGACCGGATCGCAATCTGACGCATTCACTAGGTCTGTCGCACCGAAACTCCTGGCGAAGTCGAGTTTCTTCGGGACAACATCCACGGCGAAGATTCGTTCTGCTCCAGCTATCACGGCGCCTTGGATGACGTTCAGTCCAACGCCTCCCGTTCCGATCACCGCAACCCAACTCCCCGGCTCAACTTTCGCCGTATTCAACACCGCACCAACGCCAGTTGTCACGCTGCACCCAACTAAAACCGCTTTTTCGAGTGGATAGCACGGCTTGATTTTGACCAAGCTCCGCTCTGGAACAACGGAATATTCAGACATCGTGCCGATACGTGCCTGCTGGGGTATGGATTGGCCCGCTTTATCGTGGCGACGGCAGGTGTCATCAAGCAGATAGCCACGTCTGGTGGAGAAACCTTCACACAAAGTCACGCGCCCCATTTGGCACATTCGGCACGCCCCACAGTAGCTAACGAATGAGAGCAAAACGTGATCGCCGGGGCGGGCGTAACTGACGTCCTCACCCACATCCTCAATCACGCCTGCGCCTTCATGCCCAAGCGAAATGGGCGGGTCGTAGTAGATTGTCCCATTGACAACGGAGAGATCCGAATGGCACACCCCACTTGCCGCCATGCAGACGAGAACCTCGTTGGCTTTCGGGTCATCCAATTCCAAATCATCAACAACAACGGGTTTATCGTGTTCATAGACAACAGCAGCTTTCGTTTTCATGATCTTTGTTCCTTACATTCATTCATCTTAAACAGAAATGGCAGAAGGCAAGATACAGACAAGATATAGGATATAGAGCCAGCCCCGAGCTATCGGGGCTGCCAACTTGCTTTGACGATTTACCCATACCCGGAACGAGCAAGTCTCCCCAATTGCATCGGGATTCAAAGCAACTAGCGTAGCGAGATCCCGTACAGCGGGGCTGCTCGCTCTACTATACCTGAAAAACTCGTAAAAAGTATTCGTTTGATTGAAGTGATGGTTAACTGTGGATGCAAATCTAATATTGTCGAGTTTAGCACAAAAGATTAACTGCGTCAAGCACAAAAGACGAATTGGTCAGGGGTTACGCACCTGATTTTGAAAAGTGCCATCCCACTGGTATACCGCCACAGGTCATAATTTACATTGCTGCTACTTTGCATCTGGCATCTTGAATCCTATATCGATGCAAGATACTGGATTCAAGATTCAGCGTGTAAATTGGTGATTTTCACTCAGAGTCCCGCCTTTGTCGGTCGGGTTGCTGTTAGCCCACATCCATCCCTGGAAGTTGACGTTTCGGCCCATTCGGACTACTATAATGTGTACACTATCGAGGGGCTCGATGTGGATAAGATGCGGAGCCTGACGATTCTGGCTCTGGATGGAGAGTTCTGGTGGAACCGGTTCGAGTTACTGGGGGAGTACGCCCATGTTTCGATTGATATACCGGATCAATTGGTCGGCTCATGTTAAGACTTCATGCAAAGGCAAAATTCACACCGATGATTTCGCGGCTTCTCTAACACTTTTGCACTTTCTTTTGACATGAGCCAAGTTTTTGTAGCTGCAGACCCCGATCTTTGATCGGGGTCTAGTGTGCGTGTGCCCGCATACTTAACAACGAAAAACGCTGTCGGTACGAAAGGAGACGGACGGCGTTCTGACTTCACTATTTGACTCAAGCCATCGACCATGCTATAATTTCCTCACCAAGTATCTATTTTTTTGTTCATATGCCTCCGGAGGGCGTCGAAAAGCGCCCTAGGATGCTTTAGTAAAGAGAGGAAAGTTATGCCGAAGCGAATCAACAAAGCGATTAAGTTACTTGAGCAAGACCAACCCGTCTACTACACGGGCGGACATACTGGAGCCGACCTCACCTATCAGGCGGGGAAGGCGATGGCGAAAACATGGGCAGACTACATCAACATCGGCATGGAACACGGTGCGTTTGATATGGCCGGGCTGGATAATTTTATGCGAGGGCTGGTTGACGGAGGCCCGACCAACAGCAGTCATCAGACACCGGCGGTCATCGTGGAATTGCCAGTAGATGGCTCCAGCGCCGACGTCATCCGAGCGAATGCGTGGCAGTTCAGGCAGATATTGGCGAGAGGTGTGCACGGCCTCCTCCTGTGCCATGCGGAGTCGCCAGAAGCAGTGAGGGCATTCGTCGAAGCCTGCCGTTATCCGTTTCAGACAATAGGCGTTGGTACGCAACTGGACGTTGGACGACGGGGTTCAGCGGGACAGGGTTCCGCAGCACCGATTTGGGGTGTTTCTGTGGATGAGTACTTGGAAAAAGCCGACCCCTGGCCGCTCAATCCGAACGGTGAGTTACTACTGGGGCTAAAAATCGAGAACCGGCGAGCACTAGCCAATGTTGAGATGACGATAAGAGTGCCCGGTATTGCCTTCGCTGAATCGGGACCTTCTGACATGGGCATGTCGTTCGGCTACCAGCGAAGACCTTCGCCGTTGCCTTCCGAATTGGTGGAAGCGAGAAACCGGGTGTTTGCAGCGTGCAAAGCCGCCGGAGTCGCATTTTTGGAAAGTTCACTGCCGGAGACTGTGGGAGAAAAGATCGATGAAGGGGTAAGAATCATGGGCTCGGGTCAATCCGGCGAGGTCGCGTCTGCCGGACGGGGCCACACCCGCAGAACCATGCCTGTATGAACAGCACCATTCGGTACAAGTCATTCCTGTCAGCCCGAGTGCAGCGAAAGGGTGCCAGCACATTGGTGCTGAGATTTTTCGCTGCGCTCGTCGCATTTTAAGGTAGGGTTTTTGTTGAGTTACCGTTGCAAATTTTTTCCCTTAGATAATCTCCAGTTTCTTCAGAAAATATTCGGTAGGAATCGTTAAATCAAGCTCCCGTATCTCCGCAGGAGAGTACCACCCGATGATATCAGCTTCTTCGGACATTGTTACCGTATGGTGGGCCACCTTTACTTGGTATAATCGCCACTCATGGAAGTCCGCTCCTCGCCGGCAAGGTTCCTTTAACATCGCCACAATTTCAGACTTTTCAGGCTCGATTTCAACTCCCGCCTCCTCTCTGACTTCACGAACAATAGCGGACTCAGGTGTGAGATCGTTCAAGTCCCAATGCCCGGCAATGATTGTGTATTGAAATGGAAATAGCTTCCGGTGAAACAAAAGAACCCTTCCCTCCCATTCGATGACGGCTCCAACGGAATAGTGGAGCAATTCATCGTCGGGTAAAATACGATAACGCATTTGTGGGTAAATCATAATGAGGCGACTCTCATCATACCCACAACGCTCGCATTTGTAGTATTCCCTACCCTCAGCCTCATAAGGATGGATACTTTCACTCCAACATTCAGGGCAGTAACGATGTGATTTATTATCCTGATGAATTTTTCCTTTTACTTTCATCATTCGCCCCGCGTTAAGGGCATCCCTATATCCTTCAACGCACCCAGCGAATGGGTATTGAGGACATCTCTTTTTTCCAACCAGCCACGCCGGGCGACGTTGACTCCAAATATGCCATGCTTAAGTTGGGAGATTGCGTGGGCATCGGTGTTAATCGACAGCAAGACGCCGCACGCACGCGCTTTTCGCACGGCATTCGGTTCAAGGTCTAATCGGCTTGGAGATGCGTTGATCTCTAACGCGACACAGTGCGCTGCCGCTGCATCAATGACCTCATCAAGGTTAATCGCATACCCAGGACGCCGACCCAGCAAGCGCCCTGTCGGGTGTCCGATAATCGTGACAAACGGGTTTTCGATTGCCCGGATGACGCGGACAGTCATTTCCACCTCACTCATCGAAAAGCCAGCGTGAACACTCGCCACAGCAATGTCCAGTTGTGCCAAAATTTCGTCGGGAAAGTCGAGGCTGCCATCTCTGAGAATATCAACCTCAGAGCCAGCAAGCACTTCGATGCCGTCAATCTCCGCGTTAATCTCACGAACCTGTTGAATCTGCGCCAGCAACCGCTCAGGAGTCAAACCATTGGCAACCCGCGAGGATTGGGAGTGGTCAGTAATAGCGATGTATTCATGCCCAATCACTTTTGCCGCTTCTGCCATCTCACGAATCGAGCTCCGTCCATCGCTCCAATCGGTGTGCATGTGGAGATCAGAACGGAGAGCACCAAGCTCAATAAGCGTCGGTAGATTGCCCGCCAAAGCCGCCTCGATCGAATCGGCGTCCCCCCGCAATTCAGGAACGATGAACGGCAATCCAAGTTGACTGTAAATATCAGATTCCGCCTTATTCTTTGGCCAATCGGGCAGCGATTCGCAAATCGCCCCAAGTTCCCGTGCAGCAGCGATTTGGTTGAGTCGAGTCAAGTGCGAATCAGCGCCGGTCGTTGCCAATAACGTCGCCTCGTATGCTTCTGCACTGACACAGTAGACATGCAATGGAAATCCCGAATCGACAGAAGCAGCAACATGAACATCATTCTGTATCGTTGGGGATGCTACACCTGCCACCTCAGACAACCCTTCGACGATCGCCTCCGTCTGCGCACATTCAGCGATCAGTTCAAGGCTTCGCAACACCTCCTCGTGCCTTCGGAGATCCCCGGTGAAATCCAGTTGCTTGACATCAGGGCAGCTCTTCAGTGCATCAAAGATAGTCTGTGCTATCGGTAAAATCTGCCGGAGTGGACGCATCTTCCTTTGCGTTTCGAGGAACCGCAAACTCTTATCAATTGATACGATGGTCTTCGCACCCATCCGCTTCATCTCCTTGAGCCGACCGGTATCAATTGCTCCTCGAAGGTCGCTGAGACTTTTCACGCCCAACTCCTGGTAAAATCGCCCCGCCGTTTTCGCCCCAACGCCGCGAATCGCCAGCAGATCCAGGGACTCCGCTCCCATCTCCTGAATTAAGTCATCACAGAAGCGGCATCTCCCCGTTTCCAGCATTTCGATAATCTTCCCTTCAATGGCTTTGCCGATGCCTGGAATCGAGCGTATCCGTCCTTCTTCAGCCAACTGATGGAGGTCTACCGAAAGTTCATCAATCGCATCCGCCGCTCGATCATAAATCCTTGCGCGGAAGGTATCGTCGTCTTTAATCTGGATCAGATTGCCGATATTTCTAAGCACGTCGCTAACTTCGTCATTTGTCATTTTGTGGATGCCTCTTTTTGGGGTGTTGCACGCTTTCGTGCTACTGTCTGAAACTTCTCGGACAGGTAAAAGTCCTATCTTTTATCTTGCTTGCTTTGTATCCTGCATCTTGTCTCTCCGTTTCACGGAGGCTCCGCTTCGCTTCGACCTGTAGCCTCACTTCGCCTCCAGCCAATTTGGCCCCGCGTGAATATCAACCTTCACCGGCACATCGATCTGACAGGCGTTTTCCATCAAGCGTTTAACCTCTGCTATAATTTCTTCCTGTTCAGATTTCGGTGCTTCAAACACCAGCTCGTCGTGGACTTGCAGCAGCATCTTCGTTTTTTTGCTGCTCTGGGTCAGATAGTCATGAATCCCAAGCATTGCGAGTTTGATGAGCTCCGCGGCGGCGCCTTGCATGGGCGCATTAATTGCCACGCGCTTGCCAAATTCCAGTGTGTTCCAATCCCGCGCGTGAATCTCCGGCACATAGCAGCGTCGTCCGAGCAGCGTCGTGACGTAGCCGTTCTCCTGTGCTTCCGCAACGATGCGGTCAAAATATCCCCTGACACCCGCATAGGTCTCAAAGTAGTTGTCGATTAACTGCTGGGCTTCATCAAATTCGATTCCCAGTTCGCTAGACAGGCGAAACGCGCCGATGCCGTAGACGATGCCGTAGTTCATCGTCTTTGCCTGACGACGCATATCGGCGTCGATCTCGTCCGGCGGCGTCCCAAAGATGAGAGAGGCAGCTTGCGCGTGGATGTCGAGATCCTGCTGGAAAGCTTCGCGGAGGCGATCGTCGCCAGACAGATGGGCGAGGATTCGTAACTCGATCTGTGAGTAATCCGCAACGATTAGCAGATGTTCATCGTCGCCGGCGACGAATGCCCGACGGATCTCTCGCCCTTCGGCTGTTCGCACGGGGATATTTTGCAGATTCGGATTGCTGCTGCTGAGGCGACCCGTCCGAACGCCCGCTTGATGAAACGATGTGTGGATGCGTCCTGTGTCAGGATCGATTAGCTCTGACAGCGCATCGGTATAAGTGGATTTGAGCTTGGCAAAGGATCGATACTCCAAAATCAACCCCGGCAATAGGTGGTGAGGCGCTAACCTTTCTAATACCCTGACGTTGGTTGAGTAGCCAGTTTTCGTCCGGCGCGTCAGATTTTTCGGCAGATTCAGCTCCTCAAACAGAATTCCCCCAAGCTGCTTGGGGGAATTGATGTTGAACTCGCGCCCTGCGGCTTCGTAGATTCCATCCATGTACCCATCCAGACGCAACTGGAATTCGTTGGACAATGCTTTCAAATAGTCGCCATCAACCTTAATCCCTGTAAGTTCCATATCGGCAAGCACAGAAATCAACGAAATCTCAATATCGCGGAAAATATCCGTTAGCCCCTCTGCTTCTAGCTCTTGTTCAAACTTTCGTTTAAGTTGCAACGTGATGTCCGCATCTTCGCAGGCGTACTCGGTGATCTGTGAGAGTGGGACGAGATCCATCGAGATCTGTTTCGAGCCTGTGCCGATGAGTTCTTTAATCGGAATCGTTTGGTGGTTCAGGTGGGTGAAGGCAAGGTCATCCAGACTGTGGCTCGATGACGCGGGATGCAACAGCGCAGAGGCGATCATCGTGTCGAACGAAATTCCTTTCAGGTCTACGCCGTGGCGATTGAACACCTTGAGATCGTACTTGATGTTTTGGCCAACCTTGCGATAGTTTGGGTCTTCAAGGATGGGGCGCAGATTATCCAGAACCTTCTCTTGAGGGAGCAGATCGGGGGTGTCAAGGGCGGTATACAGAACAGGGATGTAGTATCCCTCGTCCGGCGTCGTGCTGATGGAAATCCCGACGATCTTCGCCTGGATTGGGTTGGTTGATGTCGTCTCCAGGTCAACAGAGATTTCTTCGGCCTCCTTTAGCTCTTCAATCAACAGGTTCAGTTCTGTTTCGTCCGTAATCGTTTGATAGTTGGTTTTTGGCTTATCGCTTGTCTGATGAACCGTGATTTGATCGAGCAAACTATGGAATTCTAGTTCCCGGAAGAGCGCCAGCAGCTTATCGTTGTCGGTCACTCCGATTTTGCATGCCTCCGGCGTGATGGGGAGATCGAGTGCTGTCTGGAGGGTTGCCAGCTTCTTGCTCAGTCGTGCAAGTTCATCTCCTGCCTCCAGCTTCGTGCGCCAACGGTTCGGCACTTCGTCGAGGCGATCCAGCAGGTTTTCAACCGTGCCGAATTCAGCAAGTATTTTGGGGATAGTTTTTTCGCCGACGCCGCTCACACCAGGGATCTGATCGACCTTATCCCCTGCAAGTGCAAGATAATCGGGGATCTGCACTGGCTCGACGCCGTAGCGCGCTTTGCACGCCGCTGCGTCGTAGATCTCGTATCCACCCCGTGGGTTGACGCGATGCACCTTGATCTTGGGGGAGATTAACTGAAGCATATCCTTATCGTTGGTCATAATCAGGACATCAAAGCCCTCTGCCTCCGCCCGCTTCGCCAAAGTCCCCACGACATCATCGGCTTCATACTCATCCATTTCGACTATCGGAACGCCACACGCTTCGACAATTTTTCGCATATACGGAAACTGGGAAACAAGCGCATCCGGCATCTCGGGGCGGTCTGCTTTGTACTCGGCATAAAGTTCCTCCCTTTTGCTCCTGCCGCCCCGATCGAAGCAAATCGCCATATACTCAGTTTCTTCCCGCAGCAACTTCAGCAGTGTTCTTATGAAGCTAAGAATCGCATGTGTAGGCTGCCCCTTTGAGTTAGTCAGCGGCTGTTGCACGCCAAAAAAGGCGCGATAGACAAACGCTGTTCCGTCAATGATTATCAATTGCCTAGTGTCATTTTGTTCAAGCATATCCGTTTCTCACCTTCTCCATTGTTGTTTGAAAGCTAGCTGTGATACGAGGATATAGGGAGGCGGGGATGCCATTTGAATCCCTGTTACGCATCACGTTTCACGCTCTACCAGCCCACCTGTTTGAGAAACTCCAACGCCATCAGTGTATGACCCTCCGGATTGGGGTGAACGCCATCCTGCGTCGTCCACAATGCGCCCGGACATACAGCCACAGCGCGATCAAACGCTTCGTTGGTCCGGATCGATCGCGCGTTAAATTCGTCAGCGAGTCGATGAATAATCTCATTGTAGGCATCGACAGCCAACGGGCGTGGCGCCTCGACATCTTCCTCAATATAAAAGAGCTCGAACATAAAAAGTTCTGCATTCAATTCATCTCGCGCACGCGCCAGGATGCGTCGATAGCACGCCTCCCACTCCGGGAGATATTCTTCGTTTGGAATACCGGCATTCAGTTGTCGGCTAGCGTTGTTAATGCCGATCTTGACCGAAAGCCAGTTCGGTTTTTCGGCGATTACGTCCGCTTCCCACCGCGCTTCCAACCCTTCAACAACATCGCCGCCAATGCCTCTGTTGACATATTCGATTCGACGTTCAGGATACTTCGCGGTGATTAGCTCAGTTATACGTCTCACATAGCCATTGCCAAGGGGGGCATGGTCGCCGCGACGCCCGCAGTCGGTAATGCTGTCGCCAATAAAAAGCACTTTTTCACCAGATTGAAACAGTAGATCATCCATAGATACTCCTTTCATCGGGAAGATTGCGGTTAAAAACAGGCGAATCCGCGAAGCAAGTAATGACCTCCTGAGTGAAGCCGAACGATCTGTACTCCATGAAATTCCATTACGCTTTATCCAAGAAACCTCCAGCCACCCGATGAAAATCGTCCGGTTGTTCAGTCATTGGGGAGTGATACGCCCCCTGAAATTCGTAAAATAATCCGCCGAGCTTTTCGGCTAACTGCTCGGCGGCTGTGGGAGAAAGATAAGGATCATGTTCTCCACGGGCAACAAGTACGTTCGCTGGGCTTGGCTTGAGTTGGTTCAAAACATTACATGCACAAAGCTGCTTCAGAAGGACTGCCGCAGCATGTACATTGGCATCTCCGATACACTTTCGCACTATCGGCAGCGATTGCGCTGTAAGAAGACACTTTGCGACAAAGTCTTCGAGATCTGTGAGGGGCTTGAGGTATCTAACCCCTACCACAGGGGCGCCACATACGATCACGCACGTGCAGAAGCTAGGGTGATTCTGAATCGAGAGGAGTGAGAGCAGCCCGCCCATCGAATGTCCCACTAAACTGTGTAATCTTTTTCCATCCGTAAGGTGGTTGATGAGTCTGGCGAGAATTTCTGCGTAAGTCTCTAGTGTTGTATGATGTTGTGGAAGTGCCGGTGTTTCTCCAGACGCGGGCAGATCCAGCGCCCATACTTCGTAGTGTCGTGCAAAATGCTCACCAAAATGATGCCATCTCCGACTGCTGGACAGCCAGCCGTGCACGAGCAACACTTTGGGCCCACGTCCCCACTTCTTGAGGAAAATCGGGATTTTGCCAATTGGTGCAATTTCAAGATCGATGCAGCAGGTTTCCATTTCTAACCTATTTAACCCTTGAAAAGGTTTGCATGGGACCGAAATAATTCGCATCTCTCATTTTGGAATTCAGCGATGTATCTTAACAGATCTTTGAACGGAAATCAAGAGATTTGCTACCGACTTCACCCGTCTGGTATAATAAAGTCACTTTTTGGTAAGGAGGGATCTTAAATGCCAATCGTTGAGGTTTGTAAGGTCTTTAGGATGCAATAATCTTAGAAATTACGCGGTTGGTACGATAATGAACTGCGTAAGTCTGCATTTGCAAAATTGCCCTGCAAAGTGAGTAAGCGGGCAGGCGCCATCTTCACGTTTTACGTTTCACGTTCCCACTTCAGGTTGACAGAAGTACAACACCATGATATAATCTCCCCATAAAATCTTGATCTCTCAGGAGATTTGTATGCTTCGAAAAAACACAATTGCTCTTACAGCAAGCCAGATTGTATCAGGTAGTTTTATCGGGTTAGTGAGCGGCTGGCTCTGCTTCTTCCTAGTAGAACAGCTCGTCTGGAAAGGCTTAATCGGCGATCGCGTACAGTCCGGTTTTTGGGTGGGTTTAGTCCTGCTCATCTCCTTTGGTGTGACCTACGGGAGCGCCATTGCCGGTGTTGCTGAAGGCGTCATATTTGCCGGACGCCGGTTTGGCGTTAGCATAGGTCGCAAGAGCACCTATCAAGGCACTTTTCTTGGCGCACCAGCCATAGTTGCGTTGATGTTACTGCTGAATATTCATTGGGAAACGCTGGTTGCCTCGAACTTACTGTTTTACCTGCTGTTAGCTATAGCGCAGTTGCTTGCCTTTATTGTATCTCTACCACTTCGCATACTGCTAGCGATAAAATGTCCTCCCGAACTATTGTACATCGTTGCTGCGCCGATTGGGGCAATTCTTGGCTATAGACTCGTCGGAACGGACGCGAACATCGTCAGATCAGATCTAACCCAAATCCCAGCATTATCAAGATTTTCAGCCGCCATGCGATGGCGGAAAACTCGATAAATTGGAGAATCATCCAAATATGGAATATTTTGATGCATTTGATGATAAGCCAAAGGAGGAGTGTGGGGTTTTCGGCATTTTGGGACACCCAAAAGCAGTCGAATTCACTTACCTGGGCTTACGCGCCCTTCAGCATCGTGGTCAGGAAAGTGCTGGAATCGTCGCTTCAGATGGTCATTTGTTTTCTCATCGTCATGGCATGGGGCTTGTTGCGAACATCTTTGATTCGGATACGTTGGCAAATCTGGAGGGAAACATTGCAATCGGGCACAATCGGTATTCGACAATGGGAGCAAGCAATCTCCAGAACGCACAGCCGATGATTTGGGAATACAAGCGAGGTCCCCTCGCAATTGCACACAACGGAAATCTTGTTAACGCCCAGCGCATCCGCAATGACCTCGAAGACATAGGTTCAATCTTTAGATCCACTTCCGATACAGAAGTTATCGCCCACCTCATTGCCCGCTCTCAACAGATGTTGCTGGAAGATCGGATCATGGATGCCCTGAAAGAGGTTCGTGGCGCTTACTCACTCATCTGTATGGGAAAATCTATCCTGATTGGCGTCCGGGATGTTTACGGTTTCCGTCCACTCTGGTTGGGCCGTGCTGATGATGCGTACGTTCTCGCTTCTGAAACCTGTGCTTTCGATGTCATTGAAGCGGAGCCGATCCGTGAGATTACTCCCGGCGAAATGGTTATTATTACCAGCACGGCTGGAGAACCGCAATCGTTCATATTTGGTCAGACACAGCCTTATCTAGCGCAATGTATTTTTGAGTATATTTATCTCTCGCGCCCAGATAGTGTTGTGTTCGGTGAGCTCGTCAACCGTCCGAGACGTGAACTCGGCAGGCAACTCGCGCGTGAGTGCCCTGCGGATGCGGACATCGTAATTCCTGTACCGGATTCGGCGATGCTCTCCGCATTGGGATATTCAAAGGAATCTGGCATTCCGTTTGACATCGGACTATATCGGAATTCTTATGTGGGACGAGCCTTCATGAACCCCTCGCAAGAGATTCGTGAACTGATGGTCAAGGTGAAATTGAACCCGATTCGCGATGTGCTTGAAGGCAAGCGCGTTGTGGTGGTTGATGATTCGATTATGCGGGGCACCGAAAGCCGAAAATTTGTGAAGATGGTCCGCCAGGGCGGCGCCACGGAGGTTCACGTCCGTATCGCCTCCCCACCGAATAAATTTCCCTGCTTCTACGGCATCGATACACCCACACGCAAAGAATTAATCGCCAGCTCACACACAATTGAAGAAACCTGTAAATACGTTCGTGCGGATAGTTTGGGATACCTCAGCATTGAAGGCATGCTCAAGTGCACGAAATCACCCAAGGATTTTTGCACAGCTTGCTTTGACGGAAACTATCCTGTTGAATTTAGTGGACAACCAACTCCACAACTTCCTCTTGATTTTACGACTGAACCGGGACGTGAAACGTGATGCGCAAAACGTAAACCGAGAAATATGCGTCCAAAAGATGTGCCCGCTCTACGTTTTGCGCAATCCGCAATACATGAGGAAATCCAATGCAAAACAGATTAAGAAGAGAAAGGCGAGCTGGGCCTTCCCACCCTTTTCAGAGCGCCAGAAGACACATGTCAACATCACAGGGGAGGTTCACTTTTTATGCCATTGTCATCTGCGCAATCCTCGGCATGATCCTGTATCAACCGATGATCTTTCTCGTTCAAAAAGTCAGCTCCACGGTGTCTCCACAGGCTGCTGCAGAGCAAGCAATGTTAATCACTGTCGGGGTTTGCGTCGTGTTATTGGTCGCTTCCCTTTTAAAGATGGATACGATCATGGCTGCAATCGACAACCGGCGTTTAGCATCCTTCAATCAGTGCATGGAAAAACGAAAGGGATCCAATAACTCGGATGACTGAACAGGGATTGACGTATGCCAGCGCCGGCGTTTCCTTGATTGGCACAATTGTTCCCGGAGAAAGGAGGGCACGAATTGTTTGAAGAAACCTTAGAAGGCATACCCGTTGAGGAGTTGACCGACCTTCTCGAAAAAACGGATGCACGGATTGTCCGTCTCGCACTCAAAGACGAAGATGATGCAGATCTTGCTATTTTTTTGCTGGCGCTTGAACACGCCTCCCGGACCCTCGCCAAACATGCCTCCCAAATTCTCGTTGACCTCCCTCCCGCCAAACAGACCACAGTCGCTGAAAATGCTGCAACGACCGAAATCGCAACGTCAGAAAGAGTTCAGGAGATCTATACTCGCTTGACGGAGCGAATCGTCACGGCGGCGAAGCACACCACTGTTTTTGGTGATGGGGCGTCGAACCTCGTCAGACTGATGTCTCAGATGAAAATCGATGAACAAAATCGGTTGTTGGAATCCCTGGCGGAAAGGCAACCTGATTTGGTCAACCAGATTCACGAGCAGATCTTTACCTTCAAAGATCTGGCAACTTTGAACGATTCTGCCGTCCGCGCGATCTTGCAGGTGCTGGATGCAAGCACGATTGCTCTAGCGCTTCATGATGCCCCGTCAACGATTCGAGACAAATCCCTGCGCAACCTATCGGCGGAATCAGCAGCCGATGTGGAAACGAAAATGGGTCAGTTGACTTTTAAACAAACACAGGTTGCTGACACGGCGAAACAATCAATCGTGAGCCTCATCCGCAGTTTCGCAGCGAAAGGGATGATTAAGATTGATCGGGAGTTTGATGGGGCGATTGAGGTATAGGATGTGATATGTGTTTGAACCATCCCAGATTTTTATAATCAAAAAGAAGCCCTCGCATGGAGATGAACCATGCAAGGGCTTGAGATTATATCTGATAGATCGCCATCGACCGTATACGTTTCTTTGGCGATTCGTTTACTCCCCATATACGGTGACAGTCGCCTTCATATAAAAGAACAGGATGCTTTTCATTTGGAAATCAACGTGGTGGATTTTGGTAATTCCACCAGCCTTTGCAGCCGCATCTATGCTCGCGTCGCCGGTTGTAACCAATCCTAAAATCGAGGTAGCGGAAGACGAGCCCATCTTGGACGCCCCGTCATTGATCGTTGCTGCAAGAGGCTCCTTAATAACTAATGGTGCTAGGTTCTGTTGACATTTCAAGGGAGCCATATAAGAGTGGAGACAAAGCTGAGAAATCCAAAATAACGGATAGCTAACTTCTCGAACCGAGAGAAGATGCGGCGATACCATTTTATCTTGTTAATGAAACATTCAACCCGATGTCTCTCTTTGTACAGATGTTTGTCGTAATCTCTTTGATCCACACGATGACTTTTGGGCGGTATCACCGCAATCGCTCCATTCGCCTCAATAACAGCGATAAAATTGTCGGAGTCATATCCCTTGTCTCCAATCACATACTCGCTTTTATATCCAAGTATCAACCCTTCTGCTTCCGCTATGTCGTTTCTTTGACCGGGCGTCAGATGTATTCTTAGGGGATTACCCAGGCCGTCAACTGTGATGTGAATTTTTGTACTGAATCCCCCGCGAGAGCAGCCTAACGCTTGATTTTCAGTGCCACCCTTTTTTTTTCGGCACCCGCCGCACACGGGTGCGCTCGAATGATTGTACTGTCCACAATAAGCGACTCGATATCGGGGTCGGCGGCGAAGTGGGGGTGGATCTGTGTGAAGACCCCTTTGTCGCACCACCGAGCAAACCGCTTATAGAGGGTGTTCGATTTACCATAGGTGTCTGGCAGAAGTCTCCATTGAGCACCGCTACGGGTCGCCCAGAGAACAGTTTCGATAAAGCGGCGTGTTGTCGCTTCGTTGCCAACATAGATGGTGGGACAAGTTAGAAGAAACGAGTATATCTTTTTCCATTGGTCATCGGGTAAGGTTATTGGCATCATTCTTCTATTATGCCACAACCTTATACTCAAATGTCAACAGAACCTAGTTTGATAATGGTTTAGCATTATATCACAAGACCTGTTTTTGATCAATCCTTTTTTACGCTGTTTGGCTTTGTGCGGGTAAGCGTCAACACATCAACACACTCAGGGTTCGCTGTCCGCAGAACCTTCAACGCCTCATTGATCGTTGTCCCTGTCGTAAAAATATCGTCGATTAGTAAGATTTTTCGATCTTGGATTAAATACGGCAAACGAATCTCAAAAGCCCCCGCGGTATTTTTCATACGTTCTTCGCGAGAGCTTAGACTGCTTTGTGGGGCCGTATCCCTGATACGGACGAGAATATCGGTGCGGATTGGTATACCCCAAACTTGTGCGACGCCTTGAGCAATTTGCTCCGATTGGTTAAATCCTCTGTCGCGGAAACGGTTGGAGTGGAGGGGAATTGGGATTAGAGCATCGTAGGCTATGTTAGCGAGATCTTCTGGGAAATGCGCTTGCAGCAATTGGATCAGATGCTTTGCGAAGATCTGTTTTTTGTTATATTTCAAAAGATGGATGGCTTCGCGCAGGGTGGGTTCGTAAAAAGCAATCGTGCGAAATTTGCCATACAACGGTGGTTGCTCTCGACAATCGGTACAGATCAGATTACGGTGTTGAGGCGAGTGACGTGGAAGGCTGAGAGGCGTTCCACAGATTTCACACCACGGGGTTTTGAGAAATTCAATCTGTTGCCAACAGTCATCGCAAAGGTAGCGAACCTGACCAACGCCCATCGGCATCTCACAGCGTCGGCATTTCGTAGGGTAGATAAACGTGATCAGGGGTTCTAGCCATCCGTTCATTGTTAGAATTGCTAATTTGGCAATCCGTAGAGGTCTATTTTTGCCAGAAGACGGAAAGAAAAGGAAGGAAGACAGAATCTTACTTCTCTCCTTCCATTCCTTCCTCTCCCTCTTTTCCTTTCATACTTCCATAAAAGTGGCATTACAAAATGGATAAGGAAACATCCATTTATCTGGGGTTGTTTAGAATCTACGAACTATCGAAAATTGAGATTGAAACCAGCCTCAACCGAGGTCTTGTGGATTGGTTTGAAGTGTGTCCCTCTGTCTATATCTTCCACCTGCTGGAAACGGTATTCACGAATAATAGCAACTTCAAACCTGGGAATGATCTCATATCCGAGTCGCACGATGAACGCGGATTTATTATCGAGGCGGAAGAGATCTTTGAAAAAGCCTGGGTCTTCACTCCCTTTTTTATCTGGCTCGCCGATGTTGCGCTTGACGTAAAATGCCCGGAATGACAGCTTGTCTACTAAACCGGATTCCGTAATGCCGGCGTATAGCTTCGGCTCTGTGGTCGTATAGTCCTCAAAAGTCGCCAGGAAATCGACCTTTGAGATCGGCTTCACGGCAAGCATTGAGAAGTAGCCCTGTTTTGCTTCGCCGTCATCATCGTCATTCATTCCCAGAAAGTCGGGCTTGGCAGAATCGTAGGTGTAGTCAAAAATGGTTGGCTGGAATCCTTCGCCAAAGATACGATACTCCACCTTGAACAAGGCTTTAGAGATCGACGCACCGAGTCCGACGGCGTTTCCCGTCGCGATTTCGGTTTCCCCAGATCCATCCACCTTCGATTTTGTGTTCAGGAAAGCCACGTCATCGTACAGGTCTACGCGCAGGAGCTTGTTGTTAATGAGCGGGAGGCCGACATCGGCGCCCAATGCGATAAGCAGATCCTCGCCTTCAACGAGCGGCTGCGGATCGATGTCCGTCAAATAGGTTGCGCCGAATTCAAGGCTGTTGAGGATTTGCGTGCCGCCCTCCTCCTCTTGCAAGGGTCGAACAAACACTCGCCCGCCAAAGACGGTTGGATCGCCGAGGTTGTTGATAACCGTTTCTATGCCAACCTTCTTCGTTTTCGTGCTGAGGTTCAGGCGCAAACCTCGCCGATCGTAGTTCGAGTAGCCGGACATGATGAATCCATGACCAATAGTGACATAGTCTAACTCACCAAAGCGGGCATAAAACGGCTCACCAAGATGCCCATACCGCACATAGCGAACAACTCGCAGGATGGTACTTATGTTATCCCACTCTTCGCCATCTTCGGCGAGAATTTTATCTCCCTCGGTGCCATCAGGCTTCGGATCGGGTTCTGGGTTGTAAAGTAGCACAACATCCAGTCCAAGCCCAACTTTGCCGAGATCTATATCCGGCTGCAATTGGAATCGGAAGAACGGGTCACCATCAATGAAAGTTAATCCAAGCCCTGAAAGACCTGCTTTACTCAACGCCAGTTCTTCCGGGTCAGGTGGGCCGCCGTATAAAAGTGCTTTTGCTGTTCCACTCTGTGGGATTTCGGCTTGTTCAGCCTGTCCATAAATCGTCAGGCTAAAGGCAAACAATAAAATTCCTATCCAAATAGCGAACTGCTTATTTCGATGCATAAATTTCTCCTTAAATATTGTTGTTATGTAAGGACCTAAGTTCCCACATATGAGAGGAAATAGCACAGTCCGTCAGAACGTCGCGGATTTTTTGAGCAGAGATCTGTAACATTCTGTTAATCCGCGCTATTAAGCGACTCAAATTACTCACTCGGAGAGAAGGTATCCGAGTGAGCATACCACTACATGGAATAAAGTGCAAGCGCAAAATATTCCTCTTTTCGGTCTATCGCATGATGCACAGGAATATTCTATCACACACACGACTGAAGACGCAACCGGGAAACTGGCACAGCAGGGCGATTTAATTCTCCAAAAAAACTGGCGGATTAGCCTTCAACACGAGTCGGTTTTGAACACTCGTTAAACCCAACTTCATCTCACTTGGACTTGTTGGGTTTTGTTTCTCAACCCAACCTGCTCCGCTGGTGAACCCCACTGTAAGCTGAAAGCCATTCCTTAATGAAAAGCCCCCCCCATATTACTAATTTTACGACTTGTGCTGATTACGTTCATAGTCGTGCGATTCATCGCACGTTAGGAACAAACGCGCAATGAATTACGCTACTACTATAAACCATTATAAACCATACTGCATCTGCATTGAGAAAAACTAGCACAAGTCGTTAATTTTGTAAACGAGAAGTGGATTCCCTGCCAATTGGCTTCTGAGACGGCTGTCCTTACCGCATCTACAATTCGATGCAGGGTATGAGAGGAGGTCAACATGACATTTCGGATCGGTATCATTGGCTGCGGGCGCATCGCTAGCACCATTGACGACGAGTTGCAGGGACCACGACGTGGAGGCATCGTGCTGCCGTTGTGCCACGCGGGCAGCTATGCACTCGTTGAGGAGACGGAGATGGTTGCTGCATGCGACATCGTGGAGGAGAAACTCAGGGCTTTCCAAGAACGTTGGGGCGTTTCACGTGGTTATCTCGATTTTCGAGAGTTAATTGACGTGGAACAGCCCGATATTCTCAGCATCACCACCCGTCCAGAGCAGCATGCGGAGGCGATGATTTATGGCGCCGAGCACGGTATTCAGGGGATGTTCACAGAGAAACCCCTCTGCTGTTCATTGGTTCTGCTGTTCATTGGTCGAGGCAGACGCGATCAGAGATGCCTTTGAGCGCAATGGCGTTTTCCTAGAGTTTGGGCCTCCGAGGCGAAACTGGGCGGTCTATCGACAGGCGCGGGAGATTGTCACTAGCGGAGCGTTAGGCGCACTCAAGTCGGTAGTCGGCTTTTCGGGCAACAGCATCGGTGGGCATTTCCTCGACACCCTGCTCTGTCTCTTAGGCGACCCTGAGCCGGTAGTCTCCATTCGCGGCACGTTAGGCGAACTCCACCCTGCCGAGGGAGATACTTCAAACATGTGGTTCATCAGGGATACATCCATCCGGAGTGCGTTGGTCGAATTTGGCAGTGGTACCACCCTGCATGTGGCGGGCACAGGGATGGGCTATGACATCAAGGTAGTCTGCGAAGAAGGCATCATCCGCATCCAGAACGATGGCGAGTCCCTCTATGTGCGTAAAAAGGATGGGCAGTACCGCGCCTATGACCCCATCGAAGTTGAAACCGTAACCCCCTGGAGCGGCACGGAGTGCAAAATCCGTGAACTGGTGGCATCTATCAGCACTGGCAAACCGGGGGTTAGCAACCTACGCGCAACGATGTTGAGCACGGAAATCGGATTTGGCATCTATGAATCACATCTGCAAGGCGGCCTCCCCGTCCGCCCGCCGATTCCGAATCGGGAGCGTTGGGTGTCGAGTTGGTGAAGAAAGAGCGATCTATCAGGGTCCGATTCTCGGACGAGCACTGCATGCTCTACGACAGCCAGTCTCGTTTAATACTAAGGAGAAGTACCAGTAATACTAAGGAGAAGTACCAGCTATGAGCAAAGTCAAGTTTGGCGTTATTGGTTTGGGACGGTTTGGCGAGATCCACTGTGAGGCGCTTTCTGGGATTCCACAGGCGGAGTTGTTCGCCCTGTGTACACGTACTGAATCACGATTAGAGGCATTGGCGAAGCGCTTTGGTGTGTCATATACCTACACTGACTATAATGATTTGCTGGCTAACACTGAGGTCGAGGCGGTAAGCATTGTGACAATGTGGAACCAGCATGTCGGTCCAACATTGGCGGCGCTGTTGGCAGGGAAACATGTTTTCGTTGAAAAACCAATGGCTTCTACAGTCGCCGAGTGCGAGGAGATCGTTAGCGCGGCAAACGCATCCGATAAGTGCTTCATGGTTGGACACATCTGCCGATTCAATTCCCGCTACGCTGCGGCAAAGCGAGAGATTGAGGTCGGCAGGATTGGCAAGATTGTTTCTATATCGGCTCGACGCAATATTCCGGCCTCTGTGAGCGAAAGCGTCCTGAGCAAGATTGGGCCAATCATCGGAGATGGCATCCATGATACCGACCTGATGCTATGGTATACAGGCGCCAGGGTTGAGACGGTTTACGCACAAACGTTGTCTGTGCGGGAGTTACGCTACCCAGATATCGGCTGGACGATGTATCGTTTCAACACCGGCGCCATTGGTGTGTGTGAAAACGTCTGGTTTCTGCCGGAGCAGACGCCATTTCGGATTGATGAGCGGATGGAAATTATTGGTACTGAAGGATCGATACACATTCACCAGAGCCATCCGAACTTTTCGATTTGTGATAAGAACGGCTGGGAGTCGCCAGACACGACTTACTGGCCAATGCTGCATAATTTGCGCTCCGGTGCGCTTCGGGAGGAACTCATTTACTTTGCCAATTGTATTTTGGATGGGAAGACACCTGCGATCATTACGCCGGATGAAGCCATGGAAGCCGTGCGAGTCTGTCTGGCCGCTGAAGATTCAGCCGCGAAGGGGCAGGTCGCAAGTGTCTAAGAGGGTGTTTGAAAAGATTGACAAAACAGGACAGTTGAAATAAAATGCCAACCTATGAACCGAGAATCCTATCCTACCGATTTAGCTGATGTCGAATCGAAGATTGTTGAATCTTTAATCCCACCGGTAAAACCCGCCCAACGTCTGCGAGAAACGGACATGCGCGACATGCTTAACGCCATCTTTTATCTGCTCCGGACCGGATGTGCCCCGCTGCGCGGGATCTCGCTACGCTAGAGACCTGGCCACTCCTCCTCTCATGACTTTCCGCCATGGGGGTCTATACTGACTTCCGGCAGTGGGAGAAAGATGGCACCTGGAAAGCCATCCGTGATACGTTGCACCAAAAGTTCCCGAAACAGGACGGACGTGACTCCGAACCTGGCACCGCCATCCTTGAGAGTCAATCGGTGAAAACGACCGAAAAAGGTCTCGGACTCTCGGTCGCAGATCCCGACCAGAGGTCGAGGATCCTCGGTGCGAAGCACCGGCACCGGAGGGGACCAAAGGTTACGATGCCCACAAACGGGTCAAAGGGCGCAAACAACATCCGCTGGTTGACACAATGGGTCTAATCATTGCTGTGGTAGTCAGTGGCGCCAACGTTCAAGATCGGGCAGGGGCCAAGTTTGGTGCTCGAACAGATTAAATCCAAGTCAGACAACTGGCGCAGCTTCGCTGATAGCGTTGAAATGCTTGACCTACTCTGATTTTTCGTTGACATTAGCAGGCATTTATGATAAATTTCTACGGAATCAGAAATGGAGTTTTTCCGAAAAACTCGGTTTCTCCCGTCCTTTCGGGGACTTATGAGCACCCCTCAGTTAAATGAGGGGTGCTCATAAGTCCCCTTATCGAAAGAGTGTAATCAGATGTGTTACATTTCTCAGGGGTCTTCCCCAAATAGAATTGACTAACATAGCCAGTTGCAGTAAAACCACCCCCAGCATCAAAAAGGTAGAGACATTCGCTTTTCGACTCACCGGCAATTGCTTATGATTGGTATGGGTCGATAGTAATTGGCTCAACAATCCAAAGATAGGTTCAATAGCAACCTTGCGCTTGTGTTGATAGGTCTGCAACTGCGCCGATTGATTCACCGCTTCAACATAACGCCGTGCCCGCTGACTCTTTGCGCCTCTGACGGGAGTGATTAGCAACAGTCCCTGGTTCGCCAAGTGTTGGGTACGTTTCAAGTCGGTATAGCCGGCATCAGCGACTAAATACCCGATGTTCTGTTCAAGCAGTGTGTCGAGTTGTCGGTCAAGGACGGCTTTTTCACTCACACACGCGGTGTCAATGGCACTCATACGAGGCAATCCCTCTATAGAGACGGTCAGATGAAGCCCATAGCCGTAAACCCAACCGTGATAGTGACTCTTTGACCAACTGGCGTCTGTGTCAATGGCACGGATGCCAGTTGGGATGCGATTGGCATTTCTATCCTTCTGATGCCAGACGCTTCCTTTTGCCTTAAACAGACTTTTGTCTTGGTAAACCACCTCTGGAGGTGAGTCAGGTATCAAAGTCATTCCCACATCACCGAGATACCCGATGAACGCCTCTAGCTGGTAAGCGAGTTGTTTGTAGCGTCGGCAAAGGGTTGCCCGAGACGGAACACATGCCAGTTTAAGACGACACAGCCACTGCGGGTGTAGCTTGAGCCATCTGTGTTGTGCCTTAAAGCGATGGAGGCCTTTGAGCGTTAAGATGGCAAAAAGGACAATCAAGCAGTCGTCTGTATACGATTTCGGACGTCCATGGCTCTCAGGTGGCGGTGCATGGCTGGAAGCGTTGAAATGGTCAAGTTGTTCAAACAAAAATGTGATATAATACGTACTGTCAGGATAACCCATGTTATAATCCTCTCTTTCTTGCACGTTAGATTAGATTATAACCGTTATCCTGACTCAAGTCTACTTATGAGCACCCCTCAGTTAACTATAAGCCTGAAAATAACTTATGAAAATCCGAATCGGAAATCAATTTTTTGAAATCGATGAGCAAACCTTTTACGACTGGATAAGGCTTGGTCGTATCTCGCCGGATGCCTTCGTTTTTTCTGAAACGCTTACCAATGGTCGGTGGCAGTCTGCTCGTGAACTTGAACTTATCCAGAGTCTGTGGGGACTGAATAGCAGTTCAGCGGACACAGGCATCACAAAAGTGAGAGAGATCGAAAGCAGATTAAAAGCAGAGCAGAAGTTTCTCGCTTACCAAAAAAGACTCCCGGCGGTCACGCTGACCCTGATTGCGTTGAATATTGTGATCTTTCTCTTTCTTGACCAATTTGCGGGACGTTCGCGAGATCAGCAGACTCTCATTCAATTTGGTGCATATTCCTATCGTCTGATTGTTGAAGCAGGAGAATATTGGCGGCTGCTAACCAGTACCTTTTTGCATGTCGGCGAATTGCATCTCATATTGAATATGGGCTTACTCCTCATCGTTGGTCGTTTGCTTGAGGGGTTGTATGGCAGGTGGCGATTCTTGATTCTCTATCTGATTCCGGCAATCGGCGGCAGCTTTGCAAGCTTGCCTTTCGTCTCCCGTGACGTCGTCGGGGCCGGCGCATCAGGTGCGATCTTCGGATTAATAGGGGTCATTGTCGCTCTCGGACTTCGCTATAAAAACTATCTCCCCCGCAGGCAAAGGCGGATTTTCGGTTTACGCCTCCTCCCATTTATTGGCATTGACCTTCTTCTTGGCGTCGTTTTTCCACAAATCAACAATGCTGCCCATCTTGGTGGATTGGTCACGGGGTTTGCCGGGGCAATGATCCTTGCGCCAGAAATTTATACCGATCGTGAACACGAGACAAAGGTCGTGGCAGGGCTTGCAACTGCACTAGCGGGTTTGGTGATTACAAGCGGCCTCATAACCGTGCTGCATTACTTCACCGATTCAGCGGAAACGGTTGAAAAGCGCATGGGTACGACGTTTCCATCGCTGCCTTCCGCGGATCTCCCCACCCATATCGAACGCTATGAAAAGGCGATTCAAAACCGCGGCTACGACCCAAGATCCTACGCGGTCCTTGAGGAACTTTATATCGAAGCATTAACAAACTATCCTGATGAACCTTCATGGATTCATAAACTCAAATTATTCTATGAAAAGGCGCTTCAAGCCGATCCAGATAATCCCATTTGGAATAATAATCTGCGCTGGGTTTACCAGAGGACAGTCTTTGAACGTCCAAATGAGAAAGCGGAACTGGAAGATTACATCAAACTGTGTGAAAGGGTTGCAGGCACACACGGTTATCATCGCGCACTTTATCTAAACCTGGAGCACTTTTATATCCGTACAAAAGGGCTTGCTCCTCAAGAGGGCGCCTTTTGGTCTCAAAAGTTGGAAACCCTTTACCAGAAGGCTGTCAAGCAAGACCCCGCACATGTGACATGGAGCAACAATCTTGCATGGCTCTATGTCGAACAGCAAACCAAGCCTGAAAAGACAATTGAACTGGCCCTCAGCGCGGTGAAGCAAGCCCCCGGTGAAAAAAACTTCCTCGACACCCTCGCATGGGCATATTTGCGGAATGGGCAGTATCGTAAAGCACTTCGTGCATTTGAGCAGGTTTTCTCCAGCCGTCTGAACACTGACAAGGATCTGAAGGCCGAAGAAAGTGGATGGAACGGCGTTACAGAGTTAGTCCAGACTGAAAAACCTGCCCAGGAATCACAGAAGTTCGATTACGCGTTCCTCAGATTTTATGAACGGCTGTCTCACATATTTGCAGATGATTCGAAAGCGCTGGCAAAGCTTGATGCCGTCTTTGATCTCTTTCAAGCCCAGCATAAAGGATAAGTGGAAGATTTGACATGAGGTGAATGGAATAATGTGTCGTAAATACGTTTTCTGTATTCTCCGCTTGATTTTGATCTTGCAACTGTTTGCCATGATCTGCCTTCCAAATGCCGCTATTGCTCAAAGTGACGAAGATACGCCCGGTTTTTGGGAGATCAGAACATTGATTCTCACAGTGACTGCCCTTTTCATATTTGCAAGTATCAATTATGCGATTAATCTTTTCAAAAAAGACAAGATCTTAAAGAAGCTGCTGAAAAAGTACATTGTTTTTGAAATGAAAGATGGGAAACGGTATCGTGGAACGATGCGGCTTGAATCAAACGGGTTAGAGATCATTTCCGAAGAATCCCGGCAGCGTGGGGATGCGCCAAGCTATATTTTCAGAGGTGCGGAAACAGCCGGGATCGTCGCTTATATCCGCTACCTTGATTCGATGAACGAACGGGAGCGATTAGAACGAGATTGGGATCTCGATCGTGTCTATCATCCCCGTTTTCCCACACGTCTCCGACGAAAAACCCGGAACTTCGGGATTGCTCTCAAAGACTCTGTCAACAAAACCGTAGAGATGGTTTGGGGAAAGATCAAGTCAACCGCTGTTTTCAGACCTATTAGACCGATTACTGAAGTCCAAGAAGGCGAGGAAGGCGAGGAAGGCGAGCCTACAATCGATACTGTTCAAAAGGAATTGTGGCAATATGCGATGGATGAAAGCTATGAGCGGTTAATCGAGCGGCTTGTCGGAACGCGCGTCAAGATCAAAACCCATACGGGAGAGTATATCGCTGTGCTTAAAGAGTATAACGACAAGCACATGCACCTGATGGATGTCAAACAAACTGATGGCTTGGGGTATGAGGACGCGTGGAAATACACATTGGACATCGCTAATCTGAACCATCGAGACGATCGGGGGCTGCGGTGCAGGATTGAAGGCAATGACCTCATTTTTGAAAATAACGCGCCCTATGACATACTGCTTGGGGCCCTCACGTTTAAGGAAGGCAGCCCAGACTCTGGGCACGACTACAAATATAGTTATCGCATCTCGGCTTTCAGTGTACAACGTCTCACCCTGCGACCGGTGCCTATATCGCCCCTTTCGAGCGGGTTGCCATCCAAGAACAACGAACGTACAAATCCTTTAAGAAGCTCCATCTCACATTCAGATCCCTACGCGAAGCAGATATCGTCTTTCCGCGTGGATACTGCAAAATTATCGAGAGTGCTGAGAAATATCAGCCAGAACTACTCGATCTCGGTGGCTTAACTGAAGCCATCCTGGCCCGAAAAATGAAAGACATCGCTATCAAGGACAAGGATGACAAGCCCATCAGAGGGATCAACGTCATTCACGGCTATGTCACGAACATCAACGAAGATCGGATCGATCTCAAGGCAATTGATCACAGTTACGGCAGGCGTTGGTCAGTTGAACACGCATTTCACCGTCTCGACGATAAACTGAGGAAGATGGGACCAGCGCCTGTGAAAATTTTGTCACCCTATCGCGCACGCATAGCAGCGCAGGCGGTCTTAGCCAGTGAAATCAATGAGAGCAAATCAGAACAGGAGATGTTTGCACCCCTGATCTATACGCCCGTTGTCCCGCGTATCAAGCCGTATAAAAAACATGAACTCCCCTTCAAAGTCCTTGCACTGACCGGGAACATGACTCAGGAGGAGTTCCCTGTGCTTGAACAGTTTGAACGCATCCGAGATCGCCGCATTATCTGTGAACAGGTGAAAGATCTACGGACACATCAAATCGCCAGAACCCATCTGCTTTGGATTGGACATGGAGAGATTTACAAGGATGGGTATCGCCTGAACATCGATGCCGAGCATCGGATTAAGAATTTCGTTAGCCGGGGCGGAATTGTGGTTGTCTCCGGGCAGGATATAAGTAACATGCGTCGCCGGCGTCAAAGTGTCGGGTGGATTCCGGAACCACTCATCGGTGTTGAACACGAGGAAACGTTAGAATTTACGGTAACAGGCGATGGAAAAAAGAGCCGAATCTTCAAAGAACCCTATAAGATTCAGTCGGGGCAGATCAAATTAGACGATATGTGGGAGGATCGGCTAAATAAATACACGCTGCTCGCGAAAGCCAATGGCGGCGATGAGGGGGTGATTTTGCTCTTGCGATTTCAGAAAGGGTTGTACATCGTAACTAGCTTAAAAAATGAAACGGAATCCGATGTCCAGATCAATCAAGCCATGATGGAGAATTTATTATACTTTTCAGTACGATGGTTTGATCAGCAAAAGCATTCCCATCTCTATTACACGAATGCGTAAAATGTGAAGCGTAGTGCGCATTGGGTAATCAAAAGTTCAACGAATAATGAGATAATTTCCTGACTCTCCACTTACTCCTTTCCTCCTTTCCATTCTTCCCTTCCTTCCTGCGTTTCCCTATTTTTGCTGAACGGATAAGGAAACCACATTTGACAAATTAGGCGCTAAGTAAACGGTCTCAGAATCTGTATTCATTTCACACTTAATCTAACTTGACTTTGTTACACAGGTTACCAATTACATGACATCACTCCCTGAACCGAAAACCATTCAAGAACTGATGAACGTCTATCCTTCCTTCGCACTGCTAGCAGGCATGCGGCTGGATCTATTTACGCCGCTCAGAGATGGTCCCATGCGTGCCGAACAGATTGCCGATGCCATCGGCGTAGGAACAGCTAAACTCAAGCCGCTGCTCTACGCGCTAGTGGCGGCAGGGTTGCTGACAATCGAGGGAGATCGCTTTGCCAACACTGACGAGGCAAACCACTTTCTGGTTCGTACCAGTCCATCTTACCTGGGTGGGGCGCACGAGTTGTATACAGATTTGTGGGGTGCGGCGCTCCAGACGGCGGAATCCATCCGCACCAAGCAACCACAAGCTAGGCACGATTATGCAACGATGTCCAGAGATGACTTGGAATTGTTCTTTCGGAGTCTGCATCCGGGCGCCGTCGAAACAGGACAGGCGCTGACAGCAAACTACGATTTCTCGTCCTGTCGGACGTTATTGGATGTCGGCGGGGGCTCGGGCGGGCTCGCCGTCGCCGTAACTGAAATCTGCCCGCACATCCAGGTGACTGTCGTGGATGTGCCGAATGTGACGCCAATCACGCAGCGCTTCGTCACTGAGGCAGGCACGTCCGATCGGGTCAAGGTCACAGCGGCTAACATTGTTGAACAACCCCTCAAGGGACAATTTGATGTCGCAGTCCTGAAGGCATTCATTCAAGTGCTCTCGCCGAAGGATGCGCGGCGTGCGCTCAGAAATATCAGTGCGTCAATGACGCCGGGGGGTGTAATCTATATCTTGGGGGCTGGCATTCTCGATAATTCACGGATTTCTCCGCCCGAGTCGGCTATCTTCAACGTCGTCTTTCTGAATATCTACGACGAGGGGCAGGCTTATACTGAAAAGGAATATCGCAATTGGCTGGTGGAGGCTGGATTTGAGAAGTTTAAGCGTGATACGTTGGCGGATGGCTCGGCTATCATAACTGCACAGAAACCGATGTCAAGTATGGGGTGTTAACCTCGCTTGTTTTCAACCCATCCTCATTGAAAAACACCCTCTCCGACATCAACAACGCCTCCCTTGTGCTTCGCCCTGAGTATACTCCCCAATTTAGCTTGCTTTTGGCTGCCGACGCGCAATTTGAGAGTTGAGCGCAGATCATCCTAGATCATGGGGGACAACTCTCTTCTCGTGTGCTGAAGGTGAGTCACCACGGGAGTAATTACGGCACAAGTTTGGAAGTGTTGAGAAGTATCCGACCGGAATATGCGATTATCTCTGTTGCTCCACATGAACGTCATCAATTTCCTCACCCCAAAGCCCTTCATTTTTTGCACACCGTTTGCTCACCAGAAAACGTCCTTCGTACAGATGTTGACGGTAACATCACTTTCCTTTATTCCCCAGCAACTGGGCTGCAAGTGCTGAGGCAACAGGAATAATCCCTTATACCGACTGAGGCTTGATTTTTCGTATAATGTGCATCAAATTGGCAGGAAAGGAAGGAGGGAAGATTGGATACCCTATCCTTCCGTTTCTTCCTTTCTTCCCGTTCTTTTAACGATTACTTCTAACGCTTTCGTATTGACAGGACTTGCTAGGTGGGTATAATAATCACCACGGAACCTATTTGAGCGATGTTGCAAGCAATGAACATCTACATGACGAAAAATTCGCACAAGCGATTGGAGGTTTAGCTATGGTTGAAGTGAAGGAACAACTGGAACAGTGTCTGGACAAGTTCTGCTCCGGCACGCTAACTAAGGGGGACTTACAGCGGACTTTGGAAAGCGTGAACAGTCAAATAAAAGCCAACGGTCAATGCCAACGCCTGCTGTACCTTCAAGCCCAGAGTACCCTGGTCACATCGTTGGTCGAGGCTATGGCAATCGTAGACGGTGACGGTGTACGTAATGGCCCCGACGACTCCGACGACTGGCCGTATCAGACAGTGCACGAAGCGATGTGCAATGGCTGGCGCATCATCAAATTCCCTGAGATGGCGCTAATGATGACGGCTGACGACGAGACCTATGGGATTGGCTGCGAATTCGTCCTCTCGAAGTAAACCCACATTCAGGAAAGGAACTTAGTGATGATCAACAAAACGTACGATTGTGAACCGACACTGACGGATTTGCAAGTAATCGAATTTTGCCAGAAGGGGTTCTTGATACTCGAAGCCGTGGTACCAGACGAAGTCAACCGCCGCACGCTCAGTTTCCTTGATGAGCACCCCACTGTGGAACCGGTCGAAATCCTGGCCGAAGACTGGTTTGTTGAGGGGGTCATCAAGAATCCGCAGGCAGCGGGCGCGGTGCGATCACTTCTGGGTAAAGACTTCAAGCTGTCGATGCTGATGAGCAACCATCGTAAAGAGTGTCCGATGACTGTAACCTGCAGTTGGCACCGCGATGGCGGGGGGATGTTTTCGCGGGATCTCAACTATTTGCAGGTGTTCTATTACCCGCAGGACACACCCAAAGAAATAGGGCCGACGGGGTTGGTGCCCGGTACGCACTTTCTCCGCGGGGCGCGCCGTTTCATGAAGCACTACGGAAACATCCGCCGGGGAGTGCTGACCACCGCGCCAGCAGGGTCAATCTTCATCACCCACTACTCGATTTTGCACCGCGCTACTACTGCCACTAGCAGTGGCATCCGGAACTTGCTCAAGTACAACTACCGTCGGACGGTCTCGCCGAAGCGCGACTGGATTGTTGATCCGGATTTCGACTTTACACAGGTGGAATTCCACAACAGCGATTCGGTGCACGAGAACCATTGGAATGCCCTTGACCCGGCACGGTTGTTTGACTAGTTGTGTGGCCTTGGCGATTTTGAATTTAAGGGTGGCCAGGCATGGCCAACGTCTGCTGGGCACCAACACCAGGGTGTGGAGGGCCTGCCGCCAGAGCTGGCTCAAGCGCAAAAATGATGGGTTCCGCGTGGCAGTGCTTAGCTGATTAGATTTCTACCGATTGCCGTTAACGCTTGACAAGAAGATTAATCAGACTTCAGATTGGCTGTTTCTTCAATACCCTCTAAATATTCGCCCCTTTTGTCGATGCAACTTGCCATGCCTTATCGAGTAGAACTCGAAGACGGGATCGGCGCCTTCCCTATCTATAGTGCAAACAATTTCTCTTTCGGCGTCACCGATGATCTCAGCCATCTGGAAAAGGAGTTGTACAATTTTACGATTCCTATCTCTCCCAGAATATTCAAATTCGATGTAGTTGGCCCCGGGATCAATCTCTAATCCAAATTTACCTGCAAGTTCCTCAGCCTTTCGCAACTTTTGATCGGGTGATGGTCTGAAACAAAGGTAACCACTGTATTCGTAGATCATTACGCTCCACCCGTTGTGTTGAGAGATCTTGAGTTTATGTGAGGCTGCAATCTATAGAGCTAGTGAAATATGAACTGCTACGCCAAACCAGCAGGCAGCAGCACCAACTCCGGCACGTACGCTCGTAGCGGTAGCAAGGCAACAAACAGGCATGCATCGGCGGCATCCTGTGGTTGCAGGGCTTTTGCTATAACTTCAGGCGGCGTCGGCACGGGGCGTTTTAGAACAAGTGGCGTATCCGTCAAACCGGGGAAAATCATCGAGGTGCGGATGCCGTTCTCTTTTTCTTCCTTGAACGTGCCATGAGCAAGCCCAACCATCCCGTGTTTGCTTGCCTGATAGGAAACGCCGGAGGTATCGGGCAACTGCACCGCGGCGCTTGAGACGTAGATGATTAACCCACTTTTCTGACCGCGCATCGTCGGCAGAACCGCTTTCGTGCAGTAAAACGCGCCCGTCAGATTCGTTTGGATCATCATATTCCACGTCTTGTTGGACAAGACTTTGAGGTTTCGCTCGGGGATATTTGTGCCGGTGACGTAAACGAGAATATCGATCCGTCCGAAGTGATCTAATGTCCTTGCGATCATTGCATCCACCGCAGTCGCGTCCTGGACATCAGTCAGGCAGGCGAGCGCATTTTCGCCAATCTCGGCCGCCAACGCCTCCAGTTTATCCGCGCTACGTGCAGCCAGAACAACTTTTGCCCCCGCTTTAGCAAACGTGATGGCTGTTGCCTTTCCCATACCGCTGCTGCTCCCGACGACGATAGCAACCTTATCTTTTAGTGAAAAACGCATCTCAGAGGCCTCCTCAATAGTTTGCCGATTTTCCTTGCAAGCGTAAGGCGTAAAACGCGAGTTCAAACGTTCATTGGTTCATTGCACTCCTGAACTCTTGAACTGATGAACTCTTAGTACCTAGCCTATTCACTAGCTGATTTCATGGTCGCAGATACATCAATGCCATTTGAAAATCACGACGTTCAAAGCAGTGTACACACCACCATTGTGATGTGCCATCGACTTCGTTTACCCGTAAAACCCACAAATGCCTGCAATCTTTGCGTTGTCCGGATTGGGGAATCTGCTCTAGGTTATCCCAATCACAATTGAGACAGAATGCAGATTCGCTTTTGAGCATTTGTACCTTAGCACCGCATTGGGGACAGATCAATGTAGACGCCTCCTACGACTAATAATTCAAAATCGCTATTGGGTTTAGTTTATGGGATTCATCGTTCTTTGTCAAGTTTTATCTTTTTTACGGCCTCCCATTTGCCTTGACTCTAAAAACGCCCTTTGCTAAACTACAAAACGAGCACAGCTCTGTCGGGGCCCTACTTCGCCCTTAAAAGGAGAACTGTATGCAAGTTGCTGTGATTGGACTGGCAGGCGTTGGCCGGGCTCATGTCGAGCGATGGGCTGCCAGCCCCGACGCCGAGTTGGTCAGCGTATGCGACATCGTCCCACAAATTGCAGGCGATTTCGCGTCAAAGTACGGCATCAAAGGGTATACCACTACAGAGGAGATGCTGGATACAGAAGACCTAGCGGCAATCAGCATCTGCACGCCGCCGAAGGTTCATCTGGCGTTAACACGCATGGCGGCGGAGCGTGGCATTCACGTACTGTGTGAGAAGCCGATGGCGAGCACGGTTGCGAACTGTCAGGGGATGATCGATGTGTGCAAAGGGTCCGGTGTTGTTTTGCAGATCGGGCACAAGAAACGGTTCATCCCGCCGCTCCTACGTTTGAAGGAACTGACGGAAGGCGAATTCGGCCCGATTCAGTACATGGTTCACCGGTATCCGCATCCGGGGATGTCGAACAAAGATTGGTTCTGGGCAGAAAACGATGGCGGCGGGCCTATCCTCGAAAACGCCGTGCATGCCGCAGACATTCTCGGCTTTCTGATGGGAGATGTCGAGCGGGTTTACGCCGAAGGTGGGACCTTCTTTGCGCCGCATCGGAAGCCACAGATTGACTGCGTGATGTTTACCCTGCGATTTGAAAGCGGTGCGATTGGGGTTGCCAACACCGGTATGGTTTCGATGGGGGCGTTCAGTTTTGAGGATTTCTACGTCGCCAACGAAAACGGCGTCGCTGAAGTGACAGGTGGGTTTGACCGCGCGGAGACGTTGCGTTACGCTTTCCGAAATAATCCGGAGGCTGTGCGAGAGGAAAGCTACCCGAACTTTGATTCTTTTCGTGCGGAGATCGAGCACTTCATCGAGTGCATTCAGACGGGAAGCGAACCTCGCGCAAGCGGTGAAGCCGGCATGAAAGCGGTGGCGATTTGCCGCGCGGTGAAGAGGTCCGCGGAGATTGGGGCGCCGGTTGAGTTGGGATAGTGTGCTTATTTGGCGGCCTCCATGCTATATTTTCGCTCAAATGCGTAAGTCCTAATCTATTTGAGGGGTGTGCATAAATATAGTTGACATAATCAAGCCAAAAGGGTTTCCTATTGTTATCATAGCAAAAGGAGCCCCAATATGGTACAAAGACCAATGTTGGCTGATTATGTCACTCTTATTATGCAACTCTTTGAGCAGTTTATGCAACACCGTATTGACAAACCAGGTGTCACACACGCAAAACCATTGACATATTCAACCACCTCGTTTATCATTTTCTTCATGTTGATGCAGTTTCACGGCATCTATGGCTTCAAAACGCAATGGCGGTGGCTAATCAATCACCCAGAAGTGTTACAAATGCTGGGGTGGCAACAGCCCCCTCATCGAACCACGATTGCACGTCGCTATAAGGCATTATATGAAGTGATAGAGGCATTTGTATTGTTTATCGGTCAGTATGCCACTGACTTGTCCCAACAATTCAACTTGGCTCATCTGGTAGCCGACAAAAGTTTATTTAAGGCACGAGGACCCGTCTGGCATCAAACTGACCGCAAAGCAGGAAAAGTACCTAAACATCTACGCAACCTCGACACCGATGCCACGTGGAGCAAGAGTGGTTATCATGGCTGGGTCTATGGCTACGGACTTCACATTATCTGCACACAAGGTGCGTTCCCAACACTGATAACTGTGCACCGTGCGTCGGTCTCCGAAAGTTGGGCGATAGATGCTAAAGCGTCTGAGATTCTGACACAACTTTCACCGCAGACACTCACTGCCGATGATGCCTATACCCAAGCAGACCGTATCCGTCGTTGGGCGAAGGCACAAGTCGCTTTGATTACCCCGGCACTTAGATGGACAAAGGGACGGTTTGCCAAGGCGTATCATCGATTTATCAACCAACCCAAGCAGCGTCTCTGTTTAAGCAAACGTCGCAGTTCGGTTGAACCGTTGTTTGACTTGATTGCTAAAGTGATAGGCACCACTCCTCAACAGAAGCAGTTACCGGTCAAGGGGTTTTTCAATGTACGCTGTTGTTTAGCTATCGGGGTGTTATCAGTGCAAGTGGCTATGATTGCCAATGCCATATGGAAGTTACCTGCTCGCAATATCTCTCATATGGCGGCTGTTTTCCAATGAACTACTATGCACACCCCTCATATATTTGAGGGGTGCTCATAAGTCCCCTTATCGAAAGAGTGTAATCAGATGTGTTACATTTCTCAGGGGTCTTCCCCAAATAGAATTGACTAACATAGCCAGTTGCAGTAAAACCACCCCCAGCATCAAAAAGGTAGAGACATTCGCTTTTCGACTCACCGGCAATTGCTTATGATTGGTATGGGTCGATAGTAATTGGCTCAACAATCCAAAGATAGGTTCAATAGCAACCTTGCGCTTGTGTTGATAGGTCTGCAACTGCGCCGATTGATTCACCGCTTCAACATAACGCCGTGCCCGCTGACTCTTTGCGCCTCTGACGGGAGTGATTAGCAACAGTCCCTGGTTCGCCAAGTGTTGGGTACGTTTCAAGTCGGTATAGCCGGCATCAGCGACTAAATACCCGATGTTCTGTTCAAGCAGTGTGTCGAGTTGTCGGTCAAGGACGGCTTTTTCACTCACACACGCGGTGTCAATGGCACTCATACGAGGCAATCCCTCTATAGAGACGGTCAGATGAAGCCCATAGCCGTAAACCCAACCGTGATAGTGACTCTTTGACCAACTGGCGTCTGTGTCAATGGCACGGATGCCAGTTGGGATGCGATTGGCATTTCTATCCTTCTGATGCCAGACGCTTCCTTTTGCCTTAAACAGACTTTTGTCTTGGTAAACCACCTCTGGAGGTGAGTCAGGTATCAAAGTCATTCCCACATCACCGAGATACCCGATGAACGCCTCTAGCTGGTAAGCGAGTTGTTTGTAGCGTCGGCAAAGGGTTGCCCGAGACGGAACACATGCCAGTTTAAGACGACACAGCCACTGCGGGTGTAGCTTGAGCCATCTGTGTTGTGCCTTAAAGCGATGGAGGCCTTTGAGCGTTAAGATGGCAAAAAGGACAATCAAGCAGTCGTCTGTATACGATTTCGGACGTCCATGGCTCTCAGGTGGCGGTGCATGGCTGGAAGCGTTGAAATGGTCAAGTTGTTCAAACAAAAATGTGATATAATACGTACTGTCAGGATAACCCATGTTATAATCCTCTCTTTCTTGCACGTTAGATTAGATTATAACCGTTATCCTGACTCAAGTCTACTTATGAGCACCCCTCATCTATTTAGAAGGGGGATTCTATGAAACTCACGCCACAACAAGTCGAACAGTTTCAACGGAGAGGGTATCTCAAAATTCCACATCGCATCATCGCAGATGACCACCTCGCCTTGCTGCGCGAGCGTTACGACGCGCTGTTTGCACAAAAATGCGACACAAGCGGTGAGGGGCTGCGCAACCTCGCTGTCGTCGGTGAGTCAGAGCAGGACGAAACCGTAGACCGCTCAGAGGAGATGTTGCAGATTATGGAAATGTGGCACTACGATGAGGTGTACCGCAAGCTGCTCTATCACGAGCCGTTGTTGGACATCGCCGAGAGCTTGATTGGTCCTAACATCCAGTTGTTCCACGATCAAGCCCTTTATAAGCCGGCCCGTCACGGCGGCGAAGTGCCGTGGCATCAGGACAACGGATACTAGCGTTGTACGCCGCCCCACCTGGTGAGTATCTGGATGGCGCTCGACGACGCCGATGAAGAGAACAGCTGCATGAACGTTATCCCCGGTAGCCATTTGGAAAACGCCGCAGATCACGACCGTGCCACGTCAGAAAAGGGGAAACTCCCCGCGCTGCTGAGAGCAAAAGTGGATGAAGTCCGTGCGGCGCCTGTTCCAGTCAAGGCGGGGCATGCGATGGTGCATCACTGCCTGATGCTACATCAGACGAATCCGAATCGGTCAGACCATGAGCGCCGGGCGATGGTCATTCACTATATGCCAACCGGTACACGCAACGGGAAGGGGGAGACGATGACAGATCATTTGCTGTTGCGTGGGGAGTCGTGGGGAGTTGGAGGATATTGCACGGTGACCTTTATCGGGCAATCCGTATGATCAGAGAACATGTTCGGTCATGCAAGAACCAAGGAGGCGGTGAAGAAAATGAGCGTCACTCATCCTTGACAAGCCTTCGCAAACACACGCAGATGATTCTCCCCAAGAATCTTCCTGACTGCCTCCGCCGAATAGCCCCGCTCCAACAGCCCCTCAGTAATCTTAGGAAATTCCGTCGCATCCTTGAGTATGTCGCCGCCGCCATCGAAATCGGATCCGATGCCAACATGATCATCGCCGACCAGATCGACGATATGATCGATATGATTCAGATAACGGGAAAATGTGGGCGCATTTTCGTCAATGAACCAGCGTACAAATGTTGCACCGATGACGCCGCCGTTTTCGGCAACGCCTTTAATCTGTTCGTCGGTCAGATTCCGTGAATGACCACAGAGCGCCTTACAGTTGCTGTGAGAGGCGATGACCGGGCGTTCCGCAGTTTCAAGCACATCCCAAAATCCCCGTTCACTGATATGGGAGACATCGACAAGCATCCCCAGCCGATTCATCTCTTTAAGCAGTTGCACACCAAATCGCGTCAACCCACCGCCGCTATTTGTCTCAGCGTTGCCAGCCGCCGCCCATGAGGTTGGGTCGTGGGTCAGTCCAATGGATCGGACACCCAGATGGTGAAGCGCCCGCAGAATATTCAGGCTTCGCTCCACTCCATCGCTATTCTCGATGACCAGGATCGCGGCAAGTTTGCCTTCCGCTTTTGCCTGCTGAATATCCTCTGCCGTTTTGGCAATGATGATTTCGTCGGCATGCGTCTCGACTTCCGCCTCAAAAAAGCCGATGGCATCTAAAGCGTAGGAAAGGTGATTCTGCCACGCGCTCGTCACATCAACTGCGAAAAACGCGGCGTCAACTCCGCCCTGACGCATCTTCGGCAGATTAATCTGGACTTTAACCTCCCGTCTCGCCGCGTCCAACTGCCCGCGCAACTGAGCGACCGTCCCATCATGTCGCATGTGGTCGGGCGTCTCGCGACCCGAAATACTGATATTCCCTCGACGGATGTGGCCGACAACTGCATCGTTGTGGGAGTCAATGACGAGGGCTTCTTTATGAAGATCTCTGTACGATAATTTTGATGTCAACGCTACGATCTCCTTATTATTCTAGAAGGGTTTCCAGTTGGATCTTGATATTGATGATTCATGAGTCAAAATGGTATAGTAGTAGTCACTTTTATATCCAACCAACTGAAGGGGGAAAGAACTATGCAAACCGCTGAACCAACTAGCTACGAAGCGGTTATCGAAATTGTTCGCAACTGGCCGCCTGCCAGCCACTTTTCACTCGTGCAAGATGTCCTAAAAACACTTGTACCAGAAGTGGAAAATTCCCAATCTAAACGCAATACCTTGGAAAAAGCTCTAGGCCTCCTGGCGGCAAGCCAGTCAGTACCGTCCGACGCAGAAGTTCAACAGTGGCTTGACGAACATCGTATGGAGAAGTACGGATGACGCGTATTTTTTTGATACCAATCACACATTAGCCACCCGCTGTGCCTTTATCCGCCGCTTTTTCTTCGACTGCTTTGAAGTCGAAGCAACTCGCAACCTTTCCCCCTTCTGCTTTTCTTGCCGCTCTAACTTCTTCGCCTGCTCATCTGCCTCTTTTTCTTGCATCGCTCGTCGTTTTTGTGCTTGAACGTGGGCTTCGTATTCAGCATAAGTTCCGACGAATAGTTTTGCCGTGCGATTCTCAAAGACCAATAGTTTGGTAGCAAGCTTGTTCAGAAGGTAGCGATCGTGGGAAATCATCATAATGGTTGCCGGATACTCTGCCAATGCCTCCTCAAAGACTTCACGCGACGGAATGTCCAGATGGTTGGTTGGCTCATCGAGCAGGAGAACGTTCGCATTTTCCAGGAGCAATTTGGCGAGCATAACCCGGCTCTGTTCACCACCGCTGAGGTCGTCAATCACTTTGAATACCTTATCATCGGAAAACAGGAACCGTCCGAGAAAACTGCGAATCTCGCCCTGTGTCTGTTGCGGGCGCAACCTCCAAATTTCATCGATAATTGTGTTATCGCGGTTAAGCCCAGCAAGTTCCTGGTCATAATACCCAAAGTGGAGATTCTGACCAATTTTCAACTCACCGGAAGTCGGCTGCTCATCTCCGAGAATCATTCGGAACAACGTCGTCTTGCCAACCCCATTGGCCCCAATGATACCGACGATATCTTGACGGTAGATCTCAAAATTCAAGCCTTCAAAGATCTGCTTATCGCCATACCGCCTCTCCAAATTCTGGCACTGCAAAATGTCGTTTCCGCCTCGCACATCCGGTGTGAAGTGGAGTTTGATTGTTTTTTCAACGGTTTGAGGTTTTTCGATTCGTTCAAGCCGGTCGAGCAACTTCCGTCGCCCTTGTGCTTCTCGTGTGCGTTGTCCGGCAATGTTGCGACGGATAAAATCCTCCTCGTGTGCGATGAACCGCTGCTGCTTTTTATATTCGCGTTCCTGTGTCAGCAACTCGATTTGTTTGGTTTCAAGATACTTCGTGTAGTTTCCACGATATTCTTTGAGCCTGTGATTCTGCAATTCCACGATTTTCCGGATAACGCGATCCAAAAAGTAGCGGTCGTGGGAGATGATGATAACTGCCCCTTGATACTCCGTATTCAGAAAATTCTCCAACCACTCAATCGCTTTGATATCCAGATGGTTGGTGGGTTCGTCAAGCAGCAACAGATCCGCATCCCCAAGCAACAATTTTGCAAGCGCAGCACGGCTTTTCTGGCCTCCGCTTAACACGCCAATCTTCAAATTAAAATCTACATCGCGAAATCCTAATCCGCTCAGTGTTCGATTGATTTGATGCTCGTAATCGTAGCCGCCCATCTGCTCGTACCGCTCTTGCAGCCGAGCATACGCATTCAGAAGCGTCAGATTATCCGCTGCCGTTTCCATTCTCTCACTGAGAAGCAGCATCTCATCCTCAAGGTTGCGTCGATTTTGAAAAACCTTGAGCATTTCCTGACGTAGTGTGCAATCGGCTCCTAAATCTGGTTCTTGACTAAGATAGCCAATTCGTAATCTTCTGGCGTACACAATGCTGCCTTTGAAATCCTTGATTAAGCCAGCGATAATCGCAACCAGCGTCGTTTTGCCACACCCGTTCACCCCGATCAACCCAATACGGTCACCATGTTCAATCGACAGAGAGACCTCATCGAGAATGAGATCAGGTTCATACAATTTTGTGACACGATCTAATCTGACTAGCGACATGGTATTTCCTCTATACTTCCACGAAATTTAGCAAAATTTTAACGGGAGGTGTAACAGTCAAGAAGATGGCCGACACTAAATTATCCGATGAAATCTCAAGGCACAACCGCCTCCTCTCCGAGGTGCGCCTTAATCCAATCTCGGAGGGGCACATCTTCGTCGCTTGGGGATGTATAGCCCAATCCCCCCGTGCTGGCGCCCAGTAACTGCCGTCGAATCGGATCGGAACGTTCTATATAGCGGTCCACGGTCATGTTGTCTCTCGGTCGCAGCCAGCGGTAACTGTAGCCGTAGAAAAGCACCTTTCGTGTGATGTTTGAATGATTTGGACTCGCAGAATGCCAGAGGCGCCGATCGAAAAACACCGCTGTGCCAGGCAGCACCTTCACGGCCGTCGTCCCTTCAGGATTTGAAACCCCATCGAGGGGAAACTCCACCCTGTTCTGCAGGTGGCTGCCGGGGATGACATAGAAATTCCCCCGGCCCTCTTCCGTGGTGTCGGTCAGAAAATAACCGATTTTTAGGGAGATTCTCGGGCGGGGACTGGTTTCCAAATCGATGTTCAAACGCCCACTGTCCTGGTGCCACCCCAACCGCTTCTTCTCCGGCTTCTCGCCGGGGGGCGGAGGCGGTGTTATCCCCAGGTGCGTGTGGTAGAGCTGGATGTGCCATCCCAGAATACCCCACACTTTTGGGAAGGTCTTGTACCAATCGAGCAACTCCAGAAAAAGATCATCCTTTCCGATAAAATCCATTATGTTAAACCGTTCGTGAGGGTCTAAGCCCTGCTCGGGCCGGTATTGGGCGTCAAGCCGATCCACCACAGCGGAAAGGTCCTCGACCATCTGCGGTGGCAGCGCGTCTTCGACCGCGAAGAAACCGTTCTTTTCGAATTTGAGACGTTCCTCTTGAGTCAGGCAATAATCCAAACACGCCGTGTCCATACAATCCTCCTTCATTTAAGTTGGTCATTTAACCCCCTCTAACTTCTCTTGTCAAGGAGAGAATCAGTTCCCACCTTCGGAAGGATGGTCTAACACTAAGCCACCAAATGCAGTGATAGGGGGATAAAACCGCTCTCGTCGCTTAAGCCAGTGCCATTTACTCAAGCGCCCCGATTTTTGCAGTTTCTGGCGCCTTGGTCGGTAGATTCTGCTTTGCTATCCGATCTTCTGGCACATAACCGGAGTAATCTGAAATTGAACCGTGTGTCAGTGCGTAGACCGCAACATTAGTCATGAAACGATAGACGCTGGGGGAGTAATGTACGGAACGGGTTGGCACACTGACCGACTCCATCGCACACATATAGTCACGACGGACGAGCATGGCTGAAAGTTTTTCGCCAACGGAAACACTTTCAAGAAAATTCCGCTTGGCCTGTCTAGGAGCATGCCAGAAAATATCAAACCCAATCGGCGGTCCACCCATTTCATAGAAATTATTGTAGACTTCGTGGTCGTTGGGAATACGCATCACATGATATTCCGGCATCACATATCGCATCTGAGCGAGGAACAAGCGGGTTATGCCGTGGGCCACTCCGCTCACACCGCAGTCGTCAAAGACGAGCAGCCCGCCCCTTTCAACGAGATACCTCCGCAATGCAGCAGCTTCTGCCTCGGTAAATCTGGTATCTCTTCGTCGATCGCCGCCACCGAAGTGGCGTGGCCTCAGATGGGGATCGTGGCCTGTCATGAAAACCAACGGGCATTTCTGCAGGTTGGTGTCGGTCAATTTCAGCGCACCGCCTTCAACATTCATGTCCGTTTTGATCTGCGTGCGTTCATTCAGCCACCCGGTAAATGCGTTCAGTGAGGACGCATCCGCCCACCAGTCAGAAAGAGTGTGGCGCATGCGCGTGAAGCGGAATACACCTCGAATGTCACGACCTTTACCGATAACTCGACCGCCCGGTTCACCACGTGGCAGCGGCGGCACTTCAACGTTACCCAGCATGATGTTCTCAACCACATCACCCAAGGCGTCGCGAGCCACTCCTACATGCTCAACCATCGCAAGCCCCGCCGGACGCTCGAAAGCAACCTTCACCTGCACAAGACCGCCCATACCACGACCGATGTTCGCCGGCGCGGCGCTCGGAGCCGTTGCAACGGGGGCAGAAAATGCCAACGCGCCGGGCGCATCAGAAACGGGCAGGTCAGCGTGCGTTACCACTTGAGGCGCCGGAACATTGGGGTTGACTACTTTCGGAACGTTTGGATTGATAGGTGCATCCAGCTTAACAACTTTATTCGAGAATTCAAGCACAGTTTGCGGTTGGACTGCAGCTGGACGAACGACAGCCGCCGTCGTCACTCGCGGTTGGACTTGAACTTGCTCAACGACGACGGTACTCGTGGTTGGAACCGTTGGCTTGACAACCGGTTTGACAACCGGTTTGACAACCGGTTTGATAACCTGGGGTTTGGGGGGATCCTTCGCTTTTAGGACCTCGGCGCCCACTAAATCTTTGAACTGTTGGGTTTGGGTGACGAGATATATCCCAGCGATAAAGAAGGCAACGCCGTGAAAAATCAACGAGATCATCAAAGCTCCCGAGGTTTTCTTGGCACTCATTTGTTACCTCCAAAATTATTATGGTTTGCATTAGCAATTGGACACCTCCAAGAGGTTTTGGAATAGTTCACATCTTCTGTTGATAAGGTGTTCGCGCCAACCCCTTGAGGTATTGTAAAACAATAAATCAATTCAGTCAAGAATAGAAATTCCCCATGCACCAAAATCGGGTTGAATTTGGGTTGAATAGATCCTAAACTTCCCAATTGGCACTTTGATACAGCTAAACGGCAACCACAGGGCTGCGGAAATGTTTATCTGTGCTTCTGACTTGTCTTTTGGTCTATCAGGGACAACAATTTCAATGTCACTAGCTTTTTGCAAATTACTTATCAATCGATGTGCATTCGGCGATTACGCCCTCTATTCCTCCTGAATCACACGCAGGTGATTCTGTACCGATGGCGGCGCCATCATGCGCTTCTGTTGCTCAGTCAGTTCGCCAATCTTATTAAAATCGTACCAGTTGGCTGCCCAGGACGAATACCCGGGGCTATATTTGTACAGCAAGGCACGTCGTTCGGTCTTCGCACGCCACGGCATCGTCCCGTGAATAAGGGCTTCGGTAAAGAACAGCACATCGCCGGCTTCGACCACAGGTTGCACGACATAGTGGCAGCAGCACTCAAAGGACCGCACTTCCGGCGGGATATCGGAAACTGAATAATTGCTCTTGTGGCTCCCCGGTACGCAAGCAAATCCGCCAGCACCATCGGGCACATCAGTCAGGAAATAGGCCATAACGCTCAAACCATTGCGCATCACACCATTTCGGTAGTTGTACCAGTGATCCCCGCCAATCCCGCCGTGAAGCCCGCCGCGACGTTCGCCCTTGCGCATGAAGATACAATAATCGTGATCGAGTCGGACCGTCAGCCCGATTAACTCGACAAGGTAGGGGAGGATTCGGGGATGGTCGATGAGCTTCTTAAACGGCTCACCCCAATGCAGAATGGCTGCTTCACGCCGTGCTGATTCTTCATCATCATACGGATAGGCGCCATCCGCGATGGCATTCAATTCGTCAAGCTCATTGTCAGTCAGCACATTTTTAATAATGAGATACCCCTGGAGATCGAATAGGAATTTTTCTTCTGTTGTCATGCAAACCTCCTTTTAGGACTTACGCAATTGATTCCGCGGACTCAAGCTATGTCTGCATCCTGTATCTTGCATCTCGTTTTGGATTCAGGATTCAAGAGGCAGGCGGGACAGGGCTTGCTCAATTTGAAGTGCGTAACTCCTACGATTTCTATCAATCCGTTTTTAAGCGGAACGACTGCTTCATTTTCTGAATTCAGCCGGGGTTTGGAATGCAAAACTGGCTTTGCAACGAATCTTGGCAAGTGCTTGCACCCCCAACCCAAGATTGGGGGACAAGTCCTGCACTCCAGCAACCTGACACGGACTGACGAAATAAGCCACTACTTCTTCCCCAGTTCCACAAGCCCCGCAACCATACCTCGGATGCGTGGACGATCGCTGTTCAGAAAGGCCTCATCTGGCTGAAAGGTGTATGGGGAAAGCCGCCGCAACGAAGCAATGTACTCTGTTGTCGTTGGCTTCGCCGCATACCTCAGCCCAATATAATGGCGGTTGCCAAAAGATCCGTAAACAGCATGATACAGGCCCTGGTGGAAGAAAACCAGATCACCGGGATTTGATTCCAGGGGAAAAGCAGGTATATCCACACCGGCAACACCAAAGGTATCCGCGGTGGTTCCATCTTTTTGGTGCTGGCGCTGAAGGGGCTCAAGCGCTTTATGGAACGGCATTCGATGAGAACCGGGAATTACGCGCAGGGCGCCCGTTTCTTTCGTTGTCGGTTCGAGATATATCATGACCTTGATTCGCTTGTAGCCAATCTCGCTCTCGCCCGGGCGGTCTGCATGCCATCCGTGCTCATTTTTGGCATTGATACTCCCTTTACCACCCTGCGACCCCGACCAGATAAACCCTGGACCGAGTAGTTGTTCGATGGGGCCATAGATGCGGTCATCGTCGGCAAGTTGCGACAGCAGCGGCCGTTTCTCGATGAACGGCGCCACAATTCGATGTTCTCCCAGATCCGGTCTGGCTTGCCGATCTTCTGCCCAGAGTGCATCCGCTTCTCGGGTAATGGCCACCATTTCCTCGGGCGAAAAGCGCCACCGTAAAAAGAGAAAGCCAAAGGTTTCAAAGTGTGCGACTTGTTGCGCTGTAAGCATGATGCATCACCTTCTTTTTCTGAATCTTGTGACACCGTCATCGGTGACGGTAAATTAGAGAAATAAGCCCAACATTGGCAGATCCGCTTGTGGCTTGCCCTCCGGCTCCCAATTCCGGGGGGAGAATCGGTCAACTCCCCATTTGTATCAAGTTAATGCGGTCTTGTTGATACTATACGATTTCCGAGGATTACTTTGATCCTTCTCTTCGTTCAGCCCAGAGCTTTAGATCCGGGCGTTTTCGATCGCCGCTTCCCGAACGGATATCTCCTTCGTAGTCTCGCAACCCCATGACGGCACACTCGGTTCGACGGAGCCGTCATAGCCGATTTTTGAAGGAAGTTATTGTCTCCCAGGTAATGTGAATATCATAACACGGTCAAAAAAGAGAGGTCAACCGAAAAGTGGTAAAATATTCTATTTACAAAAATCACAAAATCTGGTAAAATTATAATTATCCTCAAAACCTAGACAGTTGAATAAGGTGGATTTCCGACTGGCAAACCGGTCATCATCTGTGCGAAAATATGACTCAGAAACCCCAAGAAAAACAAAGGAGTTTTCATACCACGTCCCGCAGAAAACAGTACGATGGCAGATTCAAAGCACAGGTCGCTATTGAGGCGATAAAAAATCAACAAACCGTCCTCAGATTGCCAGCGAATATCGAGTCCACCCGACTCAAGTCAGCCAATGGAAAAAGCAGGTGCTTGAAGAATTACCGCAACTCTTTACAAATGGACGCTCAAAAGCAGCCACTGACACCGAATAGCTAGTAGCTGAACTCTATCGCCAAATCGGACAGTTGAAGGTGGAACTCGACTGGCTTCAAAAAAAACGCAACGACTCCGTTGAACAGAAGCGACAGCTTGTTGAAAAGACGTGCCGTTCACCGTCAGTTGTCAGACAATGCGAACTGCTGGGTCGATTGAGAGACTATTTCAACTTTTACAATCAACAGCAGTTTCATCAATCGCTCGACTATCGAAACCCCACGCGGTGTATTTCCAGTAAGTTCAAGCCTCCTATCTATACCAGTCAACTCCTGCTCCTTTCATCGTGTGTTTTCGAGTGCTTCTGCCTTGGTGTGGTTTTCTTCCTCGCATCTCTTACAACAAAAACAGCAGGTTGGACAGATCAATCTGCCGTATTCGCATCGCTTTGATTTACCTAAAACTAAGGGATTTTTACCGCACCCTCCACAATAGGCAATGAGTGTTGTCCATAGGCTCTCATCTGAGTCAGGCTTGCCCTGTAAAATATCAGAACTTCTTAATTTGAATAGGCGGAATTTGCGAATCAATCCATTCTCAGCAGTCCATAAAGTGCTCAATGCCTTGATAAGTGCATCTATGGTTTTTAGGGGATCGTAAATACCTAAAGGTTTATAAGAATCTTTGTAGAAAAGAAATCTTCTATATTTATCTGGATCGAAATCAGAAACTATTTTGGAGGAAGCAGCCATACAGAGAAAATGCTCTAATATGGTAAGATATAGAAAAGGTAGTGAGAGGCCATATTTTTCTATTCGGTTACGGAGTTGATTCAGGAAACTCCGCTTCCAGCTTTCTAAAGCCTCCTCACCTAAAATTTCTGTTAAGTCTATACCAGCCGCAATGCTTACCAGACGCAGCTCAAACTTGGGTGTAACCCCCTTTAATGAATCAAAGTTGGTAAAGTTTTTTAGTTCCTTTAGTGCTTTACCTCGTTCTGTGTAAACATATTCGGGATAGTCAAACATCCATGGGGGGAGAAAATATTTGTCCGTAGGATTAAAATCAACCAAATCCTTAAACTCACTTTTCAATTCCTGTAGATTTTTCTGGGTTGTTTCCCCAAGAAATTGGATTGTAGTATCTCCGTCATATTCTGTAGGATCCAGTAATGTACATGGCCATAAGGTAACAGGAAAGAACGCCGGCAATTTTTACCTCTTGATTTTCTTTATTGCGCTTGAAACCCTTTTGAATATAGTGTTCGGTATACCTGTCCTCACTTTTCTGAGATTTACGAGAATTTTTGACATCAATAGACATGCCATCAACATCTAGGTCGTAATTTATCCAATCGGATTTGCTATTTTCGTCAATCTGTGTAATCGAGATATCTTTCACTTTTTTTCCGTAATGTCGATAAAAATCCGCAGCTACTTTTTCTGCAGACCTTGCGGAAAGTAAGCGACCTAATTCCCGATCCCTGTTCTCAGCTTTTATTAATGATAACCTATCAAGACTATTCCGCGGGAGATGATGCCATTTTTCTACAAGTTGCATGTCGCAATCGTCCAGTTTGGGAAGTGGATAGCATATTTCTACATTAGGATTCATAGCCTTTGCAGACAAATTAGCAAATCGCCTTCTATCAATCAATTTTTGTTTGTTTATTTTTTGGATAGTCTGCTCTGGAAGTTTTCGCTGTTGTATTTGAGCGGTGCGATTTCGTAATTCAACCTCTTGCCTAGTTGACTGGGGTGAAGCAATGGACACAGTGACGTTGTTGAGTGTGGCGACTCGCCGTTGAGCCGCTATCCCAAGATAGTGTTCACTCAAGTCACTTGCTAACTGCTCAAACGTCTTAAGTGCCGGGTTAGTTTGGTTTGTTTTTACATAAGATTCCCCTAGCCAGTACATGGATTTGGCGATCACGTCGTTTGGTTTTTTTTCCTGTGCTTTCTCCTCCGAATTCTCCGACGAGTCTGCCAGCTTCAGGGAATCCTGGGGCCGTGATTTTTCATATTCGATGGCGGCTTGATATTTCTCGATTGCTTCCTCGTAGTTTTGATCTTCATAGTATGCTTTGGAAGCCAGATAAAAACTCATGTTATCGCCACGTAGGAACAGTAAATCATCGCCAAGGGCTTCTAAGGAAGAACTCTCCGCTTCTTCTGTCGTTTCTTCCGATTCGTCCATTGTTACTTCATCATCCGTAATATCAGCCATTTCAAACAAACCTCCTTCGGATATAGTTGATTCGCTCATGGTCGATGAACCAGAAACCGTGAGCGATTTGTTGATTTACCCATGTTTCGATGCTTGAAGGTCTAGAGAAATTCTTTGGTTCCGGCGTGAGCACATTTGCGGAAACATACGCTCAAACGAGATGCTTAATTAGCAAACCACCAGCAACAGATTATAGTATACCAAACATTGAGCTTTATGGCAAAGTGAAACGTAAAGCGTAGAAACTTGATATATCGCTTCCGTAAAGCCCCATCAGGTCCAAAAATTCGCAGCATCAAGCTGTCACCGCACATTTCTGGTGAAAAACAGATACATTTATGCTAAGATATAATCGTGAAACGTGAAAAATCTTATGCGATATGCATCACGCATTACATGCTATGCATTACACAACATGCATCACTATTTGTTGAAGGAGGGTAACAATGCGAGTGCTTATCATGTGCGACATAGAAGGTGTGAGTGGTATCGTCGTGTGGGAGCAGGTCGGCGGCGGGGCAGACATGTTTGAAGAAGGACGCAAACTCTATACTGAGGAAATCAACGCCGCACGCTTAAGATGTTCTGTCATTCGACGACTCCCATAGAAAGGTGTTTCCATATACTGCTCATCTATTTGCCGCATCAGATGCAGATTGTCTTCCGACTCTGTGGCGGGTGGGTAGTAGAGCGTTGACCGAGAGACCGCCAGCAACTGACACTGACGACGCATACTCAGTTTGGGGTGGTCAGGTTCAACGAGTGCCCGTCTCTGTTCAGCGGCTTGAGGCAGCTTTTTTTTTCAACCAGTCGAGTTCCATATTCAACCGCCCCATTTGCTCATACAGATTCGACTCTCTGTCATTTTGCTCGCGTTGTCGCTTGTTCAGGCTGGAAGCGAAAATATCGCTCCCATGTTCAAGCAACTGTTTCTTCCACTGGCTGATTTGGCTTGGGTGCAACTGGTGGTCGTTTGCCAGTTGGTTGATACTTTTGTCTGACTTGATGGCTTTAAGTGCAATTTGAAACTTGAATTTGGCAGTATGCCGAATCCGCTTTGTTGACATATTTAATCCTCCATTTACGGGGGTGAGTTAGACCTGATTTCTTACTTAACTCCTGGCCCGAATATAGGGGGCCATTATACTTTGCTAATTTGAATCACACGCGCATTTTAGCACATTCGCAAAATTTTGTCAAGGACTCTACTTTGGGAAAGTAGGTGTAAAAAAAACAGAAAAAATGTTAACTTTATCTTACCTTTCGTATTATTTCGGAACAGTTTTTCTAATTTTTAGATCCAGTCGTAGCAAGGGTTCCCAACATCCCGATTCGATGGATTGCCACATCACCGCAAAGGTCGTGTTTCTTAAGTGAAACGGCCGATTATTAGGTCCGCGCTACGCGCGGGTTCGTACTCCGAAATTAAAAAAACTTCCTCGGGATTATGCGAAAGGTAAGTATTCTGTTTACAAAAATTGCAAAATCTGGTAAAATAACGTGCGCTGATTAGGTTTATGATTTATACTAACGCAGGTGATCAATTGTAATTTTCCAAATTCAGATCCATTGTGAGACGGAGTGGCCTGAAATGTCAAGTTGCAACCTTCATCAGTATAACATAAAAACCAGAGAAAATCTTTGAACGGTTTTTGAAGCTGAGTTGTCTAAATAATTGAGAGCAGCAAATCAGGGAGAAAGTTCTGTGGAACGCACCGAAGCGTTGCTTATTGATAATCTCCGTGAAGGAGATACGACGGCATTAGCCATTCTGGTTGAAAAATATAAGAGGCTTGTTTATCGGGTTGCCATTCAAATTACAAAAAACCATGAAGATGCTAATGATGTCATGCAAGATACGTTTTTGAAAGTCTATGAATCTATTCATAGTTTTCGGAAGGATGCCGCCTTTGAAACCTGGCTATATCGCATCGTTGTCAACCATGCGGTGAATCTCGTTAAGCGTCGGGAACGCCGGCGTGAATGCTCGCTTTCAGGAACAAGTGAGATGGAGATTGACCCGGACTTGAGACGAAGCGCGGATCTAGCGAACAATCCTCACTTGAATGCTGAGAGAAAAGAACTACAAAAATGGGTGACGCAGGCAGTAAATAGCTTGCCGCTCAAGCATAGAATGGTTGTTATTCTGCACGAGTTTGAAGGCTTAACGCACTCAGAAATCGCTTCGATTCTCAACTGCTCTGAGGGAACGGTCCGCTCTCGACTGCATTATGCAAGGCAAAAGCTAAGGGATTTGTTGAAACCTTATGTAGATTCGGCTGAGCCCTCTCTAAAGATGTAGTACATGTCTAAAGATGTAGTACATGTCCGCGGAAATAGTAACCCCACTTTTATGCTAACCTTCATAAGGTTTCAAACCTTCGGAAGGATTACAGTTTTGGGGAGTGGGGTCGAAACTTACGCCGTGCTGCCGTAGGGTTATTATCCTAGCAATGGCAGCAATACAATGAGGAAAGCATGAAACTTCGATGTTGTTTGATTCAACGTTACTTGTCTGATTACTTAGACTGTATGCTTTCAGATCGGCAAACCGTCCTCGTTGCTCAACATCTGCGATCTTGTCAAGTTTGCCAGCTTGAATTAGAATCTTTGAGGCGTACAAAGGCGTTGCTTCGTTTTTACGTCTCTCCACCGCCCCCAGCAGGTTATTACAATCAATTTGGGCAGCAGTTACAGCAGACAATTGAAGAGCGTTCCCGTTCTGTGTGGTGGCGAACGATGGTAGACTGGGTTAGATTATCTCCAGTTTATGCATGGATGCTCCTCGCGGTTCTTGCCAGTTTGGTTGCATATCAATTCCTTCAATCTCAGGAACAGAATCGCTTTGACGCTGTAAACTCGCAGCATGTCCTAAAGGTTCATCCCATTTCCCCTATGCAGGGGGGCGGAAATCGGGAATTGATTAGCAACCGTGATCGGCCCGCCGGAATATCGCAATCCTTTCTTGAGGAGTTCGGAACCCAACAGTCAAACAGACAGCTTGATGTGACTGAACCATCTGCAGAATTTTTAGCGTGGGAAAGTTATCTTCCCGGCCTCGTCAGCGATCATGATGTGCTTAAAGCTATGGCAATCCGTGATGCTTCTCCCGATCCGATGATGGTTGCTCAGTTATCAAGTCCTGATCCAATTGTCGCAACAGAGGATTTTTCTCGGCCTTTAGGTGTTGTGATAACCCCGTTTCCAGCGAAGATTGGTTGGGCGGGCAACCGCTCACTAAATGGCTTTGTTGATATGTTGATGAATGTACCGTTACCTAGTTTATCGATTACGGAAGTTTATGATTCTGTTAAACTTTAGCAGGTATTAGGCTTTAGGGCTTAGAGCCTATCTAATGCCTGATACCTGAATCCTGACCCAAAACCCAAAAGGAGATTTTGTATGAATCCCAGACTTTTAGGCGTCCTTGGCGGACTTGCTTTAGCTGCCGTTCTGCTCTGGCCATCAGGCAGTTCCAAAAAGGTCGAACGACTATATAATCAAGCAGAACAATTCTACAGTCAAAATGATTACGAAGGGGCGATTGCAAAATATAGCGATGCCCTTGAAGAAGCCATCAAATGGGGTGTCAAAACTGAGGTCATTGATAAGGACTTCCAGACACTTGCAAATTACAAGATCGCTGTTAGTTATTCAAAAATAGCTGAACAGACCGGCGATATTACCTACTACGACAATGCAATCGAGAAGATTGAACAGGTTGCAGCAAATGCATCTGTTCCCAAACATCAGGAGGGCTTAACCTACCTCTGGGGACACGTCCTCTACAAGCAAGAGAAATATGAACTCGCCGAACCCAAATTCCATACCTTGATCGAAAACTTCCCCAATAGTCTCTTTGTTGAGAATGCTTGGTATGCGATTGGGCAGCTCAATTACAAACTGCAAAACTATGACCGATCACGTCGCGCATACAAGGAAGTGCTTGATGGGTTTCCAAACTCGGAGTTCAAAGATGATGCGCAGCACCTGATCGCACAATCCTTCCTCAATGAAAAGAATTATGAGCAATCCTACCAGGAATTCGACAAGCTCGCCACTGAAGAGTTTAAGATCTTCCCGGAACTACAAGCAGAAGCGATGTACAAGGCAGCCTTCTGTTTGAACCAGCTTGCCCGCGATGAAGAGGCAATCAGTCGGTATACCACATTTATCACACAACACCCGACTAGTGACTATGTAACCGCTGCCTATTTTGACATGGGTGCAATCTACTCGAAACAGAGAGACTATGACAATGCGCGAGCGAATTATGAACTCGCATTGCAAAATACCGACGATCGAGACCTGCAGGCGGAAATTCAGGTGACGATTGGTCGTACCTACTACGATCAACAGGATTACCCCAACGCCATTACATCATACAACACACTGCTTGAAGAGTATCCGGAAAGCGAGTTTATCAGTGAAGCGAAGCTCGGCGTCGCCGATAGCTACTTCAAGCTGTTGGATTGGAATCAAGCGATAGCTACATATCAGCGCGTTCTGAATGAACATCCAGACGAAACCGATTTTATCCCCTATGTGACCTATCAGATGGGAGATGCACACTATAAGTTAGCTTCCAATCTGAAAGAGAGTGGTCAGACAGATCCGGCAAACGAGGCCTTTGAAACAGCTCTTGAGTGGTATCAGAAAGCTGTTGATGAATATCCGACCGACCCGGTCGCGCCGCATGCACTCTACGGTGCAATTTGGGCGTTGAACGAGCTTGGGCGAAAGGAGGAACTTGAAAAAGTCGCCAGGGAATTTATCGATAAGAACCGTAAAGATAGCGAATTTGATATCCTCGCCGCTGAAGTTCAGTTGAAGTTTGCGGATATGAAGTTTAACGACTTTAAGCAGTATGATGAAGCCGCTGCGGAATACGCCAAACTGTGGGAGTATCGTGACTTCCCGAAATTCCACCTGATTAAATTGATTGGAAAATTCCAGGAAGGACGGGCGTACTACGAAGCCGCCACACCAGCGGATTACCGCGAAGGCGATTCGGAGGCTGTCTTTAACGAAGCACTGCTTCAGAAGTCCGTGAACGCTTATCAGCAAGCGGTAGAGAAGTTTAAAGATGAGGCTTTCCTTGGGGGCATTGAGATGGGGTTCTATGACGATTTTGGGCAACGTCCACTGCAGGTTGAAGCCTGTATGATGAATCAGGCGCTTGCTCACGAAAAACTCCATGGTTGGGATAAAGCCCGTGATCTCTACGCCGCGATTCCTCAGACAAGCGAGAATTATGAGCGTGCTCAGTTGCTGATTGCACAGAGTCATGTCAAGGAAGGAAATCCCAATGAGGCAGTGACGATATATCGGTTTCTACTTGACTCGCAGACGGAAGATGGCAAAGGTCTTTTGAGTCCGGATAATCGTTCACTCGCGGAAATCAAGCTGGCAGACCTGCTGCGCGCCGACGAGCAATTTGCTGAAGCAGCAGCTCGTTATGAAAGCGTCGTCGCAGGCAACCCCGCCGGTGAGTATGCCGACGATGCACAGTATCTTGTTGGACTTTGTTACTACAAAGCTGCATCCGAGGATGCAGCCCTCCTCGAAAAATGCGTTGCTGCCTTCCAAAAATCGATTGACGATTATAGTGATAGTCCGAATGCCGTTGAATCGTATTACGGGCTTGCCCTTGCCTATCGTGATATGGCACAGGCCGGCAACTCAGAGGCGTGGCCAAAGGTGCTGGAAACGGCAGATCTTGCCTACGCGAAACACGGCAGCAGCGACAACGAAATCATCAAAAAGACGTTAGGGCATATCGATCTGGTTAAAGCCACTGCCATCGAAAAACAGGGGCTCGACTCCGAAGAGCAGATGCTTGAACTAGTTGCGAGTCTACGGCGTATTGTGGAGAATACAGGTGCACCAGAAGACTCTCGTTCGCGGGCGCAGTTGAAAATTGGTCACTTGTTCTATGGGGCGGGTGAGCATGCACAAGCCATCGCCGAATACCAGACATTCGTCCAGATGTTCCCCAACAGCGAACTTGTGATGAATGCGTTATACCAAACCGCTGTCTCCCACTATCAGATAGGTCAAAACAGCGCAGACGAGCAAACCAAGCAGCTTTCATTCCAGAATACTGTGAATGCGGCGACACAGGTTGTTGAGAGAAACCCCGATGTTGATACAGCAATCAGCGCGTATTATACGCTGGGGCTTGCAAAGTTTGGTTTGAATGATAATCCGGGTGCAATTGAGGCTTTTCGTCACGCGACCGCTTATGAGGGTCAAACGGAGGACCCTCCCCGTCAGGACCTGATTCGTCAAGCGCATTCGCGTCTCGCGGAGTTGGATACTGCTGTTGGCGATCACGCAGCAGCCGTGCAAGAATATCAGTACGTGATTCAGCATACAGACGATGATGATCTGAAGGGGCGTTCCTACTTCGCTGTAGCGTATGCGCAAGATGAGCATCTCAAGCAGTATGACGATGCATTGCTCAACTACCAGAATGCCATTGAACTTGCTCAGGCGCCGCTCATCAAAGCCCAGGCATATTATCGTATGGGATTGATTTATCAAGAAAAACTCAATGAGCCTCAAAATGCCCTCAAAGCATACGAAACCCTTAACACCCAGTTTGGCGCTGAATCCAACCCAAATATTCAGTCAATGGCTGCTGATGCGGGCATCCGCAGATCTGACCTCTATGTGAAAATAGGGCGTCTGGAGGACGCAATTGCTCAAGCGCTTGCGGCGCGCGAATCGGCGCAAACAACTGGACAGAAAGTTTCCGCACAGTATAACCTCGGTTACCTGTACTTCGATAAGGCGCGAAAGCTCTTCTCTGATAAACCTGGCACCGATTTACAGCCGTATATTGATGCGAGTCGGCAATCGGCAGGCGCCTACTCTGAAGTGGCGAATGTCGCACAACCGATTGAAGAGATAGATAAAACCCTTATCCCGTTTATCCAGAATGCCCTATTCCAGGCTGGGCAGATTTACTATTCGCTCGGTACAGGGATCAAACTCCCAGAGGATCTCAATAGCGCTGTCCCCGTGCTGAAGCAATTCGTGGAATATGCTGACAAAGGCGTTTTCCCCGCTTCAGCAGATGTGTCGAAAAATGTTCAGACCATGTTAACCTACCTTGGTCCGACCTACTTCGAGCTGGGGCGAATGCAACTCGGTTTTGATGATGGGCTCTCTGAAAAGACGATTGGCTTCTTTGAGCAGGCAGGGGAAACATTCAAAGCCCTTGTCCGGCGCTTCCCCAGGGCGAAAGATGCACCGTTTTTGCAGTATCAGGCAGGCGAGTCATATTATGCTGCTCAGAAGTACCTGAAAGCGATTCGTGAGTATAGCAAGGTCCGTAAATTAAATCCGAAGCATGAGAGTGCTGCTGAATCTCTCGCCGCGATTTCCACCTGCTATACCCTCCTGGCGAAAGATGCCGGAAACGATGCCGGAGCGAAATGGCTCGATGAGGTGTTTAAGATTAACGAAGTGCTTGCAAAGGACTATTCAACCAGCCCCTTTGCAGCGGAAGCGTTTATCAACGTCGGCAACACCTACTTTAACCAGGGATCTGTCCCAGATATTGAAAATGAGGAACGTATCCGCCTTTACAAACTGGCTGTCGAACAGTATAGTAAAGCACTGGGTGTTTCCGGCATCAACCAAAAGTCCAAAGAAACCGCTGGGCTTTTCCTGCGTGATACGGTAAGATCTCTCTCAGCGGATGTGTATATCCAGGCGACTGCCAATTTCGATCGGGCGAAAGTGGCACCGGAAGATCAACGAAATGCAGCCGTTGAAAAGGCGATCGCTGAGTTCAAAGAGATTATCAAAACCTATCCCACCAGCAAGTATGCCGACCTTTCTCTGGTGCAAATTGGTGAAGCATATATGATGCTGGCAAATGACAATGATGAATTCTATAACAGCGCACTCGATTCCTTTGATGCGTTGTGGAACAAGTACGCAACCGTTCCGCCTAGCGATACACAGGTCAATCGGGCGTTGACGTATGCGCAAAAACAGATTAGTATGATCACGGATTATATGAAATCACAGAACATCCCACGTCGTGCCGGCGGTGGCGAATAGGTCGCCACATGTGAGTTCAATTCATTAACCCTTTCAACAAAGGCGTTTGGGATATATTTCTCAGACGCCTTTTTTATTTGGGAGAACATCTGCCATTTAAGTCTCTGTTGACTTGTCTCAAAGCAACAAACCGAATTTGTTGTTGAATTGGATTTCAGAAAGTGTTATAATGACGCCTATCTCCAGTTACTGAAGTTGTTTCCACACCGTAAAGATTTTTATCTAGCTAAATCTCCTGCCCCCAATATTATGTAACTACTCACCACAGGAGCATCAGATGAAAAGTTCTCGTAAAGCAATTATTACAGGTTTGGCCTTGTTCTGTTTTCTCAGTATGTTCGGTATTGGTTCTGTTTGGGCTGATGAACGCACGGTAGGGATTTCTTTAAGTGGCAGTGGATTTTCTACAGCTCCACAAAATTTCTTTCAAGGATTGACACTTTCTCTGGACCTTAACGACATTTCTATCAATGGAGCGGTGTCAATCAAAGGCACCGGTTTTAGCAAAGATTTTCATGCGGGAGAGGAGACGATTCGTGGCGGCTCGTTTGAGGTGACCTTAGGTGAGAGGACATATCAACTCGTCGAAACCTATGCCATTAGTGTCAGAACCTCAAATGACCTCGTAAATCTTTTAATTGGCGCTGTTAAGTTCGAGGAGGAGAAGACCATTGAACGCACGATTACTGTTCCGGCTGATAAAACACTCACCTTCATGATTGAGATTAACAGCGTCATAAGGGACCTGAGGGCAAGTATCGGCGGTACGACGAGGGGAAAAGTCGAGATTAATGGACCTGTGGGCAACTCCATTCCTATTACCACTGTCTTTACCAATGCTGTCAATGCCGGCGATAGGATAGAAATCAGTGGCAGCTTCTCAGCAACCCTTGCCTCAAACACCAGTATTGTAGTACCACTAGTATTGTAGTACCAAGCGAACCTCCTATTGTAACCAGCGTTCGTGTTGAAGTTGATGGAGGGAGACCTGCTTTGGTGTCAAGCACTTTGGTTGCGTCTGCTGAGGCAACGGACCTCGAGGAAGGTCCACTCGACGCTGGCGCCTTTTTTTATCAATGGCTTAAAAACAGCTCATTGATTCCGAGTGCGACGAGCGCGACGCTCCGTGGTCAATTCGCCAAAGGGGATCAGATTTCCGTCGAAGTGACAGCAACTGATAGTGGCGGCGAGCAGAGTGAGTCGAAGAAGAGCGACGAGATCCCGATCCAGAATTCACCCTCTACCGCACCGATGGTTAGATTCCCTGCTGGTGCACCGACAACCCCTGTTACCCTCACACCGGAGATTACTCGCGGCACCGATCTAGATGGCGATTTGATCATTGTTCGGATTTCGTGGTTCTTTAAGAAACCGGGCGAAACAGAGTTCACAAAACAGACAGATCTTGAGGGCTCTTCAACTGCTGGTCCCCGTATCCCGAAAGGGACAGTTGTGAAAGTTGAGGTCGTTTCAAACGACGAGGAGATAGATAGCCCGCCTGCAACCACAGCGTTCACAATCGCCAACGTTCTTCCCAGCATCGGGACGCTTGGGCGGAGGCGGGTACGAGAGAATAAAGCGTTCTCTATACCAATCCGAGTGGCGGATGCAGATGGTGACCCGGTAATTGTTGGGGTCTTGGTAGTCAGTTTGGGGATGTTTGCGGCTTTTCAGATACAGGATGCTGCGGCTGATCATTCATCTCTATCGTGTTTGGTAAAGATCGATAAAATATATCTTACCGTGGCCTATATACGTAGCGACGGTCCTACAGGTAAAACGCGCATGAAAAATACAACCTGCTTGAATTGTATTACGTCTATAGAACACGCGCACATGCAAAGAGAGTATGAGATGGTGATTGACGCGGAGTATCATTATAAGCATAGATATCTAGGGTCATCTTCCTGGTCCTATTGTCATGCTCACTGTAAGACGTTATACCCCAAAAGGTGGGCAACTGTGCTTTGTGGTGTCTAAAGCAGTTGGAGGGGTAAACCGTTCCTGGCTGCCCCCAGATGGTGGGAACAACCGATTGTTAGGTGAGACTTAACGATCGCTAGGAAAGTCATCTATTGCTGGCATGGCACTGGCTCAAGAAAAAAACAAGTGGAATATCTGGTGTCATATCTGGCAAACTGTCGGCCTGTTAGGCTTTGCCTAACAGGCAATGAAGGAGGTTCATCTGATGTTAAAGCGTTGTTTCATCCCCTATATTGTTGGGGGTTGTATTGTTGCATTTCTCTCTGTCTCTTATGTTGGATATAGGGCTTACCAAAACCATGTTGAATTTGAGGACTTTATGTCGAATGCTCAGGCATTTAATCGTTCGATTGAGGGGCAACATGCCCATTCTTCCAAAGACCACACACATAGCGGAGAGGGCTTGCCCGTTGCTTTGAATCCCGATCAGATTGGGGAGACGGGACGGGCTGAGTCTGGATATGCGCATGATGGTGAGTATGTTGATGGTGAGTATGTTTACGAGATAGCCGGTCAGCTCTACTCTTCTGACACGCCCATGAGTCAACAGGCGATAGAAGTGAGGGAGTGGACTCAGACGGGAAAAATGACCCCCGCTGTGGAGGAGGCGATTAGGGCGACTAAACTTCTCCGTGAAGATTTTAAAGGACAGGTGACACAACGTGTTGTTACCCCTGATGGAAAGCTGCATCAAGTGATTGTCCCTCGTCATTCAGAGTATGAGGAGGGAGATGCGATTTCACAAACAGAATTAGACTCACCCATAATTGAGATGGCAGCTCTATCACAAAAACCCTGGCTGAATAACAAACTCATTATAGATGGCGTTGATTATTATCCGCCCGAAGAATATTATTCTATAGCGGATTCGCATGGGCGCCGAGAGTATTTTAATAAGTTCTCGTGGTCTATAGAAAACAGTGTCTCAATGGCTGAGGTTGAGAAAAAAGTCGCCCAAGGCGAACTGGATTTTTCATTATCTGAGTCTGAGAAAAGACGGATTGATGAAATTGAGGCAACGATGGAAAGAACTAAGGAAAGAGTTAAAATGTTATCACCTGTAGCACTACCACTGTCCGATAAACCGCCTGTGAAAGTGAGTTTTCTGCCCGATGAAGGTGAAGACGCACTACCGGGTTGGATACGAAAGGGGGAGTACCCAGTACCAGAAAACGTTTCTGAGGGGGGCAGCCCTCTTGATACAGATACCGCCCCGGTTCGCACAGACATCCCGATTTCTCCATCGGATCTACCCGGCATGGTCGAGCCTACACCTTCTCGCCCAAGCGAGCTAAGGATTGAGACAGCCAACAAAACGCCCACTCCACTGACCGCTGAAAGCATTGAAACACAACTCAAAGAACAGTTATCGCCGGAGCATTTTTCAAAGGCGAAACAGTTCTTTGACCAGTACGGTTCGGAGGAAGGGCTACGCCGTCTAAGGGAATCTGACCCGGAAGCGGCTCGTCAATTTGAGCGGGAGCGTCGTCCAAAGTCTGTCCCTGATGCCGGGCAATCATCGGGGCGCCGCCCTTAAAGGGCGATCTCTCGGTGGCGGCAGACAGCGGTTCATTTGAACCGCCTTGCCTCCCCGACCTGAACGTTAAAATCAAAATCCTAACAGACTGGGGTGTATCTTCGGATGCATCCCTTTTTTTATGTTTGGTTAGGGAACTATGTTAGCTTCGTGAATAGTTTTCCGATGCGGGTTGTCAACGGCAGGCGTGGCGGTGGCAATTGAGATAACAACTGGCTATTGTGTTGGGTTTGCATAGCTTGCAGCTAGTTCAGTTGGTCTATCTGCATGTCTCGGTGGCGCAGTGCCTCGCGGAGGTGGTCGATTTCGGATTGCATCTGTTGAACCTGTCCAGTGGTATCATCGGTAATCAGAGTGGACGCTCATCTGCTCAAAAAATTCTCCTGGACGTTGAACAGCCGCGGGTTACTATTGATGCCCCGCCTGCATTCGTCAGGAACGATCGCCTGACTGTCACTGGCCTCGTCACCAATGACAGTGAAGAAGAACTACAATCCATCTCAATCACCGTCAATGATGGAGATATCCAGGATTTGGGAAAGAGTGGGGCTTTTCGCGCAGAAGTCACTTTGCAACTCGGCGATAACACCATTCGCGTTGAGGCAGTTGATGCTGTTGGGAGTAGTGGTGATGCCACTGTGGCGGTGCAATTGGACAATGAAGCGCCGACTACAGCACCGACGTGGCTTACTGCACGTATCAACGCGACAGGAAATGCCATTCGATTACCCTGGGAAGTCGATGAAAATGCGACCACCTACAACACCTATCGCTTCGACACAGAAATCACTGAAGTGGGTGAATTGCAACCCATTGGAACCGGAATTGTTGAGGCAGAGTTCATTGATGACGGTATTGTTCCAGGGATTACCGCTTACTATGCTGTCACTTCAGTTGATGCCGCGGGGAATGAGGGCAGCGTTGTATCTAACAGCCCCAACGTGGTCTTAATTACCAGTAATGGCGGCGTTGCTGCCATCACCGATGGTACAACTGTTGCATTCGGTCGAAATGCGCTTTTCACAGATCCTTCCCTGTCCGCAAGCGTTACAATTAAGCGTCTCAGTGACGACGCTTTGATCGATCTCCCCGCCGCGATTGTCAACAGCGGTCGGGAGCTCACAGTGACCAGCCAATCCGGTGAATCGGTTGAAACATTCAACCAAAGCGTGACTGTCACTTTAGCTTATCCTGAAACCATCAAAGATACCGCCGACTCACCACAGATCTTCGAGTTTATTGGTGGTGAGTGGACTCGGTTAGAGAATCAGGTCGTTGATCCAGCGAACAATACCGTATCTGCACCGACCTCACAATCCGGAATTTACTGTCTTGCCGAGATTCAATTGAATCCCTGGGATGTCAACGGCGATCTGGTTGTCAATATCTTTGACTTGGTGCTCGTTGGCAGTCAGTTTGGACAGACGCCACCTGCGAACCCCGCCACGGATGTAAATAGCGACAGTACGGTGAACATTTTCGATCTTGTGCTTGTGGGTGGCCACTTTGGCGAAATTATGGTTCAACCGCTGCTGCACCGACAGCTGTGAGCTTGACTGGAGCAAGGACTGAAATAAAAATGAGCGCTGCTTTTTCGCCTCAAAGCCGAGTAGGCGATAAGCTCGTTACGATTCAAGTTCACGCAGATACATCGACTGATCTGGGTGGGTTCCAATTTGAATTTCATTTCGAGCCCCAGCGATTATCCGTTGTCGAAGCAACAAAGGGCGGTTTATTTGAAGCTCAAGGTTATCAAAGCTATTGGCTACCGCCCAAAGTTGCTGATGGCAAACTGACATTTGGATCGGTCGCGATCGATGCACCGAACCCGTCGATTGCTGAGAATCTGGTGCCCATTCTCGCACAGATCACATTCCGTGTTAAGGTGAATATCAATGCGACGATGAATTCGATTCGCCTCGAAAATGTCCGGATTGCCGATCTCGATGGTAGATCGGTTTTCGCCAATTGGCGGAATCAGGTTGATATGACTTCGCTGGGGACGCACAAGCTTCAGAACGCACTTCTGCAAAATTACCCGAATCCGTTTAATCCTGAAACATGGATTCCGTACTACCTTGCTGAAGATGCACACGTCATCATTACCATCTATAACGTGCGAGGCAAACCCGTTCACATGATAGATCTTGGTCTTGCTTCAGCGACTGCGTATATCTCTAAGGAAAAAGCTTCTTACTGGGATGGACGAAATGGGCAGGGCAAGTCTGTTGCAAGCGGCGTGTATTACATGATTCAAGCTAGTAAATTTTCTGCCACGAAAAAGCTGGTTGTGTTGAAGTAGGTGCACCCGCGTTGATCTATGAACCTATAGGCAATAAGGATGTCTATTCATTGATGATGAGTTCAGAAACCTTAGCTTGGCGGCAAGATTCAACTGACCCCTCACAGAAGAATCCCTCCAGAAAACTTCAGCATCCAAGGCATCGTGGTAGGGGCCATAAGTCTTCATACTGCAGAAAACAACCACGCCGCCCCTTGCTCCCGAATTGGTGGCTCAGATTCGCGCCGAAGGTTACGGACGCGCTTATGTTCAAAAGCAGATTCGGAAGAAGACGCCGATGGTTTTTGAGCTTTACGGGGAACATGTTGAAGGCATCATCATTCGCCGCTTGACCTACGCCCTTGATGTCGTAGAGAGTGGAGACGTGCGCCGTATTGAGAAAATCAACATCAAGTATATGTACAAGCGCGATCAGACACCCCAGCCTCTTCCGTCAGTTGAGATTGATCCGGAGTTGAAAGCACAAAACCTGATCTCGGTTGCTCGCCAATCTGAGCGATTCCAGGTTGACGACCGTGTTCTGCCACGTTGCCACAGGGAAAAGATTCCGGTGCGCTTAACCCTTAGAGGCGGGGAGATTATCACAGGGATTATTGATTGGTTCAGCCAGTATGAAATAAAGATCACTCTGCCGTATGGCGCCAGCGTTGTTGTGTTTCGGCACGGACTGCACAGTTTCGAGATTAGCCCGCAATGGGTGGGACGCAATACGTGATATGCCCTGCGGATTGAAGATTCCGCGATCCACTTATTCTTTGTGTTTTTCCTCTGGTTCATAGTCAGCACGGACGACCGTTTTAATCCCCCCACGGATGTGAAAATCCCCGACAATTTCGACCTTCCGCGGATCGCAAGCTGCGACAAAATCCTCTAGAATCTTATTGACAACATGTTCGTGAAAAATGCCGACATCACGGAAAAACAGAAAATACTCTCTCAGCGATTTGAGTTCGACACATTGTTCGTTGGGAGTGTAGCTAATCCGAATTGTCCCAAAGTCCGGCAACCCGGTTTTGGGACAGACCGCCGTAAACTCTGGGTTCGTGATCTCAATGGTGTAATCCTTGTCGCTATACTCATTTTCCCAGGTTTCGATTCCCGGCGTTTCCATTTTACGGACGTCGCGCTGTAATCCCTTATATGATTGATCACGCATAGATAAAAATTCCTCCATTCGAAGTTTTCGGTTTCAGGAATAATAACATCGTGTGAGAAACATCGTCAAGCTGTAATGTCGTTGGTTAAAGTTTATACGTAACCGTTCAGGTGGGTTGGCGCAAACTGACAGTTTGCGTTACGAGTTGAGCGAAGCGAAATCCCGATTTATTGGAGCGCGATCTGTTCGATTGCCTCTCCCTTTTCTTCGTTTTTGTCACCTGAACGGCTACATGCGAGAAAAAGCGTTGCTTCGGGAAAATAACGCTATGGCTTCAGCGGAGATGGTAAGCACAGGGGGTTCTCGAGCAAATTCCTTGCTATTCCTGCATATCTGATGTTACACTTTTGGCGGCGCCACACGCGACTGCTTGATAACGTGAAATTTTTATCTCTCGGTTAGTGTCCAAACTGATTCCCAATTCCAGCGGCGTCACATGTGAAGCGTGAGACGTGTAATCACAAATTCCCTTGATTTGACAACGGAGGAAAAGACAATAATGAGTCAGGAACAGATCAATCATTTTCAGCGGTTCGGATTTCTTCAGTGTAAGGGACTGCTGTCTCCGGAGGAGATGTGCGTGATTTCCGACGCCTTCGATGCGGGGATGAGAAAGGCGCGCAGCGGGGCGCCTACCCCGAAGCAGGGAGAGAAACGGCAGCAGATCGTGCCTTTCTTCGACTATGACCCGGAGGTGTTTTATCCCCTGCTAGACCATGAAGCGATCGTAGACATCTTCGAGGGCTTGATGGGGGAGGACTTCATCTTGACTCTCAGCGAAGGGATTATCCATACGGGGGGCACGCGGTGGCATCACGACGCCTATGCCCCGGACGGCTTTTTCAGCATGCGGGCGGCGATCTATCTGGATACACTTGCTCCGGAGGAGGCTGCCTCACCGTCATTCCCGGAAGCCACTTCAAGGAATTTGGGGAGGCGATTAACAAAATGAGGGACGATTGGGGGACGCTTCCCGACGAGATGCCAGGGCGCTATCCGCTCCGCAACGAACCGGGGACATAATCTTTATGAACCACAAGACGTACCACGCTGCTTTGAGCAACAAGTACGGCCGCCACGCTATCCATATCAACTGTGTCCCGAATACGACGCCTGAGAAAAATCAGGAGCATTTCGATTGGCTCGTCGGATTTCTCGCCGGCGAAACGCGGGGATGGGGGCAATTTTACAGTGACCGCTTGATTTCAACCGCAGGCCCTCGGCGTCAAAAGATGCTGGCGCGAGCGATTGAACTGGGATTCGGAAATACGGGACCTATCACCCACTTGCAGGATTTGCGTTAACGGAAACCACATACCAACTCGGAGGACATCATGGCACAGAGGACGGTTCGAGTAGGCTTAGTCGGAGCGGGGTTTGTCGGCAGCGTCCACAGCCTTGCCTACAACAACGTCTCAATGGTGTACGGGCAACAGCTACCCAAGGTTGAGCAGGTCAGGCTTTTCGATATAACCGGCGAACTTGCCGCAGAAGGGGCTTCACGCTTAGGCTGGAAAGAAGGGACCGATGACTGGCGGAAAATCACGCGAGCACCGGATATTGACCTCGTCGATATCGTCACGCCGAATTACGCGCACGCGGAGATCGCGATTGACGCCGCTGCGCATGGGAAGCACATCTACTGCGAAAAACCGCTGGCACACGATGCCGCTTCAGGGCGTCAGATGTACGAAGCCGTTTGTCAGGCAGGCGTGGTGCATCTCGTGTCTTTTGTCTATCGCATGTGCCCCGCGGTGGCTTTTGCCAAAGAACTGATCGACGCCGGAAAGATTGGGCGAATTCTTCACTACCACGGCCAGTATCTCCATGACTTTGCTCTTGATCCCAACGTGCCGCTGACCTGGCGCTTTGACGCAAAGAAAGCTGGCACCGGCAGTCTCAGCGACATCGGATCTCACACGATTGACATCGCCCGGTACCTGGTCGGCGAGGTTGTCCGGGTATTCGCCCAGTCGCGCACACTTATCAAGAAACGTCCGCTGCCTTCGGAAGAAAATCTGGTTTTTGGCGGCGGAGGGGATGCCATTTCTGAATCCTCCGCGTATGGCGAGGTGGACGTAGACGATGTAACGCAGATGTTAGTCGAGTTTGAGGGTGGTGTTATTGGCATGATTGAGACCAGTTGGGTGGCAGCGGGCCACAGTAATGAACTGAGTTTCGAGGTCAGTGGAGAGCGCGGCGCAATTAAATTCAATTGGGCGCATCCCAACGAGATACAGGTTCAATTCGCGGACGATCCGGAGAACGTCAGCGGTTTTCGTACAGTTCTCATTGGGCCGACGCATCCGGGAGCTGAACCTTTTGGCCCCTTACCGGGGCTTGGGATGGGCTACCGGGAGGCTTTTTATATTGCCCTGCGAGAACTGCTGGAGTCGATTTCTCAGAATCGCACAGCGATGCCAAATTTTCTGGACGGTCTGAGAGCGTGCGAGGTGATAGATGCCGCGCAACGCGCATCGGCGTCTGGGACGTGGGAGGATGTCCGTTTCACCCCAATTTAGGTATTAGGCGTTTACGCTCGCTCTCCTTCGCTCCACTGAAATTTACCAAACCGTTGCAGTATTCACACTGATAACTGTACATCGTTATTCCCCTCGGTGATTTCCTACACCGTGATGATTAGAAAAACACCCGTTTCCGTAAATCGTCCGACAATACCGAGAGGGCGTTTGACCGATACAACGCCTTCAACAACATATTTGATTCGCTGGATAGCGTCTCTTTCTCGACGCCGAATCTGCCTATTGAGGATTGCATTTTCAACATCAAGGCGTGTGAGGTTGTCTTCTTCCATTTCGTCTCTGGCGTGAATGGTCAAATCATACGCTTCGGTGCGAATACTGCTTCGGATCTGTTCAATCCCACGTCGCATGATTTCGTCACTCACACCGAAATGAAGTTGGGCGCTCCGGCAGAATGGGTTTATTATGAACTTATAGCGAGTAAAACGCGCTCTTTTCCCGTCATCCTCAACGAAGTAAAGGATCTCTTTCAAGCAGAAATAGGCGACTGTATGGAAGATGATTGGACTGGGAAAATCCAGACCGGTACGGGCCACCGCCAAATTGAAAAGGAGAAAATTATGAAAATTTCTGAGATTGAGCAGATCGCCGTCAATGTCCCTTATCTTGAGCGCATCCGAGAACACCTTCGGAAAGGCTGGAATTTCGGCAATCGCGCGACGGATGATGAACTTGAAGCAAACAGGAGTGAATTTGAGAGACAGTGGCAAGAATCGTCACCGCCGTCTGTGCAAACATTGATTTATCGTGTGCAGACCGATGAAGGGCTCGTAGGGATTGGCGAAGGGGCCGGCATCCCCGAAGACAGAATCCAGACGTACTTGGGAAGAAGCCCTTTTGAGTTTATCATGGACGACAGCGCCGGCCCGCTTCAGATTGCCTTTTATGACCTGATGGGCCAGGCCGTTGGGCTGCCAATGGCGCGACTGTTCGGTCCGTGTCAGGAAACTGTGCCTATCGCCTATTGGTCGCACTGTTTCCCGCCGGATGTGTTGGAGGAAGAAGTAAAGATTGCGATAGAGAACGATTTCCGGGCACATAAATTCAAACGGCGTGCCCATACAGACGTGGTGGAACAGGTTCAGCGCATCGCGGACGCAGCGCCGGATGATTATGAGCTCACGATTGACGCTAACTGCACCTTTGGCACAGTGGAGCGCGCCCTTTCCATCGGACGACAGTTGAAAAAATATCCCCAGGTCAAATGCCTAGAATCGCCAATCGATCAGGAGAACGTTGAAGGCTATCTGACCCTGAAGAAAGAACTCGGTTATCCGCTCGCAATCCATTTTGGCTCGCCGCATCCGATGATTTCGCTGCCTTCGTCCGCTTATGACTATTATGTGGTGGGTGGCTGGGCGGCGGGAGTTATCCGATGCGCCAACATTGCGTCCGCCGCGAACAAACCGTTCTGGATGCAAATGGGATTTACGGGAATCTCTGCGGTCTTTATGGTGCATTTAGCCGCAACCATCCCAAATGCGTCGCTTGGGCATGTTTCGCTTTACATGCTGCTGGAGCATTCGCTTCTGGCGGAGCCGTTGGTGGTGAAAGACGGACAGGCAAAGGTTCCGGAAAGACCGGGGCTGGGCGTGGCACTGGATATGGATGCAGTTGAGCGGTACCGACTAGCTGGCCATAAAACAGATGTGTGATAAGACCAGAATGGGAGCTCATGGTTTCAGTTATGGCGCGATGCTTGCGCGTATACCATCGGAAAGACAAAGCTCTTTCGGGCCACCGTACTCTGTGGCGGGCGTTATGACCGACGCGTGTTTTGCGGGGGTCCCTATGGAGAGTCCGACACAAGTTTTGCTATATTCATGGGTGGAGCCCCATGGGAAATTCCGCATGTCTATCACGAGCTGTCCGCCACCAGTCACGTCACCAACGTCGAAACGTCTGTGTTAATCCTTCATGGCGAGAATGGTGTCCCCTTTCAACCCTTCCGCTCTAATGCTGGGTTTTTATCAGAAACGGTATTACAAGTGATGGACGTTTCCAGAGGCGAATGAACCATTTTTTGACAAAGGAGAATGCCATGCCTACTATTGAAATTATCGACACAGGCTGGGTGGATAGGCGCGATTCAGCGTTTCCCCAAGCCGTGAAGTTGTCCAACGACGACATTCTTTGTTCGTTCAATGTTGGTGGCGGTCCGAATGTCCACGGCGGTACAGATTGGGCTCGCTCCACTGATAGTGGCGTGACCTGGACACTGGAAGGCACCATTTTGCCGCTAACGACAACCCCTGACACAACCAGCGCGCTCAAACTCTCACGCTCTGTCGATGGCGAGACAGTTTTCGCCTACGGGTCACGTAGCTATTGTCAGCCTGGGGAAAAATTCGGTGAAGGACGCAATGAACCGGTGCTCTGCCGCTCCACCGACGGCGGACATACATGGTCACCTCCCCAAGTGGTGCCTATGCCTTGCGACTGTTCGTTGGAGATTTCCCACGGGATACTGCCGCTCGCTTCTGGCCGCCTTCTAGCGCCGGCGGCGCCCCTTCCGTCCCAAGACCGTCTGGGCGAACAGGTCTTGTTGGCTATCTCCGACGATGGTGGACAAACCTGGCCTCAACACACCATAGCATTCCAGGACCCTAACAACAAACATGGCTACTTTGAACAGAAACTGACAGAGATTTCCCCAGACCGTGTCATGGGCGCCTGCTGGACTGTGACGCTGGGCGATGTTGTCGATCTGCCGGATAGCTTCGCGCTTTCGCACGATGGTGGGGTAACTTGGGGACTACCACATTCGACAGGCATTCAGGGACAGACGATGACCCCCATCCCACTTGGCGACGACCGGCTGTTGGTACTCTACAATCGGCGCTACGGAGAGCAGGCGATCGTGATGTGTCTGGTGACGTTCACAGAAGAAACGTGGACTCTCCACTACGAGGACATATTGTACGACGCCGGAACAATCCGCCAGCGACCGGAGGATATAGACTCCGGTGTGGAGGAGCTATATAGCTTTATGTTTGGTTTCCCAACGGCGATTCGGTTGCAGGATGGGACGTATCTGGCAACGCATTGGTGTAAGGAGGACGGTCCCTTCGGCGTCCGCTGGACAAAACTACGAGTCGACTGGTGAGCCAAGCAGTAGATACCGAGTTTTTTACTTAAAAACTTGGCTCATGTTAAGAAATCGTGCAACAGAAACCGATTACCGGATTCCCTCCTCCTTGTTATCCACAAATCCACGCAAATCTACACAAATTCATTTAGGACTTACGCAGTTGAATCCCACAGTTCAATGCCAAGCCTTCGGGTGGATGGGGATTCACCTCTGGAGGCAGAATCAATTGGAGAAGTGTGTATTATTTGAGACCAAGCGATTTGTGGCGCAGATTTCCTAATCTGCGCCACGCTCCCGATGCACAATCAGAGGAGGTTGTGCATCAAGGGCGTAGGTCCTCGCCTATTTGCTATCTAAGTGCGTAACTTCTATCATTAATAAATTCATGGTGATTCGCGTGGATTGGCGGAGACTTTTACGGCTTGTAATTGCGCTTTGCGCTTTCCTTTTACATGAGGCAAAAACTTAAAAGCCTATAATAACTTATTGCGTAAAAAAATACGCATATAGTAGATACGGACTGGAATCGCGTTGGCTTGTGAGGAAGAGTGAAGCCTGAAAGTGTGAAAGTGTGAAAGTGAGACAATGAGAAAGTGAGCAAAGGCAACAACAAGAGACAAAGATGAGACAAAGGAGGGTTCTACTTGTTATTCATCTTTATCTTCCGTTGGTTGTTATAACCCAAGTTGCTAATTGAATATCCATGGAATTTCCACTCAAGTTGCCACCTGACAATTACAATCCAATCGTGGTGCTCCTTCCCGATAAAATCTGGATTCAAAACTGAAGCGAAAGATAGAACACTTGACGGGCGGGGAAACTCCGCCCCTACAAGACAATCGATGATTTTTCAAAACTAGCAACTTGCGTTATAATAATCCGACTCAGTTGACTAAACTTCTTCGACGATTGCCCCTTCGATACCCCGGTGATCGTCAGGATAATGGTGCCAATAGACGACCAAAACCCGTCCGTCGTTGAGCTCCACCGACCAAGGATAGCCACAGTCTGCGCTCAATGCGTTGTCCTCTATCACGAACTCAGGCGCGGTATCTAAATCGGTCCCTTCAGGGTCTAACACCCTAGCGACGCAGCCTCGCTGTCTCTCCCACCGAGTACCTACCGTAAGAAAAATGCGCCCATCCCTTAATCCCAGCATGTGACCCGGGCTGCCGTGAATCATAGTTGGACGCCACGGAGACCATGTCTCTCCGTCGTCGTCAGAGTAGACCAGCGCGAGGAAACGACCAACGAATTGAGGATCTTCTGTGAAGGGACCATCAAATCCCTGATCCCGAACGATGTCGGGACCCAATCGCCCCGGATGGCAACGAAAAAGCACCAAGATGCGACCGCTCGGAGTCCGGTGGATGGTCGGCTCGCTGAAGTGGGCAACTGGATCTTCCGCGATCCGTCCGCCATATTCCCACGTCTCCCCCATGTCCCTCGACACGCGCAACATGCCGAAATAACGAAACTCGCCGGTAGTGAGGTCGGTTGCTTTGCTCGGCATGAGTAACCTTCCATCTGGAAGAGCTAGCAAGCCGCTCCGACTGACCCCTGAGTGTTGGGCGGGATGGCCCCAGACCGCGTCGGGGAAAGGCGGGAAACGTTTGGGAGCACTCCAAGTGTGTCCATCGTCGCGTGACCGTACCCAGAACGGTTTACCATGTTGTACGCCCCAGCTCCCTCCATGTTCTACCGCATCCTCCGCAGGAACCAACTCGGTGCAGGATGAATGTAGAAAGATACTTCCGTCCGGAAGGGTGTGGACGCCGCGGTCCATGACGCCTCCGCGGGGATCGACGGTTACGAGGTAGGGTCCGCTCCAAGTCTGTCCCTCGTCTTCGGACCGGCAAGCCTGCACATTGAATAGCGGGTGTTCATGATGGGAATACCCCAGATGGGTTGCCCTTTGGAATGTTACCAACAGGCTACCGGAGGGCGTACGTGTCACAGTGGGGCTAAGGGCATACATGCCCGATTCGTGATATATCATCATGCGGTCTACAACTTGCCAACTCATGCTAATCTCCTTCACGTCGAGTGTCGATAATTCTTTGAGAGTATAGTTAGAACCTACGCAGTTGAATCCCTCAATGCCTCGTAATAACGATTCAGCCTCCGTAATTCGTAGGGGCTAACGATCGTTAGTCCCTACATACGTATGACTCCTTACACCTTTGTCCCCTTCTATGGACCAGGTAAGTAGGGAACGCAGATCTGCGTTCCCTAAATTTGAAATACGTAAGTCCTATATGGTAATAGATGCCAACTATTAATCGTTTTCTATCGCCTCGCTGCCCACACAACGCCGCGTTGTGGGAACAGGATGCTTTTCTGTTTCTCAATGGCGTCAAACGGGTGGACGCCGTATTTTTCGCGGTACTCCCGGTGCAGATTTTCTTCGTGCCCCGTGATTTCGGTCAGCGGCAGATTAATCGGTCACCCACCGTTCCGCGCAGATTCGCGGATCGCAATGAGAATCTCTTGGTCTGTGCGTTCGTTAACCGCACCATATTCCGGTTCAACCCCTTCAACAATCGCTCGATAGATACTGTGCAATTCCGCGCCCCGTGCGACATCGTCTGCATCCGCCAGTCTAAACGCTTTTAGCGGATTCTCCCAGATCACCGACGGATCGGTGTCAACGCGAGCCTGACCAACGACCGTCACACCATCCACCTCCGTTGTGACGGTCTGAATTGGATAGGTCTTTGTGCCCGACCAGCAATTCGTTACCAACGATTGCCCCCTCTGTTCCATCGATCTCCCAATAGTTGCCGCGTCGTCGTGTCGGCAGTTCGTAAACAAGAGAAACACCGTTCTCGAATTCGACGACGCCGACCTCCCATGAACTGCCGCCAATCTCTTTGACGTGCCCAACGACGCGCACGGGTTCGCTTTGCACAAGTGTCCGGATTGCATTCATGCCGTGATAAGATCCGGAGGTATACCAGAGATGCGCGTGGGTAACCTTACTAATCAGCCCTGCTTCCCCTCGGTCTTCACGGAGAGTGCCATGCCTTCTGTTCTTCCATCTCTTCCTCACACGAATCACCTATGAATTACTGTTTTGACAAAGGAGCATACCATGCCCTCGATTGAAATTATCGACACAGGCTGGGTGGATAGGCGCGATTCAGCGTTTCCCCAAGCCGTGAAGTTGTCCAACGACGACATTCTTTGTTCGTTCAACGTCGGCGGCGGTCCTTATGTCCACGGCGGCACGGACTGGGCGCGCTCCACGGACGGCGGACTCACCTGGACTCTCGAAGGCACCATTTTACCACCGGCGACAGAGCCCCCCACGACCAATGCCCTCAAGCTGACGCGCTCCGCCGATGGCGAGACCATTTTCGCCTACGGGTCACGAAGCCATCGCCAGCCCGAAGAGAAATTTGGTGAGGGACGTAATGAACCGGTCTTCTGTCGCTCCACAGACAGCGGCCATAGGTGGTCAGCCCCTCGGGTGGTTCCTATGCCTTGCGACTGTTCGTTGGAGATTTCCCACGGGATACTGCCGCTTGCTTCAGGTCGTCTGCTGGCGCCGGCAGCCACCCTCCCTTCCCAGGACCGGCTCGGTGAGCAGGTATTGTTGGCTATCTCCGACGATGGTGGGCAGACCTGGCCTCGGCCCGCCATCGCATTCGAGGACCCCAACAAGAAGTGCGGCTACTTCGAGCACAAGCTAGCAGAGATTGCCCCAGACGACGTTATGGGCGTCTGCTGGACTGTGACACTGGGCGATGTCGTAGACCTGCCGAATAGCTTCGCGTGCTCCCACGATGGCGGGGTTACGTGGGGTCCGGCGCATTCGACGGGCATTCAGGGACAGACGATGACCCCAATCCCACTCGGCGGCGACCGGCTGTTGGTACTCTACAATCGGCGCTACGGCGATCAAGCCATCGTGATGTGCCTAGTGACGTTCACAGACGAGACCTGGACTGTCCACCACGAGGGCCTGATGTACGACGCCGGAACAAAGCGCCAACGCCCAGAGAATCTGGAATCCGGCGTCCAAGAGTTGTATAGCTTTATGTTTGGTTTCCCGATGGCGATTCGGCTACAGGATGGGACCTATCTGGCGACGCATTGGTGCAAGGAAGATGGTCCCTTCGGCGTCCGCTGGACGAAACTGCGAATCGACTGGTAAGCCCGACAGTCCTGTCGCTCTGCGAATCTACGAAGCTGCAAACGGCTGCTTCGTTACTACTAAATGAAACACGCCGGCGTAGCTGTTCGGAAAAAATGTGGTGACAACGGCGGCAATGCGAAAAGGTTTTGTCATCGGGCATCTATCTTTTTCTTCCATTCTTCCTCCCTCGTTGGTGTTAGAATAAAGTGTAAGCCACACCTTCAAATCGCTTGTACCATGTTCGATAGATTCCTTCATCATAAATGATTCGCGACCCCGGTGGCCCATCTGGTGGAAAGGGTTCTCCTTTTTCAGCCTTTTGCGCGACAATCTGTATGCCCTGCGGTACATCTTGAGGAACATATCTCGCGTCAATCGGCCGGCCTTTCTATTCATTGTCATCCCACACGCGGAGCGGAATCTGCTTGCCTTCCTCCGAAGCCCAGTAGGGGCCAATCAGCCCCAATTCGCCGGGAAGCACGAATCGCCAGTCCAAAAAGAGATGTGGTCCTGCCGATAGTTTTAAGTTCGACTCTTCGTGCCATGGGGCGCCTGCCCGGCTGGCGCGTGCTTGCTTTAACGCCAAGTTTGATGTTCACTTTACCCTCCTCAATTCCACCCATCATGGTCTCCATTTGATAAGGACGCCGCCGTTTGGGTAATGCCCGTACGCGGTCAGCACCGAACCATCGCCCAGCGAAATCGAATATAAGTGTCCGCAGATGCACTCGTACCACTGGACTGGATTGTTGTACGACCAATCGTCAAGGATGTACATCTGGTCCACGTTCCAGGTTTCCCCATGATCATGACTGACTAGGGCGTCACATCCGCGCCGGTAGCTTGCCAATACCCCGTTGCAGATATCCAACCTGCGGATGACCGTCATGACGAGGTCGTCATTCGGCAGGCGGATGAGATTGGAGTGCATCCGACCCGCTTCCAACAGGTGCTCCACCGGAGACCACGTCACCCCGTCGTCCTTGGAAATCGAGATGCCCGTCCCCTCGAAGTTGTCGTAGTGATACTTAATGTACCTGCCGAGTGTGTCGGTGCGTATCGCGGCGACGATCCAACCGTTGGCAGCGCGGAGCATTGTACCTTCCCCGCAGCCACGTTGATATGTCACCCCTTCGTAGGTGTCCTGCCATTTCCACGTCTCGGGCCAACTGTGGTTTTCCCATGTGCGTCCGCCGTCGTTTGACCAGCGGACACAGCCGCAAATCGCTTTGTCGAAACTGAAATTGTCCGGGAATGTCTGGCCGGTCCACCCAATCCGTGTGGCGCGACCTTGCGCGTCGCGGTCGACAAGCGGGCTACCCTCGGAGCAGAAGTCCTTGCCGTCGGGCGCTTTTGCCAGCGGAATTCGCTCCGACCATGTGCGGCCATAGTCATGACTGAAACAGAGCGATGAACCTTCTTCCGCCATCAATCCGCCGTCATTGTAACTGAGCGTACCGCCGCCTAAATCGGTCAACATAACGGGGCGGCCGTAGCCAATTGCCTGATACTCGCTCCAAGTCGCCCCATCATCGGTGCTGATGGCGGCAACGGTTTCTTCGCCGTTTTGAAAGGTTGTTCGGTCCGTCTTCGCCGCGCCCAACAGCAGAATCTCGCCGTTATCCATCTTCGCCAGGCCGAAGGGGACGACCTTGGCTTCACCGAACCTCGGCAGAAACTGGTATTCCGCCGGATGCGACAGGTAGCCGCCCTTGCCATCGCCCTGAAGTCCCCGGTGTTCTTTCCAAGAAAACGTCTCAAGATTTCTTTCTTGCTCATTCATAAAAACGCTCCTTATCGCCAGCGTCGGCGACTTTTTTCGGTATTTTTACGCGATTGATGCGTCTTGTGAAATATGCGCCAGGACTGGATCGCGATTTCGTTAGCAAGGGAGTGTAACAAATGGTTCTCCCCCTCGTAGGGGCTATCCATTCCCACATATCGGGACCGCTTGGCACCAAGGGGAAGCGGGTAAACGAGGGAGCGAGGAAGTCCGATGGGATCCGACAAGTACGGGGAAGCAAGCAACCTAGGCTCCCATCGCTCCCATCAGTTCCGCACGAAAACATCCGACATCAACCCGATCCGCTGCCCGCGCTGACGCATTACAGGCTTCCATCAGTATCCACGTCCCCAGTGTGGTTTCCTGTAGCCACGCCCGATCCGTACCGGTGGTTAGGGCGTCTGCAAAGGCGTCGAATTGAATGCGGTCGTCTTCGATGAGTCCTGGATGGAGGTCTTGAAGCTGAATATCTTCGACACATTCACCATTGCGGAAAAGTTGAAGATGTCCCGCGTCACGTCGAATATCGCCGTTTTCCCCGTGAAACGTCCAATGCCCGCTCCAACCGAATGGACTCGCATGGGAGGCGTTAGTTCCCGTATAGCAGAAAGGCGCTCCGTTTGGGTATTCCATCAGCGCCTGACCGCCAGCCGTTCCCCAGACGCCGGTCCGAGCGATGTCGGGGTCTTGCCGACGGTGGACGCGCGCCGTTACATATTTCGGAAGTCCCTTCGCCGCAACGAGTTGGTCGAGTTGGTGCGCTGTGGCGGCGTGGAAAAAGAGCCCTTCAACGTAAGCGTCCGGGTAGCGTGAGTTATCTCCCATCCAGAGATTCTGCCGAATCCAGAATCGACACTCGCCGCCGAGTATTTCGCCGATGCCGTCCGCCTCGCGCAGCCACCCTCGCATCTTCGCGGCGGCGGGATTCCAGCGTTTATTTTGTCCCTGCACCAGCATCAGGTCCGGATGCGCTTTGTGAGCGGCGATAATCCCCCGAAACTCAGCCTGCGTCGTCGCGAGCGGTTTCACACAGAGCGTGTGCAACCCAAGATTGAGGCTTTCGACGACCAGTTTTGCGTGAACCGGCGTCGAAGCGTAGATGAGGCACGCCTCTGCACCATGCCTCTCCCGCGCCTCCGTGATTGTCGTGTAAATCCGGTCGCCGAGTCTTTCGGGGATCTCGCCCTCCAGCGACGCTACGCCCTCCCGAGCTTCGCCGAGGTTAATGTCCACGCAGGCGACGGGAGACAGTCCTTTACAGTTGACCAACGCCTGGAGTCGTCCGTGGGCGAAATGGGTGCACCCCACATGAACTGTTGGTATAGCCATGATTCCCTCCTCTATAAATTAATCCAGACCTAGCAGGTTTCAAAAACCTGTCAGGGCTCCTAACCCTATCGGGATCTGCGAAATGAACTACTGAACCTTAGATGCGCACGTTCAGATTATGCTGCCGACGCATTCACGAGCCCGGCATAGGCAAGGCGCCAATCTTCGATGTGGTTGAGGAGCACCGCAGAGGTGAGCGTGCCGTCATCTTCGCGCCCAACCGTGGCATGAATCTCCACTCGTTTCTCATCTCTGTGGATGCGGGTGCGGACAAAGACGTTCCATTCATCCACCCGCCTCCGATCGATTTCGCCGCCATTCTGCTCCAGCACCCACGCCTCGAACTGCAGGTACGTCGGGAGGTTTTCACGGATATAGGCGACAGCGTCGGCGGGTTCAATTTGGAGTGCTTGTAAGACTCGCGGATCCAGTCCACTTTCGGTCATATCTGGGTAGTCGGGATGGAGTAGGTCCTTCGCCTTCAGAAGGATTTTGAGCCAGGTCCGGGGTAACTGGCAAGCCTCCAATGGCCCGTGGTCGATATTCGCAATCAGCGGCACAACCTGACCGCCGAGCCCCGCGAAATCGCCGTTCAGGTCATGCTTGTAAAAGAGCTGCCAATCCTGTAAGCTGTTAAGGATGACGGCGGAGGTGATGCCTGCGTCGTCAGAAAGGCCGATGTCATGATATGTCTCAGCGATTTTCTCGGGACGGTGAACACGGGTCCTGACCTTTTCATTCCAACCTGCCACCGCTTCGTGGTCGATAGTCCCACCTTTCTGCTGGAGAACCCAATCCTCAAATTCAAGGTAGGTCGGCATATTCTCTCGCAGATAGGCGAGGGTAGTTTCTCTGTCTAAATCCAAGACTTCGAGGACGGATGTATCAAGTCCGCCGCTACAGTCGGGATATTCCGCATCAAGCAGTCCGGCTTTTCTGAGGGTAACTTTCCACCAGAAGCGGGGGAGTTGACAAACGCCGATGGGACCATAGCAAATGCTGCTAATCAAGGGAATCATAAAAGGCTCCTTTCTTAAATCAGCCCTTCTCCTCATCTCCTTACCCCCAGAATTCGAGGGCGGGGAGATACAGAGGTGCGAGTTCACCTCGTTCCCAAACTGGAGCCTGGGAACGAGAGGAAGTTTCAATCAATACAATTCCAGATTGTGTCAACCTCAATGCTACTAAGATTTGGTGTTAGAACCGCGGATACATAGCATTACACGGATGAATAATCCGCGAAATCCTACGAAATCCGCGGTTCTAAAGGGATTACCAAAAGTTCGTACACCGTCTATAAATCAATTCTTAGTGACACGGGTGTCAACCTGACTCTGTACTTTTCCCTTCCTTTTCAATGATATGTCCAGCATCCGCTGCCTGTTCCGGTGGAAGCCAGCGTTCGATACCGGGCAGGTGGTATAGACGAAGGTATGGGTTGGGAGAACGGAGATACAGGACGCTGTCCCGGTCAAAGAGGCGAATCGTCGGTAAAAAGAAGAAGGGGAAAAACAAGTTCAGAATTAACACCCGAAGAAGAAGCATATATTGAACTGAGATTCGCTTTGAGTCAAAGTATAAAATTCCGTCGTAAAGAAAAAAGACTCACACAGAAGCAATTGGCCCAGTTACTCGATTCAAGTCAATCACGAGTCGCCAAACTAGAAGCGGGCGACGCCTCTGTATCTTTAGATCTATTAATGCGATCATTGCTGGCTTTAGGAACATCTCTCCAAGATTCGGCACAGATTATTGCACTCGCCGATGCGACAAGCCACTAATACGCTACCCCCTCTTGGCGTGTTTAACTGCGACTTCCCAGTTATCCTCCTCAAGCGGGCAGTAGTAAAGATAAGTTTTCAAGCCGCCATTCTCCGCCGCCGTCAGCGCCATGTCTAATTCGTGAGGCGTCAAGACCCGGCCGCCATGTTCCGTGTCAAGCCAGGGGCGGACGCACCCGGCATCTCCCACCTGCTGAATCATTTTTTTGACCTGGCCGGTTACCACGTCTGTGAAGAACCGTTCTGGGAAAGGTTCGCCGAGCGATGTCAGATGGGTGGTGTCCAGATGCGCGGCATCAATGTATCTTGCGATGTCCTCAATATTGCTGACCCCTGGTAGCGTAAAGTCGAAGAGCCTGTAGACAAACTGGAAGAGAATCTCCTCCGGCAGGTGGGGATTCCACCCCTTGAGCGTCTTCACCCATCGATGGACTGTACCGTACAGCCCATCCACGCCGCCCATCCAGAGGTAGAGCTTTGGCAACATAAAGTCCGCGTGTTGCGCCAGGCGACACAGATCGTATCCTGTCAGCGGCGTAAACGCTGGAAGTCGTGAACCAATGCCAATCTTGAGGGACGTATCGACGCTTTTAACGCCCTGGCATAGCCCCTTGATGCAGGAGGTAATCGAGTCCTGCTTGCAGCGAAACCATTCCTTTATCCCGGGCTCTTCGATGACATCGCCGAGGGTGTCATGAGGGTCACTCTGGTGTGTTATCACCCGCTGTATCACGTCAGCATCCAGGGCGCGGAGTCCGTGCTGGAGTCTGATAGCTGAAGTTCGCAACGCCGTTAAGTCATAGCCCAACTCTCTCGCCTTCCTCTCGCAACACCGTCCAAAGCAGGCGAATAGGCTCCAGTTGTCCCCCATAAAGTCGGGCGCTATCTCGTATCCAAACTCCGGTCCGTCATTCAAGAAACCGTCAATCTCTGGAAAGCTCTGATGCGCGTCCATGATACGCCCCAGGTAATAGGGTACAAACTCAGGTGCGTTAGCGCAGGCGCCCCAGTAACTCTCCACAGGTTTCAAGGCACCGTCAATTTGGACAGCGTGCTTGCTGTGCAGCGCGGTATAAACCTGCAGCGCCCCGCTCATGTGAGGATTGGTACCATAAAAATAGAGCTCCATCCCCCGCTCCTTGGCAGCCTGAAAGAGTGACCTCACTGCAGCCTCATGCTGCATCGTCTCAGGAGGCGGCTCCATCCCCTTGACCACACTATCTTTATAGTGTCGCGGATCGGGTTTCATGGGCGGCGCCCCACCAAAGGCCAGGTATTTTACTCTAACTTCTTCCATTTTATCCAGAAACTCGTTGACCTGGAATTGGTCCAGGAAACTCCAGTCCCCTATCATGAACCAGGTATCCAGACTCATTATTTCATCCTCTCCGAACATGAATGAAAATCTTGGCTGATTGATACAGGTTTTTCACTTGCGACGAAGTAGAGCACTCTGCCAGCCTCGCGAAGCGGAATTTTCGTTAGGCAGGACTTGTTTTTAGGATTCACTCGTACACAGAACGAGCAGCCTGCACACTCTACTATAGATGAATTGGACAAACTCGTAGGGAAAAGGAGTTTATCAATTTTCCGTTAATGTGTCAATCATTTTTTGGCGCTTTGGGCTTTCGTCCTAGATCTCATCATAGAATCGTGCTATAATATTGCGCATTCTGAACGATAGCTGTGATGGCACACATGAAAGGAAATAGAATATGGCGACGAGACTTGGCGGCGGAGATTACGTTTACGAGGAACTAGCAGATTGGGCAAAGTTGCCTGAAGGCTGGAGCTTCAAAGAGGTAGCTGACGTCGTGGTAGACTCAAGAGATCGTGTCTATGTTCTCAATCGAGGCGAGCATCCGATGATCGTTTTCGAGCAGGATGGCAGTTTTGTTACCGCTTGGGGAGAAGACCTGTTTACGCGCCCGCATGGTGTCACGCTGGGGCCCGATGAGAACCTCTATTGCGTGGACGATGGCGATCATTCGATTCGGAAATGCACCACCGATGGCCAACTCTTAATGACTATTGGTACGCCCGGCGAACCCGCGCCGCTTCACAGCGGCCAACCCTTTAACCGGCCGACCAAAGTGGCTTTTGATCCCAAAACAGGCGATCTCTACATATCTGATGGGTACGGCAACGCCAAGGTGCACAAATATTCCGCTGACGGGCGTCACCTTTTTTCCTGGGGCGAGTATGGCACAGACCCGGGACAGTTCAACCTAGTGCACAGTGTCTGCACTGATGGCGGAGGAAAAGTGTACATCGCGGATCGAGAGAGCCACCGCGTGCAGATATTCGACGATCAGGGCGCCTATCTGGACCAGTGGAACAATCTCCACCGCCCCTGCGGATTGCACATTGATGGCGAACGTGTCTACATCGGCGAACCGCCCACTCAACTTACGGTCAACGCCGATTACCCCAATCTTGGCAACTGCGTCAGCATTCATGATCTCACCGGTCGTCGTCTTGTTAGACTGGGCGATGTGCGACCCGGAGAGGCGCCCGGACAGTTTATCGCTCCCCATGGCCTAGCGATTGATTCGCACGGAGACATCTACGTGGGTGAGGTATCCTGGAGCGCCTACGGACGGACGCTTTCTCCGCCCAGGATCTTACGCAGCTTCCGCAAGCTGGTCAAGGTCCGCTGAGGCCGGCGGGCGTCGATGACGTCCCCTTTTTAAGGGCGGAGGCTCCTTTCTCAATTTGATCAGATATACGTCTATTTGGCACGGGCGGAATCCGGTCGACTTCATCATCATGTATGCTTTGAGGAGGAATGGTTAATGAACACCGAATTTCAAGGTGTGTTTCCCGCAGTGATCACTCCGATGATGCCTGAAGGTCAGTTAAACGAAGTGGCTTTTCGGAAGGTCATCGAATTTAACATCCAGGCCGGGGTCCACGGCTTCTGGGTCGCTGGTGGCACCGGCGAAAGCGTTTTGCTGGATGACGAAGAGAACCAGCGGATCGCCGAGATTGTGGCGGATCAGTCCCGGGGCAGGGCGAAAAATATTATGCATGTCGGGGCGCCGACAACAGCACGGGCTGCGAGAATGGCTGAACACGCTGCTCAGGCTGGCGTCGAGGCGATTTGCTGTGTGCCGCCTTTTTTCTATGGGCGCACGGACACGGAAATCATCGAGCACTACCGGATCGTGGCTGAAGCCGCTGACCTGCCGCTGTTTGTCTACAATTTGCCAGGGGCCACCGGCGTTGAGATTACCCCGATATTGATGCAGAAAATTCAGGAGAGGGTTCCCCAGTTGGCAGGGTTGAAGCATTCCGCACCAATATTCGTCAATGTCCGAGCCTTCGTCAAGATGGAGCTCTCTTGCTTCATTGGAAGTTGTAGATTAATGCTGCCGGCGCTAACGCTGGGCGCCACCGGCTGTGTGGATGGACCACTAAACATGGCGCCCGAATTCTGGGTGGAAATCTGGAATGCCTACCAAGATGGGGATTTAAAACGCGCAGAAGCCGCCCAGGATAGAGCCTGTGAAGTATTTGACGCGATTAATGCATGTGAGGGTGGATTCCATGCTGTTGTCAAGGCGGCGCTCAGTGAACGGCTTGGCATTGATTGCGGCCATCCGAGACCACCCGCATCTCCCCTAACCGCCGAACAACGGGCGAGGTTAAGAAAGTGTGTTGCGGAACTTGGGCTGACCGAAGTTACTGTCTCTTGATGAGATGGGCGTCGAATAGGAAAGACAGATGTAACTGTTCAGGTGGGGGATAGTGCCGGTCGAGTAGCCGTAGGCGCATCGAGACCAAATCTCTAGCGAAGCGAGATTCCGCTCGCTTGATTTCGATACGTTTCGCTACTCAACCAGTGCTCGCTCCGGTTAGTCCTGAACGGTTACAGACAGATTTAAGCGCAGTCTTTCACTTCGACACCGATGCAAGTTCCACACGAAATTGTGGAACAGACCTTTTAATTTTTCAATTTTACGAGGAGGCTACTCATGGCAAACTTAACAGAACAGGAAATGTTGGCAGAATTGCGACACTTCGATACACCGTCAATCACCAACGTCGTCGCAACCTATCCGACTCATCCGCTCTGTCTTGGACTTTACAATCCCTGGACGGAGAACTGGTATACCGACCAATCCATCCGTTGTATGTATCCCGAACTAGGCAGAATCGTTGGATATGCCGTTACATGCGTCTATGGATTGCCGGATGAGAATTACTCACGCTTGTCCTTTATGGATTTAATCGATGCCTTGGATGCATCAAGGAAACCAACAATTCTGGTCTTTCAGCAGAAATTTCCACCTGAGCTCGCCGGTAAAGTAGGACTGGCTGGTGGGAATATGACCACGGCAATGAAAGCGGTGGGCTGTGTGGGGGCTATATCCAATGGTCCTTCAAGGGACATTGATGAAATCCGTCCGATGAAATTCCAGTATATGCTCAGCGGTGTCACGGCAGGACACGGCGCCATGGCCGTTCATGCGGTCAATGTCCCCGTCACGGTGGGGGGTATGGATGTTTCTCCGGGCGAGCTGATCCACATGGACGAAAATGGCGCTTGCAAGTTTCCAGCCGACAAACTTGAAGCCGTGCTGACCAATGTTCAGGGACTGCTGAAAGAAGAAGAAACCCGTATTAATTCGCTGAGAAATGCGAAAACAGCGGCGGAGGTCAGAGCGATCTTCGCCGGACATTCATATGCTGCCGAGGAAGAAGAGGAAAGCTCATAGCGGCACACTGGTAACCGAGTCGCTTTGCGGAGCGCCAGCGAAACACGCCTCCGCAGAGCGACTTCTGTTTTTTTCGTATACAGTACCAGGCAAGAGACGAGGCGGTAAGAAACCGGGTTTTTCTGAAAAATTCGGTTTCTGGGCCTCCAAAGCATTCTCAAACTCCAAGAGGATTCCTCAATGGAGGGTTGAAACGATGACGGAATCAGAAATTCGCGCCTTATATGGCTGGGCGGAGATAGATCCGGACAGCCATATCGTCGCCGGATCGACCGGAACCTGGCGTATCACCTACCATGTTGGTCGCTGTGGCGTGGACGACGGTGGGGTGATTAAAATCGCCTGGCGGGACGTCAGCGACTGGGCGGCGCCCCAATTTGAAAATCCTTCTGCGCCGGAGTATGCCACCGTCTCTACCACCGGCCCGGCGTCCCTGCGAGCTGCGTTTGAAAAGCAGCGCTACGTGCGCCCCTGGCGCCGCTGCGTCACCATCGATGTGTTCGACGACTCACTCTCCGAAGGCGATGCTGTCACGCTGACATTAGGCGATACCGTGGGTGGAAGCCCGGGCAGCCGGGTGCAGACCTTTTGCAAGGATGCGTTCGAGTTTCGGGTTGCCGTTGATTGGTGTGGGACATGGGTCTACACGGTCGTGCCATCGCCGGGGATTCCAATTATCAGCGGACCGCCCGACCGTCTGGTGGTGTTGGAGGCATCGGAAACCACGCCTGGCGCGGAAGCCTGGGTGGGAATCAAGGCAGAAGATGTGTGGGGCAATCCCAGCACGGGGTATGCAGGCGAGGTGCACATCAATGCCGGGGGGTTGAGCGGTCTGCCAGCGGTCTATCAATTCCAGCCCGCGGATCGGGGTGTGCGCCGCTTTGAAGGCGTGAAGGCGTCTAGGACAGGCATCTATCGGGTGCGCGTGGAAGACCGGCAAAATAAACTCACCGCGGAGGGTAATCCACTCCGGTGCGTGAACGCTCAGGGACCTTACCAGCCCTTCTGGGGGGATCTCCACGGGCAAAGCGAGGAAACTGTCGGGACCAATCCAGTCTCCTCCTATTTCCGCTTTGCGCGCGAGGCGGCGTTGGTTGACTTCGCTGGTCATCAGGGGAACGACTTTCAGATCACCGAGGATGTCTGGATGGAAATTCGCAAGCAAGCCAACACCCAATACGACCCCGGGCGATTTGTCGCATTTGTCGGGTATGAGTGGTCGGGGAACACGCCCCTGGGAGGCGACCACAATATCTATTACCCGGGGGATGACGGTCCACTGCACCGGTCGAGTCACGTGCTGATTCCGGATAAATCGGATGTCGATACTGACTGCACGTACATCGAAGAACTGTATGCTGCGTTGAAGGAACAGGATGTTCTGCTGGTGCCGCATGTAGGTGGGCGTTATGCCAACTTGAACTGGCACGACCCGGCGCTGGAGCGAGTAATTGAGGTCTATTCCGAGTGGGGGGAATTCGAGTGGTTCCTACAGGAGGCGCTGGAGAAGGGCTACCGGGTCGGTTTCATCGCCGGAAGTGACGATCACAAGGGTCGACCCGGAGCGGCCTATCCGGGCAGTGGTTCGTTTGGCGTGTACGGTGGATTGACCTGCATCTACGCCCGAGAGCTGACACGGGAGGCACTATGGGAGGCGCTTAAAGCACGGCGGTGTTATGGAACCACCGGGCAGCGCATCTTGCTGGATGTAACAGCGGACGGACATCCGATGGGCGTGGCGTATCGGACGACCAAGCCGCGCTCGTCCGATTTCATCGGACCAGAAATCTCGGTGAAGGTTTTTGGAACCGCCCCAATCGAACGGGTGGATATTTTCAGGGGGTTAGAACGGATTTACACCTTTCCGGAGACGATTGAGCGGGCGGAGGACAAAATCCGCGTTGCCTGGTCCGGACAGCGCATCCGGGCGCGGAATCGGTTGGTGCGATGGGACGGAAGCATTGAGGTTGATCGGGGGCGAATTCTGGAAGCAAAAGGTTATGCCTTCGATTCTCCGGCGGAGGGCATTGAGGCGGTGACGGAGCGAAGGGTATCCTGGAAATCCGTGACCACCGGGGACGCCGATGGTGTGGTTCTGAGGTTGGACGCGCCGTCCGAAACGACCTTCGATTTTAAGACGCCGGTTCTGAATTGGTCGCTTTCGCTTCAGGAAATTGCCGAGGCGCCCGTGGTTTTGGAGGCAGGGGGCATTGATATGAAGGTTGTGTTTGAACGGTTGCCGCTGGGCGCAGGCCGGGAGGTCACGTTTACGTTTCGAGAGGCTGCGGCGCCATCGGGCTGCCATCCCTACTGGGTGCAGGTGTTACAGACGGATGGGGCAAAGGCGTGGGCGAGCCCAATCTATGTGACGATTGCTTGTGGGTGAAGTCCTTATAACTTCTTCGGCGATGGCTACCAATAGCCTTCGTGTGACACTTCAAGGCGGCATACCATCCCAATACGGTATAACCACAAGTTATCTCCTCGAAGGCATTGACAGCGGCGCGGTTATCTGGGAGCCGCAAAACAGCTTTGCAACGCTTGAGAACAAAGCTCTTTTCACGCAAGGCTTCTACAACGAGATGCGATATTTCTGTGACCGAATCTTCGTCGGGCAACCCGCAAGGGGCGTTGGAACTTGCTCTTGAAGTGATGAAGGTGTATGAGGCGGGATTGCTGTCGGAGGGGAAAAGGGTTGAAATTGTGTGAGGAGGATATCAGTTTCGATTTGTCAATCTTGTAAAATCTGACTGCCATTAGCATAATAATTACACACTCAGGAGGCGAATTCAGTGAAAAGAATAGCAGCCGTTATAGTCTGTTTCTGTATGATTTCAACTGTGGCATGGGGGAGCGACACCCCCTCAAAGTTCGACAGGTATTGGCCAATGTGGCGTGGACCGCTCGCTTCGGGAGTTGCCCCATACGGCGATCCACCAATCGAATGGAATGAAAACAAAAACATCCGGTGGAAAATCGAAATTCCTGGCAGGGGCCACGCCACCCCAATCGTGTGGGGCGATACCGTCTTTGTCACAACCGCCATCAAAACCGATAAACAGGTTGAATTTGAACAGACAGAACAACCGCCCCGGCGAAGACGTCGTGGTCCGCCCAACATAAAAACATCGAACATCCACAAGTTTATTATTTTCGCCATCAGTCGTTCTCACGGCAGCATCCTTTGGCAGAAAACTGTACGTGAAGAACTCCCACATGAAGGTACCCATCCAACGGGAAGTTGGGCGTCGAATTCACCGGTGACCGATGGTGAGCATGTCTACGCTTACTTCGGCTCCCACGGGCTGTATTGCTTTGACATGGAGGGAAACCTTCAATGGGAGAAAGACTTCGGAGACATGACCATCCGGCGCAGTTTCGGCGAAGGCAGTTCGCCCACACTTTATGGCGAGGTCATCGTCATCAACTGGGACCATGAGGGGGATTCGTTTATCATCGCGCTGGATAAGAGAACCGGCGAGAAACTCTGGAAAGTCGACCGAGATGAAATCACGTCGTGGTCAACACCCATTGCCGTCGAACATGATGGGAAGCCCCAGGTCATTGTCAGCGCGACCCACCGCACGCGCAGCTATGACCTGGCGACAGGGGACGTGATTTGGGAATGTGGCGGCATGACCCACAATACGATTCCATCCCCCGTGACCGCAAACGGTATGGTCTACGTCACCAGCGGCTTTCGGGGCAACGCCTTGCAAGCCATCCAACTTGCTGCTGCCAAAGGCGACATCTCCAGTTCCGAGTCGGTTGTCTGGGAGCATGATAGAGATACACCCTATGTTCCCTCCCCGCTGCTTTACGATGACATGCTCTATTTCCTGAAACACAACAAGGGGATTCTCTCCTGCTTCAGCGCCAGAACGGGCGAGGCATACTATGGCCCACAGCGGCTGCAGGGTTTAACAGAGGTCTATGCCTCGCCGGTCGGTGCAAGCAATCGTGTATACCTCGCTGATAGAGATGGGGCCATCCTGGTGATTAAACACGGGCCTAAGTTTGAGGTGCTCACCAAGAACATGCTCAATGATGGATTCGACGCCTCACCAGCGATCGTGGATAACGAAATATACCTGCGTGGGCGTAAATATCTCTACTGCATTGCGTCGGATTAGCTGAAGACAAGGTGTCGAGGCGAAAAAAAGGCCCCGGACGTGGGAAGGGTGAAGGCAGGGCATCGGATTTCTTTTTTTGCAGGCGTGCTATAATCCTATCCGAAAGTGAGATCAGATCAAGAAGGGTTGCAACATGAACACTATTGGCATCATCGCGAACCCAGCATCAGGCAGAGATATCCGTCGACTGGTGGCCCATGGCACGGTGTTTGACAACGACGAAAAGGTCAACATCGTCCGTCGCGTGTTGCTGGGACTGGAGGCCGTGGGCGTCGAGCATGTTTGGATCATGCCCGACTCGTTCAGCATCGGCCAGAAGGCGCTTGACGGGCTACAGTTCGGTCTCAATGTTTCGATCCTTCCCATGCCGATAAAGTTCACCCAGGAGGACTCAACGCGCGCTGCGACGCTCATGGCCCAAGAACACATCGGCTGCATAGTCACGCTGGGTGGTGATGGCACCAACCGCGCTGTGGCGAAGGCAAGCGGCGATGTGCCCCTCATGCCGATCTCCACCGGCACCAACAACGTTTTCCCCTCGATGATCGAAGGCACCATTGCCGGGGTGGCCGCTGGCCTGGCAGCGCACGGACTGGCAGACGAGGCCGTGTGGCGCGCGCCGCGCCTGGACGTCTTTTGCAGGAAGACCGCTCAGAGCGGTAGGGTAGGCGCCACCCACCACGACCTTGGTGGGCAGCGGCCACCCTACCAGACCGACGCGCCGGACGACATCGCTCTGGTAGATGTTGCCGTCTATGACGAGCAGTTCATCGCCTCTCGGGCCATCTGGGATGTGTCCAAGATTAAAGAAGTCATTTTGACCCGCGCCGAACCCGGTAATATCGGACTGTCATCGATAGGCGCCCATGTTCCGGACAGGGTTGACTCCCCCGAGCAGGGCCTGTATCTCCGCCTGGGACCTGGCGGGCAGACGGTGCTGGCGCCTATTGCCCCTGGCCTAATCCGTGAGGTAAGCTTGGCTGAATATTGGCCACTGGCGCCGGGCGACGAGGTCATTGTCAGCCATCAACAACCCTGTGTGCTTGCCCTTGACGGCGAGCGGGAAGTTGAACTCCGCCCAGGTGCACCCGTCCGATTACGGCTGAATGTCAATGGCCCCAGGGTGATAGACGCACGCAAAGCGATCGAAGTCGCTGCACGAACCGGCGTATTTATCCGAGAAGCACCGCAAACTAACTTGTGAAAATGAGACACTTGTAAAATGAATGAGGCAGAAAATGAGTAGTTATTGGTTGGGTAAATGAACAAAAACGTGTTTTATGATTTTGATTCGCTTCAGTTTTCAAGTAGTCTCGCCCGGGGATGGCCACCTTCTCTCCACTCCAATACCGACCACGACAGCCTTCCGTGGAGTTCGTCAACCGCCCCTAGTACACTTCCGGCACGAAGGTCTGATCTGCTATAGGGGGACGAACATAACCCACGTCCGCTTGTCGTGGCGGTAATTCGATCGGTTCAGGGGTTAAATCCTCGTAAGGGATTATGCTCAACAGATGGCTAATACAATTCAGGCGGGCCCGCCTCTTGCTGTCGGCGTCGACCACGTACCAGGGCGCTTGTTTAATATCTGTATGGGCAAACATTGCATCCTTGGCCTTGGAATACTCCATCCACCGGACCCGCGCCTCAAGATCCATCGGGCTGAGTTTCCAGCGGCGGGTGGGATCATGGATACGGCTTTGGAAGCGGTGCTCCTGTTCTGTGTCACTCAAAGATAGCCAATATTTGATCAGTAGAATCTTCGACCGGACCAGCATCCGTTCAAATTCGGGACAGGAACGTAAAAATTCCTGGTACTCCTCTTCGGTGCAAAAGCCCATCACCCGTTCGACCAAGACACGATTGTACCAACTCCGGTCAAAAAGAACCATCTCCCCCGCCGCCGGCAGATGCGGGACGTAGCGTTGGAAATACCATTGCGTCTTCTCCCGCTCGGTGGGCGTCCCCAGCGCCACAATCCGGCAGATGCGGGGATTGAGGCTTTGGGTAATCCGTTTGATGGTACCGCCTTTGCCGGCGGCGTCGCGCCCCTCAAAGATCACCACCACTTTCAATCCCTTGTATTTGATCCATTCCTGCAATTTGACCAACTCGATCTGGAGCTTGGCCATCGCTGCCTCATAGACTTTGTTTTTCAATTTCTTCGGTTTGTTGGCGGATTCTGTCGCCAGTGGGTCTTTTCCGGCGTTAGCCGCGGTCACATTCTCAAGCGGTTGCTTTTTTTGGACCTTCGTTTTTTGCGCCTTCTTCGTTTTCGACTGAGCGTTTTTCTCTTTCGACATGAGTGCTTCCGCATCTTTGGTACGTTTTGCGTCTCTTCTTATCTCGATTCTGCCGTCAGTTTTTGAGTCTCACTTGGCGAAAAAATGGTCCGATAAGAGTTGAGCTATCTTATAACATTTCCGAAGTTTTCTGTCAACAAAAAATCTGTTGATTTCATCAAAAAATTATGGTATCGTATGCTGCTGACAGCAACGAAACTTTCAAGAGAGGGAAGATCATGGTTTTAAAACCGATTCCATGCCCAACCTGATCCCAAGTGTAATCGTCGCACATTTGTACTGGAAAATGCTCACAAAAGACGACTACCAAAAGTCAAGAAACAGATTCAGCAGATCGAGAGAAAATACTTAACGCTTCGCACGCACATCAAGCGGTTAGCACGCAAGAGTCTCTGTTTTTCAAAGTCTGTTGTGATGCATTATACCTTCATCGGATTGTTTGTCAATCGAGAGGAATTTGGTGTGGTGGTTTAGCAAATTAACATTTTTGGGCCACTACCCGACTCATTCGGGTAAGCCAAAGGAGGAAAAACAGGATGGAAGCATGGGAAGTGCGCAACGCCGAGTGGGTCAAAAAACTCGAACTCAAGGGACGCGACCGCGCCGTGCCGGACACAGGCGTGGTCTTGGGCATGGAACCCGGCAAAGTCTACACCCCCGAAGAGCTGCCCGCGATCGGCATCGCCCCGGGGGTGGGAGCCACGATTTCGTGGGCCAAGGGCACGCTGCTGGAAGTGCTGGAGATGGAGCCCGACGCCCAATACCCTGCGCAGACTATGACCGGCGAGCTCATCACCATGGTGGAAGAAGGATCGACTACCTGCGAGTTGGATGGCAAAACCCTTGAGCTGGGCCCGGACGCGGTGATCTACCTGACTGAGGGCATGCATCGCGCCCTTCGGGCCGGGCCGGACGGCCTGAAGGCGCTGGAGGTGTTTTCGCCGGTGCGTGCCGACCACCTGCGGCTGACCGGCACGCCCCTCCCGGAAGACGCGGACGTATCCTTTCCTGACCAGGAGATTGAGCGGTCTTCCCACGAGCCAGGCAAGGTCTACAACTTCAATGAGATCCAAGTGACCCCGATCATCATGCCGGGCAAGAGCCCCTCTGAGCCCACCACGGCCCGCACCCGCCTCATCTGGGGCAGGAACTTCATGCTCAGCTTCGTGCAGATGGACCCCAACTCCTCCTTCCCCATGCACATCCACCCCGAGGATCAACTCATGATGATCCTCGGGGGAGCTATGGAGGAGGGCGTGATTGACGAGTGGCTCCCGATGTGCGGCGACCAGCGGCACGTTATCCTGCAACCGGGCGGCATGGCCCATGCCGCCCGGCTCAGCCCGCATGGGGCTGACGTGCTGGATGTATTCTGGCCGGTGCGGCCGGACTACATGGACCTTTACGAGCAGCACGCCGACCGGTTGGAGTGACCGCAAAAGAGCCCCGCAGGCGCCGATACCCGCGGGGCTCTTATCAAGTCATCGCTGTTGATCCTGTTCAGGAGAGGGCCGCGAGCACGTCGTCGACCACTGCGAGTCTCCCCTCCTAAGAATAGATACTCTTCACACTGTCCCCAGTCGATGGATATGGGTCACATCTTTCTTTGCTGCGATGTTCTTTAACGACCCCCACCAATCGTACAATAGTATATTCTCAATAAGTCGAAACCAGGGTGAAATGAGATCGCCATTCTTGTCCGCATTTTTGACAAATTTCCGCACATCTTCCCTTGATAAAAAGCGGATATTTGCCACTTCGTTTGAATTCGGATGCAACGTGACATCGGACTGGATGAGCAGAATATGGTCGATTTCATGTTCTCCCCATATATCGTCAGAGAACGCCTTGTAATGCACTCGTGTCATAAAATGCAACGAAGATATGGGGACCTCCTCCGAAGGAATGCCCAGCTCTTGTTCCATCTTTCGCACAGCAGCGCGTTTCACACCCATGTTATCCTTTGTCTCCATCTCTGCCGCGATGGCCAGGGGGTGACTGCAACATGTATTGGCCCAATGTAATGGAAAAGTAATCTTGTCACCAGAGCGCTGTTGTAGCAGAAGCTCACCTTGAGTATTAAACAGAAAGACACTAAATGCACGGTGAAGCAATCCCTCACCTTCTACCCTGGTGTTTAGGTGGCAGTTTAACTTTGTCTCCGCTCTCAGAAATTCATCATCGTCATTCACGACTATACAGCACTCTTCCATAAGCTCTGCCTGCACAGGATCGGCATCGATAATGATATTATTTCCCATCTTTAGTTTTCCGAATTAGACAAAATGATTAGGGGGGGCCGCGTGTGGAGAAGACGCAGGGGGATAGTCAGATAAGCCGGAGCGTGACGGCGCCATATTCAAAAATCCGATAACCCCAATCACGAGTGCCTCAGCAGCCGTTCAACATGAGCGATGACCGATTCAGATACCCCTTTGAGGTTATATCCACCTTCCAATGCCGAGACCAGGCGCCTCTCACAAGTTTCCGCCGCAATTTCAGCGACAATGTCGGTCAGCCTAGCAAAGCCCTCCGCTGTCATGTTGATTGACGCTAGGGGATCCAAACGATGTGCGTCAAACCCGGCTGAGATCAGCAGAAAATCTGGCGAAAAATCGAGCAGCACCGGCTTGAGCCTCTTTTGAAAGATTTTGATATAGTCGCTGGCATCGCTGGCTAGACGCATTGGGGCATTCAAGGTTGTGCCAACTGCTTCCCCAACGCCCACCTCGTTAGCCATGCCGGTGCCAGGATAGAGGGGGCCCTGATGGATCGAGAAAAAGAAGACGGACGGGTCATCGTAAAAAATATCTTGTGTTCCGTTGCCGTGATGCACATCCCAATCAACGATTGCGACTCTACCGATACCATGTTCACGCTGCAGGTATCGCGCTGTGATAGCAATGTTGTTGAATAAACAGAAGCCCATCGATCGATTGGGATGTGCATGATGTCCGGGTGGGCGGACAAGTGCGAAGGCATTGCTCACCGTGCCCGCCATGACAGCATCTACCACGCTCAACACGCCACCGGTGGAGAGCAAGGCAACGTCGAATGATGCGGGTGAAACCGGCGTATCGTAATCGAGAGGGATGCCCTGTTCACAGTGCCGCTTGACCTGATCGACATACGCTCTAGTGTGTACATAGTAGATCTGGTCGACTGTCGCAGGCCTCGGCTCGATCTGATACAGAGTTGCCCAAAAATCTGAGGTTTGAAGTGCTTCAATGCTCGCCTTCAGTCGTTGTGGACGTTCAGGGTGTGCCTGTCCCGTATCGTGCTTGAGATAATCGTCGTGGTATACAAAACCTGTCTTTTTCGGAGAAGTCATAGAATTTTTCCAAATTGAGGATGATTTTGAATTACCCCCCAATAATCTCGTGGGTCTTCTTGAAAATTGCCCCTTTTTTCTTCATCAGTGCAAGGGCTTCTTTGCCCGTTTCCTCTGTCACCGCCGCAATCGCGTCCTCCACCACGATTACCCTGCGGACCCGCTCAAGCAACCCAAGCGCAGCGGCTTTCACACAGTAATCCGTCGCCACGCCGTAGACGATATGTTCATCTGCGTCCGCCGCCTTGACTAACGCTATCGCATTCGGGTTGGTGAAAACATCGTAAGTCTGTTTTTCCAGCAAAACCTGATCGGTCTTATCAAGCAAGTCGTGTGGCGACGTTTCGGTCGGGGCGTTTTTGACAACATAAGTGTTTGCAATGCTTGTTTCCTCAATCTTTTTCTGCCCAGGCGTATCTTGGACACAGTGCGGTGGGAAGATCTCAAATTCTTTATCGTCCGCTGGGTGGGCATCCGCCGAGGCAATTATCTTGATCCCGTTTTCAAAGGCGTAGTTCGTTAATGCTTGCAGATTCCCTCGAATCTGTTCAGCACCGGGCACCGAAAGCGCCCCATTGCTGTTGATGAAATCAATTTGGGTGTCGATGTCAACGAAAACTTGATGTGCCATCGCTGTTTCAACCTCCTATCTTAGAGTCTGGATGCTTATTTTTTAGATTGTAGTTTATTTGAAAGCATTCCGCAAGTGTTTTTTGGAAATTCTTGAATTGCAAAAAATCTGCGCTTGTGCTATACTCTTTTCAACAGCTTACACCAATTCCACACCCAAAGATTACTAACGGATCTAATCCTGGCGAAAGTTTGAAACCTTCGCTAGGTTTTTAGTAGCGGATCGATCGAAAATTGGTATTACCCAAACCTAAATCTAACACCGATTCACAAATGGATCGCGCGACAACTGCCCTCATTATCAGTATTATCGCCCTCTTGCTCTCGATTTCTAAGTGGATTTACGACCTCCGAGCAGATCGGACAGGCAGAAGAGGCCACGGTCATAAATGGCGAGGAGATCGTCTGAGGGTCGAGTTATTGGCAGGACAGACGAATTGTTTTATTACTCACGGCGGGTATCTGCTGTTCCTCGTTTCGTGCCGAATCTATAACGATAGTGATCAGGCGCCCGCCCCGATTCAGACGTGCCAGCTCCAGGTGAAGATCGGGCGCAAGTGGCGGGATACGGAGTTATACACTGCGCCTCAAGCGGTGATCTTTCCGAGCTTGCTCCGCAACAATCTTCCGGTAACATTGAAACCCGAAGAACGTCAGGACTTCTATGAAGTCTTCGCGCTTGATGAGTTGATTCCGAGCATCGAGATTAAGATCCGCCTCAAGCTCCAAAATAAGCATGGAAAGATAACTCAGTATCAGGATAAATTCACCCATCGCGTCGATGAACGCCCCGTTTTTGATCTCTTGTTCCGTATACTTGAATGAGGCATAGAACATGTCCCGATCTTCGATCGGGGATGCTCGCAAAGTGGGAGTTGTTCCTTCTATTAGCTGTCTCTTGACGAACGAGCACGGCACGTTCTCTTCCCGCGATTGAGATCATTTCTAAATCGTCGGCGCGGTTACAATGCGGAGTTCAGAGGTTTCTTCCGAGCCCTCATTCCCTGTATGCTCACTCTCTTGCGGATGGGCTTCTAGTTGTAGGATCATCTGCTTGTTTCCCCTCCATACCGTGATCTGTTCACCACAGGACGGACACCGGAACTTCAGAATCTCCGTAGATTATACTACAACAACTTTCACACATCCAATATAAACAACTTTCACACATCCAATATAATAACGACTGCTCTGTTCATTTTGTGGCGACAACTTCAATCGTTTTTGAGCAATTAAAATCGCCACTAGGACGTCCATCCGTGATCCGAAGAACGGCGGCGGCATGATGCGGATTATCAACCAATCGATCACATTGGAAAAGATTACAGGCGAATTGGAGAAACAACTCCAGCGATCCACACATCTCTCTTAGTGGAGTGGGAAGATTTTGATCTCGACAGATCTCGGGAAGGACTGTTTAGCAATTGATCGGTGGTGTGTAACACACACCACCAACGTAGCGAATGCCTTCAGGCTGAGGAGGCCGCAAGATAAGCTTATCCAAGCGAAATATCATTGATCAAGAAAGGAATTCAAACGCAATGTACAAGAATCTTTTGAAGAGCATTATCGCCATCGTCGTGATTGTTGCTGTGTATAGCGTCCTGAAACATTACGGCATCACCGAATATCTCACTCGGGACAACATCCCCAAAATCAAAGAGAAGATCAATAGCTTCGGCGCGATTGCGCCTCTGGTGTACATCGGTTTTTATATTATCGCAACCGTTTTCTTTCTGCCAGGTTTGCCGATCACGCTACTCTCTGGTCTTGCCTTCGGCCCAATCTGGGGCGTCGTCTACGCTTCAATCGGATCGGTCATCGGCGTCTCATGCGCGTTTCTCATTGCCCGTTATGTCGCTCGTGGCATGGTTGCAGGATGGGTCGAGGGCAATAGACAATTCCGGCGGATCGACTTGGGGGTGGAGAAGCAGGGTTGGCGGATGTTGATGATCACGCGGCTCATCCCGATTTTTCCGTTTAATTTGCAGAACTACGCCTATGGACTCACGAATATCCGGTTTCCTACTTATGCTCTCGTTTCATGGATCTGCATGTTGCCCGGCACCGCAGCCTACGTCCAATTGGGCGCCGCAGTGAACGTCGGCGAAGGGGATATCAAAAAGACGTTGATCTACCTCGCTGGCGCCGGCGTTGTCATCGTTCTGGTTTCGCTAATTCCGAGTTTGATCCGCAAGCGTCAGCCGGAGACGATGTGAGAGATGTTATATCAAATCAAACGGGGATCAGAAAAAAGTAGTTGACGCGAATGAGATCTAACACCTCACCGAGTGTCATTTCAACGGAGGGAAAACGCGGAATGGAGGGTAAAGAATCGGTTTCCGCGAGCCAACCACCGGCATGGAGATGATGGAGCGGCTGAGATGATGGAGCAGATGAAATGATGGAGCAGATGAGTCAACGGATCGCCGAGTTGGGGATGGAAGTCATAGCGGAAGAAGAAATGTCGCACCGGCGTCTGATAATGAAAGCTGTATTCGCTACGGACAATGATCGGTTCAGGCGCATCTTCTGATGGATAGCTGTAACGAAAGATTTCCTTAAACGTCAGAAAAGAACCGTCACGGAAAACAATCCCTTGTGCCGGCGACGAGGGATGCAGGCATTCAAAGATATTCTGTGACGGCATGTAGATTCTGCCGGTACCGTCACGAGAAATAATTCGTGTAGTGATTCGATCGACGCAATCGATAATATCCAAGTATCGATAAATTCTTCCCTCAAGAATCCGAATGTACCGCTTTGCTTCGTGGATTCTCTTTTGGAGAGAAATCCTTCTTACCCTTGCCAATATTAATAACCCCTAATGTACTGTCGTCGTCTGGATCTACACCATGTTCTAATAGAATATGTCTCAATTCTTCTGGATGCTTCCACAGATACTCTTCATAGCTTCCCGGCTTGATGGCAATTGAAACAGGTTGTTTATTGCCATATTTGGTTTTCTGGACTTTCTCACACATTTTTTTCACCCCTCTTCGTTAAGATGACGCCCTCACACTGAATTCAATGGTGAACTCAACGATCACTCAGTTCGTGGAAAGTGAAGACGAGTCGATAGATAGCGGTGATATGAGCAGTTACGGCAAGAATTGCAAACACACCGAGGAGGATGAGGCCGTTTGATTGTAGAAATGCATATTTATCTGGGATAACTCCTTGCGCCAAAACGCCTAACACCAATAAAATAACCCTCTCAGGACGCTGCATCAGTCCTACCTTGCACTCAATCTGAAGACCTTCCGCTCTGGCACGAACATAGCTGACAAGTATCGACCCAATCACTGCGGCGAAAACCAGTATAACCCCCGAGAAGTTCGGTAAATGATAAAAATAGATCAAGGCTCCCAGAAATATAACTGCTTCTGAATACCGATCGATCACTGAATCTAGTAACGCCCCCGACGAGTTAGTCATTGTTTCGGCGCGTGCAACGGCGCCATCTATCATATCGAAACTCGCTCCAACTAAAATTAACAACCCTGCCGATGCGAGCCGTCCAGTCGCCAAACAAAAAGCGGCAACCAGACTCACAAGCAAACCGAGCAGCGTGATCATATTCGCAGTAATACCGAGTGATACAATTTTCGCTGCAATGGGGGAGAGTATCGTCCCGACTTTGGATCTTAGCTTAACTTCAAACATGAATGAAATCCGTTGTCTATATTTCAGGGGAGGCGCAATCTGGGGGCAAGCGATCTGCCCAACCTTGACTTTCACAAGCGTGTTTCTTGAATCGTGAAATTAAGTTTAGCATAAACTCAGCTAGAAATCAATAATTTTGCTCGGCGATGTTATATACCCGATCGATTCGATGCTGAATCAAAGTTTCGACGGGCGTTGTCGAAATTTGATCCAGCGCTTCTAAAATATGCAACTTGATGTCGGACGAATCACCCCGGATCTTTACCAGCACAGGCAAGTTTTCACCCATCGAAATGGACGAATGCTGTTGATTTCCGTTCTCGGCATCCACGAGGACAGCCGCATCAACCATCGCTAAATCTGATCCGAGTGAGTCCCTAGCCAACCTATCAAAAACACGAATGATTGGCGCCGACAGCTTCAACAGCCGCAACTGGCTGTTTTGGATTGTATTCTGACTTAGCAGAGTGGAGTTTGAATCTGTCGGTGCAACTTGGAGCGAAAGATCCCACAATAGTACTGGACGCCTGAATTGTTGAGCCAGGTCGAACAACCGCAATACACGACGCCAATTCGATGGCTGCTGTGCATGTCCTGCTATCAGAACGAACCTCGTGTCCTGTATCCAAGCAAATCCGGCGCGGATCTCGTCTCCGATTCCCTCGGTGCGGTCGCCGTACAACTCGATAAGGCGATCAATTGTGTGGTGAAATCGTTCAGAATCGCTCATACATTTGTGCTCGCACCAATTCTTTCCTGAAGCAACCCATCAACCCATTAGCGAAAATTAGGGGGGATCTGTACACGAAAAATAAAAAAAGCAGGGATCGTGCTTGAGGAGGAATCCTAAAAAAGAAAACCGGCTCAAACATTTTCCCTGCTGAAATGTAAAAGGTAACCCGTTGAAAAAGAGTTAGTCCGAACTGTCTATCGCATTGACAACAAACCAAGCAGTTCCTCCAGCCACGGCTGTCAGAAGGGCAAGGGCGCGTTTCGACTTACTCGTACTCGGCTCTTCCCACTTGCCTAAGAGCTTGGCGTTCATCTCAACCCCCCCCATGATCGATTTTGCGGTGACATTAAGTGCATCTATGCCACGGCCCTGTTGTTTCTGAGTTTCGCCAATTTCATTGAGTCCTGCTTGTAACTTGTTAATACGGCTGCCAACCTGCATAATCTCCATCTTGCTGGCTTCCGCTTGGTTCATCAACATTTCGTTGAGTCGGCCAACGGCTTCCATGGTTTCGGCGTCGCTCATTGGCATTATTGGCATCTCCATATTATTGAGACCATTTTGTAACTGCTGGACATTGCTTTGAAGCATTTGATTCTGCTTGATCAGTTCTCCAATTTGGCTTTTGAGACCAAGGATTGCCTCTCTCGTAGAAGTCAACTCGGCGCCGGATCTTTCCAACTCTGTCTTGATAGCCTCTTCCAACTCTGTCTTGATAGCCTCAATGTCGGCATTCGTCATAAACGCATCAGCCATTTCCATTTCGGCTTCTACCATGGCTTCGGCTGTATCTTGTGGCAACATAAATTTGCTAGGGAGTTTTAGGCTTTCGCCAGGATAAATCAAATCCGGATCCGTAAAGTCGTTGTACTCCTTAAAGTCCTCCCATACAAATGGATTATTCATATGTTTGCCAGCGAGATCCCACAAGGTATCGCCCTTTACAATCATAATCAGCTTCGTACCTTCCATGTTCGGTTTCGGCGTAATTTTGGCAGAAGCAGATAAAACAAACGGCGCCCCGGTCAAAAACATACAGATATAAAGGATAAGCGACAGGCGAAAGAGGAGTTTCATCATGTTCATGGGATATTCTCCTTTGTAGAATCAGGTTGTTAAAAGTTGAATCATTTGATAAGACATGAAGCGCAATATGTCACACCTCATATGAAGTATTCTCTTGGTACATCGGAGAATTAATAGCTATAAGACAATGATACAAAATGCGTATTGTCATCATCAAGTTTATGAACAGCGTCATCGCCAGCTTTCAAGGCATAATCGAGTTGAAGCCCACCGACATTGACGCCAAATCCAACGAACAGACTGCGGCGATCTTTTGTTGCTCTCCCTCCGCCCCTAATGGCAAACATATCCGCGATCAGGTATTCAGCACCGATACGGAGGCCGGTTGTACTTTCTGCCAAATCTACAATCTCATGTTCAACATCAGCGGAGAAGGTCGCAACGTGCTTCCGAAGAACCTTAAATGCGACGCCCCCATTCAAGAGAACAGGAATGTCGTTGCCGGCGATTGAACCGCCAAGATTTTTGACTGCAGCTCCAAAACTGAGAGTATTGGAATAGGCGTGTGCGAGAACTCCCACATCCACGCCACCGAAACCACTTTCGCTTGAACCATCAACATCATCCATCCCAAAGCTATCGGTTAGGAGGCGGCCGCTGGCCCCGATACCAAAATGCCCAATAGCCACGCCAAAAGACAGCGCAAAAGCATTTGAAGTGAAGTTAAAGGGATCGCCTGCCCTATCTCGGTTATTGCGGCGAGGTATATCATCTACACCCACATTTATCACTGAGAATCCTAATGCCCTTTTATCGCTGAGTTTCTTGACAATCCCGATGAAGTTGTGGTTTCTATCAAAAGACAACTTTGCAGTGGAGACGGTAATCGTTAAATCTTCAACTGACGGCAAGCCCGCCGGATTCCAAATCGTTGATGTTGCATCGTCAGCGATTGCTGTAAATGCGCCACCCAATCCAAGCGCTCGGGCACCAGCGCCAATACCTAAATGCGGCGCCGCGTTAATTTCAGCGAAGCAGACTGGTGCAAAAGAAAATAGGAGAACAAAAAGCCCTATTGAACCAAACAGCAATTTGCGCTTAATTTGAAACATTATCTCCTCCTTTTTAAGGGGTAAAACGTGATATGTTATGCCCTACGCATACCGCAACATGTCTCCTGGCCCGTAACCTTGTTGATTCACGAGCCAGGAAACATCATGGCGTTTTATTCGTTACGTATCAATGCCATCTTCAAAACAGCAGTTTGTGGCTTGAGATCACTATGCATGGTAATCTGGCAGAAGTAAACGCCTCTAGACAGCGCCTCGCCCTCTGCTGTCTTGCCATCCCACAGGAACGCTACTGGACCTGCCTCCCACAGTTCATCCTGGGCAAGTTGTCTGACAAGCCGCGACGTAATATCGTAAATCTCAACAGTTATGGTTGCTTGCTTTGAGAGGGTAAGAACAATCGTAGTCCCATCAACAAATGGATTTGGGTAGTTCCTTGGATTTACAATTCCCTCCTCACTTTCGACAATGAAACTCCACTCCTGAGTCGTTGTGTTGGACTTAGGCTTCGCCAAGTCGGAGACTTCGATTTTGACGGTGTGCCGTCCCACATCAAGCTCTTTTGAGGGCTTAAACGTAACCTGACTTGCAGTTGCGGTCAATCGATACGAGGGAATACGATCGCTGTCAAACCAGAGTTTGACCGAGTCCTTATCAACCCCCGACACACTATCGGTGTAGGCCGCCGAAATCATCGGTTTGCGTTCCAGCATGCGGGCTTCCTGTGGGGGACCGACAATGGTGACGCTCGGTGGAATCTTGTCAAATTCGACGGTGAAATTCCAACTCGCGGACGCTTCATTCTTACTGTTGTCTCTAACGGTAGCACGAACAGTGTAGGTATCCTCTTTGAGCGCTGTTCTCGGTGTCCAGCTAATGTAGGTCTGATTGCTGTCCGTCTCTGCAACGCCCAGGCGGCTGTTGGTAACAAGAGCGGTTCCCGTGCTGTTGGTAACAACGACGATAATCTCACGAATACCGGAGCGATCATCGGTTGCGGATACGGAAATCACCGGTTTTTCAGTGCGGACGGTCCCAGAAGGGGCAGTCGACGTGATTACCGGCGGCGCCACGTCTAAATCAACCGTAAATGTCCATGTGTGGGTTGAAGTGCCGCCTTGACTCTCTGCAGCAATTGTCACCTTATGAACGCCCTCACTCAGTCCTTTTTCAGTACGGAGTACGCCTCCGCCTCGGCGTGTCGGTGTCCTTACCTTTTCAGCGCTTTTACCGTCGAGTGCAAGTGTGACACTTGTAACCTCAGATTCTGCATCCACCACAACTGCGGAAAGCGTTACTGAGTCTTTTCTGACAAGACCTTGGGGTGCAACAGCAGAAATCACTGGAGGGGTACTATCCAACACAACTGTAAATGTCCACGTATGGGTTTTGACGCCGCCAGCACTTTCCGCAACGAGTGTTGCACTGTGTGTCCCACGCCCAAACTTCGCATCACGGCTCGCGGTTATATCACGGCTCGCGTCAGGGATTGATACTTCCTTGGGGTCGTCACCATTCAGGGAAATTGTAACCCGCGTGATGTCAGATTCTTCGTCCATCACCCGCGCGGAGAGTGCCGCCGAAAAGTCTTTGATCGTACCTTGTGGAGAAGCCCCGGAAATCACCGGAGGAGTGGTGTCCAACTCCCCTCCCTCTATTGTGAATTCAACTTCCGCTGTGCCTTCATTTCCAGCAATGTCTGTCACTGTGATAGATGCGCGGTAAGCGCCGCCTAGCAGAGCTTCTTCACGTGTATAGACAATATCACCCTTCACGCTTGAAATTTGACCGTCTGTGGCTTGAGTTACGTGAATCTTAGCTGGATCAGCGTCAATCATTTCCTCGGCAACCAAGCGAGTCAATTTAATCGCTACAATGAGGTCAACAATGAGGTCAGCCGGAGCGATGCCGCCACCCATATCACCATCATCATAAGTTCCACGAATCGTTGGCAGGGCGCTCAATTGCCTTTGTGGTAACGGTGATAAAATCGCAACGGTGGGGCCAGTCTTGTCAATATTAACGACTGGCAGGCCGAATATAGCGCTACCATTTTGTTTGTTAATCTCACCTATCAGGACAGACCCACCTTCAGAAAATTGGGAGGTATCAAGAGTGACGGTGAAGGTCATGCCCCCATCAGACATCTGTGGTACGATGGTCAGCTCCCCTGCCTCACGCGCGGACCGCCCTTCATCACCAATCAAGACGTCAATCTCACCATCCCGTACATTCTGGACGGTCAGGGTGAAGGTAAACATGTCCTTAACCGGGAACCCTGTTGGGTATGCGGTGCGATTTTCACTCACACTTCTGTCCATATCAGGGAACCGCGGATTCATCACGGAGACAATAGCGACCCCGGGGTCTGGGAGGAGGGGAATACCCTCCCCAGGAATGACGACAACAAAATCTTCCGATGGTATGAAATTCTCAACATCAACACCAATTGACATGGAGACATTTCTCTCTTCCGGGTTGCTATCTGCGTCAAACGTCACTGCCTGGAGGAGATAGCTTCCGTTGGGAAGCATTCCTAAATCTATCTCTGCTGTGTATGTAAAGTTGCTTGATGAACTAAACCCAATATCACCAACATCCATTGAATCGCCAGGTGTTCCATCGGGATTGCGCATATTGGCGGAAAGTTTCATTCCCCCTGGAAATCCCCCTGGATGCGCCCCAGTCCACGCGGTAAGAACTGCAATAGGGCCGAGAACTTGCTCTTGTGGGTCAGCTAGACCACTAATGATGAAGATACCGTTTTCATCAGCATCAACAACACCGAGTTCACTGGTGACTTCGATAATATTTATAGGAGAAAAGTTGTCCACAGAAAATTCTTCTCTGGCGCCCTCTCCCGGTTCATACGCTGCGCCATCCACATCAATAGCGATGGCTCGAACAACATAAGGGTTGGCATCTTCAGCAGGACTGTCATCTAAGATGGTATCTTCTAGGGTGGTGATATCCAAGGGGATAGACCATAGCCGGTAAAATGGGGCAATTGCCGCGCTTGAAGCGCCCCCAAGAACCGCATCAACCAGATCTTCGATGACAGTAATTTGGTCGCTCAGATCACGAAGGTTCGTCGTGGTAGAATCTTCTGCGTTGACTGTCCCAATGGGCTGCCACATCGCATCTTGGGAACGGCGAATCTCAAACTGAACCGCGGCTGTGAGCGGTGCGGTAAGACCCTGCGTGAACGCATGAATCTTGATTTCGCCACGAGGCGCGCCGCTGTCCGGGTGTAGGTCTGTCGCTTCAACGCCAACAGCAGCAATTTCAGGTGATAGGCGACGCTGGTACGCGAAGTTTGCCCTTGACTCACCTTCGATGCGCAGTGCGTTGGTCGCAACGGTGCGAACCATCACCCCGTCCCTCATATCAGAAAGGGTTTCAAAATCGCCGATGTCCCACATGACGTCAAACTGATCTCCGCCCATGGCGTTGACAAGGGTAGCTCCACTGAAAACAGTGATGGGTTGCCAGTCACCACCGTTTATTTGGAACTCGACCACGATCGACTCCAATGGATGGGCGGTACGCTTCATAATTTCAACGGTAAGCATTACCATCGTGTCTGAAAAGATTGTCACCCCATCGGGTACGTACTGCATTTCAAAGAGACCGTCCATCATGCCATCACCGTCGTAATCGGCCTGCACGCGGGTCACCTCAGCAATATCGGACTCTGGGGGAACGATATCCACGGATACCGACGAACCTGCGTCGGAGCTGGCATTTAAGATAGTATCAATACCGATAGTACGAAGACCAAATTTACCCGTTAGACTATTATCCATCTCATCGCGGATGGGTATCTGGTTCGACGGCAGCCCCTCCAGCGTCGTCACTGGAAGCCATATCTGATTGGCCGCCGGCATACCGTCGTCGTTTAACGGAATTATCTGGGACAGATAACTCGCCAGATCGGATAGGTCACCCATTGGCGTCGCCGTGATGTTTAACGTTGCGTTCCCTGAAGTGGTCGGGTCCGCTGTGGCAACATAGACGCCATCGGTGCGCTGATACATGCTTGCGTTCTCACCGGGCATATCGAGAGTTAGCATGGCTTCGGCTGTGGGGGCTGTCCGATCCACAGTAAACATTTGGCCGGTGATCTCATCTCCGTAGTTACCTGCGTATTCAACAGCCGTATCCAATTGATACGTTCCATCAGGAGCATCGGTAAGATCGAACCCGCCAACCCAGAGGGATTGTAACTCATCTACTTCCGGAACGGTAAACACAGACATCAACTTTAGCGCCATCTTTGGATCCATTGCCGTGATGAGCGGATCGAGAACATTATCTAATGCTAACTCTGCGTTGAGAGCCGTTGTGAGGAGGTTTGCAAAAATTTCAAGCCCTTCAAGTTGTAGGTTCCGTAGATCAGGTACCGACAAGCTAGATATAGTTTCGCCCGTTAGTGGGTCTGAATACGGATTGGCAAAATCAACTTGGTAGTAGTAAGAGACTTTGGAACCGGGCGCGAGATACGCTTCCGCTTCCCATACCCCCATCTGATTCAATGTCATAGGGCTCGGCTGTCCGTTCATCATCAAGGTCGCTGATGAAAAGATCGGCATGTCCCCTGATGGGAAGAAGATAGCTGCGAGCTCTTCTTCCAACCGGAAGGTACGCTTAAAAGTGTCGCCAGGGCCTACTCGAACGGCTTCAACAGTTTCGGAGTGCGACCCTGAGAGCATAAAGGTCACATTGTTGGCAGTCGGGCCAGCGATGACATACAGATTCAGTGCATCTCCATTAAGCCATCGACGGGGATCCGCCTGCTCATCCTCTATCACGACATGCCATATCGGTTTGGGCGTGATGGCGTTGCCGAAGTTCTCCATATCGATTTCATCGTTAGTTGAGTCAAATCCCGCCGGCAGATCCGGCAACAGTCCCGGTAGGTCAAACAATTCCGGTGGTAACATCTCCCCCGGTGGTAGGAAGCCAGAGGCCAGGTCTTTAATAATGGAAGTCAACATACCGAAGATTGTTCTACCCAATGCGTATTCGGGATTTATCGAAAGCCCACCCAGCTTCAAAGTGGGGGGAACAAGCATAATCGGTTCAACGGCCAGTGGCTGGTTCTGGCTAATGACCTGTTGGGACCTCAACTCGATCACTCTACGGCCAATGAATCCCGTGGATTCTTGTAAAAGGTCAATCGTCAACATATTATCGGTGGCTGCCACTGGCATTAACAGATCGAGGAAAACATCTCTATAGCCGCCGTCTGCGTCTGTGACAGTCTTCGCCTCCATGCCTATCCCGTTCATCTGGAGTCTGAGTGTTACGCCAACTCCCGGGCCGGCGGAAGTACCATCGACATTGACAACGCTACCGACGATAGCCAGTAGCTTTGTTATGGCAGGAAGGTCTGTATCCACATCAATTTGCACCTGATTCGCTTCGATCTGTAATGAGGTCAGGGTGTGCATGGCTGTCTCAACCGTCTCATCTGCGTCATTTTTGACCTCAACAGTGAGCTGGTTGTCCGTTTCTGCAACGGTGGTGGACGGAATAGTGAAGAATAGGACGGAATATTTGCCGTCGGCATCAACGGAGCCGCTCATAGGCATGTCGCGGGTGTTATTGGTGACAACAACGGTCAGTTCGCCCTCCATTGAGTTGCTCGCCGCCGGTGTTTTAGTGCCATCACCGTTTTTGAGGTAGACCGTACCGCTAACAGCGAGGGCTGTTGAAGTGGATGCAATATCTGTATCCACATTCTGTGTGACTGTCGCAGAATCCCCTTCGCCGAGTTGTGTATTTGTCAGCATAAACATCTCGCTGCCACGTTCTTTGCCGGTGCTATCTGTCACAACAACCGAAACCATATCGCCGGTGCTTCCCGCAGCACCCAGTAGATTCACGACCGCCACCGAAAAAGAGCCATCTACCTCGGTTTGGTCCATCTGGGGAGAATTCGCGCCGACCGTAACCGTTACGTCAACACCCTCCACAGGGACTGTACCCTCCGCTTTGGTGACGCCCCCCTCCACAACCAAGATAGTGACCGACCTGGGAGGAATCACAATATCTGTCACCACGTTTGGGAATGTGACTGTCGCAGAATCCTCTTCGCCAAGGTCTTCATGCGTTAGCACAGACATATAAGGGCCGTGTTCTGCGCCGGTGTCATCTGTCACAACAATCGAAACCAGTTCGCCGGTGCCTGCCGCAGCGCCCCCGAGTAGATCAGCGACCGCCACCGAAAAAGAGCCATCCTCCTTGGTTTGGTCCATCTGGGGAGGATTCGCGCCGACCGTTACCATCACATTGACGTCATCCGCGGGGACTTCACCATCCTCTTTATAGACGACCCCCTCCACAACCAGAATCGTGACCATTTTGGGAGGAATCGGGGTGAGGTTCAGGGTCAACTGCTCCGAAATGCTATCAGCCATGACCGTCATGACCGTAATCATTTCGGTCCCATCCGCGTCAACGACTGGCGCGCTATAAGTCGCCGTGTACACGCCAAACTCGGCTGCCTCCATAAACGGAGTGAGCATTCCATCGCCCGATGGGATCGCAGCCAAACTCAAGCCGCCGACACCGTTACCGACACTATCCATAACCGTCGCGGTTATGATGGAATCTCTTTCGCTTGAGACCGTTACCGGGTTTGCACTGAGCATGATTGCGACTGGCGGGCCCGCATTGATGCTAATTGTCGTCATCCCTGAAACGCCGGCTTGGGTTGCCATTGCGGTGAGTGTTACATTGCCAACCATTCCCCCGGAGGTGTAGGTCGCAGCATACGCACCGTCCTCATTGTTTGTTACCTCACTGACCATTCCCATGTCAGATCCGCCGTCATTACGGGACAGTGCCAGTGTGACGGTCTCATCGGTGACACGGGTGGCGCCTCGATTGACCATGACGGTTACCGCTGCGGTTTCGGGTGTATCCGCGCTAAATGTATCCAGGTCAACGGTTACCGTAACGGTCGTTGGAACAACCATCAATGTGATGGATTCCATCACTTCCTGGTCGAGTTGGGTTGACCGCACGGATAGCTGAGCGACATCAGGGGCGGTTAAGGCGAGAGAGGGAGCGGTATAGGTCGCTGTGTAAACGCCGTTCTCACCCTCCGTAGCCTCGGTGACATCCCCTTTATCCGCGGAAACCATTACTGTATCACCGGTGACTGGATTTCCATCCTCTTGAACCATTATCGTAATTGTTGATGTCGAAACACCGTCGGCGGGGAGTACGCTCGGATTGGGTTCAACAGAAATAACGGAAAGGGTAATATCAACAGTCGCATTATTGGCGTTTACATCCGCCGCCGTAACTGTATAGGTTGTTCTCCCGACCTCGCTGCCGTCAGAATCGGTAGCAGTTATTCGAATTTGATCTCCGACACTTATCTGAGCGTTCGTAAAGGAGAGAAAGCCGAGTACGTAGGCGCCATTGTCACGCGAAGTATAAGGAATAAACTCGCTAATCGTGTCTGCTTCTATCTGAAGTCCGGCGGCAGGCTCGCCGGCGGCATTCATGACTGTTCCTTCAATAGTGAAAGTACCGGTAGACTGTCCATGGGCAACGCCACCTGCAATTAAACCATAGACAAGCGATACCATTAAAAAATAAACCAACTTCTTGTTACTCATTAATCTATCCTCCTGAGAGTTCCTATCGGTACAATCTAATGTCGTATACCAATTTAGAATTTTGGGTTTTTACACAAAAAATAGCTGTTAAATGCCTCAGAGTTGAGGCATTTAACAGCTACGTCAAGTGACTGTATAGCGACGTCTACTTCAGGATGAGCATCTTGCGAGTCCCTGAGAACTCTCCGGCGCTCAAGTTATAGAAGTAAATCCCGCTGGCGACCTGCTCGCCAAAGTCGTTACGACCATCCCAATAGATCGCTTTCGCTCTGGTCTCATACATCGCAGCAGGCTGATGCCCAATATCAATGCCTCGTACAACCCGTCCGGCGGTATCGTAGATGGTCAACGTTACGACAGCATCTTCCGCCAACTGGAATGGAATCCATGTTTCGGGATTGAACGGATTCGGGTAGTTCCGAAGTAACTCCGTCTCTGCGGGAATCTCATACGCGATGAGATTCTCCAACTGGATCCGGCTATTTCTCACATCATCAACGGTGATGATATGACGCAACGGTTGGATGCCAATCAGCGGATCCGGTGAATCAGCGGAAATCTCAAGGACATCCCCGACCCGTGCCGCATTGCCTGTAGTCAGATTCACAAAGGTCATGTCGTAGCCGTTTTCGGCGTCACTCTGAGAGATGGAACTGAGCGAGGCTCTCGTTGACAGGTTCTTAACCTTGACACGGAAGCCTTCTTTTGCCAACCCGGTGAGCTCGTCAACGACGGAACCTTCGGCAAGCAGGACAGGGGTCTGGTTGTCAACCTTGTGTCCGATGAGCGCAATTGGCGCGGCAGCAGCGCCGCCGCCATTGCTCCAACCTTCACCCATGACCATCACAGTCTCATCGGCGGTCGCCGTTACGAGATAGGAGGCATCGCCTGCGACGGGATTGTCGCCTGGATCATCAGCTTGTATGACTGATCGGAATGTACCCTCATCCGAAACAATTACGCCTGTGATTACGTCCTCACCAAACAGACCCATGATGTCACTGACTTTCGACACTCTTGAATCGTTGAGGGGCAACCCTATGAGATTATGTCCCTCCATGAGACTTATCATTGATGTGTCGTCACCCCACGGATGGCCGGTGAAAGTGACCTCCATCGCGGTCTTCATCGAAAGGACGATCCCGAGATCGGCTGTAATCGGCATATCACTGGTATCGCTTTCCCATGACCCTGAAGCGGTGTCACGGGTGATGAGGAGATTGACAGCATCCCCAAGCATCTCGGCGAGATTGCCCACGGTGTCGAGTTCCTCAACATCCAACGGTACGTGGAACAGGCTGATACCTGCCGGTATCATTGAGGTGTATTCCAGCTCGTTTTTCAACTCAACCATTGCAGAATCCATTCCATCGTTGCCAGCGGCATCCATTGCGGTTACAGTGATTTCTTGCATTCCGTTCTCTGCTTCGTTCTCATCGCTGATAGTGAACGAACCGATGTAGGAACCATCTGCCATTGTCAGTGTAACCATCTCCGTTTGCATTGAATCCAGCATAGAGACATTCGCCATGACGGAGGATATCTCTCCTGCGTCTTCAACCATAGCCGTGATGGTAACCATATCACCGTTTGCAGCAGTCGCTGGAGACGCCGATGCCGTTACCACTGGCGCGGTACTGTCAATGGTTAAGGCGCCTTCCTTAATTTCGCTTTCCTTACTGAGATTGACAGTCACATCGTACGTACCGTCTGCGTGCTGATCGACAACGACGGTGAAGTAGCCGCTATACGAGCCACTTTCCCCCTCTGTCATCGGCTTATCGGTGACAATCGAACCCACTGAGAACATTGCCTCTTTACCGGGCGTACCCATTGCCATGACGGTTACCATCTCACCTACCTTCGCGAGTGGAGTAACCGTAACGGAGGTAATTTCTACCATTTGCAGGTCAACCATTGCAGAACCCATTCCACTGTTGCCAGCAGCGTCCTCCACGGCTACAGTGATTTCTTGCATTCCGTACTCCGCTTCGTTCTCATCGCTGATAGTGAACGAACCGATGTAGGAACCATCTGCCATTATCAGTGCAATCAGATCCATTTGGGTTGAATCCAGCATAGAGACATCCGCCATAACGGGGGATACTTCTCCTGCGTCCTCAACCGTAGCCGTGATCTCAATCGTATCACCGTTTGTGGCTATCTCTGGGGATGCTGAAACCGTCACGACGGGATCCGTATTATCAAGAGTCACCATAGCTTCCGACGTTCCCTTGTTGCCAACGCCGTTTATCGCCTCCACGGTAATCGTTTGGGGACCGTCATCCGCTTCGTTCTCATTGCTGATAGTGAACGAACCGATATATGTACCATCTGCCTCATCCAGTGAAATCATCTCTGTCTGCGTCGAATCCAGCATAGATACATCCGCTGAAACTGACAAACCAGATTCACTGCTCTCGGCGGTTATGGTAACCTCGTCGCCGTTTTTGGCTATCTCTGGAGATGCTGAAGCCGTCACGACGGGATCCGTATTATCAAGAGTCACAGTCACCGGATCTTCCGGCGTTCCGCTGTTGCCAGCGCTGTCTGTCGCCGTCACGGTAATCGTTTGGTCACCGTCATCCGCTACGTTCTCATTGCTGATAGTGAACGAACCGATATATGTACCATCTGCCTCATCCAGTGAAATCATCTCTGTCTGCGTCGAATCCAGCATAGATACATCCGCTGAAACTGACAAACCAGACTCACTGCTCTCGGCGGTTATGGTAACCTCGTCGCCGTTTGCGGCTTTCTCTAGAGATGCTGAAGCCGTCACGACGGGATCCGTATTATCAAGAGTCACAGTCACCGGATCTTCCGGCATTCCACTGTTGCCAACGCCGTCTGTCGCCATCACGGTAATCGTTTGGGGACCGTCATCCGCTTCGTTCTCATTGCTGATAGTGAACGAACCGATATATGTACCATCTGCCTCCATCAGTGAAATCATCTCTGTCTGCGTCGAATCCAGCATAGATACATCCGCTGAAACTGACAAACCAGACTCACTGCTCTCGGCGGTTATGGTAACCAAGGCGCCGTTTTTGGCTATCTCTGGAGATGCTGAAGCCGTCACGACGGGATCCGTATTATCAAGAGTCACAGTCACCGGATCTTCCGGCGTTCCGCTGTTGCCAACGCCGTCTGTCGCCATCACGGTAATCGTTTGGGGACCGTCATCCGCTTCGTTCTCATTGCTGATAGTGAACGAACCGATATATGTACCATCTGCCTCCATCAGTGAAATCATCTCTGTCTGCGTCGAATCCAGCATAGATACATCCGCTGAAACTGACAAACCAGACTCACTGCTCTCGGCGGTTATGGTAACCAAGGCGCCGTTTTTGGCTATCTCTGGAGATGCTGAAGCCGTCACGACGGGATCCGTATTATCAAGAGTCACAGTCACCGGATCTTCCGGCGTTCCGCTGTTGCCAGCGCCGTTTGTCGCCGTCACAGTAATCGTTTGGGGACCGTCATCCGCTTCGTTCTCATTGCTGATAGTGAACGAACCGATATATGTACCATCTCCATCTGCCTCCATCAGTGAAATCATCTCTGTCTGCGTCGAATCCAGCATAGATACATTCGCTGAAACTGACAAACCAGATTCACTGCTCTCGGCGGTTATGGTAACCAAGGCGCCGTTTTTGGCTATCTCTGGAGATGCTGAAGCCGTCACGACGGGCACGGCTAATTGAACGAGCACACTAGGACTCTCATCAATATCTCTGCCATCGAAAGAGACTGCGAACATGGAGGGTCCCGGTGATGTGGGTGCGTCGGCGTTCTGGTATTCAAACATAACCATATCACCGCCCTCCGCGCCCTTACTGCCTGCTTGGACGCGAGCGACCATACTGCCCTCAATCGGACTCTTTCCTTCGACAACACCCGTTTCCGCTTTGCCGCCACGCATGAGCGTCACTGTGTAGGTGCCCTCATCTGCTACATCGCCCGGCTTTGACCAACCTTCGGGAACTGCGATACGGATATCTCTCGGGTAGGTAGCCTCACCCGCCACAGTGTAGGTGAAGGTAAGGATATTCCCGCTAGACCCTGCTGTGACAAACATCGGATCTACCATCGCCATACCGGAGCCGGCTGCCGCCTCTCCGACATCGACTGTCAGATCATCGAGATCGATGAAGTCCATACCGGGACCTTCGCTGCCCATAGACGCAACCCCGAATGCGACACCGGTCGCCGCTGTCGGCTGCACCATCACACCCTTATAGACGAAGGTGACGGTTTGCCCCGCATCTAAGTTGACACCCTCAACGATGACCTCACGAGCCTTAAGATCGTCGGGCAGAGTATCATCTTCTCCATAATCGCCACCATGCCTCTCCCTGCCGGTGCTGCCTGTTGAGGAGATCTCAACGTTGGCACCCGCCGGAGCCGACCATTCCTCGGGTGTGGTCAACTTGAGCGCGCCATTTTTAAGTTCACCGGAAGCGGTGTAGGTAATAGTGAGCTCGCGCCCCATATCGCCGGCACTGAGTTCTCCTATATCATCCGTCACCTCGATCATAGCCATGCCGCCGCCACTTGCCTGTGACCAGACCTCTACATCAAGCATGGTATCGCGATGGTCCCTGATCGAGTCAGGAGTACCATTTTTAGTACCCTTGATCAAAATGTCGAATTCACTGCTAGGGGTCGCGACATCGGGTGCTATAGCACCGCCCTCTGTCCCTCCAAATTGATACTCACCGTAGTGAATCTCAATGGGCTCCGTCTTATCAAGCGTGATGATGTCCACGGTCAGAGAACCTTCTCCGTCGAACTGAGCGGGCTGTCCACCACGGACACGGGTATAACCGGGAGCCCCTGGATCCTCACCTTGTGGATTGGTCCATCCGCTGGGGACGGTGAACGTCAACTGTCCCTCTTTGATGGTCTGACCTGGTGTGTAGGTGAACTTGAGATAGGTGCTGTCGTCACCGGCGTGGATGCGCATATCTTGTACATCCTCACCCTGCTCATCTTTGTAGGTCTGTGTACCCGCTTTGGTCTCCTCGGTTGCAACCGTCGCCGTACCTGTACCGTCGGCTGCACCGGTGATCCTAACCTTAAGCTCTCCAGGATTATCTGTGAAGACCTCTCCGAGACCGTCGGGGTTGGTTTCCTCCACATCAGCCAGTGCTCTGCTGCCTACGACACGCTTGAACCTACCATCGCCATTCCCATCCGATTGAATGGTGAATGTGGAGATGCGGATTTCTGTGTCAGCCTCGGCGCCTTTGTTCGCAGAGATACCTTGGCTACCGCCGTAGCTAAATGTGACAGTACCTTCGGGCCTAAGCGTGTTCAGATTCGCGATAACGATTCTGTTTCCATAATCAACATCTACCAACGATCCACCACGCGTGGTTACGTTGATGTAGTTACGCTCCAGTGGATCTCGCTGCATGTCACCCCAACCGTCGGGGATCTGGAAACTCACACTACCGCCATCCATCGTTCCCTGCGTCTCGAATCGCGCGACCATCTCGTTATTGGCACTACCCGCCCTGACGGAGGTCCCAGTTGAGGTCTCAGCTATCGTCGCAGTACCGCCACCGTCGTCGACATTTGTGACATCTATCTCAATGCTCCCTGCGCTGCGTTCCGGGGAGTCTGAAGATGCCTTAAAGTACCCGGGGATTGAGACCGTTCCGGCGTTAGACTGCACAACAGCGGCTTTTCCATCACCGTATTTAATACTAAGGACATCATCTGTTGCCAGATCTTTGACTGCAACGGTGACTGAATACCCCCCTGCATACACCCCTGTACGCACCTTAGATATGCTAATATCGTCTGCTGCAGGACCTGTTATCCTACCCGGTGTATCCTCATCAGTGGTAGGTTCTGTCCAATTCGGTGGAGTAATGAACCGGACGCTACCATTCCTTATCGGCGTGTCATCCGCTGTAAACGTGAAGGTTATGGTTGTCTCGTCTGCTGCGAAGATACTGCTGCGATCCGCACCTATTTGAACGCTCTCCGGCTCTGCCTCTATGACGTAGAGATTGACCTGCATGGTCACATCTGTACCATCGACTACATCACCAACTGTACTAGGTGTCTCAGGTATACTTACCTCTGTGGTCCACGGGTATATACCGGTATTTTTCGAGACATTCACGTTTGCCACGACGGTCTTGAACAACGTATCCTTTTTAACGGTTAGATTTCTCCACGTGATTGTGGGCGTGGGGCTAGGGGCACCAAGAAATTCAGGCGTTATATCGGTATCCGGACTGGAAACATAAGCGTAAGCGTCTTCCGTCGTAGACTGAAGCGTTAGATTTGTTTCTGCTAGGATGCTGTCTGTGATTTCTGTGTTAGGGTCATCTGGATCAATTCCATTCACAGTAATCACTAAATCGCCTGTGATCTCGGTGTCCGCCTCATAGGTAAAGGTGAACGTACGATTGGTTTTACCGGCATCAACAACATCGGGCGAAAGGGTGACTGTTCCAGACCCCTCTTCTGCCTGCGTCCGCCCGCCTGCCACATCGCCATCAACAAGGGGGGTAGAACCGCTATCGCCGGAGGTCCTTGTGCTCACCTGGAAAACACTCACATCCGCGGGGAAGCTGTCATCATCCGCGCCGATATTGCTAATTGTAACGGGTCCATAGGAGATGTGAACTTGATCGCCTGCGTTCATCTGGTTGATGTTGACTGTTATCACATTATCAGCGCCAACTACCACACGGTCCATGCCACTCTCAAACCTGACGCCAGGACTTTTGTAATCCACCTTGACATTGTCCACGTCCTCGGTTGGTTCTGCAACGCCAAAACCGGTGCGCCCGCTGGCAATTTGAATCTGGATATCACTATCGGTGATTGCTGCGTCCTCATCAACAAAATCGTACATCGGACCGGTCGCCTCAAAATTGATTAAGAAGGTGGCTTCTTCCCCTTCGTACGACACTGTCGGCTCAATGGTAACGTCGCCGGCTCCAGGTATAATATTGCTAACCCTGACACGCGGTTGCGGATCTACCGGGTCACCGTTTTCATCGGTGGTTGGCTTCAATCTGGTAAGACGAATACCATCTTTGGCTTTGGATCGGGTCGTGAATCGATAACTCGCATAAGGCTGCGTGTTAGCACCTTCGATGAAAGCCAGACTCGAGGGGGTAGCAACAGTGACATTACCTAGCGTGATTGTCAGGGTTCCACCGTCACTCCAGTTAGTTCCAAGCGTGACCTCTATCTTTTCGCCGGAGAGTGTCGTCACCTTACCGTTCTCGGTTATCTGGTCACCCTCTGCCACGTTGATTCGCCCGGTGGCGTTTGTACCGAGTAAAGTAACATCATCATCATCGACGATGGTTACGTTTTGGAATAAGGTTGTCTCGTCAAGATCGTCGGTAGTTTCAATGTCTGCCGCAATTTTAACCGGCGTCCAACCACTTGGAATCAGAATCTGAAGCATTCCACCGGACATATCTACCGTGCTGGTATAGGTAAACTCTAGCGTACTAGGGCCAGCGGCAGGAAGCGGGTCCGCAGTAGTGGTTTCGGAAGGACTACCCTCCGCCTCGTCGTCCCATTGCACCGTTATCATTCCATCGCCATCCCCTGCAATTGCGGCGTTACTGAACAAGCCCGCAATCAGCATCAAGCTGACCGCAAAGAACGCGCCTAATTTCCAATTTTTCGTACCTTGATTACCCATTGTCTGTTTTCCTCCTATCTTTTTTTGGGTTAACAAGTTTGCGTTAAATCTATTTTTAACATGAAGCCCATCACTTAGTTTCGATGCGTCTTTCTGCTCTATCATAAAAATAAAATCCTTTCGTGTAAGAATGTAAAACATGAAGATATGGAAACCGGGTTCATTTGGGGCGGTCCCCCCAACGAAAGTCGGTCAACCCCACACAGAATATCCCCCATAATTCCTCCTTCCAGAATTAAAGATGCCTTATAATACAATAGATTGAAAAATCTGTCAAGACTTTATTTAAAGAAATATAACTTTTTACTAGAAAAAGTCACGATGTTTTCCGCAGCGTCGGGAAGTAGGTAGATCAGAATAGTACGCTGAGAGTTTACGCGAATGGGAGAGTGGGGGTTTCATAATTTTTGGTCAAAAAAATCATTTATAGTGAGGAGAAACCGAGTTTTTAGCAAAAACTCGGTTTCTAAATGGTATCGGTTTCTAACTGGTAAAGGACTTCCGCAACGCTGCACTACTCTTTATTCCTAACCCCCCTAGCCCCCCTTCTCAAGGGGGAGAACTCACGCCCCCTGCCCAAGGGGAGAATCTTCAGAGGGATGGGGGCTTGAACGCAGGATTCGGAAACCCAACCTTCCATCCCTTCCAACCTTCCAGTCTTTCTTCCTAACCCCCCCTAGCCCCCCTTCTCAAGGGGGAGAACTCACACCCCCTGCCCAAGGGGGGAATCTTCAGAGGGATGGGGGCTTGAACGCAGGATTCGGAAATCCAACCTTCCAACCTTCCAGTCTTTTTCCTCAGGCTTTTGTATGCTTACTGTAATCGTTGATGTGGTGAGTAAGTTTCTGGTCAATAGCATCTACTTTTTTCGTCAAATTATCGTATTCTCTGCTCATTTGCGCACGCAAGTCATCAAACCGATTGTTAATATCATCAAATCGATTGTTAAAGCTATTGTTAATATCATCAAACCGATTGTTAATATCATCAAACCGACCGTTAAAGCTATTGTTAATATCACTAATCCGATTACCTATTTCATCAAATCGTTTGTTAAAACTATTGTTAATATCATCAAACCGTTTGTTAAAGCTATTGCTAATATCACTAATCCGATGGTTAATTATTAAACAAAACAAGCCTAATACAGCAGGCGATAATATGGCTGTAATAACCTCCACTACTGTACTACTCACGTTTTTTCCTCCTTCTTAATTATACATTAGGACTTACGCATTTCCGTTTGTAGGGAACGCAGATCTGCGTTCCCTACGAGATATCATGCTCAATATGTTATCAGCCAACGCTGAGAACTGCCATACAGAAAGCAACCCAGTGAGTACCACGGGATAGCAATCAATTCGGCGAAGGAATACCCAAATCCCTACAGATTTTCTTGACAAGAATATCCATAATCTCATTGTGCCTTGGCACAGATGACCTCTGACCGGTAGCATCATTCCGCCATATGGAATGATTACCCCCTTCTCTAAACTGATAGCAGTCATTCTGTTCGAGATGTCGTATCAACGAACGACGTTTCATAACTGAATAGGAACCTGTTCATAGCCTCTTAGGGCAGAAACTTGAGCAATATCCTCACTCATATACTCTTTCAAAATGGTCTTAAGTGAATCCATTAGTTCCTCACGGGTACGTTCTTGACAATTTACCCCCGGAACCTCCTGAACCCAACCTATCCACCAATCTCCTTCTTGTCCAATCAGAGCTGTATAAGTAGCGGGCATTGGTATATCTCCTTGATATGTAAAGAGGCGGAAACTCCCGCCTCAAAAGCCTGCTTAGTATAGCAAAAAAAGGGAATCATGTCAAATCTAATTGACGCAAATAATCAAGAGGTGTGCATAAATATAGCAGTAGGGAACGCAGATCTGCGTTCCCTACTTTCTCACCTGCACACTTTCTCACCTGCACACTTTCTCACCTGCACACTTTCTCACCTGCTCACTTTCCCACCTGCCCACTTTCTCACCTGCCCACTTTCTCACCTGCCCACTTTCTCACCTGCACACTTTCTTCACCTGCCCACTTTCTCACCTGCACACTTTCTCACCTGCTGCTTAACGTTCCTCCAATCGAATTTTCGTAGGGGACCTTTAGCGTATCCATTGCCCCTTGCGCGGCGCGAATCCCTGAATAGCACGCCTCTTCAAATAGGGGAAGTCCGGTCACATCTGCATTTGCGAAGAAGATCGCGCCAAACGGGCGTTCCCGCAGGGCGCGATCCGGATGCCAGATAAAATTCGGCGTCGGACGAATCATCGCGTGCCCCCATTTGTAGAGGTCGATTTGGGTGATCTCCTTTTCAACACCGGGGTGCATCTGCCAGAGGTCCTTCATGATTTCGTTGACCCAGAAGCGGCGCCCTTTTTCGAGGAGTTCCCTCCGCTTTCGGTCAGGCGAATGATCGAAAGGCAGGTAGTAGGTGAGGACAGACGCACGTTCACTCCCATTCGCCTCCCGCGTCTGATGGTCAGCGACGACATAGCCCAGCCCTTCGCTCTCATACATGACATTGTCCCACGCAATCTCGCTGCGCTTCGTCTTCGGAAGGCGCTTGAGGTGAATGCTCGCTGTCAGCCATGGGGTGTAGTGGCACGCCTGAAAGGCGGCTTGCTGCTCGCCGGGGAGGTTGGGTATGATATATTTTGCGATGTGCTTCTGCCCGGCATAAATCACTGCCCTGCCCCGCAGCGTGGTGAATTGGCGGTTATGGGTATCCATGAATGTCACCAGGATCTCGTGCGCTCGTTGGCGAACCGAAAGGGCAAGCGCGTTAAGGCGCACGTTGTCCGGCGAGAAACGACGCGCCATCCCATTCACCAAAAAGGCGTTTCCCTCGGGCCAGGTGACTGTGTAGACGGGGAAGCGCCCCTGTAATTCGTCCGCATAGTAGCGGCAGGCGTAGTAGTGGATGCCCGCCCACGCCGAAACTTGATCTATCGGGCAGGCATAATCATCGCGGCAGCCGTAGTTGACAAACCAATCCAGCCGCTCCGAATTCCAGCCCTTGCGCCGCATGTATTCGCGCATCGTCATCTGGTCCAACGCACGGATCTCCGGGTCGGCGCTACTATACGCCAGCGGGAGTGTGAAAGCGCGGCGCCCATCCGCGCCTTTGTACAGCATCCAGCGAAGCATATCCGTTTGAAATTCCTGAAAGGCGTGTCGATCCGCCTCTAGCCCGCTGGAAAAGGGATCCAGATTTTCGACCCAGCGGTTCTCAATAAACAGGCGTTCCCCCGGTTCACGCAAGACATATTCGGGGTTCATGATTGGCCAACCCAGATCCGTGTAGTCCACGACCACCCCAAGGTCTTCAAGCGCTTCAAGGATACAATCCGCCTCAATTGGGGGTGTATTGATGTAATGCGCCGCCCAGGGGAATGCGGCGCCATTTGCCCAACCGGAGATTGATGTGCCTCCCAACTGATCGCCGAGATCCAGGATGACAAAATCGGCGACGCCGGATCGCATCAGTTTCCAACCTGCGCTGACACCCGATACCCCGCCTCCGATGATAATCACGGGGTGCAGTCTGCCTGTGGGTGGAGGGAGCAGTTCATCAGGAAGCGGCTGGCGCATAAGGTGTCCAATTCCGCTCGGCTCGCCGATGATTTCGCCGGGGATGTCAAAGGCAGGCGGCGGTTTGGATGGGGACGGAGAGCAGTGGGGCAGAAATGGCAGCGTTGTTCCCAGCAGGCTGAGTTTCAGAAAGCGACGGCGGGTGATGGAGTGCATAGGTTGAATTGTACCACAAAACGCCTTGGAACCCAAGGATATCACATTTTCCGTTGGAAGATTGGAAGGCTGGAAGAATGGAAGAGTTTATCCCTTCCAACCTTCCAATCTTTTTCCTTCCACACCTTGCTCAACTCACTGCTCAACCGGGCGTGGTTCTGTAGGGAACGCAGATCTGCGTTCCCTACGAAACCGTGAATCCACGATGTTGTAAGGATTAGAATAACGCAAGTTGATAGTTGATAAAGCAAGCGTCTATGATACCAGCAACTCAGGTTATTCTAATTTTTATTGTGGCTTTCGTGTAATTGTGATACAATAGTTTCATTATTAGTAGGAGTTACGCATTTCCGTTTGTAGGGAACGCAGATCTGCGTTCCCTACTGATAAAGCAAGCGTCTATGATACTAGCAACTCAGGTTAAATTAAGAGAAAAGCCCCTATCTACTCATTGCGTGATTAAATTGAAAGAGGAACATTTTCAGAAAGGATTGAAAAAATGCAACGGGCTATTGTTTCGTATGAGCGCGGTTTAATAATTAATATTGATAAGATTGAGTCATTTCAAATTGTTCTTTATTCAGATGTAGAGGACGAGTGTGAAAAAGCTGATTTGTTTGTAAATTTTGAAAAACCTTATGTGTCTGCGAATGCTTCTGCAAGATTAGAACAACATAGGGCTGAAGAACTTGATCTTATAGAGCAATCTCATAATTTAAGATTTTATGAACGTCTTTTTTCTGGAACTAAACAAGAATGTAAACGTGTTTTTGCTCATATTGTAGAAGGATTAAAAAACAAGAATGAGATTATTTTTGTAGATCATGAGCAAGAGCAAGAGCATGAGCAAGAAAACCCTTTTCCGCAGGCTACTACTGACAGTTCGCAAGATGAATCGTATCCACACGAAAAGTGAGAAAAAAATATATAATTTGAGGGGCCATATTGTCCCTCCAAATCCTCCGGCGCCTATTCCAGACGCCCCCCTGAATTTCCCCTTGACAAGGGGGAGTTCAGGGGGATGGGGGCTTGAACGCAAGATTCGATAAATTGTTTGAAAATAGCCTACAAGGAGACATTGTCATGAAAATCGCAGCTATTTTGTCGCTATTCCTTTTTGCGTTGCCCGCATTTGGGGAATTGACAAAGGAAGATGTACGGACAATTGTAAAGGAAGAGATCACGGCTTCTGAAAAGCGCATGAAGGATCATATTGACCTTAAACTTCAGGCAACAAATACTAGAATTGATAGATTGGATAAACGTGTTGAAAACATATGGACTTTGATGCTCACACTTATCAGTCTTATGGCTATTTTTGTGATTATCCCTAAAATTGTTGTTGTATTAAAGGATAGAAGTGAGAATAGCGTTAAGGCGGAGATAAAGCAGTTGCGCAAAATAATCGAAGATTCGGAAAACATTCCTTCATGAACGTCCACAACGGCGTTGTTAGGAGTTACGCAAAGGAACTGAAAATGTATCAATCTCTAAGGACTTCCGCCTTAGCGAACACCTCGCCACTGACGAATGTCGTCGATGATTGCGTAGAATACAGGAATCACAAACAGGGTTAGGACGGTCGCAACTGACAGCCCCCACACGATTGTACTCGCCATCGGCATCCACATCGCGGACTTCCCGCCAATTCCCAGCGCCATCGGCAGCAGCCCACTCACCGTCGTAATCGAGGTCAGCAGGATCGGGCGCAGGCGCGTCCGTCCGCCATCGATAATCGCCCGCCATTTGCGCACACCCACCGCACGTTGACGGTTGATAAATTCAACCAGCACGATCGAATCGTTGACGACGATGCCAGCCAGCGCCACAAGCCCGTACATGGAGGCGATGCTCAGTGGGTTGCCGGAGGTGATCAAGCCCACCATCGCACCGATAAATGCAAACGGCACGGTCATTATAATGATCAGCGGCTGAATGAAGGACCTGAATTGCGTTCCCAAGACGAAGTAGACTAGCAGGATGCCAACGCCGAACAACTGCAATATACCCGCAAACGCTTTATTGAACTCAGCAAATTGACCGCCAAATTCCAGCGTGTAGCCCGGATAGCGTGAGCCGATCTGATCAAAGTCTTCCCGGATGATCTGATTCACTCTGACCGCGGAGATGACTTCTGAGTCCACGTTAGCCGTGACTGTAATTGCCCGTTCCTGATTGAAGCGGTGAACTGTGGAATAACCGCGCTCTACGCTCAAGCGAGCGACATCTCGGAGCGGCGCCAAGACGCCTGTTGCTCCGACCAGCCTCATATCCTCCACATCTTTGATCTTCGTTCGTGCGGATTCACTGAACTTGACGATGACATCAACCTCCTCGGCCCCATCACGGAAGACGGTTGCTTTCGCACCTTCAAACGCATTTCGCACAGCAAAGGCGATTTGCTGAACCGTCAGTCCGTATTCTGAAGCTTTGTCTTCGTCAATGTACAGCCTGACTTCCTCTTTGCCGAGGAAGTAGTTGTCGTTGATGTCGGTGACGCCGGGAATTTTCGAGAGTTTGCTCCTGAGTTCTTCAGAGATCGCTTCGAGTTTGCTGAAATATTTTCCTTTGACCATCATTTCGACATCCGCACCGGTGGGCGGTCCCTCTTCCATTTTCTCAAATTCTACCTGCTCCGGTCCCGTGATTCGACTGAATTTCTGGCGAAGCCCTGCAATAATTTCATCAATGGAACGCGCACGGTACTTGGCTTCGACGACTTCAACCTGAAGCGACCCCAAGTGGCTATCGAGTATGTTTCCAGTTTCCGTCTCGATGATCCCGGTTTTTGTGATGACGGACTTAACTTCAGACTCCGGCAACGAAAGTGCGATCTCTTCAAACTTCCGCATCACTGCATCCGTGGTCTCCAAGCGTACGCTGACCGGCAGCGTGACATTCACAGAAAATATCGGGTACTCATCACCATCAAACATGTCAACTTCAACCAGGCCAAAACGGATTGGCAGAAAGCTAAGAACGAGGCAGATGATAACTCCACCCAGTACCCAGTAGCGACGCCGAAGCGCAAGCGCCAGGAATCTCGTGTACGGCTTCAGCAGTCGGCGCATCAGCCCATCCTGCGATTTTGATCGATTCACCCTTCCCCAATCTGCGATATGGGACGGCAAAATGAAGAAGCATTCAAAAACGGAGGCTGCCAATGTCAAGGCGACGATGATTGGAATAATCCGCATGTATTTGCCGATGATTCCCGGTAATAGCGCCAGCGGCAGGAAGACTGCGGCTGTCGTTAAGGACGCGGTGATCACGGGCCAGGCAACCTCGTGCGTCCCATTGACAGCGGCGCGAATCGGGGACTCGCCGCTCTGCATGCGTCGATAGACGTTTTCCATCACAACGATTGCATCGTCTACGATGATACCGAGCACCAGAACTAACCCAAATAATGACATCATATTCATGGATTCGCCAAAAACCCCCATGAGCGTAAAAGTGGCAAGGAGCGTCAGAGGAATGCCAACTGCAACAAAGATTGCATTCCGAAGTCCCATAAAGATGTACAAGGCAAGGAGAACTAACGTCACCCCGACAAGTGCGTTGTTTTGCAGTTTGCCGAGCGAATCATGAATATAGGTCGAAGTATCGTTGACTACCGTGATTTTCGCTCCCTCTGGTAACCGATCCCTTCGGTATTTGTTGACCAGCGATTGCACCTGATCGACAATCGTGATTGTGCTACCTTTCCCGCGTTTCGCAACCGAGAGCGTAATCGCCGGTTCGCCATTTAAGCGAGAAATCACGATTGCTTCTTTGTAAGTATCTCGAGCCTGCGCGACATCGCCGACGCGAATCTTGCCCCCACCGGGAATCTGTTGCACAATCACGTTTTCAATCTGATCGACGGAATCAAATTCGCCGACGGTGCGCAGGAGATATTCCGAGCGTCCGACTTTGAGTTTGCCAGCCGGCACGTTCATGTTCTTAGCCGCTAATGCACCGACAACCTGTGACAACGCCAGTGGATACCGCTCAAGTTTGTCCGGATCGACTTCGACCCAGATCTCGCGGTCTCGAACCCCAATCATCGAAACCTCCAAAACACCTTCAATGGCTTCAAGTTGGTCCTGGAGGTGTTCAGCCAGATCTCGCATTTCTTTCTTAGGGAGTGTTCCTGCCAAGACCACATCGATTACCGGCGTCAATGTGTTTGACTCCAGTTTAAACAAGAACGGGTCCTCCGCATCCTCTGGAAGGTCATTGACTTTATCCAACTCTGTGCGAAGGTCTCGGTACAGTTTTTCAAATTCGTCCCGGCTGATGTCCTGATCGAATTTGACGCTGATGTTGGAGTATCCTTCAGCGGATAGTGAAGTGATGGAGCTGATTTTGTCCACATCGGCGATTTCGTCCTCAATTGGCTTGGTGATGAACTTTTCGATCTCTTCGGGCGAAACACCGGGGTATGGCGCCCAAATGATCACCCAGTTGAAGGACATATCCGGTTCAAGTTCACGCGGCATATTGATGAGCGTATATGTCCCAAAAACAATCACGGCGATGGTGATCATGTGAACCAGTACGGGATTTTTTATGGATAACTTGAATATGGATTTCATTTTTGTAGGACTTACGCAGTAGTTCGGCGATTCATCGCCGCACAACAAAATTCACGACGCCCGATGAATCGGGCGCCTACAGTAGGGAACACAGATCTGCGTTCCCTACTTTGCAGGGGGGTCTCAGATGGAGAGTCAGAAATTTTCTCATTGGAGTCCCCACGATTTCCAACCTTCTCGATAGTAGAAAAGCAGGATGGGTGTCAGGAGCGTATTGATTTGGGTCTCGATCTCGTCAATATCCTTGTCAAAGGTAAATAGTACGGGGAATGAGGCGTTTGATAAGAAAAGAGTGGGGATCGTAATGTTTATTTGACTTGGATCGATTTGCCATTCGCCAAAGAGGTTAAACCCCCATTCACCGAAGCTCGGAACGTTCACATGGTAAGCGGTCGCATAAAGTTCCGCGGCTTCGATTGTCTGATGGATACACCAGAAGGCTTTCCGTGCAAAGAAGGGGGAACTACTCTGTGTCACGGCAAGCCCGTCTTTGGCAAGGCGGCGTTTGACGAGGCGATAGAATGTCTCGGAGTAGAGCGACACGAGCGCTTCATCATTCGGATCGGGCAGGTCAATAATAATCAAATTATAGCGTTGGGGGGTTGTTCGGAGAAACTGCTGCGCATCCTGATTGACGACTTTCACCTTTGGATTATCGAGGGCATTCCCGTTGAGTTGGCGGAGCATGTGATCTGTGCGAGCCAGATCCGTTATCATCGGATCAAGGTCAACCAGCGTGATCTCATCCACGTCATCGTATTTCAAGAGCTCACGTATGGCAAGTCCATCGCCGCCGCCAAGCACAAGCACCCGTGAACGCGAGGGAATCAGCGAAGCCACTGGATGAACAAGCGCTTCGTGATACCGATACTCGTCCATCGCGCTGAACTGCAAACGCCCGTTGATGTAGAGGCGAATATCATCTTTCCAGCGCGTCAGGACGATTCGTTGATACTTGGAAACTTTCGATAAGACAATCCGATCGGTATAGATGCGCTGCTCAAGGTAACGACTCACCGGATTACTGACGAGCAAACCGACAATCAATCCCACAGTGATTAGCGCGGTCACAGCCGAAATCTGCTTCAGGCGATGAATTTCGTGTCGAAATAAAATCAGGTTGCCGATCACAACGGCAAGGTTGGCAAGCCCCATGACTATCGAGGTGTCAAAAATGCCCAACAGGGGAAGCAACAGCAACGGAAAGGCGAGGGAGCCGATTAATCCACCCACATAGTCAAAGGTGAGAGCGTTTGCCAGGGCGATTCGCAGGGTCGTATACTCGCGGAAAATCCGTGTCAGGAGCGGTAGCTCCAAGCCAATCAGCGTACCGATCAGAATAATCAATCCCCACATGACCGGAGCGTAGAAGAAATTGAAGCTGTATGCCGCAAAGAGAATGGGGCAGGAAAAACCGCCGATGCATCCGATCGCCAGTTCAATCTGGATAAACCATGTGATGAGTTGACGGGTGAAATACTTTGAGAGATAAGATCCAATCCCCATCGCCGTCATGAACAGCCCAATCGTGATTGAAAATTGATAGACGCTGTTGCCCAGGAGATAAGACGATAAACTCCCGATGCCCAGTTCATAGACAATCGCACAAATGGCGATTACCGAGATCGAGAGCAAAAGGATAACGCCGCGTGACTTGAAGTGGCGGTCGGTGTTGTTTGCATTCATCTCATCTCAATTCAATCTGCGTCCGCGTCACAACGAGCCCGAATTCGTCTGGATAGGTGTGATGGGTTTGAATCTGGATACGCTTCGGGTGGCACTCATACTCAATGAGCGTCAAAGGGGGCCTCTCCACGTCTGATGACCTTGTGGGAAATTCGTATGAGAACATCTGATCCTTCTCCTTCCGTTGACGCAACCTGTGGGTTTGTCGCAAAAAAGCATCTTGATTGAACCGCTGAATTTCCCAATCAATTGAATACTGCATATCGGTGAGGCAAGCCGCAGCCCCTTCCGATTCACACAGCCGTTTGATGTTGAGCGTCGGCGCTTGCGTTCCATCAATCGTCGAACAGACGACGACCTCCGTCAAAGCGGAAAATGGCGTGACAATCGATAGCGCGTGGCTGGTACCAACTATCCGTAGATCGATCTGATAGTTCGGCTGCCGAATATGCTTCTGTCTCAGAACTTGTATGCTGTTGGGCAGATGCCTCGTGTTCAGGAGATAGAAAGTCAGTTTGGAGATGGATTGGTTTTCGTAACAGAGCATGTTTTAATAATTTTCGGAAACGGTTCATAATTTAACGAAAATCAGAAAATGGGTTAGTAGGGGCAGGTCTCGTGCCTGCCCTTGATTCTAGCCTGCCCTTGACTCTCCCGATTTACCAGACGAGTAGGGGCAGGTCTTGTGCCTGCCCTTGACTCTCCCGATTTACCAGACGAGTAGGGGCAGGTCTTGTGCCTGCCCTTGATTCTCCCGATTTACCAGACAGTAGTAGGGGCAGGTCTTGTGCCTGCCCTTGACTCTCCCAATTTACCAGACGAGTAGGGGCAGGTCTTGTGCCTGCCCTTGACTCTCCCAATTTACCAGACAGTAGTAGGGGCAGGTCTCGTGCCTGCCCTTGACTCTCCCGATTTACCAGACAGTAGTAGGGGCAGGTCTTGTGCCTGCCCTTGACTCTCCCGATTTACCAGACAGTAGTAGGGGCAGGTCTTGTGCCTGCCCTTGATTCTCCCGATTTACCAGACGAGTAGGGGCAGGTCTCGTGCCTGCCCTTGACTCTCCCGATTTACCAGACGAGTAGGGGCAGGTCTTGTGCCTGCCCTTGACTCTCCCGATTTACCAGACAGTAGTAGGGGCAGGTCTTGTGCCTGCCCTTGACTCTAGCCTGCCCTTGATTCCCCCGATTTACCAGACGAGTAGGGGCAGGTCTTGTGCCTGCCCTTGATTCTAGCCTGCCCTTGATTCTCCTTTCTTTCTTACGGAGAATGTCGTTAATTTCTACCTTCTTCGAGTGTTGGAATAAGTGTGGGTTTAATCGCTATCTCCGATCTATTGATTGTTACCAGCACGTAATGATAACCTATTCCCCACTTGTCCCCTGGAATTGTACCTTGATCGGGTTGAACATTGTAGAGCGGTGCGCCCCCGCCGCCGGTGAGGATATAGATGACGCCATTTCGTCGTGTGCGATAGTAAATATGGTTATGTCCCATCAAGGCAATGATTTGGAGATTTCGCTTGTCTTGGATGCAACGCTGCTGATAAGATTCCAATATTTTGGCAAGTTGACGTTCTCTTGGACGGGGTGAGTGCCGTGCGCCGATTGTATAGGCAGGTCGGTGAAAGACAACGAAGAAGAAACGATAGGAAACGTCCGCCTTGACATTTTCAAATTGCGCTCGCAGAAATTCCCCCTGCGTGCTATCCGTTGAGGTTGGGGATTCTGTGTTGAGAAAGACAAAGTGTGAATTGCCGTACTGAAAAGCGTAGGCTTCCCTCCGGCGAAGTTCGGGGAAGTGCTTAAAAAAGTTATCGATTGCCTGCGTTTTATTAGGGATTCCTGGAAACCCCAATCGCGATAGTCCTTCAATCGGCAGAAGCGGCAGCATCAGGATGCCTCGCCATCGAAACTCCCACCACGCCGGCAAACCAAATGGACCGTAGTTCAACTCATGATTGCCAATGGCAGGGTAGTACGGAATCTCCTTTGCGCGAATCGGGGATAACGTCTGCGATTCAAACTTACGCCATCCTTTTTTGCTAATCCCAGCCCATACGAGATCTCCCGTATTGATGACAAATCTGGGTTGCATCCTGATGACTTCTTTGGCGAAGTTTCTTTGAACGATTGCATTCAGCCCTTCTCGGCCCGGGTTGGGTCGATTATCCCCGCAAACGATGAACTGGAAGGATTTTTCTCCCCGTGGATATGAGACATCAAGGGGGCCAGGCGGGGAATAGGGAGCGCCACAACCGAAGCTATGAATGAAAAGTATACAAGCAAACCCAATGTATGCTGTGTATTGTGTCATGTCTAGATTGATTAAATTCACGCAAGTTGCTAGTTGATAAAGCAAGCGTCTATGATACTAGCAACTCAGATTAAATTTATCGCCTGCTCAAGCGCCTTCCTGCTTTCCATTGTCGCCAGAAATTAACGCCGGCACTGAATAAAAAACCGATACCAATCATTCCCAATGTAAATCCGCCTATCACCAATTTCGGCATCATCATTCCGTAGCAACTCCCGCCAATCGCCAAAGCCGCGATGACGGAATCTTGGAGGCAGCCTTTTCGCGCACGCTTGAGAATCGTATGTAAATTCTTCAATCTCTCCTGTCTGACATACTTCCTCAACAGTTCAGCGGATATTTGCGTTGGATAAGCCTGTGTTTCCTCCGGCGTGACATCCCGGACACATCTGAAACCGATATTGCTCGTGATGTAGTCCGGCGGTGCGTGCAAACGATTTGCACACCGGAAATATCGATCCGCTGTCCTGTCGCGAACCTCCAACCATGAGCTACCTCGCAGGACTTTATGCTTTTCTCCGTAATCGCTGTCTTGATGTGTATTTCCTTCGTATGGCTGATACCAGTTAGCTGTCCATTCCCATACATTCCCGGCAACCTCATGGATGCCGTAAGGACTTGCGGCGGCGGGGCGGTTTCCGACAGGTGTCAGTTCATGGGTGAGAATCTGTCCCATCATCCGAGATGCGTGGTTCGATTGCGGATTTCGGATTTCGGATTCCAGATTATTCTTCCATTCTTTGCCCGCTTCATCTGGTAACGGATCAAATTTATTTCCCCAAGGGTAAATGCGACCATCAGCGCCTCTTGCCGCCTTTTCCCACTCTGCTTCAGTTGGCAGCCGTCCCTGAGCCCAATGTGCATAAGCGCTTGCATCATACCAACTGATGTGTACAACGGGTAAATTCGCTTCACTGGGCGAGACTTTTCCTTTTTTCCAATGCGGAGGGGGTACGTGACCCGTCGCTCGTACAAAGACTTCATATTCCGCGTTTGTGACGGGATATCGATTGATGCGATACGGTTCAAGAAACACCACATGTATTGGTGCCTCGTCTAGTTTCGCATATTTGGATTGCGCTAAAATCCCGCCGTAAAAGGGTTCGATGTCGGTGCCCATAATGAACGCGCTCGGTGGGATAAGTACGTCATTCTGAGCCAGCAAAGGGTTTGAATGTGGGCGATTTTGATTTATCGACGAAAGTTCCATTCTGCGGTTGCGTACTTTGTCTGTACGAGAGATTTGGTGGCTTCTATCTCCTTGGGAAACCGTTCACCTTTAACCAACCGGATGCTGAACGTTTCCTCGAATCCGGCGGCGACTGCATCCTCAAGCTGTTTTCGATAAATTGGGGTAGACCTTCCTAAGTTGATAGCGGTAGATTTTCCTGCCATAACCTGATCGCGACTGAAACGCTTTGACGCAAGGGCTAAGACATCTGGCGGGGGCATGTCAAGCGCGATATAACCCTGGTACATCGCGCCAATTTGATTACGGCGCTGGGATACGCCAGCAATCTTGTTCCCGTTGAGCATGATGTCGTACTGGGCAGGGTTAGTCAGACAAATATTGGGAAGGGCAACCCCGGAGGGATTGTCCCGACTCTCCGCCCCCGGCTTTTCAATCTGACGTCCGGCGTCAACGGACAACCGCTGCAATCCGTTGATCAGACAATCGCTGATAACGTGGTATGCCGCTGAGATATCCTTCGGTAGAACGCCAGAACCGTGGGGCGCAATGACAGTGTAAGTCACGTCCCAGCCGTGTATGACCGTGCCGCCGCCAGTCATCCGACGCACGAGCTCGATGCCGTGAGACGCGCACGCAGCTACATCTACCTCGTGCATAATCTGCTGAAAGTAGCCAAAACTAAAAGCAGGTTGTAGCCAGTCGTAAAACCGCAACGTTGGTTGGAAGCTGGCTTTTTGTGCCACAAGGATCGCTTCATCGATTGCCATGTTGATGGCAGCGTTATTCCGTCCAGTGTTTAAAAGCCTCCAGGTCAATCACGTACCCTACTTAACCTCAGTTTTGTTCCAGACCGGTTGTTTTCTCAGCAAGACTATCATCAATGCCAAAGCGCATAACGGTAACCTGAGTTGCTAGTATCATAGACGCTTGCTTTATCAACTAGCAACTTGCGTTAACGGTAGTATAACGCCCTTTGGTTCCCCTATCAACAAAAATCTGTATCTTTGAATCAGATTGTGACCCCACGCCATTCATCATTGGCGCAAGTGATGTCGATCACGTTGCCGTCCGGATCGGCGACCTTGAAGGATCGGGTCGGTGGCTTTTCCCAATCGATCTCATTGCGCTTTTTGACATCATCACGCAACAGATTCGCGCCGCTGTCTAGGAGTTTTTTGTAGACTTCCCCCAAATTTTCCACAATGACCCCAATGTGCATAAACTCTGTCAGTTCCTCTAGCGGTTGACGTTCTTCGCCATCATACTGGAGGATTGTCATGTTGAGCATCCCATCAGTGAGATCGATGCTACTGGTACTATCTGGACCACGATAACCAACAAATTTGAACCCAATTGTCTCATAAAATCGGCGTGTCTCTTCCTTGTCTTTGGCTCGAAATGCAACATGTCTCAAGAATGCCATCTTGATGTTTCTCCTTAATTGCCCGTAAAGGGAAAGTTGTTATGTAAAACTGATCGATATTATAACCGAAATTTTTAAACTTGCCAATTGAAAAAGGAAACAACTTGACTTTGTGATACATTCGTGCTACACAATAGGGTGAGACACGTAAAACGTAATGCGTAAAACGTAAGAAATTTTCTCTTTACATTTTATGGCTGCGATAACCGAACTGTCGAAATGAAAAGTCATCAGCTATACCCGGAGAAGGGAACAAATTATCATGAGGAGGACGAACATGAGTTGGGATTTTGAATTGGTTGCAGGACCATTTAGTTTTACGGAAGGACCTGCATGGGATGGAGAAGTTGTTCTATTTACCGATATTCCGAACAGCCACATCATGCGCTATGACCCAGGCAGCGGCGAATGTACGGAGTTTCGGACAGGGACGAATGAGGCAAACGGTTTGATGTTCGATAAGGAAGGACAACTATACGCCTGCGAAGGTGGGGGACGGCGGATGGTGCGCTACAATTCAGATGGCACAACCACTGTCCTTTCAGACAGTTTTGAAGGGAAACGCCTCAATAGCCCAAACGATCTTGCCTTCGATGCCGAAGGAAGGCTCTGGTTCACAGATCCGCGTTACGGCGAGAAATTCGATGATATGGAACTTGAGCACCAATCCGTGTTTCGCTTGGATCCGCAGCCCGATGGCACTTGGGAAATCAACCGCGCCACTTATGATACAACAAAGCCGAATGGGCTCTTGATCTCTCCGGATGGAAAGTGGCTCTACGTTGCCCAGAGCGAATACGGCGACGGCGACGACAAGAAGCGCGAATTGCGTGGGTATCCAGTCAACGACGATGGGACGGTTGGCGAACATGAGGTGCTGCACAACTTCTTTCCACATCGGGGCATTGATGGCATGTGTCTGGATACGGAGGGGAATATCGTTGCGACAGCGGGTTGGGAGGAGAGCGGGCCGGGCCCGATGATCTATGTTTTTGCGCCTAACGGTCGTGTGCTGGAAACCCATCCGCTTCCGACAGATCGACCGACAAACTGCACGTTTGGGGACGCAGACCTACAGACGCTTTATGTCACCGCGGGGGGATGTCTCTATCGCGTCCGGACGGAGCGAAAGGGGTATTTGATTTATCCGTAAGGTTTTATCTTTCCACAATCCTGTAAATCCTTTAATCCTGTTCAAAAAGGAAAATTATCTGATGAAAAAGACGCTGTTTTTCAACGTGACCCTCTTGTTCGTTTCTGTCCTGTTTCTGCACAACAGCGTTGCCCAAGACTATACCCGATGGGGTTTGCCCGAAGGCGCCAAAGCGCGCCTCGGTAAAGGTCGGATACTTGATATCGCGTTTTCGCCGGATGGCACTCGGCTCGCGGTCGCCAGTGGCATCGGTATTTGGCTCTATGATGCGCAGACTGGCGCCGAAGTCGCCTTGCTCACGGGGCATACGGTTCAGGCCGGGCGATCCCGACAATTCGGTTCCGTGGCGTTTTCGCCGGATGGTAAAACACTTGCCAGTGGGAGTCGGGACGCCACGATTCGGTTGTGGGATGTTAGCACCAGCCAACAAAAGGCGACCCTTGAGGGGCATACGGGTTGGGTCTTGTCTGTAGCGTTTTCGCCGGATGGCAACACGCTTGCCAGTGGCGCCAGTGGGAGTCAGGACAAGACGATTCGGTTGTGGGATGTTAGCACCAGCCAACAAAAGGCGACCCTTGAGGGGCATGCGGGTTGGGTCTTTTCTGTGGCGTTTTCGCCGGATGGCAACACACTTGCCAGTGGGAGTGATGACAAGACGATTCGGTTGTGGGATGTTAGCACCAGCCAACAAAAGGCGACCCTTGAGGGGCATACGGGTTGGGTCTTGTCTGTAGCGTTTTCGCCGGATGGCAACATGCTTGCCAGTGGGAGTCGGGACAAGACGATTCGGTTGTGGGATGTGCACACCGGACAACAAAAGGCGACCCTTGAGGGGCATACGGGTTGGGTCCGTTCCGTGGTGTTTTCGCCGGATGGCAACACGCTTGCCAGTGGTGGAGATTGGCCGGACTACACGATTCGGTTGTGGGATGTGCACACCGGACAACAAAAGGTTGCTCTTGAGGAGCATACGGCTCCTGTCGTTTCCGTGGCGTTTTCGCCGGATGGCAACACGCTTGCCAGTGGGAGTAATGACTACACGATTCGATTGTGGGATGTGCACACCGGCCAAAACAAGGTGACCCTTGAGGGGCATACGGTTGATGTCTGGTCGGTCGCGTTCTCGCCGGATGGTGGCACGCTTGCCAGCGGTGGAGGTTGGCCGGACGCCACAATTCGGTTATGGGATGCTCGCACTGAACAGCACCAAGCGACCCTTGGGGGGCGGAGTTGGGTCGATTCCGTGGCGTTTTCGCCGGATGGCAACACGCTTGCCAGTGGGAGTCGGGACGCCACGATTTGGTTGTGGGATGTCAACACCGGTGAACACATGGCGACTCTTACAGGACATACCAGTTATTATGTCTATTCCGTGGCGTTTTCGCCGGATGGTAACACGCTTGCCAGTGGGAGTTGGGACACCACGATTCGGTTGTGGGATATGCACACCGGCCAACACAAGGCAACCCTTGAGGGGCATACGGCGGAGGTCACCTCCGTGGCGTTCTCACCGGATGGCAAAACGTTTGCCAGTGGGAGTTGGGACGCCACGATTCGGTTATGGGATGCTACCACCGCACAACTCAAGACGACCCTTGAGGGGCATACGGCGGAGGTCACCTCCGTGGCGTTCTCGCCGGATAGTGGCACGCTTGCCAGCGGTGGAGGTTGGCCGGACCGCACGATTCGGTTGTGGGATGCTACCACCGCACAACTCAAGGCAACCCTTGAGGGGCATACCGCTCCTGTCGCTTCCGTGGCATTTTCGCCGGATGGCAATACGCTAGCGAGTGGGAGTTGGGACCGCACGATTCGGTTGTGGGATGCTACCACCGCACAACTCAAGGCAACCCTTGAGGGGCGGAGTTGGGTCCGTTCCGTGGCGTTCTCGCCGGATGGTGGCACGCTTGCCAGCGGGAGTGAGGACGGCACGGTTCTCCTGTGGGAGCTCACGCCCGCCACGAACGCAATGGATGTCAACCGGGACGGGGTTGTAAACATCCAGGATCTGGTGTTGGTATTGGTTGCGTTGTGTTTCGGGCAATCAGGACAAAACAGTGCGGATGTCAACGGAGATGGGGTTGTCAGTATTTTTGATCTGATGTTGGTTGCGGGCGCGTTTGGGAATACGGCAGCCGCGCCTTCTGCGCATCCACAATCGCTTAAGATGCTCACGGCGGCAGACGTTCAACAATGGCTGACCAACGCGAGGTCGCTTGAGGGCTTCGACGTTGAGCTCAGTCGAAACGTTAAAGATGCCACGATAGCAAGAGGGATTGTGGTGCTAGAACAGCTCTTGGCGGCACTGACGGAGACGGAAGCGATTCCAACAGAGACAGCACTGTTGCCCAACTACCCGAATCCGTTCAACCCGGAGACGTGGATACCGTATCAGTTGGCAGAGCCAGCCGATGTCACGCTCACTCTCTATGATATGAACGGGCAGGTGGTTCGGCGTTTGGCGGTGGGGCTTCAAGCGGCGGGTGTGTATCAGAACCGAAGCCGTGCGGCGTATTGGGACGGCCGGAACCAACAGGGTGAGCCTATCGCCAGTGGTGTCTATTTTTACACACTAACGGCGGGTGATTTCATAGTGACGCGGAAAATGTTGGTCAGCAAGTAAGGCATTCCTTTCGTCTGCACGGAAAGACAAGGGAAGAAAGCCGCGCTACTGGCATCGGAACAAGGAGGTTTCCACTCCTACTACAGTTAGGGTTGCAAATTTTGGATTTCGCAGAGGGTTTACTGGCAAAAGCAAACTTCAATCGATTGGGACAAGCTTGGCAGTATGCTCTACCTATCACGTTTCATGTCTTCCTTCATTCGCCCAATCAACGCCCGATTCATTCGATCGCGAATCTCCTCAATCTTCTCCGGTGTCCATTCGTAGAATCCTTCCCCCGATTTGACGCCGAGCCTGTCCGTCTCAACCAACTCGTTGAGGAGCGGATTGATGTCCGACGAACTGTTGAGGTCTTTGTACAGATCTTCAAACGCCGCGAGGACAAGGTCCCACCCCGCAAGCTCAAATACCTGAAACGGCCCCGCCACGCTCAGACGGCGACCAAAGCTGTTGCGGACAACCAGATCAACATCTTCCGCGCTGGCAATGCCGCGCTCGACGATTGAGAACGCTTCACGGATGAGTGCGGCTTGCAAGCGCGGGCCCACAAAGCCGGGGACTTCTTTCTGGATAATCGCCGGCGTCTTCCCGATCTTCACCATCAGGTCATACGCCACTTGCAGCGTTTCGTCCGATGTCTGCGGGCTGCGAATCAATTCGACGAGGGGTATGAGATAGGGTGGGTTGAAGTAGTGTGTGTTGAGGATTTTGTCTTTGCGTTGCGCATGGACGCCGATTTGCGAAGGCATCTGTGCCGTCGTATTGCTCGCCAAAATGGTGTGGGGTGAGCAGATCTGATCAAGTTGGCGAAAGATTTCCTGCTTGAGCGGCAGATTTTCAATGACAGCTTCGACCACAAAATCCGCCATTTGTCCAACCACTTCAAGCTGATCAGACCCATGAATCCGATTGAGGGTTTCATCAATCTGATTTGGTTGGGCGAGGTCGTTTTCCACAAACATCTGAAGGTTGCCCTGAATCCGATCGATTCCTGCCCGGACCTTCTCGCTGCTCACATCGTGGAGGTGGACTTGATAACCCGCAAATGCAAATTCCTGGGCGATTCCGTGTCCCATCAGCCCCGCCCCGATGACAGCAATCTGTTGAATATCGTCAAGCGTCATGGGCTATTCCCCGTTCCGTGCCTTAAAACGCGCCGCTTGACTTACCAGATCCGAGAGCTCGCCGACCCGCTCATTGCGGAATTGGGGTGAAATGCTCTCAATAACCTGATGGACCGCTTCCAAACTGCCTTCCTGCGCCCAAAAACTTTCCCGCAGGATTTCAGCGAATTCGGCAACGGTAGCGGCTAACTGAAACTCAGGGGACATATCTTCAAACGCGCCTTCAAGCTCCGCCGAGAAGATGTCTTCGCTGATTTCCGTGACGCGGTGGCTATCGGGGTCTTCGTACCGTATAAAGATGGTCGCGAGTTTCCCGGTTGCGCTTTCATGGAGCTTGATTTCGTAGAGCGCCGTCACGCTATGTCCTGAGCCGATTTCTCCCCCATCGGCGCTGTCGTCGCGGAAGTCTTCGTGCGCAAGGCGACGGTTTTCGTAGCCAAGCAGACGAAAACGGCTGACGACCTGCGGGTTGAAATCGACTTGCACCTTGGCATCTTTGGCGATAACTTGCAATGTGCCTGTCAGATTTTCTACGAAGATTCGCTTTGCTTCGTTGAGAGTATCGACGTAGGCATAGACGCCATTTCCGTCGTCGGCGAGTTGTTCCATGAGGACATCATTGAAATTGCCCATGCCGAAACCGACAGTCGTTAACGTAATCCCTTCATCAACGTGGGCGCGTATCTCTCTGAGGATGTCGTCTGCGCCTGTCTGTCCAACGTTAGCGACGCCATCTGAACAGAGGATCACGCGATTGATGCTGCCGAGCCTTGCATTTCGCAAAGCAAGGTCATAGCCCACGCGAAGCCCTTCTTCGGCATTCGTCGAGCCTTCTGGCTCAAGAGAATTGATTGCCGCCAAGATCTCCTCGCGCGCCTCAATCCCTGTATGCGGAAGCACAACACGGGCGCGAGACCCATAAACGACGATGCCGACCTCATCGCCGGAGCGAAGTTGTTCGACGAGCAGCGTCAATGCCCGTTTTACCAACCCCAATCGATTTTCGATCGACATCGAGCCGGATACGTCAATCACGAAAGTGAGTATCGCGTCCTTCCGATTCTCGTCTGAGACAACGCGCCCTTTGATGCCGATGCGCAACAATTGAAGCCGTTTGCCCTCACCAAATCTTGACGGCGCCCCCTCGATATGAACAGCAAACGCCCCATCCGGCGGGGGGGCATAATTGTAATCAAGGGCGTTGACAAATTCCTCTACTCGCACCGCATCCGGCGGCGGCAGATGACCATCCCTGATGTATCGCCGCATCACCGAATAGGAGGCGGTATCCACATCCATCCCAAATGTCGAAAAATGGTCATCTTCGGTATCGATAAAGGGATTCACACCGTAATTCTTAAAAAATACATCGTCAAAGGTTGCGGCGTTTGGAGGATTCAGGAATGAACCGAATTCTGCTCCACTACTATTACGACTATTGCCACCATCGGCTTCATCAATCGACATCAGCTCATCGTTGCCACAGCCTGAGCAGGTAAAGAGTGTGAGTCCGCACACCATGAGAACAATCATCAATTTGTAGAGGGTTCTGAACTTCGCTTTCATGTGAAATATTCTCCTTTTCGTTTGTTGGAACAAGGCGTAGAAGTGCAACGTCAACGTTTTGACACTATACATCATTAACGACTCACTTGATGATTCGTTCCCATTTTCGGCGGAATTATTCAGTTTATTTCCAGGACGCAAGTTGGCTTGGCTCACACTTCGGTCCAGGGATTTCCCAATTTTTAGATCAGCCCAAATCCGTATTACGTATCGATTCCCTGTACGCATTGATTCCTCTTTACGCAATACAATAACCTATCGACTTGTTTTCTCCTAAACGTCATGCTAGTGGGGTAGTTTAAATGCTGGAAACACCTAAAAGAAATATCGAATACCAATCCCGCCGCTTAAATCAAAGGCCGTACTCGGCGCAAAATCAAGCGTAGGCACAACTTCAAAAAATACATCTAGCAGGTGGTGGTGTGCAAAGATGTAGTTTATACCAACAGGCACACGCACCCCAACCTGATTATTGTCACCTTTGCCTTTACTCTCCTCAAACTTAACCCTTGCGCCAATTCCATAGTAGAGCGGTAATTCGCCGGTTTCCACTTGCAGAAAGTTGAAGTTGTGAATCAGATAATCGGCGTGTAGATGTAAGGTATCCCTGGCGCCGAATTTCCAAGCAATTCCACCGGCTATCGCAGACGTACCTCCGGTCCAGTTCTTGAAACTGAGCCCGGTCTGCTCACCAAAAATGACACCTAAACCGAAACCGCTGTTCTGAGCAAATGCGGCGCTACTGAAACAGATAACGATAGACGTTAGAATCGCAACGAATTTAGTCATTGTCACCCCTCAATTTCCGTTATTGGTTGAACGTGAAACATGAACACGATTGAACCTGCTCTCACGTTACGTTTTACGCATCACAGATCAACAGCTTTGCCCGTCTCAAAAGATGTGCTCGCTGCCATCATAATTCGGAACGTCTTCAACGCATCGCTATAGGGTGAAAGAATCTTCGACGAATCACCCGTCTTCACGGCATTGATGAATACCCGATCGCAATCTTGCCCGCCGGTCTGAGGGAGTGGTTCCTCCTCACCTTTTTTATTAATGGTGTTGGGGCCACCAACCGTCACCACTAAACCGCGACAGAAAACCTCAAGCTGCACCCGACCCCAACCCTCCATCGCGCAGCATGAGACGATATTGGCAATCGTGCCGTTGTTGAATTCAATGTTGACCATACTGAGGTCATCGATATCGTAGTCTGGAACACCCGCCATACTTCCACGGGTTGCAACGCCATGCACCGCTTTGGCGTCGCCGAGCAGGTAACGCGCCAAATCGAAGATATGCGTCGTCTGTTCGACATGTTGTCCGCCAGACTCTGCGCGGGCCCGCCACCAGGGCACGCCGGGCAGCCCACCCATCCAGTATCCTAACGCACCGAGGACCTGTGGTTCCTTTCCCAGAAGCAACTTCGCATGTTGGGCATTACCGCCGTAGCGCCACTGATACCCGATGCTGGTGATGACGCCACTTCGTCGGACATCTTCATTGATGATAATCGCCTGCTCTAGCTCGACCGCAATGGGCTTCTCAATGAACATCGGGACACCTTTCTCGCAAGCGATTCGCTCCTGCTCACCGTGTGCGAATGGAGGCGTGCAGATATAAACCGCGTCAAGTTTTTCTGTGTCGTACATCTCCCGGAAGTCCGTGTAGACATTACCATCGTACTCCTCTGCCCGCTGCTTTGCTCGTTCCTCAGAGACATCACACATTGCGGTGAACGCTATATCATCGAAGGTTTGCAGGTTTTGCATGTGCGCTCCTGCCATACCACCCGTTCCAATAAAACCGAGTTTTATTTTCATGCATTCCCCTTTGAAATTGCTGAATAATTGCTATATCAACAGTTTACCAGAAAATATGCTTCTACATCAATAGATTTTTCATTGTCATATTTTATGATTTTTTCTACGATGAGATTTGGTTGCATCTGACCTCATTTTGCCTTGATTTCAGGCACATGAGGTGCTATGATTAAAGGTGTTCATCTTACTTTTCAGGAGATTATCCGATGTCAAAAGAACCGAGAGAAGAAAGGGAATCGATCGAGGGTATCCCGATTCCAGTCTACTTTGATCGCTATGTGACCAGCGAGTTTCGAGCCATAGAAGGACAAATCGCTGCATTTAAAGAGAATGTAAACGAGCGATTTGAAGGGGTTGACCAGCGGTTCGAGGATTTGAGACAGAATCTGGATCAGCGATTTGAAGGGATTGACCAGCGATTCGAGGATTTGAGACAGAATCTGGATCAGCGGTTTGAGGGTTTAGAACAAACTATCAATCACCGCTTTACTGATTTGGAAAAAAGATGGGAGGCCCATCTGAGTGATCTGGAACAAGGCTGGGATATTCGTTTCAGCAACCTTCAGAATAGTATTGATTTGCGATTTGCCAATGCTGATAAACGTATGAGTGATTTTCAGAAAAGTGTTGATTTGCGGTTTACCAACCTTGAGAAAAGGATGGACCGGTTTGAGGCGAATTTCAAGTGGCTTTTCGGGATGTTTGCCTCTATTATGCTCGGCGTTTTGGCGATAATCGTAAAACAGTTTTTTTTAGGGTAGTCACATGCCGTCCGAGCTAACCCATTAGAAATAGGAAAGGGCAACCATAGCAGGTTGCCCTTTTTTATTTTTTATTGGGTAGGAAAGGAGAAAAAACTGTCCTGATGATACCTTGGTGAGGAAACAGAAAATCAAACGCTTTTAGCCCATAAGTTTTCCGAGTGACACTCTGGACAATTCGTATAAAGGGTTCCAATAAATACCGAGCAGAAGCGTCGGGATGACAAAAATAAGGAGCAAGGCACGGTTGCCGAATGAGAAGGAGAGGGATTCGGTTCCGTCGGAGGTTTCAAGGAACATGGCCTTGACGATCCGTACATAGTAGTAGAGCGATACGACAGTGTTGAGCAGACCGATAATCGCTAACCAGTAGAGCTGCTCTTTAATGACTGCCGCAAAAAGGACCCATTTCCCCGCAAAGCCGGCAAGGGGCGGGATGCCCGTCAGTGAGAAGAGGAAGATTGCCATCGAGACCGCGACGAGCGGTGCACGGGAAACAAGTCCGCGGTATCCGTCAATTGTTTCACTGCCGACTTCGTTTGCAATGAGGATAACGACGAAGAATGCCCCTAGATTCATAAACAGGTAAATCACTAGGTAGATGAGAATCGCTTGGATTCCCTCACTCGTCAGCAAAACCCCTCCCATTAGCAAGTAGCCGCCGTGTGCAATACTTGAGTAGGCAAGGAGTCGCTTGACATTTTGCTGGGGGAGTGCGGCAAGATTACCAACAGTCATCGTTAACGCAGAAACCATTGCCAGCATGAGTGACCAATCAACGAAGGCATCCGCCGCTCTGAAACCTGAGTAGAAGAGGCGAATGAACAGGGCAAAGCCGGCAGATTTGGAGGCGACAGATAGGAACGCTGTGATTGGAATCGGCGCCCCTTCGTAGACATCGGGAGACCACATGTGGAAGGGCACGGAGGCGATTTTGTAACCGACACCGGCGAGGATAAAGGCGATCGACAGCAGCACAGCCAATGGATAAACGTCGCCTTGATTGAACATCTCCGTCAGGCGGCTGCTAACCTGTACGACATCCCCGGTACCGGTCATGCCAAACAGAAGGGATATACCGAATAGCATCGTTCCCGAAGAGACTGCGCCAAAAGTAATATACTTGAATGCGGCTTCACTGGAACGCGGACTATGCGTCAAGAACCCGGCGAGAATGTAGGAGGTTAAGCTGACCATTTCAAGCGAAAGGTAGATCATCAACAGATGGGTTGATGATGCCATCAAGAACATGCCTAATGTTACTGCAAGCAAAAGCGCGTAGTATTCACCCTTTGTCTCCGGATCGAGTTCATCAGAGCGAATCGAAAACAGAATTGTCGCGGCTGTGGCGATGGAGACAATGATCTTGAAGAACATGGCGAAACTATCGAGTCGAATCATGCCGAGGAAAAGTGAGCGATCTTCAGATCCAACCAAGATCGCTGCAACAACCGTTACTGCGAGTCCAGCAAGCGACAGATAGGCAACCCCATCAGTGTTTCTTCTTTTGGCGGCCAGATCATACAAGATGACGGCCACAGCAAAGACTACTAAAGCAATCTCTGGTATAAAATATGGAATGCTTGCAACATTTGTCAATGGATCCAAGCCTGCCTCCCTTATTACATAAGCTGCAAAACTTTAAGCAAGTCATTTACTTTTGGACTAAACATATCGAGCGCAAGGGACGGCCAGATGCCGAGGACAATCGTTAAAATGCCCAACGGTACTAATGTTGCGATTTCGCGTCCATTGATTTCGGATATGCCTTCGTATTTTGGGTTCAGTTGTCCCAGGAAGACACGCTGTAACGTCCAAAGGAAGTAAGCCGCACCGACAACAATGCCAATTGTTGAGAGGATGGTCAGCATTGGGAATTTACTATATGCCCCTAGCAGGGACAGTGCCTCACCAACAAACCCACTGAGTCCCGGCAGTCCCAGAGATGCCATAAATGCCAGCGTTGTAATGCCGGTGTATATCGGCATTTTGCCGCCGAGTCCGCCGAAGCCGTTGATCTCACGGTGGTGCGCCCGATCATACACAACACCCACTAAGAGAAACAACATTGCGCTAATCACACCATGATTGAACATCTGAAGAATTGCGCCATTCAATCCAAGTTCATTTCGCGCCGCAAGCCCCAAGAGGACGAATCCCATGTGCCCAATACTGGAGTAGGCAACGAGTTTCTTGAAATCTGTCTGCGCTAGTGCACAAAGTGAACCGTAGACAATGTTGATAAAGCCGAGGAGTGCTAAACTATTCCCTTTCCATCCTTCGCCGTTGCAGAAGATATCCATCCCTTCAGGCAACATCTCAAAATTGATGCGGATCAGTCCATACGTCCCCATTTTCAAGAGAACCGCTGCAAGGATGACGCTAATCGCGGTTGGCGCTTCAACATGGGCATCAGGAAGCCAGGTATGGAAGGGGAAAATCGGCACCTTAACCGCAAAGCCGATAAAGAAACCCAAGAATGCCCATTTCTGAAACTCGCGATCCGCAAGCGGATGGTCTGGGGTACTCGCAAGCCGGATCAGCTCTGGAATATCAAAGGTTCCGCCCTTAAGATAAACGGCGATCATGGCAATGAGCATCAGTACACCGCCAAAGAGCGTATATAGGAAAAACTTAATCGCCGCATATTCACGCCTAGGCCCGCCCCATATCCCGATTAAGAAGTACATCGGTAACAGCGTCAGCTCAAAAAAGACATAGAAGAGGAACAGATCCAAAGCGGTGAAAAAGCCGAGCATCCCCGTTTCCAGCAACAGAAACAATGCCATGTACGCCTTGATGCCCTTCTCAATGTTCCTCCATGACGCAAGAACACAAATCGGTCCCAATAACGCGGTTAAAAGAATCAAGGTCACGCTCAACCCATCAATACCAATGTGGTAATGGATATTGAACGCGCTAATCCACATAACATCAACTTCTTTCTGAAGCCCTGGATCATCTCCATTATATTGAACGAAAAGAATCACTGCCAAAAACAGCGGGACAAAGGTAAAAGCCAGCGCCACTCGCTTAATATATTCCTCTTTCTCGCGCGGAAGGAACAAAACAGTAATCATCCCTATCAGCGGGACAAAAATCATCAACGTTAATAACATCCAGTAAAATCCTCCTGTTATCGGTGAACGGAAGCCTATAATAAACTACGGAAAATCAAAATCAACAGCACAACACCGCCCAGAATAGCCAGCAGGTAATTTTGAATCATACCTGTTTGGACCCGCCTGACTCTGCCACCCACTGACCAAGTAATTTTAGCGATCCAATTGACGAGTCCATCAACGAAGGTGTTATCGAACCAGCCGATGAACTGAGAAAGCATCGCGCGCACGATGAAGCCAACCCCGTTGACGATACCATCAATGACCCGCAAATCGAAGTGTCCAAGGGCTCTTGAGCCCACAACAGTAAACGCGACAATCACGCCATTGTACAATTCATCAAAGTAGTATTTATTCCAAAACAACGTGTAGATTGGCCTGAACCGCGCTGCTACAGCCTCGGCGGAAAAAGTCTTCCGATGATAGAAAAGCCAGGATAACAAAATCCCCAGTCCTGCGATAAAGACCGATAACGACATCGCGATGGTATGCGCGGGGCTGTGATGTACTTCCGCCGCATGGTCGCCATGTGTTTCTTCTTCAGCGGTATAAGCATCTGAAACACCAGCTTGCGCGAGCAGGATTGGCTGGCTTTGGCCCCCTCTCATAGCATGTTCAGGCGCATGCACATGTGGTTGTTTGGGGGCTTTTACATGTTTTTCAAACGACAACTTGTTGACAATTGGAAAACTGAGAACCATCAAGATGATCAACGGAACCACCATAACCTTTGGGGATTCATGTGCATGGTCGTACATTTCTCGATTGCGGGGTTCGCCGGTAAAGGTCATGAAAATCAGGCGGAACATATAAAATGCGGTAATTCCCGCAGCGGAAAGTGCCATACCGAACAGGATATAGTAGTGGACATCCCCCCACTCCATTGCCCTTTCAAGAACGCCGCCTAAGATCGCATCCTTGCTCCAGAACCCCGAAAAGACAAAAGGCACGCCGGAAATTGACAACGTCGCAACCAACATGGTTATGAAGGTCCACGGCATCTTGTGACGGAGTCCGCCCATGTGACGCATATCTTGCGCCGGATCGATGCCGAAGCTATCGAATGAAGCTTGGTGCGCATCGGTATGCCCATGTTCACCGTCATGCGCATGGTCTTCATCATGGGAATCGTGGCCGGCATGAAAGGCGTGGATGACACTGCCAGAACCCAGGAATAGCAGGGCTTTGAAAAATGCGTGTGTGGTAAGGTGAAAAAGTCCGGCAACATAACTCCCCGCCCCAATCGCCAGCATCATATAACCGAGTTGGCTGATGGTCGAGTAAGCAAGGACGCGCTTAATGTCAAACCGAACGATCGCAATCGTGGCGGCTAATATCGCCGTGATGCCGCCGACGTAAGCAATGACCAACGAGGAATCAGGCGTCAGGATCGGGAACATTCGTGCGACCAGATAAACCCCCGCTGCGACCATCGTTGCGGCATGGATCAATGCGCTGACGGGCGTGGGCCCCTCCATTGCGTCCGGCAGCCATGTGTGCAAGGGGATTTGAGCTGACTTGCCGACAGCGCCACAGAAAATCAGGACGCCAGCAACCGAAAGCCATGTCATGTCGCCTGCTGTCAAATTGCTGGCTAACGCGAAAATACCATCTTCACCGTAAAGCGATAAAGTACGGAATTTGGCGAAAAGCATCATCATGCCGATGAACATCCCGACATCTCCGACACGGGTCGTCATGAACGCCTTTTTACACGCATCCGCCGGCGCATCTCTTTCAAACCAAAAGCCGATCAGCAGGTAAGAACAGACGCCGACAAGCTCCCAACCGATATAGATGCCAAGTAGGTTATCAGAAACAACCAGGAAAAGCATGGAGAAAGAGAACAACGAGAGGAAGGCAAAGAAGCGAGGATAACGGAGATCGCCGTGCATGTAGCCTATCGAGAAGATATGCACAAGACCACTGACAATCGTGACAACAAGCAGCATGATTGATGTCACGCTGTCAAAAAGGAATCCCATTGAAAAATTGACCGCGCTAAGCGGAAGCCATGTGAGTGAGTATCTCTCTGCTCCATCTTGTGAGAATTGATCCGGATTGGCGATAATCTTTGTAAATAAAAGGAGGGCGCAGAGGAATGCAATGACCATCGCTGCCGTTGAAACAAGATCTTGGCGGGGGTAATTGCGTCCGGTTAGCGATAGGATACCAAAAAACGCAAACGCGGCAAGGGGGGCAAGCAAAATGATGCTAATGAGAAGTATAACAGACATATAAGAAATCTCCTAATGCGGGAGGTCACTCGATTTCTGAGATAATGTAATTTGGGTCACGGGGTCTTAGGGTTTGCGCGGAATGATCCGTGACAAGATCTAGGTCATTGAGGACAGGCCAGCCAATCCGAACAGAATCCCGATCGGGTTCAACAACTGCACGGAAAGTTGCCTAACGTCCCAGTAGTTCCACCCGAACATTAGCGATCAGCTTCCGTGTTGCCTTGCATCCATCAGCATAACGGACCTAAGTCTCACCTGTTTCACGAACACCTAACCGCTCTACCACACTGGCGGGAATCACTCAGCCGTATTGTATTGGTTCCTACTACGCCTTGAATTGTGACTTGACACATCTTCTCAGGAGGAAGCAAGCCGCGTTGTGCAAGGCCAACATCTTCATTATTTGCCAACTCGCATTCCACAGCAAAACGTCCCACTCTTTCATTTCCTTCATTAAGCGTGCGGAGGCTCACCCTTTCAAACTATCTGTTTCGTCCGGGCTAATGGTACTGAACTCTCTATAAATTGCCAAAATAATCGCCAAAAAGACAGCAGCTTCGGCGGCAGCGAGGACAATTCCAAAGAGCGCGATGATCTGTCCACTGATGTCGTCAGGAGGAGTAACAAAGCGAGAGAAAGCCGCAAAATTGAGATTACAAGAATTGAGAATCAATTCGATTCCCATCAGAATGCTGATAGCATTCCGGCGCGTCAAAACACAGAAGATTCCAAGACTGAACAGTATGATACTGATGACAAGATAATTTTGTAAACTCATTCCTCCCGAACCTCCTTACGGGAAATTAGAGCTGCTCCAATCAACGCAACCAGGAGTAGAATCGAGACAATCTCAAATGGGAGTAGAAATTCCTTCTGCATAATCATTTCGCCAATCTTTTGGGTTGTTGGTTCCTGCGAAGCGCCTTTGTCGACGTTCTCCCATTGTGGCGTCTTTGTAATAACACTCAGAAGAAGGAGGAAGATGATGAGGGAAACCAGACCACCCCAGAATAGCTGTCCGCGCTCAAGCCGCAACGTCATGTCCAAGCGGCCACTGGTCATCATCACCCCAAAGAGAATGAGCACCAGGATTCCACCGACATAGACAATCACCTGTGTTGCGGCAAGAAAATCTGCTTGTAAAAAAACATAAAGCCCTGCAACACTAAAGAGCGTAACCATTAGCGAGAAAGCAGCATGGACGATATTTTTCACCGTCACAACAATAATCGCCGATCCAACTGTTAGCAGGGCGAAAAGATAGAACACCAATTGTTGAAAATTCAATGCCATGAGTCGACCAAATTTATCAATTTTGGGTTTGAGGGCTTACGTCACAATTCACTGCCCCGAATTAGTCAGCAGTTTCCGCTTCGCTTGATTCATCACTCGGCTGCTCGTACATTTCTGGTTTTGCAAATTCGTAAATCAGGTCTGTCCGATCGAAGGTTGAGTACTCAATGCCATCTCGAAGATTATCGAACATAATCAAGCACTCTGTTGGGCAGACCTCAGTGCAAAGTCCACAATACATGCAAAGGGACATATCGATGTCAAACTGATCGAGGTAAAAAATCACCGGTTTACGTTCAACGATGTTAGCGATTTCCTCACTTGAAACGGTGACTGCTCTCTCATCGCGTGTATTAATTGTAACAATTGTATTGGGAGCGGGTTTTTCGTCTCCCTCAATATTTCCGACAATCTCTGTCCTATCCTTGAGATGAACCACGTTCATGCTATCCCACAGTCTTTCCCCTTTAGGAAGCTTTTGCGTGGTAATGATAATACAATCGACAGGGCAGATCAGCTCGCATTTTTTACAACCGATGCAGTCCTCAACACGGTTGTCTAGCTTTCCTCGATAGCCCTTGGGAATATCACGTACATTTTTTTTCCGCTCGAAGGAATGTTGATAGGGGTATTGGTGCGTGACGGATTCCTTGAACATTTGTCTCATGGTAATAGCTAGACCGACAAGTACGGTATAAACCCCCGTATAGATGTTTTCAAAATATGTGCGCATGACGAACACCTCCTTTATGACGTTGAACTTGCTTGAGGCGCAGGGGCTTTAGATAACCCTTTGCCGAATAAGGCGAATGTGCCAATGAATCCCAAAAAGATAATGACCAGGCTAATGCCAATACTTAATAAAGAGTCTCTTTGAAAAATCAACCCCCATATTCCAACGCCCAGTATATTGAAAAATGAAATTGGAATAAAATACTTCCAGCACAGATTCATCAGTTGGTCAACACGGAGGCGTGGCAAAGTCCATCTTATCCACATCATAACGAAAACTAAAAAGAGTGTCTTAATAACTAGGCCGGGGAATCCACCAAGGATATAGAACCCCGGTAAAATCCCTTGCCAACCACCGAGAAATAGGGTTGCTGCGATTGCACTGACGGCAAACATATTCGCATATTCTGCGATGAAGAAAAACGCAAAGCGCATACCGCTATATTCGGTATGAAACCCGGCAACCAGTTCAGATTCCGCTTCCGGGAGATCAAAGGGGGTTCGGTTGACTTCAGCAATTGACGATATAAAGAAAATAAAGAAGGCGATGAAGGTGAACGGCGTGCGAAAGATAAGCCAGTTCCATATTCCGGCTTGTTCATTGACAATCTCCTGCATATTCAAGGTCTGCACAAGCATGACGACAGTCAAAATGGAGAGACCAATCGGGATTTCATAGCTGACAATTTGAGCAGCCGATCGCATTGCCCCGAGCAGCGACCATTTGCTATTAGAAGCCCAACCTGCCATAATTACGCCCATCACAATGACAGAGGAAATCGCCATGATATAAAAGATGCCAATATTAAGATTACTCACTAAAATGGACTGACTGAAAGGAATCGCGGCAAATACAGCAAAGGAACAGGAAAAAATAATATATGGAGCAAGAACAAAGAGCAGCTTATCCCCCTGTCGTGGAATGTAATCTTCTTTGAAGATTAGTTTAATTCCATCCGCTAACGTTTGGAGGGTACCATGTGGGCCAACTCGCATCGGGCCAACCCGATCTTGAATGTGTGCTGATACTTTCCTTTCGGCTAAAACGAGCCCCAACGGTATAAGGGGAACAACAGCGACGAAAATTGCACAACACGCGAGCATAATCGCGAGCTCGCTGATCGAAGGGGGCAAATGGTCCAAAAGCGGGACATGATTCTGAATGAATTGCTGCGCCCAGTTTCCGGATGCCTGTACAAAAAATTGAGGGAAATTATCAACAAGATGTTGTAGACCGAGTGGCATTCCAACTCCTTATGCGTGATGCGTGAAATAGGTATTAGGACTTAGACCTGCCCTTGAACGAAGCAAATGTATTAAGCATACAGAGACTCACGCCTAACCCTCTAATACCCAAAACCTAATCTAGCGATCCACTTCTCCCATGACAATATCAATACTGCCGATAATCGCGATAATGTCCGCAACCATCAATCCGCGACTCAACTCCTGAAACGCGCTCAACGCTGTAAAGCAGGGGGATTTGGCTTTGACTCGAACCGGCTTTGGCGTGCCATCGCTCACAATGTAAAATCCAATTTCTCCACGCGGCGCCTCACTTCGGAAGAAGATCTCCCCCTTGGGCGGACGAACGGCTTTCATCTCAGCCTGAATTGGTCCATCGGGAATCCCCTCCTCAAGGATCTGCCGGACAATTCGCACGGACTGTTTCATCTCGTCCATCCGAACTTTATACCGACTCCAGCAGTCGCCAGCAACCACACCAAGTTCCGGAATATCTTTGCCAACCGGAATGTCAAAGTCAAATCGGTCATAAATGGAGTACGGTTCATCTTTGCGCAGATCCCATTGTAGACCTGCCCCACGTAGGTTTGGCCCCGTGATACCGTAGTTAATCGCCATTTCTGTATCCATGACAGCTACGTCTGCTGTGCGCTTAATGAAGATGCGGTTGGCTGTGAGTAGTGCGTTGTACTCATCGATCTTCGGCTCGAAATAGTCGATAAATTCCTTAACCTCATCAAGAAATCCCGGGGGTGTATCCCTTGAAACTCCACCGACACGGATATAATTGTACGTTAATCGTGCACCGCAGATTTTTTCAAAAAGCAGGAGGATTTTCTCGCGGTCTCTAAAGGCGTAAAGAAATGGGGTGAACGCGCCAATATCCATGCCGTAGGTGCCGAAGGACAACAAATGACTCCCGATTCGGTTTAACTCACCGATGAGCACACGCAGGTATTCTGCACGTTCGGGAATACCGGAGGATTTCTTTTCATCCGCCTCCATCAGCTTCTCAACCGCCAGACAGAATCCCCAATTCATATTCATCGCTGCAATATAATCCATCCGGTCGGTAAACGGAATAATCTGCTGATAATTCAGATTCTCAGAATGTTTTTCAAAGCAGCGGTGCAGATACCCAATATGAGGAGTCGCTTCTCGGACAATCTCTCCATCCAGTTTCAGTTCAAGTTTTAAAACCCCGTGGGTGCTTGGGTGCTGTGGCCCCATGCTAACAACCATTTCATCTGAAAATGGCTTCAGTTCAATAAATTTACTTTCCGGTTGTGGTACTGCCATGATGAATTTCCTTTAACCCGATTAGGTTGATTAACAGGAACTTAGTAGCCTTAAATTTTTCAGTGAATGGCCATAGATAGAGTTGGTGTGCAGTCAGCTCGGTTTGTCGGTTCCGACTATCTGAGTTGCAATCCAAGTCGCAAGCCATTCGTTCAAGATAACAATCCTTATTGAGAAACTGTTCATCAAGCAACTCTTCTTTGCTTAACGAAACAAAAAGCGCGGCGGTACGTGCTTGACAATTGAGAGATCGTTGCGGATTAAAGACTATATCTGAAAACCCTTCAAACGGTTCAAGCTCTTCTTTTGCTATATTTGGATTTTTCTGCCAAAGCGCAGTCAGGTATAACCAGTCGTAGAAAGCTGTTTGGGGTTCTATGGGAAAGTCTTCACCGAAGAAGTCAAAAGCAATTAGCTCCCCCGAATTCCGCAACCGCTCGTCGGTTTTCGCCACTCGACTCGAGACCGAATACAGATCTTGGTAGGGGCCACCGTTTTCAAACACCTTGCTTCCTTGATAGGCACATTCCACGCTCAACGTTTGTCCGTTTGTCGTTTTTAAAGGGAGATTAAAAGCACTCAATGAAACACCCAAGGCTGAAGTAGATTTTCCTGAGATTTCCAAAATTGGAGCAATGCCTTTATCCTCAGCGGCTTTGTGTAGGGAGGCGATGGATTTTTGGAGCTGCGATTTTGCAAAACCAGAATACCATCGAAACTCTATGTCCACCGCTTTAACATAAGGAAAATCGCTGAAATCAGGGGTAAAAATAGGGCGTTTTGCCATTCCTCTCACCTCCTAAAAAGGTATATCCTTCTCTATACATGGCTCGGAATTCTCACAAAAATCCTGATGCTCGTCAACCTCAGATATATCATTGTTGTCCGAACCAGCAGACTGCCATTTTAGGTAATCACATCTAGGATAGAAATATTCTCGTTGATAGCTATAGCGCGGTTCACCGGAAACTGTTCGAGAAAAAGCTGCTTGGCTGCTAGCCAACCATTGCTCCAAAGCAGTATTAGTAAAAAAATGGACTTCGTTGATATACCGTGCAGGAATTTGGTCAAATACCAGAATTTCTGCTTGGGGATGCGTTGGGTAGTCGCTGGGTATTTGTAAAGATTGACGCTTAATAGCGTGGTAATCTTCTACCATACCTTTTAGTGCATCAGGTTTTTTTCTATCCCCCAATGGAATATAACGAACAGCGTTAGATGAGGCATTTTCTTGACAAAATGCACAGTCCAACTCCCACAACATTTTTGCATCAAGAAGTAAAACAACCCACTGCCAATCGTTAACCCCTTGAGTATTCTCCTTCTCCTTATCTAATTGAATAGAACATGCGATAGTTTGGAAAACTAATGCTTAAGCAAATTGCTTCTGGATGTCCATCAGCCCGATCTGAATCATTCCAGAAAAACTGTTGTCCGCTTGTTTCCAGAATACTGCGACTCAATACACCTTTTTGCAGAATGCTAGATAGATTTTCGATCCGGGTAAAATGCACAAGTGTTGTTATACGGTGCTCATCGCAAATCCGTCGTATTTGGGTTATTCGTATTTGGTCTTCTATCATTACTCACGCATTAATACGGCACTCGCATCCCTCGATAGAACTCAGGCTCTTTATAATCCTTACGCATGGGGTGCCCTTCCCAGTCGTCCGGAAGCAAGATGCAATGCAGATCGCTGTGTCCATCAACTACCAGTCTTTTCGTTACCTCCCCAGTATTGCTTTGTTGCAGTTGTAGGACGATGGCTCCCATAAAGTGTGGTCGTATTTTATCGTGCCCTTCCTTGTTGCGAAAGCGCATTGCAGCCTTACGTACATCTTCCCAGAGAGGTTGCCATTGCCTCTTCTCTTTCCATTCGTAGCGTCTCTGGAATTGAGGAATTTGATATGAGACCTGCTGTTCAAACAGAGTTTGCAGATTAACTATATTTGCTTCCATACAAGTTCCTCTTTACTATCAAGCAAAATAGACTAGGTTCCCTCTTTCTTCACGAAACAAGTAAATGATTGCATCTTTGGCTTTCTTCTTCTTCCACATTAACGGAGGTCGTAATGAAAGGAAACTTCACGTTACACCTCGGGGGGATGCCAGCCGGCTAATACCGCTACATCGTTATTGAGTCGAAGCGCTTCAACAGTTGCCCGACCAATGGGCGTTAAGCCAAGGATATGTGCTCCGTCCCGACTCCAGCGAAAATGTTCGCTCCAGACCTGAGTACGTGGATTGAACAACGCCACCGTTTCACCGCTATATGGGTCACCTCCCGCAATCTGAGCCCCCTTATAACGGTTGCACAAACTACAAGAAAGCCACAGGTTTGACTCATCATTGCTCCCGCCCCGAGCCAGTGGAATAATGTGTTCGGTTTCCAATTTCCCCATCACATACTGTTGTGAACTGAGACAGTAACCACAACGGTCACATGCAGCCTCTCGCACACGCTGACGTATGGTGGCAGACACAATAGTTGAGCTCATGGCCGTAGCGGTTCGCGTAAACCTCGTTGCACAGCAACCCGAAGCGCTTGCGCCTTGCGAAGTAGACCGCGTTCGTAGGCGCCCATCAACTCATCTAGTTGACGGCGTCTCTCGTCATTGAGGGTATCTTCCCGGTTCTGCGCCAACAAGTCGCTCAAGGTTGTCTGCTGCTCCGTCGTAAGTTGAAGTTCCGCAAGTGCTAATATTTCCTCATCTGGCATCGCTTCTACCGGCATTTCAGTGATGACGCCCTCTAACCAGTCTGACAATACTTCCTCAATTCGCCGTTGATTCTGCGCTGCTGTATGCGTTGCATGATGTATTACCCGGTCGGATACCTGGATAGTAACTTGCTCACTCATGGTATTTCCTTTGTATCAAGATGGTGCCACATTTCTTTCTGCGCCGCTTGAATTCCCTTATCCGTAGGTTCAAACCCTTTCTATAGACCGCCAAATTTGACTATTTTTTTCTCTGTGCAAGGTTGATATTTGTCCTTTAAGAATGTCACAAAATCGACAACCTCGGCTAATTTTTCCTCTGGCAATTGTTTAAGTCTATTGATAATCTGTTGTTGATACTGCTCTGACAGCGCCATCGTTTTTTGCTCCCTCCCAACGTACATCAATACGGCACTCGCATCCCTCGATAGAACTCCGGCTCCTTATAATCCTTACGCAACGGGTATCCTTCCCAATCGTCTGGAAGCAAGATGCGACGCAGATCGCTGTGCCCATCGAAGACAATCCCATACAGATCATACGCCTCCCGCTCATGCCAGTTGGCGGTTTTCCAGATATGCTCAACGGTGGAAACGTGGGGTTCTTCTTCTTTAGGAAGAATGACTTTAAGGACCAGTTTGTGACGGTGGGTCATTGAGTAGAGGTGATACACGACGTAAAAATTGGAATCTTTGGCGCCAAGATCTACGCCGCTTAAACACATGAGGAAATCAAAAGCTAATGCTTCATTTTCGGCAAGGTATTCTGCGACATCAGCAATCGATTCGGGTGAGACGACGATAAACGGATCGGCGATGGCTTCTTCAAAGGAGAGGATTGATTCTCCAAATTTATCTTTTAGTTTTTCGTAAACTTCTTGTGGTGTCACGGAAAAAAGGCAACGCTTTTGGAAAGTTGCCAATCACGTTGCAATTCTCCTTTCTTAAAATTGAACCTTTGAAAGGTTAGTGAGTTTAATCAGCGGCTTCTTCCTGTTCTTCATGTTCGGCGAGATGTGCCTGCGCTTCAGCCTGTGCTGCAGCCATTGCTTGTTCATTATTCTCCAGGTCCGTTTTGGTGAAAAGTTTCTTTAAGAAAGGCATATTGGCCCGTTTCGCTACCGTCTGTGTTTTAATCTTTTCTTGCAACTTCATCAAACCTTCAAGTACAGCTTCCGGTCTCGGGGGGCAACCTGGAACATAGACATCAACAGGGATAATTCGATCTACACCCTTCAGGACATGATAGCCGTGCTGCCAGTAGGGACCTCCACTCGTAGCGCAGCTTCCCATAGAAATGACATATTTTGGTTCAGGCATCTGTTCATAGAGGCGTTTAATCCGGGTTGCCATTTTCAACGTGACCGTTCCCGAAACGATAATCAGGTCGGATTGACGGGGAGTCGCACGAGGAACACCGGCGCCAAAGCGATCCAGATCATAATTAGCAGCGGCAGTCGCCATAAACTCGATCGCGCAACAGGCGAGACCAAAGGTCATAGGCCACAAAGAAGACGCGCGTGCCCAGTTGGCAACGGCATCAATGGAGGTCACAATAATGTTCTTATCCAGTTTCTCTTCGATTATCATTGGTTACTTTCCTCCCTTACTGACTGAATCAAGCGGATCCATTCGAGGTCCCCTTTCGCCCAAACGTAGGCAAGGCCGACCAGTAGAATAAAGATGAAAATCAACATCTCGACGAATGCAAGAATACCAATATCACGGAAAACAACGCCCCACGGAAACAGAAACACAATCTCAACATCAAAAATCAAGAAAATTAGCGCAATGACGTAGAAACGCGCATTAAACTTGATACGAGTATCACCAATTGGATCCTCACCGCACTCATAAGGTATATATTTTTCATCCATAAACAGCCTAGTTTGGAGCAAGCGAGAAACAGTGAGGTTAAGTGTTACAAATAAGCAACCAACAACCAAAAAGATGAGCACATTCGCGAAATTAAAAAGCATTTATTCCGTAACCTTTCAGGGGAGTTTGTGAAATTTATCACAAACTAGAGGCTAAAAAAAGAATTGCCTGAAACTGCGCAATCGACAGAACAATACTATTTTATACAAATCTGCTGCTACCCAGAGCGTATCTATTATATATCAGATTCGGATCATTTGCAACAAAAAACAGTGAGTCTTCGGCGACGCTTGAATGGCGGCAAATAAGATGAGATCCAGAACGGAGTTGGTGCGATTCAGAGGGGGATTGCGACCAGTGCTTTGAAGCATAATTGCTCGGGCGGTTACCAAGACCCAGATCCTGATCTTCAATCGGGGTCTAATTTAACCAAATACTGCTGCCGTAAACCACTAATCAAACACTCCGCCACACTTCCGGCAGACGATATAAAATTGGATGTCATCGGATTGGGCGTGTTGCTTGATGAGATCAACAGCAGATTGCGGCAAATCTTCACCGCACTTTGGACATTTGTAAAGTGAACCTTCCGTGGGGACTTTAGAGAGATCGCCCAAAGTGTCGCCCCAGTAATGGAATTCCCAGGGAATTTCCGTGTTCACTTCCGTTGCGATATCCAGAGCATGGCGGATGAGTTTTTGGCATTCAGCGAATGGCATTCGCTCAAATGGAGATTCCCGTGTGGTAACGGGAATCGCTTTCCCTTTGGATGCCACTTCCGCGTTGAAGTCCTCATCCATTGTCAGCAAGATCTGATCCAATATAGATCCGGGTTCCCGCCCTTTTGACCACAACTTATACGTCCCCACCGCTTTGACCTCAAAAAAGCGGTTCGGCGGTGGTTCGTTCTTCACCCCAGAATCCCAATGCCAGATGTTGAAGGGCCGTTCCTCAGTCACGTTGACGGAATCACCGTATTCTGAGTATATCCTGACGGCACCTTCACCTCCGGCGGGGTCATGGGGATTCGGCGCTGCGTTGTGCATCCCGATCCAATACGAGTTCTTGTCTACGGAAGGGAAAAACCCACGAATCCATACATACCACTTGCCGGTTTTGGGAATGTTAACTTCATGCGTCGCCCGGGCGCCTCTTGCGCTGTCAATGGCTTTTCCACCCGATGCGCCGTCCATCTTGACAATTGTTACGCCCTCATCTATTTGGTGTTACGCCCTCATCTATTTGGTCGGCGGATTCCGCCTCAAGGACAATCGTATTTTTGGGCAAATCGACAGCACTTATCTCTTCTTCATTTCCATCGGTGGGAGGTTGTTCGGCGAGATGATAAGATTTCCCTAGTTTCTCACATTGTCGCTTAAGGTCTTCCTTCGACAGATTCGCGTCAACAAAACAGTCTCGTATTCCCTTTTTCCACAGATCAAGGAGGAGGAACATCGCTCTGAGATTGCCATCAAGTCGCTCACGAGCGACAATGACCGTGAGCATGCCGGTATCATTGGACTTGCTGACCAAACACTGGTGGGCCGGGAAATCAGGAGGCGAGTGGATTTTGCTTGCGCGAATCAGTGGGCTGTAGTAGCAGCAGTGTTGGTCACACCCCGGAATCTTCCCCCGCTTCTCACGGCAACAGTCTGGACAGATTAAGAGGCCATTCAACGCAGGACACACCCGCTTCCCGTTATCCGATCGGCACGTCCGACAGCGGCTTTTCCTTGCTCGTCTCCGTTTCGGGGTAAATGAATCAGACCTGAGCATCTAATGCGCTCCTCCTCCTAAGTATTATTAGGGCGATTCACCAAATCTGCAAGGTACTCAGCAACTTTGTCCGCAATTTGCTGGGCATCGACATCGGCAAAGTTGAACAGCTCTTTCAGCATCGGCGAGATTGCACCCGTATCAAGCAAGGTATTTGCGAGGCGTCCCATATTGCTGCGATTGACGCCGCCGACATGGTTCTCGTTGCCTCCCATATTGAGAATCTTAATGCTATCGATCTTCTCGACAGGTTTCATCAGTTTTTCCACAAGCTCTGGAGAGGTTTCGATGAGATCAAGAATGGCTTCCTGAACGAGGACACGCTGTTCAGCGACATTTCGCGCTTCATATTCTGCCATTTCGCCTTGCGCCTTCGCCCTTGCCTCTGCGAGAATAGCATCTGCCAGACGTTCAATCGGTTGCGCCTGCGCCTCCGCGCCGATTATTGCCACATCACGCTGCCATTCCGCCTCCCTTGTGCGCTGCGTTGCAGTGACATTGACTTCCGCCCCCATCCGTTCCGCTTCCGCCAGTAACTGCTCTTTCTCCGCCGCCGCGGTGACCTGTTGTTTATTCGCGATATCGATCTTCCGATCTTCATCCTTGAGCATGACGACTAACTCTTGATTGATACGCGTCTGCTCCACAGTCAGCATTTTGTCGATTTCGGTAACCTCGACTTGACGGTTCTGATCGATTTGGGCGGTCTCAACCACTAGGTTCTTTTCAATCTCCCGCTGTTGTACCGCTTGCTCCTGGGCGAATCGAGTCGTTTCCACTTCCAACGTTCGCTCAATATCACGGAGCGAGATGGCTTGCTCTTGGGCGATTTTGGCTCTCTCAATTGTAAGGGTTTTCTCGATCTCCCGGATTTCAACAACCTGATTCCTGCTCAATCCTTTGCATCTCAACGGTTAAGGTTCGCTCAATCTCTGTGAGTTGTACAGCTTTGGACTGATCGATCTGCTGCGTTTCAACGATGAGGTTCATCTCGATTTCACGTTCAGCAACAACCTGATCCTGTTGTACCTTTGCAAGCTGGACCTCCCTATCCATCTCAATTTCGCGTTCCTGAACCGTCTGCTCCTGAGTAATCCGCGCTTTTTCGACCTCCTGCTTTGTCTCATATTCCCGCTCTTGCACCCCCCGCTCCATCTCGAACTGGAATTTAAGTGTATCTGCCTCTCTTTCCGCCGCGTAGATTGCGATATTCTTCTGTTGATCGGATTCCGCCCAAGCCTGTTCCTGTTCCGCTGCCAGTCTTTGAATTCTGGCATCAACATCAATCTGAACAATCGCAACCTCTTTGTCCTAGACAATCCGTTCTTTCTCACGGGCCTAGTCTGCCGTAATTTCCGTGATTGAGCGTATACCCACTGCATCAAAACGGTTCTCTGGGTCGAGCGTTTGAACGGGGGTTTGATCCACACGGATGATCGAGACCGTTTCAAGTGTTAGTCCGTTTTGTTCTTTCAGGTCTACGCCGCACGCTGCATGAACTTTATCGGCAAACTCCTGTCGTTTCTGTAACAAATCCTGGATTTCGGTTTCTGCCGCGACGCTCCTCAATGCGCCTTCTAGCTTGGGCTCAATCAATTCACGCACAGTCTCAGGAGTCATCGACTTATCTCCAAGTGCTTGAGCGGCTCTTAATACACCTTCCTCTACTGGATCCACTTTGAGATAGAACACTGCTTCGATGTCTCCCCGGTTTAAGTCGAGGGTAATCAATGCCTCTTGAGATTCCCGCACGACCTCAATTCGCATGGTATTGAGAGAAATTTCCTTGATTTCGTGGATAATTGTGTTAATCCACAACCCACCTGTGATTGAGATTTTCTCACCTCAACCACCGGTTCGGACGAGCGCTACGTCTGCTCTCGGTTTTCTGTAGCGGAAAACGACAGCAATGAAGGCGATAACACCAGAGAGAATAAAGACATTTGTAATTACTACCCATCGCAGGACCCCTTCCACAGAGGAGGTTAATTCCGGGATGACTAGCATTACAACTAATCCCAAGACTAAAATAACAATTCCGATTACAAGGATTAAACGCATCGGCTTCTCCTAAAGTATGAACGGTTCAAGAGCGGAACGAGAAAACAGGAAATTCGGGAATTATTCCTTCTTTTATGTTTCATGTTTCACGCATCACGTTTCACACATTCTGCATATGCCGCTCGGCATTGGAATGGGTTCGATAGCGCCCTTTGAGGGGTTGGCGAGGCGAGGTCTGCCACGCAAGGCTTGCAAGATAACAAAGGACATTTTCGATGAGCGTTTTTGCGAGAGATGCGCGTCGTGCATCACGGGTATCCACAGCAAAAGTCACATAATATCCATCCATCGCAACTGGACGCCAACAGCATCTTCGTTATCACTGCGCACGGCTAATCGGGTATATGCCGGATCATCGGTGACCCAATGATCATCGGTGACCAATGCGTCAACATCGACCTGATGGGGCCAGGTGAACACACCGGTCTTTTGTCCTTCGGGCGTGATCCTGACATTGATATCGCTTGAGTTCACAACACGAATGGGGTGACGGTCCACGGGGAGCCAACCCCCACGCCACATCGGTTCGGTGCTGTGTACGCCATCGGGAGGGATAATATTATCATCCATGGCGGATGCCCAGACAACCCCGCCTTTTCTCACAAAATCTCTGATTGCTATCTCCGCATCTTCTAACAAATACTCCCGATCGTGGCCTGGCGCATTCTATGTAAACCAAATAATGTCGTATTCAGAAAGCGTGATGCTGGAGAGCTTAACGGCGTTGTTCGGATCGCCTCGATTATCCGGATTGGGATTAATATGAACTGTCGTATACTGAAATTTGTTTCCCTCGATCTCAGGGAGCGATTCTAAAATCGCTGGCTCGGTGGTCAGATTGTCACCGACGACGATTAGGACGCGAAAAACCCCAACTGGCACAATTTTGATAGACGAAATCACATCTGAAAAAGACTGAGGTAGTGTGTGAAGACTCCGTATTGTCACTTGAAATTCCCGTGAACCCAACGGGATGTTCATCCGCCTGCCTTCAAAATTTGGCTGTGCATAGAAAATCGCCTGACAGCCACTGAAAGGGAAATTGGGACCGCGTTGAATCCGCAGGGACGAAATCACATTGTCCATGCCAATCTCTTTGAGGTCGCTGATATCACACATGATAACGCTCTTTTGACCTTGAAAGTCAAGATCGCGAAAGGCTTCGATAACGATCGGAATTGCGCCGTAATCCGGGGGCGTTGTTTGAGCCGCGGGGCTAAAGCCAACGGAAGAAATCACATCGCCGAAGTTGTAAGGAATCTCATGAATACTCGGATAGTATCCCGGCGGCAGCACCAACTTTCGTCCCTGATAGTTGACATCCTCATAGAAGATCGCCTTGTAATTAGGGGAAGCGTTAAAACCGGGACCCTTATAAACCTTAACCGAAGAGATGATGTCATGCACACCAATATCCGACGTAGTTGCAACGGAATCGATAATTGTTGCTCTGCGACCTTGATAATGAATGTGCTCAAAAACTTCAACCACTAATCTCGGCGCCAGTGCCATTGGAAGAGCTCCTATGTGTATTGAAAGATACTATCGATCCTGCACACCCGTGAACTGTACTGTTACGTATTTCGTGATGAGTAATACGTATTTCGTGATGAGTAAAAGGCAACTCATTCTTCGTTACTCATCATTTATCACTCGTCACGCATCACGTTTTAGAACACATCACGCATTGCACGCCGACGCTCGTCCACTAATTCCTGCTGATATTCTTCGCCATCAGGGCGTTGTTGTGAAACCTCCGCGATCCTTGGGGAGTATTGAGCGGCTTCGCTCCTTCGCTTGAAGAGACGAAAATACTCAAATCGCGTTTGCGTCGGCGGAATATTTCCCGGACAGAGCGCATGAAACCCAACCTTCACCGGATCGCCCATGCCAATAACTGTTTGCCCACAACTTAACCATCTGACACTATCAGAACTGGCGTACCCTGAAAATAGATTGCCTCGGCGCTCAAGCCGCAAGTAGAGTTCCCTCACCCTCACCAATCCAGCACCGCGACCGACGAGGGAGTAAACGCGGTTGACATGCCGTTCAAATCGGACATCGCCTCTGAAACTGTGAGGACCAGAGGTTTTTTCTAATCTGACAAAAGCGTGAGGTCCCTTCCAGACGATGAGACCGCCATGTTCTCTCAACTGTGACGATACACGAATGCGGCACTCGATGGCAAAATCGCCATCCACCTCCATCAGCAGGCGTGGCGCATCCATATTGCCCCCTCGCCCTGGCGGGTTGCCGTGCCAGAGATCCTGTCCCGGCTCAACATTCATCTCCATGTAACCTTGCCGCTCTGACCAGCCGCCTCCACCTCTTGGATCTTCCCACTCCCATTCAGGACGCATCTCGTTGCCGATAAATTCATCCTCAAAAACGAGTTCCGTGAATTCGCTGGAGGAGGACCAACCCTCGATCTTTATCGAAGAAATAATATCTCCAAAGCTCTGAGGCAGCAGATGAAGATTGGGTGCCTCCTTCTTGTAATCCATTGGCTCCATCCGGATCGGCAGCCGTGCACCCTCGAAGTCAACATGCTCAAAGAAGATCACTTCCGCGCCCTCGCATGGGAAGTCTGGCCCCTTGAAGATGCGGACAGAGGAGATCGCATCCTCAATACCGAGTTCTCCGGTGTGAGCAATATCACGCAAGACCGTGACTTTACGCCCCTCGTATTCTGGGTGCTGATAGCATTCGACGATCAAGGGAATCGTGCCCCACTCAGGACCCGGAGTCGTCAGCACTGACCCAAAACTATGGCGAACCCTATAAATAAGTAGACATTTTCTTATATTGCTGGTATCCTATAGTTATTATGGCCTATTCTTTAGATTTACGCAAACGCGTCTTAGATTTTATCGCAGCTGGCGGTGGTAAGACCGAAGCGAGCCGCCGTTTTTCCGTCGCCCGCTCAACACTGTATAAGTGGTTGAATGCGCCTGACCCGCTCAAACGTCAAAAACCAGGGCCCCGTCGCCCGCGAACCCTTGACCCCGATGCGCTGAGAAAACATGTCGCTGATTTTCCAGACCAGACCTACGCCGAGCGCGCAGCTCATTTTGGTGTGTCAAAGTCTTGTATCGGGTATGGGCTGAAAAATATCGGTTGCACCCGAAAAAAAGTCTCGGATATAAGGAGCAATGCGCTGAAAAACGACAAGCGTATCTTCAGCAACTCGCACAAGTGAAAGCCTCTGGTAAGTCTTTTGTTTATGTCGATGAGAGTGGGTTTCGAGACGAAAGTTATAGACGTTATGGGTATGCACCCAAAGGGGAAAAAGTCTTTGGACTTATCTCAAGCCAACGCACCCGGACAGCGACACTTATTGCGGCACGGGTGTTCAAAGGGAGCTGCAAAGCGGTAGATTTCAATGACTGGTTAGCTGAACAGTTATGTCCACGTTTGACTTCAAAACAGGTTGTAATCCTTGATAATGCGCGGCTTCACAAAACACCTCGGACCCGAGAGTTGATAGAGGCTTCAGGAGCGAGTCTGATGTTCCTACCGCCTTATTCTCCAGATTACAATCCGATTGAACACGATTTTGCCAATATCAAGCGATACCGAGAATATCACCCCGAAACCACACTTCACGATATTATTCAAATGTACCATTAATTCTAAGATCTACCATAGTGAGATTAAAAGAGTCCCTAAGTCATCTTAAAGATGATATGGGAGAGGAAGGCAGAAAAAGCATTTTATGCAAAGCCTGCCTAGTGTCAACATACTGAAATGTATCATAAACAGATTAAGGGAAAATGAGAGCAAATCAAGTCCCTGCTACATACTTGGCAACTCGTCCCCATGTTCTGAACGATACAAAGTAAGTATGGCTGAGATTATCTTTTAAGTGATGCAGTAAGTTAGACAGCCTAAGACTTCAAAGCATTATTAAGCATTACCAGTATAAGATAATCGGTAATTGGCAGGGCGAGCCGTGTGCGGTGAAAGTCGCACGCACGGTTTTGATGGGGGGAAAATCCCGTAAGGAATCTACCTATCCATACTCCTGAAATCCGATGTCGCGTGTAAATTGCACCGGCTCGATCACATATCCTCTTCTGCCTCTGAAGTTCGTATGCTCGAAAACCTCAGCAATGAGACGTGGTATGACGGTTGGCATGTCTTCCCTCGGAATTAAGATCTATCTTGATAACGCGGTATTTATCATATCACTCAATGGGTTTTTATGTCAAACAAAAAAGTCAATGGCACAGATCGCCGTGACCTTCGTGCCGGGATGAGACTCGAATATATCGATAAACCCAGTTACCTGTTTCAATCCGACTAAACCCACCCGATGTTTCAGCTTAATACGAAGAATTAGACTTCATTTCAATTCTTGTATCCGACGTTCGAGGTCAGGAGTACAATCCTCATACAATTTATAGGTGCGAGCGAGGCGGACAAACGCCTTGTAGTGCATGATGGCTTGTTTATTGTCACTTTGATTCTCATAAGCCAGTCCAAGATCGTAATGCATTTCTGCATCAAGAGGGTCAATGCTGATGGCTGTTTTGAACCGGATAATGGCGTCATTGAGTTTGCCTTGTATGTCGTGGGCGCCTCCCAGATTGTAATTTGCCTGTGCATGGTTCGGGTCAATGCGAATCGCCTTCTTATACTGAGCAATGGCTTCATCCAGCTTACCTTGTGCCTGGTAGTGAACGCCTTGATTCTAATGCTCTCTGGCGTTATCATCACAGGCAAACAGAAAACAGTTGACTGCAACGAGAAAAATAGCAGACCGTTGTTTCATTTTCGATTTCACCCCGTTCGTTTGTAAATTCTCAAGAAGTTGCGGTTTGACAAAAACTTTAAAAAATGATATGCTCATGATAATCGAGATTCTTTTCCAACCCACTCAACAGAAATGAAGGTTCAACGATGAAACTAAGTTGTATACCCGTTTCATTCTATGACGATATCTTTAGCGGCAAGAAATCAGTTGTCGATTGGGTGCATTTTGCCGCTGCCCTCGGATTGGATGGCGTTGACTTCAGTGTGAAATTCTTCCCAACCCGAGAGAGACAAGTGCTTAACACCATCTCCGAGATGGCTCAAAAAGTGGGTATCGAGCTTTGCATGCTAGCGTGTTATCCCGATTTCACCCACCCGGATGCCGGGCAACGTACGCAAGAAATAGAACAGATGAAAGCCGACGTGCGACTGACTGCGGCGCTGGGAGCCAGGTTCGCCCGCGTGACTGCCGGGCAGAACCACCCCGGCATCCATCGAGAACAGGGTGTTCGCTGGGCGGTTGAGGGACTCCGCCAAGCGCTTGATGAGGCGGATAAAATGGGAGTGACTTTGGTTTATGAGAATCATACTAAAGGTGCGCCCTGGCAGTATTGGGATTTCTCGCAGCCCGCAGAGATCTTTCTGGAAATTCTCAACAATCTTGCTGAAACCTCCTTGGGTGTCTGTTTTGATACGGCAAATCCGCTGGTCATCGGCGAAGAGCCCACAGCGTTATTAGAAGCCGTTATAAAAAAAGTGGTCGTCGTCCACGCGTTCGACATTCGCGCCTCTGGTGTTTTTGAGCCTGTCCTTGTTGGCACCGGCGTGTCTCCCATCAAGCAAGTCTTCTCCATTTTGAAACGCAACGGTTTCGATGGTTGGTTGAGTATTGAGGAGGCGAGCCGTACCGGAGAAGAAGGCTTTGAAAAAGCGATCTCTTTCGTTCGTCGTGCGTGGGAAGAAGCGTGATATATACCCATGAAAGTTTCAACTTGACGTTTCAGTCGACTCAGTCTAGTAAAGATTAGCCCACTGCCCAGAGAATGCCGTTAGTCAGCAAAACCTGGAATGCTTCGGCTTCAAAATCATCTGGATGTCCCATAGAGGTGTAAAAGACTCGGTCGCCATTGTGAGTGTTGGTCCAGGCGACGGGATTGTCCACCCGTTCCTCTCGCCCGCTCGGGCCCACGGAAGTTCCCATCAGCAGGGGCTTGCAGGTATCGGTAATCGGCAGCACATAATATAGCCATGACCGTACATGGAATTCGCTGGGAATCCCTTTCAGGATTGGGTAATCAGACACTTCGGGGATAATTCTTACATCGGTACTGGACTCATGGCCGTAGTGATACCGCCAAGGCGCACCCAAGACGTTCTGGCCAAACCCATCATTCCAGTTGTGGTGTTTGGAGTCTTCCGGATAACGGAATGCATGGCTAGAAGTCCGCAGTCCCACCACCGGCCGTCCCGAATCCAGATACGCCTTGATGCGTTCCATCTGCTCATCGGGCATCTGCCGAAAACGGATGTAAAATACAGCAAGGTCGGCGTCTGCCAGCGCTTCGAGATCGGGGAATTCATGACTCGGACTGTCAGTCCGGTCGGATAACACGCGGCAGATTGAGACATTGGTAGTGATATTATATTTGCCTTCGAGCTCTCTGGCAATCGCCGGCATCGTGACTTCCGACTTATACTCCGGTTCACCCAAGATGAACATGACATGCTTTGACATTGTTTGCACTCCTCCTTATTAGTCCGAAAATTTCAATTATTCAGTCTGTCTCACGCAGTAGACCGAGATTGTGGCAGAACACCCATCTACAGAGGCAACATCGCAGTCGTATTTCTCGTGTGTGAACCCGTGACGACCAATCAACTCAAGAAAACCAGAAGCGTTGGCTCGATTAGGGTCAGAGAACACGGCTTCACCCGCTGTGGTCAAATACCTTTGGATTAGCGCGAGAATTGGCTGCCAGTTATTCTCCTCGTAGATTACATCTGAGGCAAGAATCCGTGAGAATCGACGCTGTAGGCATGGGGCGTTCCAATCCATCTGAACAAAGGACGCTCTGTCCGCACACCCGTTTTGCAAGACGTTATATTGAGCAAACATCAATGCGCCCCTTTTATAGTCGGTGAAAAGTACGGTCCCGCCTTTCTGACATGCCACAATCCCAGCGAGTCCGAACCCACAACCGATCTCTAAAATTTGCTGCCCTGTGAATGTGCCAATTTGATCGAGATAGTGCGTAAGACCGATTGCAGATGGCCACAGGTATGTCCAATAAGGCAGGTGAAGTGTTCCGTCCCGGTCTTCTTTGCTCAACGTCTCGAGCAAATGATCTGGATTTTTCACAACGGTCATGCGGATGTGTCTGGAGGTCAGAGGGATTGTCTGCTCCACTATCGGATAGCGACGTTCAATCTGTTGGAGTAGGTCTTTGCCGGGCACAATAACTCAAGTTAAACGTGACGCGTAAAACGTATTGCGTAATCGGGAGTTCATTGTTCACTCCCTGCTGATTGTGATCTACCAGGGCAAAGTGCGGGCATCTCTCGTCAAAGGATTCGAAATAGGGACATCTTGTCGGGAAAGGATGGTAGTCGAAGTTCTTCAACAGGAAGGCTTTATCGCCGTGGAGGACGCACCTATCGTACACATACGCAACTTCCATGATCACACTTTTCATGACACCAATAGACCTCAAACCCCGATCTTTGATCGGGGTTTAACTGTTAAGATGGCAGCCCGGTTATCCCCAGAAACCGATCATAAGCCGCGTCCCATTCCTCCAAATCTTGCGGTTCGTAAGTGGTGAGGTCGAAAGATCGGCGGATAATCTCCCGCGCCTCAGAGATTGAGCCAATCAATCCGCCCCGAGATCGGGATGTTCCACTCGCAATCGCCTGTACCACAATATTGCCAATCGCCGTCGCCTCAATGGGACCGGCGATGACCGGTACCCTGGTCGCATCTGCGGTGAATTGACAGAGCAACTTATTCTGTGTTCCGCCGCCGACGACATGGATGACATGGATCGACCTTCCCCAGACAGCTTCCAGTTTTTCCAGAACCCACCGGTATTTGAGTGCAAGGCTTTCTAATGCACACCGGACAATCTCGCCTTTGTCTGACGGTAGGGTTTGTCCAGTGCGTTTGCAATATTCAACGATACGTGATGGCATGTCACCCGCGGGCAAGAAGGCGTCCTCATCCGGATCGATCAGCGCAGCGAAAGGCTTTGCACTCACAGCGATTTGCGTCATCCGATCATAGGACATCTCATCGCCCGCTCGCACCCAGGTCCGACGACACTCCTGCACAAGCCATAACCCCATGATGTTTTTGAGGAAGCGGAAGGTGTCCTCCACTCCGCCCTCGTTAGTAAAATTGAGCGCGAGCGCCTGATCAGTGAGAATCGGTTTAGGGACTTCGATACCCATCAATGACCATGTCCCGGAGCTGATATACGCCCAATTCTCGCCGCGTGCGGGCGCCGCGGCAACGGCTGAACCGGTATCGTGGCAAGCTGGCGTAATGACGGGAACCTCCGGTAGCCCAGTTTCTTCGGCAACGGATGGGAGGAGTGTACCGAGTTGTGTGCCCGGTTGCACAATCTCTGGCAAGATGTCAAACGGCAAACTGAGTCCATCGCAGATCTCTTTTGACCAGCACCGCTGCTGCGGATCGTAAAACTGCGTCGTCGTCGCATTGGTAAATTCACAGACTTTCCGTCCCGTCAACCAAAAGTTGAATAGATCGGGAATCATCAGAAACGTTTCCGCAACCTCAATCAGCGGCAATTCATGTACCGCCATCGATAGCAACTGATATAGCGTGTTAATCTGAAGGAATTGACATCCAGTTCGTTCAAAAATCTCCACCCGTGGTAGGCGACGAAAGGCTTCCTCTAGCATGCCATCTGTACGCGAATCACGATAGTGGTACGGAAATCCAAGCAGCATATCGTTTCTGCCGAGCAACGCAAAATCAACGCCCCATGTATCGAGCCCGATACCTTTCAGATCTATGTTCTTCTGCGCACAGATTAAGAGCGCCTGCTTCATCTCACTCCAGAGCCGCAAAACGTCCCAATGCAGGCTATTCAGCACACGCACGCCTCCATTGGGAAATCGATGGAGCTCCTCTAACTTGAGCCGTTCACCATCGAAATGCCCCAATACACCCCGTCCACTTTCTGCCCCGAGATCGAGAGCGAAAAACTGCTGCGCTTCTGCCATTTAATTCCTCTACTAAGTTGATTGATAAACTTCTCGACGGGTTCAAATGCAGGGCTATCCCAGGGCAAATAGCCGTCTAAAGCGGCTTCACCAAGACGGAGATCTGGTTGCTCCTGTGATGCAAGGGAAGCATGCATTCTCGCCTTCGCCTCATTTCGGGGTAGGTTGCCCATCTGGGTTCGATACACTGAAAGTATTGATCGACGCACGGCATCGCCGGTCTCCCATCCTTACTCCTCCTGTGCCATTGCAATTTTGATTAAAATGCCAGCGACAATCAAGAAGGCAAGTCCACGCAGGAAAACATGGAGTTGAACCCCAACACCGGGGATCAACAACCCAGTTGGAAACGCCGGGATTGTTAGCAAGAAGAGGTAGCCTGACAGACGATTCCAGCCACCAATGAGCGCGAGACCGTAACATAAAGCCGTGAGCCCAGCGAAGAATGTTCCGGTGAGCAAAAGGGCTTCCCAGAACTCCTCCGATACTTGATAAAGCGATATTGCATGGGCGGGCTGATTTTGGTATAACTCGTTCAATGCACGGAGCGGAGCTGTTTGAGAAAGGTGTCCAACCATCTCAATGATAATCCAAATCATCGCAAAACCAAGCCCCAGAAAACTGCGCGCGGTCACGACAGTGTTGAGCAGCACAAACAGCGCGACCACCGTTGGCACAATCAGAATAAGACTGACGACGCTTAACCCGTGCGTAACACCCACGAGTCGCAGATCTGGTGTTCCCAGGGAGGCAGTTTGTAGGCGGAATGTAACCAGACAACTTGAGATGAGCATCAGTGCACCGCTCAAAAGACCGGTGGCGCCGCCGATTAAATACAGTTCAATTGGTTTATTGTTCATAAGCAGTACCTCGTGTTTGAGATAGGGTGGTAGACCAGAATGGGTTAGATAACACCAGTTTCTTAGTCTATGTTGGGTTTATGCAGAAAGGTCGATTTGGAACCGATCTGTTGCAGATTCAAAAAGTATCATCTGTTCGGAAGAACGCTCACCGCGGGAGGTGAATTCCTCGTTTGTATCATTCATACCCCACATTGCTCTCAAGTCAGATGTACATTCGTATGTGTTTGGGGCAGCAGCGAACGCACACAAATCGTGTTTGTGCATGAGTTCAGTATCAGGACACACTGTCCTGTCCGGGAATCGCTCATGTCGAGCCCGTCTGACATGCTGCGGTTTTCCCGTTTCCGATGGAGGCAAAACTTGAAAAGACCTTCGTCGGCTTTTCCACGCCGCAAGTGGGGCATGTGAGTTCTTTGTTATCTACGTTGATGGCTTGCAGAACTTCAAATTTGGTTTGGCATGTTTTGCATTGGTATTCATAAATTGGCATTTGTCTTTCCTCCTGACTTAATGGAATTGGAAATTTTACTCCTTTGCTTCCGCTAATTGCTTCGCCTGCTCGACTTTCTGACGGATCAAATCGCAGCCACCCTGCCAGAAATCGGGAGAAGCGATGTCAACGCCCATGTTGGCGACCAACTGGGTGGGAGGGGCGGAGGAGCCAGCGCTCAACAGATCGAAGTAGCACGGCACGAACGACTCGCCATCACGTTGATACTGCGCGTAGAGCGACAGCACCAGCAACTCGCCGAAGGCATAAGCATAGACGTAAAACGACAGTTGGAACACGTGCGGGATGTAAAGCCACCACCACTGATGGTCTTCACCCAACTTTAGCGAGTTGCCAAACATCTCCTGCATCACGCGCTGCCAGATTTCACAGTAGGCTTCGGTGGGGTGCTCGCCCTTTTCGCGGCGAAGGCTGTGTGCTTCCCGCTCAAAGCGATACATCGAGATCTGGCGAAACACTGTGGCAAAGATGTCTTCAATTTTGCCACACAACAGCGCCAATCGCTCCTTCGGCGAGGCCAACGTAGACTGCAACTTGTCAAACACCAACATCTCTCCGAAGGTGCTCGCGGTCTCCGCCAGTGGCAAGACGGGATGATAGTTGAGCAAGTTTTGCTTGCTGGCAAGCACGTCATGAACTCCGTGCCCTAACTCGTGTGCCAGCGTCATCACGTCACGTAGCTCGCCTGTGTAGTTCATGAAGACGTAGGGGTGCAAGTTGGGCGTGATACCCGCGCAATACGCACCGCCCTGTTTGCCTGCATGCGGTGCGGCGTCAATCCATCGCTTGCTGAAGAACGGCTCAGTAATTTTCGCCAATCGGGTTGAAAATTGACCAAAGGCATCCAGTACCATGTGCTGTGCTTCATCAAACGAAAGTTTAGCGCGCGCGCCGGTGATGGGGGCATATCGATCGTAGTGGGTCAACTCGCCTAGCCCCAACAACCGCCGCTTGAGGTGATAATAGTCAGCGACGATATCGTAGTTATTCGCACACACATCCACAACGGTGTTGACCACCGCCTTATCCACCTCGTTGTGGAGGTGCCGCGATGCCTCGGGCGATGAATAGCCTCGCAGGCCGTCCATAATCTGCTTTTCGTGGAGGAGTGTATTGAAGATGAAGGTCAACACATGAGCCTCACCCTTGAGCGTATCCGTCAAGGCGGCAGCGGCGGCTTTGCGCGTTTCACGCTCGGGGTTGTAAAAGTGTGCAAGCAACTCGCTTTGGGTCAGCTCTTTGTCGTCCATGCGAAAGGTTTGGCGCGCCGTGATTTCAGTAAACAGCCGTTCAAAGGCGCGTCCCCGCGTATTGGCAGTTTCCTCCAAAACTTGCTCCTCCACTTCGCTCAAATGGTGCGCTGCCAGTTTGCGCTCATGTTCAAGGTAATGACGGTAGGGTGCGAGCTGCGGATGGTCAATGATGCGGTCAAAAGTTTCTTGCGGGATTTCGCCGATTTCAAGGTCGAAGAAAATCAAATGTGTTGCCGCTGTTGACCCGATCTCGCGCGTTTTCTGCAACAATGCGCCACGTTGGGCATCCGCGGTGTCAGTCGAAAACAGCAAATTGGCAAATGAACCCGGCTTGTACTGCACCTTCATCAAGGCTTCATAGTCGTCCAGCGCAACCCGCAGCAGGTCGGCGGTCACATCCGCGCAGGCGATGCGCCCTTTGTATGTTTTCTCAAACGCTATCGCTTGATCAACCATCGAACTTAAATCCGTTTCCAACTGTGGGTCATCGATGCCTGTATATAGATCCGACAAATCCCATGTCGGTAAACCATTCGTATTTTCAATGCTCACAATATTTTCCTCAAGTTAAGATTGTGTTTCTCTTTTCTAATCACCAAAGGGGCAGATACGGCGACCAACCGCGACGTTGTTCGTCCTGGAACTCATCCCGATCGCTGTGTTCGAGGTAAAGCCGGTGAAACTGATCGAGTTTTTCGTAATCTAAGGCGACGCCCAAACCGGGTCCATCAGGAACTTTCAAGCAGCCACCCACAAATTCCCACGGCTCCGTAATAATGTCGTCGGTGTGTTCAGGCAGATGCGAATCCGCCGCATGGCTGAAGGTCGGGTTTGCGGCGACCAAATGAACCGCCGCCGCGGCACTGATCCCGCATTGACGGTCATCGTGCATGCTCAGGCCGAGATTGAAAGTGTCGCAGATTTTGGCGAGTTGGATCAACGCCGTTGGTCCACCCCAGAAGTGCAAATCGCCAAGAATGATGTCAATCGCGCGCGTTCTCACAGCCAACGGAATCTGTTCGAAACTCACGACGCACATGTTGGTCGCTAATGGGATGCGAACGTCCTTGCGAACGAGGCCCATCCCTTCGATTCCCCAGGTCGGATCCTCCACAAACTCAAGGTCATAAGCCTCCATCTTGCGGAGGGTATTGATTGAGGTTTCCACCGACTACGCCTAGTTGGGATCAAAGCGGAGCTTTTGCAATCGAGCCCCACACGTTTCGCGCAGCCGCCGGACCGTATCAATTTCCAGTTCAGGGTTGAGGACACCCCCCTTGAGCTTGGCAACCCGGAAACCGCGCGTCTCGATGAGTTCGAGCATATAATCTGCTACAGCCTGTGGTTCGCTCAAGTTTCCCTCTCGTTCAAGGGTTTCATAGCGGTAAAAGGGATAAGCGGCAAATTCCACCTGCTCCATTTCCACCCCGCCCCAGAGGTCGCCGCACCGTTTCCCAAGCGCCTTGCCAACGATGTCCCAGCAGGCAACTTCAATCGCGGAACCGACAAATTTCATCTGTGCGGAGTAGGCCATCTGCTCTGACGAGAGGCGATAGATACTAAAACGCTTGGCAAGACGCGAAACTTCGAGTGGAGTCATACCGATGAATAGCGGTTTTGCCCGTTCAATGGCGCGTACCATCTCGACGCCGCCCTACGCTTCACCAAGTCCAGTAAGCCCTTCGTCGGTGATTAATTCAACAATCGTGCGCGTCGTTCCCGGCTCAACCCCCATTGACCAGCGCAGCGGATGTTTCATCGGAATATAGATCGGCGTTGCCTTGACATTCATGATTTTCATACGATTACCTCACGCATCATGTTTCACGCATGCGATCAATGCTTCCCGGTCAACGGAACAAAACGCACCGGCATCACCTGCTTCGTTTTGACGGTGCCTTCCACTGTTTTTCGCACAAGCGTCAGGTTCTGTATCTGAAATCGCCCACCGACCGGAATGCATAAGACGCCTCCGGGTTTGAGCTGTTGCACCAATGGGGGTGGGATGTGATCGGGGGCGGCAGTGACGATGATCGCATCATAGGGCGCATGTTCCTTTGAACCAAAGTAGCCATCCCCAATTTTCACCGTCACGTTTTTGTAATCAAGGCGCTTTAGCCGCTCTTTCGCACTTTCGCCAAGTTTTTTGATAATTTCGATTGTATAGACATGATCGACCAGTTCTGCCAAAACAGCGGCTTGATACCCTGAACCGGTGCCAACTTCGAGTACCTTGTGTTCCTTTTGCGGTTTGAGCATTTCAGTCATGTACGCAACGATATACGGCTGCGAGATTGTCTGGTCATATCCGATCGGCAAAGGGGAATCGGCGTAAGCCTGCAATTTCAGCTTGTCAGGGACAAATTCATGGCGGGGTACACGGCGCATGGCTTCCAGAACCAATTCGTTCCTGACACCGATTCGGCCTTTGACGTTGTGCCAGTCGATTTGTGTCGCAACCATCCGCTCGCGTTTGGCTCGGTAATCATCAGCGTTGAGTTGCGGCGTAGCGATTAATAAGAAAAATCCAATCGCCAATGCAACGAAAATAAAAGACCTCGGTTTCATGGTTATCCTCCCTGCAAGGATCAATTCAACTCGTTGAGCCATCGTGTTCGGTTTATCGGTTCCCCGGCGAACACGGAATAAGCGGCAGAATAAAACGCCAATCGGCACCCGCCTTAAGAAGATGATACCCAGTGCTACTCCCTTTATATTAACCAATGGTGCTAGTTTGGAATTTGGTGGAAGTCAATGGGCATAACAGAACACCCTGGCTTCGCTTTGGTCCTCGCTGGATTGAGGTCATGAGACGATTTCCTCGATTCTACCGTTAATCTAAGTGTTAGACAATTCTTGATTAACGGGAGGAAATCCAGACTCATGCCCCTTATAGATTTTATCACACAATTGTTCTGTTGTGTAGATGATAAACTCACACAACACCAGAAAAACCAAAAGCATACCCAAGCCAATCTCTATCCCTCTGAAGTGGTAACCCTCGCCTTACTTTTTGCACTCAAAGGCGTTGGCAACCGAGCCTTCTACCGCTGGATAGAAAACAATTACAAACCCTGGTTCCCCAATTTACCCGAGCGAACCTGCTTGTTTCGCTTGTTCAACAATCATCAACATCTGACTGATATTTTCATGGCAAATCCTTCACTCATCGGCGTGATTGACACTTATGGTATCGAACTGATTCACCCCCGCCGAGAATGTCGTTCTGAGCAGCAAATGGGCCGGAAAGGGATATCCAACCAACGCTGGATTGTGGGGGGGAAGCTTTGTCTGCTGCTCAATCATCTTGGACTAATTGTCGACTGGGATTGTGATACTGCCAATGTGCACGACGGTAGTCGCTTCCAACATCTTGTTGATGGGGTCTGTGACCAGATGGTTGTTTTTGCCGATGAAGGGTTTGCCAAGGTCGATTGGTTTCCTTCCAACTTGCGTCTGTGCCGACGAGGGGAATGGAATTGTCGGATGCTGGTAGAAACTGTTTTGTCGATGTTGACGGTGGTGTGCCACTTTAAGAAAGTGATGCATCGTTGTTGGGCCTATTTCAAAACACGCCTCGCTTTCACGATGGCGTTGTTTAATCTCTTGGTGCAGTGGAATGGCTTTGAGGCTGACGCAGATGGGTTTATGCCTTTATCTATTGCTCAATTTAGTCTCTAACTAGCACCAAAGGTTATTATACCACAAATCAATTGGCGAGATCTATTTTTTACGACATCCTAACGGGGGAGCATCCATGCACCAACAAGGTAAACCCCGATTGCCAGAAGGATCACGGTGTTAAAGCCAAACGCAATCGCAAGACAGGTCGAGAGAATCACACTCACCACCGACGCATAGCCGTTAATTCCCCATGCCCAGGCGATCAGATCCGGATGGCGTCTTCGCAGCAAATCTATCCCCAATGGGAAGGGCATGCCCATGAAAAATGCCAGCGGTGCAATAAGTCCGATTGATACGATAATCTTGAGGTTATCTGGGCTTGCGAGAAAACTGCGGAAAATCGGGGGAAGTAGTTGGATATAAAGAACGGCGATCAGCGACAATATCCCGATTGCAATGGAGATTGGCTTTGGTTGTCGGGGAAGTAGACCCACCCTCTCAATGACAGTCGTCAGTTTGGGAGAGAAAAGGCTGCCGAGTCCTGCAAAAACAAGGAAGGCACAAAGCACAACCGCAACAGAATAAGTTGGGTCGGCAAGTAGCAGAAGAAATTTTTGGATAAACGCCATCTCAATGAACATGAATCCAAAGCCTAAACTCAGAAAATATGCGAATATACAAATGGGCGAATGGGCGAAATCAGACTCGTTGATTGAACGCTTCAAACGATGCCGCAAGAAAAAGAGCGGCGCGAGGATCAAGATTAGCCCCGCCAAAACCGCTTGGATCAGCGTCGCGATGAGGAGCAGGTATCCCCATTCGATGAACGGGATGGCGTTCCTGCCGATTGTCCGAACCATCTGAATCAGAGAATTGATACGAAGAAACTGAAAGAAATATGGGCGGTTATCGGTCGCTGGCCGAATATCAAAAGGATATTGCCGGTAAAATTGCGTGCGATTACCGGATAAGATTGCTTGTGCAGCGCGAAAGTAGATCGGTTCCGCCAGTTGATTATAACGGTTCGCTTCGGATTCCGACATCTGGGGGTAGTACGCCGTGTCGAAAGAACGCTCATGGCAGAAGCGCTGAATCGCCGCTCCATCCTCCGGGTGCAATCGTCCGTTCTTAATCAGTAATGTCCCTGTTCGCCATCCCCGAATCATAGCCAACTGTTGGGCGGGAACCCCTCCTTCGATCCGTTCCAAAGCTTCGACTGCGGTCGCGAACAGCCGAATCATATCGCGTGGCGGCGCCTTCAACCACCGCGTGATTGACACCATCCCGTCAGGATTTAGATGTTGAAAGAGGTCTGAAATCGCTTCAACCGTATAGAGGTAACTTTCGCTCAAAGCATGTGTCCCCGCAGCGGATGCACTCACAGAATCGAGCAGCGCAATCTGGATGAGGTCGTACTTCTTCGCTGTCGATCTCACGAATCCGCGCGCTTCTGCAATGTGAACCCGGACCGGATAGATCGAATCTTCCGCGTAAACGCCCCCGGCAAAATCGCCATGTTCTTCCTTCACTAAGTCGATTACTTGTGGATTCAACTCGACAGCATCGACGAAAGCCGCATTGTGGTACAGCGCATTGAGGACATCCCCGCCACCCCCTGCTCCCAACACCAACACATGGGGCGCTTCGATGAGGTGATATGCCAAAGCTGACGTTGTGTCGGCTAAGTAAGCCAGTTTCGACAAATCCCCTCTGAAATTTGTAATCGCCGTCATCGCGTCGGCGTCGGTAAATAAGCCCAACTGCGGCGGCGTCAAATGCAGTGACCCCAGACTTAATCCCGGCGCGGCACGGATTGACGCACTGCGCACAACATGCAGCATCCCAAGTGGACTATATGAGTCGCTCAGAATTTCCGCATCCGGAAAGTTGAGTGTGCTACTCAGCCCTTTATAAGGGGAGATTTTTATAGAGATGGGGCTCAACAAAAAATAGCCGATAGATGCGCCCGCGATCCCTGTGATTAGAACGAGCTCTCGCAATCTGCCCAAATTGGCAATCAGGATGCTGCAAAAGCCAATCGTTGAAAGGACGGTCAAGTTTTGCGCAGGAGGAATCACGTACATCGTGGAGATAATTCCTAGCGCGCCGAGGCCTGAACCGAAGAGATCAAAAAAGTAGAGTCGATTGACTTTTGCTGTGAATTGAAGCAGAGCCATACCGATGCACGCTGCACCAAAGAAAAAGGGGAGGGATAGGATAAGATACAGTGCAAAAAGGGATAACGTTTGGCTCGGCTGCCAGACCAGCCTCAACGGGTTGAACGGAACATATTGGTGCAGCGTATAGCAGCCGACAATGCTGATCGAATAGATGAGTCCAGAGATCATGTACACGGTATGAAAACGTGGTACCAGCCAATGCTGCGCGATCGAAATCACCGTTCCACTGGCGCCGAATCCGAGCAGCGCCATGCTGATAATCATGTACGCGAAATGGTGCCATTGCGCAATTGAAAATAAGCGCATCAACGTAATCTCATAAGCGATGATTGAACCGGCTAGCAGAGCGATTGAAAGGAAATAGCGAGTCATTGGGGGAAAGCATCAGAGCGCTCATCGCGCAGGGCAGATTTGAGAATCACTATGGTTACGCTTATCCTCACGACGTTTTCCGCTGGATGATTTGGCCTCGCATCCGCACCGGACGGTGGGCGATTCTCCGCAAACTACTGAATTTGTTGTAGGAGTTGATTTGTTTTCAACTCGAATCGCGCGCGTGTTGTGCTATGGAGCTGGGGCAACCAGAGATCCGGTGGTGGAGGCTCTATCTCCCACTGAGCGTATGCACCATACAGCATGTAAACATCCCATGCAATTTTGTGGAGACCAAGAATGCGCTGCCAAAGGTTTCCGGTGAAGATATTACTATCCCAGAGATGGGTGAACCTTTCGTCTGAAAATTCACGGGCGCGCCTTTCTGCTGAAGTTCGATCATCGCTGTTAAGAATCGGCTGCCAGATGAGGTAAGTACGGAGCCGGTTGTCTGGAATTCTTTTGAATATCTTTGTGATTTCGGAGACCCCCCGACGGCATTTCGGTCAGTTGGGGGAAAGCAACGCAACCAAGCGGACCCGACCGTCGTCCCCCTGGAACAGGTATTTTAGCTGATCTAAATGAACAAGATCCATTATCGGGGGAGGGTCTGCTGCGAAGACGTCTACATTCTCCTGGGAAGCCTTACTCATTTCGTCAAGCATTTGCTTACGTTCTTCTTGGGTTAGCACCCCAAGTAGCGTATATTGCCAGGCCGTTGGGGGAAGATCGCCGATTTGTTGCATCAGTGTCATCCCGTCAAGGGTTCCCCATCGTTCCACAACTACCCCGTCAGCGATGCGGTAGGTGTCGAACCCTGCCACCGTTACCCACTTGCCAGTTGCGTTGATACTCATAAAATCGCTCTTGTGCGTGCCGTGCATGGTGGTACGAGTCACCACCGTGTCTCCTTTGGCAATCACCTCCTCAATTGTGAAACGCAAGTCGGGAAAGGCAAAACGGAACGCTCTAACGGTTTGCTTGAATCCCTCTATGCCAGATTTCCCGCCTGGCCCCGGTGGGGTATGGTCGATATATTCAGCCGCAATCAACGTATCTGCCTGGCCCAGCTTTCCAGCGTTAAAAACTTCCTCGTAGATGCGACGGACGATGGCTCGGTTTTCTGCTGATCTGTCGTCGTCAGCCTCTGCAGTTGACCCATTAATAGTCGGATCAACGCTGAGGAAGAGGAATAAGTACACACCCACTATCAGGAGGCATATCATTCTTGTTATTGTTACAGGTTGTTTCATAATTTAGCTCCTATCTATAACTACAAGTATGTTCGGTCAAAATTGGATTGACAGTTGAACTGGTAGCTTCCGATTGACTCTGCAGCAGTGGGCTTTCAAATTATACTAATTCAAATGGTAATGTCAATGAGAAAATTTTCGTTATGGGGAATTTCTACCAATCACAAAAACCGATTGACACGCCGACCATTTTAAGTTATCCTTACCTGTACTAAGAGCCTATCTAATAATTCAGATTAACCCAGTGTTTACGGGCATTGACGAAAAATTCATCATTTCGGACACCAACGCCATCCTTATCAGGACGGTAAAGCCCTTATAATCTCCTGAAAAGGTGAGGCGCAGTGGAAAAGCCTGATAACCGTTCCTACGATGGCAGAAATATGTGGTCAGTTCCGGTAGAGCCTGCCGCTGGCTGGTTCAATCCTTGTCGTTGGGGAACGAGCGAGATGCTCGCTCTACAGGGAAGCATCAACTAGCCTACCCCCTGCACGCTTACTACAAGTTAAGAAAACCACCATAATGGAGGTATATACGCGATGACAACATTTCGTCCTAAAGTCCTGCTGGCTTGCGATGAGCATGTGCGCGAGGGCTACCTGCCCCCAGCAGAAATCGAACGACTCGAAACCTTTGCCGACTGGGAGTGGTTTTCCTGCAAGGGCGGGGGCATCCACAATGCGAACGAAGATCCGGATGCAGCAGCGCAACTACGCGAGCGCGTTGGCGATATCAACAGTCTTGTCGTCTGCCACGGCTCACCCACGATAAACGCCGAGATTATGGACGCTGCGCCAAACCTGAAAATCATCGGAGAGCTGGAGGGCGACCGCTTCGCCAGTCGAATTGACTTGGAAGCCGCCTGGGAGCGGGGCATCCGCACGGTGGATACGACCAATGGATCCTCCTATCCGGTGGCGGAGTGGGCGCTGGCGCTCATCCTGATTTCGCTGCGCAACGCCGGAGCGCAATTCCGCCGCATCATCGCCGGTGAGACCGCCTGGGGCCAGGAGGCGCTCAAACATGCGGGTGGCAGCCTCATAGGCAAGCGCGTTGGGTTAATCGGCTGTGGGCACATGGGCCGACGTCTGATCAAGTTCCTGCGGCCCTTCGAGGTCGATATCTGGGTGTACGACCCCTATCTGCCGCGGGAGATGGCAGAAGCGGTGGGCTTTTTGCAGACCTCGCTGGACAACCTATTGTCGCAGTGTGACGTGATTGTCTGCGTCGCGCCGTTGACGCCGAAGACGCGGGGGATGATTGGTCAACGCGAACTGGATTTGATTCCATCAGGCGTGGCGCTGGTGAACGTCTCCCGCGGAGCAATTATCGACGCTGAGGCACTCATTGCGCGGTTAAAGCGTGGGGACATCACCGCTGGATTGGATGTGTTCGACCCAGAGCCGATTCCGCCCAACAGCGAAATTATCCATCTCCCCAACGTATTCCTGACCCCACACTCTGCCGCCTTTACTGGTGACGCATACCCGCATTTCTTCACGCTGATGGTGGACGAGCTGGATCGCTTTTTCCATGGCCACGAGACATTCTTCGACCTGACACCTCGCTCGCTTACCAATCGTCGGGGAAGTAAGCCGGATTAGGAGTATCCTCAAACGTAACGAGATCTGTTTGATCCGGGTTTGCCATCACTTACAGCCACTCCACAGCCAGCTTCCGTCACATTACGCCCCGAAGGTAGCGTCCCGATAAGAGACCCTGTTGTAGTTTGTGCGGAATCCAATGGTTTTTTTATAAAGCGCAGGATTATTTCCGTTTGAAATCAGGGAACGCCGCTTTGACACGCAATTATAATTGGATGCGGATTAAATTCTGTTTAACGAACACCGAATCAAAGGAGGACTTATGGTATCCGATCTTGAGATCTATCTTTTTGACTTACGCGGTTATGTCGTTTTGCCAAATGCGTTAACCCCTGAGGAAGTCGCCGATCTCAATGCCTGCCTCGATGCGATACCGCCGTTGAAACCCGGAGAGTGGTACGATTATATTCATGCGCACCAGTACGGCGCCACCGATGGGATCAACCTACAGCAGATCTATGAAGCGGGAGAACCTTTCGAGAAGCTGATTGATCACCCCTCATGGATAGACAAGGTGAAATATTTCGTTGGGGGAGAAGGGACATTCGATTATCACCACGGTCCTCTATTTATTGACGAGAACTTCGCCAACTTTCGAGGGACGGGAGAAGCTATCGGGCTGCACTCTGGGGGGTATCCGCCCATCCATCGCAACCAGTTTCGATATCACAACGGGCGGTTCATGTGCGGACAGATCGATATCCTCATCGCGCTGACGGACATTGGGCTCGGCGACGGCGGCACAATGATCATCCCCGGCAGTCACAAATCCAATTTTAGACACCCGCACTACGAAAGACACAGAATAGCGAAGGGGGCTACAGTCGAGGGGATAGAAGGGGCTGTTGAGCTTCACATCAAAGCCGGTGACGCTCTGCTTTTCGTAGACGGGCTGTCACACGGTTCAGCGAAACGGGTGAACGCAGGTATCCGACGAACTGTTGTCTATCGCTATGGTCCGTCCTGGGGCAATTTCCGCTATGGCTACCAACCCTCGCCGGAACTCCTGGAACGACTCACCCCCGAGCGCCGGCAAATTGTTCAACCGCTGCAACTCCTACCTCGGGCGCCCAACAAGAAAGTTTAACGGTTTTGTTTTCGGAATGGTTCATTCATTAAAAATTTCACTACACCAAACGGGTTGATACCCACTTAACAACTCACCGGATTCAAGTTTGCTAAGTCATTCTCATTTCGAGAGGAGACATATAATGGCAACGCAATTAAAGGAATTACGAGTGTCCAACGATGCAATGAACGACCCATTGGAACTGCGTCATCGGATTCAGGATGACGGGTATCTCTTTTTCAAGAGACTCCAGAACCCCGATAAACTATGGGACTTGCGTCGGCAGATGTTGACCGTCATCCAGGAGGGCGGTTGGCTCGTCGCGGGCACCGATCCGATGGATGGCATCGCCGACATCTCGCGCCAGTGTACTGAGGGAGACATGGGGTACACCGACGTCTACCACGAAGTCTATAAGTTAGAAGCCTTTCACCGAGCGGGTCACTGGCCTGAAGTGCTGGACATGATGGAAAAGGTGATTGGCAGACCGGTGTTGCCCCACCCACAGAAAATCGCCCGCATCTGGTTTCCGAAGTATACGGAACATACCACGCCGGTGCACCAGGATTTTGTTCACTTCCAGGGGAATTTTGAGACCTATACCTGTTGGGCGTCCGTCGGCGATTGTCCAATCGAGTTAGGCGGACTGGCGGTGTTGCCGGAGTCCCACAAAGTCAGTAAGGTGTTAGAACACCACTTTTCGCTGGGCGCTGGCGGTTTGCGTGTCAACACCGATGAACTTTCCGGCGAGTGGCACACCACAGACTACGAGATTGGCGACACCTTGATCTTTCCGGCGCTGACCATACATGAGGCACTGCCTAATCTAACGGAGGACCGGCTGCGCGTCTCGCTGGACAACCGTTATCAGGCGATAGGCGATCCGATTGCCGAGCACATGTTGATGCCTCACCTTACCCGCCTTAGTCCACTCAGTTGGGAGGATGTGTACCGTGACTGGGAGTCTGATGAACTGAAATACTACTGGAAAGATCGGGTAGAGACACCTGTTGTGGCAAGGGACTTTAGCTACTTGAACAAGGGATTTGACGAAGCGTTGTCTCTGGCCAGCGACGGCGATGCACAAGCGATACTGGTTCTGAATCGCATCATCAAACACGACCCCACAACCGATCAGGCAAAAGTGGCGATAGAAGTCTTGCAGGCGCTTGAGGCCTCGGCAGACGGCGTAATGGCATCAAACTGACATCCAGATAAGATGAAACCAAGGTTGTTAGGGAGCACATTAATGGTTGAAATTGAATCAACTTTGAACGGTTACGGGACGGGTTTGACCGTTGTGCCAGACAGCCACAAATCCGCCTTTTTAGCGCCGGAAGGTCTGACCGTCTAACCCTTCGCTTCACAATGCCTTTCCCAAGCGACATACATCTCAGCCATTTCTTTCACAAGATCCGGATGCTGCTCCGCTAGGTCATTTGATTCGGTCCGGTCGGCTTCCATATCGTAAAGTTCCCATATCGTTTGCGCATCCGAAGTCGCTGGACGTGCCGATGTTTCCCCTCCGTCGAGGCGCCAGGGACGATAATTTATCCAATAGTCTGGAGAGACCAGTTTCCATTTTCCCTTTCTGACGGCACACCACAGTCCAGCCTGATTCCAATACAGCGCCTCGTGCCCTTCGCGCTGCCCGCCCTCGAAGATTGGCAGCAGGCTCTTTCCCTCCAAAGATAGAACCTTGCGGACATTATAGGAGGCCGGGGCTTCCGCTCCGGTGATAGCCACCTGCGTGGACATCACGTCGATAAGATGACCCATTTGGTGGGTGATCGCGCCTCCATTTTTAATGACTCGTGGCCAATAAGCGATCAGCGGCGTGGCGATTCCGCCTTCGTGGTTCCATCGCTTGAATTTGCGGAAAGGCGTATTGCTGAGATTCGCCCAGGGCAGGTCTACCGTGCGGTACGACTCCATCGGACCGGGCGGAAGGTCAGGCGTACGGGTCCGGTCTTCGTCACTGGCGCCGTTGTCTGACAGAAACAGCACAAGTGTGTTCTCCTCCACGCCGAGCTCACGGATCTTGGTCAGAATTCGGCCGATGCCCTGGTCCATGCGATCGACCATCGCCGCGTAAACGGCCATTTTCAGGTCCCAGGCGTCCTTATCCTCGACCCCCTCCCATGGCAGCGAGTCCGGATCGCGCACCGATAAGTTCCACTGCTTTTCGATTAAGCCCATCTCGACCATGCGTACAAAACGTTGTTCCCGAAGTTCGTCCCAACCGATTTTGTACCTCCCCCGATATTTGGCGATGTCGTTTGGCAAGGCGTGCAGCGGATAGTGCGGCACGGTATAGGCCACGTAAAGGAAAAACGGGGCTTCCTCCCGACGGTACTCATCCAGGTATTTGATGGCGTAATCGGTAAAAGCGTCGGTGCTGTAGAAATTTCTGTCTTCGGGCGTGTAAGGCTGGATGATCTGGTCGTCAATGGCAAAGGGTGCATTATCGCCGGGGGATTTTTTACCAGGCGCGTTTTCCCCAGGGCGTCTCAGCCCCGGATTAAAATGGTTACAGGCCCCGGTGACGAGACCGTAATGGCGGTCAAAGCCGCGCTCGACAGGAATTCCAGATAAATGCCACTTCCCTGTCATCAGCGTGCGATAGCCGACGGACTTGAGGGCGTCAGCGACGGTGACGCAGTTTTGCATTCTTGTGCAGCCGACCCGTTGGGAGTAAAGTCCGGTCAGCAGAGATGCCCGGCTGGCGGTGCAAATTGCGTTGTTGTAGAACTGCGTGAAACGAAGTCCATTGTATGCCAGCCGATCAAGGTTCGGCGTGTGAATCTCTCCGCCATAGCAGCCGAGATCGGAAAAGCCTAAGTCATCAGCCATGATCAGCAAGATATTCGGCCTTTCACTTTGGACGCTCCCACCCGCTAAAAAGTCACGTTGCGCCGGCATATTGTTCATTGGGTGTCCTTTCTACTTTTTTCGCTCGTGTCAGCCTCCGATTTAACAGTGGAATTAACTTGCTTATTGCCGTATCCTCGTATTTTGTTAGGACTTACGCAGTTGAACACTCGAAGCCTCCGATGCGGAGATCGGGATTCAAAGCAACTTGTAGTTCGGCGATTCATCGCCGCACAACACAACACCCCGATCTTATCGGGGTGTTCCCTACTGAAGTGCGTAAGTCCTATTTGTTCCAGGATAAACTTCAAGAATTTTAGCGGCCGTGTGGTCTTCAAACCGTTCGTCAGCCCTGAAGATGTGTGGGAGGAGTATCAGCGGTGGGTCAAGAAGAAATAGTGAGAAGGATCCCGTGGGGGATGCAACGATGAAGATTGTGGTGTTATGAGGTTTCCTGAATATAGCGGATTGCTCGGTCTAACCTTTCAAGAACCCTTTCTCTGCCGAGTAGAACGATAATGTCGAATAAACCGGGCCCACCCGATTCACCGGTCACTGCAATCCGTAACGGCTGCATCGCTTTGATTCGACTCACGCCTTTCTCTTCGATGTGCGCCCAGATTGCAGATTCGATCGCTTCCACTTTAAACCCATCAATCCCCGCCAAAATCTCACGCAACCCCTGCAAAATCCCGACTGGATCGCCCTTCCACCACCTCTTGACCGCCTTTGGATCATAGTCGAAATCATCCGAGAAAAAGTAGCTATAGGTGATAACATCTGCGAGCGTCGTCAGTCGATCGTCAATTGCCTCAACGATTTTTTCCAGCCACGCCCGACGCGCCGGCGACGGATGGGCTTCCAGCAATCCAGCCTTCTGCAAGAACGGGATGACCGCATCGGTACGTGTGGGGAGCTCTAACTTCATCACATAATGCCCATTCAGCCATTGCAGTTTCTTGATGTCAAACACACTACCGCTCTTTCCAACACGATCGAGATCAAACCGCTCGATCAATTCGTCAACGGAAAAAATTTCCGCTTTGTCATCGTAAGACCAACCAAGCCGCACGAGAAAATTGATCAACGCTTCGGGGAGATATCCGTCCTCACGATATTGTCCGACGGAGGTTGCGCCATGACGCTTGCTCAACTTTTCCCCTTTGCTGCTGCCAAGTACCATCGGCAGATGCGCAAATTGCGGTGGTTCCGAGCCAAGCGCCTGACAAATCAAGATCTGCTTCGGCGTATTGGCGAGGTGATCCGCGCCACGGATGACATGGGTAATTCCCATCTCAATGTCATCAATGATGGATGTAAAATTGTACAACGGCGATCCGTTGGATTTGACAATAATAAAGTCGTCGAGTATATCCGCTTCAAATTTCACCGAATCAAGCACCAAATCGGGCACAATGATTGTACCGCTCGTGATTTTGAGTCGGACTGTGGATTGACGCCCCTCCGCCTCCAGTTTCCGCCGATCTGCCTCCGTCAAATGCCTGCACTTTCCAGTGTATCCCAGTGAGCGCTTTTCAGCCCGGGCTTGTGCCCGCATCTGGTCCAATTCCTCGGCGGTACAGTAGCAACGGTATGCGCCCCCGCTGTCGAGCAACTGCTGCACATATTTCCGATAAAGATCGCTCCGCTCCGACTGCACATAAGGCGCGTGCGGCCCACCCACAACCGGTCCCTCATTCCAATCCAGTCCAAGCCATTCCATCGAATCGTAGATCTCTCGCATCAATTCCTCAGTGGATCTGGCTTCGTCGGTATCGTCAATCCGGAGGATAAATTTTTCGCCATGATGCCTTGCGAAAAGCCAATTAAATAACGCCGTGCGTGCACTTCCAATATGGAGAAATCCCGTTGGAGAGGGGGCAAAGCGAACTCTAACTGGCTGATTCATTCCCATTGTGGTATTTACTCCTTCATGTTACAAGTTTATTGTGCGATTTTTGAGACATACTGTTGCCATTGTGAAACATAGATTTGACACATCATGCCCCTCGTACAGATATTATCTGCGAGCAATTTCCAGTAACCTGACGGAAATTTGGACGTTTCATAAATATGGCTTTATCAGTGTTAGCCATCACTGAATATCGTTTGGATCCTTACAAATATGATGGTTCTTGACGGCATCGTATTAGCGGCGTTGAAAAACCCGATACTGCACAAAATCTGCCTGAGATGGACAGGCATCTGCCCGATTTTTGCCAACTTGCCGAATAAACAAGAATTGATTAAATGTTCATCTCATGTACCGCGCCGATAGATCGGGTAAGGTGCGTGAAATGAGATTCTGTTTCGGCGCTGTGAAACGGGAAGGCGTTAAAGCATACCAGATTCACCAGGGGGTGTCAACGACAAATTTTGGCATTATTATTGCTTAACTCTATAGAAACGATTTTGCCTCTTTGCTAGCTTTCTTATTGTCCAAAGCTGTAGGGACATGAGATCAAAACACATTCATAGTTCAGACCCCTATGCTCTTAAAACTGTAACTTAGAACGGCGCCTATAGATCAAATCAGCTAAATATTGATACCGTACTTTCAAAGGGCGGCTTCAATAAGGTTAAACAGAAAGGAAATAAATTATGACAACACACAAATTCTCTCAAAAGAATCGTCTGAATTTCTACGAACTGGCTCTACTTCTTGCGGATGGGCAAGTCCGGACCGGTAAAGAATACAGTTGGACGAATTTTATTGATAACCTGTCACATATTTGTGACGAATTTGCTTTCAATATCCACCCGAAAGAGAAACCCCATCTCGCCTCATTACAATCTCGCTGCCGTCCCTATCGGGTCTAGTTTTACGATGTCTCCGAATTCTGTTTTCTTGAGATGCCCTTAACCTTCCGAAGGTTTGGAACTTTCGGAAGGTTTTTTTGTCAAATTTCTCCCTTCACTCCCCTCGCCAATTCTCCCGCAAATTCCCTCACGCTCGACAAGATCTTTTCATCATCGCTCAGATGCTTTTCAATCTCGTTGATGATGGCACTCGCAACGATGACCCCGTCCGCTATTTGCGCTACACTATGTGCTTGCGCTTTTGTCGAAATCCCAAAGCCGACGCAAATCGGCATTTCGGTGTGATTCCGCAATTGAGTAATCATCGGGCGGATCTCTCCTGAGAGCGAATCCCGCGCTCCCGTGACACCTGTCACCGAAACACAGTAGATAAAACCGGTGCCGATGGATGAAATGAGACGCATTCGTTCGGATGGACTTGTAGGGGCAACGAGGAAGATTGTGGCGAGGTTGTGGGCTGGAGCGATTTCTAACAGTGTACCCGCTTCCTCCGGCGGCAGATCTGGAATGATTACCCCATCCACGCCTACCTCGGATGCCGCGGCACAAAATTCAGCGACTCCCATCCGAAAGATTGGATTGTAGTAAGTCATCAACGCGATCGGAATATCTGTTTCCTGCCGGAGGCCATCAACCATATCAAGAATCTGTCGCAGTGAAATTCTATGTGCCAACGCTCGTTCACTTGCCCTCTGAATGGTCGGGCCATCCGCGATGGGATCAGAAAATGGCACACCAAGTTCAATCAGGTCGGCCCCCACTTCTTCAAATGTCAAGATAAGCTTGCGGGTCATCTCTGGAGTCGGATCGCCTGCGCAGGCGTATGGCATAAACGCACTTTCTCCCTTCGCCCGTAATTCCTTAAATTTTGCTTCAATTCGATTCAATATAACACCTCTTCTCTATGTTATTCTTTCGGTCTGAAATCGGATAGCCAATTGTGTATTGCGTCATTTGCAGATCTATTAAGCCGTTTGGAATGATCAATTCTGTTTCAGTCGTAAATTTGCTTCGCGGGGGTAGGCTATGCTCCGAGAATCGAAGAGTCCTTTTCCACATCACGTTTCATGTTCGTCGATCTGATGTAACGTCTCACTCACGTAGCGACGCACCCACTCACTGGAAGTCGTCCTCGCCAACTTGCTGAGTGGTTCAATGGCTTGCTGGCCACCAATTTTACCGAGGGCAATGATCGTCGCTGAACAGACTGACCGATCTGGGTCGTACAAAGCTTCAATCAACGGTTCAACGCCACGGGCATCCCTCAAGTCACCTAGTGCGACAGCAGCAGCACAGCGCATATCCGGTTCCTCATCGTTCAGAAAAGGAATCAACGACTCAACAGCACGCCCATCGCGCAACTTCCCAAGCGAGGAGATTGCAAAACGACGGACAGTGCTGTCTGTATCTTGCAAGGTTTCGATAAGTGGCTGCACGGCTTGTACATCTCCCATTTCCTCCAACACCTGGGCGACATAGGATCGTACCTCTGCTGACTCTGACCTCAGCTTAGGAAGGAGAACCCACCGTGTCAGTATGTACTTGAGTTTGGGGAGAATCCATTCTTTAAGCCTCTCGAATTGTTTGTTCTTCCTATGTCGGGCTTGCCATGGGTCTTGCATAATACGTGAATGAACCAATGAACTTCCGGATTTCCTGTATCTTTGTTCTTCGGTTTCCTTCATGCTACGATTCGACGCCGAGTACTTTGGCAATTGTATACACGTCTTTATCTCCACGCCCAGAGAGACAGACAACTATGATTTCATCGTGATCCAGTGTCGGAGCGAGTTTGCGGACGTAAGCGATTGCGTGAGCGACCTCAAGTGCGGGGATGATTCCTTCCGATTCCGATAGCAGCTTAAACCCTTCAACGGATTCCTCGTCGGTAACGGATACATATTCGGCGCGACCCGTTGCCTTGTAAAAACTATGTTCGGGACCAACACCGGGGTAATCCAAACCCGCCGAAATCGAGTGTGCAGGCGTGATCTGCCCATCATCTTCCTGTAGCAGATAGCACTTTGCCCCATGAAACACGCCAACGCTGCCGGCGCTAATCGTCGCCGCATGTTTGCCACTGAGTATACTTTCGCCTGCCGCTTCGACGCCGATTAGCTTCACAGCGCTATCCGCGTAAAAAGGGTAAAACATGCCGATCGAATTGCTGCCGCCGCCGACGCAGGCAACCACGCAATCTGGCAACCGCCCCGTTTTCTCAAGAATCTGTGCTCTGGCTTCCCGACCAATGACGGCTTGAAAATCTCGAACGATCATCGGATACGGGTGCGGCCCAACGACAGATCCAATCAAATAATATGTCGTCCGAACATTCGTCACCCAATCGCGGAAAGCGGCGTTGATTGCGTCCTTGAGGGTACACGAACCAGAGTTCACCGGCGTCACCGTTGTGCCCAGCAATCGCATGCGAAAGACGTTCAGGGCTTGACGTTCCATGTCTTCTTCGCCCATATAGACTTTGCATTCCATGTTGAATTTTGCTGTCACCGTTGCCGTCGCGACGCCGTGTTGTCCGGCGCCCGTTTCGGCGATAATCCGCTTTTTGCCCATCCGTCGGGCGAGCAAGATCTGTCCGATGGTATTGTTGATTTTGTGCGCCCCCGTGTGATTGAGGTCTTCCCGCTTGAGATAGATCTTGGCGCCACCGAGTTCTTCGCTTAAACGCTCGGCGTAATACATCGGGTTGGGACGCCCCACATATTCGCGGAGGTAGTACTGAAATTCCTCTTGAAAATCGGAATCGTCCTTTAAGGACAGATAGGCGTCTTCAAGTTCTAATAGCGGGGACATTAACGTCTCCGGGGCATATCTACCGCCGAATTCTCCGAAATGCCCTGTTGCATCAGGTAGATTCTGATTCAATTTATGACTCCTTTATCAAATTTACAGACAAGCTTCCAGCCAACCCCCTGATAGGATCGGGATGAAGCACTTGACGGAGGTTACAGGGAGGGTTTGAGAGTATGTCAATTTATGAGCGCGTCGCCGAAAAGGGAAAGCTCTTTCCTTTTAAGCCAAACCGCGCCGTTTACGTAGGAACCATTCTAACCCGAAAAGCAGGGTGACGCTTCCGAAAATGAGCGGCATGTCCCAAACATCCTCCTCGACAAGGCGCGATGTTGCACTTTCAACTAAGGGGATGTGGTTCACCATCTCTGACGCATCGTCGAGGGTATAGTATTCGCCGCCACTGGTCTTGGCAAGGGTTTGCAGCAATTGTGTGTTAAGTTCCGCATTCGTGAACTCAGCGTGGGACTCCGCGACCTCAAAGAGTCCGTGCTGTCCACCTAAACTTTTACTGCCTAAGCTGCCAATCAGATCCACCCGATACTCGCCGCGCCGAGGGGGGATAAATCGGGTCGCGTATAATCCATCCTTTCCAAGTACCTGTTCAAGATGAAGCTCTCTTTTTTTTCCATTCCCATCTATGATGATTACACGCACTTTTGCTTGATTGGTCAATTCAAATTGGTGATTATAAGCGGCTGCCTCGATAACCACAGGCTCTTTTAGAGCATATGAAGTTTTTGCAATATCGAGTTTGAGTTGATCTTTTGGAATTGTTGTCAACCATTTGGCCACCTGACGCCAGAAGCGTTCATGGCTTTCATCCTCATGCGGCATTAGCATCTGCCAGCGCCACGAACTGGAAGGCGTGAAGACCATGACACGACCTGCATTGTAGTTGTGGGTTGCGATGAGAATGCGATTGCCGAATTCATTGCGGTCTGTGGGATGCACAGCGAGGACTGTCGCGCCGGCTTTCGCTCGCTGCACCCGGCTATAGCCAATTAAGGTTCGCAGTTTGCCCCAACGCATCACGTTCGCGCGTGGCTGGTCCGCTAAAGCCATCAACGGATCCGTTTTCCCTTCAGCGGTCAACTGTAATGCATATCCTAGTTCCGGGGGCTTCCGATCTCGTAGTGGAGGGATTGCAAACCGGTGTCTCGCCGGGGGCGGGACCGGTGGCGTCCCCAACTCAAGTTCGACCGGAAGAATCTGTGCAATCGGCGTATTGATGTAGGAATCCTCTGTATTGTGATTGCTTAACGAACTTGACCCGCCAAGCATCAGAAATCCGCCGCCGCGCGTCCGTACAAATTCCGCTGTGTTTTCAAGCTGTTGCTTCGTAAAGGCTGACGCCGCGATGTTGCCAAAGATGATTGCATCATAATCAAAGAGCACTTCTTTTGAGTTCGGATAGAGGTCAAATTCATGTTCAGTGACACTTTTCGTTCCTCCGATATTCGTATCATCAATGAAGTATCGAACTGTCAATCGGATATTCGGATCGTTCTCAAAGGCACGCCTGATGAATTTAAGTTCCGGACGTGGTCGACCATCAACGTATAAAATCTTGACCCGCTTGCTCGGAGCAACCTTTAGCAGGAATTTTTTGGTATTGTTTTGCGGAATGGCTTCGTCAGTTTCGGGTGAAATTTCAACCACATACTTTTGAGTTCCCGGATTGCGCGGGATAAATTTGATTGGCACACGACGGGTTGGCTGATCTTTATCAAGATTTACAGTCAGCATTTTGACGACACGGTTTTTATCCTTCAGTCTCAGCGTGACAGCGCGTTGGTCATAACCCTTCCAACTGACAGTTACCCAAATTTCAACAGGAAAATCCTCTTCCGCCGTGCGAGGGACATCAATTTTCACGATTTCAATATCGTCGATTCCTTCCGCTGAACCGACGCCAACCGTATGAACAGGCATCTTGCGTTCCCGCATCCGAAAGGCGAGTTTGGTGATATCTTCGCCGCTCCTATCCGCACCGTCAGAGAAAATAACCACGCCCGATAGGGGCACGCCCTGCAAATTGTCTAATGCCTCATTCAGCGCAACGGGGATATTGGTGGTTTCGCCGTTCGCCTGAGTTAGCGCAACGGGAGCCATCCGTTTTGGACTGGCAGCAAAGGAGAACAACCGTGTCTTGAATCTCTCATTGAGCAAATTCAGTATCCCACCCTCCGGGTCAAAGAGCAGGTGGTTCACCCTGCTCAGACGGGATTCCTGATTGACGGAATCGGTCACCTGCATACTCTTGGATTCGTCCAACAGTAGCAAGAGGTAGGAATCGTCCGGGCTTGTTTGGTAGATTGCGACAAAAGGCTTGAGCAGACAGAACGCAAGTCCACAGAGCGCGACGGCTCGGAGGAAGATCAGAAATCCGCGGAACCCCCGATGCGTACGCCCCCGGGCCGTTCGATACGCCCAAATCGACACGGCAATCAGGGCGACGAAGATGAGGAACAGAATGAGTCCTGGCAGGCGAATGCCGAAATAAAAATCGCCCCTGCGGAAGATGTCGATTGGGTATTTCATTAACTGTTCAAACATCTAAAACTCCTTCCAAAAATCCCTGTCGTCGCACAATTATCGCTGTTGCTCACGATAGGCTTCATAGAGTTGACGCTTAAGATCCGCATTGACCTCCCGTTGTGATAATTTCGTGAAGAGTTCCAACTTACTATCGACGAAATCGTATAAAATGTCATTAACCACCCGATCAAACTTATACCATTTATTGCTCTCCGAATTATCCCCTTCAATCACCTGCCGAAGTTCTTCGTGCTCACGAACTTTTCGGTAAATGGTTTCAATGTCAACCTTATCTTCCGCTGTGAAGTCTGTCTGAAAGGCCTCGTTCAAAGTCTGAATGATTTTGGAGAGTAAATCCTCCACCGAATCTCTAGCTGCGCGAACACCACTGCCAATCCCTTCGACTTCGCTATCTCCCGCTTCGAGTTGCAGTTTCTGACCTTCGTGGATTTTCTCCACACGAAACGAATCCAAGTCGACAGATGCCAGCACATCACGCAGGTCAGGGTGGTCCCGTTTCGGCAGCTTCTTGTTGAGACTGCGACCGAAAACGTACAGCTTTTCCAACGCTGCGTCGGTGAAGGTAATCAACTGTGAGATGTAGCCGTAGAGGCGAATATAACTCTGCAAGGTAGAACGAAATTCTTCCCTCTCATTCGTTTCAAGGTCTGACCACTTCTCAACGACCCGATCCAAAATGCCCTGTAGAAATTCGTCAGGCCGATCCGGGTCATAAAAGACAACACAGAATTGGTTGACCGTATCCGCATCGTAGAGGTTAAAATCCTCCAATTGACCCTGTAGATCATACAACCGATTCGGGTCGGTCTCTTCCTCAAGCATCGTTGTTTCATAGTATTGCTGAAACGCCGCTTGTATCTGGTCGGGTTCATTCACAAAATCAAGCACTAGCGTCTCCGTCTTACCGGTAGCGACTCGGTTCAGGCGGCTTAAGCTCTGGACACATTGCAGCCCGTCGAGCCGCTTATCGACGTACATCGTCTGTAGGAGCGGCTCATCGAAACCGGTCTGGAACTTATTAGACACAATCAGAATCCGATACTCAGGACTCTTGAAACTGTCTGCAATTGACACGCGCGACGGTAACTCATTCATCCCGTCTTCCGTGTAGTCCCGTCCGTTATCGGTGTCGTGCACCGTGCCGCTGAACGCCACCAGACAGCCGTAGGGGAGATCCATCTCCCGCATCTGCCTATCGAATTCTAACTTATATCTGACGCAGTGCAACCGGGACGGCGTAATCAACATCGCCCTTCCCTTCCCTTCAATTGTCTTTGCGGTCCGTGCGGTGAAGTGTTCTAGGATAATCCGTGTCTTGGTCTCAATGCTGTGGGGCTGTAGGTCAACGTAATTCGTCAGCATCCGCAGCGTCCGTCCCTTCTCATACGCTTTATCCTCCGGCACACTTTTGACCAGTTGAAAGTATCGCTTAAAGGTGGTGTAGTTCTGCAACACGTCGAGTGTGAAGCCTTCGCTGATACTCTGGCGCATCGAATAAACGTGGAACGGGACAAATTTCCCGTCCGCGTCCTTCCGTCCGAACAGTTCCAAAGTTTTGTTCTTCGGTGTGCCGCTGAAACCGAAATAGGAGATATGATCCTGCGCCCCGCGCCGTTCCATCTCCTCAATGATCCGGGCGTCCATATCCGATACTTCGAGGTCGTCATCATCTTCTATCTCTGCCGGAATCCCTTTCGAGAGCGACACTTTGAGGTTCTTTGCGGACTCGCCGCTCTGCGAGGAGTGGGCTTCATCGATAATCACGGCGAAGGTCCTGCTTTTGAGTGCCCCGATTGTCTCGGCAATCATACTGAATTTCTGAATCGTTGAGATGATGATGTCTTTGCCAGATTCGAGGAACCCTCTGAGTTGCGCCGAGGTTTTATCGACGGAGTGAACCACGCCTTCGACCTGTTCCGACTGTTTGATCGTCTCCTGAAGTTGCTTGTCAAGCACGCGCCGATCGGTTACGACGATAACGGAGTCGAAGATGCGCTTTGTATCAGTTGGAGAACGGTACAGATGCGTGAGCAGGTGCGCCAACCATGCGATGGAGTTTGACTTGCCGCTCCCTGTGGCGTGTTGGATCAGGTAGTTGCGCCCAACCCCCTCCGCAACGATAGCCTTCTTCAACTGACGGATCACGTCAAGCTGATGGTATCGAGGGAAAACGAGCACGCGGCGCTTCACATCTTTCACCGCGTCGCGTCCGGGGTCGTAAACCTTTTCTGTAACCTCCTGCTCATGGATAAAGCTGTTGATTAACTCCATCAGGTTACCGGGTTGTAGGATGTCTTCCCACAGGTAGGCGACCTTGTGACCGTCCGGATTCACCGGGTTTTCGACCCCCTTGTTAAACGGAAAGAATCGCGTCTGGTCTCCCCGCAAGTGGGTCGTCATCGAAATCTTTTCGTTCCCCACCGCAAAGTGAACCAGACACCGCTTGAATTGGAACAACGGCTCTCTCGGATCCCGTTCGGTCCGGTACTGTTTCTCCGCATCTGTCACTACCTGACCGGTGAGGCTGTTCTTCAGTTCCATTGTTATTAACAGTAAACCGTTGAGGAACAACGCCATATCAAGCGATTCTCCGCCTTTCTGTGAATACTTTAGCTGCCGAATCAGAGAGAATCGGTTCTGCGCGTAGAGCCTTTGATGGTCGGGGTTCATGCCACTTGACGGTTGAAAGTAGGTCAGGTCAAAGTAACACCCCCTGTCTCTAACCCCTTTCCGCAGTACGTCCAACACCCCGCGACGTTCAATCTCTTTGCTCACACGGTTGATGAGGTTAACTGGCGTCTTTTCCTCGTACTGGCGTTCCAGTTTCTGATACTCCTCCAGTTGCGTATCCCGAATAAATTGCAGTGTCTCATTGGGTATCAAGCAGAGGTCTTTATTATAGATAGCGGGTTGTCGCGACCGATAGCCCGCCCGGTTCAACTGCGCTTCGATGTGATCTTCAAAATTTTCTTCTGTATACGTCGGCATGGTCTAAACCTCGCTTCGGACATCTATCTTGCCGGTCACCGCTTCGGAGATGAGGGATTGACGGTATTCTTTAAGGAGTTTAATTTTTCGCTGCTCCGCGGTTATCAGTTCGTCAATCTGTTGTGTCTTGGAGTCAAGGAAGGCAACGATTTGTTTCCGTTCTTGGTGCAAAGGAATAGGGAGTTGGAAATTTGAATACTTTTCGCCATTGACATTCTGGATTGTCGAGATGATTATCTGCTGCTCAAGCCAATTTCTATAAAAATGTGATAGTGTCACATAGTAGATAAATTTCGATGTACAATAATCACCGAAGTTAAACCTAACGAGATAGCCTGCACTAGTGTATTTTCCTTCTTCAAAGTGTAGATAAGATTTTCCCACTGTTGCTCCACTACGAGACAAAAGCAAATCATAACTATTAAGCATCTGCTCTTGAGGAACGCAGTCTTCAGGCAGATAAACCCCTTTCTGACGGAGACCTCCACTTTCATCAATATCAGTAATTCTTATCAATCTGATTCCTTCTGTGTTATATCTATCAGCCTCAATATTAAGACCATAAGTCACCGGGATGTTGGAAACATACTTCAATCTTGTAAGAGTCCAATGCTTCGGTATCTCCCCAATCCACTCCACCTCCGACGGTTTCATCTCCACATTCGGGTCAAGTCCCTTCGTCACTACCTGATTTATCAGGACAGTTCGTTGTTCGTGCAGCAGTTCTACCTGTCGTTCTTTGATGCGGATGAGCTCATCAATCTGTCCCGTCTTGCAATCGAGGAAGTTGGCGATTTGGGTTTGTTCAGAGAATGGTGGTGTTGGTAGTTTTAGAGTTTTGAACTCGATGAAATTTAGAGATTCACGAATTTCCATCAAACCTGATGATATTTGAATCAGACTTTTTTGGAAAGGTTTTATTTTGAATACATATTCGTAGTAACCCATGTCAACATTATCCCTTTTGGGGGCAAGAACAATATAAATCCCTGACAAAGCCCCAAATTGGTCTGACCTTCCTACAGACCCGATAGTGACATTCATGTTATTTACAACTATGTCACCGGCATATACAAGTTGATAGTTTTCAATTTTCTCAGAAACCTTGTTACCGATGTTTCCTTTATCTTCATAACGAATGACCCCGCGATCCTTTAGGACAGACAAGATGTTGTCGCTAATGATGTTGGTATTTTTTTCTCTTCTCCGAAAAAAAAGGGAGTCAATTCTGCTTAACCTCCAATGGTGCGGTATTTTCCCAACCCACTCCACACCACTCGTTTTATATTCAGGATAACGCTTCATAATTCCAACACCTCAGATTCTTCCAATTCATCTTATTAGTTGAGTCATAGTCGATCCATACGGTGGCATTTCCAAATATACATGTTGTGTAAGGTCTGCCAAGAATCTCAGATTATGCCTGCCTGGCCATGCTCGATCAATCAACTCCTTGTGCTTTCCCCCTTTTTTTTCCCATGAAGTATTTAAAGAGCCTGTCGAGAACAACTCTGTCCCGGTAAGCACTATCACTGGCGCGCGCGTTTGTCTCTTTTCCGGATCATATTCCCGTCCCCATTCCGCTAGTTCTTTGATGCGGTCAACTTCTTCCTGAGAAAGTTCTTCTTTCATCGTAGCAAATACCAATATAGACCCCGGAAACTTTTTCGCCAATAATTTCATTCTATCAACATTATCTTGCTCAAAAACATCCTCGCCGCGCCTACCGAAACTCTTAGCTTCGCCGAACACCGTTTCGGTAGGTCGATCTATTCCAAAAATAGGCAAACCATTTCCAAAAAACGACCGCTCCGTTCCAAAAATCTCTTTGCGCCGATACCATAACATAAAATCAGCTTCGACCTTTTTATCTGTGTTTAACTTCAGTTCTTGAGCAGACGACCAAGTTACTCCTGCTTGATCGAATCCACCTATAACATCTGTAAAGAAATGGATAGCTAGGGCGGCAGCATACCCCCCATCAGCGTATTTAGGTAGAGCAAACGGTCCTACGACACGATAAGCCCATTTGGAATGTTTTTTATCTGTAGGGGCAATAATAGGAAAATCAAACGGCTTAAAACAGAAATTGCAGATTAGTGAGTAATCAAGTTGGTTTACTGAATACCAACTCCACTTACTGCACTTGCTACATTTAAGTTCTAATCCAAGTTCAACAGCCTTCTGCCTGACCAATATCTCAAAAGTTCTGTCTTTCAATCTCTCGTTATTGACCGCGTTACGGATCTTGCTCCGAAATTTCTGACAATGGAAGGACTTGGTGAGTTTTCTTGTCATTTCGTCGAGTAATTCAATAACACCTTTATGTGCTAGGCAGAGAACACCCTGCTGCAAACCTCCCAATGTCTGAATGATCTGTTGTGTTGCTCTCCCCGCATCAGAACGAATGGCAGGCACTTGTTTAGCTGTCAACCATTGATTGAATGCCGTGGTTCCATCAACTAAATTCCACAATTCAGAAAAATTCTCCCTATAAGGAAAAATAACTAAACCTTCAGTAGTGGACAAAAGATACTGCTCTTCCTGCAGGAATTCGGGTTGGAATTTGGGAACAGCAGGATTTTTATAATTACACGGAAAAACTGTGGCTATTTGATCATTGTCGATTCTATCGCGTACTCTGGCAACGTAATCTTCATTGCTCCAATCTTGCAACCTGACAACATTTGCCACACGATATAGATTATATTCACTGATGATGAACTCTGGAAAGAGAAGATCAAATCGAATTTCAGGATTATCTCCATCAATAGGTAAATTCATGGTTTTCCTGTCGGCTTCTAAGGTTGGACGGGTAGGGCTAGCAACCTGTTCTGACAACTTATACCAGATGGTTGGAGCCCATCTTTGTATTGTGTAAACATCCCCCTCCTCAACAAAAGAGCAATTTCCTACTATTTCTTCTACGTCCCCCTCAGATAGAGAGCGTGAAAACATTAAGACAGGACCAACCATTTTCCCGCCTGGGTCATCAGGCTGACGGCGATAATTATCCCGAATGAATTTTTTACAGAAAGGTGAAAGCTCTTCAATCCATTGAATAGGGACCGCAAGAACATGTTGATGTATTGCCCGCAAATTCCAGAAATTGACTAGATCTTTTGACTCATGCGGATCTAATATGAATAATGTAGACAACAGCGGTGCATTATAACCTACCCGAAGTTTTGCACGACCCATTTCTAGGGCAGAACTATACCCGGATTGATATAGTTCTGAGAACGCAGCAGCATCCAATACTATCTGTTTTGGATTGAATATACCTTTGTAGTTATGTTCAAAATACCTAAGCCGTTCTTGAGTTGGAAAGCTTCCGAAATGAGCCGCAGCGAAATTTGTGAAAGCTGCATCGGCTGGTTGTACGTGAACAACCGGATTTTTGTGACGTTGCTCAAACTGAAATGCTTTTGTATATAAATCCTGATAGATCCCATAGACGCTTAATCCATATCTATGTGCGTAATTCCCTCCTGGCTCTTCTATCATATCTGCAAGTAGCCGTACCCTTTCTGGGTCAAAGTCGAATCCTTCTGCTAACCCTTCTTCTGCCTCAACAAGGAAGTCGGGTTCAAAGAAATCTAGGTAATCTCTGATGATTTGCTTGGGATTCTCAAAACGAAAACCCTCTTCTTCCAGCCAAAATGGTACAGATTCAAACAAAGGGATAATGGGATTGAATATGCCGCCCCACAAACATGTATTGATACGGAAAATCTCAAGTACCTTTTCCTTGTCATCTGGACGAACCAAAAATCCGAACCGAATGGGTCGAAGGCGTATATCGACACGAATGTTGTTCATTTAATTTACCTCACCGTTGTCCTTTATTCAGCAAGCCTTCGTTCAACTACCCCCGCGTAACCGTTGAATGTCAGTTTCGCAAATAAACACCACTGTCACACCATTCCGACGGAGAGCATCACGGAAATCCCACCACTGACTATCCACCGCTTGTAGGATAGGTGGGTTCTCTGAATGGGCAACTGCAACCGCGATAAATTTCCGATCATCTGAATCGAAATCATTCAATGCCGGATCGTCTGGGAACTCTTCAAACTCATTTTCTGAACCATCGACAGGCGTAATCGCAACCAAGTCACACCGATCAGGGTTTGCCCAATTCATTTCTACCCATTTAAGAAACACATCGCCGATACCCGGCTGACCATCCGGATTCAGTTGTCCCCGGTATTCATCAATGATTCGCCGTTGATCATCCAACGCTAATTTCACTTCACCGTTGTTAATCTGTCCAAGTCTCTCAGCACAGGTTGCCACACAATCCTCAGATGCGTGCTCTGACCATCCACTAGCGACCAAAGCGACATTTGTATCTACAATCACCGCCATTATTCAATCACTTTCCGCCGCTGCATTTCGGCTTTCGTCTTTTCCACCAGATCGCCCATCTCATCGCCAAAGAAGTTTTGAGGCCAATTCCGGATGTTGCCGTATTCGTCTATGTTGAGGCGTTCAATTTCGGATGTGCCGTCGTTGATTTGGCAGAAATAGAGTGCCGTGTCATCCGCCGAAATTTCTTCCTCAGCAATCCGGCGCATCAAGCGTAGCAGCAGATGCTCACTGTGGCTCTCAAGGATAATCTGTATGTTCCGATTCTTCACGACATCAATCAGAACATCTGCCAACTCTGACTGCACTTTCGGATGCAGATGCGCTTCAGGATGCTCAAGAATGAGGATTGAGCCCTCAGGAGCGTAATAGCAAAGAATCAGCACAGGTAGAACTTGAGAAACGCCGAAGCCAACATCTGTTAGTGGGACTTCGGGACCGCCTTTGTGCTGTTTGACAAGTAATTCGTAATCCCCTCCTGTATCAGAGACAGGTTGAACGTCATAGGAGTCGATCAACTCCAACCGTTGTAACCATTTCGGTATCTGCTCGTCAACAGGAAGGCGTCGGATGCGCCCGGAGAGCAGGGCGGAAGTTGTCTTTTCTCCATACTGTCCGATGCCTTTTGGATGGTCGCCTTCCCAAGGGTAATGGCGTCGGGGATATTCTCGGAGCGGGCCGAGGTAAAGGATTCGAGAGAATAGGTTTTCAAAAGCCTCTTCAAATCTGGAAGAAATTTCCATAATTTGGGTTCGTGCAGTGCGAAGCCCGTAACACCGAAATAGACCTGGTTGCTGACCATCAAATTTATATAGATCAGTTTTATAATAAAAATTATTCACGGCACCCCGGACAATATCGGTTGAAAAAGAAATCTCTTCCGATCGATCTCGATCTCCTTGACTCGGAGGCAGCATTTCTACATGAGACGGAAACTTCAAACTGTGAAATCTAATATATTTATTAATATCTGCAACTGTAGAAGACTTCCACGACACAGAAATGTCAAGACTTAAATCCTGTTTGTGCTTGTGGATAACAGTGCCAAAGTTACCTAAGTTGACCAGCGACTCTTCATTACCAAAGTAGAGTGGCTCATTCCAATCTGGTGGACGTTCTACGGTCTGTTTAAGCATCAGTAGTACCTGCAAGATACTGGTTTTGCCGGAGCTATTCGCGCCGAAAAGCCCAGTCAATGGGGCGAGGTGTAGCGCACCGGTATCCTGCCATGACTTGAAATTTTGCGCCCTGAGTTCGGTAATCATAATTTGTCCCCTTTTTCACTTCTGTAGGTCGATTTTCCAAAATCAACAGTGGCTCATGTAAAAACGGAGTGCAATTACGGTGAAGGCGTTGAGGGCGGGGCAAGTCCGAGAGGATCCCGTGACCGGGGATGCCCCGCCTACGGTTTTTGAGGCAAATCGGTGCTGTTGCACTAATTCTTAACATGAGCGTCAACAGTTGTTGCGGGCAGGCACAAGACCTGCCCCTACATGGGGTCCTCCTCCGTAGGGGCAACCCTCGTGGTTGCCCAATTGGACTAATCCGTGTTTTCCGTTTCATCTGTTTAATCTGTGATTCAGACGATAATTATGCTCTCCCTCATTTCCTTAAAGTGTCCGCCGATTCGATAAGCGGTTGGAAAGCCGATTTGTAAGCCGTAAACGACAGCATTGGGATGCTTGGCAAGAAGACGTTTCGTGGCTACCAAATCGTCGGCATTCATTTCGTATTCACCCGTTTCGATGTCAATGACCAAAAACTTGCCTTTGTGCTTCGGCTCAACTTTGTCACGTATCTCTCGCCTATAGATTGCTTCCCCCCGTGATGCAACCTCTTTGGAGGTATAATTGGTATATGGCATAGTGACTCTCTCCTCTTGCTCTTTTAGGCTAAAAGTTGAAATTGTAGATTTCAGACTGTCATACCCGGCGTTGAATCCGCTCGCTGCCTGAGATTCCAGTTATCGGTGATGCTTCTCTAGTGCCCGCAGCTCATTAGCCTGTATTAGCCTGTATTAGCCTAGAATCGCTTATCTCATTTTTCAGCGTTGTACTTTTGATTCGTGGAGACTAGCGATGTTAGTCCCTACATACGCCTGATTCCTTGTGCCTATGCCCCTTTCTATGGGTAAGTAGGGAACGCAGATCTGCGTTCCCTACAATCTGAAGTGTGTAAGTCCTGACCTTACAACGTCAACACCTCATTCAACAAGCCTTCACTTTTCCGTTCAAGTGCCAGCATTTCATCGGCAATCTCCTTCAACGAGCGCAGCGGCGTGTACTGATAGAAATACCGATTGAGGTTGATTTCGTAGCCCACCTTATCCTTCTTTCTGTCTAGCCAACTGTCCGGCAGGTGCGGTTTGACCTCTCGTTGGTAATAATCATCAATCTCCTCTGTGAGGGGGACGCGCTCATAGTTTCGCAGTGCGGGATCCGGTTTCGGATTGCCTCGCTTGTCCCGGAGGACGACCTCCCTCTCCTCGCCCAGAATCTCACGCTTTTCGACGAGCGGTCTCTCAACCGTCACTTTGGTGTAGCCGAAAAAGTCGTTTGGATAGATTTTGGAGTGCTCGGTTTCCTCAAAGTTGGTGTAGAGTTCCACCAGTTGATGGATATGGGTATCGGAGATGAAAACCCCCTTGTCTCCGAGATTCCTTTTCATCTTATCGTAGAAGTCAACGGCGTTGATCAGTTGTACCCTGCCTTGTCGTGCCGCTGATTTTCGATTCGTTAAGATCCAGATATAGGTAGAGATACTGGTGTTGAAGAACAACTTATCGGGCAGCGCGATAATGCACTCCAGCCAGTCGTTTTCAATGATCCAGCGTCGGATTTCACTCTCACCGCTGCCGGCATCACCCGTAAAGAGCGGCGAACCATTAAAGACAATTCCAACTCGACTTCCACCGTCCTCCATCTTGGAGAGCATGTGTTGCAGGAACAGCAACGCCCCATCGGAGGAGCGAGGCGTACCGACTGAGAATCTGCCGTTGGCGGTCTGCGCTTCCGCTTTCACCGCCCCTTCCTCAGATTTCCAACTGACGCCAAAGGGCGGATTTGTTATCATATAATCGAATCGTTCCCCTTGAAACTGGTCCTCGGAGAGGCAGGAGCCGAGTTGAATATTATCGGGGTTCTCTCCGGTAATGAGCATATCCGACTTGCAGATCGCGTAGGTCTGCGCGTTCAGTTCCTGACCCAACAGCCGGAGATCGGCTAAGGGGTTGATGTGTTCACGGAAGTATTCCTTCCCAATTGTCAACATGCCGCCCGTCCCGCAACACGGATCAAAGATACTGCGGATAACTCCCTGCCCGCGCAGATCTTCATGGTGTTCTGCAAACAGCAGAGAGACCAATAACCGCACAACATCCCGCGGCGTGTAGTGTTCCCCACTGGTTTCGTTGGACATCTCTGAGAATCGGCGGAGCAGCTCCTCAAAGACCTGTCCCATCGTATGGTTGTCCACCTGGTCCGGATGGAGATCGACTTCGGTAAACTTATCGCAGAAGATGAACAGTCGATTGTTTTTGTGCAGTCGCTCGATAAACTGATCGAGGTTGAAGTTTTCGATGATGTCGCGCACGTCCTTACTGAATCCGTTGAGGTAGTTCTCGAAGTTGAGATGGATATTGTTGGGGTCGGCTTTCAGTCGAGATAGGTCGTACTGGGAGGTGTTGTAGAAACGGGTGTTTGTCTCTCTCAGAATAATCGGCGGTAGCACGTCTTCAGATACTTTGCCATTGTATTGATTGAAGGTATTGATGGCTTTCCCTTTTCGTCCGCCCTCGTCTAAGATGCAGTCCAATCGACGCAGCACGAGAAACGGTAGGGTGATGTCGCCGTATTCGTGCGGTTTGAACAGCCCTCTGAGGACATCATCCGCCACATTCCAAACGAGATTTGCCAGTTCTTGATAGTTTGCCATTAGATTGAATCCTTGTGTAATTGTTGAATGTCAGTTTCACAGATAAATTCGACGATCTGTCATCGAAGTTGCCTAAATTGACCCGCGACTTCTCATCACCGAAGTAAAGTGCTTCATTCCAATTCAATGGACGCTCCACGGTCTGCTTGAGCATGAGCAGTACCTGCAAGATACTGGTTTTGCCGGAGCTATTCGCGTCGAAGAGTCCAGGCAATGGGGCGATCGGCACAAGCAAGGTGTAAAGCATCGAAATGTTTAATTCCTAACAATTCAAGCGGTTCACCCTCCCACCAAGAATTATCGCATTACGTTTTACGCATTACGCATTACGCATCACGTATATTGATACGCTGCCCCGTGTGCGCCGATTCGTGCAGCCTATCGATCACACGCATGTTCCAGAGCGCATCATCCGTAGTCAGGCGGGGTGGCTTCCCGGTGGATAAGGCTTTGCACAGGCTCAAGAGCTCAGCCGCATACGGATTCGCCCCTTCAACCTTCACCGTCTCCGCCTGACCGTCTCGTATCAGCGTGAAACTACACGCTCCTTCGCTGTTTCCCCATGCGCGTGGCACGACAATCGTCCCTTTTGTTCCAGCCACTTCGTACGATTCACGCCATGTCCAACCGAAGCTGCAATCAAATTGTCCGGTAACGCCATCGCCGAAATCCAGCGTCCCAATCAGCGTGTCCCACACATCGCTGATTGGTTCAAACTTTCCTGTCGCCCAGACGGATTGTGGTTCCGCCCCAATCATATAACGGATGACGTTGATGCAGTAACAGCCGAGATCCATTATCGCCCCGCCTCCCTGATCACCGCGCAGACGCCAATTCGTTCGATCCGTCAGCCCAGTCGAGAACGTGGAGCCGACAAAACGGACCTCGCCAATTGCGCCGTCGAGGATATGCCGCTTGACGCAAAGCGTCAGAGGGTGATGGCGATACATGAACCCTTCCATTAAGAGGACGTTGGCTGACGAGGTCACTTGGATCATCTGTTCAACTTGGGTGGCGTTGACTGCAATCGGCTTTTCGCAAAGAATCGCCTTAACCCCACCGCGCACACCTTCTAGGAGGTGCTTCAGGTGGAGCGTGGGCCATGTTGCGACCACCAATATGTCCGGCTCCTGCCGTTCGAGCATCCGTCTCAAATCGTTGTATCTGTTTTTGACGTCGAACTGTTCTGCGAAACTTTTGAGCGCCTCGAATTTAACATCGCATGCGCCAACGAAGTCAATCTCCGGGAGGTCTTTCCATGCGTTTCCGTGCGCTTTGGCAATTCCACCGCAGCCGACGATGGCAACTTTGTATCTTTGGCTCATGGTCAACTCCTTAAACACTGTATGTCTGCGTGCATCGCGTTGAACAAACGCCCCATGAAGATTGAAGCCCAAGGGATCCCTAATCAAGGCCATCGCGTTCGAGCATGACCTTGTGATTGATGTAAAGTTGGGCGTTGTAACGCTTGGCAGTGTTCTGAGCGGGGGCCTCCTGAACATCGCATGTTGCGGCGATGCAGACGTCTTCCAGATTGGACAACTGACGCATGTGTCCATTGGCATTGCCTCCACAGCCGATAAAACCGATTCTGACTGCTTCCATTGGTTCCCCCCTTCTGATCGATGATTGAGGCCCTTTACCGCAAATTGTAGCAAATCAGAGCGCATCCGTCAATATCTTTATGTTGGTGAGAGAAATTTGCAATCAATGATGGCAGACTTGAAATTTCTACGTTGGTTTGGAAGCTATTGACAAAATTGACGAAGTATTTTATGATAAACGGCGAGGTTTTCCCGCATTTTGCATCCCCTTGGTTCGGATAATTTGACGGGAATGAACCATGATTGGTCGGTGGGATGCTGACGAAACTTATCAATTGCTCAGGCTTAGAGAAAGGAAAACAGATGGCAGGTGCATTAAAAGGTATACGCGTTTTAGATCTCACCCGCATTTTGGCAGGACCCTACGCAACAATGATTTTGGGCGATCTCGGTGCAGAGGTCATCAAGATTGAGCAGCCGGGCGTCGGAGATGAGGCGAGAGGCTTTGGCCCCTTCAAGAACGACTTCAGCCTCTACTTTATGAGTATCAATCGGGGCAAAAAGAGCCTCACCTTGAATCTAAAAGAGCCACAGGGCAAAGAGATCTTTATGGAATTGGTCAAGCGATCGGATGTTGTCGTCGAGAACTTTCGACCGGGCGCGATGAAGAAACTCGGCCTGGATTACGAGTCGCTCAAGGCACATCACCCATCACTTCTCTATGCTGCCTGCTCAGGATTCGGTCAGACGGGGCCCTATGCAACGCGGGGAGCGTATGACATGATCATCCAGGGGATGGGGGGCATCCTCAGCATCACCGGTGAACCGGACCGCCCGCCCGTGCGCGTGGGGACGTCGATCGGCGATATAACCGCTGCGTTGTTTACAGCAATCGGGGTTCTCTCGGCGCTTCGGCACCGCGATCGGACGGGCGAGGGGCAGCTTATTGACGTTGGGATGCTGGATTGTCAGGTGGCGATTTTGGAAAATGCAATGGTTCGATACTTCTCCACCGGCGAAATTCCCCGACCGTTGGGCAGGCGTCACCCGGCGATAACGCCGTTTGAGGTCTTCGAGTCCGCAGATGGCTATGTGGTCATCGCGATCGGGAACAATGAACTGTGGCGGAAGTTCTGCGAACACATCAACCGTCCTGAGTTGATTGACGATGACAGGTTTCGCACGAACGCTTTGCGTACTGACAATCACGATGAACTTTTCCTGATCCTTGCGGAGATCATGCACCGACGCACAACCGAAGGGTGGATTGAGGAATTGGAGGCAATCGGGGTGCCCTGTGGCCCCGTCAACACCGTCGATAAAGTGGCAAGTGACCCCCAGGTTCTGGCCCGAGAGATGATTGTGGAGGTCGAACATGACACGACAGGGTGCGTGGAGATTCCGGGGATGCCGATCAAGCTGTCAGAGACGCCCGGTCAGGTTGATGTTCCTGCGCCAAACCTCGGCGAGCATACGGTGGAGGTTTTGACCGGCTTGTTGGGGATGCGTACTGATGAGGTTGATCGACTGAAGCAGGAGGGGGTTGTGTAAAACGTCAAACGTAAGAATAACTCTCTTATTACGCATTACGCAAGCACGGATTAACCAGAAACCTAATCCGCGTAATCCTATGAAATCCGCGGTTCTAAACTATTTTGTCGGGCTAAGATGGTACAATCACCCCATATTTCCCCGCAATCACTTGAATTTGCTCCCATGTGCTATCTTCGACAAAAATGCCTTCCTTCCGCCGTCTGTCTTGTTCCCGGAAACCCCGCTCACCTGGCATGAGAATCGCCTCGACGCCGGGTGACTTCTTTGCAGACTTGATGTACCCGATGAAGCGGTTAACCTCCGCGTTGAAATCCGGTAAATCCACAAAGCTAGCGATGTTGATCGCCGTGATGAACAAACCGTTACCCACCCTCGATTCGCCTTGACGAGTGCAACCCGCCCCGCTCAACGCCCCTGAGAGAATATCGACGACGAGGCTGAGTCCGAACCCCTTCTGAGCGGCGATTCCCCCGAAAGGAAGCAGCGCGCCGGCGGGAGGCCCATAAAAACCATCAACGTTTGTCGTTGGGTTCCCCTCTGCATCGATAATCCAGCCTTCTGGGGCTGCCTCCTTCCGACTCCTTTTGACCCGGATTTTTCCCGCCGCGACAACGCTGGTGGACATATCCAGGACGATCGGCTCACCACCTTCCACCGGAATCGCACAGGCAATTGGATTGGTCGAGAGCCGCCCCTCGATTCCCCCGAATGGCGCGACATATTGACCGCTGCCGTGGTCATTGACCGTCAAGATACCGATCATGTTCTGTTCCGCCGCGATTCGCGCATATCCCCCCAATCTGCCCAGTTCATTGGACCGAAAGACGGTGACTGAACTGATATCGGTCTGCCTCGCCTTCTCAATGGCTAATTTCACCGCGTGTGTCCCGATAACGGGCCCGAATCCCCAGTTTCCATCCAGCGCCGCCATCGAAGGGGACTCTCGTCTGACCTCAATTGCCGCTCCCGGCTGGATCAGGGATTCCTCGATTTCTTGAACATATTGCGGCAGACGAATGATGCCATGCGAATCGTGTCCCACCAGATTGGCATCAACTATCGTGCTCGTCACCACCTCAGCCTCTGCATCTGATACGCCCATGGCATGAAAAACCTTTAGACACGTTTGCGTCAACTCCTCCGCTGTGAAAACTGGCATGATCAACCTCCTTTGACAGGTTTTTGTTGATTTCTAACATTTGTTATGATATAATTAACTTAATGCTTCTAAGAAAGAACTCTGAGAAACCATAGAAATAAGGAGTACTGAAATAATGGAACTGAATACGGACAAGCAGAAAGCGATAGATCTCGCAATCTCCCAAATTGAACGACAACACGGGAAAGGCGCAATAATGCGTCTGGATAGCAATGATGTTGTTCCCGTGGCAGTCATTCCAACGGGCTCTCTAACACTCGACATCGCGCTCGGTGTTGGCGGAGTCCCCCGCGGACGTATCATGGAGATCTATGGTCATGAAGCCAGTGGCAAAACCTCGCTTGCCCTTCATGTCATTGCGGAAGCGCAGAAACAGGGCGGGGTCGCTACGTTTGTTGATGTTGAGCATGCGCTGGATCCAATGTATGCCAAACGCATTGGCGTCAACATGGAGAGTCTGCTCATCTCCCAACCCGATACCGGTGAACAGGCACTAGACATTGTTGAGACTTTAGTTCGTAGCGGGGCAATCGATGTTGTTGTGGTTGATTCCGTCGCGGCGCTGACACCCCAGGCTGAGATTGAGGGAAGTATGGAAGACGCCCATGTTGGACTGTTACCGCGTTTAATGTCTAAAGCGTTGCGCAAGCTCTCTGGGGTCACCAACAAGTCGAAAACCTGTGTGATTTTCACCAACCAGATTCGCCAGAAGATCGGTGTCATGTTTGGGAATCCAGAAACAACGCCCGGTGGGCTTGCACTCAAGTTTCACGCCTCTGTCCGGCTGGAAATCCGTCGAGGCGAGACTCTAAAAGATGGCGATGAAATGATCGGGAGTCGCGTCCGGGTGAAGGTCGCCAAAAACAAGGTCGCCCCTCCATTTCGTCAAGCTGAATTCGATGTCATCTTCGGTGAAGGGATCTCCAAAGTCGGGGAGCTCCTGGATGTGGCTGCGGAGGAAGGAATTGTTCAAAAAAGCGGCGCATGGTTTTCTTATAACGATGAACGACTTGGGCAGGGTAGAAATAACGCCAAAGACTACCTGACTCAACACGCCGAAATTGCTGCTGAGATTGAAGCCAAGATTCGCGCCAATCTCGAAATTGATCGTGCATCTGCTACTGCCTCGCTCCCGGAAGAAGAAACTGGTTCCAGTGAGGAGTAGCTTGATGAGGAAGCAGCGTAATTTTTGAAACGCATGATCTCACCAAAATTCTACCCGAATCCAAATGCGGTTCAGTGAGAGTATGTTATTGATGTGCGCTCACTGAATCGCAATGAAGCCGCCCCCAAATCCCTCCTGTCGTCTGCCCAAATCCCCTGCGATTCTCAACCAGTTCAAAGGTTCTGGGTTATTATAGCGAATTCACATAACGCCGTCAATCAGAATTCGTTGCAATTGAGCAATGCGTTATGATAACATTATGCGCTTTTCAACATGGCTAATTCTTCCCAAAAGTAAAATCTCAACCTGTAAAATCTCAACCTGAAGATGGTAACAAAAATGGCAGAGAGCAAATTTACAATCATCCACGCAGACAATCAGACGCAAGCCAGAGTCGGGAAACTGAGAACGGCGCACGGCGTTGTCAACACCCCGATCTTCATGCCCGTTGGCACACGCGGGACTGTCAAAACGTGCACGCCACGTGATCTGGTTGAAATCGGCGCCGAGATTATCCTGGGAAATACCTACCACCTCTACCTGCGTCCGGGGCATTGGATTGTTCAGCAAGCAGGCGGCTTGCATAAATTCACGGCGTGGAAGAAACCCATCCTCACAGACAGCGGTGGATTTCAGGTCTTCAGCTTGGGGCCGTTTCGCACGATCACGGAGGAAGGCGTCGAATTCCGATCGGAGATTGACGGCTCGAAACACTTTATCAGCCCAGAGCGTTCAATTGAGATCCAGAACGCACTCGGCGCAGACATCATCATGGCCTTCGACGAATGCCCACCGCAGCCCAGTGATTACGAGTACTTCAAGAAATCGATGGAGATGACGCTCCGTTGGTCGGAACGCTGCAAAAAAACCCATCGGAATCGCAACCAACAATTGTTCGGCATCGCGCAGGGCGGGATAGAGAAAGAACTCCGAAAGGCGAGCGTCGAAGGGACAGTGGAAATTGGCTTCTCCGGCTACGCAATCGGCGGACTGAGCGTCGGAGAGGAAAAGGATTTGATGTATGAGACTTTAGCCTACACTGCTCCTCTGTTGCCGAAAGATCAGCCGCGCTACTTGATGGGCGTGGGAACGCCGGAAGATTTGGTCTACGGCGTAAGCTGCGGCGTGGATATGTTCGATTGCGTGATGCCGACACGCAATGCGCGAAACGGGTCGCTCTTTACGACGGTCGGCGCCGTTAAAATCCGAAACGCGAAGTACAAGACTGATTTTACGCCGCTGGATCCGAACTGTGTCTGCTACACCTGTCAGAATTTCACCCGCGCTTACCTTCGACACATACACCAAGAGAACGAGATCCTCGCCCACCGGTTGCTCACGCTACACAACCTTCATTTCTACCTGAGCGTGATGCGAGGCATCCGTCGAGCCATTCAGAAGGGCGGATTTGCTCGTCTTAAAGAAGATGTCGGGACGCTGATGCAACTTGGACAAGGACAAGAGGCAGAGGAGTAGCAGAGAAAGTGAGCGGGGAGCAGATTGACGTTTCACGTTTTACGCATCACGCTAAGGTTCTTCAAGTTGCAAATGCGGATGCGCAGTGGTATAACACACACAATTTCAACCCATCAAAATCGGAAGGAGAATTGGTACAATGAGAAAAAAACACTGGATTTTTGGAATGGCAATCCTTTCGACAGCCATACTCATCTTATTCAGTTTGAATCTCGCACAGAGCCAGAGCGATCCGGTCAAGCGCGGGAAATATCTCGTTGATTCGGTTGGCGCGTGCGGTCAGTGCCATACACCGCGCAAAGGCGCCGAGATGGATATGGGCATGTACCTCGCCGGACACCCTGAAAAAGCACCTTACCCCAAATACGATTTTAGCATGATGCAGCAGGGGATTTTCATGTTAGGCGCCCCGTCCCTCGCGGCGTTTTCTTTCCCTTTTGGAACAACCTTTGCCGCGAACCTGACGCCCGATAAAGAAACGGGGCTCGGTGAATGGACGGAAAAAATGTTCATCGGCGCCATGCGAACCGGGCATCATCAAGGCGATAAGAACAATCGAAAGATCCTCCCACCCATGCCGATCAAGAACGCCTATGCAAACATGAGCGACGAGGACCTTAAGGCGATATGGGCTTACTTGAAAACGATTAAGCCGGTCAAGAACGAAGTGCCACCGGCGCTCAATCGCATGGGCAGACCTTTTTGAACAATAAACAGGATTCAATTGGCGAAGGGGTTCAACGAATCACCGCAAACTTTCCGCTCACCGAGATTCTTCCCTTTGCGCCCTTTCTCAGCGATTCAATGTGATAAACGTAAATACCAGCGGCGATTCGTTCACCGCCCTCATTCTGTCCATTCCAACGTTCAATCGAGGTTTCGTTGCGGTGATCGATTGTCTTGATGAGATCTCCTGCGCTGCTGTAGATGCGAATGGTTGCACGGCGGGTCACATTGCGGAATTCAATTGGATTCGCGTTTTCGCTCAGGCGGTAAGGATTCGGTACGACGATTACGTTATCAAGGTCTGATTCGGGCGTTGCTACAGTTTCTTCAGGAATGAGGGCATCCGCCGCTTTAGAGAATTCGCTCTGAGTGCTAGCTCGATTCGTCGCAGTGATTGTGTAGAAGTAATGCAACCCCGCATAAACATTGAGGTCAACAAAAGTAGTGGTTTCCGGTGAAACCGATGCAATCTGAGTATACGGTTCACGCCCCGTCTGGTTGCGATAAATAACATATCCATTGACCTGTTGCGTGGATTTTGTCCAGTTGAGGACAATCCCGTCTCCGCTGAGTGTTGTCCTTAAGCCTATCGGCGCATCCGGTATAATATCCGGGGTTATACGGACTTCTAGAGAATCAAATGCAAGCGGCTGCTCGCTGAGATTAACAGGGCGGATTTTGTAGGTGTACTCCACGCCAGTCTCAATCTCCGTATCGTCAAACGTGGTTCCCTTGATAATTTGCCCAATCTGCCTAAACTCACTTTCGCCCTTTGCACGCCTCAAGACGGTATAGCCATCCACACTTGGATTGATTGCCTCCTCCCATTTTAAGCTGACGGCGCCACCCACCGCTTCAATAGTCAGGCTCTGCGGCGCAAAACTGATTCGTCGTGCTTCATCAATATTCTGCTGTAAGTCTGCCAGGTCCTCGCCGGCGACGAGAGCAAAAATCACGATAATAGAATTCTTTGCTGCAATGTCATAGGGACCTGCGGAAATGATGGAGGCATAGTCCCAAGGCGGCGCACCAAGTGCCTCTAAATCCTGCTTATTCATAGGAAAAACATTCGGATTCGTCATGAACACGGATCGGCTTGCATCCAAGAAAAGGTCGCCGGTCGGTCGTCCATTGAAACCGAAGAATAGGAAAATCTGGTGAGTGCTTAACTTCCCATCAAGCAGGGTTAAGCCTGTATGGACTGGATTTATCTCATCAGTATTATCCCCATCGTAGGTAAATAATGTTTGACGCCCTTCGTCCCAATCCACCCAATCCCGGCTTAATTGCCCCGCAGCAAGGTCTGTTCCATCGACATCCCAATTTGCCATTATCGCGACATAGATGCCTTCAATGGGTTCATCGCTATTATTCGTAACAATCAGTTTAATCACAATGAAGTCGTCCGCATTGGGGTGGTTGCTGGTGCTCCAGGACAGGCTTTGCTGATCAACCAGAATATTGAGTGGGAAACCATCAGTACGAGATGAATCGTACTGTGCGATGATTATTTGCTGTCCATCAGGTTGCATTTCCTCGTCAACCGCTGCTGTGCTTACCCACTCTCCGGGGCTGAGTGGTCCCGGAGCCGCGGGGTCTAAATCCCATGCGCTCGCCACATTCCCATTCGCATCGCCGATCCAAATCTCCGACTGTCCGTGGAGATAATAGGTATCCCCAGATTTGGGAAACTTAAAGTTCGGCACAAGCCTTGTCTCTCGAATCGCCCCCAGCCAACCAGAACCTTCCACATGAACTTCGACATTCCCTGATGTGTGTATTCGTTGAGCAGAACCCATATCTGTGCAGACTAGGCTTATGAAAAGCCAAATCGCGCTTAGAAAGATCTTCCGAATTTTCATTTCTCTCCTAACGTTGGTGAATAAATGTATGTTTGACGAAATCTCTGAAGGAAGTTGGAATATCATAGCAGAAATGGAAGGGGCTGTCATCAATAACGCCCCACGATGCAGTGGAATCACAAACGCTTTCGTTGCATTCTCGATCGTCATATATTTCGCTGTTCCGATAGTTTTTATTAAATTTCAAAAAGTAAAGTAATGGTTTGTAGTGAATCGACGACGTGACATTCTTTCGATCCGCTCTAATCCATAGGTTGGGCGGCTGCCGGAATTTCAACCCCCTGTTCCCCCCAGAATCGATACGCCCCACGATGCAGCGGAATCACAAACGCTTTCGTCGCATTTTCGATCGTCATATCCTTCGCAGCTTTGGTGGTTTTCATCATGGTTTCATGCCCTGCCTGACCGTAGACATGCTTGAGGATGGTGTAGACCGTTTCCTCGCTGATGTCCTTGTGAGCAATGAGGATGGTCGGCATCAGGAGCGTGTTCACCGGATGGACTCCTTTGTACGCCTTCTCAGGCAGCGTGCCGGACAAATAGAAGGGATATTTCTCATAAAATCCGTACTTCTTAGCGGGCGCGTCGAAGTCAATGAAGCGGATGGATTTGATCGTGGAAACCTCAATGAGGGCAGCATTGGGAACGCTAACGAGCCACTGAAAACCGTCTACCTGCCCATCGCGCAGGGCGTTGCCACCTGCGATGCCACCTTTGTAGATCGGCGTGAATCTGTCGTGAATGCCAGCAAGCATTGCAAGACGTTCCAGTGTTTGCGCCGAGCCTGACCCCGCCGCGCCCATCGCAATCTTCTTTCCGACTATATCTTCAAATTGATGAATGTCGCTATTCGCCAGCGTACAAAACTGATTGTAAGCGATATAAAGCAGCGTTACCACTCGGATATTTTCTTTCTTTCCCTCTTTGGCAAACACCTCTTGTCCATGATAGCCGAGATAAACATCAGATGCAAACGCAACCCCCATGTAGCCCTCACCGCTGTCCACACGGCGCACGTTTTCAATCGAGCCGGCGGATGCTTCGACGGAGATCTTGATCGTCGGCTCTGCTTTCGAGACCACGTTACCAACCCCGCTCGCAAACGGCGAAAAACTGCCGCCAGCAGCCCCACCGAGAATTGAGAGCCAGATCTGCTTTTTCTTCGGTTTGCTTTCCTGACTGCTCTCTTCCTGGCTTTTCTGATTATTGCAGCCACAAATCGTCAGGCTCAACGCACAGAAAATGGACAACCATAAATGAAACTTCTGTCGTTGCATTTTTCCCCCTATCGTAACTACTCTGTAACATTGGTTTTGACATGTACAACAATCTGCGTCAGAAGAGGCTCGTAAAACGTAATACGTAATAAGTAGATTAAGGCTTGACATTTCGCAATAAGTCGTAACACGCTTATTTAACGCGGAGAACGCAGAGAAGAATTAAAAAACTCTGCGCCTCTGCGGTTGATTTAAGCCAGTAACTACTTATTCCCAAACGTAATACGTAATAAGAGACTTTTTCTTATATTACGGTGTACTATGCCCTCCCATAAACGGGAATCGCCGCCCCGTTGATGATTGCTGCGTCATCGGAGGTCAGGAACAGGATGACTTTGGCGATGTCGTCGGGCGAAACCCAGCAGGAGCGATTTTCGTTGGGCATTGCCTTGCGATTTGCGGGCGTATCCATGATACTCACCAAAAGCGAGTTGACGTTAATTCTCAGATCTTTAACTTCCTCCGCAATCGATTCTGTGAGAATCCGCACACCGCTTTTGGAGACGGAATAGGCGCCAAGTCCAGCAGCCCCACTTAAACCCGCACGGGCAGAGGTGTTCACAATTTTCCCATACTTCCGTTCAATCATGTGCGGCAGAACCGCTTTGCAGCAGAGAAAAATCGATTTCAGATTCAGGTCCATCATGAAATTCCATCGTTCCTCATCCATTTCCGCAACTGGGATGCCCCCGACAAAGCCACCGACAGTATTCACTAAAATGTCGATCTGACCGAATTTATCCAGCACGGTTTGGACGAAATTTTGAACTTCAGCTTCGACCGTCAGGTTTGCAGGAATCAGCATCACCTGTGCTTTTAGATCTCCAAGCTGCTGCTCAAATGGTTCGATACTGCGTTCGGAAGTGTAAGGGATGGCGACCTGATAGCCTTTTTTGAGGAAGGCTTCGGTGACAGCCGTTCCCAATACGCCAGTGCCGCCGGTGACAATAATCAATCGCTTTTCAGCCATTTTGAAATCCTTTCTCGAAACATAAATGAACTACCTCTCTCGTTTCCCGTCTCATATTTTAGGGCCCGCGGCTCGGACCCCTTCTGTGACGCTGCCGGCGAACTGTTCAAAGTTTTCCGCAAACATCCTAGCAAGCTCCCCTGCTTGAGCGTCATAAGCCGTGCTATCCTTCCATGTGTTGCGTGGTTTGAGGACTTCAGATGGCACGCCTTCACAGGCAGTCGGCACATGAATTCCAAAGATTGAATCCGGTTCTGTCGAGACGCCTGCTAGTTTCCCCTTCAAAACTGCGTCAACGATGGCACGGGTATAAGCAATTTCCATTCGCGCCCCCTCACCATAAGCCCCGCCACTCCAGCCCGTATTAATCAGCCAGCAATTGACACGGTGCTGATTGATATTCTCTCCGAGCATGTTGGCATATACGGCTGGATCTAAGGGCATGAATGGGTCGCCGAAGCAGTAGCTGAAGGTTGCCTGGGGTTCATCTCCCAGACCACGTTCAGTTCCGGCGACCTTGGCGGTATATCCCGAAAGGAAATGATACATCGCCTGTTCTGTTGTCAGGTTCGCAACGGGAGGCATCACACCGAACGCATCACACGTCAGCATGATGAGGTTTTTCGGGTGTCCACCGACGCCGTTCGGGACGATGTTGTCGAGGTGAGTGATCGGGTAGCCAGCGCGTGTGTTCTCGGTTAAAGAGTCATCATCAAGATCAATTTGTCGCGTCGCGGAATCGAGAATCACGTTTTCCAGGACAGTGCCAAACTTGTGCGTGCAGGCGTAAATCTCAGGCTCCGCCTCCTTCGAGAGCCGAATCGTTTTGGCGTAACAGCCCCCCTCAAAGTTGAAGATGCCCTGGTCACTCCAGCCATGTTCATCATCGCCAATGAGTTGTCTTCCCGGCGCGGAGGAGAGCGTCGTCTTCCCTGTCCCCGATAGACCAAAGAACAGTGCAACGTCTCCGTCAGAACCTAGATTCGCCGAACAATGCATCGGCAAAACGTCTTTGCTCGGCAACAGGTAGTTGAGGTATGTAAAAACCGATTTCTTTATCTCTCCGGCGTACCTTGTTCCACCGATGAGCACCAGATTCTGCTTAAAATTCACAAGAATAAAAGTCTCTGAGTTAGTCCCGTGTAATTCTGGGTTAGCATGAAGGTTCGGCAGATCGATGATGGTAAAGTCAGGCGTGTGGTCTTCCGGCAATTTCTGGCTATCCATCGGGATGAGGAGACTTTGGATAAACAGATTGTGCCACGCATACTCGTTGATGACACGAACCGATATACGATACTGCGGGTCCGCGCCGGCGTAACAATCCTGGACAAACACCTCCCTGCCCTGGAGGTAAGCGCGTATCTGCTGCTTCAAAAGGTTGAATTGACTTTCGGCAATCGGTCGATTGACTTTTCCCCACCAAATTTTGCCCCGACTTGACGATTCTTCGACAATAAACTTGTCGTTGGGCGAACGTCCTGTATGACGCCCTGTTTCGACGATGAAGGGGCCGAATTGGGCGACTTGCCCTTCACCTCGCTTGAGGGCTTCTTCGTAAAGGGCCGGCGTTGATAAATTCCAATATACATTTTTGACGTTTTGGATTTTATGGTCTCTCAATAAGCGGTCTTGGTTCACGAAATTCTCCTACAAGATGTTGATTGAATATTGAAAGGCAAGCTGTCTTCCCTATCCAAAAAATGAGCGTTGAGGGCGAAAGCATATCATATGGCTTCTCTACCACAGTTCCTACTTAACCTTGACTTTTGGGAGGAAATCCTTGTAGCGGCGAAGCAGATTTAAATAGAATTCAACTGCCCCGGTGCGCTCCTATCGGATTCCTGTTCGCATAAAAGGGAGATTGTGGTAATTAAACGCGTGTTCGAGCATTGCCAGCGGTTGTGACAACTCAAATACCTGTGCTCCATGGGAGCGTAGATCGTCCAGGATTCGAGATATGCATTACGCAGACGTACAGAAAAATTAGGGATACTCCAGAGAGCATGTTTACTCAGGTACGTGGAAAAATGCGTCAAAAAGCGCGTCAGGCTGAAGAAATTGAAGTCGTTATAGGGTTCCCAGTGCAGAATTGTGACACTGATTACCGAATCGATCTTGCAACTCTGAGTTGACTGGCGCCGCCCAATCTCCACTGCGATTAGCAGGGAACCAATGGGGTAGAGATCACTTGTTACTTTTCGACAGTATCAAAACCATCGGTTCAGCGACATGAGGGATGATAAAATAGTAATCTAACTGCGGATGGGGATTCATGGTTTTAAATTGCATCTTCAACTGGAATAACCCCAACTCCAGGCCGATCGGGGAGGATGAGCTTACCCGCCTCAAGCGTTACACCGGCATAGGGATCATTCGCAATTAGCAAATGTCCATCCAGATCTGCGTAATCCACGAGCGGTGTGAGATGTGCCGCCGCTGTAATACCCAGCGAACTTTCGATCATGCAGCCGATCATCACTTGAAGCCCGTGTGCCCGTGCGATGTGGATGATTCGCATCGCTTCGAGCAAACCACCACATTTGACCAGCTTGATGTTGATCCCGTCAACACAGCCGACAAGTGCAGGTATATCGGCGGCACGTTTGACGCTTTCATCAGCGATAATCGGGAGGGCGGAGTGCTCGCGGACAAACTTCAATCCTTCCAGATCGTTCGGTTTCGTTGGCTGCTCGATGAGCTCAACCCCATAAGGAACGAGCTCACGAATTTTACGCACCGCTTCCTTGGGCGTCCACGCCGTGTTGGCATCCACATAGATTGGCTTATCTGTGACTTCACGGAGGGCGCGAATAATCTCAATATCTCGGAGCGTGCCGAGCTTGACCTTGAGGAGGGGATACGCCTCCGCATCGCACACTTTCTGCTGCATGATTTCCGGTTCATCAAGCCCAATCGTGAAGGTCGTGAGGGGCGTCGCCTTTGGATCGAGTCCCCACAGACGGTAAAGCGGCGCCCCCAACGCTTTTCCAAGGCGGTCATGTAGGGCCATGTCAATTGCGGATTTTGCGGCATAGGCGCCACCCAGAGTGGCTTCAAGTTGGGCCATCACGGACTGAATAGCGTCGAGGTCCCCATCAAAGGCTGAATCTAAAATTTCAAAGGCTGCCTGAACGGTTTCGACGGTTTCGCCGTAGAATCGCGCTGGCGCCGTCTCCCCAATCCCGCCATCAATCTCGACAGAGATCACTTGACGGTACGCATCAACGGATCGCCGGGCTATCTTGAAAGGGTGGACAAGTTGAAGGTCTGTGACTTTATGCTCGATATTCATAACGTTGACGCGTGCGGTGTGAGGAAATTGAGAAATATCACGCTGCGCGCTAGACGTTTCGCCGACTCGTTAATTCACAGGTTGACATTTATGGCTAAGTATAGTACGATAGCAATCAATTGTCAAGAAGGTTTTGTGGTGAAGGTTGTCGGCGACATCCGACCGGAGATCTTCGCAGAATTGAACGCGAAACTTGGACACCGCGCTGTGCGTTCTCCCGTCGCCAAGCAGTGGCAACCTGGGGGACAATGTGCATTGGGTTCTCCAATCTGGAGATGAGGTAGTACGCTGTTAATTGAGTTTTGACGAATTAAGGAGCTGTCGAGAGCGCGTCGCGTACCGTGAGAAAATGGTTTGATGTTTAACGATGCAGGAATCTGTGAAAGGAGTGATAACATGAAGCGTTTCAAAGTTGCACTCATCAGCTTGGACCAGCAAATTGTCCCCGATTGGGCACCGAAAAAGCTAGCGGATGAAGGCATCGAATTCGCTGTCAAAGAATGTTTGACGCGCCAGGATTTAGCGGAGATGGCGGGCGATGCGGACGTGGTCTGGGTACTTGGCTCCCACCAAGTGCTATACGCCGAAAACCTTGATGTCATCCCGAATTGCGGCGCTATCATTCGTACTGGCAGCGGCACCGACAACATCCCGATCGAGGAGGCGACCCGATTAGGCATCGTGGTTGCTAACACACCGGACGCGCTCACCGACGCAGTCGCCGAACACGCTATCGGCTTGCTGTTCGCCGTTATACGGCACATCCCGCTTCAAGATCGCGCCGTGCGACGCGGCGTCTGGGATCGCGACTTGGCTATGCCGCGTTTGCTTTTGCGCGGACAAACCTTGGGGTTAGTCGGTTTTGGACGTATCTCGCAGGCCGTCGCCCGCAAGCTGAACGGCTTCGACTTGACGATTTTGGCATACGACCCCTATGTCAGCAGCGAAGCGGCGGAACGTCTAGGGGGCCGCCTCACGCGCCTGGACGAGGTGTTGTCCCAATCTGATTTTGTTTCGATACACTGCCCGTTGACCAAGGAAACCCATCACCTCATCGGTGAACACGAGCTGCGGCAGATGAAGCCCGAGGCGATCCTAATCAATACGGCTCGGGGGTCGGTTATCGACGAAGCCGCGCTGCTGCGTGCTTTGACCGAGGGCTGGATTGGCGCTGCCGGGTTGGATGTACTTGAGCAGGAACCGATCCCGCCGGACAACCTGCTGCTGCAACTTGATAACGTCGTGATTACGCCGCACATCGCCGGCTATTCGGATGAGTATCTGCCAAATAGCTGGCGTCTTTCTGTGGAGACCGCGATTGATTTAGCGCAGGGGCGCTGGCCGCGTTCCTATGTCAACCCCGAAGTGAAACCACGCTGGAACCTGACCTGAAAGTCTGCCCACTGGTAAAGCGTGAATGTGGACAGTCAAGATGATTTGCATACGCCCTTATGAACCTCCTGCAACTATGCAACTAAACGGACTGCACCTTGGGGAGTGAAAGGATAGAATCCGCCTTCTGCAAGGACAGGTTGATCCAGTTGACCCTGGGTCAAGACATCAGCCTGTATGTCTACAGTCCACTAGTCGTCCTTCTCTCGAGTGAGTCTCCCAAGCAGGTGGTCGTTGACTACTACCCTGAAATCGCGATCGCCCAGATTGGTCACTTCCACGCGCAGACGAACCTGTCCCGAAGGTTGAGCGCCAATCATCAAAGGTACCCGTAACGGTGTCTCGGTCTGCGTCGGCCAGAGCTCCGCCGAGAGCGAGGCAAACCGCCAGTTGTTGGGATCGTAGTCATCCGGTCTGTCTTCAAAGCCACAGTCTGCCGCGAAGGTCATCTCCCGCCCCGTCAGCGTCGAAGGGTCACCAATCTTCTGCATCAGATCAATCTGATAACGATGCTTCAGCTCATGGAGAAACCAGTTGAATAGGTAAATCCCGTCAGCGCCCTGGCGCCAGTAGTTGGCAGCCAATTCCCGAGCCATGGCAGGAGAAATGGGGTTGTAGCGCGACGGCCATCCGTAGAGACAGGGATAGATTCGCACATACGTCCCGGCGGCGAGCACCCGAAACGCCTCCACATCGATATAGATTGTGAACCCAATCGTATCTTGTCTCATGGTGATGCACCATTTTTTGAGGCTGATTTGAATTAACAAACCGGTTGTATGGAGGATACAATCGTTGGCGGCAATCTCCAATTTGCCTGCCGGTGAATCCTGAAATAACGAAAAGGAGTCAGCGATGCAACTCGTTTTAGAAGCAACCTATAAAGATGGTGCGCTTTTCCTTGATCGGCGCCTAAGTGAAGATAAAGAAGGCAAAAAGTTCAAAGTCATCCTCGTTTCGGAGGAATACGTTTCCGCTAAGAGCAAAAAGGTGGCAGACATCTTAGCGCAAATCGCAAAACGCGGCGCCCTCTCCGAGATCTTCATTAATGAAGTCTCTGAACAAGAGGAATTGCCACTCCCGGATTTCAATCCATTGCCTGCAAAGGGAAAACTAACTTCGGAGATGATTATCGAAGATTGAGGTGAACGGTGATTTATTACGCCGATACGAGTGCGCTCGTCAAACGATATTCTGAATAAAATTGGATTTGTTAACCTTGCTATGTGACCTCCGCGAGCCCCCGACGGAACCCATCAATCCCGTTTTCCGCTGCTTGAATCAACCGGTCAGGGAGGGGATTGTCATGGAGTCTTACAACCTGCAAGTTTGGCAAATCAGCAAGTTTTTTTGGGAGGGAAGTCAACTGGTTTTTGCTCAACACCAGCTCCCGTAATTCTGTAAGTTGCTCGATTTCTCGCGGAATTTCCGTGAGTTGATTAGATCCTACGACAAGCTCTTGCAGTTTTAACAAACGACCTATCGTCGATGGGATCGCATGGATTTGATTTTCTCCTATTGCCAGCGTCTCAAGGTTCTCAAGATTGCCGATCTCGTCGGGCAACTCATTTAACTGGTTCACCTCAACATACAATTCTTCCATGGCAGGGAGTTCACCTAGTGCTTTGGGTAACGCCGAAAGCCGGTTGTATGAAAGGGTTAGCACGCGGAGATTCGTCAAACCACTGAGGTCTTCTGGCAGTCTCTCCAACCGGTTGAGGTCCAGCTCAGCGATTTCAAGACGGTTCAATTCCCCGAAGCTGGCGGGCAATTCCCGAAGTTGATTGCGGTGGAGAATAATTGTCCGCAATGCACCGAGACGGCTAACATCCGCTGGCAATTCCGCCAGTTGGCTACCAGTCACTTCCAGATATCGCAGGCGTGACAGCGATACAATCTCGCTCGGCAACTGCTTGAGTTGGTTACTCTCTAAAGAAAGATCCTCCAGGTTCTTCAATCGCCCAATCTCCTCTGGGAGGTTCTCAAGCCCATTCCAATCCAAGCTGAGATTTTTCAACTGAGTCAGCATCCACAACTTACTGGGGAGTTCTTTCGACCTAACAGGATTTCGCAGGTGGAGCGACGCGGCGCCGTCTTCACGACAGGCGGCGATCTGGCGAAGGGCTTCACGTTGGTAGTATTCGCGTTCATATGCTTTGGAAGTCATAGTCCTCCTCCTTTCGATTCTCATTTGCCTCAATCCGAGGCGGTTCCTGACAAAACTACGGGCGTGGAAAAGCCATCGCTTGATGGTTCCCTCCGGCCTTCCCAACTGTGCCGCAATTTGTCTGATGGTCAAACCTTCGAGATAGAATAAGTGAGCGGCTTCGGCATGATCTGGCGGCGCTTCGGACAGAGTATGGAGTACGATACCAAGCAAGTTGGTCTCAAAGCTACCGTGTTTTCTTCGTCTATTGAGGATGGGCTCGAGATCACTATTCACCATAGGCGCCTCTCGACGCTGAGCTGACCGAAAGAAATCACGACATCGGTTTCGAGCAATCTGCATGACCCATGCAGCCCACCTGTCCCAATCCCGAGGACCCTTCAAACCTTGCCACACATCCAACAATACTTCCTGTAAGACATCTTCGGCATATACAGGATCAGGGATTTCAGACCTGACAAGCCTCACCAGTGGCGTCTCAACGCGCTTTATCAGGGTCGCGAAAGCCTGGCTATCACCACCAATACTCTGTTTAATCAGTTCTCTGTCTGGGATTCGACTCATTATTACGACCTCTTCACGCTACAAGGCGGATCTCAGGAGACAAAGGTTCGCTCGATTCTGTTTTTCTTGTGTCTTGATGGGGATTCTGTACACAAAAACCTTGCGAAGGTTCTAAACCTTCGCTGGCGTCAATATTGATGTCCCAGCTGTTGGGAATACCATTGATGTTCAGCGCGCGCCTGAGAGTGGAGAGGCGGCAGCGCCCCCCAGCGAGACGTTCTTGCTCCCCAACTATCCCAATCCGTTCAATCCAGAGACGTGGATTCCGTATCAGTTGGCGAAGGATGCGGCTGTAACGGTGAGGATATACACTGTGAATGGGCGATTGGTTCGGACGTTGGCGTTGGGTCATCAGCGTGCAGGGGTGTATCAAAGTCAGAGTCGTGCAGCGTATTGGGATGGCAGAAATGAAGTGGGGGACTTCGTGGCGAGTGGTCTCTATCTTTATACCTTGGCAGCGGGTGACTTCAGTGCGACGCGCAAAACGCTTGTGGTCAAATGAGCGTGGTTCGGTCGAGCCCGGATCATTCATAAACACCCATTCAAGGGTGGGGACGCGATCTGCGACCAGCCGCCCCAGGTCGCGCCGTCGATCGAAGCAGACCGCTGCACAGTCGGGTGTTTTTCAGGTTTTGATTGCTCAGCGCGCCAAAGACTGGCATCACCAGCTCGCCGGCAAGTTCGAATGGCCGGCTGTATGGCGCTGCCCAAACCAGTGTATCGACCGCGACGGGGCCCTGCACACGCCAGCTATTGCCGTTGTCGTCGCTGGCCAGTAGCTTGAAGCCGGGGCCCCTGGCCCCGGCTTCAAAAAAGGGCGCGATAATGCGGCCAGAAGTGAGTGTTGTCATTGTGCCGTAGGCACGTGGTTCTGTTTTGTCGCCACGGTGAACGACTTGCGGCACGTGCCACCACTGATCATCTGTGGTGCGTCGCAAAACGCACAGGTCGCCCGTGCCGGCCTGTTCCTGTTGTTGGCTCTGACGCGTGAACAGGATTAGCGGCTGCCATCGGTGCACCACGTGACGGACGGGTAGCGGGCGCGTCGCTGCGACAGGTGAGCGATCACACGCTCCCCCCGCTGCCAAGATTCGACTTCGGTTGTATCTACGGCGCCGTTGTGGGTAGTCGTCGCGGGTCGGTAAAGCGATTGACTTAACATGTGCTGCCTCCTAACAAATTGATGTAATACCGTTTCTGAATGAAAATGTCTCATTATAATGCGAAGTTATTATTCAGAATTGGTATAATTTCCGGTTCTGAGTCCAAGCGTCTGTCAAGGGATTGTACACTTCGACGCGTTGCCCTTCATCACGCGGTCCTCCACCAACCGTATGGATCGGGTTATCCACAAAACGCCAAAGCCGGAACAGGCAAGCGCCGAAACCTGCCCGCCGATAGATGCATTGATATGTAGGTTCAGTGCCATTGCCCTTCCCCCAGTAGTGGTCCTCCAGCGACGGCGTTACAGCAGCTCAGCAAAGCGTGCCCATCGGTATTTGGCGCCAAGCACGGCGACCAGCTTCTCCGTGGTGTAAGGGTAAGCCAGAATATTGTGCTTCATCAGGTGACAGCAGGCGTCCTCGACCTCCCCTGGGATGTCCAGCACACTGTTGTAGCACTGCTTGCCGAGAATCTGCTCAGCGCGGGGATGGACAGGATAAATCGCGCCTTGGTAGCCGCCGTTGATCAGGTTTTTCATCACCGAATTGCCGATTTTGCCGTCATCCGGCGAAGCCCCAATTACGGCTACGGCGTCCGGCTGCATGATGCGCCGCATTGCCCGCAGAATCTCCTCATGCGAGGGGCGATAGCGGAGCGGAGCTGGTGAGAGGTCCACCATGATGCGCACGTCCACCACCGTGGCACCCTCGCTGCTGGCAAAGACCGGATTGAGGTCAATCTCGCTGATTTCCGGGAAGTCGCTTACCAGATGAGAGACGTTTTCGATGAGCCCGGCTAGCGCGTCGTGGGGGTAAGGCGGAAGGTGACATCCTGCAAAACTTCCACTAGCACACCGCCAAGCCCAAACGCCACTAGCTTGCCAAAGCTCAGATCGGTGGTCGCACCGACGATGACTTCTTGCGCAGCAGGAAGCATCTGTTGTACCTGAACGCCAAGGACATCGGCGTCTGCTTTGTAAGCTCTGGCATTGTCGAGAATGGCGCGGTATCCCTACTCCACGTCAGCGGCGCTGGTCAGGCTGGTGAGAACACCCCTGGCTTCGGTTTTATGGAGGATGTCGGTGGATGCAATCTTCAATACCACCGGATAGCTAATCTCCTCTGCCAAGTGCACAGCTTCTTCCGTTGAGGTGGCCAGCCCTGCCTGAGGCGTCGGAATCCCGTACGCCTCACAGATCTGCTTACTTTCCGGGGCGGTGAGGGACGTGCGCCCTTCAGCCCGCACCTTATCCAACACTGCCTGTACTGCTGCTTTATCGTAGCTCATTCGTGTCATTCCTTTCTGGTATGTGATGTTTGAATCTACGAGTTTTTCACTTGCGACTGAAGTAGAACATGTCCGAGGATTGGACACATTCTATACAATAGTGGCCCATCAAGCGGAAAAGAGTATGCTATCATCCGGACAATTACAGAAATTTCCAAAACAGCTCGATCTTAGGTTTTAGATCTCCTGTGGGAAGCCGATGATAACTGGCAACGTTTCGCAATGAAGATCGAAAGAAGGGCAACCCCATTTCCGGCCAGGATAGCACCCAAAATGCCTGTCAATAAGACAAACCCGCCGGTGCGTATCACGCCTGATCCAAACGGGCACGACCAATGTCCGGCGCCGAAGGCAAAGGCAGGAATTAGCGCACCAAGTAGAAAACCAATCACGGCGGAGACGCCAGCGATGGTTTGATATTTTCTTATCGGTAATTGGACTTGCAGCATTTTAGGTTTTGCGCACTTTCTTAACACCTTATTCAGTTGACAGATTTTGCAGATTCTGCTATACTGTGTCTGCTCTTCCGCGGCAGGAGGTGACTCACCGCACGGTGATGCCTGTCGCTCACCTTCGCCGGGGGAACACAGGAGAGCAGAAAGGAAGAGTCATCCCATCATGAAAACTGCACCCCGGTTATTAGTTTGTTTACTTCTCATTACAAGACTTACTGCCTGTAGTGATGATAATGAAAATGGTTGGGTTGGTACATGGTTCCTACGTTATCATAAGTATCCCCTTTCTGCTATTCCAGATCTCTTCCACGTAAGAAGCATCCACATAAGAAACAGCACCTGGACGTTTTATGATAACGAAACATGGGAGGCAGAACTCATCACTTAGGCCGCGGAGTGCTTCCCAAGATACGATCCTAAAATCTGGTGGATCTTATTTCTTATTTGATCCCAACTATATACTCACAGAGAAAAGGGACACCCAATCCCCACAAAGTAACAATATCTTTTTTGACCGTCACCATCCCTATTTTATACCCGGATGGAACCAAACCGGAACATGGATTAAAAAAGAGGACACCCTCACATTAACCAGCAATACAAGTATTGTCTCAGTTTTCAAAAAGAAATAAAGGGAACTCTTATCTCGAATTGGATCATTTTTGGACGTGCACAGATATATTAACATATAAGCCTGAACTTCAGTTCGAGGCGCATCGTTCACCACCCCTTCCAACTGCCATCCACATGCCGATACTGTCGATAGGGTAACGGTTCATACGGCAACTTCGCCAGGTCGGATTCCTTCACTGCAACCCCCATTCCCGGCGCGTCGGAGACATTGACGTGCCCATCCGCTATCACCCAATCATGTTCGACGCAGCGATCGAATTGTGCCAGCCGGCTATTTGTTTCCTGAATAAGGAAATTGTTCATGACGGCGTCGGCGTGGAGTGTGGCGGCGAAACAGAGCGGGCCACCGGCGTTGTGTGGTGCCATGAGCATCTGCGCCGGCGCTGCCAATTTAGCAATATCGACCAGTGTAGTAATCCCGAAACAGTGGGTCACATCCGGCTGCAAGAAGGCGCACGCCCGGCTGTCGATCAACGGCTTAAAGCCACCGATTGTGAATAGCTTTTCACCGGTTGCAATAGGTACGGGACTCTTGCGCGTTACCTCTAGCAGCGCTTCGAGCGACCCCACCTTGACCGGTTCTTCCAGAAACAACGGCTTGAACGGAGCGACGCGCCGAGCGAATTCGACACTCAACTCCGGCGTCGGGCTGCCGTGAGCGTCCAACAGGATGTCAAAATCCACCCCCACTGCTTTGCGAGCGGCCGTCACACACGCCACCGAATGGTCGATGGCTTCCCCATCCATTGGCCAGGTACGGGTCTCCAGTGGATTACCCTTGATTCCAGCAAATCCTTCAGCTTTGACCTGCTGTATTGCCTTGATCGCTTCTTCCGGCGAAGAAAACAGATTCCCGCCGCAGTAGACGCGGATGCGGTCTCGTCGTTTGCCACCGAGGATGGTATGTACCGGCACGCCCCAGGCTTTACCCGCAATGTCGTACAAGGCAGCATTGATCGCCGCGATTGCCGTGCCGAATACCGGTCCCCCCTTCCACGGCAGACGGTTGGTGATGTCCTCAGTCAATGCCACGACCGACAACGGGTCCTGATCAATCAGGAGGATTGACCATTCGTGCAGCGTCGCCTCAACCGAAGGCGTCAGCCATTCACCGCTTCCTTCGCCCCAACCGTCAATGCTGGCATCGGTCTCGATTTTCAGAAACAGCCACGGTTTGGAGACACTGCTTAACAGTTCTCCCGTATGTGGATCGCGGATTTTTTGGCCCGTTGGAACATTGAACTTGTAGGTTCTGATGCCTGTGATTTTCATCTTACCTTCCTTAATCCCTGCGATTTCCATTCGATATAGCGTCATTTTAACAGAAAGTCAAAATGAGGTCAATATCAAAACGCCGAAATTTTATACGAAATTCTGCACGCTCTTACAAACTTAGATTCAAAAATAAGCCAGCAATAGGTTATAATACCGTCTCTGAATAAAAATGCAGCATTAGAGCGGAAGGAAGGTGCTTGCATCCCGATCTATCGGGGAAAGGAAGGATGGTTTTCTTCCTCCGGTCAGAGACCAAGAGTCCGAGAACTTCTTCCTTTCCTTCCATTCCTTCCAGAGGTTATGCTTGATTATCAATCAGAAACGGTATAATATCTTGATTTGATGAACACAGGGGGAGACAATGAGAATTTGCGCTTATGCTGGACTGGATGCACAAGACGATTACCTGCGACTTCTCAAACAGTACGGGGTTAATGACGTAGTGCTCAGTTCCATTTCCCACCCTGACTTCGCACGACGATTCTCAGCCGAGAACGCCGATAAAGCCGGTGCGCATTGGGATTTCCTGGACCTCGTGCACGTCCGGAAGCGTTGCGAGGATGCTGGGATGCGAGTTGCTGCTATTGAGAACCCGGTTCCGGCATGGTGTTACGACCGGGTCATGCTCGGTCTACCGGGACGAGACCAGCAACTGGAAAACCTAATCATCACCATTCGGAACATGGGCAGGGCGGGTGTTCCGGCCTTCGGCTACCACTGGATGGTGAACCAGCGAGGCGCGACGCGGAACTCCTGGCGCACCTCGCTGACGACGCCCGGACGAGGTGGCTCGCAGGTCAGCAGCTTTGAAATGGAAATCGCAAAGCACTCGCCGCTTTTTCGTGACCGGGAGTACACCGAAGACGAGATGTGGGCGAATTATGCGTACTTTATTGAGGCAATTATTCCAGAGGTGGAGAAGGCAGGGGTCAGGTTGGCGCTTCATCCCGATGATCCGCCGGTGGAGAAACTCGGTGGCATCCCACGGCTGTTCCATGATTTCGATGGTTTCCAGCGGGCGATGGAGGTCGCTGACAACAGTTCAGCGAGTGGACTTAACTTTTGTCTGGGGAATTGGACGGCGATGGGGACGGACATCCTCGCCGCGATTCGTCATTTTGGAGGGCGCGGGCAGATTGTCTATGGACATGCCCAGGGGGTGCAGGGGACCGTGCCGAGTTTCCGAGAATGTTTCCTGGATGAAGCCGATTGCGACTTTCTCGCCGTACTCCGAACCTTCAAAGAAGTCGGGTTCAACAGTGTTCTGCTTCCGGGTCATTGCCCACACACGCTTTACGAAAACGAGATAGGCGGCCAGGGGCTAGTCTACGCCGTTGGGTATATGAAGGGCCTCCTTAACGCGGTGGACACATGAGGTGCGTGGTCGTGGGATTTCAGAATAAACCACTCAGGCCACGAAGCACTACCCTTGTTTCTGCTTCTGCGAGCTGGCGGGGTGATAATAGGGTTCCAGCAGCAGGTGCGATTTGGCTGGATCATCAGCGGTGCTACGGTGTAGGTCGGCGGAAGGGTCGCAGCCGGGCCAGTTGACCATGTAGGAAGGTCCATACTGGTACGACAGCCAGGCGTGCGTTTGGCGGGTCGGCGGTTTGAACGCGTGCGACAGGTTCTCGGTGAACAGAACGCCCGATCCGGCTCGCAGTGGAATCTCGCGCAGGGGCGGAATCGCGTCTAGGTCTGTGCCTTCGTAGGGATGCGGGAGGTTGGCTTTGTGGCTGGCAGGGATTGCACAGAACGCCCCGTCGCCATCGGCGGTGTCATATAACGTGATTAAGCAGGTTATCATCAAGCAGCGGAATTGACCATCTCCAAAGCAGCGGTAACGGGCGTAACGTCTTGGGTCGGCGCTGCCGCCCTGGGTGAGTTGGCTGTGGGCGCCTAGGTCTCTGAGTATCGCCCTCGAACCGACCAGACGGTACTGACGTCCCCAGATGAACTCCTGCACGTAATCAAGGACTTGCGCCAGCGCCATGGTGTCCTCAACAACGTCCCCGGCTTCAATGATGTTGACCATTTCGCGTTCATAGGGCCCGTCCGGTAAAACCGTCATACCTTCCGGTATCGCCGCTGCAATCCTTTCCAGCGTGTCCTGCGCCTGCGAAACCTGGTCTGGCGTCAGCAGGTCATCCAACACCAGATAGCCAGCGATATCGAAAAAATGCTTATCTTCAACAGGAATCTCGGACTCGCCAAGGCCAATCTGCAGGTCAAAGATATCTTCTTCCGTGGATTGCTTGATGGGATTCACCTGCCGAACCTCCAATTTTCTTGATGTGGCGCCGTATTAGCGCGCGTCGGCTCTGGCGACATCAGTGAACGGAGATGGCCCCTGGATGAGCTCCAGTCGACGCTGGCTTGCACGCTGCTCAAAACCATCGGCCGTCATCGCCAAACCATGCCAGGCGCAATGAAACGCCGGCGCGTAGGAATAAAACAGTGTCCGCCGCACCTTTGAGCCGTGGTTCTCCACTGCGCCGTGAGACAGGTCTTCGGAGAAGATGACAGCATCGCCGGCTCTGCATGGCAACGGCTGCACGAGTGGATGGGCGGGGTCAGGGACCTGCCCCACCAGCGTGTTGGTGAAATTGCTCTTGTGGCTCCCCGGGATAACTGCAAAGCAACCGTCCTCGACATCAACGTCTGTCAGAGCGTAGCCAATCTTCACGCTCACACACTTGAACTCGCTATCTTGGAACGCGTACTCGCTGTAGGGAAGCAACTCCGCATAGCCGTGGTGGAATCGGAACGCCCCGTTGCTGTTACGCGACATGAAGCTGGCTGCGTCAAGCCGACAAGGTTCGCCAATCATCTCCTCAATATAGGGAAGCGTCCGGGACCAGTCAATGAGCTCCTCGAAGGGACCGCCGTAACGGAGCACCTCGCAGTCGTAATCGCCCAGTCCGCCCTTCGGAGGGGCGCCCGTCTTTGCGTAGACGTTGTCAGAGGCACGATATTTTCTTTCAGCGCCCAAGGCCGCTGCCTGGTCATCGTTGAGAGTTTCAAGGTAATCGGTGGTTTCGTTGAGCCGACGACATGTGTCGGGAGATAGCGCTTCTCGCAGGACGATGTACCCTTGCAGGTCAAACAGGTATCTTTCTTCTGGCGTCATATCGTGTGCTCCTATGTTCAGATCGGTTCCGTTGGAAATTTAGATCTTGATTATTTGGGAGACATTGACATATTGTATCACGAAACAAAAATCCTATCAACAACATTACGCGGCAACATTAAGTTCAACGCCGGCTGGCAATGCCAAGCGTTTCTCAGCACGCACCAACCACTCACATCGACAATGGATGTCTGCGGCGTCTACCAGTAAGCGATAGCCTCGGCAATCTCACCGAGATGTACCCCATTCCAAGTGACATCAGCCAAGACGGGGAGTGCGTGGGTGGTAAACGTATCGGGGAAGGTCGTCTTGACCTGACAGGTTATGTTGGCGCCTCCAGGAGCCTGGAGATCTATCGCCTTCGGAGAGAGATGCACGCCTTCAACTGACCGAAAGCGAAGGTTGCACTTCCGCGCTTCCGCTTCATGATTGGTGATGGTGACTTTGAATGTCACGGTCGCTCCAGGGCGGATGCGTACCTTGTAAGGATAGAACTCCACCCAATGCGGGTCCATCCCCATATTCGAGTGGGGTTGATCGATGATCTGCGTGAAGAGATGCTCCCACCTGTCCATCCAGTCCTGCCAACGTTCCACTTTCGCCCGGTCAAACGGCACGCCCCCCCCATGCCCGGTCAGAATCAGATCTGGCCCATAGTCGAGGATCTGTCGTGGCATATCCCTGTAGCTGGACACCGGGGTTCGATTCTTGGGAATGAAGGAATGGATGTAGTCTCTCTTTTCCCGGAAAGGGAGCCCGGAGATATTGTCCCCGATGCAGAGGAATTTTTGTCCATCGACGACAAACCAGATCAGATGGTGGTAGAGGGTCTGTCCCGGATGCTGCTCGACGAAGAATTCGACCCCCCGCCACTCGAAGGCTTCTCCCTGCTCAACCACATGGTCTACCTTCATGCCTTGGGGGACCGCGCAAGGCATGTCATAGCGCTCAGGGTGCTCCAGGATATCCTTGAGTTCCGGGGACGATACGACCCGCGTGCCGTAACAGTTCTGCAACGCAGGGTAGCCGGCCAGGTGGTCGTCGTGATAGTGAGAAGGCAGAAACCACTCGACGGTATGAACGCCCACCTCGGCTTCGAGATAGGGGGTCACGTTGTCGATAAAACGGTGGGGATTGGCGCTGATGGGAGCGTTGGATGTGTAGCCGCAGTCGATAAAAAGCGCGTGTCCATTATCGTCTCGAATGATATACGTATTGGCGCTGGAGTTCGTGACTTCGTAGACGTGCGGTGTAAGTTGGCGGAACTCAGGGCGATAGTATTCGTAAGGGCTGGCGTAGAACAGTTCATACAACTCCTCCAGCGCCGTTTGCAGTTCGGCGAACGCTCTTTCTGTCGGCGCAAACGGTTCACCATGCCCCGGCAGAATCAGGTCCACATTGAGGGCGGCGACGGTCTTCAGGCTTTCCAGATGGTTGACATGCCCCTGGAAGTCCATATAGTTCCACTGGCTCCAGAAATACTCTCGAATCTTCCCCGGACCGGACATAAGATCACCGCACGCCAGTATCCGCTGCCCGTCTAACTCAAATAGATACCCCACCGATCCGAAGGTGTGACCGGGCAGCGGAATCACATCAAGACGAACCCCCTCCCATGACAAGCTCTCGTAGTCATAAGCGTACTGATCAGGGGCGATATCCGCCAGCGCCCCGAAGCAGGGATAGTAAGAAGTGTAGTTGTCGTAGATGTCGTAGGACGCCTTGAGGAGATCGGTCTCCTCAAAGAAACGCTTTTCCACAAACGGGATGACAATCTGGGCGCTGCGCGCTCTCCAGTGGGAGGCGGCAGAACAACTGTCCCGATGGAAATGGGTCAACAGAATCTGATCAACCTGTCGAATGCCGTCTGCCTCAAGTTTTGTCGGGGACGTCCCGCAGTCAATCAGGAGAGTTTTGTCATCTATCGTAATTCTATAAACGCTGCATGTGTCTTCGAGAAAGAAGAGGTGATCGGTCAATTTTCTGAACATAGCAAGCTCCTTACGTTATTAATCTTGCGAAGGTTTGAAACCTTCGCAAGATTGAGGACATCTACAATTCGTCATCTATAAACGTCTGAACATCAATACACTCCCCATTTCGACGGGCGGATTGCCAGCCTGTGAGGACGGGGGCTCGGGCAATTCGCTGATGCTCTAGAATCAGACGTGAACGATTTCCTCTCCCTCTAAGTGTTTGTGGGCTTCAGCGGTTGATTTAATCGCTTGCGGGTTGCTATCGCAGATGGCGACAATTTCCACGCCGTCAAGTTTCAGCAGGTTGGGAATGTGGGTTTGGTTCGTCCAGGACCCACACCCGTAGATAGCAACGCGAATCTTGCGATCTGTTGAAGCCATGAATGGGGTTCCTCCGTCACATCAATTCGATTTGGTTGACGACGAAAGTATACCTCATTTTCGCGTTACGCTCAAGAGGGTTTGTGCATGTGGGTGTCTCCTCTTACCTTTTCCTGCTTTCTACGCTTGACGGAGATCTGTGTTGGATGATATATTGTAGGCGCTAAAGGATAACACAAACGCACGAAAAACAGCCGACGAAGGAGAACCATGGACCACAGAGTACATAATCAAATCGTCAACTTCATTTGGGGAATTGCAGACGATGTGTTGAGAGACATTTACACACGTGGAAAATACCGAGACGTTATTCTCCCATTCACCGTTCTGAGGAGATTGGACGCTCTCTTAGAGCCTACAAAAGAAAAAGTGCTTCAAGTCAACCAATTTTTGATTGAGAACCGGATCGATGACAAATCCGCTCTAAAGGGTTATTCTAAGTATAAGTTTTACAATACCTCGAAGTTCACCTTCAAAACCTTGTTGAATGACCCAAACCACATCGGTTCAAACTTGGAGAATTATCTGAACGGTTTCAGTGAGGAGGTGCAAGAGATTATCGGCAAATTCAAACTCAGTAACCAACTTGAAACGATGGAAGAGAGTGGTATCACCTTCGCCCTGATTGAGAAATTCGTTTCCAGAGACATTAACCTCAGCCCCGAAGAAACTGTAAATAGCAGAGGCGAAATACTGCCGGCGTTGACCAACTTGGGAATGGGTTATGTCTTTGAGGAGTTGATCCGAAGGTTCAATGAAGAGAACAATGAGGAAGCCAGTGAACACTTTTACCCCAAGAGAAATTATCAAGATCATGACCCATCTGTTATTCCTGCCGGTGAGAGATAAACTCACAGAGGGAACAACGTATCTGATTTATGACCCCGCGTGTGGGTCGGGCGGGATGCTCACAGAAGCGGAACAGTTTGCCAAAGAGCTGACGCACGGGCGGAATGAATTTTTCCTTTATGGACAAGAGGTCAACCCGGAAACTTATGCAATTTGCACGTCAGACAGGCTGATAAGTCGGTAATGATCCTGATTTGGACCTCGCTATAAATGCCCTTGAATCGGCACCACGATTTAGCTCGGAATAAGGAGTAAATATGAACTATTATTACATCAATACGGAGAAGAAAGCCCTGAGATACAGTCCGCATGATCAATGGATTGAGCGTGGTTACGCTTTTACTTCAGGTGACTATGAAAAATATGGCAGGCAAGCACTAGGGAAACTTGATTCGGGTGATATTCTTTTCATGTATGTCAACGAATGCGGAGTTGTGGCTGCGGGGCGAGTTTGTGAGTCTTGGGATGGCTGCGCTTACGAAGGCGAAGATCGATGGATATATCAGGACATGGACATTCTATATACAGAATATCGTATCCGTGTTGACTGGACAGAAGCTCACCCGCCGATAGATAGAGAACAATTGATAGAGATTGTGGGTTGGACATCCATAAAAGCGTTACAGCGGATTACAGATATTGACGCAGCCAGACGACTCCTCGCAGAGGTAATGCGAAGAAACAGAGCTGCTGCAGCTGAGAGACGTTGACGTGACTACCATTGGCGTTAAATACATTCATCTATGCCTAAGGAGGTATTTATGAACCTTATTGAGGAACTTAAAAATCTATCTGATACAATCAAGGAATTCAGCAACCACGATCTGAATGAACCAGACACCGAGACCTTCTGTTTTGAGCCTTTCATTGGGTTGTTGGGATTCAAACGAACCCCGGCAGACATGCAAAAACAATATCCCGCCGATATTAGTGGAGGGAATAGGACGGCTGACTATGCAATCAAAAAAGATGGCGTTCCAATCATGATCGTTGAGTGTAAGCGGTTGGAGGACAATTTGGACGATGACTTTGAACAACTTAAAGGATACTTCAGTGCGGTTAGTGGTGCCCGTTTCGGTGTTCTGACCAATGGTCGTTTATACCGCTTTTACACTGATCTGGATGAATCAAACCTAATGGATAGCGATCCCTTTCTGGAGATAGATCTGTTTGAGATTAAGCCAGTTCTTGTTGCTGAACTTGAGCGGTTCACCAAGTCACGCTTCGATGTAGATAAAGCACTTGCCGCCGCACACAACTTGAAGTATTCAAAAATGATTCAACAGTTTTTGATGGGGCAGTTGGAATCACCTAACGAAGATTTCGTAAACTATGTGGCATCTGTCATTGACATCCCCATAAATACACCAGAGCAGAGGGCGCAGATCGCGGAGATTGTCCAGCGAGCATTGAAGACGTTTAAGAGTGAGGACATTTGTGATTCACTGCCTCCGGATGACGACGTACTAGCACGAAAGCCTCCTACCACAAAGGATTTGTATTTTGAATACTGGACGGAACTATGCGCTCACCTCAAACAACGCAACGGCGTAATCAAACCCGTAGCACCTAACAAAGGACATTGGCTTTACTTTTATCCCTTTCGCAGTAGCAACTTCTTCCTCTGCACTGTTGCTAGCGTGCAAAAACAATTTATCCATGTCAGTCTCAAAATTTGGGGTGAAAACGCAAAACCTCACTTCCACCTCTTTAAGCGGGACAGGAGAGTGATTGAAAAAGAGATAAGTGCTGAAGCTAAATTAGAATGGAATGAAAAGCCCGATAAGAAGGAGAGCGATATACAGTTCATTCTACCTAACACAGATCCCCGTGAAAACCGGGACCGGCAGCACCAATGGCTCTGTGACAAACTTGAACTCTTTTACAGGGTATTCAAACCACGGATTGACGCTCTTAAAAAGGAGAAAACAAGCGATGCGTAGCTCTTATCGGGTAGTGGATCTTACCAGCCCGCGCCTACACTACGGGAGAAAAAGATGAAAAGACTCGTTATCCTTTCATGTTCCCAGCGTAAGGTTCAAGGCAAGCGAAAAATGCGTGTGATGGACAGATATGATGGTCCTGCGTATAAGGTTGTACGGAAGTATCTCCGCACCGTTCCTGACGCACGGATCGACCATGAGTTTCTTATTTTATCGGCAGAGTTGGGGTTAATCTCCGATAGCCTGCGTATCCCTTACTATAACCGTCGCATGACTGTCGAGCGGGCTAAAGAACTGCCGCGGTGCAACAAGCGGAAAACTGCCGAAGTGCCGGTGTTACCTTAGCAAAGTTGAAGTAAATGGAAAACAATCATGAACACAGAGAACTTAACCGATCTACAAAACTACTATCTCAATGGATTATTTAGAATAATCAACGAAATAGTCGCTATATCAGCCGGCGGGGATTACATCTACCGCGGTGAACCTGAATGCTATCCAGAAATTTCTTCAAACCTCCACCGCAGTTATAAGGATGTAATTGCTACGGGAAAATTTACTATAGAGCAAATTCAAAATATTGAGATATACAAGGCTAGAACCTATACTCGCAATCAGGAAAAACAAGAGTTTGAAATCGCCTCTGAACTTCAGCATTATGGTGGTAAGTCCAACTTGATGGATTTTACAACGGATTATGATGTAGCACTTTACTTCGCCTGTACAAAACTTCATGGCAAAGATGGTAGGATTGTTTTATTGGAGAAAAACGAAGAGACAATAGCAAAATACCAAATACAACACGCTCAGTATCCAGCAAACCGCGTCCAAGCTCAGAAAAGTATATTTGTTCGACCGCCAAACGGCTTTATACTCCCCAGCGACAAAGATGTGAAAACAGTGTGTATTCCGAAAGAACTAAAACAGTGGATACTGATTCATCTGTATAGATTTCAAGACATATCTTACGAAACTCTTTTCAATGACCTATATGGATTTATCAGTCAAGACGCTTTGAGTAGGTCTGACGAGGCATGGAAACCTCTTGCTATGGAAAAGGTTTTTGCGAGGCACATTCCGGATGGCAATCTTACTGATGAAGAGAGGCAAAAACAACATGAAAGAATAGTGAAGGCGTATACTACAAGAATCGAATATTCACCATATAACACCACTTACTACGCAGAACTAGCCTATCATTATTGTTTTAAGATGTGTGAGTATGATTGTGCCATTGAAACTTTTAGCAAAACCATACTACTAAATCCCGATTATGCCGACGCTTATATCGGACGGGGAGCAGCTTATGAAATGAGAGAGGATTCAGACCGTGCCTTCAGCGATTTCGTCAAAGCAATACAATTGAGCCCCAATTATCCCCATGTTTATGTAACACTAGGAGTATTTTACGCTCGCCGAGGGGATCGCAGCCGTGCCATCGAAAATTATCAGCAGGCACTAGCACTGGATCCTAGTAATTCACAAGCTCGTGAATTATTGCAAAAAAGTGAAAGCAGAGATATTCCCATGCCACAATTAAGCGAGAAAGCTGCCTATCTGCTCAACCAAGCTGCTGATCCTGAGAGAAAGGTTGAGCATTTTAATTTAGAGCAAGAGGTTATTATTTTGACCAATGGTGAGGATATAATTCAGGAGGATTTGCACCGTAGAAATATACCCCAAGATCGAAGGGAAACGGTTGCAGCAGAGTGGGAATCAGCACTGAGAGAGTTGGTGTCTGCTGGATATTTAGAAAAAAGCGGTGGAGAGGAACCACTTACAGTGTTCAGGGTTACAGATGCCGGATACCAGCACACTTCTCAGAGCGATTCCCCCAGCTAAAAAGGAGGAGATATAAATGGATTTTTCTGCTGAATCAATCAGGATAGAGGGGGATATTCCCGTTTCGCTGTCTATAAAAAACGGCGATAAGTTCTTGTTCATCAGTCGCGATCAGCGGGCATTGACGCACGGAATACACAAATACCCCGCCAAGTTTTTCCCTGAACTGCCTCGATGGATCATTGAGCGGTATTCAGAGAAGTGGGATATGATCCTTGATCCGTTCATGGGAAGCGGCACCACGAACCTAGAAGCGTCCCTGCTGGGGCGACGAGGTTTGATTTAATGGACACAATTATTGTTATTGAGACATCGGATCGAGATACGTTTCAACAATTTCTTCAATCACACGTTACATTGGGTTATGCTATTGTTCACTGCAATTCGTTTTTTAGACCCGCCCATGAACTTGCCAACGGACGAAGAATTGAAGCGGCAATTCAATATGTAGCAGTCCTGCAACTAAACATTGGAGGTTAAACCACAATATCAGTTTTTTTTGAAGGAGAAAACTTCTCTTGAAAGAAATATCCGATAATCTCTGGTATCGCTTGAGCGTGCTTTCTGCAATGCTTGACTGGATCAACGACGCTGTTTCATCGGGTATCACCAGCCACACCTCTGTTTGTTGTGTAACTAATTCGTTCATCATCTATCCTCCAGTGTCCTCGTTGTGCCTGTATGCGGATTAACGACAAAAATCTCATTGCCCCAAAGATGGCTGTGTAAGCCAATAGCCATGCCTGCTCCTATATTTTTCCTTGTCCTAAAACTCTTACCCCACTCAAATCTTCTATCCCTGACAAACACCCTGTTTTCTTTCTTGTTGCATTCTAACTCAATCGCCGGATGGTTGTCTGTCCCACCAAGTTCCTTATTCCAAAGCCTCAATGTGTTGGTCCCCGTAGCGTAGTGAATCAAATCAAACCCATCACCACGATTACGATTAAAGCCTTGTATCGTGCTCGTTCCGGGTTCAAAGCACCCTAATCGAATCCCTTCCTCGCCCTGTGGATAATAGATACTCAGATGGTTTTCCTCGTATTCCCCACCATCTCCACCTGCTAAGACAATCGCTTTGTTGCCACTTTCATCGACCACCGTAAGTCTGGTGCATTGAATCTCACCAAACACGCCATATCTTTGTGCTATCAATGGGGGTGAAACAATAGCCCCTATCCCCAAACCGACCAGCATAATCCCTGCACCTAACACCATATCTCTAACACTCACTTTCTTCTTCATCTGAAGTCCTCCAGGCCCCCAAGGTTATCCACTGCACCGCTGAGGGATAAGGCGTGGGCAGTTCGGTAACTCTTATTACCGGACATTTGCAATTTCAAAGCCCCTTCTTTTTTAGCGAGATTTTCGTATAATCAATTGCTTTGGCAGACTCAGGGGTGTGAAACTCTAATTGTAACGTCTGCCAATCTCGGTCGCGGATTGTGATAATTTCGTCTAAATAAACACTGACCCATGCACCTCCAAGCCGGGAGGTTGATGCGTGTTGTTTCACTTTAGCATCGACGATCGTTGCGTAAACTTCATCAATTTCAAAACCGACGAAGTGCCGTCCAAGACGCTTTGCAGCAACCGCCGTTGTTCCCGTCCCCAAGAACGGGTCAAGGACAATATCGCCCGCATCAGTGGACATTAAGATGATCCGTTCTTGGGTCTGTTGACATTTCAAGGGAGCCATATAAGAGTGGAGACAAAGCTGAGAAATCCAAAATAACGGACAGCTAGCTTCTCAAACCGAGAGAAGATACGACGATACCATTTTATCTTGTTGATGAAACATTCAACCCGATGCCTCTCTTTGTATAAGTGTTGGGAATAAGTAGTTACTGGCTTAAATTAACCGCAGAGGCGCAGAGTTTTTTTAATTCTTCTCTGTGTTCTCCGCGTTAAATAAGCGTGTTACGACTTATTGCGAAATGTCAAGCCTTAATCTACTTATTGCGGATTCTTATTCTTGAAATCCTGGCTACTAAACCCATAATTCTGCATTCGATTCTGAAACCGCCGACGTGAAATCCCCAAAAGTTCGGCGGCTTTTGTTTGGTTGCCATTGGTTTGGGTTAAGGCAACTCGAATGTATTCCTTCACGATCTCTTCAAGGGCAACCCCATCCGCTGGAATCTCAACATGAAAATCCCCTGGCGGCAATGAGCTGTCCGAAACTTCAGGCGGGAGATCTTCCAGGTCTATCACTTCACCCTCGGAAAGCACAAAGGTTCTGTGGAGATAATTCTCAAGCTGACGCACATTCCCCGGCCACTCGTATCGCCGGAGTGCAGACATCGCCCTTGGTGTCACGCGCTTCGGCTCCGCGTCGGGGTATTCTTCGCTGAACTTTTGGAGCAAGAAATCGATCAAGCACGGAATATCATCTATTCGCTCCCTGAGTGGCGGAATGTGAAGCGGAATGACGTTTAAGCGGAAGTAGAGGTCTTCGCGGAAAGTTTCCTCTTCTACAGTCGTTTTCAGATCTTTGTTGGTTGCCGCAATGACGCAGACATCAACTTTAATCTGCTTTACCCCCCCAACGCGCATGATCTCACGTTCTTGTAAGATGTGGAGGAGTTTGCTCTGCATGTGTACAGAAATATCGCCGATCTCATCGAGGAAGACTGTCCCGCCATTTGCCGCCTCAAACACGCCAGCTTTCTGGCGATAAGCGTCCGTAAACGCACCTTTTTCATGTCCAAAAAGTTCGCTTTCAATCAGCGTATCGGGCACAGCGCTGCAGTTAACCGGCAAGAATAGCTTGTCTTTACGTTCCCCGTAGTCATGAATTGCTTTCGCAACCAGGCCTTTCCCCGTGCCTGTTTCACCGGTGATGAGGACCTGATTTACGCCGCGATGAATGATTCGAGACATGGTTTTGAACAGTTGGCGCATACGCTCACTTTGGCCGATAATCCGCTCGAAATGAATTTCTGGCGCCGGCGCCTCGTCGCTGTTTTCATCGCCTGTGAAGCCACGCCGCATTTCGAGTGCGCGTTTAATCTCTTTTTTGAGGACATCAATCCGGATCGGCTTTTCGAGATAGTAAAACGCTCCTTCGCGTGCTACGAGATCAACGGCGTCGTTCACCTCGGCGTAAGCCGTAACGATCAGCATGGGGAGATCTGCATCCCGCTTTTTGATTTCATGAAGCAGGTCACGCCCTGACATCTGAGCCATCCGCATATCGCTGACAACCACATCAAACATCTTTTCTTCAATTTTTTCGAGGGCGCGAATGCCGTTTTCAGCCGTCTCTATGTCATATCCTTCACGCTTCAATATCGTCTGCAAAACGGTTCTCTGCCCCCGGTCATCATCAACAATCAGTATTGATGGCATGCACATTCCCTCCATTCAATTGATTCTTTCGTTACCCTGGAAGTTCTTATCTGAAACGTATTGCGTGATTCACAGATTTTGCCGATTCGCTTAATCGGGGATGGGGAAGTAGATCTTAAATGCCGTTCCCATTCCGACCTGGCTCCTGAGTTCAATCCTTCCCTGGTGCGCCGTAATAATCTGGTGCGCGATTGCAAGCCCAAGTCCCATCCCGCCTTCACTCTCCTTCGTCGTGAAGTAAGCATCGAAGATACGTTCTTGGATCTCCGCCGGAATCCCAATACCGGTGTCACGAATTTCCAGCGCGACGCCTTCACCAACCATCATCTGATCCAACTTCGTTGTGATGTAAATCCTGCCGCCCTTGGCCATGGCTTGAATGCTGTTCTGTATCAGATTGAAGATTGCCTGCCGAATTAACCCGCTATCGAGTTGGAGCAACGGCAGATTCGCTGCATAATTTCTGATAACCTCGACTTTGGCATCCTCCATCATGAGCGTAAATTCCGGAATCACTTGATCCAGGAGCGCGCTGAGATTAGTCGATTCTATGTCGAGTGCTTTCGGACGATTCAAGGTCACAAACTGCTCAGAGATCCGTTTCAAGTGTTCGATTTCATAATTCACAATCTCTAGGAGATCTTGAGCCTCTTTGATGTCCGCCGGCTTAACGTCCTTCTGTGAAAAGAGATCTTTCAGATGTTGAGCCGTCATCCCGATAGTGTTGAGGGGGTTGCGGATTTCATGGGCGACGCCCGCCGCCAACTGTCCGAGTGCGGCAATCCGCTTGGAGTGCGCTTCAGTCAATTGCTTTAACATTCTCACAAGACTGTAGGTGACACGCCCCATTTCGCCCGATGAGTAGGACTGCGGCAGAGACTCGGAGTCGCCGGCTTCTGCACGTTTGATAATTTCCATCATACGTTCAAGGGGCCGCATAATGAGGCGGGTCGTGGTCATATCGATAATGATGACCAGCAAGACACTTACGACGATAACGTAAATAAGGTGCATCAGACGCAGGTCATTGATATGTTTGGCAATGTCAGGGGCTTCAAAAAGGACTTGAATAAAGCCTGTGATCCGCGAATCGACAATGACACCGGTTTGGTAGTCGATGATCATTTCCGTCGCGTATTTGCCGTTTTCGCTTTCGACAAGATTATATACCTGTACGCCATGCCGTTCTACCTCAAAAAGATCGTACCCGGTAAAATTGATATAGTAGTCTTTCGGAACGTAAACATTGAGTCGATTTCCCTCTTTTTCGACAGAATAAGTCTTTTTATGATCCTTAATCAGCCATATACCATCCTTCGGCTTAATTGTGGCATTCTCAGAAAGTGAGACGCTGTTGTTTTCAAACTCCGGCCGCAAAATATCCAGGATACTGCCGCCATTGCCTGGACGATTTAGGGCTGTCAAATCAATACTGAACAGTAACTCCTGGTTAAGGCTTGCCTGAATCCTGGCATCTCGTCCGAGTGTAACATGAATATCTACAACGCGCCCCATCTCATCAGAATTTTGCGCTTTCAGGCTGCGAAGTTCATTCTCGATTTTGTCTCGATTAAATGTACTGTCCCGTTCAATTTGATCTACGACACGCCAAAGAACTTTTTCCACAATATTTCTGAAAATCGCGCCATTTTCCACGTTCTGAATGTGAATATCCTTCAGATCCTTCCGTGCCTTAATCTCATCCAGGGCATAAAAAGCCACCAAAATGGTCAAAACAGACAAATTGATAATCAATGCGTACTTCCACTGTAAACGCATGTTAGCTCATCACCCTCCGAACTGCATTCTTCCAGCCTTCGAGTTTTTCTTTTCGTTGATCGGCGTCGATCTGTGATGAGAAAACGACCTCGATTTTCCGATGTGATTCCAACTCGTAAATATTATTCCACACACCAACGGTCAGTCCCGCTAGGTATCCTGCCCCAAGTCCTGTCGTTTCGATTCGCGTTGGGCGTTCCACCTCAACGCCCAACACGTCTGCTTGAAACTGCATCAGGAAATTGTTTACAACCGCACCACCATCAACGCGCAGCCGATCCAGTTCGATCCCTGTGTCGGTGCACATCGCTGTGACGACATCAGCCGTTTGAAACGCTATCGATTCCAACGTCGCTCGGACGATGTGTGCACGGGTTATGCCGCGTGTCAAACCGAGAATTGCCCCCTGCGCGTTTGCGTCCCAATACGGTGCGCCAAGCCCCGTAAAAGCTGGGACAACGAAGACACTGCCCGAATCCGGGACGCTGATGGCGATTTCTTCGGTTTCTGCCGCAGAGTCGATAATCTGCAAGCCATCCTTGAGCCACTGCACCGCCGCCCCTGCGATAAATACACTGCCTTCCAGCGTGTAGACCGGCTTTTCATCGAGACTGCACCCTAATGTAGTCAACAATCCAGATTTTGAATCAACTCGCTGCTCTCCGGTGTTGAGCATCAAGAAACAGCCTGTGCCGTAGGTGTTCTTCGCCATACCAGCTTGCGTGCAAAGCTGCCCGAATAATGCAGCATGCTGGTCTCCAGCGATTCCAGCGATTGGGATACCATCAGGTAAAGGGTTGATATTTTTCGTTTCTCCGAAAACGCCCCCTGAAGCCTGCATTTCTGGTAAAACGGATGCAGGCACGTGGAACACCTCCAACAACTCATCATCCCACGAAAGCGTATCAATGTTGAACAGCATCGTTCGGGAGGCGTTTGTGTAGTCTGTCGCGTGAACTTCGCCGCCTGTCAGGTTCCACAGCAGCCAAGTGTCGATCGTACCGAAAGCGAGTTCGCCGCGTTCAGTCCACTTACGCGCCCCCTCGATCCCATCCAGAATCCACGCAATCTTCGTCGCCGAAAAGTACGGGTCGAGGACCAGGCCTGTTTTCGCACGCACGAGCTCTTCCATCCCGCGCTCCTTCAGATCGGCGCAGATGTCCGCTGTTCGACGGCACTGCCACACGATTGCACGGTGAATCGGTCGCCCTGTGCTGCGCTCCCACACCACCGTCGTTTCCCGCTGATTCGTCACGCCGATCGCCGCGATCTGATCAGCGATACCCTGTGCGTTAACCAGATCTGCGATAACTTGATGGGTCACTTCCCAGATCTCGATTGGATCATGTTCGACCCAGCCGGGGCGTGGATAGTGCTGTGTGAATTCACGGTAGCCGTGCGCTGTAATCTCCCCGTGTGCGTCAATGAGTAACACCGTTGAGCCAGTCGTGCCTTGATCTATAGAAAGGATATAAGGAGGATTTGCCATGTTGTCCGCTCCCTGGACAGACATAGTAGAAATATGTGAAGGACAGTATTGCTTTTCGCACCAATGTGAAGTCCTGACACTATACCACAGACGCTAGAAACCGTCAACAAGAAATTGGACGGAAATTGATTGACAAAAGATGTGGCTAAGATTACAATTTGGATATTTACCCAATAGAGAGGGAGGAAGGTATTTCTCATCAAGCGCCATTTCGCATAGATGTCAGGATTCGCTGAGTAAGTAAAAACCAAAAAATACCAGGGAGGACACATCAATGGACTTTGGATTGGATGGAAAAGTCGCCATCGTTGGTGCGGCGAGCAAGGGATTGGGCAGGGCGTGCGCAACCGCATTGGCTCGTGAAGGCGTAAACGTAGTTATCTGTGCACGGAACGAACAAGCACTCAATGAGGCGGCGCAAGCGATAAGCAGCGAAACTGGCACGCGGGTATTGCCCGTCGTTTGCGATCTCACAAAGGGAGAGGACATCAAGCGGCTGGTGGAGAAGGCCATTGAAGCGTTCGCAAGCGTTCACGCCCTCGTCACCAACGTTGGGCATCCACAAATGGGCGCGTTCTCCGATCTCAACGAGGATGACTGGCAGCATGGCTATGAGGGCGTTTTGCTCCCCGTTATTCGGCTCTGCCGTCTGGTCGCTCCTTATATGGAAGAGGCGGGATGGGGGCGTATCGTTCACATCACCAGTATCGCTGTCAGAGAACCGGGGACACCCTACCTTATCTCCAGCGTTTTTCGAGCGGGAGTAGCGGCGTTGAGCAAGTCGCTTGCCAACGAGTTTGGACGGTCAGGCATCCTGGTCAATACCGTTTGCCCCGGCCCATTTCGGACACCGCTCGGCGAAAAATTGATACGCCAGGCGGCGGAAGGACAGAACAGGACCATCGCGGAAGTCGAATCAGAAACGGCTGAAGTGACTGCTGTCGGTCGGATTGGCGAAGCGGAGGAGTTGGCAGCGCTGGTTGCTTTTCTCTGCAGCGACCGTGCTGGTGACATCACGGGACAAGTCATGTCGGTGGACGGTGGGATGGTGCGCGGTTTGCTTTAAAATGAGCCGTACGCTCTAGATAAAGCCGAGCGGCCTTATCTTCCGGGTCGCTCTTTAGTACGTTATTGAAACACACACTTGCCTCAGCAGATTTGTTGTCATTATAGTAGGTCAGGCCCCTTTCAAAGTCTTCTCTGGTCTTCATCTTGACTGCTGCTATCTCCTCCGGGGCCCCATCGGAGACTTCAAACACCGAAAACGCATCTTGCCTGCCTTTGACTTGCACTTTGCCCAGCCATCTAACCTTGTATTGGGTACTGAAAACATTATATATCACCCACCCCCTTCTTTCAAGCACTTTTGTAAGAAAGTGTTTATTATTTCCCTTGAGCTTCAGATCTATCTTACAGCTTCTTGCTGTCAGGGAGTCGATCATCAGAAGGATTAATCGAGGCGCAGAGATTGCGCGGCAGATCAACGTACATAGCTACCTCATCCGTCCCGGAAGCCTGAATCCCGATGGGTCATGGACGTCGCACCGGGATAACCACCTGCATGAAAGTATGGAACGTTTAATCGAGACATTAACGCCAATTGCTCAGAAGGCGGATGCGGAAGGTGTGACCATTATTGTCGAGACCCATGCCGTTTCGATAATGGACTCGCCCGAAACATGCAAGGCGGTTGTTGATGCCGTCGGCTTAGATAGCCTGCACATCGTTATGGACTTTGTCAACCATTTTCAGACGCTTCAGCAGGTTTATAATAGCACCGATTGGTTGAACCATATCTTTGATGTAATGGGACCAATCGCCCCTGTGGCGCATGTCAAAGACATCAAGGTGACAAACGGCTTGGTCCTTCACATTAATGAGGAGATGCCCGGTGAGGGCGAGTTAGATCTCGCGCAGGCACTCAGAAGGTTTGATGAGTTCTATCCGGATGGATACGGTCTGATTGAACATCTGCCGATGGGAAAGATTCCCCTTGCGAACGCAAATGTTCGCGGAATCGCTGCGGAAAATGGAATTGATATCCACTGATATAGCCAGCCTTATTTACTGCGACCTTTACCTCCCTTTGCACCTTCAGTTAGATTGAGTGTGACACGATGGTACTGCGTCAGGTTCGCAAAGGCAGCTCGGAATTGCTCGCCAGTGAAGGTGACCGTGGGCCAATCATCTTTGTCAAGATCTGGGAATTCAATGAGAAACGTTGCCTCAAAAACGCTGTCGTTACGAGTCTCGCCCATATAGTATCCTGTGATATTGAGTGGAAGTTCCGACAGCGGTTTGGACACCTTTTTTTTCGGCTTTGATGCTCTCGGCTTACTCACGATTTCTGGTTGTGGTGCCATCTCGTAACCCTTGGCGAAGCAATAGAGATGTGTCAGAGAACGCACGATTATGGTATTGCCAGCGATTGCCGGAGATGCGATGAAACCTTCGTCGAACTCGTTTTCGGCAAGTAGTTCAAATTCTCGTCCCGCTGAAATCACTGACACGTTTCCCTCTTGGCTAAAAAAGTAGATTTTTCCGTCGGCGTACAGAGGTGATGCCCAGTAATCACCGTCGAGCCGTCTTTTCCAAACCTCATTCCCACTTTTCGCCTCCAGACAAGATACGACACCCCCTTCAGTGACCATGAACATCAGGTCGTCCACAATTAGTGGTGACGGTATTTCGGGAGTCCCCCTGCGAGCACTCCAAGCAACATGTGTATCCGTTACATCACCCGTTCCTGAAGGGCGGATTGCCAACAGTCGTTTTGCCACGCCGGTCGTGAGATAAATGAGATTGTGTTCAAAGATTGGACGGCACGCTACGTTAAAGCCCATGCCACGATGGCGAACACGCCAGAGTTCGCCGCCGGTCTCTGGGTCATACGAGATTGTAGCACCAGCCGCCGGGCTAATGAGCTGCTGCTTCCCTTGATACTCAATGATTGTTGGCGTTGCGTAAGACTTCTTGTTGTCATTCGGTTTTTCCTTTTGGGTCTCTTCAATATCGGCATCGGAGAAGCCTTCCGCCTTGAGCATGGCTGCCATATCTGAATCCACATCCCGGTCCCGCAGCCAGAGGGTTTCGCCGGTGTTCTTGTTGAGTGCTACAACAAACTGAATATCAACCCCGTCAAAAGTGAGAAAGAGTGAATCGCCCTCAATAATGGGTGAGGATGCGGGACGTACTCGGTGATCGGTGTTTAGGTCTCGACGCTCCCAGAGTTTCTCCCCACTTTCCCTATCTAGACAGGCTGTGCCGTAGGTTCCAAAGTGAACATAGACGCGATCCTTTTCTACAATAGGGGTGGGTGTGGCGTGGCTGTTCAGGCCTGGATGTTCTAACTGCGGCTGCGCCACATCGAATACCTTGATGTCATGTATGATTTTCCCACTGTCTTTGTCCACACAAATGGCAAACAGTTCCGTACCATCTTCACGCCCTGTCGTCAGCCAAATCTGGTCACCCCAAACGACTGGCGACGACCACCCCTTGTCGCAAATCGCCGTTTTCCAGCGTATATTCTGTGTTTCGCTAAATTTGACTGGGAGATCTATCGCAAGCGTTTTGCCGTCTCCGTTTGGGCCACGAAACTGGTTCCAATACACTTCTTCCGCCTCATTTTCAGCAAGTGTTGCATAAGGTGGAATCAACACTGCGACGAAAGCGAGTGTTAGGATTGTCAGTGATATGTGTCTCATGAATTATTAATCTCTCCTTGTTGCCTCAATTAGCCTGATAGGACGATGTAGCCTCGTTAAGACAGGTACTGTGTTATTCATCTGTTGTCAGTTCCGCCACGCAACGGAAGCCAATCCAAACTAGCAAACTGCAAGCTAACCTTCTCATTGTTAATTTCTCCTTTGCTATTGTGATGTGTGAGACGATTTTTCATTTCACACGTTCGTTTGTACAAGGGAGTGATTTTTCCATGCCCACAGGGAGTCCGACACGAAGCATCTCGCGGACCTGATCGGGACGACTTCTCACCCAAGTACGCAGGGTTTCGACCTTGGTATCGTAGTCGTCGTCCTGCTGTGCACGCTTTACTTGTGCGCTGTAGCGATCAATGCTCCCTAGGATGGCAGCCTCGTCCCACACCTCGTCGAGCAACCTTTCGAGTTCATTTTCCATGCGAGTGGCCATGGCTGGTATGCGGGAGAGACGCCGTGGCAGATCGGCGATCAGGCCGGCTGTCAGATACCGATCTCGACTAAAATCACCAAGAAATGTTTTGTCGGCCCCCCAAGGTATGAAAACGGCGCGGCCAGCATCCGTCGGATCAAAATAGACGTAGAAATTATTGCGGTCGGCACCGTAGCCATCGAGGTGGCCCACAAGTACCTCAAGTGCCCAAAAGGTGATATAACGATCGATGTTCAGCACGGAAGACAGTGCATCGACAAGCTCATCGTCGGGCTTCTGTAGGGCTTGGGCAACACCTATCAGCAGTGCATAACTGGTGTCGGTATCGCTGGTTTTGCACTCCCAGCGCGGCAACCACGCTTCGACAAAGTCGGTGTGCGTACCCTCATAGAGGGAGCCGGTGTCGTCACCGAAAGCCCGACGAAGGAAACGCTTCTTGATGGCTTCGACATGCACGTAGGGACCTTTTGGCTGACCGTTGACTATCACATTTGCCATGTTGCACCGGGGCGCAGGGTAGCCAGCTACGGCAAAGACTTCGTAGGTCAGACAGGTTGCCATGCGGGGTATGATTCCACCATTGTTATTGAGCGTGATTCGCTCGGTATCGCCAAGGAATCGATCTTTCACGTATTTGTCAGTCTTGATTTTCAAAGCTGGTACCGGCGAGAACTGGGAGCCAACAAAGCCCTTCTTACGAATTCCAACCTCTAATAGGCTCACGCCGTCGATCTCGATATCTGCCTGATACCAGTTATACGCTGAGGGCCAGGGTTGCGAACAATCCGACCATATTTGCTCGAAGTCATTTCCGGCACCATCAAAGCGAGTTTCCTTGGTCAACAGCTCGAAATCATGTTGATCCATTGTCACTTTAATGCACACCATATGGTTGGAATCAAACGAGACACCATCAGTTGGATCTATGCCATCTGGTACGTTTGGCGAATAGGGTAGACCGTTTATTGCTGGTGCCTTCGAGTTTTTGTCGTCTTTGCCTTTGCCCTTCCCGGTTTTTGCGCCTTTCATCTTCCCAGCCACTTTTTCGTACTTGGCAAATGCTTCTTCTTCGGTCATTTCACCGCTGGCGACAGCCGCCTTCAATTGGGCACCCAATGCTTCCAGGTCAGTCTCTGTGGCTCCATCTTGCGCGTGAGTCGCATGGAACGAGGTCAACACCGTAACTAAGATGAGTATTAGAATTGGTATGAATATGTGTTTCATAAGCAAATCTCCTTTTTTGTTATTCGTGATTGTGATGTTGTCGAGCCTGCTTGAAGAATACGAAATCTCCGAAAAAGTAACATACCCAATCGCATTTTTCCGTACTCTGTGCGGACGATGCTACTTTTACTCGCGTCTTAATGCATCAACAGGAGTCATCCGCGCTGCTTTCTGAGCGGGATAAAGACCGAAAAAGATACCTACAGCTATGGCAACGATGAATGCAATGACGGCAGTCAAGGGCGAAAAAACGACGGGCCATTGGGTATTCTCCCAAACCATATTCGATATAAGATTTGCAGTGGCATGCCCGAGGAATATCCCGAAGAAAATCCCCAGAACGCCACCGCCTAAGCTGAGTGTGACAGACTCTACTAGGAATTGAAGCAGAATATCCCGTCGTCTAGCGCCGATTGCCTTCCGTAGCCCAATCTCCTTTGTGCGTTCAGTCACCGAGATAAGCATGATATTCATAATGCCAATACCCGCTACTAGAAGCGCAATGCTGGCAATTCCACCAAGCATCAGTTTCATGACCAATCCTACTCGTTCCGCTATTACCAATTCTTGGGTAGCTGTCCATATTTCGTACTGATTATCTCCGGGATGCTGACGACTTAATATTCTCCGACCTCAATCATAGCTTGATCTATCTGCTCTACATCTGCAACTTCCGCGCGAATACGTTCGATACTTTTCGTTCCGGTTACACGCTCCTGAAAGGTTCGCAGCGGCGTAATGATTGAAGCATCCCATTCTATTGTGGCTCCAGTTCCCCCTTTGTGTTTCATGACTCCTATCACTTCAAGTACGATATCGAACGAATCACCCCATCTCTGTTGAAAACGTTGTGCCCGAATCTTCTCCCCTATGGGCGAGTGTCTAACAAACAAATCCTCGGCAAGTTGTGAGCCAATCACCGTGACCAGATTGCCATTTTCCATGTCTATATCGTTGAAAAGCGTCCATTGGAGACATACCAGTTATGTGAACGTTGATAGCCCGGAGATGCGCCGATAAGGCGTGCTTCAGTTGTACTGCCCTCAAAAGTGGCATTTATCCCGTCTCTTTCAGTTTCTGCGACTGCCTGTGCTACCAAAGTTGTACCATCTTCCAGAGCAATTGCATCAGGATATTCCAAAGCCTCCGACCTGTTCTTTTGCCATCTACCTGTGACTGCCTGAACAGTCTGAACGAGTGTCCCTCCTCTGCTACTTCTTTCCCACTGATTTCGGGAGATCTCCAGCATATTAATACCGCCTGTTTGCTGAATCTCTTCTAGCGTCATAACCCGTGCCCCGTCTGCAATTGCCACGACACCTACAACAGCACCGACGCCAATAACGATACCTAATAAGGTGAGGCAGGCACGCAACGGCTGCTTGCGCAAACCAGAAAAAGCCATTGATAGTCCGTCTAGAAAACTCATACCCTATTCCATTTTTAATGCGACAGTTGGATCCAAACGCGAGGCTCGGATGGCGGGATAAAGCCCGAAAAACATACCGATGACAGCCGAAAAAACCAGAGATACCATCGCCCAGAAAAACGGGAGCGAGGAGGGCCAGCTAACTGTCTTGATGATAAAGCTAGTCACGGTCCAAGCCACCCCTGCTCCCAAGACAATTCCCAATAACAGTCCCAATAAGCCACCAAATGTGCAAAGGAGAACAGCTTCTATCAGGAATTGCCCAAGAATGTTCCGACGCTTCGCGCCGATAGCTTTACGCAGTCCAATCTCTCGTGTGCGTTCCGCAACCGACACCAGCATGATGTTCATGATGCCTATGCCACCGATGAGTAATGAGAAACCAGCCACCCCTGTCAACAAGATCTTGATGATCTTGTTGATTTTCATTATGAACTCCAGACCGCTTGTCACGTCGTAAGGCTGGAAGAATTCTTGGTTCCGATGCCGACTCAACAGCAGTGTTGTTGTTTGTTCAATTGCTTTCGGCACGTTTCCAGTATTCGCTGCCTTGACTGATAGGGCAATGCGGTCATTACCGGTGAATCGCTGCTGCACAGTAGTTATCGGCACGAAGATACTCTCATCCAGATTCCAACCAAATCTCAAACTACGCCCACGCTGTTCCATAACCCCAATGACAGAGAAACGCACGTCATCCAATCTGATTACGGCACCAATGGGATCTTCGCCTCTGAATAACTCATTCACGACATCTCGCCCCACAACACAGACGGACATTGCATTTTCCACGTCGGCATCGGAGATAAATCTTCCTGACTAGGGACGCCAATTCATCCCTTTCTGGTATGATGGCGTGACACCTTAGGTAACTAGGTTCTGTTGACATTTGAGTATAAGGTTGTGGCATAATAGAAGAATGACGCCAATAACCTTACCTGATGACCAATGGAATAAGATATACCGGTTTCTTCTTAGCTGTCCCACCATCTATGTTGGCGACGAAGCTGCTACACGCCGCTTCGTCGAAGCCGTCCTGTGGGTGACTCGTAGCGGGGCTCAATGGAGACTTCTACCAGACACCTATGGCAAATGGAACACCCGCTACAAGCGGTTTGCTCGATGGTGCGACAAAGGTATCTTCACACAGATGCACCCCCACTTTGCCTCTGACCCCGATATCGAGTCGCTTATTGTGGACAGTACCATCTGCCGCGCTCACCCGTCTGCGGCGGGCGCCGAAAAAAAAACGGTGGCACTGAAAACCAAGCATTAGGTCGGTCTCGGGGCAGTTTCAGTACAAAAAATCACATCACCGTTGACGGACTAGGCAATCCCCTAAGAATTCATCTGACACCCGGTCAGAGACATGACATAACTGAGGCAGAAGGGTTGATAATCGGATATAATAGTGAATATGTGATTGGAGACAAGGGGTACGATTCGGACGCTTTTATCGCCGTTATTGAGGCGAATGGAGCGATTGTGGTGATACCGCCAAAAAGTCATCGTGTTGACCAAAGAACGTATGACAAACACTTATACAAAGAGAGACATCGGGTTGAATGTTTCATCAACAAGATAAAATGGTATCGTCGTATCTTCTCTCGGTTTGAGAAGCTAGCTGTCCGTTATTTTGGATTTCTCAGCTTTGTCGCCACTCTTATATGGCTCCCTTGAAATGTCAACAGAACCTAGTATACATTTCCCGCATAGATAAACCTACTCCCGTGCTAACTCGCGCATCGCCGTAAATAGAGGCAACCGCATATTTCACCGCGGGACATTGTTCTTCTATCGCCTCTGCGTCTGCTAACGTGAAATATTCCTCACTGTCTCTGCGAACCTGCCTGTCACCTGCTTTCTTATAACGAGCCTCCTTGAAGTAAACCATGGTCGCGCCACCAATTTTCTCAGAGTCCTCCATCACTATTGTCTTGGCTCCATCACCGACGGAAACCATACTGATGACTGCCGCCACGCCGATCATCACCCCAAGTAAGGTTAGAAGAGTGCGCATCTTATGACTAAACAGAACCTGAATTCCTGAAGCGATGCTTTCAAGAAGATTCATTTCTTTGCTAGGCTCTCTTTCTCTCCCTTTTCAGCCATTCCAGAAGCCAACAGCGCGGACGCTTGCGCGATGACCTCATCCCCCTCATTCAAACCACTCAAGACCTCTATGTACGTGTTGTCTTGCGCCCCTACTTGGATAAGCGTATTGACATCTTCTTCAACACCTGTTTTCGCGCTGTCTTTTGTTTTCTCTTTGATGTCTTTGTCAATGACCGGCTTCGTAACCTCCTTTACTTTTTCTGTTGAGGATCGCGCTGCATAATACAACCTGCCAAAGCGAAGTACAGCGGGAATGTTCCGATTGTTATAACCGGCCGTGCGAAGATCCACAGACGCCCTTCCTTGGCTAAAACGCTCACCTGCGCCAGTCAGCGCAATTTCAACGTGGATGCCTGCCGCACCTGCGGTCAAACGGCTGATTATGCCCGGAGACCTGCCCCCTGTGCCTAAGCCCAATTCCACCGGTTGATTGAAAACCAACCGGTCAGCGTCCTCCGCAGGCAGCATCAGATTAGCAGTCATCACTCGCTGGCTCTGCACCGCGGCAATAGGAAGGAGAAGCGTGGCTCGACGTTCTACCACAATGATATCCACGTCCGCTGTCATGCCGGGACGAAGTTCTTGAGGCGAACCGAGAACAGCGACCATTACCTCAAAATAGATGATATTATCACGCGCTTCACCGCTGGGGGAGATTTCTCGTACTTCCCCGAGAAAGGGCCTGTTCGGATAGGATATGACCTGAATTTCCGCCTTCTGGCCAAGTTCTAGCTTCCCCATATCCACTTCGTTGATATAGGTCTTAACGACCATTTGATATAGATCTACAATAGACATTATAGCGGGTCCCTGTGAAAAAGCGGAACGTCCGGAAGTAACGATCTCACCTTCTTCAACTTCCAGATTGATGACAACACCTGACATAGGGGCTACGACTATCGTCCATTCAAGCCGTTCTCTCTGATTTTTCAGGGAGCTTTCGGCCCGCAGTAAGTTCGCCCTAGCACTCTCAAGGGCAAAACGGCTGATATCCACTTCATCATTGAGGTTTTGCTCAAGCTGAGCTAGACGTGTCTGTGCGATATTTATTTGTGTTAAGGCTTGTTCTTCTTGAGCCTCGCGCGTTTGCTTCAGCAGCTCCAGGTTCTGCTCTTCATATGCGAGCGTTGTCTCTCGCATATGGACTGCCCGCTGGCGCGTATCAATGGTTTCCTGCTGCGACTGAACGGTCTCTTTTTGCGACAACACGCGGTTTTGAGCGGATTCATAGCGGGAGCGAGCGTTTGCCAGCGCAGCTTGAGCCTCCTCCAGAGATTTCTTGGGAACAAATTTACTCTCATACAACCCTTCACGACGCCTTAGTTCAGATTCCGCGTTGTCCAAGTCTGCCTTGGCGGCTTTTTCGGCTTCCTCTAATTCGCTTAAAGTGAGTTCTGTCTGCCTCAGTGCGATTGCTGCCTGTCGCAGCGCAGCTCGGTCCTGCTCCAAGGCTTGCTTGGTATTCTGAATATTTGTATTCTGCTGCGATATTTGCTGTTCCGTTGTCGCCTTGGCGACGTTATAGCCAGATTGAGCCTGTGTCACGCTGTCGCGCTGCTGCTTCAGATCGCTGTCCAGCTATGGTAAGCGATCGCCTTGCCTGCTCTAGCTCTGCTTGTGCAGCAGACACATTTGCTTCTGCTTGCCTCATTTCCTCTCTAATTTGCTCATCATCTATCTGGAGCAAGATTTGGCCCTTCTCAATGAAATCGCCTTCCTCGACATAAAGTTTTTCGATTTCACCCTCGACATTCGATTTTACTTCGACTGACAACAGGGATTCCAGATTTCCTGATGAGTTAATCTTTATCACAAAATCGCCACGTCTTACAGCTTCCGTCTTTTGTGGCGTTTTTGCCTCGTTTTTACTACATGCTGTCAGCCAGATACTCACGTTTGTGAGAAAAAGGGTCACAATGATGCTGCTAGTAATGATTCGCTTTTGTCCTTTTTTTCTCATTACATCTTCCTCTCTAATATGATTCCATTCCATGTCTTGTGTGACTAATGATTGATAAGAATTGCTTCTCAAGCTAGGAGCAATGATCTCGGCAAGTTTCTGCTACCATTCAGCCGGTATCAACTCAATGCTACTGATGCTCAGTCCAGCATCCACTTCGTCAGTGCTACACCACCACTCGAAGAGTATCAGGTCAATTAGTGAGTCAGGAGTTTCCTTTGCCATCAAATTAAAATCTCCAAGATGAAATTCAACGTCTAGATTTTCATCTGATTTCTCAAGGACCTCAAATCTGCGCCTAACCGTACACTTCGCTGCAAAACCTCCCTCCGGAATGTGCGTCGTGAAGCCAAATTCAACATCCCCCGTAGACTCGATCTGACCCCGAATGCGAAACTTCGCGCCGTGAGTCAACGCTACGGGTGAAGACTGACCACTAGAAACACTGCCTATCACAATGTAAAACGGGACAAGTTTTTTCTTCGATTTCTCCCCGGAATATAACAGCATTGGCATAGCGTGCAGACCACCACCATTTTCACCCAGATCTGGCAACCATGCTCCATGAGTTGCCCCTGTGGGCAGATTGCTTTGCCATGAATGAACGGGCTCGGGCCGACGGTTCACACTGAAATTGGTCTTCGGATTTACAGATGCGACCACTTGATGCTTTGCTGGAACCTCGGTCACGCTCCCGTCCACCAGCCGCGTCACGCGGACCCGTCCTTCGCTCACGCGGAGAATCGTTGATGCCGGTTCAGTTTCCATACTTAGCGCGGTGCCGAGGACTTCTACGTTCGCGGTAGGTGTATTGATGTGCATCGGTTTTCCCTTCGGTTGCGGCGCAACGTCGGCTGATAAGCTGCCGCCCCGGAGATACAGTTCCTTCCGCTCATGTTCCGAAATTGTCAGCATTGACTTGCCCAAAATGGTTAGCATCGAACCATCCCGAAACGCCAGTGTAGCCCAAGAATCGGCAGAAAGGGATTCCAGCGTACCGCCGCGCAATGCACTACCAACTTCAATGTCGTGAACCACTCTCCCTCCATCACCTGTCCATTGTACAGTCCCGCTGAGTTCCGTGATGTGGGCAATCTCAGGCTTGACGTTGGTGAGCAGGAAGTAGACATTTGCTATAAGCGCGATAAGAGCAGCCGCCGCTACCGCCCACGGCCATCCGATGAAAGAGTCATGTTGTCTGCCAATTCTGCGCAGCACTGAGTGCCGATTTTCCGCCTCATCGTGCCTTGTTTCCAACGCTCTCCCTCGATTCTCCTCCGCCCGTTCCAAATCTGCCACTGTGACTGCCTGTTCTGCTACCTCTCGAAGAAACGCCCTTGCCTCCGGGTCACGACGCAACAGGTCGGCAACTTGCGCCTCCTTTTCCGGAGGGAGGTTTCCGTCCAGATACTGTAACAGAAGTTCATGATTTGATTCTGTATCTTTCACGGTTTAGCCCCCTTTTGATTCATCCAGCCGGAGTTCAATGCAGTCCTTGAGACTCTGGTGCAGCTGCGACAAACGCTTGTGGATTGCATTGAGTCCGATACCGAGTTTTTTCGCAACTTCGCCACAGTTGTTGTCTTCAAAGTAACGCAATCGCAACAATCGAGAGGATTTCTCCGGCAGCCCTTTGAGACACGACCGCAGAGCTGCCAGCCTCGCCTCGCCATGGCTAGCTGCCTCGCTCAACCATTCCTGTTCCAACAGTTCCAGAGTCGTCACGTCCAAGCCGATTGACTCTTTTCTATGCCGTCGTGACCAATCAAGCCCTTCCCGACGTGCGGTAATGAATGCCCACGAAAGTACGGCACCCTCCGCTTTAAAACTGACCTCCTTCGTTAACGCCTTGAGCACAACATTTTGAAAGATGTCTTCCGCAACGTGGGCATCGTGCACCACCACCCACGCTGCTGCCTCAATGCGGCCACGCGATTGCATCAGTATCCGTAGAATGTCCTGTTCTGAAATTTCCATAGCGTGTCCTAATTTGAGAGTGTCAACCTGAAAGTATAACAGTTGAGGAAGCAGATCCTGACATTTTTTTACAAAAATTCTCGGTGTTTTCGCTATCTCTTGTTGTTGGATTACTCGAAAGGTAGGCTATAAATGATTTCTGGGAGGTTCAGTGCGTTGGATTCGCAAAATCGATAATGACCTACCGAACTTGTCTGTTGGGGCCACCAATCACAACACTGCCAACAACTTTTAAGAGAACGGGCGGATGATGTGGAAAGAGCGATGTTTGAAGGGCGCGAATATCCTGAAGTTCTGCGTCGGTGTACCAATCGGCGACTCCGTAGATGGGCGAACGGATGTGCTACTTCAGTGGGTTGGGATTGTACATCAGATTTTAGGGATAGGGTAGATTAATATTTTCCGCTTGCTCGCCTTCTCCGAGCGTACTATGATTGGGTAAGTTGATCCCAAAGCAAAATACTGAGAGGTGCCATAATGGCGAGCATTAAAATTACTTTTATCGGTCATGCTTCGTTTCTGTTTGAGAACGAAGGCGAAAAAACTTACTTCGATCCGTGGTTGAAAGGATCAAGTCTTGGCGATTGGGAAAGTCCCGTTTCCCCGTGGAGCGTAGACGATATTATCGAAGCCGATGTCGTCTGCGTCACGCACGGGCATATCGATCATCTCGGCCATGCCATTGAATTGGTGAAGAATACCGGTGCTTGTCTAATTTCCAGTCCAGAGGTCGGCATGTACGCCGACAAGCACGGCATCCCTTACGACGAAGAGCCAACGGCTTACTGCCTGAACATCGGTGGCAGCGCAAAGGTCGGAAAGGCGACCTATACGATGACGCCGTCTTGTCACTCGACTAATATGATGCTTTACGAATATCTCGAAGACAAGACGATGAGTGCTGATGGGCAGACCTGCGGATATGTTATTTCGTTCGATAACGGCATTGTTCTCTACGATAGCGGCGATACAGGCGTGAGCGCGGAGATGCAGGTCATCGGCAATATGTATGATCCCGAAATTGCTATCATGCCCGCCGGGGGGCAATACACCATGGGACTGCGGGAGTTCGCTTTTGCGTGCCACATGCTACGTCCCAAAGTCGCTATCCCGTGTCACTATGACACTTTCCCCAAGCAGGTTGCAGATATTGACAAATTGCGCGAGATGGTTGCGGTGACCTCGCCGCGAACGGAAGTGGTCAAACTGCTGCCGGGGGAATCGTATACTTATGAGAGATAAAATTGGTCGACCCCGATCACAGGCCGGGGTCGCCCTTTATTTCGACATCAGCCCTCAACAAATTCTCCCCGAACGTTCATGACGGCAGCGCAAAATATCCTACCTTTGTAAACAACCCACCCCCCATCCACACACCCACCATCAGATACTCGCCAAAGATCAGCCCAAGAAAAAGGAAACGCAGTTTGCGATAGGTTCCGGGACCACTGAATTTTAACAGGCTGTACTTAATCAGTCAACCGATAAAAACCGATGACCAGAGATGAAACGGTGGATAGGTTGCTCCCAAGAGATAGCCGATGGGGCGAAGCGGCCACCAGATGAAGCGATGGCACATCCAAAGCAAGAGGAAAGTGAACCCGCCGCCCCCAATCATATCAGTTGTCAATGCCAATTCGTTCATACCTTTTTGTTATGGACAGTCGATCCACGTAGTGATATAATTGTCCCCATGCGAATCATAAGCTGGATAGTTTTCACAGCTATGATGGAGAAATAATACCAATTCTGATGAAGCATAACCCATTGTTGAAACGCGAAACGTGATGCGTGAAACGTGAAACGTGAAGAAAACTCACGCTTTTGAACCCCTGAACAAATGAACGAATGTACTCCGTCGTCGATACCCATTGTTTTCTGCCCGAATGGTGCGACAAAATTATTCAGAAACGGTATAATATACGAACCGCAAACTTTCCTTCGCAGGTTAAGAAACCGGCGCCACGAGGGTCTTGCGCCGACATGTGATCCAGTCAAGTGATGGCGATACTTTATATCAACTGCGCAAGTCCTGTTTTACTCATAAGTGGATTCATCGAGCCGCCGAGAATCCAAGCAGCCTGAAGCATTCGTCTTACGCATCCCAACGCAATGAGAAAAGGAATTTCGGCACGCCAACTTGTATTAGACTGCCTGATTCAATTAGAAAAAGACAACACCCCTATTGCTCCGGTTATTAATCTAGCGGTTCGACGCAACAATCTGAGTCCGGCGGACCGGGGGTTGCTCAACGAACTGGTCTACGGGACAATTCGGTGGCGAGGGCAGCTTGATTGGGTGCTCGGCCACTTTGTAGACTGTCGCTTTCGTTTAAATCGGCATACCCGCAACCTGTTACGATTAGGGGCGTATCAACTGCTCCATCTGGACAAGATTCCACCACACGCCGCCATCTACGAGACGGTCGAACTTGCGAAACCGAAACACAAAACGGCTCGATTTATCAACGCTGTTTTGCGTAGTGTACAGCAAGCGGGAGCTAACCTTCAGTACCCGTCGTTGGAATCAGATCCGGCACGGCACATTGCTGTCGCCCTCTCCTACCCCTTGTGGCTGGTGGAGCGTTGGATTGTACAACACGGTGCCCCGTGGACTCTGGGATTTTGTCGTGCGAGCAACCGGGTTGCCCCGCTGACTGTCCGCGTCAACACTTTGAAAACGAGTCGTGCCGATCTCATCCGCTCACTCACGGCTGACGGTGTTTCGATCCAAGACAGCCGGATCGCTCCGGATGGGTTGTCCCTGCAAGATTCTCCGCCGGTCCCATCGCTGGCTGCTTACCGCGATGGTGGGTTCTATGTGCAAGATGAAAGTGCGATGCTAGTAGGGTATCTGCTTCGCCCACAGGCGGGGGAGAAAGTCGTTGATCTTTGCGCCGCCCCCGGTGGGAAGACCACCCATATCGCGCAACTGATGCGTAATGTCGGCGAGATTATTGCCTTGGATCGATCTCAGGGCAAGCTCCAGCGGATTACAGAAAACTGCCAGCGGCTCGGCGTAACTAACGTTCAGACCCGAATTGCGGATGCCGCAGGCGATGCGCTCAACTTTATAGAAGCCGCGGACCATGTTCTCATTGATGCACCGTGTTCAGGGCTTGGCACGCTACGGCGGCATCCAGACATCCGCTGGCAAAAGAAACCCGAACAGATTAATGCGCTCGCGCAGCTACAGTCACGGATTTTGCACAACGCGGCGCAATATGTCAGGCCGGGGACTGTTTTGGTTTATAGTACCTGTAGCACCGAGCCTGAAGAAAATGAGAGGATTATTCGTCGTTTTCTTGAGAGCCATCCACACTTCGTCGTCGAAGACGCAAGGGATTTCTTGCCGTTTGTTCCCACTAACGCGATAACGCCAGCGGGTTTCCTTCAGACTTTCCCGCACGAATACGGCATCGACGGGACATTTGCCGCACGACTTAGGGAGGTGTGAAAAATGGTTAGGCGCTAACCCGGAGATCGAAACGCTTCCGAGATGCCATCAGCTTCATTAAGGAGAAAAGATGGCGCAAAGCGAAAATCTCTTCTCACTTTAGACACTTGAGTACACTGTCCAAACTTTAGTAAATTGTATCCGTTTTAGAAATTCGCAAACATTTGCCTCCTCCTATCAGGCCTCCTGTGTCCCTTTGCTCATTTGTATATTTCTATTTCGCTCCATTTCAACTTGCAAAATGTCGAGGTGTGTGCTACCATTTCTACGTTATTGCCCCTAACCCACTTACATAAGTTTTGCAAAAGAAACATGATCGATTCGAGAGTTGGAAATTGAAAGGAGAAAAGCATGGACGCGCAAACGCTATCTTTACCGATTAGCACCCTGAACCTTAATGAACCTTGCACTGTGGAGACGGGCACACCGGTTTCGGAGGTTATCAACTTGATGCAAGAGGGGCGATTTGGGTGTGTATTGGTCGTTGGTGACCAACAACAGCTTGTTGGCATCATCACAGACCGGGATTTACTTGTTCACATTGCCGGAAAGGGCGCGGACCCCGCCGATGTATTGGTAGACGATATTATGACACTATCACCGGAATCATTGCGTGTGAGTGATCCGGTAGCATTTGCCTTGAACCTCATGCATCTGGGCCACTTCCGCCATATCCCTCTGCTCGTTTTCGACGACGATGAAAGTGGATATCCTGTGGGCGTTGTCTCAAGTAAGGATATTGCGAACCACGTCGCCGCGTTTTTAGAGACTGGTTAGGAGGTGTGAAGCATGCTTTATGAAGAAGTTGTGGATGAGGAACTAGCTATCATGGAGGGAATGCCCGATGAGCCGTCAAAAACCTTGAAGCCACACGAAATCCAGGTGCCGCTGAGTTCTTTGATGGACCCGCCTGTTACGATTGAGATGGGCGCAAGTATACAAGCCGCGATTGATTTAATGGTCGCCAATAAGGTCGGTGCAATCCTTGTTGTATCTGATGATGTCCTCAGAGGGATTTTCGGTGAGCGGGATGTGCTGACGCAAATTTTGAACAAGTCAGTAGGCGATTTAACACAGATTCCTGTCGAACACTTTATGAAAGTCGACCCGCAGACCGCGTATATTGGGGATTCGCTTGACACAGCAATTTTATATATGGCGAAGGGTGGCTACCGCCATATACCCATCGTGAATGAACAGAATCAGCCGGTTGGGATGGTGTCCATTCGTCATATTATCTCTTATCTTGTCGAGCATTTTCCCCAAGAAGTGTTGACCCTGCCACCGAAACCTATTCGTGATGCGATGAAAGCCCGTGAAGGTGCGTAGACGGGACGTTTGTGCCTAATTTTATGATATTACATCAAGGGCTTCGAAAGAACATACAACGATTATAATAGAAAGAAGGATGGAATGAGAAAACGGGTGCAAACTATCGAGGAAGCTACGATTATGTTTGCTGGCGACTCCGGTGATGGTTCGCAGACAATCGGGACGCAAATGACCGAGGCTTCTGCAGTCGCAGGAAACGACCTCGCAACGCTTCCAGATTACCCCGCGGAAATTCGCGCTCCGGCCGGTTCGTTGGCAGGCATATCAGGTTTTCAACTCCACTTTTCCAGTGCAATGATTCACACTCCCGGTGATACTTGTGATGTCCTCGTCGCAATGAATCCAGCGGCATTGAAGGTCAACATTGATCAACTCAAACCGAACGGTATTCTTATTATCAATACAGATAATTTTGCACAGCGAAACCTCAGGTTAGCTGGATATAATAGCAATCCGCTCGAAGACGGTTCGTTGACCAAATTTCAGGTCTTTCCAGTCGAACTGACCCGCCTCACAAGAGAAGCGTTGAAAGACACAGGTCTGAGTCAACGCGAAATAGATCGGTGTAAGAACTTCTTCGCGCTTGGGATGGTGTGTTGGATGTATAACCGCCCGACGGACTATACTTTACGATGGCTGAGGGAGAAGTTTGCCACAAAACCGCAATACATCGAAGCCAACACCATTGCGTTGCGGGCAGGCAACATTTACTGTGAAGCCACGGAGCAGTTTGCGACTTCTTATGAAGTCAAACCAGCAACGTTTGCAGCAGGGAAATATCGCAATATCGAAGGGAATATGGCGACAGCACTGGGGCTGGTTGCCGCCTCTCAAAAGTCTGGATTACCGCTGGTTTACGGCAGTTACCCGATTACGCCCGCAAGCGCGATTCTCCACGAATTGGCGAGATACAAGAATTTCGGGGTCAAAACGATGCAGATGGAAGACGAAATCGCGGCGGTTGGCGTTGCAATTGGTGCCGCGTTTAGTGGTGCGTTGGGTGCCACCGGCAGTAGTGGCCCAGGCATTGCCCTCAAAGCGGAAGCGATTAACCTCGCCGTGATTGCGGAATTGCCAATCGTTGTCTGCAATATCCAAAGAGCAGGTCCCTCGACAGGGATGCCAACGAAGACCGAACAAGCAGATCTTCTACAGATGTTTTACGGACGAAACGGCGAATCCCCAATTCCCGTGATTACCGCTTCGCGTCCCTCCGATTGCTTTGAAACTGTCTATGAAGCCTGCCGAATTGCTGTCAAATACATGACGCCGGTGATTTTCATGTCGGATCTTTACATCGGCTTTGGTGCTGAACCCTGGTCCATTCCGAAGGCATCGGACTTACCGGCAATTGACGTGGATTTCCAAACAGATGGGGATGGATTTGACCCATATCTGCGGGATGAAATAACATTAGCACGTCCCTGGGCAATCCCGGGCACCCCCGGCCTGGAACATCGGATTGGCGGTTTGGAGAAAGAGAACATCTCAGGAAATGTCAGTTATGATCCGGAAAACCATGAGCAGATGGTTCATCTTAGAGCAGAAAAGGTCGCCCGCATCGTGAACGATATCCCACCCACCGAAACCTTTGGTGAGTCTAGCGGCGAGCTCCTCGTGTTGAGTTGGGGTGGAACCTACGGTGTGGTTAGAACAGCCGTTGAATATAAACAGGAAGAAGGCGAATCGGTTTCGCATGTGCATCTCCGCTACCTCAACCCCCTTCCAAGAGAGCTTGGCGACATTATGAGGAGGTTCAACAAGGTGCTCATTCCTGAACTTAACCTGGGGCAGTTGCGCCTACTGATTCGTGCAGAGTATCTGATAGATGCCATTGGCCTCAATAAGATCCAAGGACAACCGTTCCATGTATTTGAAGTTGAATCTAAAATCGATGAGTTGTTAAGAGGTGATGTATGAAAAACAGAACCGCCACTCCAATACCGGGAGCTGTTCCGACGCTAACTAAGAAAGATTTTACCTCCGATCAAGATGTCCGCTGGTGCCCAGGCTGCGGAGATTACTCAATTCTTGCCCAAACCCAACGGATTTTGCCGGACCTGGGCATTCCGAAGGAAGACTTTGTCTTTATCTCTGGGATTGGCTGCTCAAGCCGTTTCCCATATTATATGAATACTTACGGCTTTCATACCATTCATGGGCGTGCACCAACCATTGCTGCAGGCGTAAAAACTGCCAACTCTGATCTCTCAGTCTGGGTGATCACCGGCGATGGTGATGCGTTGTCGATCGGGGGCAACCACTTCATTCACATGATGCGTCGTAATCTCGACATCAACGTGCTACTGTTCAACAACCGCATCTATGGACTGACGAAAGGGCAATATTCCCCGACTTCCGAGCAAGGCAAAAAAACCTATTCAACGCCGATGGGTTCAATCGACAATCCCTTCAATCCGATTAGCCTTGCACTTGCTTCTGGAGCAACCTTTGTTGCCCGTTCACTCGACAGAGATCCCGAGCATCTGCGAAGTGTCATCAAGGCAGCGTTTGAACACAAGGGCACCTCGTTCATCGAAATCTACCAGAACTGTAACATATACAATGACGGTGCATTCTTCACGTACACCGAAAAGGAAACGAAAGCTGAGAATACGATGTTTCTCGAACATGGCGAACCGCTCGTCTTTGGGAAGGAACGTGACAAAGGCATCTGCCCGAACGGATTTCAGCCAGAGGTTGTTTCCTTGATCGACGGCACAAACACCCTCGACAATCTTATTACCCATGATCAGTTTGCCGAAGATCGGACATTGGCATACTTCCTCAGCCGTATGACTGAAGTTCCAGACTTGCCCCATCCGATCGGCATCTTTCGTAGCGTTGAACATCCTTGTTACGAAGATATGATGACACAACAGATAGACACCGCCAAACAGCGGATGGGAGAAGGCGATCTGGAGGCGTTGCTCAATGCAGGCGATACATGGGTTGTTGAATAGCAGTAGAATCGCCAAATCCACAAATCAACGCATCGTATTGCGTATTACGTCACGGTTTTACGCATTACGCATTACAACGTTTCACACATCCGTTTTTCCTACCGCATTGCCTCCATCCGAATGCGCATCAAACCAACCCAGATCCTTTTTCCAATTCTCATCATCCTCTTAGCACTACTCATCAACGCGCTGATTATGCTTGTGTGCGGTTATCAACCGATCAAGGCGTTTGTCGCCATGTATCAGGGGGCGTTGGGAGGCATGCGGGAGGTGACGGAAACATTTGTGAAAACCTGTCCACTGCTCTTGACAGGGTTAGCTGTTGCATTCGCGTTCCGGTGTGGTGTCTGGAACATCGGCGCCGAAGGCCAATACCTCATCGGCACACTCATCACAACTTGGATCGGCACATCAATCACCAACCTGCCGCCCATTTTTTTTATCCCCCTGATCCTTGTGTCGGGGTTTATCGCCGGAGGATTCTGGGGGACAATCGCAGGCTTACTCAAGGCTCACCGCGGTGTGGCAGAAGTCATCAGCACAATTATGCTCAACTTCATTGCCCTTGAGTTGGTGCGCTACTTCATTGACGGGGGGCCGCTGCAAGAAGCAACCCGGTCATATCAACAAAGCGAAAGGATTGCGGCGAACGCCCTGCTCCCTCGCTTGCTTCCGAAAGCGTGGATTCCTCACAACCGGTTCCATCTGGGGATTCTCCTTGCACTTATCATCGCAGTGGTTCTGTACTGGATTCTGTTTCGCACGGTGCTTGGTTATCAAGTTCGCGCTGTCGGACAGAACCAGATCGCTGCACGAACAGCGGGCATTAGCGTCTCCCGAAATATCATCATCGCCATGCTAATCAGCGGCGGGTTAGCGGGATTGGCGGGCGCAATTGAATTGACGGGACTCAGCCCGCATCGACTTTATCAGAACGCGCCCGGCTACGGATACACTGCAATCGCTGTTGCACTACTCGGGCGGCTTCACCCGATTGGCGTCATCTTTTCGGCGTTGCTTTTCGGCATGTTGCAAGCCGGATCTGAGGAGATGCAGATGGTCGCCCAAGTTCCCTCAAAATTGACATGGGTGACACAAGCCACGGTGCTCCTCCTTGTCCTGGGTTTTAGTATGTATGAAGGGAGGGGCGCTCACAACGGGATAGGACTTCCGATATGGAGGTCCCGTAAAAAATGAAATCTCTGTTCTATCACGAAATTATAGCGAGTAAAATGCGCTCTTCTCCTATCGTCCTAAGCGAAGTAAAGGATTGCTTGCACCTTAACGAGGAGATTCTTCGCTGCACTCTATTAGACTTCCAAGAAACTACCCGCAATGAGTTCACGAAATAGTTGAGGAGATCCAGTCTCTTGGGGAGATGAACCTCACGGCGTTGCGTGTGAGGCGTGAGATTCTTCACATTTCACGTTTTGCACTTCAGGTACAGATTCAGTGATGGTGCGGATTCTCACAAATTTAGTGATAGCACAATCTATTGAAAGGACATTACTAATGATTGTCGAAAAAGTTTTAGGGGCGTATGCCTCCGTTGGGTCGCTTACACCAGTCGAACAAGCCGGCTGGTATCGCAAAGCGGCGCGCGAATGGGACATAAACACTTTTGAAATTCCGGTTCTCGCTGGTATACCGTTAGCGCCGGAATTGGTTGATGCATTTGCAGAAATACCCGCTTCACTCGTGGTCACTCTCGTGGCGCAGTGGGCGACGGCAGGACAGAAGAATCCGGCGTACGGTTTTTCCTCGCTGGAGGAATCGTCTCGTCAAGCAGCGGTGCTCGATACATGTTCAGTCTTGCAGCAGTGCCTATCGCTGTCCGAACAAGGCGTCCGCATCCGCAATGTGGTCGTGCAGACTGGGAGACGTTCCGGAGATACAATCCCGCACGCCATCGCGTTCTATCGCAGCTTAGTCGATTTGCGCGAGTTAGTTGCCGCTGTCCTACTCGACTGCACGCTGGCAGCGGAAGTAACGGATAGCCTCCCTCCGGATCATCCCATACCTTTTCCTGCCGCCAAGAAGGCTTCACTGACGCTGCCTTCTCTTATCCAGACTCTAACTGTCGTAAATCGAGAGTCTGCGCCGGGGCATCCCATCTCCTTAATGGTGAACTGGGGACGCCTTCTGATCAACGGCGACGCACCGCTATCGAGCATCAACCAAATTTTGGAATCAGAGGCGCCGCTGGCGGGCGTGATTTTGTCCGGAGCCGGTGCTTCCGAAAATGGATTCATGGACTCCCATAATTCGCATCTTGACCCCGAAAGTGGTTTCACTGCCGCGGACGCAACAGCTTGCGCTTCTCTGCTGGCGTCGAGCCCGCAACCGATATTCATTGGAATGAAATGCAGCACCGCCACGGCAAGCGAACAATTGTCGGTCGAAGCGGTGTTGAACGCGCAGGCGGAATTGCTCAATCAAGTCGGTTAGCGAGGCAATAAAATGTCATCCTGAGTGGAGTGAAGGATCTTTGTTGCTAAACAGTCCCGATCCATCGGGGAGATTCTTCGCAAAGCCTCTATTATACGAGTTTTTCACTTAGCGGTTGGAGGCGAAATCTTCCTGATTTTCCGCCATAACTGAAAAAGTCATATCTATTAGACAATAAATTATTGATAGGCTCAGGAGGAGAAGAAACCTATGACCAACTCAACCTATCGGGCAGGCATCATCGGACTCGGTTTTATCGGCGGAGCGGATCAGGTTTCCGGCGATGCTCTCCATCAGCGTGTCATTGACCTTAATGGTACGCACCTCGACGCGCTGTCCAACCATCCTCACGTCGATCTGGTCGCCGGCAGCAGCCGTGATGCCGGACGGCGAGAACGTTTCGCCCAGCGCACGGACGCACTTACCTATTCCGACTGGAACAAGATGCTGGCTCAAGAGGAACTCGACATCGTTAGTGTGGCAACCTATGCTCCAATCCATGCAGAAATCACCATCGCATGTGCCGAGCAGGGGGTTCGTGCCATCTACTGTGAAAAGCCGATAGCGACCCGGCTCCCCGATGCAGAACAAATGGTCAAGGCATGCGACAAAAACGGCGTGCTTCTAGTAATCAATCACCAACGCCGGTTCAACCTCAACAACCGCCGGCTGCGAGATCTTGTCGCCGCAGATGGTTTAGGTGAACTGACCTCCGTTTCTTTGCAGTGGGGCTCTGGCAGACTGGGAAACGTCGGCACCCACATGATTGACGCCCTTCTCATGCTGACTGCCCGAGAAGTCCACGCAGTCTCTGCCACGCTAGATCTTTCCGGCAGACCCGACTGCCGTGGCCCACAATTTCGCGATCCCGGCGGCTGGGGGCTGGTGCGATTAGACGGCGGGGTCATGGTCACGGTGGATGCGGCAGACTACGCTAAAGTTCCAGGACAGATGACCTTCAATGGCACTGAAGGTAGAGCGATCTCCGACGGCAGCAGTGTGACGCTTGAATATTGGGGGGGCGGTCAGGAACATTGGTCCAGACCCGGCGATGAAACGACCGACATGGACCGAGCGGTCGCAGAAATTGTGGCTTGGCTCGATGGCAGCGCCCCATTCCCGTACCCAACCGAGGAAGCCGTCCATACGCTGGAAGCCATCGTTGGTTTCCATGCCTCACACGCCCGCAACGCCGGATGGACTGAGTTGCCATTATCGGGTGCAGATCGAGAGCGTGAAGTCCTCAGCGGGTAGAAAATTCACCCGCGTGGGAAAATATGGGGGACTGCACATCGAATTCTATTGGGATCAAGCCCTCGAAAGTCCGCCAGGTGACCACTTTGGTCCACCATCGAAGAAGCTGAAGCCGGAGGCATCGGCTAATCGTTCAACCTTGTGGGTGGTCAAATCGATAGTGGAAAAATGCGCATCCGCCACAGCAGCTAAATCCGGCACGACCACAAATACGATCTTTTTGCCATCCGGCGACCAGCTTGGGAATAATTCCGATATGTTGCTGTTGGTGATTTGCCTCAGATTTTTGCCCGCAACATCTATGACATAAAGATTATAGGCCTCCCCATCGAACCTTGAAAACGCAATCTGCCTCCCGTCGGGTGATCACAGCGCCAACAGACCGCCTTTCCAGTTAAATGCCTGCATCATTGGACTTTTCTCCTTTGTCTGAAATCTCTGGTCCCACAGGTATTCGTGCCACGAGCTTCTCGAAGTATATGAGGGAATTGTCTGAGGTTTTTGATCTGGTTGAACGTGAGGCGCCTGTCACCGAAAAATCCTGGAGATCTAAGAAAAGCCGTTACAAAATCAATGATCTATTTATTGTCTTTTGGATGCGGTTTATCCACCGCCAATTGAGCGCATTTATGAAGCAAGGAACTACCGCTTCTATTTACTGGCGTCCAAAAGTGGATTTACCCCTCGGCTGCGACAAACTCAAGATGCGTATACGTTTTTATGGGACTTGCCCGATATAGCGATGCTGATGCGTGATATTGAAACGTGAAACGTAATCAGGCAGCCTATATATCCTTACATGAACGTATTTTTTGTGTTGACCATATTTGCATCTTATGTTAAGATGAGACGCCGTTATAGTGGAAAGCTGCTAATGGATTGCCTATATTTTTCGGGAATTGCAGCGGTAATTTTTCGGCGGTGTACAACTCCAGTGGTTGCATTCTATAAAATGCAACTGTATCTACTCATAACTACGTTTCACGTTTCACGCTATGGTTTCATACATCATTGGAACGGTTTATTTCCTCCTCATCCTTGAAATTCTGCTGATCATCAACTCATTCCTGTACGCACGTCGAGAAAGAAGAACGGAAAGACCCGGTTATACGCCAAAGGTTGCCATCATCGCACCGCACTACGGTTGGGACGCTCAGACAGCGGAGAATGTCAAACAGCTATTGGATCAGGATTATGCGGGGACATATGAAGTGTTTTTCGTCACACACGCGAACGGGGAATTGGGCTACGATGTGTCTTACACACATCTCCTTGAAATCGCCGAAGCGCACCCCAACGCACATGTGCTATTGGCGCCAAATATCATAGATAACTCCTTGCCACGTTCGCAGAAAGTGCAGAATCTGATGACAGCAATCTTGGCATTTCCAGATGATGTTGAAGTTATCGCCTTTGTTGATGCGGATGCAACAATTCAGAGAAATTGGCTGACACTGCTCGTCCAACCGCTCCAGGATAAGAAAATCGGTGCAACAGTGGGGGCAAGATTTTATTACCCACATACCCTGAACGCAGCGTCGCTTGTCGAGGCGATCTGGGTTAACTTCCAGATTGCGTTACAGGGCGATCACCCACTCGCTATGGTTTGGGGCGGCTCCAATGCAATCCGCCGCGAATCTTTTGAGAAAGGCAAGGTGTTGCAACGCTGGGAAAACGCCCCCATTGAAGATCACAATTTGACGCATGCGGTGAGAGACTTGAAACTCAAGGTTCATTTTGTCCCTGATTGCGTTGCGGTTACGCACACCGAAAAACGTACGTGGAAGCAGATCATGGAGTTTACCAACCGGCAAATGGTGATGACCTTCCGGATGGGGCTTAAAACACAATGGGCAGGCGCCCTGCTCGTGCTTCTGCCCAAAGTTTTGCTTGTGTTTGGTTCAATCGCGTTTATATTCTATTCCGATCGGCTACTCCCTGTTCTCCTTGTTCCATTTATTGAGATTCAGAATTACCGTTTCTTCACCCGAAACCTGCCCCGTTGGCTGAGAGATATGCCCAAGATGCGCGAAAGCATCCGGATGACCTCGCTTGTTACCCCCATATCCATGTGTGTCGCGGGTCTGAACACACTGTATGCCCTATTTCAGAACAAGATTGTATGGGGCGGTGTCCGGTACGAAATCCTTTCAGCCACGAAGTGCCGTGTCTTAGGACGGATAACAGAAGGACAAGGAGACAAGAGGAAGAGTAGCAGAATGGAAGGAGGAAACGAAGGGAAATAGGTTCAGGTTGGAGCGAAACGGAAATTCCGATCCATCGGAGAGTCAAGAGTTCAGGAGTACATTTACGCATTGCGTTTCACGTTTTATTCTTCATAGATAGAAAGGAAAATTATGGCGACTCGAAGTCGAGTTTCACCCCGTTTTCTTGTAAGTCAACTCGCAACAGCGATGTCAGATGATTGGGCGACCACCTACACGCTCATGAAATACCAGATGGCGAAGGAGACCTTCAACTGGAGACACCCATTTGGAGCCAGGCACGGTAAAGGGGATGCCGTCCAACTGGTGAGTCTACGAATAACAGATATGTGCAACCTGCGCTGTCACTCCTGCGGGCAGTGGGGAGATAACGGCTATCTGCTTGACAAGTCCCTCAAAGAACTGAAACAGCGGGAGGTTCCTGTTGAAATCTACAAACGACTTGTTGATCAGATCCTTGATGCTGGCTGGTCGCCTGTGTGGTACATTTGGGGCGGCGAGCCGATGCTCTATCCCGGTTTACTTGAGCTGTTGCACTATATTAAAGACCGAGGCATGGCAATCTCGCTCGTAACCAACGGCACGAACCTGGCCAGGCGTGCGGACGATATTCTTGAAACATGCAAGATTCTTTACTTGAGCGTTGATGGACCAAATGCGGAGATTCACAACAATCAGCGTCCCGGGGTCACAGGAAACTATGACAACTTCAAGGATGTGAAAGCAGCGCTCGAAACACTCAGCGAAGAGAAGCAGCGTCGTAATCTAGCATTTCCATATATTGTCCCGCTCAGTTGCATCACCATGTACAATATCGACAATGTCGTCGATCTCTACAAATTCACAAGCCAGTACGCAGATGCACAGATTTTCTACCTGACGTGGTGGATCGACTCGCATTCTGCACAGGCACACACAGAAGATTTTGAGCGCCGTTTCGGTTTCAAGCCCCAAACCCACTACGGCTGGATCGGGACATGGAAAGATTTCGATCACGGCGCCATCCTCAATAAATTTGAGGAAATGGAGAAGCTCTCGAAAGCACAACAACGGTGCCTACCGATGATGATGCCAAGCCTCAACACAAAAGAGGAGATCAACCGATACTACACAGATCACAGTGAAGTCTTCGATTACAATCAGTGTGTCAGCATCCACATGACGATGGAAATCGATAGCAACGGTGATGTCAGCCTCTGCCGTGATTACCACGACTACATCATCGGCAACATCAAAACGGATGCTGTCACGGACATGTGGAATAATGAAGCCGCCCGGAAATTCCGAAGCTCTATCAGCACCGAAGGCCCCATGCCTGTCTGCCGTCGCTGTTGTGGACTTATGGGGTTTTAATTTTGGTACTGGTCTGTCAGGTTTGAGTTGATGGATAAGGACACTTTACCCCGCTTATCTCCGAAAACCCTGCTGGTTGGTTGCGCACTGCTATCGAGGAAAACTTCGAGCTATCCGACGAACAAAAAAAGCGTGCTGAAAAATATGCACGAGAGAAAGCAAAGTCCGACCGCCAACACTGTTGGTTGGAAGAAGAACGACCCAAGAGGTCGGGTAGCCTACCTTTTTGGCTACCCGCGAAGTCGAATCTAATTTTCAAAAAATGCCGCCGAAAAAACCGCCGCGAAAAAATTTCGTGCCGCCGTTCCGACTTTGCCTATTCGAGGGAATTATCAATTGGAGATTGTAGAAATAGGTCCTGAACTCATTGCGGGTAGTTTCTTGGAAGTCTAATAGAGCGCAGTGAAGAATCTCCTCGTTAAGGTACAAGAGATGCTTCACTTCGCTCAGGCTGACGGGAGAAGCGCGCGTTTTACTTGCTATAAGTTCCCTGGCAAAAAATTCTTGTTAAAATAAGCGGTTGGTAGTAGCGCAATTCATTGCGCGTTGAGACGGGCGATAAATCGCCCGACTACAAACTTACCCGAGGCCAGCAATGACGCGCATTGAATTATGAACCACCCTCACTTAGTTGAGGGATGTGCATAATTCGGAATAGCCGAGCCATAGTCCGGTGAAGAGGAGGTTTTGATTATGCAAGAACAACGAATGTTTCTAAAATCGTTGACTGATTTAACAGCAGGGGTATTGTCATCATCTCAAACCAACGCCGGTGGAGACCGTCAGGAAAGCGATCGTTTGGGCGAACTTTTGCCGACGCGCACGCTGGGACGCACCGGCGAAACGGTGACAATGCTCGGCGTGGGCGGGTGGCACATCGGACGGATGCATAATGAGCGCGATGCACAGGCTGCGATTGAAACGGCGCTTGAAGGCGGCGTGCGATTCTTCGATTCGGCAGAGTCCTACCAGGATGGCGGCAGCGAAAGCCGCTTAGGTCGGTTGCTGACGCCCAAATACCGCGACACCGTTTTTCTCATGACCAAAACCACCGCCCATGACGCCGATGGCGCCAGGCGTCATCTTGAAGGCTCGTTGCGTCGATTGAGGACAGATTATCTCGACCTGTGGCAGGTACACTCGGTGCAAGATCCAGATGATGTGGACGGCCGCATTCAGCAGGGCATGTTTGATGTCATGACTGAGGCAAAGGCATCCGGTAAGACGCGCTATATCGGGTTCACCGGTCATAACAGTCCTTTGGCTCACCAGCGCGTGCTTGAAAAATCGGACATCTTCGACACCTGTCAAATGCCTATCAATCTGGCTGACCCGAGCTACGCGAGTTTTATCAAGGGCGTGCTTCCCATACTGGTTGAGCGGAAGATCGGCGTGTTGGCGATGAAGACGTTAGCGAATGGTGGATTCTTCGGTGGTTCCAAGCAGGGAGAGCATGGAGACAAGCCAAAACTCATCCCCTACCGGGTCAGTATCGACGAGGCAGTCCGTTTTGTCTGGTCGCTGCCGATCAGTGTGCTGATCGCCGGAGCCGATAACCCCGAACAGATGAAGGAAAAGATTACGCTGGCACGGTCGTTCGTCGGGCTAGAGGAAGTACAGTGCGATGCGCTGGTGGAAAAGGTTGCCGAGCTCGTGCTAGGTGGACAGCACGTCGAGTTTTACAAGGCGTAACCGGATTGTGGAATAATCGGTAGGTCAGGTTGATGCACGATACCCAACAAGCACGGACATACGTTGGGGCTCACGGTTGTTCAAACCAACCGACAGATTTTCAATCGAGATGTAGACGGTAGTGTCTTGGATCCAGTTTTTCCAAACGCCCATCTTTCAACCACTGTTCCCGACGTTTCATCGCCAACTGAACTAGCCCTGATGTTCGTCTGCATCCCGCGGGCGACGGCGTGAAGGGCGGTGGGGCTGCTACGCGCGTTGCTTGAGTTGATAACGCCGGACGCGCAGTCGTATCTCTTGAACGTGCTAATCAAAGTTTACAGATTTCTCTGTCTGTTTTCCTCTGCTTGATTTCTTAGTTCGATAAGCGCTTCCAGCGTACCTTTTGACTCAGTATGATACGCATGGCTTTGCCTCACGTTCATTTCTCACCTGACGCCACGAATATGTTGATACTGGCAGACTGGCTCTCACCATTGGATTGAACGCAGCAATGTTCACCCACACAGTCCACAGCCACACGCCGGAGTCCTGCTTCCATAAACCATTGTCGAACCTGCTGTCTGTCGAAACCCAGCCAGCGATCATAATGTTCATCTCTCAGAAATTCAAAGGTGTGATCATCCAGATCTGTAATCACCAATGCCCCGCCTGGCTTCAAAATCCGCGCCATTTCCTTGATTGCCATCAGTGGACTTTCGACGTGATGGAGATACATGTTGGCGAAGGCGTAATCCACAGAGTCGTCGGAAATCGGTAACTGCTCTGCCTCTCCACGGCGGTAGTCAATGTCGACAATGTCGGCGAACTTCCTTTTCATTTCTGCCAGCATGGCTTCGGACTGATCGACGGCAACCACATGCAGTCCGGCATGGATCAACCCTTCAGTGATGAAGCCGCTACCGCAGCCAATATCAGCAGCAATGCCGCCCGCTCGCACGGCGGCGGTAGCAAGCGCCCGGTCTCTAACTTTCTCCGAATAGAAACTCGCCTGGAGGCTGTCCCATTGATCCGCAACCTGATCAAAATAATCTTCGCTGCTCATCGCTTGGTAGCACCCCACTAAAGTATAAAGTTATAACTTGACAAGACGGGGATCCACTGAACTTAACTGCGGAACTACCGGTTGGACTTCCCTGCCTTATCAAAATATTATAGCCCAATGAGTTGACTTAGGCAAGCTATTTTTGCGGAATCATCCTTACCATTGGATGCGAGTGGACGGACGCGACATTTGACATCAGCAGTAGATTCAGGTAAAATAACGCTGACGTTTGCACGACAATCTCACCTCACCACAGATAAAGAAGATATGAAACCCGAGGAAAAAGCACGACAGAACATCGACCAACTGCTCACCACAGCGGGCTGGGCGATTCAAGATCATGAACAGATGAATCCTAGTGAATCGCTGGGTGTCGCGGTACGTGAATTTCCTATGTCCGCCGGGCCCACAGACTACCTGCTATTTATCAACAGAAGAGCGGTCGGGGTAATCGAAGCCAAACCGGAGGGCACAACCCTCAGCGGGGTCTCTGAACAAACTGAGAAGTATCTCACCGGGATTCCAGTAACCCTTCGATGCTATCGAAAACCTTTACCTTTTGGTTATGAGAGCACGGGGGTTGAAACCTTCTTCCGCGATCTACGCGATCCGGACTCCCGCTCCCGACCCGTTTTCGCCTTCCACAAACCGGAAACCCTGTTACAGTGGATTCAGCAGCCGCTTACATTACGATACAACCTCCAGACACCACCTGTACTGGATAAGCAGGGTTTGCGAGACTGTCAAATTGAAGCAATCACCAATCTAGAGGAGTCATTTGCCAAAGATTACCCTCGCGCGCTGATTCAGATGGCAACCGGCAGCGGGAAAACATACACCGCCGTGAATTTCGCCTATCGGCTAATCAAGTTTGCAAATGCCAAAAGGATACTTTTTCTCGTTGATCGCAGCAATCTCGGAAGACAGACGCACAAAGAATTTCAGCAATATACCACACCGGACGATGGCAGGAAATTCACCGAACTTTACAACGTGCAACATCTCACCACCAACCGGATTGACAAGGTGAGCAAGGTCTGTATCACCACGATTCAGCGGTTGTATTCGATGCTAAAGGGAGAATCGGTTTTTGATGAACAGGGCGAGAGTGAATCGCTGCTCAACCTTGATTCGACGAATCAACCCGCTGCGGAGGTGGTATACAATCCCAAGATTCCGATTTCGACCTTTGACTTTATCATCACCGACGAGTGCCATCGCTCGATTTACTACCGATGGAAGCCCGTACTGGAATATTTTGACGCCTTTATCGTTGGTCTCACTGCCACACCCTCAAAGCAGACGCTCGGATTCTTCAATCAGAACTTGGTCACAGAGTATCCCCACGAGCGAGCGGTCGCCGATGGCGTGAATGTGGGGTATGAGGTGTATCGTATCAAGACAGAGATTACGGAGGAAGGCAGCAAGATTCCTCCCGGCTTTTACGTTGACAAACGGGACAAGCTTACCCGCAAAATCCGATGGGAACTGTTGGATGAGGAGATGGAGTACAGCGCGAATCAACTTGACCGTGATGTGGTAGCAGACGACCAGATCCGCAAGGTGATTCAAACCTTCCGAGATAATCTGTTCACAGAGATTTTTCCCGGCAGAAAGCATGTCCCGAAAACACTGATCTTTGCCAAAGACGATTCCCACGCTGAAGATATACTACATATCGTCCGTCAGGAGTTCGGGAAAGGTAACGACTTCTGTAAAAAGATTACATACCGCACAACGGGCGATACACCGGCAAACCTGCTCACTAGCTTCCGCATTTCATACAATCCGCGCATCGTCATAACGGTGGACATGGTCGCCACAGGCACGGATATCAAGCCGTTAGAGTGTATCATCTTCATGCGAAACATCAGATCGCAGGTCTATTTTGAGCAGATGAAGGGCAGAGGTACGCGCACGATTTCATCAACAGATTTGCACGCGGTCACTCCCGACACCCATCACAAAACCCATTTCGTGATTGTCGATGCAGTGGGCGTTTGTGAGAATGACAAAACCGATTCCCGACCACTTGAGCGAAAACAGAGTGTGCCGTTTGATAAGTTGCTTGAGTCTGTGGTGCTCGGCAACCGAGAAACCGATACCTTGACCTCGTTGGCGGGTAGGCTCGCACGTCTTGACCGTGAAATTGGAGAAGATGCCCGGAAACAAATCGCCGAAGTGTCAGGGGGTATCTCCTTGCAGCGTATGATCCACGCCCTGTTTGATGCGATGGATCCGGACAATAATCAACAACCCATCGCATTGACTGAATCACCTACTGAAGGCTTAGTGCCGGAGCACATTCGGCTATTGCTCGAATCACCGGCGGAATCCCTAACGCCGGAGCAAATTCGGGTGAAAACGAATTGGCTTATCACAGAGGCGTGTAAGCCCTTTGATAACCCAGACGTACGCAACACACTCATTGACCTCAAAAGGCAGCAGGAACAGACGATAGACACCGTGAGCCAAGATAGCGTCATCTCTTCGGGATTTGACCGTGAGGCAAAGGCGCGGGCGGAGCAGCGCGTGGCAAGTTTCAAGCAGTTTATCGAAGAGAACAAGGATGAACTGACAGCGATCCAGATTATCTACAGCAAACCGTACGGGCAGCGGCATCTCACATATCAACAAGTTCAGCAACTCGCCCAAGCGATCGAACAGCCGCCATATCGCTTCACGAAAGAGGAGCTATGGCAGGCGTACGAGCGGTTAGACCAATCGAAAGTCAAGGGAGCGGGCCCGCACAAGCTATTGACCGACATCATTTCGTTAGTCCGCTTTGCAATTGGGGATACTGCAACGCTTGAGCCTTACAAAGAGACCGTCGATCAACAGTTCCAAGAATGGCTCACCAATCAGGAGAAGGAATTTTCACAAGAACAGATAGCGTGGTTGGAGATGATAAAAGACCATATCGCCACATCGCTACGCATTGAAATGGATGATTTTGAGAACATACCGTTTCAGGCAAAGGGCGGGGCGATTAAGGTGTATCAGTTGTTTGGGGATGCGTTGGATACAATTCTTGAGGCGTTGAATGAGCAGTTGGCGGCGTGAGGTAGATGCCTCAATTGGATAAAATCCCTGCTGTTATCAAACGCTTTAACAGTAACTCGAAAAAACGTTAATAATACTACATTTTATTAACGTTGATTCACAAGAATGTTAATGACACTAGATCTTATTAACACGAATTCGCAAAAAACATTAATAACGCTAAACCTTATTAACACAAACCCATAAAAACGTTAATAATACTGTATCTTATTAACGTAAAGTGATAAAAAATGAATCCGGAAGATTTCAAAAATTCAACCGCTGGTAAATGTATTCGCACGATAAGCCGTCCCCCATATTCGGCTTATGTGCCGAATCCACTCCCATCAAAAATCGAAGTGGATTGGGAGTTAGCTAATCTTTTATCAAAAGCAGACAGCAAACTTGGAGAGTTATCCGGTGCAGGGCAACTGCTTCCTAATCCGCATCTGTTGATTGGCCCTTTTATTCGGCGTGAAGCCGTAATGAGTTCGAGAATTGAAAACACCCAATCCGGTTTAGATGATCTCTTTCTCTTTGAAGCAGATGAAACGGAGCCGTCCCCTGCATCCGATGTAAAAGAGATCTTCAACTATGTTAGAGCCATGGAACATGGAATCAAACGGTTGCGAGAGTTGCCGATAAGTTCTCGGCTGACCTGTGAAATACACGGAATTCTAATGAAGGGGGTGCGGGGTGAACGTGCAACCCCGGGTTTGATGCGGACGAGCCAAAACTGGATTGGTAGCCCCGGGTGTACTTTGATGGACGCAACCTATGTTCCTCCGCCGGACCCAGAGATGAAAGGTTGTTTTTCAGACTTGGAAAAATACATCCATTCCAACGCAAGGGAACCGGCATTGATTCAATGCGCTCTGGTTCATTATCAGTTTGAGGCGATTCACCCGTTTCTTGATGGCAATGGAAGGATCGGCAGGCTTCTTATTACGTTTATGTTATTGGAAAAGGAGTTGTTATCGCAGCCCCTCCTTTATCTTTCCGATTTTTTTGAGAAGCATAGAGATGAATATTATAAATTGCTGTTGAATGTAAGCCAAAAAGGGGACTGGAAAGCTTGGCTCACATTTTTCTTAAACGGGATTCGTCAACAGTCAGAAGATGCCCTTTTGACGGTTCAAAAATTGCTTGACTTACAAAACCGATACAGAGCAATTGCAGCCGGTCGAAGGGTGCTGAAGGTTGTAAACCGCTTGATTGACTATCTGTTTGCAAGTCCTATTATCTCAATTTCAGAATTATCGAAGGCTTGGGAGATGCCCTTTCCCACCGTTCAGCGGGGAGTGGATTATCTTATCGAAAAAGGCACACTCAGGGAAATAACCGGATGGCGGCGAAACCGTCTGTTTGTTGCAGATGAAATACTCAATATAATCATGACAGAAAGAACAAAATCAATGAACCAAAGGAAGCATGTGATATGAGCGAAACGGATGTAGGTTTGTCTGAGCTGCCCGATGGGTGGGTGTGGACGAGATTAGAGGAAATCAGCAAAATTATATTGGGGCAATCGCCACCATCATCAACCTATAATACTGACGGAAAAGGACTTCCTTTTTATCAAGGTAAACTTGAATTTGGTGAGATCTACCCAACGCCACAAAAGTGGTGTGCCGCACCGAAAAAAATCGCTGAAAAAGGGGACGTATTTATTTCTGTTCGCGCACCTGTTGGTCCAACGAACTTATGCCCTGAAAAATCCTGCGTAGGTAGAGGTCTTGCAGCAATCCGTGGGTTAAGTGGTATTGAGCCGTTTTTCATCTTCTATTTGATGCGTGCCTATGAAGATGAACTCGCGGGCAGAGGTGCTGGAACAACTTTTAATGCGATAACGGGGAACCAACTCAAAACCTTTGAAATCCCTCTACCCCCACTCCCCGAACAATACCGCATCGTCACCAAAATCGAAGAACTCCTCGCCAAACTTGATGCGGGCATTAACGCACTCCACAAGGCACAATCCCAACTCAAGCAGTATCGCCAATCCGTCCTGAAAGCTGCCTTTGAAGGAAAGCTGACTGAAGCGTGGCGGGCGGAGCATCAGGACGGGATTGAACCTGCTTCTGTACTACTTGAGCGTATTCTCAAAGCGCGGCGGGAGAAGTAGGAGGCAGAGCAGCTTGAGCAGATGCAGGCAAAGGGAGAAATACCCAAAGATGATAAATGGAAGGCGAAGTATAAAGAACCTGTTGCACCTGATACGAATGAGCTGCCAAAGTTACCAAAGGGATGGACTTGGGCAACTGTTGAACAACTCTTGACAAAAATCCAATACGGCTCATCAAAAAAAACAAGCGAGGATTCAAACGATATACCTGTGCTGAGAATGGGGAATATTGTTGACGGTAAAATCGTTCTGAATAATCTGAAATATCTCCCGAAAGAACACGATGAATTTCCAGAGTTGTTGCTGAATAAAGGGGATTTGCTATTCAATCGCACAAATAGCCGTGAATTAGTTGGCAAAACGGCAGTTTATACAGGAATACCCAACCCGTGTTCGTTCGCTTCATATCTTATTAGGGTACGGTTTAATCCACATATTGATTCGATGATTGTAGCGTACTATATTAACTCCGTGTATGGTAAAGATTGGATTTTATCGGTTGTGTCTCAACAGGCAGGACAGGCAAATGTAAACGGCACAAAACTCAGACTCCTTGCAGTCCCTATGCCACCGGAAAAAGAGCAGCAGATTCTTGTTGAAGAAGTCGAACGTCATCTCTTTGCTGCCGACAAAGTGGAAAAAACTATTACGGCAGAACTGAAACGCGCCGAGCAATTGCGTCAGTCAATTCTCAAAAAAGCCTTCTCTGGAAAATTGGTGTCGCAAGACCCAAACGATGAACCTGCTAGTGTCTTGCTTGAACGGATCAAGGTACAGAAAGAGATTGTATTTAGTGAAAACTTAGGTTAAAATTAAGTGTAATTTGATTGCCAATTGCTTGTTAAAGTCTTAATTTTAATTGGGAGATATTAGGTATGAGGGCACGAGGAGAGTGGACAGATTTATCTGCCGAAATCGCCTTAGATAATATTCCAGAAAACGAAGATCCAGCCCAGGAAACGCAGGGCACCGATCCCCTCCTGGCGTTGGCAGGGACGCTGGAGTGTGAGGTAACAGACGTAGGCGAACGCCACGATGATTATATCGGAGACGTACTGCTGGCAGAGCTACGAGGGGATAACGATGAATCAGATTTCGGAGATACCTCATTAAGAAACGTATCTCAAAATCGGATAGGTGAACATTATGGAAACCCCAAAAAAGAAACTTGATTTCGTTCGGCCTCCTGTAGATGAAGCACTGTTTAGGAAACAGGTGCAACGAGAGCTAGAGGATATCCGCGAGGAGGTTGAGGAAGCCTGTGAGTTGGATAACGAAGTTGAGCCTGTCCCTGAATCGGCGTACAATGAAACACTTTCTTTGCTGGAGCAGATGCAGCGTAATATTCCAATGCCTGAGATGATGTGGTTGGAAGATGGAGGGATTGGGTTGGAATGGCGACCAGGGGATGGCATAGCGACGATGAGCCTATACGGTGACGGTCACGTCATCTACGGTGCCTTTTTTAGTGATAAGCGGGAGATTGCAGGAATTTGTGCCTTGTCGGACTTTGCCCTTCTACCGGGTTTTCTTACAACGTTAAACCGCCTCTTTCAATAAAGGACATGATATGAATTTTTCAGGAGGCGAGAAACTTACCCGCTTTATTTTTTCTAAAAGACATTTTTCCGTAGAAAAAAAGGTTGTCAAATATGCGGCATTCATGCCACCTCTATATAGCGAGGATCTGTCTGTGTTTCGTATCTCATCCCTCTCTGAGAGCGAAGTGTGGGTGATTGGGCGGGAAAACGTCCAAGGCGAAAGAACACTGAGAGCAAGGGCAGATCTTTTGGCAGAGGTCGTTTATGAGAATCATCTTACAGTTATTCCAGACATCATCCCTCATGAACTACATGCGAATATCACACCGTTCCCGGCAGACAAGATCGCGCGCGATCGCATCGCAAGAAAGCTGGCTCTTGCCAGTCAATTGGTAATAATGCCGCCGGTATAAACGTGCCCTCCCATACAACCGCAGGAGAACCATCCCGAAAATGCCAAACGATTCATCAGCTATTGTGCAAAAACTGTGGAATTATTGTAACGTCCTTCGTGATGATGGGATCAGCTACGGCGACTATGTGGAACAGTTGACCTATCTCCTATTTCTGAAAATGGCGGACGAGCAGACCAAACCGCCATACAACAAGGACCCCGTTGTCCCCGCAGGGAAAGACTGGGAAGGTTTAGTCGCCAAGGAGGGCGCTGCCCTTGAAACACACTACCGCGATATCCTCGACACGTTGGCTCTGGAGAGCGGTACGCTAGGTGTAATCTTCAGAAAATCCCAAAACAGGATCCAAGATCCCGTCAAACTGAAGCAAATCATTCAACTCATCAATGATGAAACATGGAGCGGTCTGGATACCGATGTGAAAGGGGATATCTACGACAGCGACAAAAAAAAGGCGGGATCGCGTCAGAATTTGAGCGATCCCGCCTTTTTTTCGGTATATTTCGGTGATATTATGGCAATTTCTATATTTTTTTTCTGTTTTAGGGTAGAAATGCGTTATAATATACCAAAGTCGCTCAACCAATGGGGGCGCTCCTAACGAACTTGGTTGTTCGGCTTGAGGCTATCCCTGGTGTGGCAGCTAGGGGTAGCCACATGCATTGCATATTGTAGCAAACCCAACGAAGTCTTGTCAAACAAAAAAACGCTAGATCTCAGTCGTGATCAGATCCGGGGCAATCTGAAAGGAGGTGTGCTAAAATAACTCTTACTGGTTTTAAGGGAGTTTAAGGGAGGTAGTACTTTTGTGGATGATGAGCATTTAGAGGCTGTTAAATTGATATAGGATTCTGGTTATTGGATTATCAGTGGAATTCTGCGCTTTCCTGATGGTAAATGCCAAGGATATCCAATATACAGGGGCACAAATGAATTGGAAGCAAGAAAACACCTTGATTTATTTCTGGATAAGTATCAGGTAAATTATATTGAGTAAAATGTCTGATAAGGAGATGATAAAAATGGGACGCATAAAACTGATCAAATGGATTGGGTTATTGATAACCGCTGTAGTTGTTGTTTTTGCAATCGACGTAAGTTATAGTCCAGCGTCTGATCATCAGTTACGCAGGGCTATCCAAAGTCTTACCAGTAGTGTTGACACATTGAATTCAAGAATCGACAAGCTGAATAAAAGAATTGGTGGTACCCAGCCAACATATAGGTCCGGGTCCCTGATTTCTAAGATAGATGATTTAGGATCTGAGATAGATGATTTAGAATCTGAAATATCTAGTTTAGGATCTGAAATAGATGATTTAGGATCTGAAATAGATGGTTTAGAATATGAAATAGCTTTGCTAAGACTTACCAGATGAAATCGCTTGGGGCTTGATCCTGAATGGGATACCGGGTCTATTTGATATGGAGGGCAATGGTGATTAGACGATAAAACAGGACGATAAAACAGATTGACAAACGGTTATACTTTTGGGTATACTGTTTGCGCTGCGTAATAACAGGGATTTGAGGGCGCAAAGCCCCGGTATCAGGCATGATACCGGGAGTTTGCGCCTTTTTTTTGTGCACAGTTACGGGAATGTAAGACGATGCCAGAACGAAATATCATCGATACCACAGCGGTGCCGGAGGTTGCGGAGTCGGAGTTGGACGACGTGCGGCTGCCGGCGGCGGTGCCCAGCAGTGGAGATGCCACGCTTGCGGACTTGAAGGGGATGACGTATGGCAACCTGATCAAGTTCACGAGCGAGGATCTGATCTTGGTAGGTGATGACGCCCCTGCGGAGAGCCTACTGGTGTCGGGGCGTCGGGCGATCTATTTTCGGACGGGCGACACGGGTGGGATTTATATATCGGCAGACGGCAGTGCGTGGACGCAGGTGAGCAGTAGCGGCGGCGATTCGATTGCCCAAGGCGTGGGCATCACGATTACCGAGGAGACCGACGGCACAAAGACGATAGCGGTGTCCCGACCGTTCACATCGAGTGATGAAAGCAAACTTGACGCCATAGCAGCGCAAGCGACACGGAACATCAAGGGCGATGGGATTGACATCGCCAATGACGGCACGACCTCGGTGGATGACGATTATGTTGGCGATCTGATTGCCGCGAATCTAGCGGCGGCGTTAGAGCAGTTTCAGGACATTTATGAGGGGTGAACGAGCATTCACCCGTACCTGGCGGAGGGATAGCGTCGTCTCAGACATTGCCTACCTCCTCAAAAAATTCCCCAACAGTTTTTTCCCCTCGCGAGTCAAGATCGACTCTGGGTGAAACTGCACTCCCCAGATCGGATAATCTTTGTGTCGAATCCCCATAACTTCGTCCTGGTCTGTCCACGCCGTGAGCTCCAGACAATCTGGCAGCGTCTCCTTTGCGACAATCAGTGAGTGATAGCGTGTTGCCTCAAAGGGATACTCCAGATTGGCAAAGAGCTCTTGTCCATTGTGGTAAATCATCGAAGTCTTGCCGTGCATCAATCGTCCGGCGCGAACGACCTCGCCGCCAAAAACATCGCCGATGCACTGATGCCCCAAGCAGACGCCGAGAAGGGGCACACGCCCGGCAAAGTGACGAATCAACTTACAGGAGATGCCTGCCTCCCGCGGCGTGCAGGGCCCCGGCGATATGACGACCTTCTCAGGTGCGAGGTCTTCGATCTGGTCAAGCGTGATTTTGTCGTTGCGATGGACGACAAGATTCGCCCCCAACTCGCCGAGATATTGCACGAGATTGTAGGTGAATGAGTCGTAATTGTCAATCATGAGTATCATTGGTTCTTCTCCTAACCATTTCTGTAGATTCTCATTATCTCGTTTCCGCCTTTCTGGAATTCATAAGGCACGCGACAAATATCAACCGTAAATCCCGCTGCCGAAAAGTGTGATTGAATCGGTGCAACGTAGGGCGACTTCTTGCAATTCAACGCTAGCAGCGGGAAAATCCGTACCTCTTGAGAAATGCGACAGAGTTCTTGTATAGAATCTCGATGAAAATCGAAAGATAGCTGAACTGAATATAAAAAGAGCAGATGCGAGCAGAGTGCTAAATCGAACTGGTCATCGGCGAAATTGAGTGTAGGTAGAAACTCAGGAAGATAACGATCTTGAACCTTTCCCATCTCAAAATCCGCTAAAAATTTCCTCATGGTCTCAAGACGGAAGCGACCACAATGCGCTGGATCTGAAAAAAAATCCCAGACGAAGTTGTCAGGCTTCTGTTTCACTTGAGAGATGACGGTATCGTAGCTCTCTTCAATTCTCCGTTCGATCTGCGCTCCTGAAAACGAATAGATCGGATCAATTGATAGAACCGTATGCCCCAGGGCCTTCATCTCGCTATTAAAACTGGCAGGCCCATCACCGACGCCGAGGATCCGTAAGTTCAGTTCCTCGTCGGAGAGCTTGAACATCCGCGTGTACTCTTGGAGGGCTCTTCCCCAAGGAATGACTTGGTCGAGTGTGACACTCATGATTTGCCTCCTGTCGCCGATCTACTCCAATCCAGTCTCAGCTAATTCAATTGCTTTTAACACCGCCCGCGCCTTGTTGAGCGTTTCCTCATATTCCGTTTCGGGTACAGAGTCTGCGACGATGCCACCGCCCGCTTGGACGTAGGCAACACCGTCTTTGACGACGAGCGTGCGAATCGTGATCGCTGTATCTGCGCTACCGGAGAAGCTGAAGTAGCCGACGGCGCCGCCGTAAGGTCCCCGCCGCGTCGGCTCAAGTTCGTCGATAATTTCCATCGCCCGGATCTTTGGGGCGCCGGATAGCGTCCCGGCGGGCAAGCAGGCGCGAATCACATCGAAGGAGGTCTTCCCCTCGCGCAATTCTCCGACAACGTGCGAAACAATGTGCATCACATGCGAGTAACGTTCGATCAGCATCATCTCACTCACGCGAACAGTATGGTATTCGCAAACGCGCCCCAGGTCGTTTCGCCCGAGGTCAACGAGCATGACGTGTTCGGCCCGCTCCTTCGGATCCGCGAGCAACTCTTCTGCAAGGGCGGCATCTTCGTCGGGCATGTTCCCACGTGGACAGGTGCCTGCGATTGGGCGCATCTCCGCAACACCGTCCTCAACGCGCACCATCATCTCAGGTGAAGCGCCAGCAATCTGGAGTTCATCGAACTTGAGGTAGTACATATAAGGCGATGGGTTCACTGTGCGTAAAGCACGATAAGCCTCGAATGTATCGACCGATATCGGCACGGTGAAACGCTGTGATGGCACGACCTGAATGATGTCCCCCGCGGCGATATATTTCTTTGCCCGAAGGACAACCTGCTTGTAATCTTCCTTCGTAAAGTTTGAAGTGACAGGCACATCGCTTGGGTGTCTAGCCGGCTTTTTGACTCCCCCCTTCTCCCCCCCCCCACTTGCGGGGAAAGGGGAGGACAACGGCTGTTTGAGTTTGGCGATGAGCCCGTCAATCTGATCGATTGCCTGTGCGTAAGCGTCGTCAACGTCGCCGTTGATGTGGGCGTTGGCGACAACCTTGATCTGATGGTTCACATGGTCAAACACCAGGAGCGTGTCGGTGACCATGAAAAAGCAATCGGATAGTTCTCGATCGTCTTCGGTATCGTCGGGCAGTTCCTCAACGAAACGCACCATGTCGTAGTTCAGGTAGCCGACAGCCCCACCATGAAACCGTGGCAATCCCTCAACATCAACGGGCTGGTAGCGAGCCATCAATTTTTCAAGTGCTTCCAATGGGTCTTCGCTTTCCAGTTCGACGGTTTGCCCGGTACGCAGGTCATCAATCCGGACCAGATTTCCTCTGCTCCGAAATAAAGTCGACGGACCGCTGCCAAGGAATGAATATCGAGCAAGGTTTTCACCGCCTTCGACGCTCTCCAACAGAAATGCGTAATCACTCACTTCAATCTTGTAAAATGCGGACACAGGCGTTTCCATATCCGCCAGAATCGGTTTGTAAACGGGAATCAAGTTTCCGTGTTGCGCTTTTTCTCGAAAATCTTCTAAGCTTGGGTAATACATGGGAGTCTCCTACGAGTACACTGTATCCGGATCAAAAACCTTCTTGCCAACAATGCGCGTAGAGTTACCGTCGGGGGAGACCTCCCGAAAGAAACAGGAGCGATAGCCGGTGTGGCACGCCCCGCCTTTCTGTTCAACTTTGATCAGCAGCGCATCACCATCACAATCAAAGGCGACAGTTCGTACGGTTTGCGTGTGTCCTGAAGTCTCCCCCTTGATCCAGTATTCTTGGCGAGAACGGCTCCAGAAGCAGACACGCCCCAATTCTAACGTCCGCTGCACCGCCTCGCGGTTCATATAGCCAACCATGAGGACTTCGTTGTTTTCGTCGTCTTGTATGATCGCAGGAATTAAACCATTCTGATCGGGTTTGAGTTGATTTAGAATTTCCATTTTTCCTCCTCGCTAGCAGAAAATAGGCACAAAAAAAGCCGTAGACAACGGGGTTCGTATGCCTACAGCTTTGATTTATCTAAAATATGAATCCAAAAATCTATCTCAGCAAAGGCACACTCCCACCCTGAACAGCATACCACCACCAATGCCAACGATGAGATACAATTTGAAGTTGTGGTCGTCGATTCAGAGTTTGCATGGCGCCTTTTAAGTTTCTGTCTATCGTTTGAGAGTGCGCAAAGGGTATCATAAGTGAAGTTTCGGTGTCAAGGAAAATTTCAACCGGCGTGCGAAAACTCTGTTTTCGCTACAAGTCTCTAGTGAAGCAAGATCCCGCGTAGCGGGACGGAGCTTTTGCACTCCAGGACCCAAGATTGGACGATCTACGTGAGCTACTTTTGCTGTTGATTTGTTCATTTCCTAACTGGATTATAGTCCCAGTTCGCTTTTCGTCTGCCATATTTTTCTCCACCAATGACCGTTTGATGGCAGTTGAAGCATGCGTTATAGGAAGTCACACCGTGAGCCTCATGAGCAAACTGAATCTCAGGGGTGTTGTGAACATGACAGGTGAGACAGGTGTAACCCTTGTATGGAGAATTGGCATAAACGTGCAGCCGATCTGCCACTTTCCTGACCATGTATTTCTGGTGGTTCGGCTCATCGGTTATCAGCCAACCGCCATCTCCCTTTTTCGTCGAAATCGCTGCATGCTGAGAAAGTGAAGTCGCCTGAAGGCCAAACTCCCACTGTAAGTCATCCGAGGCATTGCCCTCACCGTCTAAATCACTTTGAAAGCGCGAATTGATGGTAAACAGCAGCCGATCTGATGTGTGACACCTTACACACGGAATATCGTGTTCTTCTGTCAAGGGAAAGAATTCATCGTGATCTAATTTTTCCCTGCCGTGTACGACGATGCCAATTAGCAAAATTGGCGCGAGGGCGAGATGACAGCGGAGCAGGACACGTCGTGTGCGCCGTGTAGTGAGACTCACGGCAATGCCTGTCCCAAGGTTGAGCAGCGCGAGAGCGAATGTCAGCCACGAATGCCATGAGAAGGGGCGAAAGGCGGAGTGGATAAAGACAAGGCTCAATCCGAAAGATGCGAGCCTTTGATGGTATTTCAACCAGATTTGCCGACTTCCCCACCGGATGAGCCGTGTCCGCAGGATGTAGCCACTTGCAATAATAATCGCGATGGCTCCGATGATGCTGAGGGTATGTCGCGCTTCACCGAAACTAGATCTGAGGCTGAAAAAGAGGGATATGATGACCGCCCCGATGACACCGTGAGCGATTTGGAGAAATAGATTCATGGGTAGGAACATGAAGCAAGTTTTTGGCGGCAGGTACTTATATTTGTTAAGTGGATAGCTCTCAAAGAAGATCTATTCCATTTGGCGTATCGAGGACTCGGGATTTGAGTTCAAGCGTTCAATGAACCCATGCACTCTTGAATTCATACACTCTTGCGACGTTAATTCCAAGCTACAATGCGGTTTCTCAAAGGTTTAGTATAGTAACCTGAGTTGCTAGTATCATAGAGAAACCGAGTTTTTCACTTTCAGATTGTCTGATTTAGGGAAAATCAGTTGTATTTTTCCCTAAATCGTGTTCCTTATCTATAAAAAACTCGGTTTCTGACGCTTGCTTTATCAACTAGCAACTTGCGTTATAGTACACCATCCCATTCCCTCGCAGGTCAAGATCCTCCGGGTTGATACAGATTGTCTCGTGTTCTCAGTTTCGTATTACAGCCCACAGAAGACACAGCCAGCCAACGATAAAGGCGAGCCCACCGAGCGGCGTCATCGCTCCAAGCCAGCGAATTCCGCTCAAGGCCAGAATATAGAGACTCCCTGAAAAGATAACGATACCAACCACGAATAACCAGCCGGCCGCGGAGATAAGTTGGCTACTCCATTGTGATGAAGCCCAGGCCACAGCGATCAATCCCAACGCATGATACATCTGATAGCGCACAGCAATCTCAAAGGTTGCCAGCATATCGGATGAGAGTTTCGTTTTAAGGGCATGCGCGCCGAATGCGCCTGTTATCACAGCTAACAAGGCACAACTAGAACCGAGTGCGAAGAAAAGGCGTTGCATGATTTCCTCTGTCTAAAACGATGTTGTTTTGCAATGAATGCGACATACATACACGAAATGTGATATGTATGATGCGTAAAACGTAATTTATCGCAGATTTAAAACCCGCACGCCTTTAAGATCGGGTGTTCTAAGACCGACGCGACCTCCACCCACGCTTCACGGCTATTTTCGGATTCGAGGTCGGGGTAAAACCCAAAATCCAGATAGACCTTGATTGCCACAATCCGTCTCGTTGATGTGCCGAGGAAGCAGCGGTCATGAAATTGCTTGAGGCGTTTCATCGCAACCGACATCATCGGTTTGGATAGTCCACGCCCCTGATAGTCGGGGTGTACTGCGACCCAGTGGATCTGCCCCCATTCCCCGTCTTTCCAGTCTGGATTCCACCATGCGGTGATTGCCCCGATCTCTTTTCCTTCGTCCGCGACGAGGAAGAAACTCCGATCTTCCATCGCTTTCAGATTGTGACCGAACTCCCGATCAAACAGGTCATCTTCGATCTCAAGAAACGGCTCGGCGGCTCTCTGGATACGTGTCCAGATGTGTCCCTCGCCGGGACGGTAGTTTCTGATGGAGAACCCTTCTGGGACGGAGATGTTGGGGATGTTATCTATATGTTCGCGGATCATTTTGACGCTGTAGTTTTTCATGCTTTCGTGCCTATCGTCCGCTGATTTTCACGTCTCAATGACACGCACCGCTTCATCGAACCTAGAATGATGTTGAGAATTTATAACATTTATCTTGGAAAATCGTGTGCATCCTCACAATCGAGCAAATTGAGGAACGTCGTGAGATCGGGACGCCCGGCGGCGTTTGCCCGTTGATCAAATATCTTCTGTATCTCGTCATTCCATGGGCCTCGCGCACGTCGCTGCGCGTTCCAGTCCGCGATCTCTGCATCGGTCTTCTGGACACGCTCAAGCAGCCAACTGGCAAGTGCAGCGTCATCAGGACTTTGACGGACGCCTTCGAGAAATTCATTGGCAGTCAATCCGATAAATTCCAACGTGCCTTCATCAAGCCCGGAATCCTCTCCGTACTTGTACTCACCGATCGTTCCCGCCAGTTTCGCCCTCGCTTTGTCTGCCATTCGCGCCAAACACGCGATCCCCAACAATGAACCGGAGTGAGGACTTCGTGGAGGGCCTGCAGTGAGCTCTGTCGGCGGTCCAAACTCATGCACATCTTCTGCATCGAGCATGTCAGACATCATCTTGATGTCTAGGCGTCCGATATTCTGTCTCCGCTGCTCAAAGCGTTGACGTGACTGCTCATCCGGAGGCGTGCGATTTCGCTGGGCTTCGTTGTACGCTTTAATTTCTTCGATGGTCTTACCTGTTTTCTCCTTCAGACCGGCGCTCAACGATTGATTATCTGGGTAGGCTTTAACTGCATCGAAGAATTCTTCAGGCGAGAGCCCCAGAAATTCCAACGTGCGTCTGTCCAGCCCTGAATCCCGACCAAATTGATATTCACCAATCGTGTTGTTGAGCTCGGCGCGCGCTTTATCCGCGGCTCGCGCCGCACCCATCAGACCAAGAACCGCTGTGCAGTATGGACTGCGTGGGGGTTGTTTCGTCAGATCCATGGCAAACTCCTTTCGTGAAACGTGATGATCCATTTTCTAATGATAGTACAGCCATATTGGTACAATAGGGAGATTATATTCTAACTTGCGCTGAAGATCAAGGAGAAAATTGCGATCCTAGAAATTCCCCATAGAATCGATCCAATTTTTATGCGTGGGCAATCCCTTTTTCAGTTTGACAATTCATGCTGCCTATGATAACCTAACCCAGCCCCGAATTCATCAACGAGAGTAACCATTCAGGTGGTAAACGGAGAAGAATCGGAAATAAACGCAATCTAGCAGATGCTTGTAACACAAACTGTCAGTTTGCCCGATCATCTGAGCGGTTACCAACGAGGAACATAAAATGGAATCGCAGTTACAAACATTTATTGATCAATTGGTCACACAGATTCAACCGCTTGAGAGACAGTTGAACGCAAGTTATTGGGAGGCAAGCCTAACAGGCTCCGATGAAGCAACGCAGTTGGTCGCCGAATTAGAAACGCAATATCGTCTTATTTTCTCAGATCGGGACCACTTCCAACAATTGAGAGATTTTCAAGCCTCAAACGCAATTGAAGAGCCGCAGCTTACACGGCAATTGCATTTACTCATTTTAGAGTTTACCTCGCACCAACTTCCGCGGGAAATGATCGAAGAGCTGGTCAAGCGCCAGACGGCAATTGAGCAGGTTTTCCATGCCCATCGCACCGTTGTCGATGGAACAGAAATGACCGATAACGAAATCGTTGAGGTGATGAAGACAGAGGGCGACAATGTCAGGCGACAGAAGGTGTGGGAAGGAAGCAAACAGATCGGACGTAAAGTCGCAGCAGATATAATCGCTTTAGCCCATCGGCGCAATAAAGCTGCACGTACTGTCGGCTTTGCTGACTATTATCAGATGTCTCTGACTCTCAGCGAAGTCGATCCGGATCAGCTTTTCGACACCGTGAGTCGGTTGGAGACATTGACAGATGCACCCTTCCGACAGGTGAAGGGGAAATTGGATCAAGAACTGGCTAATCGCTTCGGGGTCACAGTGGATGAACTGCGCCCATGGCATAACGCCGATCCCTTCTTTCAAGAGGTGCCGGAGGTCGGCAAAATCAACTTTGATGAGCTATTCCAGGGTGAGGCTCTAGTTGCCATAACGAAGGATTTTTATCGTGGAATCAATCTGCCCATCGAAGAGCTGGTTGAAAGGAGCAATCTCTTTGAACATCCGGGGAAAGATCAGCATGCTTTCTGCATCAATATAGACAGGAAGCAAGATGTGCGGGTGCTTGCGAACGTCAGAGCGACAGCGAGGTGGATGGGAACGTTGTTGCATGAATATGGTCACGCAGTTTACGATAAATATCTGGATGAGGCGCTTCCATTCTTGCTGCGACAGCCCTCGCACCTGATCACGACGGAAGCGATTGCAATGCTTATGGGGCGTCTTGCTCGAAACGCGGCGTGGCTGGACAAGATTATTCACTTATCCCCCGCGCAAAATGAGGCGATTGCAGCGGAAACGATCGAATCCTTCCGGTTGAGGATGCTGATCTTCGTGCGTTGGGCGATGGTGATGATCCACTTTGAACGTGCGCTCTACTGCGATCCGGATCAGGATTTGAATACGCTATGGTGGGATTTGGTTGAACACTTCCAACTCGTCACCCGCCCGGAAAATCGGAACGAACCCGATTGGGCGGCGAAAATCCACATTGCAACCGCGCCGGTTTATTATCACAACTACCTCTTGGGAGAAATGGTTGCTTCTCAATTGCAACATACCATAGATCAGGACGTTCTGGACGGAGCAAGCGTTGAATCAACGGGTTATGTGGACGAACCCCGTGTGGGGAACTATCTGCGCAAAAGAGTCTTCAAGCCCGGCGCCAGCATTCATTGGAACGAGCTGCTCATCCATGCGACCGGAGAAGCGCTCAACGCACAGTATCTCATCGATCATCTACATATTGGATGTAAAACGTAAGAAGAACCTTTTCTCTTACATTTTACGCTTTACGTTTACCATTTCTATTCACGATTCATAGCGAACTAACCTGTGCTATAGCCTGTACAGCTTGCTCTACTTCTTCTGCCGCAGTGACCGGTTCTTGAGCCACTCCCCGCACGTCCACTATGACTCGCAGCGCCTTCAATCCCTGAATTCCCTGGAGCTCTTCCAAGTCGACATCCCTCCAACTCTTCAGTCAAATACCCCGACGCCTAGAGGTAGTCGATATATTCTCGGCACTCAAAAACCTCCTTTGCTTGAGAGTAGACGATAGCGATCTTGCCCGGCTACGTCAGCCGTTCTGCGCGTCCCTTGATCCTCGCCTTATCGATTCGCTTCTTCATAATCTCGTACCGGATGTTGGGGACTAAAATAAATGCTCCGAGCTCTATTGTGCTTGCACCTTGAACAAGTTTGCGCTACAATGTGACGGGATGTCAGCCAAGCAATTATCCCTGTATGGAATCATTTTCGTAAACTATGAGGAAGATTGAAGATGAAAGACAGTGATCAGCGCGTTTATCTCATAAAAGTAGCCACTGTTTGGGGAGTGATGATATTCTTGATTCTGGCGATAGGAGCGTTGCGAACAACAGCGCCTCAACCTACACCCGGAAATAGTGTAGATTTCTCGTCTTCCTCTGTTATCTCCAGAATTGTTAGCAAGCATACCACCGTCTCTCCCAATCCTTCGTCCAAAAGGCGAGATTACCTTAAAAAATCCGATTGGCAGGGGGGGCTGCGTATCTACCGTGATTGGTGGAATAAACGGCAATCGGCGATTTATGTTGCCGAGATGGATCGCACCGCCAAAAATCTTCGCTTTGGGGTTGAACTTGCTAACAGCCGCATCTTGGGCCGGGAAACAATGAGTAGCATGGCAAAACGGCTCGCAGCACGCGATATCCCGATGTTAGCTGGTGTCAATGGCAGTTTCGGCATCCGCGAAGATGGTATGAGGCGCGGAGGAATAATCTTTAATCTCCACATTCAAGATTGGGAACTGGTTAGTATACCCCCCCGGCGCGATTGGTGGGGATACTCTCCGCCTTCCTCCTGGGGTGAAACGAGTTTCGGCGTGACAACAGACGGTGAATTCCTGCTAGATGCCGTTCAGTTGAATGGGGTTCTCCGTATCAATGGAAAAGTACTTGAAATCGATTGCATTAATCAGATCCGCGAATCCGAGTGTGCCGCCGTGATTTATACGTCCCGATTTGGCCCGCAGACCCTCACACGAAGTGGTTATGAAGTCGTCCTCAAGCAACTCAAATTGCCACTCACAGGCAAATATCGCAGCCGTTTTGTGATCGATACGGTCAGCAGGAGCGGCAACAACAGCATTCCCCGCGACAGCATTGTACTCTCCCTCGATCGTCATCTGGCGCAAGAGTGGCAATCGACATTGAGCGAAGGCACAACAGGGGAACTTGAGCTCGCACTTTCACCAACTCAATGGCAGCACGTTTCTGACGGAATCGGGGGGAATATCCGTCTCTTACGGAATGGAGAAATAGAACCCGAGCTTGTCGAATTCCACGAATCGAGCGGAGGCTCTGCCTCCGGCCACAACAATGGCGCCCAATTGCATCCACGGAGTGTATTAGGGTTTAACGACGATCGACTTTTCCTTATTGTGGTGGATGGACGACAGGCAGAATATAGCATAGGAATGACATTTTATGAAATGGCTGGCTTCTTACGCGATCTCGGGGTGAAACACGCCATCAACTTCGATGGTGGAAGTTCATCGACTTTTTGGGGGCTTGGAGGCGTTGTGAACCGTCCATCACACAGTTATGAACGGCGGGTGTTCAATGTCGCAATGATTACCACCCAGAGGGATGGCAAGACGAAGGTAGGGAAGATTGGAAGGCGGAAGAAGTAGCTCGGTCAGCGTTTTTTCTTTTGTCTTAATCCCTGCTCCGGCTTGGTTAAAATCTCACTGTATTGTTGATGGCTGGTACGGCGTGGCGCAAGTTGTTGACCCTTATCTGCTGACGTAGCGGTGACTCTCGACCAATGTTTAGCAAAGGATAAAATGAAATGATTGAATACAAAACCCCGCGTGCGTTTCATGTGATGACCAAACCGATTGGGGCAATTTGTAATCTGGACTGCGAATATTGCTTCTATTTGGATAAAGAGCAACTCTACCCCAATACGCACTCATTTCGGATGACTGATGCGGTCCTGGAAAATTATGTGCGTCAATATATCGAAACCCAGCAGGTCAATGAAGTTACCTTCGCCTGGCAAGGCGGCGAACCAACGTTGATGGGCGTTGACTTTTTCCGACGCGCTGTCGAATATCAGAAGAAATACCGACGCCCCGGTATGCGCATCCAGAATACGTTCCAGACCAATGCCACGCTCCTGAATGATGAATGGTGTACTTTCTTCAAGCAGCACAACTTCCTGATCGGCATTAGTATTGATGGACCCCCTGAATTACACGATAAGTACCGCTACGACAAAAGGGGCAGGCCTTCCTCCGATGATGTCCTTCGGGGACTTCGGCTTCTACAGAAGCATAACGTGGATTATAACGTTCTCTGCGTTGTCAATAGCCACAATGGAGATTATCCGCGTGAGGTGTACCACTACTTCAAGAAACTTGGCGTTCAGTTCATGCAGTTTATCCCCGCTGTCGAGCGCGTGGGTGAGAGGGGTGTGACAGATCGCTCGGTACACGCGAAGCAGTACGGCAAATTCCTCTGTGAAATCTTCGATGAGTGGGTTGTGAACGATATTGGGAAGATCTTTGTCCAGATCTTCGATGTTGCCCTGGAAGGCTGGCTAGGCTATCAGCCGAGCTTATGTATTTTCAACGAGACCTGCGGGAACGCAATGGCAATTGAGCATAACGGCGATCTCTACTCTTGTGATCACTACGTTGATCCGGAATACTTCCTCGGAAATGTAATGGACACGCCGATGGAGGACTTGGTGGACTCACCATTCCAGCGGAAGTTTGGGACGGACAAGCGTGACACCTTGCCGCAGTATTGTCGGGACTGCGAAGTTCGTTTCGTCTGCAACGGCGGCTGCCCGAAAAACCGTTTCATCAAAACACCAAGCGGCGAAGACGGTTTGAACTATCTCTGCGCGGGCTATAAGATGTTCTTCAACCACACTGACCGACCGATGAAAATGATGGCTGCCGCGCTGCAAGCAGGACGCCCCGCTGATAGCATTATGCCATTGATGCACCCCGAACAGGTGGAAGTCCCGCAGAAAGTCGGCCGTAATTCGCCCTGTCCCTGCGGCAGTGGCAAGAAGTACAAACAGTGTTGTCTGAGGAAGAAGTGAAACGTGATGAGTGAGGTGTAATGCGTGATAACTCATTCGATTTTAGACGAGAAAATGCTACGGTGACTCTAGAGCTATTCCTGCGTTGAAAGATACGTTGAGAGACCAACATGACTTGGTTCGTAAAAATGCAGCTAAGGCATTGAAACAGATAGGCACACTTTAAGATGAGAACTGTATCACTGGGGATTTTTTTGTTCAAGTTTTCACCCTGCCTAGAATTCTTGATGTTTACAATCGCTGCCGATAACCAGCGTTATCTGAGCCTAATTTGTTCAAGCAGCAGCGCGAATATTCGCCCGTGTCCCTTCGACATCAAAGCAAGCGAACTGATTATCCCGCATGATGCGCGTGGCGATTTGCATCGCACTCTTTTCCGTCATATAGCCGTCCGCGATCTCCCCCTCAAGGGCGCGCCGAATCTCGTTACGCGCCTGGATCGCGTAAGCCATCGAGCTTGTGGGCCAGCCTGTGTCCCCGCCAAACGCAAATAGCTTGTTCGATGGGACGGCGTGCAGAAATCGACGCAAAAAGTCACGGGAACTGTACGGATCGATGCTCCACGCCCAACAAAGATCGACCCAGATGTTGCGATAGTGCTTCGCCAGTGCAACGAGCTCATCGTTGTAGGGGTAGGCGATATGCATCAGGACAAATGTGGCGTCTAGATAACGTCCAAAGAGCGCGCACATATTCCCCGCAGGAATCCGACGTACCGGCATTCGGTCGTTCCCCGCGTAGTAGCCGGTATGGATCTTGAATGGGAGGTTATGTTCGATTGACAACTCAACCCCCCGCGCCCAGCACCAATCGCCCAAGCAGAGCCGAGTTTCGACGCTGATCTCCTCTTCAGGCGCAGTCAGCACTCTTCCGAGAGCGGCTGATGCCTCAACGTCGTTCCGTTCAATCCAATTGAGGGTGCGGTTGTAGGCGTGTTGCGCCTTCACCGCAATCGCACAAGGGGCATACTTCGCGAAAATCGCTTCCATTCCCTGTTTCAGCGTTCTGAGATCTTTTACTTCAACGCCGGTCTCGACGTGGATTTGCTCCGAATCGATCTGTCCATTACAAAATCCTGCCCATGAGAGGTCATAGAGAAAGAAGTCCAGCCCGGAATGATCCGGGGTACAGGGCCAACAAAAGTCGTCAGTTTGAACATGATCTAGGTTCGCGACATCGTGCAGCAGGCGATAGCGTTCACCGGGCTTGCGTAGCACTTTAATTTTCTCTTGCGCTGATTCAAGGCCTTCCCCGGTGAGTTCGTCAATCCCGTAGATATGTTCCGCAATGAGTCGCACCGCTTCGCCGTATCCGGTGAACTGCGTCGCTTCCCACGCCTCCTGAATACCCTCGAAACGTCCGGCAATATCCGGATCTGAAGCATCCATCAAGCGTTTCATCGCGTCTGGCGATGCGCCTGCTGTGTTGAGGTCTGCGGGAACGTAATTCCCAAACAGGTCTTGTAAAATGTCGGGTCCGTTTTCCAGCCACTCCGGTTCCCTTCGCAGGTGTTCATGTGTGTCGACCAAAGCAGTCGCTTGAATGTGGTGTGCAAGATCGGTCGGCATATCTCCTACCCTTTCTGATTTTAAGATGTGTGATTGTTAAGATGCGTTTGAATCGTAGTATAATACCAGTTCAGAATTGAAAATTGGTATTAGTTTAGCAGAATTTCGGTTTTTACTCAATTATTTTTTCACCTCTCAAAACGCTCATACCTTTGAAACTTTGTGTTTTTAGTCTCAGGGACTTTTGATTTTCACTTGACCTGAACAGATGTTCGTCAGAAGATTCACGAGTCAAAAGATTCGCATAATCGGGTGTCCCTCCCGTTTCTCCGAAAACAGCACATCCAGAACGTGAGCAAGCGTCAATGCGGTGTCAATAATACGCACCGGCTGCTTGATCTCACCGATCGGTGAGACCTTCGCTCCGGCCGCAATCCGCGGAATCGTCAAATCTTCAGGGAGATCTGTGCCGTGACTTTTTTCGTGCCCACCATGATCGCTCTAGACGAGGATAAAATGGCGATCTAAGAGAGTCTTGGTGTATTGGCTTGCTGGATACCACCGGGACGGCAGCCATCAATGACAATGAGAATTGCGCCGCAGCTTGATGAATTTTGCATAGCATTTCCTCTCAATCGGATGAAATGAGTCTGATTCGTGCATAACGGCGTATCATACTCTATATAATAACGCAAGTTGCTAGTTGATAAAGCAAGCGTCAGAAACCGAGTTTTTTATAGATAAGGAACACGATTTAGGGAAAAATACAACTGATTTTCCCTAAATCAGACAATCTGAAAGTGAAAAACTCGGTTTCTCTATGATACTAGCAACTCAGGTTATAATAGTTTCCACAAGCGGGAATCACTCTGGCCGGGGCCGTTTCATTCTCGGTTCGGAAGGTTTAGCATAAAAGTGGGGTCATTATTTCCGCCAACGTGTAGTATTACACTGTAAATTATGTTTTAACAGTAGGTCGAGATTCCAATCTCGACGCGATTTCAGAGAGTCAATTTTGGAAAATTGACCTACAGCGAAATAACTATCATCAAGATTTATTTAACGGTGTACGACTTGATTTCATCAGCATTTTGCGTTTTATCCTTGAACACACCCCATATAATAT